>JBMYSZ010000015.1:0-85330 GCA_049603835.1 Mangrovicoccus sp.
CCCGCTGCCCTTTACGCGCCGGGAGCTCTGCTATGACTGCGCCTTGGCTTGATATTATCGGTTTGGGCGAGGATGGGCTTGACGGGCTCACCCCTGTGGCCCGCAGCCGCCTGGCCGCCGCTGAGGTGGTGATTGGCGCAGAGCGGCATCATGCTTTGCTGCCCGATCTGAGGGCCGAGCGCGTCACCTGGGGCACGCCGTTTCGCCAATTCCGCGATCAGGTGGTGTCCTATCGCGGGCGCCCCACCGCGCTTTTGGTCACTGGCGATCCGCTTTGGTATTCGGTGGGCGCGCATATGCTGAAGCTTTTCGCCCCCGAAGAGCTGACGCTTCACCCCCAGCTCTCTGCCTTCCAATGGGCCGCCACGCGGATGAAATGGAGCCTTGCGGATTGCGAGACCCTGACCGTGCATGGTCGCCCTGCCGCGCAGATCTTGCCCTTCCTTGCCCCTGAGGCACGGCTGCTGATCCTCACCCGCGATGGCGATAGCCCCGCCGAGATCGCGGCGCTCCTGTGCGCGGCTGGCTATGGCGCCTCGGATCTCACCGTGCTGGCCCATCTGGGCGGGCCAGAGGAAAGCCGTATCGAAGGCCGTGCAGAAGCCTGGACAGAGCGCGCCCCCGATCTGCATGTGCTGGCCGTGACCTGCCGCGCGGCGCAGGGGGCAAAGCTCTTGCCACGCACCGGTCTGCCCGATGATGCGTTTCAGCATGATGGCAAAATGACCAAGCAAGAGATCCGCGCCATCACCTTGGCCCGGCTTGCCCCGGCGCGGGGGCAATTGCTGTGGGATATTGGACTAGGCTGCGGCTCGGTGGCTATCGAATGGATGCGGGCGGCCCGCGACGCCGAAGCTATCGGGATCGAGCCGCTAGAACCCCGCCGTGCCATGGCCGCCACCAATGCCGCTCGGCTCGGCACGCCCCGGCTGCAAATCCTGGCGGGCAAAGCTCCTGATGGGCTAAGCGAATTGCCGCGCCCAGATGCGATCTTTATCGGCGGCGGGCTCAGCGAAGCCGTGGTCATCGCCTGTCTTGCCGCGCTCAAACCCCATGGCCGCCTCGTTGCCAATGCGGTGACGCTGGAAAGCGAAGCCAAACTGCTCAGCCTACAAGCCCAGCATGGGGGCGAGCTCACCCGCCTGGCCATTTCCCGCGCCACGCCGGTTGGCCCCTATCGCGGCTGGCGCGCGGCCATGCCTGTCACTCAATGGAGCCTGACCCTATGACCATGCCCCCGCTTTATGGCATCGGCGTTGGACCGGGCGATCCCGAGCTCATGACGCTCAAAGCCCATCGCCTGATCTCTCAGGCGGAGGTGATCGCCTATCCCGCCCCTGATAGCGGCGAAAGTTTTGCCCGCCGGATTGCCGCGTCAGCGATCCCCGAAGACGCGCTAGAGCTGCCGATCGTGATCCCCATGCGGACCGAACGCTTCCCGGCTCAGGAAATCTATGACCAAGCCGCCGAAAACCTGCGCGCCCATATGCTAGCGGGCCGCCGCTGCGTGGTGCTCTGCGAAGGCGATCCCTTTTTCTATGGCTCCTTCATGTATCTCTTCGCTCGGCTCTCCGCGGATCTGCCCTGCGAAATCGTGCCAGGGGTGAATTCGCTTGCCGCCGTGACAGCCGCTGCGAGCCGCCCGCTCTGTGCCCGTGCCGATGTGCTGACCGTGCTGCCGGCCACCTTGCCAGAGGCCGAGCTAGAGGCCCGGCTGACCGCCACCAATGCCGCCGCCATCATGAAGCTTGGCCGGCATTTTCCTAAAATCCGCGCGCTGCTTACCCGGCTGGGGCTGGCCGAGCGCGCTGTCTTTGTTTCCCATGCCTCGCTGCCCAATCAGCAGGTCTGGCCGCTTAGCGAGGCGCCCGATGAGGCGCCCTATTTCTCCATGATCCTTATTCCAGGGGAGGACGCTCATGTCTAAACCCTCCATGCCGCCCGTCATCGTGTCCCTTACCAGGTCGGGGGCCGAAATCGCCGAGCGGGCCGCAGAGGCTCTGTCGGATAGCCATGTTTTCGGCTGCGCGCATCACCAAAAAGGGCGCGATTTCACCAGCACGCCCGATCACTTGGCGATGCTCTTTCTGGCCGGGCATCCGATCATCGCGGTTTGCGCCGCCGGGATCGTGATCCGCGCCCTGGCCCCGCATCTGAGCGATAAATGGACCGAGCCGCCAGTGCTGGCCCTGTCGGAGAACGGAACGCCCGTGCCGCTTCTCGGCGGGCATCACGGCGCCAATGATATCGCGCGGCAACTGGCCGAGGCGCTCAACACTGCGCCGCAGATCACCACCGCTGGCGATATCCGCCTGGGCTTGGCACTGGATGAGCCGCCCGAAGGCTGGCGGTTGGGCAATCCGCTCGATGCCAAAGCTGTGACCGCGGCGCTGCTTGCTGGCCAAAAGGGGACCGTGACGGGGCGCGCGCCTTGGCTCTCTTCCCTGATCGATGGCGGTTTTATCTCTGTGAGCGGGGAGGGTGGCTTACGCGTCGTCCTGACTGTCGAGGGCCTGCCGCCGCTGGTCTATTACCGCCAAAGCCTGGCCCTGGGCCTGGGCTGTGCGCGGGGGTGTAGCAGCGAAGAGCTAGAAGGGCTGGTTGCGAAAACTCTGGCGGATCAAGGCATTGCCCGCGAAGAAATCGCCGCCATTGCGTCTATTGATCTAAAAGCCGATGAAGCCGCGATCCATGATCTCGCCCAAGCTTGGGATCTGCCGGTGAGCTTTTTCACCGCGCCTCAGCTAGAGGCCGAAGCCCATCGCCTGGCCAATCCCTCAGAGGTCGTCTTTGCGGAAACCGGCTGCCATGGCGTGTCCGAAGGCGCGGCCCTGGCCTTGGCAGGCGAGGATGCGGAGCTTGTGATCACAAAACACAAAACCGCGAATGCCACCTGCGCTTTGGCTCGAATTGACCGGCTTAGCCCGGGGCGGGCGCGCGGTTCGCTCGCTGTGGTTGGTATCGGGCCAGGCCAAGCGGCTTGGCGCACACCCGAGGCCACGCGGCTTATCGCTGAAGCTGAGGAGCTGGTGGGATATGGGCTTTATATCGATCTGCTTGGCCCGCTTGCCGATGGCAAGGATCGCAGTGATTTCCCCTTGGGCGGTGAAGAAGACCGCTGTCGTTACGCCCTGGAGCAAGCCGGCCAAGGCCGTAAGGTTGCGCTGATTTGTTCCGGCGATGCAGGGATTTACGCTATGGGCGCCTTGGTGATGGAGCTGATCGCGCGCGGCGATGGCGCGCATGGGGTCAGCAAAGCCGCGCGGCAAGTAGAGATCACCCATGCCCCCGGCATCTCGGCGCTGCAAGCCGCATCGGCCCGATCGGGCGCGCTTTTGGGCCATGATTTCTGCGCCATTTCCCTGTCGGATCTGCTCACTCCGCGTGATGTGATCACAAAACGGGTGAAGGCGGCGGCTGAGGGCGATTTTGTGATCGCATTTTATAACCCAGTCTCGAAACGCCGCCGGACCTTGCTGGCCGAGGCGCGTGATAAACTGCTGGAACATCGCCCCGCTGATACGCCGGTATTGTTGGCCTCAAATCTTGGCCGCCCGGAGGAGAAGCTCACTTTGCGGACACTCTCCGAATTGCAAGTGGATGAAGTTGATATGCTCACCGTGGTGCTGATCGGCGCTTCGGGCTCGTCTGTGATCACAAGCGGAGATCGCTCCGTCGGAGCAGGCGGCAAATGGATCTATACCCCGCGCGGATATGCGAAAAAACATCAAGAGGCAGCAGAATGACGGTTTATTTCATCGGCGCAGGGCCGGGCGATCCTGATCTTATTACCGTGAAAGGCCAAAGGCTTATCTCCCAATGCCCGGTTTGCCTTTATGCTGGTTCCTTGGTGCCAGAGGCTGTGATCACAATTGCGCCGGAAGACGCTCTTGTGCGTGATACCGCGCCCATGCATCTTGATGAAATCATCGCCGAAATCGAGACCGCCCATGCCAAAGACCAGGATGTAGCGCGGGTGCATTCCGGCGATCCTTCGCTCTATGGCGCGATCGCCGAGCAAATTCGCCGCCTCAAAGCCCTGGATATTCCGTTTGAAATCATCCCCGGCGTGCCCGCTTACGCAGCGGCGGCGGCGGCGATGGGCCAGGAGCTGACCGTACCAGAGCAGGCGCAAACTGTGATCCTGACCCGCACGGCGATGAAAAGCTCTGCCATGCCTGAGGGCGAGGATTTGGCAACCCTCGGCGCCTCTCGTGCGACCCTCGCAATCCATCTTTCGGTTCGCAATATCCCGCATATCGAACGCGAGCTTACGCCGTTTTACGGGGCAGATTGCCCGGTTGTGGTGGCCTATCGCGTTGGTTGGCCAGATCAGCAATTCCTTAAGGGCACGCTGAGCGATATTCGCGAAAAGGTTCGGGCGGCGAAACTTACGCGTACCGCGCTGATCTTTGTGGGGCGGGTGTTTGAGCCCGTCGATTTCCCGGATTCCGCACTTTACGATGCGGCGCGCCCGCATATTTTGCGCCCCAAAGCAGCGGTCTGAGCCATGGCCGGGGCTCTGCGCACCGGCTATACCACGGGCGCTTGTGCAACTGCGGCGGTTGCGGGCGCGGCAGAGGCTATGCTGACTGGCCAGGCCCCGCGCGAGGTGGAGTTAACTCTGCCCAGAGGTAATCGAGCGCGTTTCGAATTGGCATTTTGTGATCACAAAGCCAGCGCTTGGCAAGCGGGCGTGGTCAAGGATGCGGGGGATGACCCGGATGTGACCCATGGGGTGACGGTGATCGCCACGCTCTCTTTTACTCCCGGTCCGCTCCAGATTAGCTTTCAGGCCGGGGAAGGGGTTGGTGTGATCACAAAACCAGGCCTGCCGCTGCCCCCCGGCGAGCCTGCGATCAATCCTGTGCCCCGGCAAATGATCAGTGATGTGCTAACCGCCTTGAGCGCTGCACATGACCGCCCCGGCCATTGGCGAGTGACGGTCTCTATTCCCGGCGGCGAGGCTATCGCGGCGAAAACCTGGAATCCGCGTTTGGGCATTCTTGGCGGGCTGTCAATTCTGGGCACCACTGGCATTGTGCGCCCGTTTAGCTGTGCCGCTTGGATCGCCTCCATTCATCGCGGTATCGATGTGGCGCGCGCGGCGGATCTGCCCCATGCGGTGGGGGCCACTGGGGCAACCTCTGAACGCGCGGCCCAAGCGCATTTCGGCCTGGCTGAGCATGCCATGCTAGATATGGGTGATTTCGCGGGGGGGATGCTGAAATATCTGGCCCGGCATCCAATCCCACGCGTCACGATTGCCGGCGGGATTGGGAAGCTTACCAAGCTGGCGCAGGGGGCGGTGGATCTGCATTCTGGCCGGAGCCAAGTGGATTTCCAGGCCCTGGCGGAAATGGCAGGGCGCGCGGAAATCGTGAATTGTAACACGGCGTTAGAGGCCTTGACCCTCTGCGGTCCCGCGCTTGCGCAGGCTGTAGCAGAAAAGGCGCGGCGCAAGGCCCAAGCTTTGGCGGGGGGGCAAACGCAAATCGACATCCTGGTGATCAGCCGCGAGGGGCAGATCATCGCCCAGGCGCATCCATGAGCGGTGGTGCTGTCTTGGTTTTGGGCGGCACGACCGAGGCCCATGCTTTGGCCGAAAGGCTCGCCGAAGCGCAGATTCCGGCGATTGTGAGCCTGGCTGGCAAGGTGAAAGCCGATTATCCGCCGCCCCTGCGTCAAGGTGGCTTTGGTGGTGTCGAGGGTCTTGCTGAATATCTGCAAGCGGAAAATATCGCCGCGCTTATTGATGCCACCCATCCTTTTGCCGCGCAGATGCCACATAACGCAGCGCAAGCAGCTCTGGCGAAGAATACACCATTTGCGATGCTGAAACGACCAGAATGGTCGCCATATCCGGGACAAAATTGGCAGTCAGTCCCAGATTTGGCCACTGCGCTGGCACAATTGCCGGCCCAGGCGCATGCCTTTCTGGCTCTGGGGGCGAGCGCCTTACCGGCCACAAAGCTTCGCCCTGATTGCCGCTTTACCCTGCGTGCTATGACTGCCCTTGATGGCCCGCTGCCGCCTCATGTCAGCTATTGCCAATCGCGGCCCGGCTCTGAGGCGGAGGAGGGAATTTTTCTGCGTAAGCAGGGCTTTACCCATCTGATCGCCAAGAATTCAGGTGGGCCAAGCCGCGGCAAAATCGATGCGGCACAGAAGCTTGGCCTGCCCATTACCATGATCAGTCGCCCGCCACTGCCCAAAGGCCCGATCTTTCAGCGGGTCGAAGACATTCTCGCCTGGCTTGCGCCACATCTGAGTGCCACCAAAGGGCGTGCTTGACACCAGCCCCGCCGCATTCGCATATGCGAAAACCCGGTCCAATGCAGGAGCATCCGCCATGCCGCAGAAAATCCCCGCCACAGTCATCACCGGCTTTCTCGGCGCTGGAAAAACCACGCTCATCCGGCATTTACTGGATAATGCGGGCGGCAAGCGTATCGCGCTTGTAATCAATGAATTCGGCGATTTGGGCGTGGATGGCGGCATCTTGAAGGGCTGCGGCATTGAAGGCTGCAAAGATGAAGATGTGGTCGAGCTGTCCAATGGCTGCATCTGCTGCACCGTGGCCGAAGATTTCATCCCCGCGATCGAAGGCCTGCTGGCCCGTGATCCGGCGCCTGACCATATCGTCATTGAAACCAGCGGGTTAGCCTTGCCCCAGCCTTTGGTGCGCGCCTTTGGTTGGCCCTCGATCCGCACGAAAGTGACGGTTGATGGGGTCGTGGCTGTGGTTGATGGCCCGGCTCTGGCGGCTGGCCATTTCGCCGCTGATGAAGCGGCCGTGGCCCGTCAGCGTGAGGCGGATGATGGGCTTGATCACTCCACGCCGCTTGCGGAGCTTTTCGAAGATCAGCTGGCCTGCGCCGATATGGTATTGGTGAATAAGGCTGATTTGATGGATGCGCCCGAGGCTCTGGTTGACCAGCTCGGGGCGAAAACCCGCGATGGGGTGCAAGTTTTGGCCTGTGAAAAGGGGGCTGTGGCGCCTGCGATTCTGCTGGGCATGGGGCTTGCGGCCGAAGATAATTTGGATGTGCGCGGCGAGGTGCATCACCATCACCACCATCATGATGATGATCACCACCATGACCATGATCACGACCATCATCACCATGATCACGGGCATGATGCCTTTGAAAGTTTTGTGGTTGATCTACCGGAATTGGCGGATGCCAAAGCGCTGACCGAGGCCGTGTCGCAAATCATTGCCTCTCATAAGCTCTTGCGCGTCAAAGGCTTTGCCGCGATCCAGGGAAAGCCCATGCGCTTGGTGCTGCAAGCCGTGGGGCCACGGATTGATACGCATTTTGACCGCTCCTTTGGCGCTGATCCGCGTCAAACCCGGCTCGTGGTGATCGGCCATTCGGGGCTGGATCGCGCGGCCATCACGGATGGTCTGCAGGCCGCGCTGAGCGTGCCGGCTTAACTCGAACTTCTCGACCAATACCTCGCCCAATAGGGAGCGCCGCCCATGCATCTGCTCGCCGCAACCCCCGGTCAGATTGAGGACGGCGCTGATCCCGTCGATCCAGGCCAAAGCCCGGCAGAGGTGATTTTCCTCTCGGCCGCCGATACGGATCTTGCCGCGCTATCAGAGGCTCGTGCCGGGATGGAGAGCCCGCCCGACCTGCGCTTGGCGAATATGGCCTGGCTGAGCCATCCCTTTACGGTGGATAAATATATTGACGATACCTGCCTTGGCGCAAAGCTTGTGGTGGCGCGGGTTCTGGGCGGCACTGGTTATTTCAAATATGCGGTCGAGCAACTGCATGCGCGGCTGAGCGAGGCGGGGATTTTGCTGGCGCTGCTGCCCGGCGATGACAAGCCCGATCCAGAATTGCGCTCGCTGTCCACGGTCCCCGATGGGGTATGGGAGGCGCTTTGGGCTTATCTCGTCGAGGGCGGTCCGGGCAATGCGCAGAATTTCCTAAGCTATTGTCAGCATTTGCTGGGCGTAGGCGAGGAACCCGCCCCAGCCGCGCCGCTTTTGCGCGCAGGGTTTTATTGGCCCGGCTCCGCTCAGGCTGGCCGCGAAGATCTGGCTCGTGTTTGGCGCGATGAGGCGCCGGTGGTGGCGCTGGTATTTTATCGCTCGCTTTTGCAGGGGGCGGGACTTCAGCCGGTTAATCAGATGGTGAAAACCCTGTCGCGCCGGGGGCTTAACCCGCTGCCGGTCTATGTGGCGTCGCTGAAAGATCCGGTGTCTGTGGCCACGCTAGAGCAGATCTTTGCCGAAACCCGCCCAGATGTGATCCTAAACGCGACCGCCTTTGCCGTTGGTAAGCCGGGGCAGGAAAATAGCGGCACGGTGCTGGATGCCACCAGCGCGCCAGTGCTGCAAATGGTGTTTTCCGGGGCGAGCCAAGAGGCCTGGGAAAGTGGTACAAGGGGGCTTGGTCCGCGCGATATCGCTATGAATGTCGCCCTGCCAGAGGTGGATGGTCGGGTGCTGTCGCGTGCGGTCAGTTTTAAGGGCGAGGCCTATTTTGACGAGGCCACCCAATGCGCCATTGCCGCTTATCGTTCGGTCAATGATCGGGTGAATTTCGTGGTTGATCTGGCAAGCGCCTGGGCCAAGCTTGCCCGCACTGGCGAAGCTGAGCGCCGGGTTGCCTTGGTGCTGGCCAATTACCCCAATAAAGACGGGCGTTTGGCCAATGGGGTTGGGCTTGACACACCTGCGGCAACGGTGGGGGTGCTGAAGGCTCTTGCCGCCCAAGGCTATCATGTGAGCGGAGCGCCAGAGGAAAGCGCCGGGCTGATGGAGGCGATCTTGGCCGGCCCAACCAATTGGCTGACCGATCGGGCCACGCGCAAGGGCGGGGTGAGATTGCCGCTGGAAACCTATCAGGCTTGGTTCAGTTCGCTTACCTGGGCGGCGCGGCAGGCGATCACGGATCGTTGGGGCGCGCCCGAGCAAGACCCGTTTGTCGAAGACGGCGCTTTTGCCCTTTCGGTTCTGGAATATGGCAATGTGGTGGTCGGGATCCAACCGGCGCGGGGCTATAATATTGATCCCGAAGAAACATATCACGCCCCGGACCTTGTCCCGCCGCATGGCTATTTGGCGTTTTACTTGTGGCTGCGGGAAAATTTTGGTGCCCAGGCCGTGGTGCATATGGGCAAGCATGGCAATCTTGAATGGCTGCCGGGTAAGGCTTTGGCCCTGTCGCAAGATTGCTTTCCAGAGTTGGCGCTTGGGGCTTTGCCGCATCTTTACCCCTTTATTGTCAATGATCCGGGCGAGGGGACCCAGGCCAAGCGTCGGGCCTCGGCGGTGATCATCGACCATTTGACCCCGCCTTTGACCCGCGCCGAAACCTATGGACCCCTGCGAGAGCTCGAAGGGCTGGTGGATGAGTATTACCAGGCGGCGGGTGTGGATGCGCGGCGCATCGGTTATTTGCGGCGTGAGATCCTAAGCTTGATGTCAGCCACCGGGCTTGATCAGGATGCGGGCGCGGCGGAGGGCGATGATGATGCCCGCCTGGCCCGGCTTGATGCCTATTTATGCGAGCTGAAAGAAAGCCAGATCCGCGATGGGCTGCATATTTTTGGGCAAGCGCCAGAGGGGCGGCAGCTGCGTGATTTGCTGGTGGCTTTGCTGCGTGTGCCGCGCGGGGCCGGGCAAGGGGCGGATGCCTCGCTGCACCGGGCTTTGGCTACGGATCTGGATTTGGGTTTTGACCCGCTCGATTGCGATTTCGGCGCGGCATGGGAGGGGCCTCGGCCCGACATCCTGTCTGGTCAGGGCGCTTGGCGGAGCGCCGGCGATACGGTTGAGCGGCTCGAAGAGCTGGCGGCGCGGCTTGTTGAGGGCGCGGACGAAGCCCCAGGGGAAGCTTCGCGCGCGGTGATTGAGGCTTTGAACACCCGCCTGCGCCCGTTGGTTGAAGACACCGGCGCGGCGGAAATGGGTGGGCTGCTGACCGGGCTTTCGGGGCGGTTTTTGCCGCCAGGCCCGTCGGGGGCGCCAACACGCGGGCGGCTTGATGTGCTGCCATTGGGGCGCAATTTCTATTCGGTGGATAGCCGCGCTTTGCCAAGCCGGGCCGCTTGGGCTTTGGGCTGGAAAAGTGCCAATCTGCTGATCGAGGATTTCCTCCAGCGCGAAGGCGATTGGCCGCGCAGCTTGGCGCTGACCGCCTGGGGCACCTCGAATATGCGCACCGGCGGCGATGATATCGCTCAGGCTTTGGCGCTGATGGGGGTGAAACCGGTCTGGGAGGAAATGTCAGGCCGGGTCACGGGCTATGAGATCATCCCGCTTTCCGCGCTTGGCCGGCCTCGGGTGGATGTGACCTTGCGGGTTTCGGGTTTTTTCCGCGATGCTTTCCCGGCGCAGCTTGATCTGATCGATAGCGCGGCGCGGGCGGTGATGGCACTTGAAGAGCCTGAAAGCGAAAACCCAGCAGCCGCGCGCTATCAGGCGGAGGCGGCTCAGCTTGGTGCAGCTCAGGCCGGGGCGCGGGTTTTCGGCTCTAAGCCAGGGGCTTATGGGGCGGGCTTGCAAGCCATGATCGATGAGCGGCTTTGGGATCGCCCCGAGGATCTGGCGGCGGCCTATCTTGACTGGGGCTCTTACGCTTATGGCGGCGCGGCCGAGGGTGATGCGGCCCGCACAGCCTTTGAAACCCGGTTGAGCGGGGTGCAGGCGGTGATCCAGAACCAGGATAATCGCGAACATGACCTGCTCGATAGCGATGATTACTATCAGTTCGAAGGCGGGATGACGGCGACGGTGACGGCCCTGCGCGGCCAGGCGCCATTGGGCTATCATATGGACCATTCCCGGCCAGAAACCCCACGGGTTCAAACCCTTGAGCAGGAAATCGCACGGGTGGTACGGGCCCGGGCGGTGAACCCAAAATGGATAGATGGGGTCAAGCGCCACGGCTATAAGGGCGCCTTTGAGATGGCGGCGACGGTGGATTACATGTTTGCCTTTGCCGCTACGACAGGCGCGGTGAAGGGCCATCATTTCGACCTGGTTTATGAGGCCTATCTAGAGGATGACCCGACCCGCGATTTCGTAGCCGAGGTGAATGCAGCGGCCTTGCAGGAAATGGCGCAGCGCTTTCTAGAGGCGATCGAGCGCGGCATGTGGCAACCCCGCTCTAATTCCGCGCGGGCTTTGCTCGAAGAGCTGGCGGGGTGACATTGACCCTGCGCTATGCTAAAAGCGCGGGGCAACCGATGGAGGGACCAATGAACAAGACCGCCTGATCCAGCCAAATGATCACGCATTTAGAAAGGTCTTGCTCATGCCTGCCGATTTTATCGACGCCGCCACGCGGCACCCTCTGACCTTGCCCAATGGCGAGGTTTACACAAATACCGTTCACTTGCCTGCCGTTATCGATCACCCGAATATTCAGGTCGGGACCGGCAGCTATTATAATGACTTCGAGCCGGTCAGCGACTACGCCGCCCGCATTGCGCCCTATCTGCATCCGGGGGCGCCGGAAAAGTTGATCATCGGGCGTTATTGCCAATTTGCTCATGGGGTGCGGATTGTCACCAGCTCGGCCAATCATCCGTTGGGCTGGTTTACCACTTATCCTTTCGCCGTGTTTGATCCGGCTCAGATGCCGTTCTTCGCCGATGAATTTGCCAAGGGTGAGGATACGGTCATCGGCCATGATGTTTGGCTGGGTCATGGGGCGATGGTTCTGCCCGGCACGCATATCGGCAATGGGGTGATCGCGGGGGCAGGGGCGGTGCTGCGCGGCGAGATCCCGGCTTGGTCTGTGGTGGTCGGCAATCCGGGGCGGGTGATCCGGCGTCGGTTTGACGACAAAACCTGCGCTTTGCTGGACCGATTGGCTTGGTGGGATTTGCCCGGCGATGAAATCCGCCGCTTAATGCCGGTTCTGACCAGCGCGGATTATAATGCTTTGGAAGAGGCTGTCACAGAGCTTCGCGGGCCGGTATCTGAGTGGGAAAATTAGGAAAGGGAGCTGTCTTGCAGCTCCCCTTACCGGCTGGCCTTTGGGTTGAGGCGGGGATTGGTCCAGCTGATCCAGCGCGCATCGGCCAGTCGAAATGGGCCGGATCAGCTGTTTCCCAAAGCCTCATAACAGCTTAGCGGTCGAGAATATTATGGATGCGAAGCTTGGTTTCGCCAAAAGATTGATCCTCGTTCAGCTCCGTATAGATCGCGGTCAGCTGGCTATTGCTCAGCTCGGATACATCTACGGTCACCGCATACTGTTTTAGGCCATTTGCGACGCTGGTTTGCAGAACGGAGCTAGACGCCAAAGCCGGGGTCAGAGCGGACAGGCCCAAAACTGCGGTCAGGGCGATTGTAGAGAATGTACGTGTCATGGATATTTCCTTTCGTTTTCAGGGATATGGATTATTTGCTGAGGATGACGCTGATTGCGCTTTGGATGCTGCCGTAGCTTTCGTCGCTGCTCAGCTCGGAATAGATGCCGCCCAGTTGAGCATTGGACAGCTCGGCTGCATTCACATGGTCAAAACCGTAAAAGGCCAATTCATTGGCGACGGAATTTTCCAAAGATGAGCCAGCAGAAGCAGACACAGCGACAGATGCCAGAACAGCAGACAGGGCGATTGCAGAGATGTTACGGATCATGATGATTTCTCCTAAAGATCAGTGAGTTGGGTTAGTTGGGTGGATTAGTTGTGTAGGATATTGTCGATGGCGGCTTTGATGGTGCCGTAGGTCTCGTCGCTATGGAGCGTGGAATAGATGCCGCCCAGCTGCGCGCTAGTCAGTTCGGATGCGTCCACATCACCAAACCCATAGAAGGGCAGTTCATTGGCGACGGAGTTTTCCAAAACGGCGCTATGGTTATTCATGGCGAAAGCGGCCGGGGTGAAAACAGCGCCCAGAGCAGCGGCGAGAGCGAGAGGAGCAAGAATGCGGGTCATGATATGTCCTTTCGGAGTTTTGTGTTTTGCAGTGCGATGTCGGCGGTTTGTCGCTGACGAGCCAAAGATGTGGGCGTCTGGCGAGATAAGAAGGTCTGAAATATTTGAGTAATTGCTCAAGCGTCTGTGTCTTGACAGTGAGTGCTGGAAATGTTTCGCGCTGCCTGTGTTAAATAATTGAAATAAATCTGGAAAACTCGATGCCAATCGCTGAGATCACCGATCCGTGACGGGCTGTGATCGTTTTGAGCGCAAAATTATTTTGGGTAATCCTTTTGTGAAGCACGGATGCGTGAGTGATTGCTCAAAACTTGGAATTCGGCGGCAAAGCGGGGTTGAAATCGGGCCGCGTTTTGCCAAGGGCGCGGCTTTTCTGCGGTGCAAACACAGTTTTCTAAGAAAATGGGTTGAAGCGCGGCGGGAAAGACCGTATCGAGCAATCCGGCCTAGGGGTATAGCTCAGCTGGTAGAGCGACGGTCTCCAAAACCGTAGGTCGCGGGTTCGAACCCTGCTGCCCCTGCCAATCCCGATCAGCCTTTGTGATAAGGCGCCGCTTTGCGGCTCGGGTGTGTTATTGCCTTCGGTTTCGAAGGCGATCGAAATGCGTTCCGCCAGTTGCGGTTCGCTAGATGGTTTCTGCCGCGTGAGCAGAGGCGCGCAAGACGAGCGCCAAGGACCATCGCGCAGAATAATTAGGTTCCCATATCACGCGGGGCTCCGGCAAGATGACGACCGTTTCGGCATTCGGCTCGCGGCCAGATCATCTTTGCAACCCGTTATCCTCCGCTTTGCCAATCCTGGCAGGCGGCGTTTTCTGTTGGTTTGGGTGCGTCCCGGCCAATTGTGATCTGGAGAGACTATTTGACTTTTGAAGCTATGGGGCTTGATGCCCATTTGATCCGTGCCCTGAAAGCCCAGGAAATTTCCGAGCCGACCCCAATTCAGGCTCAGGCCATTCCGGCGGCGTTGGAAGGCCGCGATATCATGGGTATCGCGCAGACTGGCACGGGCAAGACGGCGGCTTTCGGTCTGCCGATGGCGCATAATCTGATGCAGATGAAGGGTAAGCCTCAGGCCAAAACCACCCGTGGTTTGATCCTGGCGCCGACCCGTGAACTGGCCAAGCAGATCGCCAATAATGTGATTGCTTATGTGAAAGGCACGCGGCTGCGGGTCAATCTGGTGGTGGGCGGTGCATCGATCCGCTCGCAAGTGAACCGGTTGGATCGCGGTACTGATTTGCTGGTGGCGACGCCGGGCCGGTTGATCGATTTGATCGAACGTGGCGCGATTTACCTGGATCAGTCCCGCTATTTGGTTCTGGATGAAGCGGATCAGATGTTGGATCTGGGCTTTATCCATGCGCTGCGTCAGATTGCGCCGCTTTTGCCGGCCGAGCGTCAGACCATGCTGTTTTCGGCGACGATGCCCAAGCTGATGGGCGAATTGGCGGATGCCTATCTGAAAGACCCGCAGCGGATCGAAGTCTCGCCTCCGGGCCGCA
This sequence comes from Mangrovicoccus sp., assembly GCA_049603835.1. GTDB lineage: Bacteria > Pseudomonadota > Alphaproteobacteria > Rhodobacterales > Rhodobacteraceae > Mangrovicoccus. The sequence continues at coordinate 14,418 of JBMYSZ010000015.1, forward strand.
CGGCGGAGAAGGTGATCCAAGAGCTGCATTATGTGGATCAGTCCGAAAAGGCGGATCTGCTGGTGCAGCATCTGAACGCGCATCCGGACGATTTGTCGATTGTATTCACTCGCACGAAACATGGCGCGGATAAGCTGCTGCGCGTGCTTGAGGCGAAGGGCTTTGAGGCGACAACCGTGCATGGCAACAAATCGCAAGGTCAGCGGGAGCGGGCGATCAAAGCCTTTGCCGCAGGCCATGTGCAGGTGCTGGTGGCCACGGATGTGGCGGCGCGGGGACTCGATATTCCGGGCGTGCGTCATGTCTATAACTTCGATCTGCCGAATGTGCCGGATAATTATGTGCACCGGATTGGCCGCACAGCACGGGCGGGCCGCGATGGCCGCGCGGTGGTCTATTGCGCACGGGCGGAAATGTCCGAGCTGCGCGCAGTGCAGAAAACCATCGGCCTGGAAATCCCTGTGCTAAGCGGCGAGCGCTGGCAGGGGGGCGGTGCCGAAGGCGGCAAAGGCAAATCCCGCCGTGGCCGTCCTGGTGGCCGTCCGGGCGGGCATGCTGGCGGTCGCTCGGGCAATCGTTTCGAGGGCCGCGGTCGCAATGAGGGTGGCCGTAATGAAGGCGGTCGTCACGAGGGCGAAGAGCGTCAGGGCAACCGTTTCGAAGGACGCGGCGGCAAGAACCATGAGGGCGGCCATAAGCGTCGCGCCGAGGGTGGCGAAGGCGGCGAATTCCGTCGCGGCGGCGGCAAGCCTGGCGGCTTTAAGCGCCGGAACGAAGGCGGAGAAGGCGGCGAATATCGCGGTGGCGGCAAGCCGGGCGGTTTCAAGCGTCGGGCCGAAGGCGGCGAGGGCGGCGATTTCCGTAAAGGCGGCAAGAAGCCCGGCGGCGCACCCAAGGCGAAATACGGCAAACCTTCGCGCCCGGGTGGCAAACCCCGCAAACAAGGCGCGCATCAAGCGGCCTAAGGCTAATATCTAACGCGATAAAAACGCCGCTCGACCAATGGTTGGGCGGCGTTTTTTATTGGGGTGGGCTGGGTTCGAAAAAGGCGAATTTATTGAAGAACTGTTGGTGGATATATTGGGGAATGCCGTTGACATTGTCCTCAAACGGGTTCTCAGGAAAGTCATCTTTCGGATCGCGGCCATCGATGCTTTGCAGAGATCCATTAGAAGCTATGTATTGCCAGATATTGTGTATCCGTTTTGACCAATAGTAGTGATCTCGCATTGGATTATTTTCGTCTTTGGTCACCTTGCTGAAGCCAAAAAGGCCCTCCATCGCTTCAAGGTTGGGTGAGCCGTTCACCAAGCTTTTTGCCAAAACTGGATCCAAAACCTCTGTTAAAACTAGGCTGCAAAAAACACTTCTGTACCCAAGGGAGCGTTTCTCAATGGTGTCCAAGTCCGACAAATTCATCCGGTTTGCAATCTGATTAACGTCTCGCAGAGATACGCCGCGCGCATTCTCTGCCAGGGCAATATGAGGCTTCATTGCGCCGGCAGTCTTGGGCGGAATATTCATTTTTTGAGCGATATCTTCGAAATAAGCTGCAGCTATCCCCATTTGCTTCCCGTTTTTGGCATCAACCTGCTTTGGCAGCTCCATGCGCAGCATGATGAACCGCCGCAGATATTCTTCGGCATCGATCCCTGCGCCATATCTTGCATGGACGCTATTTTCCAAAGACTGCAAATTCACCCCCAAAACGAAATGCACATGGGGGACAGAGAAGAGGTGTTTGATGATCTCTAGCAGCGCCAAGGCATAATCCGGGCGGCAGCGGTCTAGCTCATCCACAACCACGACCAGCGGTTTGATGGCCCCATTCTCGGGCTTTGTGAGGGCGGCGAGGGCCTCTCGCAATTCCAGCATGGCAGCGTTTTTGCCGGTTTCCTTTTTCCAAAACTCTTCGGCGGCTTTTTGCAGTTCTTTGCTTGCGGCTGCTAGGAACGCATTTAAAATCGGCCCCAAAAAACCGGAAACTCCTGTTGGTGCCACTGCAAGGCCGATCCGAAATACGGGTAACGCCAGTTTGGCGGCGGCATTTTGGATTTTCTCCCAAGCGCCTGGCTGATTACTGGCGTCTATCTTTTGGCCAATAATGCTTGTCAGTGAGATCAGCGGATCATCCAGAAAATCATTCTCAAACGCATCGAAATAGACCGTTGTCGCGCCTTCGGAGTTTTTATTCCCATGCTGACCGACCCATCGCTTTAGGAAATATGTTTTGCCGCAGCCCCATTTGCCATCAAGCGCGATGACCATCGGGGTTTCGATTTGCTCCACCAATCGCGATAGCTCGGCGCTGGTGGATTTGCGGCCGAAGGGATCCTCTTCTTCGAAGCCTTCTTTATAAAGCTCGATCTGCGGTTCAGGGGGCAGGAGGTGGCGATAGGTTTTGGACGCGTCCGACATGAAATATCCTGGTCTTGGAAATTGCGCTGCAGCTTACCCTTTGCGCGAGGGAAGGCAAGCAGAGGCCGCCCGCTCAGCAGTGCTTTCGCGAAAACATCTTGCCTTAGCCGCGTCAGCAGGGGAGAGGGAGCGGCGGCAAGAAGGAGAGCGGCAATGCTGGCACGAATTGCAGAATTTTTCAGGGCTAAGACCGAGCAGCGCCCGGCAGAGACGGCCTTGGATCTCGACTTGGATTATGTGCGCCATATCGCGCAGACCGATGAGCCGCTATTGCAGCGCTATGGCCGGATTTCCGATTTCCTCGACCCCAATACCCAAGTGCCACCTTTGGCCTATCATGCGGCGCGGATCACAGCCGCTTTTGCCACGGATTGCAGCATATGTCTGAGCGCGGAAATCAATCTGGCGCGCAAAGCGGGCATCCCCCAAGAGCAGATCACTCAGATCTTGAATTTCGATGATGAGGCGCTGCCCTTTGAAATCAGCGCAGTGATCTATCTGGCCCGCGCGGTGATCGCCGAGAATTCCGATAACCCCGAAGCGCGCGATTATATCCGTCAGATCTATGGCGAGGCCGGTCTGATCGAGCTGAGCTATGCCATGGGCGGCGCGGCGATGTTGCCGACTATTCGCCGGGTCATGGGCTTTGGCGAAGAGGGGGAGCAAGGGGATTTCGGCGGATTAGAGCTGGGTGAAGGCTTCTAATCGCTCTGATCGCGGCATGCCCTCTTGAAACTTGCCGCTATCCTGCGTAACTGGCCCATCGAAACGGAGGACGCTTTCCATGGCCATGACGAACCCTATGCAATTCATCCAGCAGGTGCGCGGCGAAGTTGCCAAAATCGTCTGGCCCACCAAACAGGAAACCCTGATCACCACTGTGATGGTTCTGATCATGGCGACTGTGGCGGCGATTTTCTTTTTCTTCGTGGATTGGATTATCCGCAGCGGCTTGCAAGCGGTGCTGACCTTTTTCGGCAGCTAATCCTGCGGCGCCCCATGCGCCATATCGTGGGAAAGGGCTTGCCAATGTTTCGGCCAAGGTCTAACAGGCGAGCTCACTTGATTTTTGGCGTGCTGCGAGTCGCGGTGCGCCTTTTCGTATCTGGCAAACGAGGACCTGCAAAAAGCGGGCGGGGGCACGGACAGCATGGCTAAACGGTGGTATTCGGTAAGCGTTCTCTCGAATTTCGAGAAGAAGATTGCCGAGCAGATCCGTCAGGATGCTGCGGAAAAAGGTCTGGAAGAGCAGATCGTTGAAGTTCTGGTTCCCGAAGAAGAAGTGATCGAGGTGCGCCGGGGCAAGAAGGTTTCGGTGCCGCGTCGCTTCATGCCGGGCTATGTGCTGGTGCGCATGGAAATGTCCGACGAGGGCTATCACCTGATCAACTCGATCAACCGGGTCACTGGGTTTTTGGGCCCGCAAGGCAAGCCCATGCCCATGCGTGACGCGGAAGTGAACCAGATCCTCAACCGCGTTGAGGAGGGTGCCGAGGCGCCGCGGACCATGATCACCTTTGAAGTAGGTGAGAAGGTCAAAGTGGCCGATGGTCCGTTCGAAGATTTCGAAGGTCTGGTGGGCGAGGTTGATGACGAGCATCAGCGCCTGAAAGTGACTGTGTCGATCTTTGGTCGGGAAACCCCGGTCGAGCTGGAATATACTCAGGTCACCAAACTCATCTAATTTCCCGCGCAACCACGCGCAGACAGATTTGCGAACCCCATGGTCCTTTGGCTGTGGGGTTTTTTGCTTTTTGGGGCAATGCGCTCCGGTTTGACGGGTCATATCAATCTGCTGCAAATTTGCGCCTTTGGGTGGGCGAGTGCAGGGAATGTGACCAAAAGAGACGGAGCAATGTTAGATTGTGTCACAAAGGATGATAAATACAACAATATAGTCGCAATTGTTGTCAATACATGTGCATCAATTCGGAGTATCTCGTATGGAGCCACTTGCCACCGCAATCGCAGTCATTGGGGGGCGCTCTATACGCCAACGGCCTAAGTGTCTTCGGTCACTTTTTCGGATGTCAGCTATACCAGCGACTCCGTGACTTTCACCATTTCGGGCAGCCTAACGACCCAAACCGACAGCCTGAATTCCCGCTTTTCCATCGTCTATAATGACGAAATGGTGGCTTGGGACGAAACCGGCAGCTTTGCGCGAAACTCCTGGACAGATACGGTTTTTGACGATGCTGATGTGCTCTTGAGCGGCAGAACCGGCATTTTCAGCGACGTGGCTTATAGCTGGATCTCTTAACAGGATGATTTATCCGGCTCGGTGATTGAGGAAACAGTTGTGACGGTCTCCTTCTCCGAGGACGGCTTTCTTAATGAAACCGCTGCGGCGCCTGAAATCACCTTTGTCTGGGGAATTGGCTATGACGTCTTAGAGGTGCTTGGCGTGGTGACGCCCCAGGCCCCGGCTAGTGCTGCAGCTGTACCGCTGCCGGCATCGGCTTTGCTGGTTGGATCGGGCTTGCTTGGGCTATTTGCGGCAGGTCGCCGGCGGGGCTAAGCTGAGGCTGCGGAAAACAACTTGCAATTTATCCGGAGGCGCTGTAACGAGCGCCTCTGTCGTTTTTGCGGCATCCCCGTGGGAGGGAAGGGCAGCGCGCTGTCTGGGCCCGGACCACATCGACAAAAATCGCCCCTATCGCGATAGGGCGCGTGTTGAAAAGGAGAAGGCCAATGGCCAAGAAACTCGCTGGGACCATGAAGCTTCAGGTTCCTGCCGGTCAAGCAAACCCGTCCCCGCCGGTAGGTCCGGCACTGGGTCAGCGCGGCATCAATATCATGGAATTCTGTAAAGCGTTTAACGCGAAAACAGCCGATATGGAGCCGGGTGCGCCTTGCCCGACCATCATCACCTACTACCAGGACAAATCCTTCACCATGGATATCAAGACGCCGCCTGCGTCTTATTATCTGAAGAAAGCAGCTGGCCTGAAGCCAGTGGGCAAGCGGAACCGTCCGCGTGGTGCAGAAAACCCCGGTCGTGAGACTGTGGCCTCTGTTACCGCCGCTCAGCTGCGTGAAATCGCGGAAGCGAAAATGAAGGACCTGTCGGCCAATGATGTAGAAGCAGCAATGCAGATCATCCTGGGTTCGGCGAAGTCCATGGGTATCGAGGTGAAGGGCTAAGCGAATGGCAAAACTCGGAAAACGTATCAAAGCCGCTCGCGAAGCTTTTCAGGGCAAAGCGGATGTAACCGTTGAAGAAGCGGTTGCGCTGGTCAAAGGCAATGCGACAGCGAAATTTGACGAAACCGTCGAAATCGCGATGAATCTGGGCATTGACCCGCGTCACGCAGACCAGATGGTGCGCGGCGTTGTTTCCCTGCCTAATGGCACTGGTAAATCTGTGCGTGTTGCAGTTTTCGCCCGTGGCCCGAAAGCGGAAGAAGCTCAGGCAGCTGGCGCGGATATCGTCGGCGCCGAAGACCTGATGGAAACCATTCAGGGCGGCACTATCGATTTCGATCGCTGCATTGCGACCCCGGATATGATGCCGATCGTTGGTCGTCTGGGTAAAATCCTGGGCCCGCGTAACCTGATGCCGAACCCGAAAGTTGGCACTGTGACTATGGATGTCGCTGACGCGGTTTCCAAAGCCAAAGGCGGCGAAGTTCAGTTTAAAGCTGAGAAAGCCGGTGTTGTGCATGCGGGTGTTGGCAAAGCATCCTTCGACGAAGCCAAGCTGGTTGAAAACATCCGTGCTTTTGTTGACGCGGTTGCTAAGGCCAAGCCGTCGGGCGCAAAAGGTGCTTATATGCAGAAAATCGCCGTAAGCTCCACCATGGGGCCAGGCGTGTCGATCAATGTGGATAGCGCCACAGGCGAGTAACTTTTTCCTCGCTGATTTGACAGTGAAGGCAGGGCTTTGCGGCTCTGCCTTTTTTCTTGCGCTAACCTGTCTGGGTGGGGCTTAAGGCTATATTAAGCTCGTTCCGCCAGGAACTCATGCAAGCGCAGGGCCTCTGTTTTAGGGTGCCCGAGCGACTGAGGCGGGCGAAACGAGATGGCGGAAATATCGAGTGGAGGCTTTTTTGCGGCTCCGTGCAGATTTGACAAAAGCTCTCGAGCGAATGGTTCGATAGAGCTTTTGCGCTTTGTCGGTGCGCTGGCGATCATAAATTTCCATATGGGGTATCTCCAACCCGCTTGGTCTGTGTCGGCGCTTCAGCTCTTTGTTTTGCTTTTGGTGTTTCATGGGGTAGGGCGCGCCTTGCCGGAACGGGCCGGGCGCCTTTTGCTCCCCTGGGTGTTTTGGAGTGCGATTTATGCAGGGCTTTTCGGGCTGCAGGCGGTTTTGGGTGGTGCGCCATTAGGTGACGTCTTTCAGCCTTGGATGATCCTGGCTGGTCCAAGTTTACATCTTTGGTTTCTGCCTTTTGGCCTTGGCTTTCTGGCGCTGTGCCGGGGACTACCGACGCTAATACTTGCCCCGATTTTGGGCTTGAGCTTGCTACTTCAGCTCGTCTTGCCCTATCCCACCAATCTGTCTGAACCTTTTGCGCAATGGTATTCGGTTTGGCCCATGGCGATTTTGGGGCTTGCATTGCCTATGGTTCAACGGTCTTGGCTCTTCGCTGCACTTGTGGGGCTTGGATTTTACCTGCTGAATGTTTTGGGGCATTTCTCCTTTGCACTTCCATCAATGATCGCTTGCTTCCTGTTTGCTTTGGCTATGGCTGTTCGCCTTCCTTGCACGCCGGTGATCGGCTTTCTGGGGCAGATTTCCTTTGGGATGTATTTGGTGCATCCGATTTTCCATGCTGGATTTGAGCGGGCCTTCGATTTGTCCGGCGCCTCGCTTTTCTTTGCAATCGCGGGCGCTTCTGCTCTTGCCACTGCCGCGCTGCGCCCGATATTAGGGCCGAAACTTATCTAGGCGTCAGGTAAGACTGCTTTTTCCTTGCGAATACCCGGTGTGTTCAGGCTGCGACGCTTTGGCATCTGGAAAAATTGCGAGATGGTGGAATTTCCCCCTTTCCAAGCGATGCATTCATAGCTAGGTAACGAGCTTCGCACGGTCCGAATTTTGTGACGATTCGTGCGTTCTGTCCGAGATGGAGGGTGCGTCGAGCGCGATCTGCGGAAGCGGTGAACCGGGGCTTAATATTTCCTTCCTGAGATGGGTATCGAGACGTTTCTCTGAGACCGGGCTCCCCGGTTCTTGGGCGATCTGGGCTCGGGACCATCACGGACCCGACCGCCGGGCTCGCCCGGCAAATATGAGCCGAGGGGGAAACCCCTCTAACTTGGAGTGAAACTGTGGATAGAGCCCAGAAAGAGCAAGTGGTCGAGGAACTCGGCCAGATCTTCGAAAGCTCTGGCGTTGTAGTGGTTGCCCACTATGCGGGTCTCACGGTTGCCGAAATGCAGGATCTTCGTGGGCGCATGCGCGCTGTCGAGGCATCCGTGCGTGTTGCCAAGAACCGGCTCGCCAAGATCGCCCTGAAGGGTCGCCCTGCGGAAGCAATGGGTGATCTGCTGACGGGTATGACTGTGCTGTCCTATTCCGAGGATCCTGTGGCTGCGGCCAAGGCTGCCGAGGATTTCGCCAAAGGGAACGATAAATTCGTGATCCTTGGCGGCGCAATGGGCGACACTGTTCTGGACCGTGCCGGTGTTGAAGCCGTCTCCAAAATGCCGTCCCGCGAGGAGCTTATCGCCTCCATCGTTGGCTGCATTGGGGCACCTGCTTCCAATATCGCCGGTGCAATTGGCGCGCCTGCAAGCAATATCGCTGGCATTCTTTCGACAATCGAGGAGCGCGGCGAGGCCGCGTGACGCTGGACCCGTGTGGGGTTGTAATCCTGCACGTTGGAACACACTTAGAGAAACGGAACTGAGAAATGGCTGATCTTAAAGCACTCGCAGAGCAAATCGTTGGTTTGACCCTGCTCGAAGCACAAGAACTGAAAACCATCCTGAAGGATGAGTATGGCATCGAGCCCGCAGCTGGCGGCGCTGTGATGATGGCTGGCCCGGCAGGCGGTGACGCCGGCGGCGCAGCTGAAGAAGAGAAAACTGAATTTGACGTGATCCTGAAATCCGCCGGTGGCGAGAAAATCAAGGTCATCAAAGAAGTTCGCGGCATCACCGGTCTTGGCCTGAAAGAAGCGAAAGCTCTGGTCGAAGAAGGCGGCAAAGCTGTTAAAGAAGGTGTCGACAAAGCAGAAGCTGAAGACATCAAAGCGAAGCTCGAAGCGGTTGGCGCTGAAATCGAGCTGAAGTAATCGCGCGCGCGGCGGTTGCGCTGCGCCTGTTGATTTGAATTTGGCTGGTTCCGGTATTGTGCCGGGGCCAGCCATCCGCGTCTTGGGCAGGGCCTCTGAAATGGGGTTTTGCCCAGGGTGCGGATTGGTCGAGCGGCCCTCTTCGGGAGGGGGGCCAAGGATGGACCAGACCCCCTGCTTTCGAGGCCCCGCCCGGCTGCCCCACCGGAGCGCGTGCCAGCGAAACATGAAAGGTGACAGCGCGCATGGCTCAGTCCTTCCTTGGCCAGAAACGACTTCGCAAATACTATGGACGCATTCGGGAAGTATTGGATCTGCCCGATTTGATCGGCGTCCAGAAAAGTTCCTATGATTTATTTCTTCGCTCTGGCGATAGTGAAACCCCGCTTGACGGCGAGGGGATCATGGGTGTTTTCCAATCGGTCTTTCCGATCAAGGATTTCAACGAAACGGCAATTTTGGAGTTCGTAAAATACGAGCTGGAAAAGCCGAAATATGACGTTGAAGAATGTCAGCAGCGCGACATGACCTATAGCGCGCCTCTGAAGGTGACTTTGCGTCTCATCGTATTTGATGTGGATGAAGACACCGGCGCGAAATCGGTCAAGGACATCAAAGAACAAGATGTCTTTATGGGCGACATGCCTTTGATGACCCCGAATGGCACATTTGTTGTGAACGGCACCGAGCGGGTGATCGTTTCTCAGATGCACCGGTCGCCGGGTGTGTTCTTTGACCATGACAAAGGCAAAACCCATGCCTCGGGTAAGCTGCTCTTTGCGTGCCGGATTATTCCGTATCGCGGCTCTTGGCTCGATTTCGAGTTTGACGCCAAGGATATCGTCTTTGCCCGTATCGACCGTCGCCGGAAATTGCCGGTCACCACGCTGCTTTACGCGCTTGGCCTGGACCAAGAAGGCATCTGTGACGCCTATTACGATACGGTCAATTTCTCGCTGGACGGCCATCGCGGCTGGGTGACGAAATTCTTCCCTGAGCGGGTGAAGGGCACGCGTCCGACTTATGACCTGATCGATGCGGCCACTGGCGAAGTGATCGCAGAGGCGGGCAAGAAAGTAACTCCGCGCGCAGTGAAGAAGCTGGTCGAAGAGGGGACTGTTACCGATCTGCTCGTACCTTTTGATCATATCATTGGCCGTTTCGTTGCCAAAGATATCATCAATGAAGAAACCGGCGCGATCTATGTGGAAGCGGGCGATGAGCTGACTGTCGAATATGACAAAGACGGCGAAATCATCGGCGGCACGCTGAAAGACCTGATGGATGCGGGCATCACGGATATCCCGGTGCTCGATATCGATAACATCAATGTCGGCCCCTATATGCGCAACACCATGGCCACCGATAAAAACATGAACCGCGAAAGCGCGCTCATGGATATTTATCGCGTCATGCGTCCGGGCGAGCCGCCGACCGTTGAAGCGGCCTCTGCTCTGTTTGATACGCTGTTCTTCGATAGCGAGCGCTATGATCTCTCGGCTGTTGGCCGAGTGAAAATGAATATGCGTCTGGCTCTGGATGCGCCGGATACAATGCGGACCTTGCGCAAAGAAGACATCATTTCCTGCATCAAAGCGCTGGTCGAGCTGCGCGATGGCAAGGGCGAGGTCGATGATATTGACCACCTGGGCAATCGTCGTGTTCGCTCCGTTGGCGAGCTGATGGAAAACCAGTACCGCGTTGGTCTGTTGCGGATGGAGCGTGCGATCAAAGAGCGTATGTCCAGCGTCGAAATTGACACGGTCATGCCGCAAGACCTGATCAATGCGAAACCGGCTGCCGCAGCGGTGCGTGAATTCTTTGGCTCTTCGCAGCTGTCGCAATTCATGGACCAAACTAACCCGCTTTCGGAAGTCACCCATAAACGCCGTCTTTCGGCGCTTGGGCCGGGCGGTCTGACCCGCGAGCGTGCTGGCTTTGAGGTGCGCGACGTTCACCCGACCCATTATGGCCGGATGTGTCCGATTGAAACGCCGGAAGGTCCGAATATTGGTCTGATCAACTCGCTGGCGACGTTTGCGCGTGTCAACAAATATGGCTTTATCGAAACGCCTTATCGTAAGGTTATCGATGGTCAGGTGACAGATGACGTAAGCTACATGTCCGCCACCGAAGAGATGCGGCATACTGTGGCTCAGGCCAATGCGAAGCTCGATGGTGAAGGCCGGTTCATCAATGACCTGGTCTCGACCCGGAAGTCGGGCGAATATATGCTCAACCCGCCAGAAGTGGTGGATTTGATCGACGTTTCGCCCAAGCAGTTGGTCTCGGTTGCGGCCTCGCTTATTCCGTTCTTGGAAAATGACGACGCGAACCGGGCTCTGATGGGGTCGAACATGCAACGTCAGGCTGTTCCGCTTCTGCAAGCCACCGCGCCGCTTGTTGGCACGGGGATCGAGCAGGTCGTCGCCCGCGATAGTGGTGCGGCGATCATGGCGAAACGCGGCGGGATCATCGACCAGGTTGACGCAACCCGGATCGTTGTGCGCGCGACAGATAACCTAGAGCCGGGCGATCCGGGCGTGGATATCTATCGTATGCGGAAATTCCAGCGCTCGAACCAGAATACCTGCATCAACCAGCGTCCGCTGGTGAAAGTGGGTGATCGGGTCAGCAAGGGCGAAGTGATTGCCGATGGTCCGTCCACCGATATGGGGGAACTGGCGCTTGGCAAAAACGTCATCGTCGCCTTCATGCCGTGGAATGGCTATAACTACGAAGATAGTATCCTGATTTCCGAGCGTATTGTTCGCGACGACGTCTTCACCTCGGTGCATATTGAAGAATTCGAAGTCGCCGCACGGGACACCAAGCTTGGGCCCGAGGAAATCACCCGCGATATCCCGAATGTCGGCGAAGAAGCTCTGCGCAATCTCGACGAGGCGGGGATCGTTTATATCGGTGCCGAAGTTGGCCCTGGCGACATCTTGGTGGGTAAAATCACCCCCAAAGGCGAAAGCCCGATGACCCCAGAGGAAAAACTTCTGCGCGCGATTTTCGGCGAAAAGGCCTCGGATGTGCGTGATACCTCCCTGCGCTTGCCGCCGGGGGATTACGGGACCATCGTGGAAGTTCGCGTCTTTAACCGCCATGGTGTGGATAAAGATGAGCGGGCGATTCAGATCGAGCGGGAAGAGGTCGAAAGCCTGTCGCGCGACCGTGATGACGAGCTGGCGATCCTGGACCGCAACATCTATGCGCGTCTGAAGGAAATGATCCTGGGCAAAGTGGCTGTCAAAGGTCCGCGCGGGGTTATGGCTGGTGGCGTGATCACCGAAGATCTCTTGGCGAGCCTGTCCAAAGGTCAGTGGTGGCAGCTTGCCCTCGAAGAAGAAGCAGAGGCCCAGATGGTCGAAGCTTTGAACGCGCAATATGAGGCCCAGAAACGGGCTCTTGACGCGCGCTTTGAGGATAAGGTCGAAAAAGTCCGCCGTGGCGATGATCTGCCGCCGGGTGTGATGAAAATGGTCAAAGTCTTTGTCGCGGTGAAGCGTAAGCTGCAGCCGGGAGATAAGATGGCCGGTCGTCACGGCAACAAAGGGGTTATCTCCCGCGTTGTTCCCATGGAAGACATGCCCTTCCTGTCCGATGGCACCCCGGTTGATTTCGTGCTGAACCCGCTGGGCGTTCCGTCGCGGATGAATGTCGGTCAGATTTTGGAAACCCATATGGGCTGGGCCTCGCGCGGCTTGGGGATCCAGATCGATGAAGCGCTCAATGAGTACCGCTATTCTGGCGATCTCACACCTGTGCGGGATGCGATGAAATTCGTCTATGGCGATGAAGTCTATGACGAAGGCATCGCGGATATGGATGATACCGAATTGCTGGAAGCAGCCGGTAATGTCCGGGGCGGTGTGCCGATTGCGACCCCTGTTTTCGACGGGGCGAAGGAAGCGGAAATCAATGATGCGCTGGTGCGAGCCGGTTTCTCCACCTCGGGTCAGTCGGATCTATTCGACGGGCGTACAGGCGAGAAATTCAGCCGTCAGGTAACTGTGGGCGTGAAATATCTGCTCAAGCTTCACCACTTGGTTGATGACAAAATCCACGCGCGGTCCACTGGCCCGTACAGCTTGGTCACCCAGCAGCCGCTGGGCGGTAAGGCGCAGTTCGGCGGTCAGCGTTTCGGGGAAATGGAGGTTTGGGCTCTGGAAGCTTACGGCGCTGCATACACCCTGCAAGAAATGCTGACGGTGAAGTCGGATGACGTGGCAGGCCGGACCAAGGTCTATGAAAGCATCGTGAAGGGCGAGGATAATTTTGAAGCCGGCGTGCCGGAATCCTTCAATGTTCTCGTCAAAGAGGTCCGGGGTCTGGGCCTCAATATGGAACTCCTGGACGCAGAGGATGCCGAATAACGGTGGGCTTAAGCCCACCCTACTCTTCGTGGTGTAGGGTGGGCAATTTGCCCACCGCCTCTGCCCATTTTCAAGGATTGCCCAATGAACCAGGAACTGACCAACAACCCTTTCAACCCGCTGACCCCGCCGAAGCAATTCGACGAGATTAAGGTTAGCCTCGCCTCGCCGGAGCGGATCCTGTCGTGGTCCTATGGCGAAATCAAAAAGCCGGAAACCATCAACTACCGGACTTTCAAGCCGGAACGCGATGGCCTGTTCTGCGCCCGTATCTTTGGCCCGATCAAAGACTACGAATGCCTTTGCGGCAAATATAAGCGGATGAAATATCGCGGCGTTGTCTGCGAGAAATGCGGTGTGGAAGTCACGCTGCAAAAAGTCCGCCGCGAACGCATGGGCCATATCGAGCTGGCCTCGCCGGTTGCGCATATTTGGTTCCTTAAATCCCTGCCATCCCGCATCGGCCTCATGCTTGACATGACCCTGCGCGATCTGGAGCGGATCCTCTATTTCGAAAACTATGTGGTGATCGAGCCCGGCCTGACCGATCTGGTCTATGGTCAGCTGATGACCGAAGAGGAATATATGGACGCGCAAGATGCCTATGGCATGGATGCGTTCACCGCAGGGATTGGTGCCGAAGCGATCCGTGAGATGCTGTCGCAGATCGATCTGGAAGCCGAAGCCGAGCAGCTGCGCGCTGATCTGGCCGAAGCCACCGGCGAGCTGAAGCCGAAGAAGATCATCAAGCGTTTGAAGATCGTCGAAAGCTTCCTTGAATCCAATAACCGCCCGGAATGGATGATCCTGACCGTGGTGCCGGTGATCCCGCCAGAGCTGCGCCCGCTGGTGCCGCTGGATGGGGGCCGTTTCGCGACCTCGGATCTGAACGACCTTTATCGTCGTGTGATCAACCGGAATAATCGCCTGAAACGTCTGATCGAGCTGCGCGCTCCGGATATCATCATCCGCAATGAAAAGCGGATGCTGCAGGAATCCGTTGATGCCTTGTTCGACAACGGCCGTCGCGGCCGCGTGATCACTGGTGCCAATAAGCGCCCGCTGAAATCGCTGTCGGATATGCTGAAAGGTAAGCAGGGTCGCTTCCGTCAGAACCTTTTGGGTAAGCGCGTCGACTTCTCCGGTCGTTCGGTGATTGTGACGGGCCCTGAACTGAAGCTGCAGCAATGTGGCTTGCCCAAGAAGATGGCGCTCGAACTCTTTAAGCCCTTCATCTATTCGCGGCTTGAAGCGAAGGGGCTTAGCTCCACCGTGAAGCAAGCGAAGAAGCTGGTGGAAAAAGAGCGTTCGGAAGTTTGGGATATCCTCGATGAGGTGATCCGCGAACATCCCGTCATGCTCAACCGCGCGCCGACCTTGCACCGTCTGGGCATTCAGGCCTTTGAGCCGGTCCTGATCGAAGGTAAAGCGATCCAGCTTCACCCGCTGGTCTGTTCGGCCTTTAACGCGGATTTCGACGGCGACCAAATGGCTGTCCATGTTCCGCTGAGCCTCGAAGCGCAGCTTGAAGCGCGTGTTCTGATGATGTCCACGAACAATGTTCTGTCGCCGGCCAATGGTGCACCGATCATCGTTCCATCGCAGGATATGATCTTGGGTCTCTATTATGTGACCCTGGAACGGGCCGGGATGCCGGGCGAGGGCATGGTCTTTGGCTCTATGGAAGAGGTGGATCACGCGCTGGCCTCTGGCGCGGTGCATCTGCACGCCAAGATCAAAGCGCGCGTCAAGCAAATCGACGAAAACGGGCTGGAAGTCTATCAACGCTTCGACACAACACCGGGTCGTTTACGCGTGGGCGCTTTGTTGCCGCTCAATGCCAAAGCGCCGTTTGAGCTGGTGAACCGTCTTCTGCGGAAGGGCGAAGTTCAGCAGGTCATCGACACCGTTTATCGCTATTGCGGCCAGAAAGAGAGCGTCATTTTCTGTGACCAGATCATGACCTTGGGCTTCCGCGAAGCGTTTAAGGCCGGCATCAGCTTTGGCAAAGACGATATGGTTATCCCTGATAATAAATGGGAAATCGTCGATGGCGTGCGCGACCAGGTGAAAGAATTCGAACAGCAATATATGGACGGCCTGATCACTCAGGGCGAGAAATATAACAAAGTTGTCGATGCTTGGTCGAAATGTAACGATCGCGTCACCGAGTCCATGATGGACACGATTAAGCAGCTTCCGGTCGATGAAGAAGGCCGTGAAGGCGAGCCGAACTCGATCTTTATGATGGCCAACTCCAAAGCGCGGGGCTCGGTCACCCAGATGAAGCAGCTGGGCGGGATGCGCGGCCTGATGAACAAGCCGAATGGCGAAATCATCGAAACGCCGATTATCTCGAACTTTAAAGAAGGTCTGACCGTTCTTGAGTACTTTAACTCCACCCACGGGGCCCGGAAGGGTTTGTCGGATACGGCGTTGAAGACTGCGAACTCGGGATATCTGACCCGTCGTCTGGTGGATGTTGCGCAGGATTGTATCGTGCGCGAGCATGACTGTGGCGGCGATAAGTCCATCACAGCGGAAGCGGCCACCAAAGACGGCAATGTCGTGGCGTCTCTGTCGGAAACCATTCTGGGCCGTGTCGCGGCCGAAGATGTGTTCCGTCCGGGCACTGACGAGGTTATCGTGTCCTTGGGCGAGCTGATCGATGAACGCAAAGCGGATATGGTGGAAGAGGCCGGTGTGGCCTCGATGCTGATCCGCTCGCCGCTGACTTGCTCCACCGAGGATGGGGTTTGTGCCCAGTGTTACGGTCGTGACCTGGCGCGCGGTACTCAGGTGAATATCGGCGAAGCAGTCGGCATTATCGCGGCGCAGTCCATCGGCGAGCCGGGGACCCAGCTGACCATGCGGACCTTCCACATCGGCGGTGTTGCCCAGGGTGGTGGTCAGCAGTCCTTCCAGGAAAGCAGCCAAGCGGGCCGCATCGAGTTGCGTAATCCGCAGCTCTTGCAGAACTCTGTTGGCGAAACTCTGGTCATGGGCCGGAACTTGGTCATGGCCGTGTTGAGCGAGACGGGTGAAGACCTGATCACCTATAAGATCGGCTATGGCTCTAAGCTGTTGGTCAAGGATGGCGATCAGGTTGCTCGCGGCGACAAGCTCTTTGAATGGGACCCGTTCACCTTGCCGATCTTTGCCGAGGCAGGCGGGACGATCAAATTCGTTGATCTTGTCAGCGGTATTGCTGTGCGCGACGAAACCGATGATGCCACCGGCATGACCCAGAAAATCGTGATGGACTGGCGGACAGCGCCGAAAGGCAATGAGCTGAAGCCGGAAATCCTGGTTCTGGGCGAAGATGGCGAAGCGGTGCGCACCGATGCGGGCAAGCCGGTCACCTATCCGATGTCTGTGGATGCGGTTCTGTCGGTCGAAGACGGTCAGCAGATCGAAGCCGGTGACATGGTTGCGCGTATTCCGCGTGAAGGCGGCGGCACCAAGGACATTACCGGTGGTCTGCCAAGGGTTGCGGAACTCTTCGAGGCCCGCCGTCCGAAGGACCACGCGATCATCGCTGAAATCGATGGTTATGTGAAATTCGGCCGCGACTATAAAAACAAGCGTCGGATTAGCATCGAACCTGTCGATGAAACCCTTGATCCGGTCGAATATATGGTCCCCAAAGGCAAACACATCCCGGTCGCCGAAGGCGATCTGGTGCAGAAGGGCGATTATATCCTCGACGGCAATCCTGCGCCGCATGACATCCTGCGGATCATGGGGATCGAGGCCTTGGCCGATTACATGATCGAAGAGGTTCAGGCGGTTTATCGTCTGCAAGGTGTGAAGATCAACGATAAGCATATCGAAGTGATCGTGCGCCAGATGCTGCAGAAATGGGAAATCCTAGATAGCGGTGACACCACGCTGCTCAAAGGCGAACATGTAGACAAGATCGAGTTCATGGAAGCCAATGAGAAGGCCTTGGCCAAAGGCGTGCGTCCGGCACAGGGCGAGCCGATCCTTCTGGGGATCACCAAGGCTTCGCTGCAGACCCGCTCCTTTATTTCTGCGGCGTCGTTCCAGGAAACCACGCGGGTTCTGACCGAGGCTTCGGTTCAGGGCAAACGTGATAAGCTGGTCGGCCTTAAGGAAAACGTCATCGTGGGTCGTCTGATCCCGGCAGGGACGGGTGGTGCTACGGCTCGGGTGCGTAAAATCGCGACCGATCGTGACCAGAAAGTCATCGATGCACGTCAGGCTGAAGCGAACGAAGCTCTGGCTCTCGCGGCTCCGTCGGCGGGCCCCGAGGCTGATGACATGTCCGGTGGCTTCGGCGATGTGATGGGCGATGATGTCTTTTCCAGCGATGATAGCGGTCTGGTCGAGCTGCCCGAGCGCGACGTAGAATAAGCGTTTAGACGCGACTGAAAACGGGGGCTGCCGGTGCGACACTGGCGGCCCCTTTTTTTTGTGGAAATGACATACTGTTTCGGGAAATTATGACTTTGTTACCCTTGAGAGGAAGCTATAAGCGTCCTCAACAGTTTAAGTATGAAATAAAGGGGCTGGCAGAATGCTTCAGTTGAGAAAGACACTCGCGCTAATTCTGATACTTGCAGCAGGGCAAGCATCGGCAAATTCGTGCAATGATAATCTAGAACGCATGATGCAAAATATGTGTGGGGATTTTGCGACGACAGCAGGGGGCCGCGCGGTTCAGCAAGTCGAGGCAGCGGTTCAGGCGAATTTCAGCAATGCGCTATTGCGCTTCATTGGTGCCGATGTGAGCGGGGGCGCGCAAGCCGCTTATGCAAATGCGCAAGACCGCTGGGAGGGTTACCCCCAGGATCAGATCCGGGCGATTCAAGAAGAGATCCGAGCTTGTAAGCTGCAAGCCGCGCAAATGTTTGCGGATCAGTTCTGCTCGACCGCGCCGAATACCAGCACCCCTGTTTCAAGCGCGCCGCAGCAAAGCCAGGCTGGCGCAGATTGGATCGCGGCGGTTATTCGGGATGATGACGGATATACCAATGTCCGCCAGGGACCTAGCACTAGTTTTCCAATTGTGAGCCCGATCAATGACGGTACGATCTTTGCGGTGCAGCCCAGTGGCGAACGTTGGTGGAAAATCCGCTTTGCCTATGCGCCGGAATATCGCCGTGCGCCCAGCGAGGTGATCGAAGGCTATATGCATGTCTCTCGCATCCAGGCTTTGCATTAAGACCGCCACTTATACGGGCCCGCTCTGTCGGAGCCTGTGAGACAGACGGAAAACGCAGCCCCCGACTGCTGCGTTTTCTATTTTGATTCCTCGTCGTTTCGCCCCTAAAAGGGCAGGGGGCAGAGTAATCCACAGCTAAGCCCCGCTTCTTGTTGACAAGCCTGGCGACTCTGCATATACGCCGCCCAATCGCGTTGGGCGTTTTGCGCCTTCGACGCTTTCCATCGATGTAAGCGGTCATGATCCGGGCCCTAGAAAGCTCCGATCCTCTGAGGACCCACCGTGGCGTGCCCGGCTTTCGGGACGGTGCGGTTTTTGCGCTTTTTCCGGGCGACCGGTCAAGGCGACTCAGGGACCCAACGCACGGGTTGGTGCGCGAGAGACGACGAACAGAAACTGAGCAAAGCGGAGAAGACCCCGGAATGCCAACTATTCAACAGCTGATCCGCAAGCCGCGGCAGCCTAAAATCAAGCGCTCCAAGTCGCAGCACTTGGAATCTTGCCCTCAGAAGCGCGGCGTTTGCACACGCGTTTACACCACCACTCCGAAAAAGCCGAACTCGGCGATGCGGAAAGTGGCCAAGGTGCGTTTGACCAATGGTTACGAAGTGATCAGCTATATCCCGGGTGAAAGCCACAACCTGCAAGAGCACTCTGTTGTTCTGATCCGTGGCGGCCGGGTAAAAGACCTTCCGGGTGTGCGTTACCACATTCTGCGCGGTGTTCTGGATACCCAGGGCGTCAAAGATCGTAAGCAGCGTCGCTCCAAATACGGCGCGAAGCGTCCTAAGTAAGATCAAGAAGAGGATAGCCCTATGTCCCGCCGTCACGCCGCTGAGAAGCGCGAAGTTCTACCTGACGCCAAATTCGGCGATAAGGTTCTGACAAAATTCATGAACAATCTGATGATCGACGGTAAGAAGTCGGTTGCAGAGAAAATCGTCTACAACGCTTTTGATCGCGTTGAAGGCAAGCTCAAGCGCGCCCCTGTGGAAGTCTTCCACGAAGCGCTCGACAATATTAAGCCCTCGGTTGAGGTGCGCTCCCGCCGTGTTGGTGGTGCGACCTATCAGGTGCCTGTCGAAGTGCGCCCCGAGCGTCGCGAAGCACTGGCAATCCGTTGGTTGATCGCCGCTGCCCGTAACCGTAACGAGAACACGATGGAAGAGCGCCTGGCAGGTGAACTTCTTGACGCAATGAATTCTCGTGGCACTGCGGTTAAGAAGCGCGAAGACACCCATAAGATGGCTGAGGCGAACAAAGCCTTCAGCCATTATCGCTGGTAAAAATTGAACCTCCACGCCTGAAGGACACTCCCCCATGGCACGTGAATATCCCCTAGAGCGGTACCGGAACTTCGGTATCATGGCCCATATCGACGCTGGTAAAACCACCACGTCGGAGCGGATCTTGTACTACACCGGTAAGTCCCACAATATCGGCGAAGTGCATGACGGCGCCGCGACTATGGACTGGATGGAGCAAGAGCAAGAGCGCGGTATCACCATTACCTCGGCTGCGACCACCACCTTCTGGGAACGCACCGAAAACGGCACCGAAGCTCAGACTGAAAAGCACCGTTTCAACATCATCGACACCCCAGGCCACGTTGACTTCACCATTGAAGTTGAGCGTTCCTTGGCGGTTCTTGATGGCGCTGTTTGTGTGCTTGATGCGAATGCAGGCGTGGAGCCGCAGACTGAAACCGTATGGCGTCAGGCTGACCGCTACAAAGTTCCGCGTATCGTTTTTGTCAACAAAATGGACAAAATCGGCGCTGACTTCTTCAACTGCCACAAAATGATCGAAGATCGTACCGGTGCCCGCGCGGTTCCGGTTGCTATTCCGATCGGCGCAGAAACCGAGCTGGAAGGCCTGCTCGATCTGGTGCTGATGAAAGAATGGCTGTGGAAAGGCGACGATCTGGGCGCGACCTGGGAACTGGTCGACATCCGTCCGGAACTGCAAGACCAAGCTGACGAATGGCGTGAAGTCATGATCGAAGCTGCGGTCGAGATGGACGAAGACGCCATGGAAGCCTATCTCGAAGGCAATGAGCCCGATGTAGAGACCCTGCGCGCGCTTATCCGTAAGGGCTGCTTGTCTATGTCCTTCGTTCCGATGCTGGGCGGTTCTGCGTTCAAAAACAAAGGTGTTCAGCCGCTTCTGAACGCTGTGATCGACTATCTGCCGAGCCCGCTCGACGTTGTTGATTACATGGGCTTTAAGCCGGGCGACGAAGAAGAAGTTCGTGACATCGCACGTCGTGCGGAAGACGATATGCCGTTCGCTGGCCTGGCGTTCAAAATCATGAACGACCCCTTTGTTGGCTCGCTGACCTTCACTCGGATCTATTCCGGCGTGATGAACAAAGGCGACAGCATTCTGAACTCGACCAAGGGTAAGAAAGAGCGCATCGGTCGTATGATGATGATGCACTCCAACAACCGGGAAGAGATCGAAGAAGCCTTCGCAGGCGACATCATCGCGCTGGCGGGTCTGAAAGACACCACCACAGGTGACACGCTGTGCGACATCAAAGATCCGGTGGTTCTGGAAACCATGACCTTCCCGGATCCGGTGATCGAGATCGCGGTTGAGCCGAAAACCAAAGGCGACCAAGAGAAAATGTCTCAGGGTCTGGCCCGTCTGGCGGCCGAAGATCCGTCCTTCCGTGTGGAAACTGACCTGGAATCTGGTCAGACCATCATGAAAGGTATGGGCGAACTTCACCTGGACATCCTGGTTGACCGTCTGAAGCGTGAATTTAAGGTTGAAGCGAATATTGGTGCGCCTCAGGTGGCCTATCGCGAAACCATCTCCCACGCGGCAGATGTCGATTACACCCACAAGAAACAGTCGGGTGGTTCCGGTCAGTTCGCGCGCGTCAAGCTGGAAATTCAGCCAACCGAAGCAGGCGAGGGCTATTCTTTCGAAAGCCGCATCGTTGGTGGTGCTGTTCCGAAGGAATATATCCCGGGTGTTGAAAAAGGCATCCAGTCGGTTATGGATAGCGGCCCTCTGGCTGGCTTCCCGGTTATCGACTTCAAAGTGGCTCTGGTTGACGGCGCGTTCCACGATGTGGACTCCAGCGTTCTCGCCTTCGAAATCGCGGCACGTGCCGGGATGCGCGAAGGTCTGAAGAAAGCGGGCGCGAAACTGCTTGAGCCGATGATGAAAGTGGAAGTGATCACGCCGGAAGAGTACACCGGTGGTATCATTGGTGACTTGACCTCTCGTCGTGGTCAGGTGTCCGGTCAGGAACCGCGCGGCAATGCGGTTGCGATCGACGCTTTCGTGCCGCTGGCAAATATGTTCGGCTACATCAACACCTTGCGGTCGATGTCGTCGGGTCGTGCCCAGTTCACCATGCAGTTCGATCACTATGATCCGGTGCCGTCGAACATCTCGGACGAAATTCAGGCGAAATACGCGTAAGCGCATGCTTGACCCGGTGGTGGGCAAATTGCCCACCCTACCCAATCCCCGTAGGGTGAGCGCTTGAGGCTCACCGCTGGCGAAAATAACAGGAGGCCATCATGGCAAAGGAAAAGTTTGAGCGTAATAAGCCGCATGTTAACATCGGCACGATCGGTCACGTTGACCATGGCAAGACGACTCTGACCGCAGCGATCACGAAATATTTCGGCGACTTCAAAGCCTATGATCAGATCGACGGCGCCCCGGAAGAAAAAGCGCGTGGCATCACCATCTCCACCGCCCATGTGGAATACGAAACCGAAAACCGCCACTACGCGCATGTGGACTGCCCCGGCCACGCTGACTATGTGAAAAACATGATCACCGGTGCGGCGCAGATGGATGGCGGCATCCTGGTTGTGAACGCGGCTGACGGCCCAATGCCTCAGACCCGCGAGCACATCCTGCTGGCGCGTCAGGTTGGCGTTCCGGCTCTGGTTGTCTTCATGAACAAAGTTGACCAGGTTGACGACGAAGAGCTGCTGGAGCTCGTCGAAATGGAAATCCGCGAGCTGCTGGACAGCTACGAATTCCCCGGCGACGATATTCCGATCATTGCGGGCTCTGCTCTGGCGGCGATGGAAGGCCGTGACGCGAATATCGGCGAAGAGAAAATCAAAGAGCTGATGGCAGCTGTTGATGACTATATCCCGACCCCGGATCGTCCGAAGGATCAGCCTTTCTTGATGCCGATCGAAGACGTGTTCTCGATCTCTGGTCGCGGTACTGTTGTGACCGGTCGTGTTGAGCGTGGCGTGATCAATGTTGGCGACGAGATTGAAATCGTTGGCATTCGCGACACCACCAAAACCACCTGTACCGGTGTTGAGATGTTCCGCAAGCTGCTGGATTCTGGCGAAGCTGGCGACAATATCGGCGCGCTGCTGCGTGGTGTTGACCGCGAAGGCGTTGAGCGTGGCCAGGTTCTGTGTAAGCCGGGCTCCGTGACCCCGCACACCAAATTCAAGGCAGAAGCTTACATTCTGACCAAAGAAGAAGGTGGCCGTCACACCCCGTTCTTTGCGAATTACCGTCCGCAATTCTACTTCCGCACCACCGATGTGACCGGTTCTGTGACTTTGGAAGAAGGTACGGAAATGGTGATGCCGGGCGATAACGTTTCTTTCACCGTTGAGCTGATCGCTCCGATCGCGATGGAAGAAAAACTGCGCTTCGCGATCCGCGAAGGCGGCCGCACCGTCGGCGCAGGCGTCGTTGCGTCCATCATCGAGTAAGTGAATTAAAGAAGGACGGTCTTCCAACCGGGAGGCCGTCTTTCTTTCGGTAGGAGCAATCTTACCATGGGCGAATTTATTTGCCCAAAACCGAGAATGTATGTGGGGTGCATAATTCTGTGCGCTCCACCTCTCGTTCTTTAAGGCCGAGAAAGGCATAACATATGCAAAGCCAGAGTATTCGCATCCGGCTCAAAGCGTTTGACTACCGCGTGCTGGACGCCAGCACCCAGGAAATCGTCAACACCGCTAAGCGCACCGGTGCACAGGTTCGCGGGCCCATCCCGCTGCCGAACAAGATTGAAAAATTCACGGTTCTGCGTGGTCCGCATGTCGACAAAAAGTCGCGCGACCAGTTCGAGATCCGTACCCATAAGCGTCTGCTCGACATTGTCGACCCGACCCCGCAAACCGTTGATGCTCTGATGAAGCTCGACCTTGCGGCCGGTGTCGATGTCGAGATCAAAGTTTAAGGAGGGCAGATAGCTATGCGCTCCGGAATTATTGCGAAGAAAGTGGGCATGACCCGCTTGTTCCTTGAAGACGGCCGTCAGGTGCCGGTAACCGTTCTGCAGCTGGATGGCTTGCAGGTGGTTGCTCAGCGTACCCCGGAAAAAGATGGCTATACCGCTGTTCAGCTGGGTGCCGGTTCTGCGAAAGCAAAACGCACCAGCCAAGCAATGCGCGGTCATTTCGCGGTGGCCAATGTTGCGCCGAAGCGGAAGCTGGCGGAATTCCGGGTTGACCCGGAAAACCTGATCGAAGTGGGCGCCGAAATCTCGGCGGAGCATTTCGTTGCGGGCCAGAAAGTCGATGTTAGCGGCACCTCCATCGGTAAAGGTTTTGCCGGTGCGATGAAACGCCATAACTTTGGCGGTCTGCGTGCATCGCATGGTGTGTCCATCAGCCACCGTTCCCATGGTTCGACCGGTCAGTGTCAGGACCCGGGTCGTGTTTTCAAAGGCAAGAAAATGGCCGGCCATATGGGTGCTGCCCGTGTGACCACCCAGAATCTGGAAGTGGTGAAAACCGATGCAGATCGTGGCTTGATCATGGTCAAAGGCGCGGTTCCTGGCTCCAAAGGTGGCTGGGTCACTGTTAAGGATGCAGTTAAGAAGAAACTGCCAGACGGCGTGCCTTTCCCGGCGGCGCTGAAGGCTGTTGACGCTCCTGCTGCGGCCCCTGCCGAAGAAGCTCCGGCTGAAGGAGGTGCAGAATAATGAAAGCTCCTGTGATCAAATTGGATGCGGGCGAAGCTGGCGACATCGATCTGAACGAAGATGTTTTCGGCCTGGAACCGCGCGCTGATATCTTGCATCGTGTTGTCCGCTGGCAGCGGTCGCGCATGCAGGCGGGCACTCACAAAGTGAAAACCCGTCGCGAGACCAGCTATTCCACCAAAAAGATCGTTCGTCAGAAAGGCTCTGGCGGCGCACGTCACGGTGACCGGAATGCTCCGATCTTCCGTGGTGGTGGTATCTATAAAGGCCCGACCCCGCGGAGCCACGCCCATGACTTGCCGAAGAAATTCCGCAAGCTCGGCCTGCGTCACGCTTTGTCGGCCAAGCAGGCTGCTGGTGAGCTGATCGTGATCGAAGAGGCGGTTTTGGCGGAAGCGAAAACCAAAGCTCTGTCCACCGCGGTGAAAAACCTCGGCTGGAAGCGCGCTCTGGTCATCGATGGTGCAGAAGTAAACGCAAATTTCGCAAAAGCAGCGGCGAATATCGAAGGTCTCGATATCCTGCCGAGCCAAGGTGCGAATGTTTATGACATCCTCAAGCGTGACACTCTGGTGCTCACCAAAGCAGGTGTCGAAGCGCTGGAGGCGCGCCTGAAATGAGTGCAAAACCGGAGCATTACGACGTAATCCGTAAGCCGATCATCACCGAAAAAGCGACCATGGCCTCTGAAGCCAATGCGGTTGTTTTCGAAGTAGCGATCGACGCGGCGAAACCGCAGATCAAAGAAGCTGTTGAAGAGCTCTTTGGTGTGAAGGTGAAGGCGGTCAATACCACCATCACCAAAGGTAAGGTGAAGCGTTTCCGTGGCATGCTGGGCAAGCGTAAAGACGTTAAAAAAGCCTATGTGACCCTGGAAGAAGGCAACACGATCGACGTATCGACCGGCCTTTAAGCTTTGGCAGTGATGGGCAAATGCCCATCCTACGCTTTTTGCAGCGCCTCCGCTTTTGCGGGGGCGTTTTGTCTCATAAAGAGATTTCTTTGATTTTAGTGTATTCCTAATTTTGTGGAGCGTACATATTGGGGAGAAAGATCTCTAATTTGGACAAAGGGTTCTATTGAACCGAGCGCACGACGAAGGGAGGTAGACAATGAACATCAATGCAGACCTCGCTGACCCCTCAGTACCAGTCTCCGATGCGTTGAACGTGGCTAATGAAATTCTGAAAATTGCAAAGCGCGAAGGTTTAGCTTTGACGCCTATGCAGTTAGTCAAGTTGACATATATCGCTCATGGATGGTCGCTTGCCATTCTCGAGCGTGATCTCTTTCAGGACCGGATTGAGGCTTGGAAATACGGTCCGGTTATTCCAGTGCTTTATCATGCTACAAAAAAATACGGTCGCGGAGTAATTCCTCTAGATTTAATAGATGAGGATACGCCGTCTCCCTTTGATGCCGATGTTACCGCATTGTTAGAAGATGTGGTGGCAAAATATGGGAACCTTAGCGGATACGCTTTGTCTAATTTAACGCACCGGGATGGAAGCCCATGGCAACAAGTGTTTAGGGAAGGTGTGATGAATATTCCCATAGGAGATGAAATTATCTCTCAGCACTATGGGGAGAAGCTCGATGCCTATAGACGTTCCACCTCCTGATGGTCCACTACCAGGACGTTGGGCGCAAGACGAAAGCGCTAGAAGAGAAAATCGCGACTGGGCGGATGAAAGAAAATTAAGGGAAGCAAAGACATCGGCCGAGATTCTTTGGGCTAAATCCTACGGTTGGGCTATGATCGCGTTCCTAGCAGTGTTTTCGCTTCTTTTTTTGGGTAGTTTATCTGCCTGGTCACTTCATTACCTATTACCTGTCAAGTTTCATTGGTTGAGTTCTGATCAACTGTCAAAAGTTCAGTCTGTAATTTTTAGCGGAAGCCTTGGCGGTGTCGTGTCATTTGTTGCGCAAAAGCAATTGTCGAAATAGCAAACCGCGTTCATAAAACTCCTAGACCCCCCTCTACCCATCTGCTATTAGCGCCGGACCTAAACGGCCTCGGATTCGTTCCGGGGCCTTCTCTATTATAATTCGGGCACCTTCGGGGGCCTTTATTTGGGACCTGAGTCCGCGATCTCGCATCGCAAAAAAGGGCCCTCTAACAACGGAAGACAGAAACTATGGCACTTAAGTCGTATAAACCGACGACGCCTGGCCAGCGTGGGCTGGTTCTGATCGACCGTTCGGAGCTTTGGAAAGGGCGCCCGGTCAAAAAACTCACTGAGGGTTTGACCAAATCGGGCGGTCGGAACAATACCGGACGGATCACTTCTCGCCGTCGCGGCGGTGGCGCAAAACGCCTCTACCGTATCGTGGATTTCAAGCGTCGGAAATTCGATGTAGCGGCAACCGTCGAACGGATCGAATATGACCCGAACCGGACCGCCTTTATCGCGCTGATCAAATATGACGATGGTGAGCAGGCCTATATCCTGGCACCGCAGCGTCTGGCGATTGGTGACAAAGTCATCGCGGGCGCCAAAGCCGATATCAAGCCGGGCAATGCAATGCCGTTCTCCGGTCTGCCGATCGGGACCATCATTCACAATATCGAACTGAAGCCGGGCAAGGGCGGTCAAATCGCACGCGCTGCAGGCACTTACGCCCAGTTCGTTGGCCGTGATGGTGGCTATGCGCAGATCCGTCTGAGCTCGGGCGAGCTTCGCCTGGTCCGTCAGGAATGCATGGCAACTGTTGGCGCCGTGTCGAACCCGGATAATTCTAACCAAAACCTCGGTAAAGCTGGCCGTGTCCGTCACATGGGCAAACGTCCGAGCGTTCGTGGTGTGGTTATGAACCCGATCGATCACCCCCATGGTGGTGGTGAAGGCCGGACTTCCGGTGGTCGTCACCCGGTTACCCCCTGGGGTAAGCCGACCAAAGGCGCGCGGACACGCGACACCAACAAAGCGTCGCAGAAGCTTATCATCCGCTCGCGTCACGCCAAGAAGAAGGGCCGCTAATCCATGGCACGTTCCGTATGGAAAGGGCCTTTTGTGGACGCTTACGTCCTTAAGAAGGCTGAAAAGACCCGCGAGTCGGGCAAAAACGAAGTTATCAAGATCTGGTCGCGTCGTTCGACGATCCTACCTCAGTTTGTGGGGCTGACCTTCGGTGTTTATAACGGGCAGAAACATATCCCGGTAAATGTCTCCGAAGAGATGATTGGCCAGAAATTTGGTGAATACGCGCCGACCCGTACCTATTACGGTCACATGGCAGACAAAAAAGCGAAGCGGAAATAAGAGATGGGTAAAGAGAAAAATCCCCGCCGCGTCGCGGAAAATGAAGCCATGGCAAAGGTTCGTATGCTGCGCACTAGCCCGCAGAAACTGAACCTGGTTGCACAGATGATCCGCGGCAAGAAAGTTGATAAGGCTCTGGCCGATCTGACTTTCTCGTCCAAGCGTATCTCTGACGATGTCAAGAAATGCCTGCAATCGGCGATCGCCAATGCTGAGAATAACCACAATCTGGATGTGGATGAGCTCATCGTAGCGGAAGCTTATGTTGGTAAGAACCTGACCATGAAGCGCGGTCGTCCTCGGGCGCGTGGCCGTTACGGCCGTATCATGAAGCCGTTCTCTGAACTGACCATCAAGGTCCGCCAGGTTGAGGAGCAAGCCTAATGGGTCATAAAGTCAATCCGATTGGCATGCGCCTGCAGGTGAACCGCACCTGGGACAGCCGCTGGTACGCCGACACCAAAGATTACGGTGATCTGCTGCTCGAAGACCTCGCGATCCGTGAGTTCATCGGTAAAGAATGCAAGCAGGCCGGTGTTGCCCGTGTGATCATCGAACGCCCTCACAAGAAATGCCGTGTGACTGTTCACACTGCACGTCCGGGTGTGATCATCGGCAAAAAAGGTGCTGATATCGAAGTTCTGCGCAAAAAGCTGGCGTCGATGACCGATAGCGAATTGCATCTGAACATCGTTGAAGTGCGCAAGCCTGAGCTGGATGGTCAGCTGGTGGCGGAAAGCATTGCACAGCAGCTGGAGCGCCGGGTTTCCTTCCGTCGTGCCATGAAGCGCGCTGTTCAAAATGCGATGCGCATGGGGGCTTTGGGCATTCGTGTGAATGTTGCTGGTCGTCTGGGTGGTGCGGAAATCGCGCGGACCGAATGGTATCGTGAAGGTCGCGTGCCTTTGCATACTCTGCGGGCCGATATCGATTACGCGACAGCCGAAGCGATGACCCCTTATGGCATCATCGGCATCAAGGTCTGGATCTTCAAAGGCGAGATCATGGAGCATGATCCAGCAGCCCGCGATCGCAAATCGCAGGAATTGCAGGACGGCCCGACACCGCGTGGTGCAGGGGGTGGCGATCGCCGCCGCAACCGTGACCGCGATAACGACCGCTGAGGACTAGAAAATGCTACAGCCAAAGCGTACAAAATTCCGCAAAATGCATAAGGGCCGGATCCATGGCGAAGCCAAGGGCGGTAACCTTTTGAACTTTGGTCACTATGGCCTGAAAGCGACCGAGCCAGAGCGTGTGACTGCACGTCAGATCGAAGCGGCTCGTCGTGCCATGACGCGTCATATGAAACGTCAGGGCCGGGTTTGGATCCGGATCTTCCCGGATCTGCCTGTGACCTCCAAGCCGGTTGAAGTCCGGATGGGTAAAGGTAAAGGCTCGGTGGATTACTGGGCTTGCAAAGTGAAACCGGGCCGGATCATGTTCGAGATCGACGGTGTTTCAGAGGGCATCGCCCGCGAAGCGCTGCGTCTGGCGGCCATGAAATTGCCGGTGAAAACCCGCGTCGTGGTTCGCGAAGACTGGTAAGCCTCTGCCAATGATGGGCATATTGCCCATCCTACGAAATTGACCCCCGTCGTTACTTTAGCGGCGGGGGTTTTTTAATGTCGCGGATAGTGGGAGTAGGATGGGCATTTTGCCCATCATTGCCGTGAGATCGCGCGGCGGTTGATGCTCACCACGAAAAGCTTTAGCCGAGGCAGAGTGTGGTTTTCTGCGCCTGGCAGGCGGCGATCCGGTGCGGATAAGCGGCGCGATAGTCGTCTAGCTCAAACAGTGCCAATAGCGCTTCGGGATTTGGATAGGTGCCAATCGCCACCAAATCCCAATCTTCTTCGCCGCCGATAAAGCTAGCTCCAAATGGCGCCACGAGCAAAAACCGGCCGCCAATTTTTTCGAGGCTCGGCATGCTCACCGCTGCATAGCGCTGGAACGCGTCTTGCCCCGAAACCGCCGCTGCATCCGCAGGATCACTCCCTGCAGGATAGGCTGCGATCCCTCGCATTTTAAAGAAATTCACTAGGGTCACCGGCTGATCTTCGGGCAAGTCTATCAGCTCTGCCCAGGCGGCTTTATTGGGTAAGCCAACGCCCTCATCCCCCCATTTGCCTAGGATAGCCTCAATACGTGCGGCGCGGTTTTGCGATGTCGAATTCATGCGTCTCGTCTCCAAAAACTTCCGCCCCTCATGAGCGGTTGCGCAACACCTATTGGCAAAGTACATATTCACAAGTAGGCAATTATTTTTGGGGTAGTACGCTTTTTGGTACTATTGGAGGCCGCATGACCCAGCAAACCCAACAAAACCAGCCCGCCATTCCGGCAACTGCGGCCGGTATGTGTCAGCTGCCATGTCCCATGCCCGATATCGTTTCCCTGGTGGGCGGCAAATGGAAACTGATCATCCTGCAAATTTTGGTCTTTGACGGCACGCAGCGTTTCGGTGAACTCAAGCGCCGCCTTGAGGGTGTCAGCCAAACCATGCTGACCAATCAGCTCCGTGGGTTAGAGGCAGATGGGCTGGTCTTCCGCAAGGTCTATGCCGAAGTGCCGCCGCGGGTCGAATATAGCGCCACGCCCTTGGCCCAGGATATGCAGCCGGTTTTCTTCGCCTTGCGCGATTGGTGGAAACGAAACCATCCTGAGCCGAAATAAATAAAGTAAGTTTCGAATTTAGCCATTAATGCCGCATTTCTCTTCACATTGTTGGCGTGGTAATTGTTTTGACACCCCTCCGCGCTGCAGAAGAGAGCTCTGATTTCCATGACAGTTTATGCGATTAATGGCCTTGGCCGCATGGGGAAGCTGATGCTGCGCCCCTTCCTAGAGCGCGGCGGTGAGCTGGCTTTTCTCAATGATCTGAACGCCACACCGGAGATGATCGCGCATCTGCTAGAATTCGACACGATCCATGGTCGCTGGCCTGCGGAATTCGGTTTTGATGAAAACTCGATCCAGATTGATGGCCTGAAACTGCCGCTGCTCAATGAGGCGCGGATAGAAGATCTGCCACTTGACGGCGTCGATGTGGTGATCGATTGCACCGGCGTTTTCAAATCCGAAGCCAAGCTTGCCGCTTATTTCGCCGCCGGGGTGAAGAAGGTTGTGGTCTCCGCTCCGGTCAAAGACGGCCCCACGGCGAATATCGTCTATGGCGTCAATCAGCACATTTATGATCCGGCCGAACATCAGATCATCACTGCCGCAAGCTGCACAACCAATTGCATCGCGCCAGTGGTGAAGGTTCTGCATGAAGAGATCGGTATCAAACACGGCTCGATCACGACCATCCATGACGTGACCAATACGCAAACAATCGTGGATAAGCCCGCCAAAGATCTGCGCCGGGCGCGCTCTGCGATGAATTCCTTGATCCCTACCACCACCGGTTCGGCCACGGCGATCACCTTGATCTATCCCGAGCTGACGGGGCGTCTGAATGGCCATGCGGTCCGGGTGCCTTTGCTCAATGCCTCGCTCACCGATTGCGTTTTCGAGATGGAGCGCGAAGTAACCGTCGAAGAGCTGAATGCCCGGTTCAAAGCGGCTGCAGAGGGGCCTTTGAAAGGGATCTTAGGATATGAAGAGCGACCGCTTGTTTCGGCGGATTACGTAAATGATCCGCGTTCGGGGATCGTCGATGGATTGTCCACAATGGTGGTCAATGGCACCCAAGCCAAGATCTATGTCTGGTATGATAACGAATGGGGCTATGTGTATCGCCTGGTCGATGTGGCGATGATGGTGGGGGAGGCGCTTTAAGCGCCGCCGCTCGGGTTTGGGCCAGGGGCCTCTAAGGGGCTAAGGGGGGTCTCAGGCCATTTGCGCCATGGATTGTGGGGCCGGGGCGCGCCGCCGCTCTGGCATGCGCCGTCTCTGCCGGGGCCGCGCTGTCCCCGCCGGGCTTGACCCGGCGGCTCTTTGCCCAGGGGTTTCGCTATAGCCTTCCGACAGGATCTGGGCAAAGACCCAATTCATTAGCGCCATGCCAGAAGCCGAAGCCAACACCAAAGGCAGGCCGCCAATATAATAGCTCAGCCCCGAAAGCAGCGTGCCAATCAAACGCCCCGCCGCATTGGACATATAGTAAAAGCCTACATCCATGGCGGCGCGATCATCCTTGGTAAAGGCGAGGATGAGATAGGAATGCACCGAGGAATTCACCGCAAAGATCGCCCCAAAGATCAGCAGCCCCACCACCAGCACCGCAGTGAGCCAGCCCACCGGCCCGCCAGCGAGTAGCGCGGCAATGGTCAGCGCCACTGGCACAGTTACCAAAATCCCTGCCCAGCGGCGTGCCAATTGGACAACGTCCTTTAGCTCTTTATCCTTAGCTTTCAGGAATTTCGGCGCAT
Source organism: Mangrovicoccus sp. (assembly GCA_049603835.1). Taxonomy (GTDB): domain Bacteria; phylum Pseudomonadota; class Alphaproteobacteria; order Rhodobacterales; family Rhodobacteraceae; genus Mangrovicoccus. The sequence goes on from JBMYSZ010000015.1 coordinate 46,228, forward strand.
AGGCCTGCACCGCCCCATAGCCCACCAGCCATAGTGCCATAAAGGCGCCGATCATGAAAAAGGCCATGCGCATTCCTGGCACGGTGCCATCGCTTAGCACCTGATAGAAATAGGCGGGGATCCCGACCACAAACCAGGCATCGCGCGCGCCAAAGAGGAAAACTCGGGCGGCGGAGAGAATATTGATATTGCGATCCTTGGAAAAGACCTCTTGGAATTTCGCCGATTTTCGCCCAGTGGGCAGACCGCGCGGCATAAAGCTAAAGACCAGGCTCAACACCACGGCGAGGGCCACGGCCATGGAAAGCGTCGCCCCGGTAAAACCCAAAAGCGCCAGCAGAGCAGCGCCAAGCAAAAAGCCCAGCCCCTTCACCGCATTCTTTGAGCCGGTCAGCGCGGCGACCCATTTGAACAGCGCGCCTTTCTCTTCCTTTGGTGCCAGCAATTTCACCGCGCTTTTAGAGCTCATCTTGGTGAGGTCTTTCGCAACCCCGGCGCAGCCCTGCACCACCATCACAAAAGCGACGGAGGCCCAAAGCGCCCAAGCCGGGTTGAGCTGGGCCAGGGCAAGCAGAGCGCCGATTTGCAGCACAAGCCCCGCATAAAGCGTGACCGTCAGGCCAAACCGCGCGGCGAGCCATCCCGCGGTCAGATTGGTCACCATGCCCATGAATTCATAGAGTAAGAACATGAAAGCCAGCTGCACCGGGCTGAAGCCCAAAGTCTCAAAATGTAGCAGCACCAGCATGCGCAAAGCGCCATCGGTGAGCATAAAAGCCCAATAGGCCGCCGTCACGGCAATATAAGCGGCAACAGGATTATGGTCGCCGCGTCCATGCAGACGATCTTTCAGCGATGATTTTTGCGGCTGCGTGCTGGTCGCGCCTTCGCCCTTATTCGATAGGAAAGACAGCTTATCCGCGAAGGGGTTGGCCGGGCCGAAGCCGAATTTTGCGGCGCTAGAAAGAGCGGCAAGGCCGAGACATAGCCCAATAAAGGCCAGGCCTGCTTGCTGCACCGAGGTGGAAAAAATGGCGACGGTTGAGATGCCAAAAGCCACAACCGTCGTCCAAAGCGCGGAGCTTGTCCAAAAGCTGCTGCTTGTCTTTGCTTCGGCTCCCGCATCAGGCTTTGGCGTCCAGACTAGGGGAGGGAAGGCATAGCTCCGGCCATTCTTTGTCGCGTCCAGGCTACGCCAGCTGGGGCGCAATTTCGTGCGCGGCTTGGGGCGATCGACCGAGATTGTCCGCCCTTTGAGCTCGTGCAGCGACACAGAGGACTGACGCGAAGCTGTCGATGCGGCGGGCCTTGTCTGGGTAGGTTCGGGCACCTGCTTGCGATAGCGCTTTGGCGGGACACGGCGAGACATTTTTGAGGCGGCGCGAGATGCAGACATAGGGGAACTTCGAAAATCGTGATCAATTCGCCCCAATTTAGCCCGATAACTTTCGAAATGACTACTATTATATCCCGAATATTTTGCAGATCTTGGCAGATTGCGGCGGGAATGTTACCTAGCGCCAATGCGAATGCGGAGCTTTGAGGTAGCAAGCGGTAGTGTCTTCAGCGTCTTCAGTGGCTGCGGTTTGGCCAGCGAAAGAAATTTGGCTTTTGGCCCTGCGCGGCGGCGCTTCGGTGCTCAATGGCATTTTGGCGGCCCTCGCTTTGCGGGCCTTCCCCGATCTTGATGCTATCGCCCGGCTTTCGCCTATTTTTATTCTTTTTGTAGCCATCGCACTGCTCACCGATAGCAATCTGCGAGAGATGCTGCATGGGCATGTGGTGCTGGATTGGGTTAATCGCCGCTATGACGCTCTCCGGGCGGAAATTTCCCAGGCGCCCAAAGGGATTGCCGCGCTTCGGGCGGTCAATTCTGGGGATCCCGTGGCGCTGACGGGCCATGTGGCGCTGGCGCTCAATAGTGTCTTTGCGATTTTAGCAGTGCTGGCGGGGCTCGCGATTTTATCGCGGGCGGCCTTTATTTTGCATCTGCTGGCCGTGGCGGTGATTGCGGCGATTTTATTTGTGGCATGGCTGGAAAAGGGCTTTGCCGCGCGGCTATCGGCTTGGCCGCATCTGCTGCCGAGCTTGGCTCTGGTCACGACGATCTTGCAGGTTTTCTTGCTGCCCGCGCTTTTGCCTGGCACCTCGACCGAGATTTTGGCCGGTTGTGCGATCCTTTCCCTGGCCATGGCTTTGCCGATCACGCGGATTGCCGATTTGCCCGAAAGCTTTGCGCTTCTGCGCGATTTGCACCAACTGCCCCAGGGGGGGGACGATACGGAAACTCAGCCACCGCCACCGCCGCTTGGTTTTTCGGTCGATGGGCAAAGCTTTGGCGCGGGGGATTGCCTGGTGATCCATTGCCGAACTGCGGTGCAGCAGCGTCAGATTATGCGTGGTTTTTCCGGGTCAGAGCCTTTGCCCAGCCATGTCGCCCAAGATCTTGGAGCCCAGGATAGCGCCATGGACGTGGCGCGGATTGCCCAGCAAACAGCCCCGGTTTTCGCCGATCCTATGCCATTCGTGCCGCCCATCACCGCAAGCGCTGCGCCGATTGCCTTGGGTCCGCTTGCCCATGCTTTGGAGTTGCCCGAAGATATCCTGACTTGGCCCGGCGGCTTTTTGCATCTGGAGGATGCTGTGCCAGGACCGGGGCTATTGGGCGCTATTTGCGATCCGCGTCCAGTGATCTTAGCGGAAATGCCAAAACGCTTTTTCGGGCCCACAGAGGCGGTGAAACGTCGGGCTTTGCTGGCAGCGGCGGCGAAATCCGGCAAGGTGCTGATCTGTGTCACCCATGGCGCCGCGCCGCCCGAGCCTAAGGGGGCGAAATTTTTGCTCATCGATCTCACCCAAAAGGCCGCCCAGCCATGAGCCCGCTTTTCCTGCTTTGGCGCATGATCACCGCCCAGCCGCGTATCGGGATCGTTTTGATCTTTCTGTCCATCGCGGCGGCTCAGGTGCATGCCACGCTGCTTTTGCTGATCGTGACGAAAATCGCTGGGCTGCTCGACTTGGCTGACCGCTCTGTCACGCTTTGGATGCCGCTGCTCACGGGGCTCGCCAGCGTCGCGCTAGAAATCTTTGCGGGCTATTTCTCGCGGGTGTTTGCGACGGATCTGGAAGAAAAGCTCGACTTGCCCAAACCGATCCTAGAAGAGCATTGCCGCTTGTTGCGCATCGCCTGCGCTTTGGCCTCGATCCTAGTGATGCTGTTTGTGTTCAATTGGGGACTGTTTTTGGCGGGAACTGTTTTACTGGCCTCGCTTTTGCGGGCGCTTTGGCGCGCAACGAATGAAAGCAAACCTGCCATGGAAGAGCAAAGGCGCGCGCAAGCGGTGATCGATGAGAGCCTAGCGCAAATCGCCCAAAGCCCCGATACGGTGCGGGCCTATCCCGAAGCTGTGCGCGACATGCTGGGGCAAAGCATACGGGCCGATTTCATCGCCGAGGGCCAGCGCGTACATGCGGCCAGCAAAGCCGGGGGGCGGCTGGGCTTCTGGTCGTTATTTCGCTGGTATATCGTGGTCTTTGCGGCGCTTTTCCTGTTGCCGCAATATGGGCTGAGCCCTCCAACTGTGCTGATCCTTTTGGCCTATCAATTGGTGTTGCTGGATCAATTCTCTAGCCTTTATCTCGCCCAAGCGCGGCGGATTGAGGCAGGGTCGCCAATGGAGCAAGAGATTTGGCAAGAAGTTGAGACATTCTTTGTTCGCTGATTGATTTTTAGCTAGCCTTAGGTCAATGATTTGTTGAAAAGCGCTTTGTTGATCCTCTGGCATCATACAAAGTGCAGGGGCCATGAGGGCCCGATCTGATTTGGGCCAGACTTAAGGTGATTTCTATGGCACGAACCACAAAGACGACCGGCACAAATGCTGACGAGACCGCAACCGACAAGGTTGAAGCGGTAAGCTCCGAAACCGAGGCCGAAGCTACAACCAGCGACGCGGCAAGCGCGGATGACAGCAAGGATGTTGTGGCTATGGACACCGCCGAGAGCGCGGAAGAGGCCAGCAGCGACGACATGGTTGAGCTGCCCTCGCAGGTTGAGATCGATAATCTGATCAAAGGCTATGTCATTGCCTCTATGGCCTCTGCGGCGATTCCGGTTCCGCCTGCCGATACGGCGGCGATCATCGCGACCCAGGTGAAAATGATCCATGGCCTGGCCAAGCTTTATGATGTGCCATTCACCCGTGGCATCGCGCAAAATCTGGTTGTTTCGCTGATCGGCGGTGTTGCGCCTTTGGCGGTGACTATGGGCGTTGCGAGCCTGGCGAAAACCGTACCGGTGATCGGCACTTTTGGTGGCATGTCGGGCATGGTGATTTTGGCGGGCGCCTCTACTTATGCAACCGGCCAAGTTCTGGTGCATCACTTTGAGAATGGCGGCACTTTGGTGAATCTGGACACGGCGAAAATCCGCGAGGAATATCGCAATCAGCTGCGCAAAGGCAAAGAGCTGACCCGCCGTCTACGCGGCAAATCTGCCGAAGCGACCGCAGCAGAGAGCGTTAGTGCTGAGGGCGAGGCCCAGCCCGCCTAATCCCGCCCTTTTGCGGAAGTTATCGTTTTGCGTGTGACCAAAGAAGATGTGAGCCCTCGGCGGAAGAAACCTGCTCCGCCGAGCTCTTGGCGCGAGCGACTGCATCGGATAGGGCGCGCCTTTAGCCGGATCTCTTTGGCGGTGGTGGTTCTCTTTTTGCTGCTGCTGGCTGCGATTTATCCGGCGGTGGTGCGGGTCGTCCCTGCCGGTGCGGCGGGGGTGATTTATAAGCCCCTGCGCGGCGGGACAGTGACAGACCGGATCTTTGGTGAAGGGGTCCATGTCAAATATCCTTGGGATACGCTTTACGTCTATAATACCCGGATCCAAACGATCCTGCATGATTTCACGGTTCTGACCAATAAGGGCCTGCCGGTCACGCTGCGCCTGGCGATCCGGTTTCATCCCGAGCGCGAGATGATCGGGCGGCTGCATAAGCAGGTTGGTCCGAATTACGCCGAGACGATTATTGTCTATCAGATCGAGTCTGTGCTCAGGAAACGTCTGGGCAAGGAAGACCCCGAAGACATTTACACCAATCGCTCGGGCACGCTGACGGATGTCTTCGAAAATGCGATTGAGGAAGTGGGCCAGCGCTATGTGCGCATCACTGATGTGATCATCCGCGAAATCGTGTTGCCAAGCCAGGTTGTGGCAGCAATCGAGGAAAAGCTGGTGCATCAGCAAAAGCTTGAAGCCTATGAGTTCCGCTTAGAAACCCAAGCCCGCGAGGCAGAGCGGATGCGGATCGAAGCGGCGGGGATCCGCGATTATCAAGCAACCATCAATGAAACCCTGAGCAAAGATCTGATCGTTTGGCAGGGGGTGAATGCAACGGTTGAGTTGGCGCAATCGGATAATGCCAAAATCGTGGTGGTCGGCTCGGGCGATAAGGGGCTGCCGGTGATTTTGGGCGCGGATAGTTTTGCCACTGGCCCAGAGGGGACGGGTGGCGGAGCGGGCTTGGCTGGCCCCGGCGCGGCGGTGGCCGCAAATGCGGCGTCTGCGCCTGCGCCTGCGCCTGCGGAGCCCGGCGGAGCTGGGGCTATGGTGATGTCTCCCGATTTGCGTCTCTCCAGCGCCGCGCTTCCCCCGATGCAAGAGCAAGTCCAAAGTCCGGTATCAGAGCCGGTGCCGCAGCAATCGCCCCGCCCTGGTCTAGAGCCGCTGCCGCAGCTTTGGGCCTTTTTGCCGCCCTTCCTGCAACCCAAAGAGGGGCCCGTGCCAAGCCAAGATCCAGCCGCGCCGCGCGCTGCACATGAGGCGGTGCCCTATGTCAGCGCGGCCGAGCAAACCGGCGCGACAGCTGCGGCGGGCGTCAACTCATACGGGCCGATGCGCCGCTATTCGCCTCTTGCGGGTGAAGCCATGCCGCCCTTTGTGTCGATCTTCCAGCGCCGCTATTCCCTGCCGCTCGATCCGGTCTTTGATCCGCATGCGCAAAATGGCAGCCCCGTCGCCGGGCGTTTGGGGCCAACCAGTCAGCACACAGCGCGGGCGCAGATTGGCAAACGCGGCTTGATTGCGGCGGAATTCCTGCAAAATCCATCTGATATTCTGCCATGAGACGGCTGCGCTATATTGCATCCGTGCTGGTGATCGCGGTGATGGTGCAAATTTCGGGGCTCGTGGATCTGGGCCTGCGTCTTGGCTCGCAAAGCCTGACCCTGCCGCGGCTGCCCGAGCCGGATTTCCCTGAGCCCGGCGAGAGCTGGATGATTGGCGTCTATTATTACGAGGCTCTGCATCCCGGATTTCTTGCGGGCGCAGAGCTGGCCGAGGCGGAGATCAATGCCAAGGGCGGCATTTTGGGACGCCCCATCAAGATCAAGGCGGTGGATGAAGCTGGGTTTTCGGAACGTGCCGAAGAGCGCAATCTAGCCGCCCGGCGCCATTTCGATCATGATCGAGTTTTGGCGGTGATGGGCGGGTCGTCAGATCTGATTATTCGTAATGCCTCGGATTGGTTTGACGATCTTGGGATCCTCTATTTCAATCCGCTCTTTCCGCTGTCCAATGTGGGCAATCCAGGCAAGCCCTATGTCTTTGCCACGATCCCCGATCGCGAGCGGATCGGCGATAACCTGGCCCAAGCCATGAGCGAAATGGGGGCAACGCGCATCGCGATTGTGGCAAGTCGGGAGCGGGCCGCGCAAGAGATCCGGCATTCGATCCAAGATATTGCCCCGAGCCTGGCTTTAGACGTGGTGGCGGATCTGGGTATGGCAGGGGCGGATGCCAGTTATATCGACGAGCTGGTTCGCCTCAGCTCGGCCCAGCCCGAGGCGATTGCGCTTTTGCTGCCCAAAGCCGAACGCGAGGTGTTTTTGCGCCAAGCCGCTCGGATGAAGCTGAATGCGCCGATTTTCTTAGGCCATCCGGAGGGGATCGTGCCATGGGCCGAGGATTTCGCGGGGCTCACCGCAACGGAATGGCCAGAACTGGAACTGTGGCAGGCGGAACCGCTGGAAAATCCACGCGCCGATAGGGCCGGGCTGTCACGCTTTCAAACCAGCTATCAGAGCCGCTTTGATCAAGCTCCGAGCTATTGGGCCGCCCAAGGATATGATACTTTGCGGATGATCGCGCAGGTGGCGGAAGAGATTGGGTCGGATCACCCGCTCCAGATTGCCACGGCGCTGAATACGCAAACCGCCTGGACAGGCATTACCGGCCCGCATTCTTTCACCAATTCGGGTCGGATCTATACGAAGGACTGGCCTTATGGGCCGCTGCGCCTCACAGATTTGGCGCGTAACACTCTAAGCCATTGAGAGGCAGCTATGATCATCGTCAAAGCGCATATGATGCCAGCAATTTTGATCTATCTTAGCATTTGCGGGGTGATCGGGCTGATGGGGCGGCGCAGAAAGCTGGGGGGCTGGGCGTATTTCTTTGCCTCGATCTGCCTGACGCCGTTGATTGGCTTTCTGCTCATCTCCGCATCGGATCCGCGTCCGCGATGGTGAGAGCCTGGGCTTTTGGCGCGGCGCTTTTGGCAAGCCTGCCAGGTGCGGCATTGACGGAGACCCGGCGCGATCATGTGAAGCTGGCAGTGCCTTTCGCGCTGTTGCCTTATGCCCAGGCCGAGGCGAGCGCCTTTGCGGCAGAGCATCCGTTTAAGTTTCCCGAACTGCTTTCAGCGCGGGATTCGGCTATGCCATGGCTTTTTTGCCGGGGCGGGGTTTCTGATAGCCCGGATATGGGCCTGGCTTTTGCGCCGCTAAGCGCAGAGATTTCGGAGCTTTGCGCGACTTTTGGCAAAACCGATCTGACCCAGATGGCGGGCGGGGGGATGCAGCTTTCGGCTTTTGCTCTGACCTCGCGTGATTTGGCGGGGATCGATTTGGCTGAGCTTGATTTGGCAGAGCTGAGCGCGGGGGATCTGTCTTGGCAGGATCTGCGGAGCGATCTGCCCGATGCGCCTTTGCGCTTTTATTTGCCAGGGGATGCGGCGCGGCTGGCTTTTGCTCAGGCCTTAGCAGAGCAATGTTCGCAGGAGGAGGGCTGCGCCTTTGAGCAAAGCCTGGCCAGCTATGAAAGCTTGCGCCGCCCGGAGGATCTGGATCCGAATGGGATCTATTTTATACCCGGCTCGGGCGCGGTGCAGCTGATCGGCTGGAGCCAGCTAGAGATCCAGCCTCAGATCGAGTTGCCGCTATATCTTTGGCTCAGAACCGAGCGGATTGAGACAGTAATTGGGGCAAAGCCGGCTGTGAAAGCATTGGCCCTTTGCGGCGGTGACAGTGCCTGTTGAGCCCGAGCGGTGGGCCAATTGCCCACCCTACATTGCCTTCGCCATTAGCTCTGCTTGCGGCAGGCCTTAAACTTTGGGATAGGGGCCTCGCCTGGTTTTGCCCATAGGAGGTCCATCAATGGCCGAGATTGAATCGCTTTTTGTCACCCGCCTTTACCGCGCAGCTTTAACGGAATTCGGCGATACAATCGATCCGCAAGAGCTAGAGGCGTCTTGCTTTTCTATCGCCGAGGATGATGAGGCGGGCCAAGACTGGTGCGAGGAGAATGGCTATCCCGGCTATACGTCTTATGCCTCGCTCACGGATTTGCCCTGGCGCTTTCCAATTTTCGCCGATGTGGTGGCGGCGCTTGATAAACATGTGGCCGAATTTGCCAAGGATCTGGAATTCAATCTTGATGGCCGCGACTTGAAGCTCGAAGATCTGTGGATCAATATTCTGCCCGAAGGCGGTATGCATAGCTCGCATCTGCACCCGCATTCGGTGATCTCTGGTACGACTTACGTGTCTATGCCGAAAGGCACCAGCGCGCTGAAACTGGAAGATCCGCGCTCGGGCCGGATGATGGCCGCGCCGGCCCGGATCAAAGACGCCCGGCGGGAGCTGCGGACCTTTGTCTATGCAGAGCCAAAGGCTGGCGATGTGCTGCTTTGGGAAAGCTGGCTGCGCCATGAAGTGCCGATGAATATGGCGGAAGAAGAGCGGGTCAGCGTCAGTTTCAACTACGCTTGGGCTTAACGGGCACCCGCTTTGCCACTTCGCTGACTGTGGAATGGGCCAGATCGCTGGCCATGACCACAAAGATCAGCAAGGTCGATCCGGCAAAGGCAACGGTCAGGTTCAGATTTGCGGTCAGGCTAAGCCAATCCGTGTCGACTTTTGGCGATACGCTTTGGAACAGGCAAGAAAAGGTCGCATAGCCTAGGATAAGGTGGCGTATGGCCCAGGTTTGCTTGCTTCGGGGCAGAACCGAGCGGCACAGCATATATGCCAGCGCTAAGGCCGATTGCACACAGAAATACAGCACCGGATGTGCGCGGGGCGCGTCGTCAAAGGCAAAGAAATGCCAGGGAAAGGCAAGGGCGCATCCCAGCGGGAAGAAGAGCAATACGAGGGTGGTCAGTTGTTTGCGGGTGGCACAGATCTGGGCCGAGCGGGCGACAGCGGCGATGCCATGGATCCAACCGCCGATCCCCACAAAGGCCATGGCGACCGCAAACAGGCCCGCACCTTTATAGACCACCGCCATGCGCGAGGCGAGATTGAGAAAGCCCATGACCGAGAAGGTGGTCAGGACCCATTTCGTATCTGGGCGAGATATCAGCTGCTGCAACATGGCCGCTCTGGTGCCTCAGTCGGGCGTCGGTTACAAGGCTACAGAGCGCGCAGAGCCGCTTGACTGAATGGGAAAAGCTAGTGCGGTGCGATGGGCAAATTGCCCATCCTACATTTGGGCGGCGAGTAGGGTGGGCAATTTGCCCACCAATCTCTGTAATGCGGCCGATTTTCCTTGTCATCGGCCTGTCACTCTCCTATAGGGGCCGCTCATCCACTACCTCCATCGGAATCAGGGTGACCCGCCGCGGATGCGGAATAGGGGCCTTCCGGTGACGTTGAACAAAGGAATAAGGCTATGAAAGCCAGTGAACTGCGCGATCAGACCCCTGATCAGCTGCGCGAAAAGCTCGTAGAGCTGAAAAAAGAGGCGTTCAACCTCCGCTTCCAGCAGGCAACCAGCCAGCTTGAAAACACCGCTCGGGTTCGTCAAGTGCGCCGCGATGTTGCGCGCGTGAACACCATCTTGAACGAAAAAGCTGCAGCCGCAGCAGCGGAGGCTTGATCTAATGCCCAAAAGAATTCTGCAAGGCACTGTCACCAGCGCCAAAAACGACCAGACCGTCACTGTCCGCGTCGAGCGTCGCTTTAAGCACCCGGTTTTGTTGAAAACCATCAAGAAATCCAAGAAGTATCGCGCTCATGACGAGCAAAATACTTACAAGGAAGGCGATCAGGTTCGCATCATTGAATGCGCGCCGCGATCCAAAACGAAACGCTGGGAAGTGCTGACCGCTTAAGGTCAGCGCCTTTCAGTTTTTGCGAAACCCTGGGGCCAATGTCCTGAAAAGGCGACCCCAGTTGTCGGGAGAAACCATATGATCCAGATGCAGACTAACCTGGATGTTGCTGACAACTCCGGCGCGCGCCGAGTTCAGTGCATCAAGGTTCTGGGCGGATCCAAGCGTAAATACGCTTCTGTTGGCGACATCATCGTGGTGTCCGTGAAAGAAGCTATTCCGCGTGGCCGTGTGAAAAAAGGCGATGTCCGTAAGGCTGTTGTCGTGCGCACCGCTAAGGAAGTCCGCCGCGAAGATGGCACTGCCATCCGCTTTGACCGCAATGCTGCGGTTATCTTGAACAACAACATGGAGCCAGTCGGCACCCGTATCTTCGGGCCGGTTGTTCGCGAACTTCGCGCGAAAAACTTCATGAAAATCATTTCGCTGGCGCCGGAGGTGCTCTGAGATGGCTGCGAAACTGAAAAAAGGCGATAAGGTTGTCGTTCTTGCTGGCAAAGACAAAGGCAAGCAGGGCGAGATCCAGTCGGTAGACCCGCAAGCTGGTAAAGCTGTGGTCGAAGGCATCAATATCTCGATCCGTCACACTCGTCAGAGCCAGCAATCCCAAGGCGGCCGCCTGCCAAAGGCGATGCCGATCCAGCTGAGCAACCTGGCGCTGGTTGATAGCAATGGCAAAGCAACCCGTGTTGGGTTCCGCTTTGACGACGAAGGCAAAAAAGTGCGCTTCGCCAAAACCACCGGGGAGGCCGTCTAATGCTGGACGCAACCGAATACACCCCGCGCCTGAAGACGCTTTATCGCGAAACGATCCGCAGCAAAATGCAGGAAGAGTTTGGCTATAAAAACGTCATGCAGATACCGCGTCTGGAGAAAATCGTTCTCAATATGGGCGTTGGCGAAGCTGTAAACGACACCAAAAAGGTGAAATCGGCTCAGGAAGACCTGACCGCTATCGCTGGCCAGAAAGCTGTTGTCACCAAGGCGAAGAAATCCATCGCGGGTTTCCGGGTTCGTGAAGGCATGCCGCTGGGCACCAAAGTCACCCTGCGTGGTGATATGATGTACGAATTCCTGGATCGTCTGATCACCATCGCGATGCCTCGTATCCGTGACTTCCGCGGCGTATCTGGCAAATCCTTTGATGGTCGCGGCAACTACGCCACCGGTCTGAAAGAGCACATCGTCTTCCCCGAAATCGACTTCGACAAAGTTGATAGCGTTCGCGGGATGGACATCATCATTTGTACCACCGCGCCGACTGACGCGGAAGCCAAGGCGCTGTTGAAGCATTTCAACATGCCGTTCAACAGCTAAGGCGAGGGGAATAGACATGGCTAAGAAATCCATGGTTGAGCGTGAAAAGAAGCGCCAGCGTTTGGTGGAAAAATACGCCGCCAAGCGTGCTGAGCTGAAAGAGATCGCCAATGACGAAGAGCGGCCGATGGAAGAGCGCTTCAAAGCGCGCCTGAAGCTGGCGAAACTGCCGCGCAACAGCTCGGCAACCCGTCTTCATAACCGTTGTCAGCTGACCGGTCGTCCGCATGCTTACTATCGTAAGCTGAAGGTCAGCCGTATCATGCTGCGCGAACTTGGCTCCGCTGGTCAGATCCCTGGCCTCGTGAAGTCTAGCTGGTAAGGGAGGGACTGAATATGAACGATCCTCTCGGCGATATGCTGACCCGCATCCGCAACGCGCAGATGCGTCGCAAATCCACCGTGCGCAGCCCGGCGTCCAAGCTTCGCGCTTGGGTTCTCGATGTGCTGGCCGACGAAGGCTATATTCGCGGCTATGAAAAAGTGACCGACGAAAAAGGCCACCCGGCGCTGGAGATCAGCCTGAAATACTATGAAGGCTCTCCGGTTATCCGCGAGCTGAAGCGTGTTTCTACACCTGGTCGTCGCGTTTACACCGCTTCGCAAGAAATCCCGCAGGTTCGTCAGGGCCTGGGTGTTTCCATCGTGTCCACGTCGAAAGGCGTGATGTCGGATGCCAATGCTCGCCAAGCCAATATCGGCGGCGAAGTATTGTGCACCGTGTTCTAAGGGGGAAGACTTATGTCTCGTATTGGCAAACGGCCGGTGGCGATCCCCTCTGGGGTCACGGCTGAGATCAAAGGCCAGGTTATTGAAGTTAAGGGTCCGAAAGGCTCTCGCAGCTTCACCGCAACCGATCTGGTATCCATCACTCAGGAAGATGGTGCCATCACGGTTGAGCCGGCAAACAAAACCAAACGCGCGCGCCAGCAATGGGGCATGACCCGCACCATGATCGCTAATCTGATCACCGGTGTGACCGACGGTTTCAAGAAAGAGCTTGAGATCCAAGGTGTTGGTTATCGTGCTCAGATGCAGGGCAACACTTTGAAACTGTCGCTGGGTTACTCCCATGACGTGAATTTCGAAGTGCCAGAAGGCATCACCGTGACTGCGCCGAAACCGACTGAGATCATTATCGAAGGTAATGACCAGCAGGTGGTTGGCCAGGTCGCCGCGAATATCCGCGAATGGCGTTCGCCGGAGCCGTATAAAGGCAAAGGCATCCGCTATAAGGGTGAATTCATCTTCCGTAAGGAAGGTAAGAAGAAGTAAGGACGAGCAGAATGGCAAACAGCAAACGGGACCTGTTCCTGAAGCGCCGACTGCGCGTTCGGAACAAACTTCGCAAAATGGCCAATGGTCGGCCGCGCCTTTCGGTGCACCGCTCCAACAAAAATATCAGCGTTCAGCTGATCGACGATGTGGCGGGAGTAACCCTGGCTGCGGCGTCTTCGTTGGAAAAAGACCTGGGCATTGTGAACCAAAACAATGTGGAAGCAGCAGCCAAAGTTGGCGCGGCAATTGCCGAGCGGGCCAAGGCGAAAGGCGTCGAAGAATGCTATTTCGACCGCGGCGGTTTCCTTTTCCACGGCAAGATCAAAGCTCTGGCCGATGCAGCGCGCGAAGGCGGGCTGAAGTTCTAATTGGAGAGGGCGGGGCATTTGCTCTGCCTTTTTCCACTTGTAGCGGGCGCTTTCGGGCGGCCGCTCGATGATCCGGGACCGTTTCGGTCACCGCGATTGAGCTAACAGGCTAAAAGCCCGTATTCAGGAGAATGCCACTCATGGCAGAACGTGATAACCGCCGGGGTCGCGATCGCGACGAAACCCCGGAATTCGCAGATCGTCTGGTTGCGATCAACCGTGTGTCCAAAACCGTAAAAGGTGGTAAGCGTTTCGGCTTTGCTGCTCTGGTGGTTGTGGGTGACCAAAAAGGCCGCGTTGGCTTTGGCAAAGGTAAAGCCAAAGAGGTGCCTGAAGCGATCCGTAAGGCAACTGAGCAAGCAAAACGCCAAATGATCCGCGTTCCGCTGCGCGAAGGCCGCACGCTGCACCATGACACTCAGGGCCGTTGGGGCGCTGGTAAAGTGGTTATGCGTACCGCACCGACCGGTACTGGTATCATCGCCGGTGGTCCGATGCGTGCCGTTTTCGAAATGCTTGGTGTGCAAGACGTTGTTGCGAAGTCCTTGGGCTCGCAGAACCCTTACAACATGATCCGCGCCACTTTGGATGGTCTGAAGCAAGAATCCAGCCCGCGCATGGTTGCCCAGCGTCGTGGTAAGAAAGTTGCTGACATCCTTCCGAAGCGTGATGAAGCACCGGCTGCAGACGCGGCTCCGGCCGAAGCTGAGGCATAAGGAAACGTCACATGTCGAAGAAAACCATCGTCGTTAAGCAGATCGGCAGCCCGATCCGTCGCCCAGAAAAACAGCGCAAAACGCTGATCGGCCTGGGCCTGAACAAGATGCACAAAACCCGCGAGCTGGAAGACACTCCTTCCGTGCGCGGCATGGTCAACTCGATCCCGCATCTGGTGGAAATCGTCGAAGAGCGCGGCTAATCCCTCTCTTTGAGCAAGAAATTAAGGGCCCTCTAGTGTAAGCTAGGGGGCCTTTTTCTTTGTGGGTCGGATTGGTTGTGGGGGGCCGTTCCGACCTATCGCCTATTGACCAATCCTCAAGCTGCAAGCCAGCTTAGGCGCATATGGGGGAAGAGAATGTTCCAATTTCATGCCAAAGCCTGGGCTTTCGCGGCATTGCCGATACTGCTTGCGGGCTCGCCTTATGCGCAGCAGCCCCAAAATTGCACCGATGACGCTATGATCGTCTTTGATGGCTCGGGCTCCATGTCTGAGATGGGGTTTAACCAGCTTGATGAGCCCCGCATTTTTGAAGCCCGCCGCGCTCTGCGCCAGGTCATGCCGCGGGTAGAGAAATTCCGCCAAATTGGCCTGATCACCTATGGCCCCAGCCGTGGCGATATATGTGAAGGGGTAGAGCTGCGCTTCACGCCTCGAAAAGACGCCGCTTGGCCCGTGATCACAACGATAGATGGGCTTCAGCCTGAGGGCGAAACACCGCTGACAGAGGCGGTGAGGCAAGCCGCAGAGGTGCTGACTGCCCGCGCCGCGAATGGGGTGGTTGTGCTGGTCACGGATGGCAAAGAAACCTGCGACGGGGCACCTTGCCAATTAGCGGCGCATTTGGCGGCGGATTGGCCGGGGCTAAGGGTGCATGTGATTGGTTTTAAGGTACGTGGCGACCGGTTTGATTGGGATGCCCAGGGGGTCAATGATTATACGGATGCCCAATCTCCGGCGCGCTGTTTGGCCGAGGCGACGGGCGGGGAATATGTGTCCGCTGAAACGGTTGAGCAGCTGATTGCAGCGCTACAAGTCACCCTTGGCTGCCCGCTTTTTGGGGCCCTTAGATAAAGCCTGGCGGATGCTGGATTGGGCACTGCGGGGCCCTAACCGCTCTGCACGCAAATCGGTGCAACTATCGAGAATGTTTAAGGGAATGGTGGGTGATGAGAGACTCGAACTCCCGACATCTTCGGTGTAAACGAAGCGCTCTACCAACTGAGCTAATCACCCGGTGGAGCGCTAATAGCCAAACTCGTGAGGGGAATGCAAGGGCCTGTTTGCGGAAATCTACAATTTAAGCCGTTCTATTTCAGCAGCCAGCTCGATCAGCTTTGGCACAGATTGAGTTCGACCAGATGCCGCCAGCTCAAAAGCCGCGAATTCCAATAGTTTAACGGCCATATCCTTGGCTTCTGGCGCGGCTTGCCCCATGTCATCCGTAGATTTGAGTTGATCAAAAATTTTTTGGAGCTGCTCTTCGCTGTCGGCGGAGTTCAGGACTTCGCCGTCAAAATTTACCAATCTTGCCACTGGAACCTCACAGGAAAACGCTGATTTTCCCGAGTAGCGCGCAAATTGCCGCAGAGAAAGTCCCGCAATTACGCGACAAGTTGCGTGCCGGTCCGCAGAAATCCCGAGGCAATGCCCGTGAGAACCGCAGAGGTTCGGTCGGTCACGTCTAGCTTGCTAAAAATTCGGCGGGTCAGCGTATCGACTGTATGGCGAGACACCCCCATGATCTGGGCAATAGATGCCGTGCTTTTGCCGCAAGCGATCCATTCCAGGACTTCCTGCTCGCGTGCCGCTAAATGCAAATCCTGACCATTTGGCGTTTGGGTTTGGTTGCAAAATTTCAGATGGGCTGCTTGCAGGATCAGCTGCAATTCTTGCAGGCCCGTCTGGGACGGCAACTTATTCGGCGCAAAGCCCAGGCTCGCATAGCCATTGCGCAAATTCGGGCCAAATAGGCCCAAGGCAACACCATTGCTTAGCCCAGCCTGACGCCGTGCAACTAGTAATTTCTGTTGTTGCTCCGACAGATCTGTGAGTTGGCCGATTGTATGCCATGAGAAAGGCGCGCCGCTTCGCAAGGCCATCTCAACAATTGGGTCGAAGCGCACATAGCGGCAATCCACATATTCATCGACCCAGCTTTGCGGAAATCCTTCATGGATCATGGTTGGGCCCCCACCTGGCGCAAGCTTGGCGGCGCCCAAGGGGTTATAATGGTGATAGCAAAGCTGCTCTGCACCCAAATCGGTCAGATAGCTTCTCAACAAAGCCCAAAGGGACTCGGGGTCTGGGCTCTGAGAGATGCGGGCCAAAGCTGTTTGGATCGAAGCGATTGTCAATTGGATGTCCCAAGGCCGGGCACGCAGCAGGCAATAGGTCAAAACTGCCGATACTACGGGTTCTGGCCGATATAAGATGTCGGTCTAGCAAAACTGGTGGGTGATAAGAGATTCGAACTCCTGACATCTTCGATGTGAACGAAGCGCTCTACCACTGAGCTAATCACCCTGAGAGGGCCCACATATCTTTGTAACAAAAACGCTGCAAGATGGTTTCGTGATTCTGACGTAGCGTCTTTTTTCGATGAGAGCTTGTAATTTTGCGAATGGTTCGCAAATATTAGTCTTCGGCAATCTGCAAAAGGTTCTATTCTTGATCCAATCCAAAACTCCCAAGGTCTTTCGTATCCATACGGTGGATGACCTGGCCCGCATCCCGTTTGAAAATGGTATGGCGGCAGTCGAGGTTCCGGCGGAGCTATTGGATAAGCTTGAGCTGAAAAACGAAATCCGAGGGGATAGTGCGCGGCTGCGCAGCTTGGAGAAATCAATTCGGTCTAAGGGCTATCGTCCTATTGAGCCGATCACAGCCAGGATTAGCAAAAAGGGAAAATGGGTGGTTCTCAATGGCGGTCATCGCCTGACAGCCGCCCGCCGGATCTTAAAAGAGTTCTGGACCAATCTTTTCGGCGAAAAGGTCAAAAGCTTTTATTTCGTGCTGTTTCTCACCCCAGATAGTTGGAGCAAGAAAAGCCCGCCTGCCGGGGCTATTTTGAATTTCGGAGATGTTGATAGCATCGCGGAAAGCCAACAATCCTGGGAACGGGCGGATCGGCGCGCTAATTTTATCCAGATTCATCCGCCAGAATCGGAAAGCTGACCGGAAACCTAACTGGGGACGGGCAGGGGGAAGGGCTCAGTGGGACGAGCTTTGGGAAAAGAGATTTAATACCAGAACGCCGGCGATGATCAGGCTCAGGCCCAAAATCGCCGGCCAGTCGAGCTTTTGCCCAAAGAGCGCCACGCCCAAAATAGCGATCGCGGCGATCCCCACGCCGGACCAGACCGCATAGGCGATGCCGACGGGGATTATTTTTAGAGCGAAGGACAGAAACACAAAGCTCACCCCATAAGAGCCAAGCGCCAATACGCCCCATCCCCAGCTGCTAAAACCATTCGAGGCGGTCAAAGCAGTCGTGCCGATGATTTCGCCGATGATCGCGGCGATTAAATAGAGCCAATGCATGCCCAGATCTCCAGTTTGAGAAAAAAATTTTAGTCCCAATCCGGGGCTGAGAACAGATCGAACCTGTTTTTTGGCCTGTGTCCCTGTGGATAACTAAGGAAATTCAGCGACTTCCAAGATAATTGCGAAAAATTCGCAGATTCTCCCTACGTCAGGTGCATTTCTTTGTTGACGACCCCCGCCGCAATATTTAATCACCCTCCTCACGCAAGCGGTTGTAGCTCAGTTGGTTAGAGTACCGGCCTGTCACGCCGGGGGTCGCGGGTTCGAGCCCCGTCAACCGCGCCACTACCCCAAGGCCTTAATTGGTCTTGGGGTGGGCGTAAAAATACCCACAAGATGCTTCCTGAGTATGATCAAGACGGCTTAGAATATAGGTCAGATCATCTTGATTCGGATAATTCGGACGCGGCGCGCGTTGGGAAATCAGCGGGTGGAATTTCGTGCCTAGGCGTTTGCGCACGGGGCGAAAAATGCTTCGCGCTCCTGCTAAGTTGAAACACTGCTTCATCCCATGCAAAACCGCCCAAGGGTCATCGCGGACCAGTTCATAGCGCACCAACATCAAGGCCACGCCACGACGACGCCAGGCCAGCAAGCTTGCCAATTTCGCCTGGCGCATATCCAAGATATTGGCAAAAGCAGTGCCGGTGATCGGATGACGGTCTAGCAAAAGCGGCTGGCCCAGATCATCGGCGCTAGAGCCGTGAAAATAGTCCATTCGGTCCACATAGCTATGCCAGGGCGTTCGAATAAATCCGCTATAATCTTGTTTTTGCAGCTGCTTTTTGGAATGCCAGGGGCGAGAATAGAGGCTGAGCGTCCAGTCGATCGCGTGCCGCACCACGCCGACCACCAAAACCGAAGAGGGAATGGCCAGCATGGTGGGAAACCCATGTTTCCAGCCATAGCGGCGGGTGGCGGAAAGGGGCGTGTTTTTCGCGATCAAGCGCTCTACATAGCTGGTGCCAGAGCAGCGCTCGCCAAAGACCTGAAAACTATCCAGGGGGGCTGGTTTAGGGGGCGGAAGATATTCCACCCCATGGTCCGCGAGCAGGGCAAAGGTCGGGTTATCGGGAATTGTCATTTGGTTATCAATCGTTTTAGACGGTCCCCGTTTACGATAAATTCAGTTGGGAGACGGTTAATCCTGACTGAAAACTCATTGCTCCACTGAATAAGAGGATCAGATGCAAATTGCTGCTGCGGTCACTATGGTCCGTGACGATCCAGAATTTTTGGATATCTGGCTGCGCTATTATGGCGGCCTTTTTGGGCGGCAGGCGCTGTATGTGATCAATCATGGGCAGCAGGATTGGATCAAGGAAATGGCCCAGGGATGCAATATTATCGGCATTCCTGGTTTTGCTCATAAGGGGTTTGATGCCAAACGGTGGCGGCTGTTAAATCACTTGGTTCAGGGGCTGCGGCAGTATCATAAACATGTGATTGTCGGCGATGTGGATGAGCTGGTGCTGCGCGACCCGGCTTTGGGCAGTCTCGGAGATTTCCTGGAGGAAACGCGCAAAGGGACGGTGATAACCGCTTTCGGCTTGGAGCTGGTTCATCGCAGCTATGAAGAGCCTGCGGCTTTCACCGCTCCGATCTTGGGCGGGCGGCGCTTTGTGCGTGTATCCCCGCTTTACACCAAACCCTGCATCGTCAGCGCGGCGACCCAGATTTCTCGTGGCGGGCATTATGCAACCGCTGAGACGCTGGATATGCCGGAGGGGCTTTATCTGTTTCACCTGAAATTCGCGGATCGGGGGCTTTATAGCCGGGTGCTGGATCGCCGGAATGCAGTGGCAGAGGCCACCGGGGCAGAGCGGCCGCGCGATGCGATGATTGGCCGGCACTGGTTTGCTCAGACCCGCGATGACAGTTTGCAATTTGCTGTGATAGATGACGCGCCAGTATCCGCTGATTTCGACTTCACCGCGCATCGCGCCGCTATGGCGTCAAGCTGGGCGCCGCGTGGCGATGACGGCTATTGGCAGTTCGACCGCCATGATGACGCTCAGCTATATGAAGTGCCTGAGCGGTTTTGGCGGATGTTTTAGCGCCTGTTGCGCGAAGCGAAGGGCGGGGCCTATATGGGGCAGAGGTCCTAGAAAGGGCAGAGCAGGAGCCACCGGGTCGGGGCCCGGTGGAGCAAGCACATAAATTCACCCAATGCCGCTTTGCGTATATGTCAGAAATCTATGCCGAGGCTAAGGCAAGCGAAATGAGCCAGCCTTAGGAGACTGTCCAGAATTCTGTGCCCTGGCGCTTTGATTACGCCATTGGGAAGCGGTCTTCGAACATGATTGCGAACTGGCTTTTAACGGCGTGCCATTCACGCACTGAACGCTTCCACTCCTGAGAGGTAGCATTCAGCGCGAGATAGATCAATTTCGCTGCTGCCTCGTCGCTTGGGAGTGAGGAGGAACGGAAAACAACGTGGGGTGTTGTTTTCCCGACGAACCCGCGCGTTCGGACAGCGCGGCGGATCTTTGAGTTCAGCGCTTCTATGGCATTCGTGGTGTAGATCAGCCTGTGGACCTCGGGCGGATAGTCGAGGAACGGAACTACTTCGTTTCAGGCCCGCCGCCAGCTCGGCGCGATGGCCGGATATTTGGCGGCGAGGTCGCTATCTTCGAAATCGGCCAGCGCGGCCTCTGCGGCTTCGGCGTCCACGGCGGTATAGACGGCCTTCAGAGCCACAGCGACGGCCTTGCGATCCTTGTAGCTGGCGAAGCTCATTGAATGGCGCAGAAGATGGAGTAAGGCATTGGTCGCCATCGGTTCGAGACCGATGCCGAACGCAGGTTTGGACCTGGGTCTGGGGAAAGGCCGCCTCGATGGCCTGCGGGAAGCCCTTGAGGCCATCCACGACCGCGATGAGGATGTCCTGAGCACCCCGATTGCGCAGATCGTTCAGGACCTCTGCCCAGAACTTGGCCCCCTCATTGGCCTGGAACCACAGGCCCAGAACGTCCCGTGTGCCATCAGGCAGAATTGCCAGCGCCACGAAGACCGCTTTGTTCGAGACCGCGCCGTCGCTGCGAATGTTGACCCGGATCGCGTCCATGAATGAGGCGGACAAGACATCGTGGATGGCCCCGCGATGTCCCGCCGAATGACCGGATAGCACGGCTCCAAGGGTCGATTTTGCCACGCCGTTACCTCATCCATGACGGCGTCGGTGATTGCAGAAATCAGGCTCGGAGACGCCTCTATGCCGTAGATTTCTTCGATATGGCCCTGGATCTCGCGGGTCGTCATGCCCCGCGCGTACATGCTGATGATCTTGGTGTCGAACTCGGGGAACCGGCGCTGATACTTGGCGATCAGCACCGGATCGAAGCTGCCGTTGCGGTCGCGGGGAATGTCCAGAACCACCTTGCCATTGTCCGTTGTTACCGTCTTTGGGCTGGTCCCATTACGCCGGTTGGGCGGCTTGTTATGCCCCTCCGGCGGCGGATCGGCGCGTTCCTCAGTGAGATGTTGCTCCAGTTCAGTGCTCAAAGCGCGCTCTGCCAGCGCTTTGGTCAATTCCTGCAGAATCCCGTCTTTGCCGAACAGGTCACCGGGTGAGCGACCTGCCATCAGCTGGTCCAAAAGGTCTTTGTCGATGCTCATACGTGGGTCTCCTCATCTAAGAGCTACCACGCCAGGGCACAGAATTCCGGACAGTCTCAGCCTTAGCGCTGCTTCCCATATCCCCGAGCGCGGCAGGCAGGGCAGGCCCCACCGGGCCCCGACCCGGTGGCTCTTTTGGTTTGGCGGGGCGATCCCCCAGCTTCCGCCGCTTAGCCCTGCAGTCCCGCCAGAATGCGCGCCCAGCTGCGGGTGCCTTTGTGGAAGCTCTCCAGATCATATTTCTCATTGGGCGAATGGATCTGGTCGTCATCGCGGCCAAAGCCCACCAGCATCGCATCCATGCCGAGATAGGTCTTGAAATAGCCGGCAATCGGGATCGAGCCGCCGCAGCCCACAAAAGCCGCCGGTTGCTGCCATTCCGCCGTCAAAGCCTCGCGTGCGATCTCGAATGCCGGATGCTCCGTGCTCATCTGACCCGCAGGGGAGGCGCCATGATCGGCAAAGCTCACCTGGCAATCGCCTGGCACCATATCCCGCACCATAGCTCGGAAATTCTCGCGGATCGCATGCGGGTCTTGCTGGCCCACAAGGCGGAAGCTGATCTTGGCCGAGGCTTTAGAGGGCAGCACGGTCTTAAAGCCTTCGCCCGTATAGCCCGAGCTCATGCCATTGACCTCGCAAGTGGGCTCAGACCAGACCATTTCCAGCGGCAGCTTGCCTTGTTCGCCTGCGGGGTCTTTCAGCCCGACCTCGCCCAGGAAGCCGCCCGCGTCAAAACCCAGCCCCTCCCATTGGGCGCGCAGATCCCCGGGCAGGGGGGGCACGCCGTCATAAAAGCCCGGCACCGTCACCCGGCCCGTATCATCATGCAAGCTGGCGATAATCCGCGACAGCACCCGCGCCGGGTTCATCGCCAAACCGCCGAACATGCCCGAATGCAGATCTTTACTCGGCCCGGTAATGGTGACTTCCTCGCCCAAAAGCCCGCGCAGCTGAGTGACAATCGCCGGCACCGTATCGCGGAACAGACCCGTATCGCAGATCAACGCCACATCGGCTTTCAGCTCGTCGGCATTTTCCTTCATGAAAGGGATCAGCGAGGGCGAACCGCTTTCCTCTTCGCCTTCAAAGAAAATCGTGATCTTGCCGGGCAGATTGCCATGGACCGCTTTCCAGGCGCGGCAAGCTTCGACAAAGGTCATCAGCTGGCCCTTATCATCGGAACTGCCCCGACCACGCAAAACCCGGCCCTTGGGGGTTTCCTCGATCGCTGGATCAAACGGGTCGCGATCCCACAGCTCTAGCGGATCCACCGGCTGCACATCGTAATGGCCATAAAAGAGCAGATGCGGCCCGTCTCCTTCGCAATGGGCAACCACCATGGGATGGCCGGGCGTCGTGCGCTTGCTTGCCTCAAAGCCCAGTACTTGCAAATCCGCCACCAACCAATCGGCGGCCGTATCGCAATCGGCCTTATGCGCCGGGTCGGTGGAGATCGATGGGATTCGCAAAAGTGCCATCAATCTTTCCAGTGCGGCATCAAGATCGCTATCGATCTGGTCTAAAACACTGGCCAATTCAGAGGAGACTGCCATGGAGGGTTCCTTTTTCGTCACAATTACACCAAAGTCTAGGCAGTCAGAGACGAAGGTCTAGGGGCAAACTTGCATCTGCAAAATGCTAAAGATTTCATCAGGAAAGCCGAATTGATCCGGCTCAAAGAGAAACTTTGACGAATATGCTTGCATTTTTGCGGCAAAATGCGTGCTGGTGCGTTCAGGGTTGGCGCCTAGCATATGTGACTTGAACTTCCTTCTCCGATTGTGTTTCGGTGGAGGCCCTTAAGCTATAGGTGACGCCCCGTGGACTACACAGCTAAGCTCGAACTAGCCCTGGACCGCTTGCATCAAGAAGGTCGCTATCGGACTTTCATTGATATTGAACGCAAGCGTGGGCAGTTCCCCCATGCAACTTGGACCAAGCCCGATGGGTCCGAAAAGCCGGTGACCGTATGGTGTGGCAATGACTATCTGGGCATGGGGCAGCACCCTGTTGTGCTGGCGGCAATGCATGAGGCGATCGATGCCACTGGCGCAGGATCGGGCGGCACGCGCAATATTTCCGGCACCACAGTCTATCACAAGGCGCTGGAAGACGAGCTATCCGATCTGCATGGCACCGAAGCGGCGCTGCTGTTCACCTCGGCCTATATCGCCAATGACGCAACGCTTTCGACGCTGCCAAAGCTGTTTCCTGGGCTGATCATCATTTCGGATGAACTGAACCATGCCTCGATGATCGAAGGCATTCGCCATGGTCTGTGCGAAAAACATATCTTCCGCCATAATGACCTAGACCATCTGCGCGAAATTCTGAGCCGCCTGGATCCCAAGGCCCCCAAGGTCATCGCCTTTGAATCGGTCTATTCCATGGATGGCGATTTCGGCCCGATCGAGGCGATCTGCGATCTGGCGGATGAATTCGGGGCGCTGACTTATATCGACGAAGTCCATGCGGTTGGCATGTATGGCGCCCGCGGTGGCGGCGTGACCGAGCAGCTGGGCCTGGCCCATCGCATCGACATCATCAATGGCACTTTGGGCAAAGCTTTCGGCGTGCATGGCGGCTATATCGCGGCTTCGGCCAAAATGTGCGATGCGATCCGCTCTTATGCGCCGGGCTTCATCTTCACCACCTCGCTGCCGCCCAGTGTAGCAGCAGGGGCGGCGGCCTCGATCCGGCATCTGAAATCCGATCAGTCCTTGCGGGATCAACACCAAACCCAAGCGCGCATCTTGAAAACCCGCCTCAAGGGCATGGGTCTGCCGCTGATCGATCATGGCAGCCATATTGTGCCGGTGATCGTCGGGGATCCGGTGAAATGCAAAATGATCTCTGATCGTCTGCTGGACGAACATGGGATCTATGTGCAGCCGATCAACTTCCCCACGGTTCCGCGCGGCACAGAGCGTCTGCGTTTCACCCCATCGCCGGTGCATGGACCGAAGGAAATGGATGCTTTGGTGCAAGCGCTTGATTCGCTTTGGGCCCAATGCGCCCTGAACCGCCAGGCTCTTTCTGCCTAAGCGCTGCATATTTAGTCAAATTGCGTGAATTAAGCGGATCCAAGCGGGTCCGCTTTTTCCTTTTATATCCATATATCTAAGCCAGAACGGCTATGGGCGTGACTTTTGCTGCACGCTTTTGGGGAATTGTGGTAACGGTTCATTATATAAGCCGCGCTAGTCGAATCGCGGGGCACATGGGGAAACGGGCGGTTACATGGGATGGATCCTATGACCGGGCGCAACCAAGCGCCCGAACACAGTTTAGACACTCAACCAAAGGGCTTTGACGAATACGAACTAGTCCTTGGTGATATTTTGCGCGGCGAACGGGCCACATTGGGCAAGTCCCTGTTGGATGTTCAGCGCGATATCAAAATCAAAGCCAGCTATGTGGCGGCCATCGAGAATTGTGATCTCAGCGCTTTTGAAACGCCGGGATTCATCGCGGGCTATGTGCGGTCTTATGGGCGCTATCTGGGGCTCGAACCGGATCTGGTCTATCAGGCCTTCTGCGAAGAAAGCGGCTTTTCCCATGTGGAAGGGCTTGATGCGCAAGTCTATGCCAAACGCCCGTCGCAGCGCCGCCCCTCGCCAGCGGCGCGCCGGGCCGCGGCCAATAGCGATGCGGTTTTGGCGCGTAATCCGATCTATGCGGCGCCGCGCCAGAATGTCATGGCCGAAATTAAGCCCGGCGCAGTGACGTCTATCCTGACCCTTGGGCTGCTGCTGATTGGCTTGGGCTATGGCGGTTGGTCGGTTTTGCAAGAAATCCAGCGGGTCACTGTCGCGCCGCTTGATGGCCCGACGCAGGTCTTGGATGACGGTCCTGAAATTGCCGGTGTCGTGGATGTGGCGCCCAGCTCGGAACAGGCGGAGTTGCCCACTGCGCCAAGCGCGGAGGCTCTGGACCGGCTTTACCGTCCCAAAGCATTGGATGCGCCGGTTTTGGTGGCGCGGGATGGTCCGATTGCGAATATCGATCCGGCAAGCCAAGGGGTCTATGCGGCTCTGGCTCTGCCTCAAGCGGCCAGTGCTGCGGCGCAATATTCTTCACCCGCCGCGCCGCTCTCGGTGCTTGCGACAGCTGGCTTGCCCTTGCCCCCGGCGGAGCCGTTGCCAAATGGCCAAGTGCCAGAGGTGCAGGTTGTGGCCGAGGCCCCGCCCGAAGTGGTCATGTTCGCCCGCCGCCCGGTTTGGGTCCGCGTGCGCTCGGCGGATGGCACGGTTCTGCTAGAGAAAATCCTAGAAGAAGGGGAGCGTTACGTGCTGCCCCAAACGGAGCGCGCCCCAGTTTTGCGGGCTGGCAATTCCGGCTCGCTGTTCTTCGCGGTCAATGGCGAAACCATCGGGCCAGCAGGGCCAGGCGCCTCTGTGGCAAAGAATGTGTCCCTCGCCGCGGCGGATCTGACCGAGAAATATGGCCCGGCGAATTTAGACGCGGATCCCGAGCTGAAACGCTTGGCCGCCTTGGTCATTGCACCCGTAGAGCAGCAGAGCGGCGAATAAGCCCAGCTGAAAACTTTGGGGGCGCGTTGCGATACGCCCCTAATCGGCCTATCTAGACGATAACTCACCGCAGCGCCTAACGCCAAAGCGCGCTGCCTGAATTCGCGGAACTATGCCGACCATGAGCCTCAATCATATTCGCCCCTGGAAAAACATCTATCGCCGGGAAAGCCGTCAAATCCATGTGGGCAATGTGCCTGTGGGGGGCGGTGCGCCGATTGCGGTGCAGACCATGACCAATACCGATAGCAGCGATGTGAAGGCGACTTTGGGCCAGGTGCTTGCTGCCGCTGAGGCTGGGGCGGATATTGTGCGGATCTCTACCCCCGATGAGGCGGCGACCAAGGCCCTGCATGAAATCACCCGCGAAAGCCCGGTGCCCATCGTGGCCGATATCCATTTCCATTACCGCCGCGCCATTGAAGCGGCCGAGGCGGGGGCGGCTTGCCTGCGGATCAATCCCGGCAATATCGGCGATGAAAAGCGGGTCAAAGAGGTGATCCAAGCCGCCAAAGACCATGGCTGCTCGATCCGCATTGGCGTGAATGCCGGCAGCTTGGAAAAGCATCTGCTGGAAAAATATGGCGAACCATGCCCCGATGCGATGGTTGAATCGGCGCTAGAGCATATCCGCATCCTCGAAGATAACGATTTCCGCGAATATAAGGTCAGTGTGAAGGCCTCGGATGTTTTCCTTACCGCCGCCGCCTATCAGGCTCTGGCCGAGGCCACAGATTGCCCGCTGCATCTGGGCGTGACCGAGGCGGGCGGCTTTGTGGCCGGCACGATCAAATCGGCGATTGGCCTGGGCAATCTGCTTTGGATGGGCATTGGCGATACGCTGCGGGTCTCGCTCTCTGCTGATCCGGTGGAGGAGGTGAAAGTCGGCTATGAGATTCTCAAATCCCTGGGCCTGCGCCATCGCGGGGTGAATATCATCTCTTGCCCTTCCTGCGCGCGGCAAGGTTTTGACGTGATTAAAACCGTTGAGATCCTGGAAAAGCGGCTGGAGCATATCAAAACCCCCATGAGCCTTTCTATCATCGGCTGTGTGGTCAATGGGCCGGGCGAGGCGCTGATGACCGATGTGGGCTTTACCGGCGGCGGGGCCGGGGCGGGCATGGTCTATCTGGCGGGCAAGCAAAGCCATAAGCTGAGCAATGACCAAATGGTCGATCATATCGTCGAGCAGGTCGAAGCCAAAGCCGCTGAAATCGAAGCCGCCACTGCCGCTGACGAAGAAACCGTAAACGCGGCCGAATAGCCTGTTTCTTGGCGTGGTGTGACGGGGCGTGACGTGACGGGGCCAGAAACGAAAAAGCGCGCCGCAATGGGCGCGCTTTGCAAAATTGCCGAAAGGCTCGGGCTCACTCGGCCCGGATCTGCTCCACCATGGCGAGCATCCCGTCAAAGGGCACATAGCCACGCAGCAATTCGTCTTCGAGAACAAAGGTCGGCGTGCCGCGGATTTGCAGCGTTTCGGCCAAAGCGCGAGTGGCGCGGATTTCGGCCAGAACCTCTTCGCTTTCCATTTTCGCCAGGATTTCCTTGTGATCAAGCCCGGCATTTTTCGCCACTTTCGCAAGCGCCGGTTCATTGGCCGAGCCGCGCATTGTGATCAGCTCTTCATGCACAGCGCCATAAGCCTCATCCCCATGCAGCTGCTTGATGGCGATGGCAAATTTCGACGAGGCCAGGGAATCTTCGCCCAAGATTGGGAATTCTTTGACGATCAGACGAATATTGCCGTCAAAATCCAATAGCTTGGCCACATCCGCATGGGCTTTGCGGCAATAGCCACAGCGGTAATCCATGAACTCGACGATCGTGATATCCCCATCGGGATTGCCGCCAATCCAGGAAAACCCGTCATTGAAAATTGCCTCTGCATTATCGGCGATCAGATTGACTTCGGCGGCGGCTTGTTCGGCGGCTTGGCGCTCTTCCAGGGATTGGACGGCCTCTAGGATGACCTGTGGGTTATCCATCAGATAGGCGCGGATTTCAGCGCGGAAAGCACTGCGCTCCGCATCGGACATATTGGACAGGTCAAAGCCAAGCGCCGGAGCGGCGCATAAAGCGGCCAGGCTGGTGGACAGGGCAAGAGCGCGGGCGGTGGTGAACATGGGGTAAGTCTCCTGGGTCATCATTTCTTCGCTGCTTGTTCAGCGCTGCGTAGGATATCTTGTGCCTTGGCCCAGCCGGGCGAGCCGGTGGGCAATTGTCCTTCGGCGCGACGGGCATGCAAGGCGGCGTCTTTGGGTTTGCCGGTCAGGGCATAGCGTTCTGCGGTGGTCAATGCTGCCATACCGGGTTGCTTGGCCTTTGCATAAGCCAGAGATAAGTCCCGCAACATCCGCGGGTTATAAGGATCGCGGGCGCGGGATTTTGCCAGAACCTCTAGCGCCAAGGCGTCATTCTGAGCCCCCCCAACAGCCATCAAGGCGCGACCATATCCGGCCAGGATCTGCGGCTCTTTCGGGGCCAGTTGCGCGGCGGCTTTATATGCGGGCAGGGCGGCGCGGGCTTGGCCTGCTTCTAGCAGTACCCATCCGCGCAATTCCTGGGCGAAAGGATCCTCGGGGCGGGCGGCGATCAACGCGTCGATTTCCGCCAGAGCCTTGTCAGTCGCGCCCTGATGATAATGCGCCAAAGCGCGCTCGATCCGGGCCGTGTCAGAGCTATCGCCGGGCTTAACCCGCTGGAATGTATAGCCGGGGCTGCGGAGATAGGCGCTTAGCTTGCCCTGGGCGCGCTCGAACCAATATTGCGCATCCTCGGCGCTGGTGCCTTGCGGCGAGATGACTTCGCCATAGGCTTCGATGGCGCGGACCCGTTCGCGCGACAAGGGGTGACTGCGCAGATAGGGAATGCTGCCGCTGATGGCCATGGCTTCTTGGCCTTCCAAAATCCGCATCACCCGCGCCATGGCCAGGGGATCGATCCCCGCCAGGGCCAAAAATCGCATGCCTGATCGGTCGGCGGCGGATTCTTCTTCGCGGCTATGGCTGGCCAGCACGCCTTGGGCGCTATAGCGGCTGCCCAAAGCCAGCCCTGCTCCTAGCCCGGCTTCTCCACTCGCGGCGCCTGCTGCCAAAGCCAGCGCCAAGGCGATGCCAGAGCCAAGCTTTGCCG
Organism: Mangrovicoccus sp.; assembly: GCA_049603835.1. Lineage (GTDB taxonomy): Bacteria > Pseudomonadota > Alphaproteobacteria > Rhodobacterales > Rhodobacteraceae > Mangrovicoccus. The sequence goes on from JBMYSZ010000015.1 coordinate 75,128, forward strand.
TTTGGGCATTTTGCCCGCGTCGGGTGAGATGGCCATTGGTGATATGCGCCGCTTCATGGGCGATCACCGCTTGCAGCTCTTCGACCGTGGACACGCGCAGGATCATGCCCGCATTCAGCGCGATAATGCGGTTATTGGCGGCGTAAGCATTCAGCCTAAGATCGTTGATCACATAGATCTTTGTGCGATAGGGCGACAGACCCGCTGCAGCGAGGATCGGTTGCGAAATGATCCGCAGCGCATGTTCCAGACCCGCATCGCGCAGCAAGCCCGCCGCTTGTGCCGGGGTAAGCGGCCAGGCGAGCATGGCCAAAACGGGTAGGATGCGACGAAGAAATTGCATTCGGGCTATCTGGGATCTCGATGGTTTTCTTGTGCATAGCGGGGCTCGGGGATTGGCCGCAAGCATTAGGGGGCGCTGATAGCCGTAACGTGATGCGCGGCAGCGCGCCGGTGCCTGCGTCGGGGCTGGGCGGCGCCGGGTTTTTAGGCTAAACTCCTGGAAAATGAGGCGATCAACGCTGATGAGCAGAGCTTTGAGTTTCCTGGCGGTTTTAAGCGCCCTGCTTTGCGCCCTGTCTGTTTTCGGGCTGGGGCCGGTTGCTGTGCGCCCGGCTTTTGCCGCCGAAGCCGCGATCATGGATGCGCCGCGATCTTATTGGAAGGCCCGCAGAGGTGGGTTGCAGCTGCGATTGCGGCTAAGCCATGGGGTGCCCTATCGCGTGGCCTTTTTGGAAAATCCGGTGCGTTTGGTACTGGAATTTGAGGCTTTGGATCTGCCAGACGCGCCGAAAACCCCGAAACCGGCCAAAGGCATAACCGAGCAGCGGCTTTATGATTTGGTGCCTGGGGTGACGCGGCTAGAGGCGGAGCTAAGTGATCCGATGGTGCTGCAAAGCGCGGGTCTGCGCCTGGGTCCCGATGGCCAGGGGGCCGAGCTGGACCTTGCCCTTGTGCCCTCCGATGCGGTGGGTTTTGCAGTTGCGGTGGCCAATTCGCCGGATCTGACCCATGCCATTCTGGACCAGCCGCGCGGCGCAGGGGCGCATGAAAAGCTGCATATTGTGCTCGATCCCGGCCATGGGGGGCTTGATAGCGGCGCCGAGCATGGCGGCATCCGCGAAGCGGATCTGGTGTTGGAATTCGCCCAAGAGCTGCAACAGCTTTTGCGCGATACCACAGATTTTGAGGTCTCTCTGACCCGCGAGGATGATAGCTTTGTGTCCCTGCGTGACCGGATGAGCATCGCCCGAAAGGCCGAGGCGGATTTGATGATTTCGCTGCATGCGGACGCGGTCACAGTGGGCACAGCCACCGGGGCGACTGTGCATGTCTTGGGCGAAAAGGACCAAGCCCGCGCCTCAAGCTATCTAACCGCAAGAATGGCGCGGGATGATTTGGTGCAAGGCGCGGATCTTCGCCAGACCGAAGACGCGGTTGCGGCGGCTTTGATGGATTTGGCCCGCTCGGATGCGGCACCCAAAAGCCGCGATTTCGCCGCTGCCCTGCTTTATTCGCTGCGCGAGTTAGAGCTGCCGCTTTACAAAAAACCGCTCAAACAGGCGAATTTCGTGGTGTTGCGGGCGCCAGATATGGCCTCCGTCCTGTTTGAACTGGGATTTCTGTCTAACCCGGAGGATCGAGCGCGGCTGGTGGACCCGGCCTTTCGCCATGATCTGGCCTTGGCGGTGCGGGCGGCTCTTTTGCAATGGAACTCGCAGGGCTGACCAAGCGTTGCCAATTTGTGATTTTGACCGCGTTAAGGCTTCGGTCTATAGACTGGGGATTGCCTCAGAGCGTGTCAAAACCTAGGTGACGCGCGAACCAGCTGCCCGGCCCTTGCCGATGGCGAAACCAGATTTCTCGTGTTTTGGGATTGTCCCGAAATACGCTAAACAGTGAGTAAGCGATGATCCGCGCTTTTGCGAGCCTCTTTGGCTCTGTCTTCAGCTTCTTTACCGCCGGCGCCGTTTTCGGCGTGCTGGTGCTGGGGGCCATCTTTTACATGTATGGCCGCGATTTGCCTAATCACGAGCAATTGGCCACTTACGCACCGCCGACTATCAGTCGGGTCTATTCCGGCGAAGGCGAGCTGATCGATGAATTCGCCGAAGAGCGACGGCTTTTCGCGCCATCCAGCGAAATCCCGGAACTGGTGAAACAGGCCTTTATTTCCGCCGAGGATAAAAACTTTTACAGCCACAAAGGCTATGACCCGCTGGGCATCGCAAAGGCGGTGGTCGATGCGGCCCAAGGCGCGCGGTTGCGCGGGGCCTCGACCATTACTCAGCAGGTGATGAAGAACTTTTTGCTAAGCTCGGATCGCTCGGCGGAGCGCAAAATCAAAGAGCTGATCTTGGCCGCGCGGCTAGAGGAAACCCTAAGCAAAGAGCAGATCCTAGAGCTCTATTTGAACGAGATTTATCTAGGCCAAAACAGCTATGGGGTCGCCGCCGCCGCGCAGACTTATTTCAACAAAAAACTGTCGGATCTGAATGCCGAAGAGGCGGCTTATCTTGCCGCGCTGCCGAAAGCACCGTCTTCGCTGCATCCGGTGCGGGCCTATGATCGGGCGATGGATCGGCGAAATTTCGTGCTGCGCGAGATGCATGAAAATGGCTATCTGGCCCAGGCAGCCTATCAAGAGGCGCGGGCCGAACCGCTGCTGACCGTGCAAAATGGCGATATCGAAAGCTTCCGCCGGTCTTTGCCGCCGCGCGGCTATTTCACCGATGAGGTGCGCCGCCAGCTGAGCCAAGATTTCGGCGAGACGGAGTTCTTTACCGGTGGCCTGAGCATCCGCTCGACTTTTAACCCGGAAATGCAGGATCATGCGGCGCGGGCTTTGCGCAATGGGTTGGAAAAATACGATCGCCGCCACGGGATTTGGCGCGGGACCGAAGCGACTGTGCCGACCGAAGTCCTGGGCGATGACGCCGCGTGGCGCGAGGCTTTGGCCGCAATCCCGACCCAAGATGCGCCGCGCGATATCGAAGGCTGGTATCCGGCGGTGGTCCTGTCTGTGTCTGGCGACAAGGCTCAGCTCGGCATCGAGGGCTTGCCGCGCGACCCCGAAACCCAATTCATCCCGACCCGCGATGTGACCTGGGCCCGTAAACCAGGCGGCCGCAAAGCGCGCAGCCCTGGCGATTTGCTGGCACCTGGCGAGGTGGTCTTGGTCAAGCAAGTGCTAAAAGACGGCGAATTCGACTACTGGTCCCTGCGTCAGATCCCGCTTTTGGAAGGCGCTTTCATGGCCATGGACGTCAATACCGGCCGGGTCATCGCGATGCAGGGCGGGTTTTCCTATCAGCATTCGGTGTTTAACCGCACCACCCAAGCGACGCGGCAGCCGGGCTCTTCGTTTAAGCCCTTTGTCTATGCCTCGGCGCTGGATAATGGCTATACCCCCGCCACCATCGTCGTGGATGCGCCGGTGGAAATCGCGGCAGGCGATGGAACGATCTGGCGCCCCAAAAATGCCAGCAACAAATTCTATGGCCCCACGCCGCTGCGCACAGGGATCGAACGCTCGCGGAACTTGATGACGGTGCGTCTGGCCAATGCGGTCGGAATGGATATCGTCGCCAATTACGCGGAACGTTTTGGGGTTTATGATGATATGGCCACCCATTTGGCCAATGCTCTGGGCTCTGAGGAAACCACCTTGTTCCGAATGGTGTCGGCCTATGCCATGTTTGCCAATGGCGGCGAGCGGGTGGAACCGACCCTGGTGGACCGGGTGCAAAACCGTTTTGGCGATACGATCTACCGCCATGATCAGCGCGATTGTGTCGATTGTGAGGCATTTCGCCTGCCAGAGGGGCAATCGCCCAGAATTCTGTCCAATCGCGAGCGGGTGATGGACCCGATCACCGCTTATCAGCTGACCTCTATGATGCGCGGCGTGGTCGAGCGGGGCACAGCGGCGCGAACAGTTAACCTGGATGTGCCCATTGCGGGCAAAACCGGCACCACTAATGACGCCAAAGATGTGTGGTTTGTTGGCTTTTCCTCAAATATCGTCGCGGGATGTTTCATGGGTTATGACCAGCCGCGCACAATGGGGCGGGGCGCCTCGGGCGGTGGCATGTGCGGCCCGGTCTTCAATGAATTCATGCAAGAAGCGATCAAAGTCTATGGCGGCGGCGAATTCCGCGTCCCGCCGGGGGGGCGTTTCATCAAAATCGACCGGATCTCTGGTCAACGGCTGCCCTCCAATGCCACGGGCGCGAGCGTGGTCAGTGAATATTTCCGTGTGATCGATGGAATGGAGCCGATCTTTGGCCTGGCCGCGACGGTGGATGGCGGCTTTACCATGGGGGGCGGGCTATCGCTTTATTCCCGTGATGAGGCGTTGCAAGGCACTCAGGATGTGGTGACGTCCACTGGCGAGGTTAAAAAGATCCCGAAAAAGGCAAGTTTCGGTTCTTTGTCTTCTGGTGGCTTGTACTGATGTGAAAACTGCGCAAGGCTGGTCATCAATAGCTTACCAGTTTTGCGATAGTTTCCCAGGCACGTATTTTCCACAAGGACTCGCTATGACTGCCCCATTTGATCTAAAGCCCGGAACTGAATTCACCTGCCCCCATTGCGAGGCGCGCTATGTGGTTTCAGTAACGCCGCTGGCGGATCAGGATCGAGACTCCGTCAATTGTCTGTGCTGCGCGCGGGTCATGCGGGAATGGCAGGACAAGGTTAGCCCGACATTTACGCTGCTTGATCAGGGGCATTAGCGCGGGTCTTTCACGGCGGCCTAAAGCGCGAAATCTCCGGTTTGGGTCGTTGCGTCTGGCGGCGGGCCAAGATATGGACTTCTTTGCTGATCTTTGACCGGACCTGTTATGCGCGCTGAAATCCAAAATATCGTCACCGAAATTGAAAAATCTCTCGCCCTTTTGGCGCAGCGAATGGATTATGAAACCGCGCCGCATCGGTTGGAAGAATTCAATGCGATGACCGAGGATCCAGAGCTGTGGAATGATCCGGCCCGCGCCCAGAAACTTATGCGCGAGCGGCAGACTTTGTTGGATGCGGTCCAAAGCTATGAGGGGCTGCGCCAGGATCTGGCCGATAATATTGAGCTGATCGAAATGGGCGAGATGGAGGATGATGACGAAATCATCGCCGAGGCAGAGGCCACCATCAAATCGCTCAAAGGCATCGCCGCTCAAAAAGAGATCGAGGCTCTGCTAGATGGCGAGGCCGATGCGAATGACACATTCCTAGAGATCAATTCCGGCGCTGGCGGCACGGAAAGCTGCGATTGGGCCTCGATGTTGGCGCGCATGTATGTGCGTTGGGCCGAGAAGCAGGGCTATCAAGTCGAGCTGCAATCGGAAAGCGCCGGGGAAGAGGCGGGGATCAAATCCGCCGCTTACAAGATTTCGGGCCATAATGCCTATGGTTGGCTAAAGGGCGAAAGCGGCGTGCATCGCTTGGTGCGGATTTCGCCTTATGACAGCGCGGCGCGGCGGCATACGTCCTTTAGCTCGGTTTGGGTTTATCCGGTGGTGGATGATAATATCGAGATCGAGGTCAATCCGGCCGATATTCGGATCGATACTTATCGTTCCTCAGGGGCAGGTGGACAGCATGTGAACACCACCGACTCTGCGGTGCGGATTACCCATATCCCCACCGGGATCGTTGTGACCAGCTCGGAAAAGTCTCAGCACCAAAACCGCGATATTGCCATGAAAGCCTTGAAGTCCCGGCTCTATCAACAAGAGCTGGACCGCCGGAATGCCGCGATCAATGAGGCGCATGAGAATAAAGGCGATGCAGGCTGGGGCAACCAGATCCGCTCTTACGTGCTTCAGCCCTATCAGATGGTCAAAGATCTGCGCACAAATGTGGAAACCTCTGATACCCAAGGGGTGTTAGACGGCGATCTGAATAAATTCATGGCTGCAACTTTGGCCCAAGATGTGGCTGGTAAATCGCGGAGCGAGGCCCGCGCCGAAGATTAATGCGCTTAATTTTCTAAAAAACGCATTATCTTCTGCGGATACCTTTGACAAAACCCTCTGGGCTGCGGCATTTTTTCCTCAGGCTTGCGCGAGCAAAACGCGCAACTGGTAGGAGGAGTCCAGAAAAATGCCGTCATTTACTGAAACCACCGATCTTAATGCGCCCGCCGCTAGCCCGGCACCGGTGATTAAGCCCATAACTCAGGAAACCATTAAGGCCTGTCTGCACCAAGGCTTCGAAGATTTCAAAACAGCGCCCTCTTATGGCCTGTTCTTCGGGGCGGTCTATGCCATTGGTGGGCTGGTCTTGTATATTATCGCGCGTGGGCTGGGGATGAGCTTTATCGCGCTGCCCCTGGCTCTGATTTTCCCATTGATTGGGCCCTTTGTGGCCATCGGGCTTTACGAAGTCAGCCGCCGCTTACATGCGAAAGAAGAGCTGACCTGGCCCGCCGTGCTTGGAGTGCTCTTTAGCCAACGTCACCGTCAGCTGCCTTATATCGGCGCGATCATGGTGTTTATGGTGATGATTTGGCTTGTGATCAGCCGCCTAACTTTCGCGGTTTTCCTGGGCAATAACAGCATCATCAATTTCTATAGCTCCATGGACACGATGTTGACCCTGGATGGTCTGACGATGATTTTGGTCAATATTGCGGTTGGGGCTTCGGTTGCGTTTCTGCTTTTTGCCATCACCGTGATCAGTATTCCCATGCTGATGGAGCGGGAAATGGACTTCGTCACCGCCATGATCACCAGCTTTGAATTCGTGACCGAAAATCTGGTGCCGATGCTCACCTGGGGGGCGGCCGTTATTGGGCTGTTGTTGGTTGCGATGCTGCCCGCCTTTTTGGGGCTGATCGTGGTGCTGCCGGTGCTGGGCCATGCGACCTGGCATCTGTACCGCGCCGCTGTGGAATAAGCCCGTCATTCGGACATGGCTTGAACTTAGGATTGCAGCCCCTCGGGGCTGCTTTTTTCTTTAAGGGCATGTATTGCCCGCAAAGAAAAAACCCCACCAAAGGGCGGGGTTTGACCTATTGGGATCAGACCTAATTTAGGCTTGGGGTTTTGCCGGCGGTGCTTTTTTCGCGGCAGGGGCTGCGTTTAGCGGATCTTCCTGACGCTGCACAGAGCCTTCGAAATGCGCGCCGGCTTCGATAGCGATGGTCTTGTGAATGATATCGCCTTCGACGCGAGCGGTCGAAGTCAGGCGCACTTTCAAACCGCGCAACCGGCCGATGACACGGCCATTCACCACAACATCATCCGCAACGATTTCGCCCGAAACAACCGCGCCTTCGCCGATGGTCAACAGATGGGCGCGAATATCGCCTTCAACCTGGCCTTGGATTTGGATATCGCCAGCGGTCTGGATATTGCCTTTGATCTTAAGATCCGAACTCAGAACCGAGGCAGGCGGCTTCGGAGCAGCTTGCGGTGCCGTCGGAGTTGCCTGGGCGGTTTGCCCGGCCGGTTTTGCATCCGTGGCCCGTTTCTCAGGCTCGGTCGGGGATTTTTGGTTCGGTTCGTTGATCCGGCTCTTAGAAAACATTTCGCGCTGCCCTGATATAAGTCATGGGGTTAGTGGCTTTGCCGCCCACGCGAACTTCATAATGCAAATGGGTGCCCGTGGAGCGGCCAGAGCTTCCCATAGCACCGATAAGTTTTCCGCGCGAGACCTTTTGCCCTACTTTGACGTTTATCTTGGCCAAATGCGCATAGCGAGTCTCAATACCGAATTCATGCTTAATTTTCACCAAACGGCCATAGCCAGACTGCCAACCGGCGAAAACAACCACCCCATCAGCGGTGGCTTTGACGGCTGTGCCATAGGCACCAGCCCAATCGACCCCCGCATGCAGGCGTGAACCGCCCCGGATTGGGTCGCGACGATAGCCAAAGCCCGAGGTCCGGCGCACGCTAGAATCCACCGGCAGCGCCACGGGCAGGGCGTCCACCGCCATGCGATAGAGGTTCAGCTCTTCCATATGGGCCAGGATATTATTGGCGCGTTGGGTATCTGGATGCTGCTCGCCTTTGGTGGAAATTGAGATTGGCGTCAGCGGACCACCTTGGCCATCATAGCGGCTGCGCATGGCATTGATCAGACTATCGCTGCTCATACCGACCTGGCGGAAAACATTATCCAGCGGCGCCATAGTGACCGAAACGGCTTTTTCCAGCTTGCCGAATAGGTGGTCATTACGGATCGTGGTTTCATAAGCCTGGCGCTCTAGCTCAGCGATTTGGCCTTCCGCTTCGCTGAGATCCGCGCTCAGCGCGTCACGTTCCTCGGTCACATCGCTCAGCGTGCGGGTGACCATTTGCAATGTCCCGCTATTGCCCATAACCGGCCCGGTCAGCTGGCCTGCGGAGCCTTCAGAGCCCTCCAGAGATGCCAAGCGCGTTTCCGCCGCGGCACGAGAGCGATTAGCGCTGTCCAACAAATCCCGCAGCGCGGCGGCTTCTTGCGCATGTTCCGTTGCGCGCAGCTCCGCCTCAAACACCCGGTCTTGTAGACGCGCGAGCTCTGCCATCGCATCGCCATAACCGGTCTGAGCGGCAGCCATCTCCATGCTGCGCTGATCCCGGTCTTCGGCCAAAGCCTTAATCCGCTCCAGATACACCTGCTCTGTAACCGGCGCTTCTGTGATTTCGGATTTAGCGAAATGCTGGCTGATCGCGATGCCGGTCCCTGCGATGGCCCAAGCAACCAGTCCTGTCAAAACGGCCAAAGCCAAGATCTGATCCCTAGGGCGAATACGCACAAACCGAGTCGTGTCGCCGGATTTCAGAAAGATTTGTTTTTCACCAAACACATCCAGACCTTTTTTGGTCTGGTGACCGAATACGCCGGCATGCATCCTGTTTACGTCCCCCGCCTCGTGGTCGGCTTATTACGACTTGACCACGTACTGCCTTTCACAGGGCGATAATGACAATTGTGAAACCTGGCAAGTTTTTGCTGGGGCGGTGGCGAAAACCTGCCGAATCGAATTGGACGGGTTGGCGAAAATCCGCCTATCAATGGTTGTTTTCCACCAATGGCCAATAAAAATCCGGCGGCAATCCGGCCTCTGCGCGTTTCTCTTCGTTGAACGGCGGCTTAAGCGAACTATGAAAGTATTTTTTCACAAGCTGGTGGAAAACCTCTTTGGGATCTTGGTTAAAACGGCCACACAGGAAATTGAACCACTTTGATCCATAGGCCACATGGCCCACTTCTTCCGCGTATATTGTTTCGAGTGCGGAAACGGCTTGATTAAGTTTCGCCGTCTTAAAGACGTCAATCATGCCGGGTGTGACATCAAGACCGCGCGCTTCCAAGACCATGGGCACCACCGCTAATCTGCCTAAAATATCATCGATTGTATCTTCGGCGGCGCGCCACATTCCGGCATGAGCGGGCAAAGCGCCGTAAAAACTGCCCAGCGATTCGAGGCAATCGCAGATCAGGTTGAAATGCTTGGCCTCTTCATCGCCGGATTTCACCCAGTCATCATAAAAGCCCAAAGGCAGCTCTATATCCGGAAAACGGGCGAGGATATCCCAATGCAGATCGACTGCGTTTAATTCGATATGTGCCACCGCATGGAGCAAAGCAATTCGCCCCTGAGGGCTTCCTGGCCGGCGTCTTGGTACATCGCGCGGTGACAAAAGCTCTGGTTTCTCGGGGCGGGCTGGACGCAAGGGAATTTCACATTTGCCAATTGGCATGGGAGTGCCGCTTGCGCGTTTTTGAAACCATTCAGCCGCAAAGGCCCGCGCCTTGGCGGTTTTTAGCCTTCCGTCAGCGGTTGTCAGCACCTCTGCGGCGCAGTCCGCCAGGCTTGCTGGGATCGGGCCGGTATAAGGCCCGATTTGAGGATGCGGCGAACTACCAGACATTTCTTTGATCTTCCTTAACGCCTATAGCATTTTTGCCGCTTCCAGCACGGCCTCCACATGGCCTGCAACCTTAACCTTGCGCCAGGATTGTTTCACGATTTGATCTGCTCCGATCATAAAAGTGCTGCGCTCGATACCCATATAAGTTTTGCCATACATCTTCTTTTCGACCCAAGTGCCATAAAGTTCGCAGACGGTCGTTTCTTCGTCGGACAAAAGCGGGATCGTCAAATTATGCTTTGCCCGGAACTTTTCATGCTTTTTGATCGGGTCGCGGGAAATGCCCATGACTTGCACCCCCAAAGCTTCGAATTCGCCAAGCATTTCGCTAAATCCGATC
>JBMYSZ010000016.1:0-85308 GCA_049603835.1 Mangrovicoccus sp.
TCGCCGGGGTGGGCGGGTGGGCCCTGCCCCTTTACCAGCCTATGCCAAGGGCGCCGCTAAGCAGCTGCTCCGGCTCAGACCCAAGGACGCGCTTCCGATGCCTTTGCTTCAAACGCATCAATCGAAGACACTTTTTCCAATGTCTGACCGATATCATCCAGGCCATTCAGCAGGCAGTGTTTGCGATGGGCATCCACCTCAAAGCTCACCTCGCCGCCATCAGGGCCGGTAATGACCTGAGCTTCCAGATCCACCGAAATCACCGCATTAGAGCCGCGCTGCGCGTCATCCATCAGCTTATCAACATCTTCCTGCGGCAGAACGATGGGCAAAATACCGTTCTTAAAGCAGTTATTATAGAAGATATCTGCAAAGCTGGTGGAGATCACACAGCGGATGCCAAAATCGAGCAGCGCCCAAGGGGCATGTTCCCGCGAAGAGCCACAGCCGAAATTATCACCGGCCACAATGATCTGCGCCTCGCGATAGGCCGGTTTATTGAGCACGAAATCCTCAATCTCTTTGCCGTCGCTGTCATAGCGCATCTCGTCGAACAGATTTACCCCCAGCCCCGAGCGCTTGATCGTCTTCAGGAATTGTTTGGGGATGATCATATCTGTGTCGATATTCATCAACGGCATTGGGGCTGCAACGCCTGTGAGCTTGGTGAATTTATCCATCTGTCTTTCTCCTAGCAATCCCGCCCGCCTCTCTCAGGCTAAGCGGTCGCCCGTCGCGGTGGCCTAGCGTTTTTCCGCTTCGGCACCCTCCGGCTTCGGGTCTGTGGCTTCTTGTTTCGTATCATCGTCGTCTGCCGCATCAGGCGTTTCACCGGGCTCTTCGGCCTCGGCTGACGCCTCTGCTGCGGCAGCTTCTTCTGCGTCTATTGCCGCCTGACGCTCTGCTTCTTCGCGGGCGCGCTCTTCCGCTGCGGCGGCTTCAGCTTCACGGCGTTCAGCGGCTGCTTTTGCCTTTGCGATGGCCGCTTCACGGGCTGCTTTGATCTTGGCCGCCAATTCGGGATTGGTGCGCATAAAGAGGCCCAGAACCACCAGGCCGACCCCATTCAGCACCAATTCCACCCCCAAAAGAAGGCCGAGGATGCTGGCCGCCATGATTTCCCAATCAGCGAAAATCAAACCTGCCAGCAAAATCGAAAAGGCCCCTGACACCAACATGGCCCAGAAATACGCGCTTTTGCGCATTTGCCAGGCCAGGAAGAGACGGGTCACACCAGCCGCCGCAATGGTCGCGGTGACCACCAGCGATAGCGTAACAGTGCCTTCCAGCGGGTTCTTGATGAAAGACGCCCCAAGAAAGATCATCAGCGCCGCCAGCAAAAAGCCCCAAAGCTTATTGCCAAAGCCGTAATCCGTCACCGCGCCCGCCAGCTGAAAACCGCCAGAGACCAGGAACAAGACGCCAATCATCAGCGTCACCGAGACCGAGGCGATCACGGTATTGCTTAGCACGAATGCTCCGAAAGCGATGGAAAGCAGGCCAAGGAGCAGCCATTTAATCCAAGGGTTCATTTTGACGTCCTCTTCGGTGTCGGCGACCGGGCGGCAAACTTAGCGGCAAACTTATCTGAGCTTTGCGCTGCCTCAGCCTGGGAAAATGCTAGGGACACGATAGCGCCCGCTTGGACGAACCGCACGTAAGATTTTCCCAGATCTGGCGTTCAGCCTGCGGCCTTATGCGCCCAGCCCGAGGGGCAAGGCGCAAAACCAGCCCAGATCCGCTTACATCACCTCGCGTACATCGGTGAGCTTGCCGGTTAGCGCCGCTGCGGCAGCCATGGCTGGGCTCATCAGGTGAGTCCGTCCGCCACGGCCCTGACGGCCCTCAAAATTGCGGTTCGAGGTTGCCGCGCAACGCTCGCCTGGCTGAAGCTGATCGGGATTCATCGCCAAGCACATGGAGCAGCCCGCCAGACGCCATTCAAAACCGGCCTCTTTAAAGATATCGGCCAGACCCTCTTCTTCTGCTTGCGCGCGCACCAGGCCCGAACCCGGCACAACCATCGCCCGCAGACCTTCCTTGATCTTCTTGCCTTTGAGGATGTCGGCCGCAGCGCGCAGATCTTCGATCCGGCCATTGGTACATGACCCGATAAAGACAGTGTCAATCTCGATATCCGACAATGGCATACCCGCCGTCAGACCCATATATTCGATCGACCGCTTCGCCGCGTCGATTTTCCCGCCAGTGAAATCGCTTTCGGGCTGAGGCACAGTGGCAGTGATCGGCAGCACATCTTCGGGAGACGTCCCCCAAGTCACAACAGGCGCGATATCTTCGCCGGCAATGGTCACGACCTCGTCGAAATGCGCGCCTTCATCGGTGAAGAGGGTTTTCCAATAGGCCACAGCCTTGTCCCAATCTTCGCCTTTTGGCGCATGGGGGCGGCCTTTGACATATTCATAGGTCTTTTCATCCGGGGCGATGATGCCCGCGCGCGCGCCGCCTTCGATGGCCATGTTACACACGGTCATCCGGCCTTCCATGGACAGATCACGGATCGCTTCGCCGCAATATTCGATCACATAGCCCGTGCCACCTGCGGTGCCGGTTTTCCCGATCACCGACAAGGTGATGTCTTTGGCGGTCACACCTGGGCGCAGCTTGCCGGTGATCTCGACCTTCATGTTTTTGGATTTCTTCTGGATCAGGGTCTGGGTGGCCAGAACATGCTCTACCTCAGAGGTCCCGATACCATGCGCCAGCGCCCCAAAAGCGCCATGGGTCGCGGTGTGGCTATCGCCGCAAACAACTGTCATACCCGGCAAAGTCCAGCCCTGCTCGGGGCCGACAATATGCACGATACCCTGACGCACATCCGTGACCGGGTAATAATTGATCCCGAAATCTTTGGCGTTCTTATCCAGCGCTGCCACCTGAATGGCACTGTCTTCGGTCATGTTTTTCGGATCTTCGCGACCTTCGGTGGTCGGCACATTGTGATCCGGCACAGCAATGGTTTTTTCCGGCGCGCGCACCGGGCGGCCTGCCATGCGAAGACCTTCGAAAGCCTGGGGGCTGGTCACTTCATGCACAAGATGGCGGTCGATATAGAGCAGGCAGGTGCCATCCTCGGCTTCATGGGCCAGATGGTCATCCCAGATTTTGTCATATAGGGTTTTTGGATTGGCGGTCATTTTGGCTCTCCAAAGGGGAATTCTTGTGACAGTCGAACAAACGAAATTGGCCGCAGCCGAAAGCGCGGCCCCAAAGCCCTATAGGCTGGCCGTTATGGTGCAGCGCTGCCCGTGAAAACGCCAAGGCAAGCGCGAGCGATCATCCATGTTCTTGATCGGTGTCATGGCGGTTCATCTAGCGAAGCCGCAGGCTTCTCGCAAGCCGAGGAACCCTAAATGCATGCGACTAAAAAAATAACTCTGTCAAAACAGCTTGATGACGAGTTCTTTCGGCTTTGGCAGGTTATATCGAAATTAGAAAATGCGCCCCGCGGTGAGTTTTCATTGCGGGAATTCGAGTTGATTCGCGAAACACTAGACACAAGAGGCCGCTGGATCGATACATTTCTGACCCATTCTGAGGCGCTAAAACAACGTCTATGGACGGAATTCAGCGAGCCGTCGGACACGCCAGCTCCGCAAGATATCATCGATCTGTCGATCCAAACGCAATTCGCCAAACGCCATTTGCGGCTTCATAAATGGCTCGCAGATGTGCCCCAGGCACTTCTTTTCGGCGATCGGCAGAGCGAGGTAGAGCCGTTTCGCAGTGGTGTTTGGCAGTATTTCATCGTGGCCGGTCCACGAAACTACAATACGGCCCGTATGGTGATCCAAGCCCAGCTGCGCGGAAACAAAGCTATACACCGTAAAATGACGCCAGTGCCCCAAGCCATTACCGCCAACCAGCTTAATTCTAAGTTTTTGGCCCCAGAAGAGGCGCATGACACAGAGTCGCCTATTTTGAATTAATTCGTGGCTAAAATCGCCGCCAGCGCTGTATTTTCCGTAAAGTTTCGCCGCCAGAATGACGCTAGACCTGTCGCCGCAATTCTCTTACTGACTTGGATTATGCCCTAACTCCAAGCCCCCAGGGAAAACCACCTAAGCCATGTTCAGAACATTTCTCGACCGCATTCCGCACCTTGGGCTTGTCTTTATTTTGTTTCTACTCGCCGCTTGCGCGACGTCCCCTAATCCAGGAATTGATGTTTCCCAGCTTTTGCGCGTCAAACCGGAAAAACTGCTGATGATCCTCGATGTGCCGCCAGGGCTAGGGACAACAGGGAAAGCCGGGATTATTTGGGGCATGCGGGAAAATGGCGAAGAAGAGCCAGAGCTTGTAAAATTCGAATTGCGGCAAATTTCGGAAAAAGCGGTGGGCACTGAAGGCGCAAGGCAGGTGAATTTTGCCTTGAAGAAATCCGATTACAAAACATTTGAACGCCAGCAAATCTTGCTGCGGGCGCATCTATTGGCGGGCACGGGTAATCTGAACATTCTGGCCGGGGCGGAGCTTTGCAACACACTCGGCGTGCCGATCAAAGGTCGCTCGGCCAATGGGATTATTGTGGACACCGAAACCGGGCTGCGGGTCTTGTCCTTTGCGAATTCCGCCGCACTTTCCCAAATCAAAGCCACCGCACCGGCGTGCTTATGAGCTGGCTTAGAATTCGCCATTTTGTCCTGATTTTGGGGATTTGGCTCTGTGGGTGTAGCGCCAGCCTAAGCCCGCAGGAAAAATCCATGCTGGGCTTTATTTTGGTCCAGCCTTCGGATTTGCGGGCTGTGTCGATCTTGCCCCAGGGGCTTGGCGTGACCTCTTCCGCTGTGCTGCAAATCAATTTGCGCGATGCGCAAGGCGCGGTGATCGAAGAGCAAAAATTTCAACTGGCCAGAAGCGGCTCTGCAATTGACCCTTCCTCGGGCCAAAATCGGGTGAATTTCGCTTTGAACCGTGGCGATCGGCGAAAATTCCAGCTTTTGCAGGCGCGGCTTTTGGCGATGCTTGGCCAACCGACCCGTGTGCAGCTGGGCGTGATCATGACCTATTGCGCCGATGGCCAGGCTCCGAGTGCAGCGCAGCCGCCCGTGGCTCAGCTGATTAATTACGACACTGGTGATGTATTGCTGCATTCCACCGCCCCCAGCCCGGCCGCGGCAATCGCCGCCAGCGCCCCGCGCTGCTAGCCCCTGCCCGCCCGACCACTGCGACAGCGCGCCTCTTTTCTGCGATTGACAAAACTTCTGCATCGCCGCATCTTTGCCGCTGTTTGGTGCCCCGTATCCAAAGGTTGGGGCTTAATAGGGAATTCGGTGAGGTGTACCCATCAGGGGCCTAATCCGAGGCTGTCCCCGCAACTGTAAGCGCGAGGCCGCGCTGTCGCCACTGAGATCACCGATCTTGGGAAGGCGCGCGCATAAGGCCAGTGACCGCGAGCCAGAAGACCTGCCAAGCAAAGTGGTAATTTTTCGGGCAAGGCGGGTGACCTTGCAGAAAGGCAATAACATGGCGGATCTTCCCCATACCCCCCTGCCTCGGGTTGAATTTGACCTAACCGCGCCAAGCGCGCGCACGCTGGTTTTGGCCGCTTTGGGTCTTTGCGGCGGGCTTTGGGCTATCGCACTTCTCGCAATTTCTCTCTGATCTCTGCGCAACATTATGACGATTGTCACAGCCCAGGGGCTGAATCTCGGCTATCGGGGTACGCCTCTTTTACACGATCTATGTTTTGAGTTGCGCGCCGGAGAGATCCTGGCCGTTGTCGGCCATAATGGCTGCGGCAAGAGCACATTGGTGAAAACCCTACTTGGGGTGCTGCCGCCGGTATCTGGCGAATTGCGCTGGCCCGAAACGCGGCCCGACCCCATCGCTTATCTCGGCCAAATTACGGAATTTGATCGCAAATTTCCCCTACGCGTGCGGGATGTGGCGGCAATGGGCGCTTGGGGTGGGCTGGGCTTTCTGGGCGGGCTGGACGCAGAGGATCGCCGCCGCATTGACCGGGCCTTAGAAAAAGCAGGCATCAGTGATATCGCGGATATGGCGCTGCATGAGCTAAGCTCTGGCCAGCTGCAACGGGCGCTTTTCGCCCGAACCATTGTGCAAGACGCCCGGCTGATCCTGCTGGATGAGCCCTTCACCGCAGTAGACCAAACCACCGAAAGCCAGCTTTTGCAGCTGATCGATGACTGGGCCGCGGAGGGGCGCGCGGTGATTTTGGTGCTGCATGACCTAACGGCGGTTCTGCGCCATGCCTCCCTTGCTTTGCTGCTGGGCAAAGGGCGTGGTCGGTTTGGCGCGCCCAGCGACGTGCTGACCCCGGCGCATCTGGTGGACCAGAATTACATGTCAGAGGCTCAGGCCGATTGGATGGCACAAATGTATGGCGGCACAGATGTTTGAGTTCTGGGATTTCGCCTTTATGAAGCGCGCCTTAGCAGCCACCACGATCCTTAGCGCGACGATGGCCCCCACCGGCGCCTTTCTGGTGCTGCGCCGCCTCAGCCTAGCGGGCGAGGCCATGGCCCATGCCATCGTGCCGGGAATTGTTATCGCCTTTGTGCTGACCGGTCTTTCCGTGGCTTCCATGGTCACGGGCGGGCTGATTGCCGGGATGACGGTTGCGGTGCTGGCCACGGCCCTGGCCCGCTCTACCGTGATCCGCGAAGATGCGGGGCTGGCCTCGCTCTATCTTGTCGCCTTGGCACTTGGCATCTTCATCCTGTCCGCCGCGGGCTCCGCTATCCCGTTGAAAAGCTTTCTCTTTGGCTCCATCCTTGGGATCGGCAATGACACGCTTTTGCTGATTGCTGGCACCGCTACGGTGACTCTGGTCAGCTTTGCACTCATGCTGCGCCCCCTGGTCACCGCCACGATTGACCCGGTTTTCTATGCCAGCCAAACCCGCCGCCCTGGCTTGGTGGAGCTTTGGTTCATGGCACTTGTGGTGCTCAATCTCTTGGCAGCCTTCAAGGCGCTTGGCACGCTCATGGCGGTGGGGCTGATGATCCTGCCCGCCACCGCCGCGCGGTATTGGGTTCGCACCGTCACCCATTACCTGCTGCTGAGCTTTGTCTTTGCGCTGTTGAGCTGCTGGATCGGCCTGTATCTCAGCTTTCTCTTACCCGAAGTTCCCTCCGGCCCCGCGATTGTCCTAACGGCCGGGGCGATTTTCGGTCTGTCCCTCGCCCTAGGCCCGCAAGGCCTGCGCCTCCTCAATTTCCGTTCATAAAGGACTGCGTCATGCGTTTGACGGCCCTTCTTCTCGCCGCCTTCCCTTCTCTGGCTTTGGCAGACACACCGCTCAAAGTCACCGCTAGCTTCTCCATCCTTGGGGATATGGTGGCCCAAGTGGCGGGCGATCATGCCCAGATCACCACGATTGTTGGCCCAGATGCTGACGCCCATGTCTATACCCCCAATGTCGCCGATGCGCGGGCCGTGGCTGGGGCGGATCTGATTTTCGTCAATGGGCTGGGCTTTGAAACCTGGTCGGATACTTTGATCGCCAATTCCGGCACGACTGCACCGGTTTTTGTCGCGACCCAAGGCATTACACCGCTAGAGGTCGAGGGCCATATTGACCCACATGCCTGGAATGCCATCCCCAACGGCATCACATATATCGACAATATCACCGCCGCTCTGAGCCAAGCGGACCCAGCCCATGCCGAGGCCTATCAAGCCAATGCCAACGCATATATCGCTGAGCTGACCGAGCTGCATGAAAAGGCGCTATCCGAAATCGCCGCCTTGCCCAAGGGCAACCGGGTTGTCGTCACGGCCCATGACGCCTTTGGCTATTTGGCGGGTGCTTATGGGCTCACTTTCCTCGCGCCGCAGGGAATCGATACTGAGGCGGAGCCTTCCGCAGCGGCGCTTGCCAGCCTGATCGAACAGATCAAAACCAAAGAGGTCGCAGCGCTTTTTGTTGAAAATATCACAAACCCGGCCCTGGTCGAACAAATCGGCCGCGAAACTGGCTTAACCATTGGCGGACGGTTATTTTCTGACGCTCTGAGCGAAAATGGCGGGCCCGCGACCAGCTATTACGCGATGTTTTCGCATAATCTGACCACAATTTTAGCGGCTCTTAACCAAGACTAGGCTCCCTCAAAGCTCTAGATTGAGTCGTTACAAAATAAATGGTAAGTTAATCATGTCAGGGTAGCGGTATCGGACCGCTGCCAATTAACGGAGGACACAGTCCTGACTAGTCTTGCAGAGGCGGCTACGGTCGCATCCGCCGCGCCAAATCCCGGTGCTTTCCAAGACGCTTCTAGCGATGTTCTGCTAGAGCGCATCCTTACCTCCCTGGAAACCGACAAAGCTGAAGAGGTCGTCGCGATTGATTTGCGCGGTCGCTCCGCTATGGCTGATCACATGGTGATTGCCTCGGGTCGGTCTTCGCGCCAGGTTGCCGCTTTGTCGGAAAAACTGTGCGAGCGGGTAAAAACCGAGCTGGGCATTACCTGCAAAATCGAAGGTAAGGATCACGGCGATTGGGTGCTCATTGATGCGGGCGATATTATCGTTCATGTCTTCCGCCCTGAGGTGCGTGAATTCTATCAGCTGGAAAAGATGTGGCTGCCCACAGGTGAATTTCAGGCCTAATGCAGATCTACATCGTTGCGGTTGGGCGCCTGAAATCCGGGCCTGAGCGCACGCTGATTGATGACTATGTCACCCGGTTCACACGGACCGGGCGTGGGCTAGGCTTCACCTCTTTGGAAATCCGTGAAGTCGAGGCCAAAAAAGGCGGCCAAACCGAAGAAGCCCAGCTTTTGGCGCGGGCGCTTCCGGCGAAGGGTGTCATTTGCGCTTTGGATGAGCGTGGGCGCGTGGAAAGCTCGCCTGATTTTGCGGCACGACTTGGGCAATGGCGCGATGAAGGCCATGGCGCGATCAGCTTTATTATTGGCGGCGCCGACGGAATAGAGCCAGAGCTGCGGTCTCGGGCCCAGCATAAGCTATCTTTTGGGCAAATGGTCTGGCCGCATATGCTGGCACGGGTGATGCTGACCGAGCAGCTATACCGCGCGGCGACGATTTTAGCTGGCGGCCCCTATCACCGGGCGTAAATATTCCACTTTACGTATGATAATCTGCGGTAAGCGTCCTTCGGCCACAGTCTGTGCAAGAAACGCTTAACCCCCTTTGCTCTACTGCAAATGATGAACTAAGCCGCTACCCAAACACCTATTGTTGAAGGAGGGCACCATGGCCGCCCCGAAACCCGTGGTTCTGTGTATTCTCGATGGATGGGGCAAGCGCGCTGAGCCTGCCAATAACGCGCCAGCTATGGCCGCGACCCCAACTTTCGATAAAATCATCGACACCTGCCCCAATGCGCAGCTGACAACCCATGGCCCTGTGGTGGGCTTGCCTAATGGGCAGATGGGCAATTCCGAAGTGGGCCACACCAATATTGGCGCTGGCCGAACCGTCGCTATGGATCTGGGCCAAATCGATTTGGCTATTGAAGATGGCAGCTTTGGCAAAAATGAAACGCTGCAGGCCTTTATCACGGCCCTGAAGGACACTGGCGGCACCGCGCATTTGATGGGCGTGATTTCCGATGGTGGGGTGCATGGGCATCTCAATCATGTGCTTGCCGCAGCGACCGTCCTGACCGAGGCCGGGCTTCCGGTTGCGCTGCATGCGATTACCGATGGCCGCGATGTGGCGCCCTCTTCTGCTGATGGGTTTATGGAAGAGCTGGTGGCCAAGCTGCCCGAGGGGGCTCATATCGTTACTGTGACCGGGCGCTATTTCGCGATGGACCGCGATAACCGCTGGGAACGGGTGGAGCTGGCCTATCGCGCTTGGATCGAAGGCGAGGCGCGCCGCGCGGGCAATCCAGAGGCCGCGATTTCCGAGGCCTATACTGCTGGCGAGACGGATGAATTCATCAAGCCCACTGTGATCGGCGAATATGAGGGTGCGAAAGATGGCGATGGCTTTTTCTGCCTGAATTTCCGGGCCGACCGGGCGCGGGAAATCCTGGCGGCTATCGGTCAGCCGGGCTTTGACGGGTTTGACCCGATGCCCCGCCCGCATTTTGAGCAGATCCTGGGCATGGTGGAATATTCCGACAAGCATAATGAGTATATGCAAACCGTCTTCCCCAAACGCGCCATTGAAAACACGCTGGGCGCTTGGGTGGCGAAACAGGGCCTGACCCAGTTCCGCCTAGCAGAGACGGAGAAATATCCGCATGTGACTTTCTTCCTCAATGGCGGCAAGGAAACGCCAGAAGAGGGCGAAGACCGCTATATGCCGGCCTCGCCCAAAGTCGCCACTTATGACTTGCAGCCAGAAATGTCCGCCGCCGAAGTGACGGAAAAATTCGTTGAGGCGATCGAAAAGGGCTATGACCTGATCGTCACCAATTACGCTAATCCGGATATGGTTGGCCATACGGGCGATTTGGCCGCTGCGATCAAAGCCTGCGAAGCGGTGGATCAGGGGCTGGGCCAAGTTGTTGCAGCGCTGGAAAAGGCCGGCGGCGCGATGATCATCACCGCCGATCACGGCAATTGTGAAACCATGGTCGATCCTGAAACCGGCGGACCGCATACGGCGCATACGCTGAACCCGGTGCCTGTGGCGCTGGTTGGCGGACCGGACGGCGTTAGCCTGGCGGATGGGATTTTGGCCGATCTGGCGCCGACCCTGCTCGAACTGATGGAGCTGCCTCTGCCCGAGGAAATGACCGGCCGCTCGCTGATCCGTCGCTAAGTCAGGGCTAGGATGGCGGGCGCAACCCCTCGGTTCTGGGCCTATTTGGGCATATTTACCCTTGTCTTGGCGGGCATGGCCTGGGGGCAATCCCCTGGCCCAAGCCTTGATCAAGCCGCTGCAAAATTGCGCGCCGCCCAGACCGCAGCGGATCGCCAAAGCGCTTTGACCCAGGCGATCCGTGGCTTTGAGGCGGCTTTGATCCAGGCCCGCGCACAACAACGGGATCTAGAGGCAGAAGCCCGCGCCGCCGAAGCCGCGCTTGAACAAGAAAGCGCCGAATTGGGGCGCATCATATCCGTGCTCATGCAAAATGGCCCCGATACAGGGCCCGCCTCGACCAGCCATCCGCAAGGGGCCTTAGCGGCGGCACGGGCGGAAATGCTGGCCGGGACTCTGAGCCAGCAGCTTGCTCAGCTCGCCACCCCCATCGCGGCGGATCTCGAAGAGCTTCGGACGCGGCGGGATCAGCTTGCCGAATTTGAGGCCGCAATTGCCCGCGCCCTGAGTGACGCCCATACCGCGCGCCAAACGCTTTTGGCTGGCAGCTCCGCGCCGATGACCGAGATCGCGGTTTCCTCTAACAGCCTTGCGGCTCAGCTTCGGGATTTGCCCAGCACACGTCGGGCCGCGCCGCCAAAACAATTGCCCCTGCCCGTGCTGTCGGATCGCCTGGAAACCAGCCCCACCCGCCTGACCCTTAGCGCGGCCCCGGCCGCGATAGTCACCGCGCCCAGCCCCGCCAGCGTGGTTTTTGCCGGTCGCGTGACCAATCAGGGCGTAACTTTGGTGCTGGATCTTGGCGGCGCGCGCTATCTAATGCTGTCGGGTTTGGCCAGTAGTTTGGTCCAAACCGGGCAATCTGTGACCAAGGACACGGCTTTGGGCTTTCTTCCAAGCCTCTCAGAGGACACAAATCCGCTAAATCCCCAGAAAGATACTGGCAGCGCCGGTCAAGCCGCGCTTTATATAGAAGCGAGAGAGGCCGAACGAGCTGTGGACCCCGCCGCGTGGTTCCGCTTGGATGAATAAGGACAAAGAAAGCTATGCGTCCCTTTATACTCGCCGCCCTAGGCGGCACACTCGCCGGAGCCATTTTGACCACGCAAGTGGCAGGCCCCCTTATCGCCCAAGAGCAACCGCGGCAGCCTACGGTCTATGAACAACTGGATTTGTTCGGCGATATTTTTGAGCGGATCCGCGCGCAATATGTGGAAGAAGTCGATGATGGCGAGCTGATCGAAGCCGCAATCAATGGCATGCTCACCTCGCTGGATCCCCATTCCAGCTATCTTTCGCCACAAGATGCAAGCGATATGCGGGTGCAAACCCGTGGCGAATTTGGCGGTCTGGGCATTGAGGTCACCCAAGAGGATGGCTTTGTCAAAGTTGTCTCCCCCATTGATGACACACCAGCGGATGAGGCCGGGATCGAAGCGGGCGATTTCATCACCCATGTGGATGGCGAAAGCTTGCTGGGCTTGAACCTAGACGAGGCGGTCGAACTCATGCGCGGCCCAGTAGGCAGCGATATTGTGATCCGCGTTGTGCGCGAAGGCGAGGAAGAGCCCTTTGACGTCACCATCACCCGCGACACGATCAAGCTCACCGCTGTGCGCGTCCGCACCGAAGGCGATAGCGTTGTTTTGCGCGTGACCACCTTTAACGACCAAACCTATCCCAATCTGGAAGAAGGCTTGAAAGACGCGGTCGCCGAGCTGGAGGGCATGGAAAATGTCACCGGCTTCGTTCTGGATTTACGCAACAATCCCGGCGGCTTGCTGACCCAGGCGATCAAGGTTTCGGATGCGTTTTTGGATGCAGGCGAAATCGTATCGACCCGTGGTCGGGAACCGCAAGATGGCGATCGGTTCAACGCAACCGAGGGTGATCTTGCCGAAGGCAAACCGATTGTCGTGCTGATCAATGGCGGCTCTGCCTCTGCCTCGGAAATCGTCGCCGGTGCGCTGCAAGACCACCGCCGCGCGGTTGTCGTTGGGACCAAGAGCTTTGGCAAAGGCTCGGTGCAAACGGTGATGCCCTTGCGCGGTGCTGGGGCCATGCGCCTGACCACAGCGCGCTATTACACCCCGTCGGGCCGGTCGATCCAAGCGCTTGGCGTGTCGCCCGATATCATCGTCGAACAGCCCCGCCCGGCCCCGGCCAGCGAGGAAGAAGAAGACCAGCAGTTGTTCCGGTCCGAGGCGGATCTTCGCGGTAGCCTGAATAATGACAGCCTAACCGAAGATGAAATCCGGCAGATCGAAGAAGACCGCGCTCGGGCCGAAGAGGCGGCAGATCTTCGCAAACAGGATTACCAACTGGCCTATGCGCTGGATATCCTGCGCGGCCTCAGCGCGCTAGGCCCGAAAGACTAAGCCTAGTTTCCAGATCCCAATGCCGGCACCTTAATCGGTGGCGGCATTGAGCCCCCAAAAACCGGCCCAATTGCCGCAACGGCTGCATTTTCCTTAAAAGATGCGCTGGTGAGGTCGGATATAAATCATGCGGTCACATCAGGGAGGTAAACTTACCCCACGGGTATGAATTGCTTGTCTTCGGGTCGAAAGGTTCCTCTTTGATGCTCTCTTACCGCTCCTTATTGGGATTGGCGAAACCGCACCCTTTGATCGTCGCGCATCGCGGCGCCTGGCATGCCGCGCCGGAAAACACCGCTCAGGCCATTACCGCCGCAGCGGAGCGTGGCTTTGAAATCGTCGAAATCGATATTCGCCGCAGTGCCGACGGGGTCTTATTTCTGCTGCATGACGAAACTTTGGATCGCATGACTGGCATAACTGGCCGGGCCGAGGCGTTTAATTGGGATGAGCTAAGCCAAATGACCCTGCGCCATGGCGATGGCGGGAGCAGCGCTGAAATGACAACGCTGTGCATCCCTGATTTGGAATCGGCGCTTTTGGCCGCGCGCAATCGGGTCTGCCTTGATCTCGATGTGAAATCGACCCGCGATCTGGAAGATGTGGCCGCGATGGTGGCGCGTCTGGGCATGACCGATCAGGTGGATCTGAAAATCACGGTTCACACAGAGGCCCAAGCCGCAGAGCGCGCCGCTTTGCAGGACCGGTTCGGGGTTTTTGTCATGCCCATGACCCGGTTTGAGGCGGATAATGCCGATGACCGCCTCGATCTATTGACCCGGATCCGCGCACCTTTGGTTGAGGCGAAATTTGATCAGCTCTCCACATTGGCCGAGCGCAAAGCGCAATTCGCCGAGGCGGGCCTGCGAATTTGGATCAATAGCCTTGATCCTGTCGCCTGTGATGGGCTGGATGATAGCGGTGCGCTGCGCGATCCCGATAGGGTTTGGGGGCAACTCGTTGACGCAGGCATCAGTGTTATCCAAACGGATGAGCCCGAGGCGCTTGACCTCTGGCGGCAATCCCGCGACATCCAGCAGAGCACCGATCCAACACGAGAGAGCGCCGCATGAGCTGGGACCCATCCGTCGAGCCCGAGATTATCGATATCATCCGCACCGCCGCCAAGGCCGAAATCCTGCCGCGGTTCCGCAATTTGGATGCTAGCGATATCACCGCGAAAACGGGCCCGGATGATTTGGTCACCGCCGCCGATAAAGCCAGCGAAGAGGCCATAACCGCCGCGCTGGCGCCGTTATTTCCCCAAGCTTTGATTGTAGGCGAAGAAGCCGCCGAAGATGATCCAAGCCTAGTAAGCCAAATCGCCGATGCGGATCTGGCGATTATTCTGGATCCCATCGATGGCACTTGGAACTTCGCCCGTGGCCTGTCGAATTTCGGGGTTATTTTGGCGGTCACCAGCCGCGATGAAACGCTGTTTGGTCTGCTCTATGATCCGGTATTGGATGACTGGGTGATCACCCGCAAAGGCGGCGGCACTTGGTTTGGCCGCCCCGATGCCGAGCCTCGGAAATTGATGATGAATGGTGGGCCGAAAGCCGGTTTTCGCGGTTTCGCCGCGCCCTATTTGTTTGAGCCCGAGACCCATACTCGGCTTTTGCAGGATTTCTATAGCCTTGGCCGCACCCACTCGCTGCGCTGTTCTTGTCACGAATACCGGCTGATGAGCTTTGGTCATGCCGCGTTTTGCCTGGCCGCCGCGCCAAAACCTTGGGATCATGCGGCTGGGCTTTTGGCCGTGACAGAGGCGGGCGGCGTTGCAGGCCGGCTTGATGGCGCGCCTTATCAACCCAGCCGCCGCGATATCCCTCTAATCACTGCCGCGACGCCGGAAATTTTCGGCGAAGTGCAAAACAAACTCGCCTGGCTCTTGCCCGCGTAATTCCAGAGCAAGGATTGACGAAAATGACCCCTGCGGAAATCGCAAAACTCCCCTATCGCGAAAATGTTGGCATTATGCTGGTCAATGGCGATGATCTGGTTTTTCTGGCCCAGCGTTTGGACAATCCCGAACCTGCTCTGCAAATGCCTCAGGGGGGGATTGATAAGGGCGAAGATCCCCGCAGCGCCGCCTTGCGTGAACTCGAAGAGGAAACCGGAGTCAGCCCCAATCTGGTAGAAATCATTGGCGAAAGCGCCGATTGGCTGGCCTATGATCTGCCGGTTGATTTACTGCCCAAGCTTTGGGGCGGTAAATATCGCGGCCAGAAGCAGAAATGGTTCTTGATGCGGTTCACGGGCAGCGATGATCAAATCACCCTGGAAACCGAGCATCCCGAATTCAGCGAATGGCACTGGATCCCGCTTGAAAATGTCTGCGATAAGATCGTGCCTTTCAAACGGGAAGTCTATGACCAGGTGGTCGCGGAGTTCGCGCCGATTTTGCGGGGCAAGGCGGGGTAAGGCACCCCGCCCCACAGCGCCCCACTATTTCTCAGGCGACGGAGCGCTCTAGCCCTGGATATTTCCAAGCCAAAGTCGCCCCCCGCGCCGCAAAACCGATCAACAGCGCCGCCCAAAGCCCGTGATTGCCGAAAGCTGGCAGCAAAATCGGCAATGCGGCGAAATAAAGCCCGATAGAGATCACCATCATATTGGCCATATCGCGGGTCCGGGTGGCGCCGATAAAGACACCGTCCAGCATCCAGGCGGCGACACTCACAATTGGCAGGAAAACGACCCAAGTCACATAAGTCCGGGCGGCCTCTCGCACTTCGGGCGCATTGGTCATTGCGTCAATGATAAGCCCGGAACTCAGCGCATAGGCCAGGGTCATCACAACCGCCATGATCCCGCCCCAAAGGCCGCTAATCCACGCCGCTTGCCGGAATTCCGCCCGATTGCGCCGACCAACCGCCTGCCCGACCAAAGTTTCGCCCGCATAGGCAAAGCCATCCAGCGCATAAGACGCGATCATCAGGAATTGCAGCAAGATCTGGTTCGCCGCCAAAGGCACATCACCAAAACGCGCGCCAAGAACCATGAAGCTGAGGATCAAGCTTTGCAGCAAAGCGGAGCGCAGCAAGATATGGCTGTTGATTGCCGCCATATGCCAAAGCCGCGCCCGGTCAAACACTTTGGCCCAAGCGCGCCAGGCCTGATCAGCAAAGGCCGCGCGGCAAAACCACAAGCCCAGGGCCAGACCGCTCCATTCCGCGAGGAAAGTGGCAAAGGCCACACCCTCTACCCCCCAGCCGAGCCCGATCACGAACCACAGATCCAGCAGGATATTGAGCCCGTTCATCCAAAGCTGCAGCACCAGAACCGCGCGGCTACGCTCGGCCGCGATCAACCAACCGGTCACGCCATATATGGCAATCGCCGCCGGGGCGGACCAAATTCGGATCGCCAAATAGCTGCGCGCAAGAGTTTCGACCTCGTCAGAGGCCGGAATAACCCAGAAAGCGCCCCAGAAAATCGCCATTTGAAACAAAATCGTGCCAAGCCCGGCCACCGCCGCGATCATCAAGGCTCGGGTCAGCAGGGCTACGAATTCGCCTTTGTCCCCTGCCCCTAAAGCCTGAGCCGCAAGTCCAGTGGTCCCCATGCGCAGAAAACCGAAAATCCAATAAATCGCCGAAAGGATGGCCGCGCCGATCCCCACCGCACCAATTGGAGCAGCGGCGCCCATTTGCCCAACAACGCCCGTATCCACCGCGCCCAGAATCGGCACTGTCGCATTAGAAAGAACAATCGGACCCGCGATATTCCAGACCCGACCATGGGTCAGCTTTTTGCCGCTTTCGCTTGAAACTTGGCTACTCATTACTCTCCGCCATTAAAAAATGCCCCGTCGCCTGAGCGAAAAGGCGAGACCGGTTATCTTGCCAGCCTTCAATATGAACACTCGCATACCGGCGCCCCGACCGATTGACCAGCGCCCGCGCATACGCATCCCGTGGCAAACCAGGGCGCAAATAATCTACTGTCAGATCTATGGTTTTCGGCATTCGTGGCAGAGGGAGCGCCTCTACCGCGCCTGTCTCCGCCTCTAAGATTTGCCACATCGCCTGCCATTGCAGCTCGATCTGGGCCGCGACCTCTAGAAAAGCCGCGGTCACCCCGCCATGGATCGCCGGCAAATTGGGATTGCCGATCAGATCAGGGCGAAACTGCAAAACAGATGTCAGCTCGTCGCCGCGCCGGTCAAAACGGATGCCAAGATAGGTCACATAAGGCAGGCGCTGCACCAAAATCTGCAACGCCTCGTCGCGGCGCGTTTCCTGCCGAGCTAGTCCCAAAGCCTTGTCATCACTCATTTTACAAACTCCGTTGCCCCGGCCACGGTATAAGCCCCGCTGGCAGTCGCGATCGGATCCTCGGTGCCTGCATCGTCATAAGCCACGGCCCGGATAAAGGCGACCGTGCGGGTAGCGTGGAAACAATCGGCTTGGGCAATGATCCTTTGACCGGGGGTCGCTGAGCGCATGTAATCAATCCGCAAATCCAAAGTCGCCGTGCCTTTCAGCCCTTCATCCCGGCACAAAACCGCAGCCCCGCCAGCCGTATCGATCAGGGTAAAAACCGCCCCGCCATGCACAACCCCGGTATCGGGATCCCCCACCAAGTTTTCATCATAGGGCATGGAAAGAGTGGCCTGGCCGCGGGAGGCGCTGACCAAACCGAATTTAAGGGCACGTCCATGGGGGAGGGCGTTAATAAACTTCTCAACAAATTCTTCGTAATCCATCGCAAAACCCCTATGTTTCCCAAAGTAAAACACCCGCATCGGCAGAAATTGGCAAGGCTTCGCGCATGGCTGTTCGCCGAATTGCGTAGCTGCGTCAATTTGGCTAAGCTTACTAAAAGGCACCAATCGGGGGACGTGAATGATAGTCGAAATAGCGCAGGACGTTAGTGAAGAACTCCGCCTTACATTCAAGGATATGTGTGCGAAATTCGATGTCACGCCGCGCACTTTGCGCTATTACGAGTATATAGAGCTGCTGGCACCGGAAAAAGAGGGGCGCAGTCGGCTCTATTCGCCGCGCGAAGTTGCACGGATGAAACTGATTCTTCGGGGGCGCCGGTTCGGTTTTAGCCTTGAAGAGATCCGTCAATGGCTACTTATTTACGATGAAAAGGGAAATCAGGCGCAAATGGAGGCTTGGATTAACCTGGCGGATACCAAATTGCAGTCATTAATTCAGGACATGCAGCAATTAGAAGATTCTATCGAAGAATTGCGTAGGTTGCGTGACACAGTGAAACTGTCCTTGGACGTTAAGCAGAAAAAATGATTTTGCTAATCGTTCACCGTGATTGTAGTCAGTTGCTCTTTTCCCTGTCGTAAAAGTGTCATATTTTGTAACTCTCATGTGTTTTGGTGACGTCACGTCTTCTTGACGTAAGCGTAACCTGACCTTGCAAAGCGCTGCGGAAGTAGTCACTTACGTTAAGCCAACCTGTAACTTGTTAACCTCAGTAGAATGGAGACCAAAGGAACCTAGAATGACCGAAGATACCATGACCATCCGCGCAATGTGCGATATGTTCGGCGTGACTCCGCGCGCTTTACGCTTCTACGAATCGAAAGAGCTGCTTGCTCCGATCCGTGTTGGCCAAAAGCGCCTGTTCACCCGTCGGGATCGCGCGCGCCTTAAACTGATCCTGCGCGGCAAACGCTTTGGGTTCAGCCTCGAAGAAATCCGTCAACTTTTGGACCTTTATGATCCGAAAGAAAACAACGCCACCCAGCTGAACGAAACTTGCAAGCTAGGTCGCAAACATTTGGCGGAAATGATTGAGCGCCGTGATGCGCTTAATGACGCGATCCAAGAGCTGACAGAACAGCTCCAGTGGGGTGAGCGTACTTTGGCTGAGTTGGAAAATACTCAGGCAGCCTGAAAAGGCCGTAGCGTCTTTGTCGCAGGACGGGCGTGATTTCGATAAAGGTGATCCATCATAGTGAAGATGGGAGCCCCTCTCCCGAGAGGGCCGGGAGGAGAAATCACAATGCCGATCTATCAGGCGCCGACAAAAGATCTACAATTCATACTGCAGGATGTTCTGGGCGTGTCCAAAATGGAGACGCCGGGATATCCCGAACTCGACGCAGGCCTGACCTTGGCCATTTTGGAAGAGGCAGGAAAATTATCAGAGTCTGTTCTGGCGCCGCTTAATGCGGAGGGTGATCGCCAGGGATGCAGTTTCCAAGACGGAGTCGTGCGAACACCGGACGGTTTCAAAGAGGCATATGACCAAATGCGGGCCGGCGGCTGGATGGGGCTTGATGCTGATCCAGAATATGGCGGCCAGGGAATGCCATATGTGATGAATTGCGCCGTGGGGGAGCTCTTCGTCAGCGCAAATATGGCATTTAATATGTATCAAGGCCTGACGCATGGGGCCTATTCGGCAATTTACGCTCATGGCAGCGAGGCGCAAAAAGCCACTTATTTACCAAATATGATTGATGGGCGTTGGTCGGGCACGATGAATTTGACCGAGCCCCATTGCGGCACGGATCTTGGGCTGATCCGCACCAAAGCAGAGCCGCAAACAGATGGCAGCTATAAAATTACCGGCTCAAAGATCTGGATTTCCGCTGGTGAACATGACCTTAGCGAAAATATTATCCATCTCGTTTTAGCGAAAATTCCTGGCGGCCCGGAGGGGGTGAAGGGCATTAGCCTATTTATCGTTCCCAAATTCCTGGTGAACGACGATGGATCCCTTGGCCCGCGCAATGCGGCAAGCTGTGGCGGGCTCGAATCCAAAATGGGGATCCATGGCAATGCCACCTGCGTGATGAATTACGATGGTGCCACGGGATTTCTGGTGGGCGAAGCGCATAAAGGCATGCGCGCCATGTTCACAATGATGAATGAAGCGCGGCTTGGGGTCGGGTTGCAGGGTTATGCCCAAGGGGTTGTGGCCTATCAAAACGCCGCCGCTTTCGCCAAAGACCGGCTGCAGGGCCGCGCGATAACTGGCGCCGCTAATCCCGACGGCCCCGCCGATCCGATCCTGGTCCACCCAGATGTGCGGCGCAATTTGATGCATCAGCGTTCCTTCATAGAAGGCGCGCGTGGCTTGCTGCTATGGGGTGCCAGCCTGATCGACCAAGCTCATCGGGCACAGGACGCCGAGGCCGAAGCGTTGATTTCGCTTTTGACCCCCGTGATCAAAGGTTTTTTGACGGATAAGGGCTTTGAAACCACAGTTTTAGCGCAGCAAACTTTGGGCGGGTCCGGCTTCACCACTGAATGGGGGTTGGAACAATTCGTCCGTGATGCGCGTATCACCATGATCTATGAAGGCACGAATGGAGTGCAATCCCTGGATCTGGTGGGGCGGAAACTGCCCGCAAATAGCGGCAAGGCATTGATGGGTTTCTTTGAGCTGATCAAAGACTTTATCAAAGAAAATGAAGCAGATGAGGCCTTGAAAACCGATTTTCTGGACCCATTGAAGACCGCCAGCAAAGATCTGCAAGCCGCGGGGATGTATTTCCTGCAAACCGGACTGAAAGAGCCCAATAACGCTTTGGCCGGCAGCTATGACTTTATGCATCTCTTTGGCCATGTTTGCCTGGGCTATGTCTGGGCAAAGATGGCCAAAACCGCGACCGCGCAAATGGCTGAGGATGGGGCGGATATGGCTTTCCTTAGGGCTAAACTGATCACCGGACGCTATTACATGGCGCGGCAATTACCGGCCACAGCGATGCATCTGGCCCGCATCCAAAGCGGCGCAGCAACGGTGATGGAGCTGGACGACGACGCTTTTTAATTCCAGTTTACACAAAATGCGCGGCGATCTGCCGGGATTTTGCTGCTCGCCTTTTTACAGCAGGCGGTGATAGCACAGATTTATCACCGCAATCTGGCGGGCAGAGAATTCAGGCTTTGGCAGCAACAGGCGCGCAGTGTGACTTATCCATCTTCTGGCATTTTGCGAAAACTCGCCGCGCCGCTTTTGCGTAAGGCCCTGGCGCGGTTTGATAAATTTGCGCGTAGCAGAGGCTATGTCCCCGAAATCCAACCCTCTGAGCTCTTTCAAACTCTCGGTCTTGCCCCACGCGAAATTATCGATGCGGGCGTGATGAAGGGCACCCCCTGGCTTTATGACAGCTTCCCTGAGGCCAAATTCTACCTGGTCGAGCCGCAAAAGGGGATGCTGAACAAATTAGAGCATCAGCCCAAAGATTTCGTCTGCATCCCCGCTGCGCTTGGCACCAAACCCGGCACGGCGACGCTGCAAGTTGATCGCGCCAAGAGTTCGCTTTTGGCCCGAACGGATCTGACCAAAGGAGATGTCGAGAAAAGCTATGAGGTGTCCATCACAACGCTCGACCGCATTATTTCCGGCCGTGATTTGCAAGGACCAGTGGGCATCAAGCTTGATATCGAAGGCTATGAGCTTGAGGCGCTGAAAGGCCTGTGGCGCCAAACCGATAAGGTCGCGTTTTTGATCGCGGAATTGTCCTTGATGGATCGGTTTGAGGACTCTTATAGCTTTGCCGAATTCGTGGCCTTGGCCGATAAAAAGGGGTTTCGCTTTATGTCCATTCTGAACTCCCCTTGGGCCGCAGCCCCGATGCCGTTTTACGATTGTTTGTTTTTACCAAAACACCACCCGGCTTTTGCGGGCAAAAATAGCGGCTCCTAAAGCTGAGTTCGACGCAACGTTTCCCCTGCCCGCACAATAATTTGCATAATGCCTGCTTGGCGAATGGCCCAGAACCATGTCTAGATTAGACATCTGAATTTCCTGGGGAGGGCCGATCTTGGCACTTAAACTCTATTGTTTCGGCGAATCCGGACATTCCTACAAAGCGGCGCTGGCTTTGCAATTATCCGGGCTCGATTGGGAACCGGTTTATGTGGATTTTTTCAACGGCCAAACCCGCGACCCAGACTGGCGCGCCGAGGTGAATGAAATGGGTGAAAGCCCGGTTTTGGACACGGGCAGCCGCAAGATAAGCCAATCTGGCGTGATCCAAATGGAAGTGTCGGAACGCAGCGGGAAATTTGGCGGCACAACGCCAGAAGAAACCCAGGAAATCCTGCGCTGGATCCTTTGGGATAATGCAAAGCTCAGCACCGTGGCAGGGCCTGCGCGGTTTTTATCCTGCCTGGTTCCCGAAGATAAGCGCCCCGATGCGGCGGTGATCGACTGGCTGAAAAATCGGGTCCTGGCCAGCTATGATATTCTAAACCGCCATCTCGACGGGCGCGACTGGATCGTTGGTGACGGGCTGACCAATGCGGATCTGACCTGTTGCGGCTATCTGTTTTACGACGAAGAATTCGGGTTTGACCGAAAAGCTTGGCCGCATATCGATGCTTGGCTTGATCGCATTGCCGCGATGCCCGGCTGGAAGCACCCCTATGATCTGATGCCCCCGGCCCATCCGATGAATCAGAAAGGCGCCGCATGACCGAGGCCTATATCTATGATGCGATTCGCAGCCCCCGTGGCAAAGGCCGCAAAGATGGCAGCCTGCATGAGGTCACCTCGGTTCGCTTATCGGCGGTGATGCTGAATGCGCTGCAAGCCCGCAATGGATTGGCGGGCCATGCGGTGGAAGATGTGATTTGGGGCAATGTCACTCAGGTCGGTGAACAGGGCGGTTGCCTAGCCCGGACGGCGGTTTTGGCCTCGGATCTGGATGAAAGCATTCCTGGCCTGTCGATCAACCGGTTTTGCGCCAGCGGCATGGAGGCCGTCAATCTGGCGGCTAATCAGGTCAAAGGCGGTGCCGGTCAGGCCTATATCGCGGGCGGGGTCGAAATGATGGGGCGCGTGCCCATGGGCAGCGATGGCGCGGCGGTGGCGGTTGACCCTTCGGTCGCCATGGCGCGCTATTTCGTGCCCCAAGGTATCGCTGCGGATATCATCGCGACCGAATATGGCATTAGTCGCGACCAGGCCGATGCTTATGCGGTGCAAAGCCAAAAACGCGCTTATGCGGCTTGGCAGGATCAACGCTTTGCCAAATCACTCGTGCCGGTCACCGATCAAAACGGCCTGACCATTCTGGCGCGTGACGAAGCCATGCGGCCCGAAACAGATATGCAATCGCTTGGCGCGCTGAAGCCCAGTTTCAAAGATATGGGCGAGGTAATGCCCGGTTTTGATCAGATCGCTTTGATGAAATACCCGCATCTGGAACGGGTGGAGCATATCCATCATGCCGGAAATAGCTCGGGCATTGTTGACGGTGCGGCGGCTGTGCTGATCGGGTCCAAAGATTTCGGCGAGGCCCATGGACTAAAACCCCGCGCCCGCATCCGTCACACGGCAAAGATCGGCACTGACCCGACGATCATGTTGACGGGCCCGGTCCCTGTCACAGACAAAGTTCTAGCGGAAACTGGCATGGCGATTTCTGACTTTGATCTGATCGAAGTGAACGAGGCTTTCGCCGGTGTCGTTCTACGATTTCAGCAGGCCTTTGACCTGCCCGATGACCGGCTTAACGTGAATGGCGGTGCAATCGCTATGGGCCATCCGCTCGGCGCGACTGGAGCAATTATCATCGGTACCCTTCTAGATGAACTCGAAAGACAGAACAAAACCCTAGGTTTAGCCACATTATGCATCGCCAGTGGAATGGGCGCAGCCACTGTAATAGAAAGGGTTTAGGCAATGTGCCCGGCATGCGCAAATCCTCGCCCATTTACGCACAGGAATGTGACAGAGCATTTGCAGACTAGATCAATTTCGGTAAGGTCCCACTTGCTCGGTCCGCCCTTCGACCGGCGTTATATGTGGAACAACCCAAATGCGCGACGAGATAGCTTTTCAGGACTTCCTGGAGGATGCATCCGCGTATCTCTTTGCCGGCGATTTCGACAGTTACGCCGAACTCGCCTGTTTGCCGCTTTGCGTGATCTCAGATCTAGAAACCCGGGTCATCACCACCAGAGAAGAGCTGCAGACCAGCTTCGACCTCATCCGTCACAGCTTTGGCATCAATCACGTGACGCATTTGATCCGCATACCCCAATATGTGCACCGTCTGACCGACGGGGTTTTGCTAGGCATTTTCGAAACCCATGTGCAATCCGACGCGCGGCGGGTGGTAGAGCCCTTCGAATCCGCCATTTCTTTGCGCTGGCAAGACGAGCGGTGGAAAGCCGCCTCGATCATAAACCCCTATTCCAATCTTCATATGCGGCAGCCAGCCACAAAGCCCCTTCCCTAGCAGTCGGCAGGCCCCGCAACCCCGTTATTTTGCAGGGAGGCCGCCATGCCAAAACTTGATTTATCCAAGCTGACGCCCAGAACCGGGTCGATCTATCCTGCGCCTTATGCGGAGCAGATGAAGGGGCGAAGTTCCTTACGGCTTGGCCAGGCAGGCGGCTTAACCCAATTTGGTGCAAATCTTGTCATTCTGGCGCCGGGGGCACGGTCGTCCTTGCGTCACTGGCATCTCAACGAAGACGAATTTGTCATGGTCACCCAAGGCCAGGTTATCTTGCATGATGATTTGGGTGAAACGGTTATGCAGGTCGGCGATTGCGCCGCTTTCCCGGCCGGGGCGCAAAATGGCCATTGCTTCGAAAACCAAAGCGACCAAGAGGCGCGCTTTCTGGTGGTGGGGACCAAAGCCCCCCGCGAAGAAGCGACCTATTCCGATATCGATCTAAAAGTGACGCTTGAAAATGGCGAGGCGCGGTTCACCCACAAAGATGGGCGACCCTATGCAGCCTCTGGGGAGGAAAATAATGGCTGATTTCACCTATGAGCTCGGCGCCGATGGCGTGGCCGTGATCACCTGGGACGTTCCCGGCAAATCCATGAATGTCATGAGCTTTGAGGGGCTGGCGCTTTTCGAAGAGCTGATCGATCAAGCCCTTGGGGATGACGCGGTCAAAGGCGTTGTGATCACATCCGGCAAGGACAGTTTCGCCGGTGGCATGGATCTAAATGTGATCGCTCAGATGAAGGCCGAAGCCGGCGACGACCCGGCCCGCGGCTTGTTTGAGGGGGTGATGCGTCTGCATGGGCTTTTGCGTAAAGTCGAGCGCGCCGGTATGGACCCCAAGACCAAGAAAGGCGGCAAACCCATCGCCGCCGCCCTGCCCGGCACGGCGCTTGGCCTGGGATTGGAAATGCCTTTGGCCTGCCACCGGATTTTTGCCGCTGACAATCCTAAGGCAAAAATCGGCCTGCCGGAAATTATGGTCGGCATTTTCCCTGGCGCGGGCGGCACGATGCGCTTGTCGCGGAAATTGGGGGCAATGGCCGCCTCGCCTCTTTTGCTCGAAGGCAAATTGAACGACCCGAAAAAGGCCAAATCCGCCGGGGTGGTGGATGAGGTCGTGCCGCCATCTGAGCTGCTGGCCACGGCGAAAGCCTGGGTGCTTTCGGCCTCGGACGCGGATCTGGTCAAACCCTGGGATCAAAAATCGGAAAAAATCCCCGGCGGCGCCCCCTATCACCCGGCGGGTTTCATGACCTATGTGGGCGCATCCGCCATGGTGAATGGCAAAACCAAGGGCGTTTACCCTGCGGCTAAGGCTCTGCTCTCGGCTGTGTATGAAGGCGCGCAGGTGGATTTCGACACGGCGCTCAAGATCGAGGCGCGCTGGTTTACCTGGGTTTTGAGGAACCCGTCCTCGGGCGCGATGATCCGCTCGCTTTTCATCAATAAAGAGGCCTTGGAAAAAGGCGCCAACCGCCCCGAGGCACCAGATCAAAGCGTGAAAAAGCTGGGCGTTCTGGGCGCGGGGATGATGGGCGCCGGGATTGCCTATGTTTCGGCCATGGCCGGGATCGAAGTGGTGCTGATCGACCAAAGCCAAGAAAGCGCGGAGCGGGGCAAATCCTATTCCGAAGGCCTGCTGAAAAAAGCCATCAGCCGCAAGAAATCCACCCCGGAAAAAGCCAAAGCAACCCTGGCTTTGATCACGCCCAGCACCGATTACGCCGCGCTTGCGGGCTGCGATCTGGTGGTCGAAGCCGTATTCGAAGAGCCCCGCATCAAAGCCGAAGCAACCCAGAAAGCCGAAGCCCATCTGCCGAAAGACGCGGTTTTTGCCACGAATACCTCGACCCTTCCGATATCGGAGCTCGCCAAAGCCTCGCGCAATGCCGAAGATTTCATCGGCATCCATTTCTTCAGCCCGGTGGATAAAATGATGCTGGTGGAGATTATCAAAGGTGCCGAAACCGGCGACCGGGCTGTGGCGAAGGCTTTGGATTTTGTGCGTCAGATCCGCAAAACCCCGATTGTGGTCAATGATGCCCGCTATTTCTATGCTAATCGCTGCATTCTGCCTTATATCGACGAAGGCGTGCGCATGGTCCGCGATGGGGTGAAACCGGCGCTGGTGGAAAATGCCGCCAAGCTGGTGGGGATGCCGGTGGGACCGTTGCAACTGATCGATGAGGTCTCGCTTGATCTGGGTGCGAAAATCGCCCGCGCCACCAAAGCCGCCATGGGCGACGCCTATCCCGCTGATAACACTGATGATGTGATCTTTTGGCTGGAAGAGCTGGGGCGTTTGGGTCGCAAATCCAATGCCGGCTTTTACGCCTATGATGAGAAAGGCAAGCGCACCGGGCTTTGGTCCGGCCTGGGCGAGCGTTTCGACACATCCGGTCCGCAGCCAGAGCTATCCCAAGTGCAGCACCGGCTTTTGATGACCCAATGTCTCGAAGCGGTGCGCGCGCTAGAAGAGGGCGTTTTGATGGATATCCGCGAAGGTGATGTGGCCAGCATTCTGGGCTGGGGATTTGCGCCTTGGTCCGGCGGCTGCCTCAGTTGGTTGGATATGATCGGTGCCGCCAAAGCGGTGGAAATCTGCGATCAGCTGACCGAGACATTCGGAGAACGCTTTGCCGCGCCGGATTTACTGCGCAATTTGGCGGAGAAAGGCGAAGGCTTTTATGACCGCTTTCTCCCAGCCCAAGCCGCCTGACATGTATCGCAGTGACGTCATCGATTTCAGGCCGTGAATGGCGAGCCCGTTTTACGCGAAAGGCTTTTGGGCGCGGTGCTTAGCTATTTCACCATGCGGTCGACGGTCAGGCAGGGCTCTTCGAGCGGGCCGCCGAAATCCAATGTGATCACGCTTTCTGCGATGTGATGGCCGGTGCGGGTGTTCAAAAGCACAGCATTAATAGCGCCGGTCGCATGAGCATCGCCGCCAAAAACCAGCCTCTGGCACAGGGTGAGCCCTGAATAATTGGCGCTCACCCCAATTCCCCCGCAGCAATCCGATCCCATTTCAGCCACGGTTTGCCCCCAGAGCTGAAGGAAAGCCTGAATCTTGGCCAGTGTTTCTTCACCCTCTCGGCTTGGCCGCAAATGCAGCTCATTCTTTTGTGTATCCGCTTGAAACCGGCGGCGGACCGGCTCAAAGGGCACAGTGGCGACGAGCTCTTTGGTCTCGCCGTTAATATCCGTCGTCAGCGGGGTGAAGGTCACGATCAGGCTATGGGCCGCGGCGAAATCCTTGGGATAGGATAGGCGCAGCTCGATATTGTCCAGATCGGTCCACAGGAACTCAGTAAGGTCAAAACTGAAACTGGCCAAATCCACAGCCGGTTCGGCCTGAGCAGGCGGGGTCAGCAAAAGAGCGGCGGCAAGGGCTATGGTCGTCAGGGCGGCGCGGTGCGAGGAACGGGGCATAATGAGTCTTTCCAATATTTTCCTAAAGGACTCATTTGCAGAGTTTCGCATGGTAAAGGCCTGAGTTCCAGTGGCGGTTCGACGACTTGGGAAGGATCTCGCAAAGGGGTCGACAGGGGCCGTGAATGAGCGTAGCCGAAACCCAGGATGACCGAGAAAGGCCCAGAAATGAGCTGTGAAATTTGTGCTGCGGATCAGTCGGTTCGCGCAATGGCTGTCGGCCCAGAAATCCATGGGGCGGGTCAGGCGGATCTATGTGAAACCTGCGCCGCGCAGATCGAAGGGACGCCAGAGCCTGCCCATTGGCGGTGTTTGGCCGGGTCCATGTGGTCGGAAAACCCAGCCGTGCAGGTTTTGGCTTGGCGGATCTTGGACCGTTTGGCGCCGGAAGAGGCCTGGGCGCAGGATCTGCTCGATCAGCTTTGGCTAGAAGATGACATCCGCGCCTGGGCCGAAGCGGGGCGCTTTCAGGCAGCTTTGGTGCATCGCGACAGCAATGGCACGGTGTTAGAGCAGGGCGATACCGTGACGCTGATCAAAGATCTGCCGGTCAAAGGCGCGGGTTTCACGGCGAAGCGCGGCACGGCGGTGCGCGGTATTTCCCTGGTGCCGGACAATGCGGCCCATATCGAAGGCCGGGTAGAGGGGCAGCGCATCGTCATTTTGACTGAGTTTGTGAAAAAGCGATAAAGCCGGTCGCATATGTAGGATGGGCAATTTGCCCATCATTCTATCTTCCTCGCGCATCTGTGATCGGCATCCGATGAAACTTCCCTGAATCTGACACGTTTCTTCTCACGAACCGCCCCAAACGGGCCAAATGACGAAGGACAACATGATGCTTAAACCGATTTTCACCGCCGTTGCCGTGACGACCCTTGCCACTGCAGCTATTGCCGATGACGATATGTCCCCCGCTGTGAAGGCCATGGACCAATCCGTGGCAAATGGGGTTGTCAGCGCAGAGATGATTTCTGCCGATGAAAATGGTTGGATGGTCGTGCATCGCACCGATAGCAGCATGAAGCCAGGTCCGGTTGTCGGCTATGCGCCCTTACGAGCTGGCGAAAACACCGATGTAGCCGCGATTCTGACCGAAGAGGTGATGCCGGGCGATATGCTGATGCTCATGGTGCATAGCGAAGCTGGCGGGATGCAGACCGGTATTTTCGAATATACGCTGGGCGCCAAAGAGGATGGCCCAATCCGTGTCGAAGACAAACTCGTGATGGCTACCATCACCGCGAAATAAGGTGAAATGCCCCCTGCATGACC
Organism: Mangrovicoccus sp.; assembly: GCA_049603835.1. GTDB lineage: Bacteria > Pseudomonadota > Alphaproteobacteria > Rhodobacterales > Rhodobacteraceae > Mangrovicoccus. The sequence goes on from JBMYSZ010000016.1 coordinate 28,987, forward strand.
CGCGCGCTTCGTCAGATCCGACTATGTCGCAGCATTTTTAATAAGTTACGCCGCTGGTCAGCATCACATTAGCAAATGGTGTCATATCGCCCGTGCGAATAATCGCGCGGGCATTTTTCAAGTTTTCTTTCAGGCGCTTATGGCTCATGCGATCGGGTGACAGCCGCTGCGCGAAAGCATCTTCCAACGCGCCATTCACCTCATCGGCGATGCAGCTCGCCTCAATATGCAGTTCAGTCAAAATTGCGTCGAGAACCGGGAAAAACCCTGGCAAGCCCGGATATACTGACAGATCAATACAATTCACCGAGGGCGGGATCAGCAAACCCGCATTTGCGACGACAAATATATCGCCTTGGCCAGAGCGCGCCACAAGCGCGCTAAGCTCTGCATTTAAAAGTCCGGTTTTCTTCATATTTTTCGGTCCGCGGCGAGTGGTTTACTTCGCTTAGACCGATCAAGCTTAATGGCCGGTTACCTGCCCTTAGGGCGTTATTCGATTAACTGACTCCGTGGACCGCGCCAGGATGGGTTTCGATATAGTGCTTCAAAGTTGAATAAAGTTCGCGCGCATGGGCCAGGTCCTTTTTATGCAGCGCTTCGCGAATATCATCGCAAATCATATCATGGACCTTCGCTTCGCCGTGATGCTCATGCATCAAATATTCTGCCAGCATCGCCGCATTGGCGGGGGTGATATGCTCATGCTCGGCGATGGCTTCGATTTCCTCAGAGGTGAGGTCGGTCATGCCGATGACGTCGTCAATATTAATCATGGCTGGTCCTCTCTTGGACTATGGGTGCAAGGAGGCGTAATTTATCTTTGACCTAACGGCGCTGATACAGATCAACTTCGGCTGATATAGGTCAAAGACACATTTTCAATACAAGATTAAAGTCAGGGCATAATTTGCGACCGAAAGGAAAGTCTCATGTTTCGCCTTGCCTCTCTGCTTTATTCGCTGATCGGCACCACCCTGGCGGGGTCTGCCATCGTTGTGGCGCTGGTTATGGGATATGATGATCTACAAGGCATTGTCATTGCAGCGGCGCTTGGCGCGCTGGCGGCTCTGCCGGTATCCTATTTGGTGGCCCGGCAGATGTATTTGTCGTGATTACGCAGCCAGATAGGCGCGGATCGCTGCTTCGAATTCGCGGGGTTTTTCGGCATGCAGCCAATGCCCCGCGCCAGGGATCTTCACAAAGCGTGCCTTAGGGAAAAGCGCGGTGATCTGTGGGCGGTGCTCGGGCAGGACATAATCCGAGGCGCCGCCGGAAAGAAACAGCGTCGGCTCTGGGAATTGCCCGTCTAGTTGGGGAAAGCCGATGATCTTATCCATCTCGGCGCCCAAAACATCCAAATTCAGCCGCCAGCGTTTTTCTTGCACATCCAGGCTCTGCAGCAAAAAAGCGCGCACGGCCAGCTCCGGCACGCTATCGCGCAGGGCTTGGTCCGCATCCGAACGGGTTTTGATCGGGGCGAGATCCAGCGCTTTCATGGCATGGATATAGCCGATTTGCGTATGGGTATAGGTCACCGGCGCGATATCGGCGATGATCAGCTTGCGCAGAAGCTCGGGCCGGGTAAGCGCCAAAGTCATGGAAGCTTTGCCGCCCATGGAATGGCCCACCAGATCCGCTTTGCCCCCATGGGCCTCAATCACTTCTGCCAGATCAGCGGCCATATCTGGATAAGATTGGCTGTCAAACCAAGGGCTTGAGCCGTGATTTCGCATATCCACCGCGATTACCGGGCGCTCATCGGCCAAGCGCTTTGCGATCACATTCCAATTGCGGGCCGAGCCGTAAAGCCCATGCACCACAAGCAAAGGGACGCCAGTGGCGTCCCCATATTCAACATAATTGAGCATCGCTCTTACAGATCCGAATAGATCGGGAAGCGCGCGCAAAGCTCTGCTACTTCGGCGCGAACTTTGGCCTCAACCTCGCTATTTCCCTCTTCGCCATTGGCAGCGAGGCCATCAACAACCTCAACGATCCAATCACCGATCTGGCGGAACTCTGCCTCGGCAAAGCCGCGGGTTGTCCCCGCCGGAGAGCCCAGACGAACGCCCGAAGTGACCATCGGTTTTTCCGGGTCAAACGGAATACCGTTTTTGTTGCAGGTGATATGCGCGCGGCCCAGAGCGGCCTCGGTTGCATTGCCCTTCACGCCTTTGGGGCGCAGATCCACCAGAACCACATGAGTGTCGGTGCCATTGGTGACAGTGTTCAACCCGCCCGCCATCAGCTGATCCGCCAGAGCTTGGGCGTTTTTCACCACTTGCTCAGCATAGGTTTTGAATTCCGGACGCAGCGCTTCGCCAAAGGCAACCGCCTTTGCGGCGATCACATGCATCAGCGGGCCGCCCTGGATGCCAGGGAAAATCGCGGAATTCACCTTTTTCGCGATTTCCGCGTCGTTGGTCAGGATCATGCCGCCACGCGGGCCGCGCAGAGTTTTATGGGTGGTGGTGGTGGCCACATGTGCATGCGGGAAGGGCGAAGGATGTTGGCCGCCGGCCACGAGGCCCGCGAAATGCGCCATATCCACCATCAAATAAGCCCCAACGCTATCGGCAATCTCGCGCATTTTGACGAAATCCACCTGACGTGGGATAGCCGAACCGCCCGCGATCAAGAGCTTGGGCTTATGTTCGGTCGCGAGGGCCTGCACCTGATCATAATCGATTTCATTGGTCTGCTGGGTCACGCCATATTGCACAGCATTGAACCATTTGCCCGATTGGTTCGGACGCGCACCATGGGTCAGGTGGCCACCGGCATCCAGGCTCATGCCCAAAATTGTATCGCCGGGCGCGATCAGCGCTTGGAACACGCCTTGGTTCGCCTGGCTGCCGGAATTCGGCTGCACATTGGCATAGGCGCAGCCAAACAGCTCTTTCGCGCGGTCACGGGCCAAGTTTTCGGCGATATCCACATATTGGCAGCCACCATAATAGCGGCGGCCTGGATAGCCCTCGGCATATTTGTTGGTCATGATCGAGCCCTGGGCCTCTAGCACGGCGCGGCTGACGATATTTTCGCTGGCAATCAGCTCAATTTCGTCGCGCTGGCGGCCGAGTTCCTGGGTGATCGAGCCGAACAGCTCGGGGTCACGATCAGCGAGCGTTTCGGTGAAAAATCCTTGGTCGCGGTGAGGTGCATTCATGGGTCATCTCTCCCTCTGGTCGCGCGCCAGGCGCAATACGGGTGGCAGGCTTTTGAGGGCCTGTCTTTAGCTTGCCTTTTGCTTTTGGGAAAGGCCCAAGCGCATGAAATCCTTGCGACTGGTTAGGCAGTGTAGTTGAGTTTTCCCACCATTCAGGTCAAGACGGGTCAGAACTATCAGGGGATAAGCGGTGCAGGATCTGAAAATTGCCTTCCGGGCCAGCCGCTCTCCGGTGGCGCAGGCCGCGATGCAAGAACTCTCGCGTTTCTACGGCAATGCCGGTTTGGATCGCGCCGATGTTGTGGTCGCACTTGGCGGTGATGGCTTCATGCTGGAAACGCTTCATACCACGCAAGAGGTTGATTTACCGGTCTATGGCATGAATCGCGGCACGGTCGGGTTCTTGATGAACGAGTATTCGGTCGTCGATTTGATGGAGCGTTTGGCCAGCGCCGAAGAGGAACTGGTCAATCCGCTAGAGATGCGCGCCACTTGCGTCGATGGCACCGAGCACCGGCTTTTGGCAATCAATGAAGTGTCGCTGCTGCGCGCAGGCCCCCAGGCGGCCAAGCTGCGGATTATCGTAGACCGGCGCGAACGGATGGACGAGCTGGTTTGCGATGGGGCGTTGGTTTGCACCCCTGCCGGTTCGACCGCCTATAACTATTCCGCCCATGGACCGATTCTCCCGATTGGGTCGGATGTTTTGGCCCTGACGGCTATGGCCGCATTTCGGCCGCGGCGCTGGCGCGGGGCGCTTTTGCCCAAAACCGCTCAGGTCCGGTTCGAAGTGCTAGAGCATGAAAAGCGCCCGGTTATGGCCGATGCGGATAGCCGACAGGTGGAAAATGTCCTATCCGTGGAAATCCGCAGCCATCCGGAAATTGCGCATCGCTTGCTATTTGATCCGGGCCATGGGCTCGAAGAGCGACTGCTGCGCGAACAATTCGTCTAAAGCGATAGGCTCTAGGCGGGGCTTTCATCGGGTTTCGGGTCCGATTGGGCCCAGCTTTCGCGCTTGCGGTAAATGGTCGAAGGCGACACGCCCAAAAGCCGCGCGGCTTTCGGAATTGACCCATCAGCATAAGAGATAGTGGCCTCAATCGCGGCGCGCTCAATTTCCGCCAGGCTGAGGCCGATCAAATTTTGCGGCGTTAGAACATCCGCTGCCGCTGAAGGACTGGCTGCGGGCGGAACCGGCGACTCGTCCAAAAAGCCTTGCGGCAGCATATCCAGCGTAACCGTCTCGCCGTCATGCATAACGACAACATTTTGCAAAACATTCAGCAATTGCCGCACATTACCGGGCCAGGGATGGGCTAGAAAGGCCTTGATCACCTCTGGGGCAAAGCTTTTCATACTGCGACTTTCGATCGCGGCGAAGTTCTGCAAAGTCCGCTCGGCGATGTCCATAATGTCTTCGCCGCGCTGGCGGAGGGCGGGCATTTGCACCGGCACCACATGCAACCGATAGAAAAGATCGGCGCGAAACCGGCCTGCTTTCACCTCTTCGGTCGGATCGCGATTAGTGGCGCAGACAATCCGCACATCGACTTTACGGGATTTGGCCGTGCCCACCGGTGTAATGGTCGAGGTTTGCAGAAATCGCAGGAGTTTGGTCTGAAGATTGAGATCCAGCTCGCAAATCTCATCTAGGAATAATGTCCCGCCATCGGCCAAAGCCGCCGCCCCCTGACGGTCACCGATTGCCCCGGTGAAAGCACCTTTGAGATGGCCAAAGACTTCTGACTCCAGCAAATCAGCGGGAATACCGCCGCAATTGAGCGGTACAAAAGGGCCAGAGGCGCGGGGCGATAGATTGTGAATCGCCTGAGCGCAAAGCTCTTTGCCGGTGCCGCTTTCCCCGTGAATGAAAACCGTGGCCATGGATTTGGCGGCGGAATGGATTTGGTTATACACTTTCTGCATCGGGGCAGAATTGCCAATAAGACCGGGGATCCCAATTTGCGCGGCCTGATCTTGTGGCTCTGGGTCGCTTTTTTCCTCAATCACTTTGGCGCAAATCTTTGCCTGGGCGCGGCGCAAAATTGTCAGCAGATTTTGTTGATCAAACGGCTTTACGACAAATTCATGAGCCCCATGGCGCATGGCTTCGACAGCGCGGGCGATCAAACCGCTAGAGGTGATAATCACGAAAGCCGCGTTTTGGATTTCCAGGCAAGTTTTCATAAAGGCCAAAGCCTCGCCACCCGCCAGCGACATGTCCAAAATCACCACTGAGGGGCGCTGCCCCTCATATAATTGCCGGCCATCTTCTAAGCTATGGGTATAGGTGACGACAAAGCCTTCCCGGGCCAGAAACTCTGGATAGCCTAGGCTTTGTTCTGACGCGTCTTCGATGACAAGGAGGGGGCGATCCATCGGCTCAGTCAATCAATAAGGCGCGCTCATGCCAATATACGACTGCCGGTTATTACGGGCCGGTGCGACTCGATAGTTTTTCTGCGTGATATATGCATCGGAAATGTCAAGTTTTTCTGCTTTCTGCTTCGGAATATGTGAAAAAACGTAATCTGTATTCGCGTCGCGGCAAACAGGATTTTATTGAAATCGCCGATATGTGTACATGCCCGGCAAAAAACCGCCGGGCATGTAAAGAAATTGATATCTTAGGAGGCTTTTGGATAGCCCAGCGATTTCAGGCTGACTGAAATTTCATCTAAGATAGCTGGGTCATCGATCGTGGCAGGCATTTTGAACTCTTCGCCATCAGCGATTTTCACCATTGTGCCACGCAAAATTTTGCCGGAACGGGTCTTTGGAAGCCGATCTACCACCACTGCCAGTTTGAATGCCGCCACCGGACCGATTTTTTCGCGCACCATTGTGACCACTTCTTTGACCACATCAGCTTGGTCGCGATCACAGCCTGAATTCAGGCATAAAAAGCCCATGGGCAATTGGCCTTTCAACTGATCGGTCACGCCAATGACTGCGCATTCGGCCACATCGGGATGGGCCGCCAGGACTTCTTCCATGCCGCCAGTGGAAAGCCGGTGACCAGCGACATTGATCACATCATCGGTGCGGGCCATGATATAGACATAGCCGTCTTCATCCTTCATCCCCGCATCGCCGGTTTCATAATAGCCGGGGAATTGCGTCAGATAGGATTTTTTGAACCGGTCCTCGGCATTCCAAAGCCCTGGCAAAGTGCCTGGCGGCAAGGGAAGCTTAATGGCGATGGCCCCTAAAGTATCGGCCCCGACCTCATGGCCGCCTTCGTCCAGGATGTGGATTTCATAGCCGGGCATGGCTACAGAAGGGGAGCCAACTTTAACTGGCATTTCCTCGATCCCCAGCGGGTTCGCAGCGATGGCATAGCCGGTTTCGGTTTGCCACCAATGGTCGATCACCGGCACTTTCAGCAGATCTTGCGCCCATTCGATTGTGTCAGGATCCGCGCGTTCGCCTGCCAGGAACAGGGATTGCAGGCAGTCCATATTATATTTGCCGACGAATTCCCCCTTCGGATCTTCGCGTTTGATGGCGCGGAAGGCCGTGGGCGCGGTGAAGAGCACTTTGACCTGATGTTCTTCGATCACGCGCCAGAAGGTGCCAGCATCCGGGGTGCCGATGGGTTTGCCTTCGAAAACGATAGTGGTCGCACCGTAAATCAGCGGCCCATAGCAGATATAGCTATGCCCCACGACCCAGCCCACATCCGAGGCGGCCCAGAATACATCGCCCGGCTGGACATTATAGATGTTCTTCATGGTCCAGTTCAGCGCCACCAAATGGCCGCCATTGGGGCGGATCACGCCTTTGGGTTGGCCCGTCGTGCCGGAAGTATACAGAATATAGAGCGGGTCATTGCCGTTCACCGGCACACATTCCGCGGGCTCCACCCCATATTGGAACGCATGCCAGTCGAAATCCCGGTCCTCTTCTAGATGGGCGACCTCTTGTTCGCGCTGGAAGATCACGCAGAATTCCGGCTTATGCTCGGCCAGATCAACCGCGCCATCAAGCAGCGGTTTGTAATGGACCACGCGCCCCGGCTCTAAGCCGCAAGAGGCCGCGATAATCGCCTTCGGTTTTGCATCATCGATCCGCACGGCCAGCTCATTGGCGGCGAACCCGCCGAAGACCACCGAATGGATCGCGCCCAGCCTTGCGCAGGCCAGCATGGCTTCCAGGGCTTCCGGGATCATCGGCATATAAATGATCACTCGGTCGCCTTTTTCGATGCCCTTGGCCCGCAAAGCGCCTGCCAGCGACGCGACCCGGTCTTTCAGCTCGCTATAGGTGATTTCATGTTTGGAATGGGTGATCGGGCTGTCATGAATGATCGCCACTTGATCGCCGCGCCCGGCCTCCACATGCCGATCAACCGCATTATAGCAGGTGTTGCACTGCCCATCGGAAAACCACTCATAAAGCGGGGCCTTTTCGTCAAACAGAGCTTTGCTTGGCTTTTTGAACCAATCAACGCCCTCTGCGGCTGTCATCCAATAGGTTTCTGGATCGTCTTGCCAGGCCTTATAGGTCTCTTGGTAAGTCATGGGGTCCCTCTCTCCATTTTTTAGAGGAAGAGTAGGAACGGATATTCCAAAACGGCAAGGTGACAGGTTGCCCAAAGGCAGCAGGGGGAGGAGCGGCATTTTCACCGCTCCAACTGTTAGAAGGCCTTAGCCGTATTGCGCCACCGGTGTGCCGGCAATGGCTGCGACATTCAGCAGGCCGCGAGAGGTAATCGCCGGGGTCACAATATGCGCGCGATTGCCCATCCCCATGAGAATCGGGCCAACCTCTAGCGCTTTGGACCGGGCTTTTAGGATGTTTTTCACCGCCGCCGCCGCATCGGAGGAGGCGAAGACCAAGGCATTGGCCGGGCCGCTCATCCGGCTGGAGCCTTCGCGCAGCACGCGGGCTTGGACCTCTGGGTCAAGCGCTGCATCCACATGCATTTCGCCTTCATAGATGAAATCGCGGCGACGACTATCTAGGATTTTCAGCGCGTCGCGCATCCGTTCGCCGGAAGTGGAGCTAAGATTGCCGAATTGGCTATCGGAGCAGAGGGCGATTTTCGGCTCTAGGCCAAAGCGGCGAATATGGCGAGCGCAAGAAATCACCGTATCCGCGATTTGCTGCGGTGTCGGATCCGGGTTCACATGGCCATCAGAGATAAAGAGCGGCCCTTCTTCCGAGATCATCAGCGACAAAGCCCCTACCGGATGCAGACTATCCGTGCCCAAAATCTGGTTCACATAGTTCAGATGCCACAGATATTGCCCGAATGTACCGCAGATCAGGCTGTCTGCCTCGCCGCGCCGGACCATGATCGCGCCGATCGCGGTGGTATTGGTGCGCATGATTGCACGTGCCAGATTTTCCGTGACGCCGCGCCGTTCCATGATCGCCAGATATTCGGTCCAGTAATCCCGATAGCGGCTGTCGCTTTCGGGATTCACTATGGGAATATCTGCGTCGAGTTTGAAATTAAGGCCCAGCCGCTCCACCCGTGCGGCGATCACATCCGGGCGACCGATCAGAACCGGGCGTTCTGTGGTTTCCTCCAGCACGGCCTGGGCGGCGCGCAGCACCCGTTCGCTTTCCCCTTCGGCGAAAACAATTCGGCGGCTCGCGGCGCGGGCGGCTTCAAAGACTGGGCGCATGATCAGAGCCGAGCGGAACACGGATTGGTCCAGCTTTTGGCGATAGGCGTCGAGGCTGAGAAGCGGGCGCTTGGCCACGCCGGTATCCATCGCCGCTTTCGCCACCGCACTGGCGACAACACTGATCAAACGCGGATCGAAAGGTTTCGGGATCAGATAATCCGGCCCAAAAGTCAGCTGCTCGCCCTGATAGGCTGCGGCGGCTTCGGCACTGGTGGTTTGGCGCGCAAGTTTCGCAATCCCGTCGATACAGGCAAGCTGCATCTCGTCATTGATCTCAGTCGCGCCCACATCCAAAGCGCCGCGGAAGATAAAGGGGAAACACAGGACATTATTCACCTGATTGGCGAAATCCGACCGGCCCGTGGCCAAGATCGCATCCGGCGCCACTTTGCGCGCCTCATCCGGCATGATTTCTGGCGTTGGGTTAGCCAGCGCAAAAATAATCGGACGTGAGGCCATTTTCGCGACCATTTCTGGTTTGAGCACGCCGGGCCCCGACAGACCCAAGAACAGATCCGCGCCTTCGATCACGTCATCCAAGCTGCGAAGATCGCTGTCCTGGGCGTATTCGTCTTTTTGCGGCGTCATATCTTCGTTGCGGCCTTTATAGACCAGGCCCTTGATATCGCAGAGCCAAACATTTTCCCGCTTCACCCCAAGCTTGAGCAGCATATTCAAGCAGGCAATCCCCGCCGCGCCGCCGCCCGTGGACACAACCTTGATCTGGTCAAAGCTTTTGCCCGCCAGATGCAGCGCATTCGTGGCCGCTGCGCCGACAACAATTGCCGTGCCGTGCTGGTCGTCATGGAAAACTGGGATGCCCATTTTTTCGCGACATTTCTGCTCGACGATAAAGCAGTCCGGGGCTTTGATATCTTCGAGATTGATCGCGCCGAAAGTAGGCTCTAACGCGCAAACGATATCGGCCAGCTTCTCGGGGTCGGACTCGTTGACCTCGATATCGAAGCAATCAATATTGGCAAATTTCTTAAAAAGGACGGCTTTGCCTTCCATCACCGGCTTTGAGGCCAGCCCGCCAATATTGCCCAGACCCAATACCGCAGTGCCATTGGACACCACCGCGACCAGATTGCCCCGGGCGGTATAGCGGCTTGCGGTGGACGGGTCGGCTTTGATTTCCAGACAAGCTTCGGCCACGCCCGGACTATAGGCCCGAGACAAATCCCGCCCATTGGCCAAAGGCTTGGTCGCGCGGATTTCCAGTTTCCCCGGTTTGGGAAATTCGTGGTAATCAAGCGAGGCCTCGCGAAAGCCCTCTTTCTTGGTTGTGTCGGTCATAGTAATGTCCCCCCAGCTCGTGCCATTTAGGTCTCGATAGCTGACCTTTGCCACGCCTTAAAGTTAGCTTGCCAAACTGCTTAGGAATAGCCGCTTTTCGCGGGTTGCATTGCTCCGTTTGCGAGCGCACATCAATAGCATAAAGTCGGGAGAACCCATGACCTTACGAGAAAAAGCCTTGGCCGTGCGGGAAAATGCCCATGTGCCATATTCACGATTTAAGGTGGGCGCAGCGCTGCGGACTGTGGCTGGCAAGGTACATATTGGCTGCAATGTGGAAAATGCCGCCTATCCGGAAGGCACCTGTGCCGAAGCGGGTGCCATCGCGGCTATGGTTGCAGCGGGGGAAACCCAGCTGGCGGAAATTTACGTTGTCGCTGATTGCCCGCGCCCAGTGCCGCCCTGTGGTGGCTGTCGGCAAAAGCTGGCGGAATTTGGCGCGCCGGATACGCCGGTGGTGCTGGCGACAGTGGATGGCCAAGAGGAAACCACCACAATTGGCGCGCTTTTGCCCGGGGCTTTTGGTGCGTCGGATATGGATTAGACCGCAATGGATGCCCGCCCCACCCTCACGCGTTTGCGCAACAAGGACCGCCTGACTGAGGTGGAGCTGCGCGCTTTTTGCGATGGTTTGGCCGATGGCGAGGTCAGCGATGCCCAAGCCGCGGCTTTTGCCATGGGGGTCTGCATCAACGGGTTGAGCGATGCGGAAACTGTGGCGCTGACCCGTGCCATGCGCGATAGCGGGCGGCGGCTCCGCTGGGATCTGAACGGCCCGATCTTGGACAAACATTCCACCGGCGGTATTGGCGATTGCTCGTCTCTCGTTCTGGCGCCAGTTTTGGCAGCGCTTGATTGTTATGTGCCGATGCTGTCGGGCCGAGGTTTGGGCCATACGGGCGGAACTTTGGACAAGCTAGAATCCTTGCCAGGGCTGTCGACGGATGTGGATTTGCCCAAGCTTCGCCAGATCGTCGCGCGGGTGGGCTGCGCGATTGTTGGGGCCAGCGCGGAAATCGCCCCGGCGGATCGGCGGCTTTATGCGATCCGCGATCATACGGGCTCGGTAGAAAGCCAGTCATTAATCGTGGCCTCGATCCTGTCGAAAAAGCTCGCCGCAGGCACGGATGCGCTGATCTTGGATGTCAAAGGCGGGTCTGGCGCCTTTTTGCAAAGCCGGGCCGAGGCGGAGGGTCTGGCAAAGGCGCTTGTGAACACCGCCCATGAGGCCGGGGCAAAGGTGCGGGCCGTGATCACCGATATGAACCAGCCGGCGGCGCCCGCTTTGGGCAATGCTTTGGAAATTCGCGAGGTGATGGAGGTCTTGACCGATCCGCGCCCTGAACAGCGTTTGTGCCAATTGGTTTTGGCCTTAGCCGGCGAGCTTTTGGCCCTGGCCGGTATGTATCAAACAGCGGCAGAGGGCGCGCGCGCGGCGCTGAAAGTGCTGACCAAAGGCGATGCCGCAGAGCGGTTTTGCGATATGGTCGTGGAAATGGGCGGCCCGAACACAACGCCCGAGCGCCTAACAGCGCAATTGCCCGTAGCGGATGTGGTGCGACCGGCTCCGGCCTTTGAGGCGGGCAAAGTCGTTGCGATTGATGGCCAGGCTTTGGGCCATATGGTGGTGCGTTTGGGCGGTGGGCGGCGCAAAGCTGACGATAAGATCGACCCCTCTGTTGGCTTGGCGGATATGGTGCAATTGGGCCAGGATGTGCGCCAGGGCGAAGCTTTGGCCAAAATCCACGCCGCAGACCCCGCCGCCGCCGAAGAGGCGGTGCGCGTTGTTCAAGCCGCGATTCAAATCGGCGCCTCTACCACTGTGCCGCCCTTGGTGCATGGCCGTGTGGATCCAGAAGGGACCGAGTAACACGATACGTGACGCCATGACTGAAAGGGGGGCTGACCTTCGCTTGTTTTGCACTTTGCCCTATGGCGCGACGCATTCCGCTTCACCCCGCTCGGGATAAGCCTTAGATAGACCTATCTGATTTCTGTTCCCAGAAAGGGGCCAAATATGGCACGCGGCTTTCTGATTGTGCTTGATTCCGTTGGGATCGGCGGCGCGCCGGATGCGGCGGAATTTGGCGATGCGGGCGCGGATACGCTGGGCCATATTGCTCAGGCTTGCGCAAGCGGTCAGCTCGGCCGTGGCCCGCTGGATCTGCGCTTTCTGCCCCGGCTGGGTTTGGGCGCGGTAATGGAAGCCGCCACTGGCCAGGCCGCGCCTTCCCATTGGCCTGCCCCGGATCCCAGCTGCGCTTTTTGGGCGGCGGCGCGTGAATATTCTCCGGGCAAAGACACGCCTTCGGGCCATTGGGAATTGGCCGGTGTGCCCGTGCCTTGGGATTGGCAGTATTACCCGGATGAAACCCCGGCCTTCCCGGCAGAACTGATGGCGCGCGTGGCGCAGCTTGCGGGAACGGAGGGGAGCCTTGCCAATTGCTTGGGCTCTGGCACTGATCTGATCAACCGCTTCGGGGCCGAGCATCTGCGCAGCGGCTGGCCGATTTGCTATAGCTCCGCCGATAGTGTGTTCCAGATCGCGGCCCATGAGCAAAGCTTTGGGCTCGACCGATTATTGCAGCTTTGCGAGGCCCTCGCGCCCGAGCTGCATGCGCAAAAAGTCGGGCGGGTGATCGCGCGGCCCTTTATCGGCAGCCCCGGCAATTTCACCCGGACCACGAACCGCCGCGATTACGCGATTGCGCCGCCTCAGCCCACTTTATGCGATTGGGTCCAGGCAGAAGGGCGAGCAGTGCATGGAATTGGCAAAATCCGCGATATTTTTTCGGGACAGGGTATAGATAGTGTCGCCAAAGGCAGCGATGCAGAGCTGATGCAGCACCTAACCACAGCCATAGCCGAGCAGCCCGAGGGCAGTCTAACTTTCGCCAATTTTGTGGAATTCGACAGTCTTTACGGCCATCGCCGCGATATTGCCGGCTATGCGGCGGCTTTGGAATGGGTCGATCGGGCTTTGGAACAGGCCGCCTCTGCCCTTGCCCCGGATGATCTGATGATCCTATGCGCCGATCACGGCAATGATCCGAGCTGGCCCGGCACGGATCATACGCGGGAAATGGTTCCTGTGCTTGGCTATAATCCGCAGCTCGCCCAGGGCGGGGCGCGGGGGATCTGCGATTTTGTTGATGTGGCGGCCAGCATGGCGTCGCATCTAGGGCTGAGCATGTCCGGCCCAGGAAGGAGCCTTTTGTGAAATCTCTGCCGAAAACCGAGCTGCATCTTCATCTCGAAGGCGCCGCGCCGCCACGCTTTATCCAAGGCCTAGCGGCAGAGAAATCCATCGATCTAACAGGTGTCTTCGATGAGCAAGGCAAATACCGCTTCAGCAATTTCGCCGAATTCCTGAAAGTCTATGAGGCGGCCACATCGGTGCTGCAAACTCCGCAAGATTATGCGCGCCTGACCCAAGCGGTGCTGGAAATCCAAGCAGCCCATAATATCGTCTATACAGAAACCTTTCTGTCGCCGGAATTCTGTGGCGGCAATGATCTGGGCGCTTGGCGGGAATTTCTGCAAGCGATCCAAGAAGCGGCAGAGCAGGCCTATCGCCAAGATGGGGTGATTTTGCGTGGAATCGTCACTGCTATTCGCCATTTGGGGCCGGATCGGGCCAAGGGCGCTGCGCTTTGTGCCGCTGAGACTGTCGGCGATTGGCTGGTGGGCTTTGGCATTGCAGGTGCCGAAACCGTAGGCGAGCCAAAGGATTTCGCCTATAGTTTCGACATGGCCCGCGAGGCAGAGCTAGGCCTGACCGCCCATGCGGGGGAATGGCGGGGGCCGACGGATATTAAGGCGACGTTGCAGGATTTGCGGGTGGCGCGATTGGGCCATGGGGTGCGCGCGATCGAGGATCTGAGCTTGGTCGATCACCTGGCAGAGCAGCGGATATTGTTGGAAATCTGCCCTGGGTCGAATATCGCGCTGGGGGTTTATCCCCGTTGGGAGGCGCACCCGATCGAGCGTTTGCGCGAACGTGGCGTGCGGCTGTCCATATCCACCGATGATCCGCCGTTTTTCCATACGGATCTGAGCACGGAATATGACTGCTTAGCCGACATATTTGGCTGGACCGAGGCGGATTTCGCCCAGATCAATCGCGACGCCATGGACGCGGCCTTTTGCAACCAGGCCACACTGGATGAGGTTTTGAAGCACTTCCCCAAGGATAGCTAAGTGCATTACCCTATCATTAACCTTAAACATGGTTCCCTCAGCACCGACCCATCCCAGCCTTAGGAGGCCACTTTGCGCTTTGCTTTCGCGCTGATCGCCAGTTTAGTTTGGAATTCGGCCTCTTGGGCTGCGCCGTCGGAAATGCCGCCCGAAGGGTTTGACGCGCCGCGCTATGTGGATAGTCAGGGTTGCGTTTTCTTGCGGGTGGATATTGACGGGGATGTGGGCTGGGCCCAGCGATTGACCGAAGATCAGGCTCCGCTTTGTGGCCAAGAGCCGAGCTTTCCGGCGCAAATCGCCGCCAGTCCTGATCCGACGCCAGAAACTGCGGAAGAAACGGAAACTGCTGTGGCAGAGCCGAAAGCAGAGCCGAAAGCAGAGCCTGTGACAGCTAAACCAAGGGTGATTTCGGCGCAAAGCGCGAAATGGCGCCGCGCGAGTTTTCCGATGCCGGGGGCCTATATCCAGATCGGCATTTATGCGGAGCCGGAAAATGAGGTAAAGAATTCAAAGCTTTTGGCGGCTCAGGGCTATCAGATTTGGCGCCAAGAGGTGAAGCTTCGCCAGGGGCCGGCCAATGCGCTTTATGCGGGACCGTTTGAGCAAGCACTGGCCGAAGATGCTTTGGCAAGTGTCAAAGCTCTGGGCTTTGCCGATGCCTTTTTGCGGATGCAAAACTAGCCGCCCCTAGCTTTCGCAAATTCCCTGCAATGTCAGCCAGCCGCGATCTGTCATTAATTGGCGCGGCGTTCCTTCGGGGAAGGGGTCTTGGGCGATCAGCGGGGCGTAAAGCGGATGCGAGCCCCCCAAATCCATCGCGAAATCACGAGTGGACAGCCCGGCAGCTTTGAATTTCAAGATCAGCGGATCGATTTCGACCTCGCCGCGATTGCCTTCGACGGCTAGGATTTTTGCGAACCGAGCCAAAGCGGCATCGCCAATTTGGCCCGTACTCAGCAGGCCGATATTTGCACGCGGCCCGACAGCTTGGGTCAATTCCAACAATGGCGCGCGATGTTCTGACAGGCTCGTAGCCCAAAGAATATGCCCCGCCACCACCTGAGCATCGGGATGTGCGGTCAAAAGCTCGGCTGGCAAAGCCAAAATCCGCCCCGGCAGCGCAATCACCTCGGCGCGACCGCTGGGCAAAACGCGGATATCCCAGTTCTCATCGCCCAAAAGCCGGGCGGAGAGCTGTCCCAAAGCCTGAATGCCAGCGCGATCGCGGCAACTGCGGCCCATATAGGGCTCTAGCGCCGTTAGGATTTCGCGACCAATGGTCTGTCGGGTGGAAATCGGCAATACTTCGGCAGTATGATCCGCGACAATCCCCGGCATCCAGCGAATGGCCGACAACAAAACTAGCGTCAAAACAACGATCACAGAGATCATTCGCAGCCGCCCAGAATGCGGCTCTGCCCGCGCCATAGCCCGGCGCACGGTTTCCAAAGCCTCGATCATATCGGGATCGTCCAGCTCTAACCGTTCGGTATCGTCGGGGGATGGCGCATAAATTGCAGGCGTTTTGCCGGGATTGAGCCGCACCAAGGCCGCCAAAGCCCAATGGCTAAGCGCCATATCCGTCTGGTCCTTGATCACAAGGGTCGCTTCGCCGAAACTGACATAAACATCGCGCCGCTGGCTTGTGGGGCTTTCATGCCAAATGCCCGGGCTTTCCAGCCGCTGATACTGGGAAAGAGCCGTCATGGGGCCGATATGCTGCTCATATGTTACCTTTAGAGCTTACCTAGCCCACATCCGGGCCGGGAACAATTGCTGCGGGCCATTCCTGCGCCAGCCAGGCCGATTATTATGATTTTATCGCGGCGGCGGGGGTTTTTATTCATCCATATTCCCAAAACCGGCGGAACCGCGCTGGCTTTGGCGCTGGAAAATCATGCTTGTGCCGATGATATTTTGGTGGGCGACACACCGAAAGCCCGGCGGCGGCGCAAACGTCAGCAGGACTTGCCGACGTCCGGGCGGCTATGGAAGCATTCAAACCTGGCGGATTTGCACGGGCTGGTCCTGCCCGGTGATTTGGCCGAATTGTTCATCTTTACCCTAGTGCGTAATCCATGGGACCGGGCCGTCAGCTATTATCATTGGATCAAGGGGCAAAACTTCGATCATATTGCGGTTAGCCTGGCGCGGGTTCTAAGTTTTGAGGAATTTATCCAGCATCCCCATAGCCAGGCCAGTTTCCGCGCGGCAAGCTATGCCAGTTACATCACCGATCATTCTGGGCGCGAACAATGTGATTTGTTCATTCGGCTAGAACATCTGGCCGAAGATATCCGCCCGTTAGAGGCGCATTTGGGATTTCGCTTAGCGGATCCGGGGCAGGTGAATGCCTCGGACCGAGACCCGGATTACCGCAAATATTACGGCCCAAAGACCCAAGCCCTCATAGGCGATATCTGCGCCGAGGATATCGCCCGGTTTGGCTATGACTTCTAGAGCCCGCCGCCCGCTTGGGAACCCTTATTTCAGAACATCCGCGATCACGCCGACAGCTGCAACAACCGCCATGGTATCGCGCATAACGCGGTAAATCTGATCATCCTTGATGTAATAGCCTTGCCCGCGCGGCGGCTCTGGCAGTCGATAGCGGCGGTAATCCTCTATATATCGCCCGCCAGACATCTTTTCATACTGTCCCGGCGGCATATTTCCTGGCTTTTTCGCCAACCCCGGAGGCGTGCCGTTACCCTGCGAATGTCCCGGAGGTGCATTTTTACCGCCCTTCTGCGGCGGGTTGGCAAGAACTGGCTGAGCCAAACAAATAGCGAGGGCACCGGCGATCAGGGGTTTCATCATGGTAAATAGTCTTTCCTGTCTTAAGCTAACCCCACTTGGCTGGAGAGCCAAAAGAGGCAGATCAAGCGGCCCAGAATACCATCAAAGGCCGCGTCGCTAAAACCACAACGCGGAACCGAAGCTTTGGTGCCGAGATTTCACCATACGATGCGTCAGGCGCAGGAAGATACCTCGCGCCAATCAATCAGTCATCCATCTTCAGCGCGGAAATAAAGGCCTGCTGCGGGATTTCGACCTTACCGAATTGGCGCATCTTTTTCTTACCGGCTTTCTGCTTTTCCAAAAGCTTCTTCTTCCGGGTCGCGTCGCCGCCATAACATTTCGCGGTCACATCTTTGCGCATCGCCGACAGGGTTTCCCGCGCGATGACCTTCCCGCCAATCGCCGCCTGGATCGGAATACGGAACATATGGCGCGGGATCAGCTCTTTGAGCTTTTCACACATGGCGCGGCCACGCATCTCGGCCCGATCGCGATGCACCATCATCGACAGCGCATCTACCGGCTCTTCATTCACCAGAACCTGCATTTTGACCAGGTTATCTTCGCGATAGCCCTCCATCTGATAATCGAAAGAGGCATAGCCCTTGGTCACAGATTTCAGGCGGTCATAGAAATCAAACACCACTTCATTCAGCGGCAGATCATAGACAGCCATAGCGCGCGAGCCCGCATAGGTCAGGTCCAGCTGGATCCCGCGGCGGTCTTGGCACAGCTTCAGCACATCGCCCAGATACTCATCGGGGACCAGGATGGTCGCTTTGATGCGCGGCTCTTCGATATGATCCACCGTGGTCACATCCGGCATATCGGCCGGGTTGTGCAAATCAACGATAGAGCCATCTTTCATATGCACATGATAAACCACGCTCGGCGCGGTGGTGATCAGCTCGATATCATATTCACGCTCTAGACGATCTCGGATCACCTCTAGATGCAAAAGCCCGAGAAAGCCGCAGCGGAAGCCAAAGCCGAGCGCAGCGGAGGTTTCCATCTCAAAGCTGAAAGACGCGTCATTCAGCGCCAGTTTTTCAATCGCGTCGCGCAGATCTTCGAATTCGGCACTATCGACCGGGAAAAGCCCGCAGAACACCACAGGCTGCGACGGCTTAAAGCCCGGCAGCGGTTCGGTCGCGCCTTTCTTTTCATGGGTGATGGTATCGCCCACGCGGGTATCACGCACCTGCTTGATCGAGGCGGTCAAAAAACCGATCTCGCCTGGGCCAAGCTCGTCTTTCTTTTCCATCACCGGGCGGAAGACGCCCAGGCGCTCCACCGGATAAACCGCATTGGTGGACATCATGCGGATGCGTTCGCCACGCTTAAGCACCCCATCCATAATGCGGATCAGAACGACAACGCCCAGATAGGGGTCATACCAACTATCCACCAGCATCGCTTTCAGCGGCGCGTCCCGCTCGCCTTTGGGGGCAGGCAGAAGCTTTACGATTGCTTCAAGCGTCTCGTGAATCCCGATCCCGGTTTTCGCGGAAACTTGCAGCGCATCTGTCGCCTCAATGCCGATCACATCTTCGATCTGCTCCGCCACACGGTCACAATCAGCGGCAGGCAGGTCGATCTTGTTTAGAACCGGCACGATTTCATGATCAGCCTCAATCGCCTGATAGACATTGGCCAGGGTCTGCGCCTCGACGCCTTGGGTACTGTCCACAACCAAGAGCGAGCCCTCAACCGCGCGCATGGAACGGCTAACCTCATAGGCAAAGTCCACATGTCCGGGCGTGTCGATCAGGTTCAGGACGTAATCCTCGCCATCTTCGGCCTTATACTCGATACGCACGGTGTTAGCTTTGATGGTGATGCCGCGTTCTCGCTCGATATCCATCGAGTCAAGAAGCTGATCCTTCATATCGCGATCCGCCACGGTTTTGGTGGATTGGATCAAGCGATCGGCCAGGGTGGATTTCCCGTGGTCGATATGGGCAACGATGGAAAAATTACGGATGCGGTCAAGCTGAGTCATAGACGGGATATGCTGCGGTTTTGGGGGGTGGTCAAGCGCAGTTGAGCCGCTCAATCAGCCCTATTTAGCGATAGTGTGAAATACCGTCATTCCCAAATTCATTTCCTTCCTTTTAGATACACAGGCGCAATTACCTTGCGAAACAGGGAGACTCTAAAATGAACCGCATTTTCACCTGCCTTGCCGCAACGCTCATGGCCGCGCCGCTTTTTGCTGGCGACACCCCGGCGCCGGAAGGGGCAGAGCTTTATTTTGTAAATCTCGAAGATGGCGCCACCGTGTCGAGCCCGGTCACGGTTATCTTTGGCCTCAAAGGCATGGGCGTGGCTCCGGCTGGGACTGAAAAAGACAAAACCGGCCATCATCACATCCTGATCGACCGCGAGCCTTTGGCAGGCGAAGAGCTGAACCAACCCCTGCCCGCCGATGATCATCACAAGCATTTCGGCGGCGGTCAGACCGAAACCAGCCTAGAGCTCGCGCCAGGCAGTCATAGTCTGCAGCTGGTCTTGGGGGACTGGTCGCATATCCCGCATAACCCGCCCGTGACCTCGGAGATGATCACAATCACTGTGAAATAAGGCAGTTTGGGAAAAAACAGCGGGGGCGCCTCGTCCCCGTTCTTGCGAATTTACCTAAAATTTGCCATTGTTTGATCAGTTTCACCGCTAAGAGTGTTTCAGAGGCAGACCATGAGCTATCTTCGCGCGATCCTACTTGCATCCGTTATTCTGGGGCCCGCTGCGGGCGTCACCCTTGCGCCATCCATGGCCGAGGCAAAGCGGATTGAGCAGGCCTGCAAGCAATCCGACCGTCGTAGCGCAAATTCCCAAATTTGCGGCTGTATTCAAAGAGTGGCCGATCAGATCCTAACCAGCTCCGATCAGCGCTTGGCCGCCAAATTCTTCAAAGATCCGCAGCGCGCCCAGGATATCCGGCAATCGGATAACTCCAACCATGAAGCCTTTTGGAAGCGCTACAAAGCCTTCGGTCAGACGGCTGGGCGGGTTTGTAGCTGATCAGGCTGAGCCGCAAGCCGGGTGACAAGCCCTTGGGTTGCGGCTTCGATCAGATCGAGCGCCTCGTTGAAATCACGGGTATAATAAGGGTCGGGCACATCTTTGGCCGATGCTTCCGTTGCGAAATCCAACAGCCGCGCCACCGGGGTTTTATCCCCTAGCGGGCGCAAAGCCTCCACATCGCGCAGATTATTGCCATCCATCACCAAGATCATATCCCAAGCGCCGAAATCCTTGGCGCTGAATTGCCGAGCGCGCTGCTTGCTTAGATCATAGCCGCGCAGGCGGGCCGCTTCTTGCATCGGGCCATAGGGCGGCTCCCCCACATGCCAACCGCCCGTGCCAGCACTATCGATTTCCCAATCTGGAACCTGCGCGCGTAAAACCCCTTCCGCAGCGGGAGAGCGGCAGATATTTCCCAAACAGACAAACAAGATACGCGGCGGCATAGGCGGCTCCTTTCTGAAAATTGCCCGCTTATAAAGCGCCTCAATTGACGGCGGAGTGCAATGGAAAAAATAGTGATCCTGACCGGGGCCGGGCTTTCGGCGGAAAGTGGGCTGGGCACATTTCGGGATAAAGACGGGCTTTGGACCAAATATGACCTCGAAGACGTGGCCACGCCCGAAGGTTTTGCGCGCAATCCAAAGCTGGTGCAGGACTTCTATAATGCCAGGCGGGCCAATTTGCTGGCGGCAAAACCCAATGCAGCCCATGAGGCATTGGGCCGGTTGCAGGCCGCAGCCCCGGAGCAGGTGCTGATCATCACGCAAAATATCGACAATTTGCATGAACAAGGCGGGGCAAGCCGGGTCTGGCACATGCATGGGGAACTGATGCGCGCCAAATGTGCGTTTTGCGAGGCACGGTGGGATGCGCCGCGAGAAATGGCGCCCGAGGATGCCTGCCCTAGCTGCGGCAAGGTCGGGACACGGCCGGATGTGGTCTGGTTCGGGGAATATCCCTATTTCATGGAAGAGATCTGGGACCAGCTGCGCGCTTGCGATTTGTTTGTGGCCATTGGCACATCCGGCCAAGTCTATCCAGCGGCGGCCTTTGTCCAAGATGCGGATCGCGCAGGGGCCCATACGCTGGAATTGAATCTAGAGGCCTCGGATGTGAGCCATGATTTCGCTGAAACCCGCCAAGGCCCAGCGACAGAAATCGTGCCTGCTTGGGTCGATGAAGTGCTGGCCGGAGGATGAAAGCCTCCGCCGAGACTCCCCCCAAAGGGGGGTCGGCAGAGGCTGCTCGGCTTCGCCGCGCGGGATATCTGCAAGGGCTAGCGCGTCAGATCCACAGGGATTTCTATCTGCATCTCCCCGGCTTCCTCAAAAGTCAGAGTAACAGTGACCATTTCGCCCTGCTCCAAGGGCCGTTTGAGCCCCATGAACATCACATGATCGCCGCCACGCTTTAACGCATGAGACTGGCCGGCTGGCACGGCGAAACCGTCTTCGACCTCCACCATGCGCATCACCCCATTGCCATCGGCGATATGAGTATGCAGCTCGACTTTCGCGGCAATATCCGAGGCCGCCGCTACCAAGCGATCATCCGTGTCGCCGGTATTTTCCAAGACCATGAATGCCGCCCCGGCTTTGGCCATTTTCCCGGCCGAACGGGCATAAGGATCGGTAATTGTGAGTCCATCCGCCAAAGCAGGCAGGGACAGGCTAGCTGTGATCAAAGCAGCGGTAAGAATTTGGGTCCGCATTTTCGGCCCTCCGTAAGACATCTTCTGATTGGGTTTTGCGAAAAATCAGGCCAAATGCGGCGGAGCGCGGCCCTGAAACCCAAGATGCGGCAGGAAAGCGGGAAGTTGCGCCCGGCCAAAACGCTCTGCCAAGCGCCAAGAGCCTTGCGGCGCAGCGGGCAAATCAGGCGCCCCCGCCCCCAAAGCGGCCAAGATGCCAACGCCCTTGGGGCACAGATGCAGCTTTGACACGGGCATGCCACGAGCATCGACCCCCATCACTTGTGCTGCTTGACCAAGGCAGAGCTCAATCAGCCCCACCACGGGCAAGGCGCCGCGAGACACACCCGTCGCCAGCCCGGTCAATGGCAGGGTCAGCAAGCAGAGGATAAGCAAAGCGCGACGCATCATAGCGCTTGGCCTAACATGAAAAAAGCGGCCCGACTATGTCAGACCGCCCACAAAATCCCCGAAAAGCGCTTAGCTTACGCTGCTTGCGCCTTTGCGATGTCTTTTTTGATCTTCAGCGCATTCGGCGACAGATCTGTGTCTTTCGCTTTCGCCAAGAAGGCATCCAGACCGCCACGGTGGTCAACCGACCGCAGGGTCGATGCGGCGATGCGCAGTTTGAAAGAACGGCCAAGCGTATCAGACATCAAAGTGACATCGGTCAGATTCGGCAGAAAACGACGCTTGGTTTTGTTATTCGCATGGCTGACATTGTTGCCAACCATCGGGCCTTTACCGGTCAGTTCGCAACGACGCGACATACGGACTTCCTTTACGTATCTCATCCCGGCGACTTGGGGCCGCGGCAGGATTAGTGAACAAAAGGGCCGCCCCGGTGGACAGCCTCGTGAGCGCGAGGGGATAGGGGGAGTCTCGGCGCGGGTCAAGGGAAAAATGCAGATCCCTGTTTAGAACCAAGTCCCGCTCAGTATCTCGTCCTAACGCGCCGCCAATCCAGCCCCCCCGGCAAGTCCTTAGAGCAGCTGCGCCCCAAGCTTTGCCAACATCTCCTGCGCCGCCACGGAAGGCGACAGAGCCCCCCGCGCCACCTGCCCGCCCAGCTCGGCCATCTGCGCCTTGGCCTCCGCATCTCGACTGAGCCGCGCCAACAGCCCCTGGCGGACTTCTTCTTCGAACCAATGCTGCGCCTGAGCCTGACGCCGTCGCGCCCAATGGCCCTCTGTTTTGCGCCAATCTGTCAGAGACTGCATTTCGCCCCAAGCCTCGGTCAGACCGCTTTCCGCCATGGCCGAAACCATCATCGCTTTTGGGAAGCCCTCCGGGTCTTGTGCCCGTTTTCTAAGCAAACGCAGCGCCCCCGCATAATCGGCGCAGGTGCGCGTTGCCACAGGCAATAGATCGCCATCGGCTTTGTTGACCAAGATAATATCGGCGATCTCCATGATGCCGCGTTTGACGCCCTGCAGCTCATCCCCGCCCGCTGGCGCCATGAGCAGCAAGAACAAGTCGCACATCTCGGCCACCATTGTTTCGGACTGCCCCACCCCAACGGTTTCGATCAGCACCACATCAAACCCCGCCGCCTCACAGAGTGACACAGCCTCGCGGGTTCGCCGGGCCACACCGCCCAGCTGGGTTTGGCTGGGCGAGGGTCGGATAAAGGCATTTTTCGCGCGCGAAAGCCGCTCCATCCGGGTTTTATCGCCCAAAATAGAGCCTCCAGAGCGCGCCGAACTGGGATCCACCGCCAGAACCGCGACTTTCAGCCCCTGCTCTACCAGCATCATGCCAAAGCTTTCGATAAAGGTGGATTTGCCAACCCCCGGCGTTCCCGACAGTCCAATGCGCAAAGCTTGCCGCCCTTCTCCGCGCACAGCATCCAAAAGCTCGGCCGCTTGGATCCGGTGATCGGCGCGCCCGCTTTCGATCAAGGTAATGGCACGGGCAAGGGCTCGGCGCTCGCCCGCTAGAATACGAGGCGCAAGATCGGTGATAGACATGGCACAGCTCCGGATCAGGGCGAAAACCAAACCGCTCGCCCGGTTGACGTGATGGGCTGGTTTCTGCCTTGTGCAGATAAGGAATGTCTAGGGCAGGAGACCGACGAGAATGTCACAGCGATGGGTCTGGGGGAGTCTCCCCATGCTGTTTGCCGCCGCCATCAGCCTCATGAGCCTAGCCGGTAGCATCAGTCAGGCGGCTGAAACGGGCACTTTCAGCGTGACACTGGTCGGGCTGCCCGCAGGAACGCTCAGCTATTCGGCCAATGAGAGCGGCGGGCAATATCGTTTGGCGGGGCGGGTCAAATCCTCGGCCCTGGCGCGGGCGATTGTGCCGGTCTCAATCGAAACAAGCGCGCGGGGACGGGTCAAAGGCAACCGCTATCGCCCCAGCACCTTCCGCGAACAGACCCAGCGGGGCGGCGAGGAAATCACGACCGTCTTTAGCTATAAAAACGGTGCGCCGCAGATTACCCGTACCCCGCCTCGCGACAAGGCACCGAAATATGGGCTCGACCCGGCGACCCAAAGCGGCACGCTCGACCCTTTGACCACCGCTTATGCGATGCTGCGCGACCGGCCGAAAGACTTGGCCTGCAAGCTTGATATTGTGCTATTTGACGGCATCCGCCGCGCTTCGATCCTCTATAAAGACCCCGCACCCGGTCCGAAGGGCGGGCTGGTCTGCCAAGGAGAATATCGCCGCCTGGCCGGATTTTCGCCCAAAGAACTGGCGGAAAAGCCCGTCTGGCCCTTCACTATCTATTATGAACCTGCGGGTGGCCAATTGCGGGTGGTCGAATTAAAAGTGCCCACCACTTTTGGCACTGTACGGATCCGGCGGCGTTAACCAACCGTGACGACTTTCAAACTTCCGATTGACGAGGCCCTGCCCGACCTATTGGCAGCGCTCGCCGCCGAAGGGCGCGCCGTGCTGCAAGCCCCGCCTGGAGCCGGCAAAACCACCCGAGTACCGCTGGCGCTTTTGGAGGCTGGCGCGCCAGGCCGTATCGTGATGCTAGAGCCGCGCCGCTTGGCCGCCCGCGCCAGTGCCGAGCGCATGGCCGAAAGCCTGGGCGAGCCGGTGGGTCAGACGGTGGGCTATCGGGTGCGCGGCGATAGTAAAATCTCGGCGGCAACGCGGATCGAAGTGGTGACCGAAGGCATTCTGACCCGGCAAATCCAGTCAGACCCAGAGCTGCCCGGCATTTCGCATCTGATTTTCGACGAATTCCATGAACGCAGTTTGCAAGCCGATCTGGGCCTCGCCTTTGCCTGGGAGGTGCGCCAGACCCTGCGCGAGGATCTGCAGCTTGTGGTTATGTCGGCGACTTTGGATGCCGAACCCGTGGCGGCTTTGCTCGACCAGGCGCCTGTGATCACATCTGAGGGCCGGGCCTTTCCGGTGGAAACCCGCTGGCTGCCCCGCCCGCGCGCGAAAACCGAGCGGCTGGAAACGGCTGTGAGTGAGCTGGTGCTAGAGGCTTTGACCGAAAGCGAAGGCGGTATGCTGGTCTTTCTGCCTGGCGAAGGCGAAATTCGCCGGGTCCAGGCGAAACTTGAGGGGCGTTTGCCCAAAAATACTCTGCTTCTGCCGCTTTTTGGCGCTATGAAACTGGGCGACCAGCGTGCAGCGATTGCCCCTGCACCAAAAGGTCAGCGCAAAATCGTGCTGGCCACGGCCATCGCCGAGACCTCGCTTACCATCCAAGATGTGCGGGTGGTGGTGGATGCGGGCCTGGCGCGGCGGGCGCGGTTCGATCCCAATTCCGGCATGTCGCGCCTGGTGACCGAGCGTGTCACTCGCGCCGAAGCAACCCAGCGGCAGGGCCGGGCCGGGCGTGTGGCGCCAGGGGTCTGTTACCGGCTGTGGGCCAAGGCCGAGGAAGGCGCCTTGCAGGCATTCCCACCGCCTGAAATTGCCCGCGCCGATCTGACCGGCCTGGCGCTTGAGCTGGCAAATTGGGGCAGCGCGCCCGAAGAACTGGCCTTTCTAACGCCACCACCTGAGGGCAGTTTGGCCGAGGCACAAAATCTGCTAACTAGTCTCGGGGCTTTGGACGCTTCGGGCCGGATCACCGCCCATGGTCGCGATCTTGCCGCCCTGCCCCTACATCCCCGCCTGGCGCATATGCTGAGCCGCGCGGGCCGCCAAGCAGCGGATCTGGCAGCACTTTTGGCCGATCGCGATCCATTGCGCGGCGGTGGCACGGATCTGCGCCTGCGCTTATCTGCCCTGCGCGACCCCAAAGTCTTTGCCGCTGAGCAACGCCTACCGCTGGATCGTCAGGGGCTTGACCGGATCCGTGCCGAGGCCCGCCGCCTGAGCAAACTTGCGCCGAAATCTACTGCGCCGCTCTCCCCTGGCGCCATGGCGGCGCTGGCTTATCCCGACCGGATAGGTCTGCGGCGCAAAGGCGATGCGCCGCGATGGGTGCTGTCGGGCGGACGCGGGGCCGAGATGGAGGCTGGGGATGCTCTGGCCGGGGCGCGGCTGATTGTGGCCACGGATCTTGATGGCGCCGGGCGCGAGGCACGGATTCGCCAGGCTGTGAATGTCAGCGAGGCGGAGCTACGCGAGCTTTTCGCCGATCAGATTGAAATGGTGGAGTTTTGCGACTGGTCAAAGCGCGATCGCAAGATCCTGGCCCGTCGCCAAGAGCGCCTGGGCGCGCTGACCTTGTCGGATCAGATCTGGCGTGAGGCCCCGCCCGAAGCCTTTGCCGAAGCCGCCTTAATCGGCTTACGCGATTTGGGGCTACAGGCGCTGAAACCCTCAAAGGCCTTTGACCTGGTCCGCGCCCGCCTAGGCTTAGCCCGCAATGAGGCGCCCGACCTGCCCGACCCATCCGAAGAGGCCTTGCTGCTCGAGGCCGAAGACTGGCTGCTGCCGCATCTGACCGGCATCAGAAATGCCGCGGACCTCAAAGGCTTCGACCCGGCCTCGGCGCTGAGCCAAAGGCTAAGCTGGAACCAGGTGCAGCAGCTCGACCGGATCGCGCCGCCACAATATACCTCGCCCCTGGGGCGCAAAATCGCCATTGATTATAGCGGCGAAAACCCAGAGATCACTCTGCGCCTACAAGAGCTTTTCGGTGAAACCCGCCATCCCAGCATCGGCGGGCGGCCGCTGCGGATCACCATGCTTTCGCCCGGCGGCAAACCGGTGCAGACGACCATGGATTTGCCGGGCTTTTGGACCTCTAGCTATGCGGATGTGCGCAAGGATATGCGCGGGCGCTATCCCAAACATCCCTGGCCCGAAGACCCTACCCAAGCCGATCCGACCCTGCGCGCAAAGCCGCGCGGACAGTGAATTGCTGGCCCGGCAGCTTAATTCCCGCGCCTTTCGATGAATTTCTAGGCGAGAACGCCGGTTTCTTGCGGCTGGGCGGCATTGCATTCAAAAACCACGCTGCAACCGCAGCAACTCATACTACCTTAGTCGAATAGAAAGGGGGGATCTCTGCCGGCGCAGGCGTCAGGCCAAAACAGGAGTACCGCCCATGACAGAGCTTCTGATCGCTCTTTTGGCTTGGATCGGCGCCAATTCCCCCTATGAAACCGCAGAGATCCCCCTGCCCCAGGTCATCCCTATGACCCCCGCTGAAATTACCGCTGAATTCTATTCCGCCGCCCAAGCCCCGCCCGCGAATACCGCGCCAGAGATCGACCCGCGGATTTTGGGGCTTTATGATATGACGGGCGATGGGCGGATTTTTATCATCGCGCCGGAATTAACCGATGGGGTGCAGCCCGGCGAGGATCCGCTAGAGAACCCGATTTTCCAAGAGCGGCTGCTGCATGAGCTGGTGCATCATGTGCAGCATCAGACCGGTGCTTATGACGGGTTTCTTTGCCAAGCTCAGGGAGAGGCGGATGCCTATATGCTGGGCGGGCTCTATCTGGCCCGCCGCCATGTGAGCGACCCGCTGCCCAACCGGCATTTCTGGGCGCGGATTTATAGCCGTTGCTGAGCCCTTAGAGCCCCAAACACCAACGCATCACGGCCTTTTGCGCATGTAGGCGGTTCTCAGCCTCGTCAAACACCACTGATTGCGGCCCATCCATCACCGGATCAGTGACTTCTTCGCCGCGATGCGCGGGCAGGCAATGCATGAACAAGGCCTCAGGTGCCGCATGGGTCATCAGTGACGGGTTTACCTGGAAGGGCGCGAGCAGCTTGTGGCGGCTATCGCGCGCCTCCGCTGCGTCATGCATCGACATCCAAGTATCCGTCACGACCAGATCGGCCCCCGTCACCCCGGTGCGCGCATCGCGCGTGATGGTGATCTCAGCCCCCTGTTCCCGCGCCAATGCCACATATTCAGGGTCCGGGTCCATTTCCGCGGGCCCAGCAAAGGTCAGGTCAAACCCGAATTGCCCCGCCGCATGCAGGAAAGAGGCGCAGACATTATTACCATCGCCGAGCCAAGTGACCTTGCGGCCTTTGATCGGACCGCGATGTTCCTCATAAGTCAGGATATCGGCCATAATCTGGCAAGGATGGCTGCGATCGGTCAGGCCATTGATCACCGGCACAGTCGCATATTCAGCGAGCTCTAGCAGTGTGTCCTCGGCAAAGGTGCGGATCATGATCAGATCCACGTAGCGCGACAGCACCCGTGCCGTATCGGCAATGCTTTCCCCATGGCCCAGCTGCATTTCGCTGCCCGACAGGACCAAAGACTGCCCGCCCAGCTGGCGCACCCCCACATCGAAACTCACACGAGTTCGGGTAGAGGGCTTTTCGAAAACCAGCGCCACCATTTGCCCGGCCAAAGGCTGATCCGCGTCAAGAGCGGCCTTTGGCTGGCCTTTGCGCGCCTCTTTCATCGCCTGCGCCTGGGTCAGGATACCCCGCAGCTCTGCAGGGTCGATTTTGTGAATATCTAGGAAATCAGGCATCGTCTTTACCTTTTATCGCCCAATGGGCCTAGGCCGCCGCCGCAGCCGTAACCCGAACCGCCGCGCGGTCGAGCCGGGCCAGGGCCTCAGCAATATCTTCGTCAGTGAGGTTCAAAGGCGGCAAGAGACGGGCCACATCCTCCGCCGCAGGGACGAGCAGCACCAGCTCTTCGATCCCGGCTGCGATCAGCTCTGCCACCGGCTTTTTACATTTCAGCCCAAGCATCAGGCCAGAGCCGCGCAGCTCTTCAAACAGATCCGGATGCGCCGCGATAAGTCCCTCTAGACCCTGACGCAAGGCACCTGATCTGCGAGAGATCTCGTCCAAAAATGCAGGTTCGGCCACGATATCCAGCAATTTCGCTCCAATCGCACAGCCCAGCGGATTGCCGCCATAAGTCGAACCATGGGTGCCACGGGTCATGCCAGAAGCAGCATTTTCCGTCGCCAGCACCGCGCCCAGCGGGAAGCCACCGCCGATGCCTTTGGCCACCATCATAATATCGGGGGTGATTCCCGCCCATTCATGCGCGAAAAGCTTGCCCGTCCGACCCATACCGCATTGCACTTCATCCAGGATCAGCAAAGCACCGGTTTCATTGCACAGATCCCGCAGCCCTTTGAGGCATTGATCCGGCAGAGCGCGAATCCCGCCCTCGCCCTGGATCGGTTCCACGATAATCGCCGCAGTTTGGTCGCCAATCGCAGCCCGCAGCGCGTCGTGATCGCCAAAGGGAAGGCTCACAAAGCCCGGCATCAAAGGACCGAATCCCTCGACCATCTTGGCCGAGCCCGCAGCAGCAATCGCCCCGGTAGAGCGGCCATGGAAACAGCCCTCGAAGGTCACGATTTCGATCCGCTCTGGCTGGCCCTTATCGGACCAGTATTTCCGCGCCATTTTGATCGCCAGCTCGGCTGATTCGGTGCCGGAATTGGTGAAAAACACCGTATCGGCGAAAGTCAGCTCCACCAGCTTATCAGCTAGCGCCCGCTGTTCGGGAATCTCATAGAGATTGGACACATGCCACAGCTTGCCCGCCTGCTCGGTCAAAACCGCGACCAGGTCAGGATTTGCATGGCCCAGAGCATTCACCGCGATACCGGCGCCCAGATCCAAGAAATGTCGGCCATCCGCCTCTTGCAACCAAGAGCCTTCGCCCGAGACAAAGCTCAAAGGCGTGCGCGCATAGCTTGGCAGAAGGGAAGAGATCATCGGATCGGTCCTTTATCAGAGCCCCTTGGGTGCCTTAGGGGCGGTCAACTGTCAATGAGAAGTGGAAAAATCTGGGCAATAGAGCCCATGCGCGGACTGAAAGATCAGCCGCGTCGGCGTCGGATTACGATATGTGCCTGTTTTTCCATGCCCTGCGCCTAGCCCAAAGTCGCAGCGGAGGCCAGGGCAAAAGCGCTGATGCTTAGGATTTAAGCCGATAGCCCGTTCTAAACCAGCGCCAGCAGAGCGAAATCACCAGCGCGCAAGAGAGGCTACAGACAAAAAGCCCGATCCAAGGCGAACTATCAGACACCCCCAAAATCCCGAACCGCACCCCGTCAATCAGATAGAAGAACGGGTTGATATGGCTGAGTGTTTGCATCACCGGCGGCAGGGCCTCTACTGAATAAAAGGTGCCAGATAGGAAGGATAGCGGTGTGATCACAAAATTGGTCAGGGTCGCGAGCTGGTCGAATTTATTGGCAAAGATCGCGCCAACAATGCCCAATGCCCCCATCAGCAGCGCGCCTAGGACCAAGAACACCAAAACCCAAAGCGGATGCGCCATGCCTGTTCCCAAAAACAGCACCATCAGCGCCAGAACCGGCAGCGCCACAAACAGTCCGCGCCCCAGCCCACCTGCCAGATAGCCCACCAGCATTTCCCCGGCACTTAAAGGCGGCATCAGCGTATCGACGATATTGCCCTGAAGCTTGGCGACGAGAATCGAACTTGATGTATTGCCGAAAGCATTCTGAATCACCGTCATCATCATAATGCCTGGCGCGATGAAATGCAGGAAGGGCACGCCCATCACATCACCGCGCTTGGACCCGATCGCCAGGCTAAAGACCGACAAAAACAGCCCCGCCGTAATCAGCGGCGCCAGCAAAGTTTGCGACCAAATCGCTAAGAATCGCAGATTTTCGCGCCGGGCTAAGGTCCATGTGCCCAGCCAATTTACTCGGCCAAAGCGGCGCACGCCCATTTCACTTGTATCTGTCATAGTTAGATTCGGCCCGATACCTTGTTTCCCTGCGATTTGAGGCGTAAGTTAATGTCTCGGTCGGCAAAGCCAAGCTATGTTGCACCGCGTAAGCCCAAAAAAAGGCCTCCAGAAAAGGAACGGAAATGTCCTGGACCGAAGAGCGTGTCGAGATCCTTAAGAAAATGTGGGCGGAAGGCCAGAGTGCCAGCCAGATCGCCAAGGAGCTTGGCGGTGTCACCCGGAATGCGGTGATCGGGAAAGTGCATCGCTTGGGGCTTTCGAACCGGGCCACCTCTCCGGCTGCCAAAGCCGCAGAGCCTGAAAAAACCGCAGCACCGGCTGACCCAAAACCGGTCAGCGCAGCGGCGAATGACCCGTCCCCAGTGGCAGAGGCCAAAACCGCAGAGCCCCCGGCGCGCGAACCGATCACTTCGGTGAAAATTCCTGTGCCTACCCGCAAGGCGATTGTGCCTGCTGGCCAACCTTTGCCGCCGCAGCCCTCGCCGAATGAAATCAGCCCCGAAGCGCTGGCCTCTCAGCGCGAAGTGGAAAAGCACGCCAAAAAGCTGAGCTTGATGGAGCTGACAGAGCGGACCTGCAAATGGCCCATCGGCGACCCGGCCACGACAGACTTCTACTTCTGCGGCCTGCCCGTGCAGCAAGGCAAACCTTATTGCGAGGCGCATGTGGGCGTGGCCTTCCAGCCCATGAGCTCGCGCCGCGACCGTCGTCGCTAATAAATTCTGTCCGCGCGTAATCTTTTGTTTTGCGCGCGGCCTCGCCTCTGCGAGAGATTGCCGGGCGGCGCATTGCCCGCTATAGCCCGGCCATGTCGCAAAACCCCAGCTCCTCCCGCCCGGATCTCGCCCCTGCGCCGCAATTTGGCGGCCCGCGTTTTGATCAGCCCCGTGAGGGCCAGCCCTTGATTGGTATGGTCTCGCTTGGCTGCCCCAAAGCTTTGGTGGATAGCGAACGCATCCTGACCCGGCTGCGCGCCGAAGGCTATGGGATTTCCCCTGATTACCAGGGCGCTGATGCGGTGATCGTGAATACTTGCGGCTTTCTCGATAGCGCCAAGGCCGAAAGCCTAGAGGCGATTGGCGAAGCCTTGGCCGAAAATGGCCGGGTGATCGTGACCGGCTGCCTTGGGGCAGAGCCCGACTATATTACCGGCGCCCATCCCAAAGTGCTGGCCGTGACCGGACCCCATCAATATGAGCAAGTGCTGGACGCGGTGCATGCGGCTGTGCCGCCGCAGCCCGACCCTTTTGTCGATCTGCTGCCGGCCAGCGCGGTTTCCCTAACCCCGCGCCATTACAGCTATCTGAAGATCTCGGAAGGCTGCAATCACAGCTGCAAATTCTGCATCATCCCAGATATGCGCGGCAAGCTTGTTTCGCGCCCCATGGCCGCCATTTTGCGCGAGGCCGAAAAGCTGGTGGAGCGCGGCGTGCAAGAACTGCTGGTGATCAGCCAGGATAGCTCTGCCTATGGGGTCGATCTGCGTGAAAAGGGCGAAAAGCGCGACCGGGCGCCGATCACGGAACTGGCCGAAGGACTGGGACAGCTGGGCGCTTGGGTCCGGCTGCATTATGTCTATCCCTACCCCCATGTGCGCGAGCTGATCCCGCTGATGGCCGAGGGGCTGGTGCTGCCTTATCTGGATATTCCCTTCCAGCACGCCCATCCCGAGACGCTCAAACGCATGGCCCGCCCAGTGGCCGCCGCGCGCACATTGGATGAAATTGCCGCCTGGCGCCGGGATTGCCCGGATCTGACCCTGCGCTCGACCTTTATTGTCGGCTATCCAGGAGAAACCGAGGCGGAATTCCAAACCCTGCTGGATTGGCTTGACGAGGCGCAGCTCGACCGGGTTGGCTGTTTCCAATATGAAAATGTCGATGGTGCGCGGGCCAATGACCTGCCCGACCATGTCCCGGCAGAGATCAAACAAGATCGCTGGGAACGTTTCATGGAAAAGGCCCAAGCGATTTCCGAGGCGCGACTGGCAGCCAAGATCGGCACCGTCCAAGAAGTGGTGGTTGATCTAGTCGAAGATGACGCTGCGACCTGCCGCACCAAAGCCGATGCGCCAGAAATCGACGGCAATTTGTTCATCGATGAAGGCCATGAGGCGCTAAGCCCTGGCGACCGGGTCACGGTCAAAGTGGATGAGGCCAGCGATTACGATCTTTGGGGACAGATCCTGCCCGACGGGGAGGCAGGCTAAAACCTCTAGCCCCCTACCGCCTGGGTCACCGCCTGAATGCGGGACTTATTGGGCGGATGGGTCGCTAAGAAACGATCCCCCGGATCGGGAGCGCGAGTGAAATAACGCACCCCATTGATCGGGTTATAGCCCGCCTGTTTTGCGATTTGCGCCCCGAGCCGGTCGGCCTCTAGCTCATAATCCGGGGAATAAAGCCGCCCGCCCACATAAGCGGCCTGGCGCTGCGCCTCGACGATCGCTTCCCTAGAGGCACCTACGGCCTGCGCCCCGAGCCCTGCGATCACCGCATAAGTCACCTCTGATTGCTGGCGGCGCTTTAAATGGTCGCGGATGTGATGCGCGGCCTCATGGGACACAACCAGCGCCAATTCATCGGTATTTGCAAGACTGCGCAGCAATTCGGCCGTGACGATAATCACCGGTTGGCCAGAGCTGGTAACCGTTTGATAGGCATTCGCGGCCACACCCCGGCGCGGATCCAAGAGCGCCTGGAAATCGCAGCGTTTTTGCGGGGGCGTTGCGGCGCAGATACCGCGCGCCACAGGCATGATTTCCGCGACAACCTGGCGATACTGGGCCGGGGTCACGCCCCTGGCCGAGCTGCCCGAGCTCTGAGAGCTCTTACTAGGGGCGGGCACCCCCACCACCACCGGCCCCGGCACAGACGGCGCACAGGCCGCCAATGCCAAAGAGACCAAAACACTCAAGATAATCGAACGATACGTCATGTGGTCTTATTTATATGATTAACGCTGATTTGCGAAAGCCGCGGCAATAGATTTTCCGTGAATGCTGGTCAAAGAGCCGCCTGAAAGCTAGCCTTTGCCCTAAAGCGTATCGGGAAAAGCTAGAGACACTGAAAAACACTTTCCGCGTTGGAGCAAAGCGCCTGGCCGCGAATAAGTGAGGAGGTGGTTTCTCGAAACGATATAAGCAGAAGCAGAGGCAAGAATGTTTACAATTGAACACGGTTTTGATGCCACAGTAATTACACTCGTCGATGAAGGCACAGACCATTTGTCGGAGGATGTGGTTGTTTCCGCCTTTGAGGACTGCGTCACCCTTAGTCAATATGACCCGTCAGGTGACTATAAGGTTATCGTCACGCTTTCGATGGCACAGCTCCGGGATTTGGGCGCGGCCTTGGATTTGCCCGAAGGGGTATATCGCCTGGCGACGGCGAAGAAATAGCCTAGCTCAATATGGCAAAGGTCTTTTCCCGGCCTTTATCGCCCTTGATCAAGCTTAGCCGCGAGGGGGCAAGACCCAGATGTTTCGCCAAAAGCTTTTGCACCGCTGCATTTGCTTTGCCCTTTTCGGCGATGGCGGTCACATAAATTTTCAGGCCTTCAGGCTCTTGCACCACCTTATCGCGCGAGGCGCCAGGGCGCACTCGCACGGTGATTTTGCTCGGCTCGGGTCCCGCCACTTAGGACGCTTTGTCTTCCAAGGCGTCTAGCCGCGCTTTGAGCGCCTCATTCTCTTCGCGCGCCTTTTGCGCCATTGCGCGCACCGCGTCGAATTCTTCGCGGGTGACGAAATCGCGTTCCGCCAACCAGCGGTCGATCATCCCTTTAAAGGCAGTCTCCGCCTCTTCGCGGGCCCCATGGGCAACACCCATGGCATTTGTCATCAATTGCGAGACATCATCGAGAAATTTGTTCCGCGTTTGCATAGCGCCCTCACTTTGTAACTCGCTCTTTATATGGCGCGCCTAAGCCCTGGGAACAACAGGCACGGGTCGGGCGATTGCGCGCGCTTGACTTGCGACAGCCCCCCAGCCATCACCGCGCTATGATCTATGCCTTGCCCTTCCCCGATCTCTCGCCCGAGATTTTCGCCTTTGAGTTAGGCAGCTTCCGCATTGCCCTGCGCTGGTATGCGCTGGCCTATATTGCCGGGCTGCTGATTGGGCTGTGGATCATCAAACGCGCCATGCGGATGCCGAAACTCTGGCCCGCCAATACCCCGCCAATGACCGCCTTTCAGGTGGAAAGCCTGCTGACTTGGGTGATTTTGGGGGTAATTTTGGGCGGTCGGCTGGGCTTTGTGCTGTTTTACCAACCGGCCTATTACGCCGCCAATCCTGGCGATATCTTGAAATTATGGCAGGGCGGCATGGCCTTTCATGGCGGATTGCTGGGCGTGATTGTGGCGGTGGCGCTTTTTTGCCGGACCTATCATCTGTCGCCGGGTAGCGTGGCGGATGCAATGGCTTTGGCCACGCCGCCGGGGCTTTTGCTGGGGCGGCTGGCGAATTTCATCAATGGCGAGCTTTGGGGCCGGCCAAGCGAGGCCCCATGGGCGGTGATTTTCCCTGGCGCGAGGGCTCAGATCTGCCCACCAGATTGGCAAGGCCTATGCGCCCGCCATCCGTCACAGCTTTATGAAGCCGCGCTTGAAGGCTTGGTTCTGGGCTTGGCGCTGTGGATTTTAGCCTTCCGCAAAGACTGGCTCAAGCGGCCCTGGCTGATCTGCGGCAGTTTCTTTCTGGGCTATGGGCTGGCACGGTTTGGGGTGGAGCATTTCCGCCAAGCCGATCCGCAATTCATCAGCGCAGATAATCCCTGGGGCCATGTGCTGCGCTTTGGCGAGGCGGGCATCACCATGGGTCAGCTTTTGTCCCTGCCTATGGTGGCGATTGGGGCAGCGGTCATTCTTTGGGCATTTTGGCGGCCACACCGCAAAGCCGCATGAGCACGCCGCTTTTACCCCTTTTGCTAGACCGGATCGCCGCTGATGGTCCGATGAATGTCGCCGAATATATGGCGACTTGCCTGCTGCATCCTGAATTTGGCTATTACACCACCGCGACGCCATTTGGCCGCGAGGGCGATTTCATCACCGCGCCGGAGATCAGCCAGATGTTTGGCGAGTTGGTGGGGCTGTGCCTGGCCCAGGCCTGGATGGATCAGGGCATGCCGTCCCGCTTTACCCTAGCAGAGCTGGGGCCAGGGCGCGGGACATTAATGGCGGATCTTTGGCGCGCCACGGCCAGAGTGCCGGGGTTTCACGCCGCGGCTCAGCTGATATTGGTCGAAGCCTCGCCGCAGCTGCGCCAGACCCAGGCCGAAACCCTTAGCCACGCCAATCCGGACTGGCGCGACTCGGTGGCCGATTTGCCCGAGGATCAGCCGCTTTTCCTGATCGCCAATGAATTTCTGGACGCTCTCCCGATACGGCAATTTATCCGCAGTGAAACAGGCTGGGATGAACGCTGCATCGGGCAAAGCCAAGGCGCGCTTAGCTTTGGCCGCGTGCCCATGGGGGACCAACCCGAGCTGCGTCACCGGCTAGGCGACACGCAGCCCGGCGATATCGTCGAAACCTGCCCGGCCCTGCCGACAATCATCGGTGAAGTCGCGACACGGATTGGCGCGACTGGCGGCACGGCCCTCTGGATCGATTACGGCGATTGGCGATCCGCCGGAGACACGCTGCAGGCCTTGCGCCAGCACAGCTATACGGACCCTTTGACGCAGCCGGGCCAGGCGGATCTTACCGCCCATGTGGATTTCGAAGCCGTCACCCGCGCCGCCCAAAACGCCCATCCCAATGCTCAAACCAGCGTAATGACCTCTCAAGGCAGCTTTCTAGAGGCACTTGGGATCGCCGCCCGATGCGAAGCTTTAGCCGCGAAATTAACCGGCGCAGCGCGAGAGACCCATCTAGCTGCATATCAGCGCTTGACCGCCCCGACAGAAATGGGGACTCTCTTTAAAGTAGTCTCTGTTCTTCCTAGCTCCGTGCGCATGACCCCTGGACTGGCCCCATGGCCCTCGAAATAATCACCTCTGACAGTTTGGCGCCGCTGCGCCATGGTTTTTTCACCCGCAAAGGCGGCGCCTCGTCTGGTATTTTTGCCGGGCTGAATTGCGGTCTTGGTTCCTCCGATCAAAGGCAGATCGTGATGATTAATCGGGCGAGGGTCGCGAATGCCATGGGGGTTGAGGAAGACGGGCTGATCGGAATCAGCCAAGTGCATTCTGCCGATGTGATCACAATTGATGGCCCGTATGCCGCCCCCCTGCCCGAAGCCGATGCGATGGTCAGCGCAACCCCGGGCTTGGTCCTGGCAATCCTAACCGCAGATTGTGCACCGGTGCTTTTTGCCGATAGCCAGGCTCAAGTGATCGGCGCGGCGCATGCGGGCTGGCGCGGGGCCTTGTCCGGGATATTAGAGGCGACAATCGACGCCATGGAGCGCCTAGGCGCAAAGCGTGAAAATATTCACGCGGTCATCGGCCCAACAATCAGCCAAGCGGCTTATGAAGTCGGCCAAGAGTTCTTGGATCGGTTTTTGGATGTGAATATCGACTATGGTCGCTTCTTTGTGGATGGGGAAGGCGACCGGTTTCATTTCGACCTGCCTGGCTTTGCTCTCGCCGCGATGCGGCAATATGGCATAGGCCATGCGGAATGGTCCCGCCATTGCACTTATAGCGATGCGGATCGGTTCTTTTCCTATCGGCGCAGCGTCCATCAAAGCGAGCCAGATTACGGGCGTCTCATTTCAACGATTCGTCTTTGAGTCGCTATTGCCGCTCTAGCCATCGGAAATCTCGACAAATTATACCCCAAATCGTCGCCAATCCATCGAAGCTACCAACGCTTAACAGTTATTTAATGTCATAAATTGTTCGGTTTACGACACA
The DNA here is from genome assembly GCA_049603835.1 of Mangrovicoccus sp. Lineage (GTDB taxonomy): Bacteria > Pseudomonadota > Alphaproteobacteria > Rhodobacterales > Rhodobacteraceae > Mangrovicoccus. The sequence goes on from JBMYSZ010000016.1 coordinate 66,783, forward strand.
AATGAAATTCAAAAATTCGCCGATATGTCTGATGAGCAAAAAACTGGCGAAAATTCGCCGAAAATTAACTTTTTACCCCTTAAACCGCGCAATTCCGCCGCAGCGCGGCGAGATTACCGTTGCCAGATCAGGAATAATTAGGCATCAAAGAAGCAGTTAGTATCGAGTGTGTCGCTTATGAGTTGTTTGTTCCGAGTGTTTAGTGTGTCGGTAATGTAGCGAGTACAACAAATCCCCAAGACAATTCTCCGGCCAGCCCCGTGTTTCGAGGCTGGCCGGTAGTCGTTTGTAAAACCGGTTACGCCGTTTGGCTTAGGCGATTTTCCAACACCTCAAAAGGAACACCGGCCTCTTCTTTCGCGGCGCGGATGACCAAGGATGTTTTCACACTGGCGACATTATCTGCCGCAGTCAGTTGCCCGGTCAAAAAGGACTGAAATGTCGAAAGATCCGGCGCCACGCATTTCAGCAGGAAATCCACCTCGCCATTCAGCATATGGCATTCCCGAACCAGCGGCCATGATCTGCACCGCTCTTCGAAAGCCGATAAATCCGCCTCCGCCTGGGATTGCAGTCCAACCATGGCAAAAACCTGAACTTCAAAACCAAGTTCGCGGATATCAACCTGAGCATGATAGCCGCGAATATAGCCCTGCTCTTCCAATGTCCGCATGCGGCGCAAACAAGGGGGCGCGGATATGCCCACACGTTTGGCCAATTCCACATTGGTCATCCGGCCATCAGCCTGCAATTCCGCCAGAATTTTCCGATCAATAGGATCGAGCTTTGAACCCGCCATTGCCAAATACTCCTTCGCCACAGACAAACTAGGCAATCTCTCTATGCCGCGCAATATTATTTCGCACAGGCCGTCATTTACGATTTTTTTATTCGATCACAACACATTTTTTCCGGAAGTCTAGTTTGTGAGCACAAACCCGGCTTGCTCGGGGTTTCCTGGCGTGTCGATGAGGCTTATATCGCGCCCTGCAACAAAGACCAGGGGGCAGTTATGGCCGAGACGCGACATTCTAAAGTTTTGATTATCGGCTCGGGGCCTGCTGGCTATACCGCCGGTGTTTATGCCTCGCGGGCGATGCTAAATCCGCTGCTGATCCAAGGTATTCAGCCAGGTGGGCAGCTCACCATCACTACGGATGTGGAAAACTGGCCGGGCGAATCGTCTATTATGGGGCCGGATCTGATGGTCCGCATGGAAGCCCATGCCCGCGAAATGGGGACCGAAATCATCGGTGACCATATTAACGAGCTGCGCCTGAGCGAGCGTCCCTTTGTGGCATTGGGCGATAGCGGCACCACTTACACCGCGGATGCCGTGATTTTGGCGACTGGGGCTCAGGCGAAATGGCTTGGCCTGCCCTCGGAAGAAAAGTTCAAAGGCTTCGGCGTGTCGGCCTGCGCCACATGTGACGGCTTTTTCTATCGCGGCCAAGAGGTTGTGGTGATTGGCGGCGGCAATACCGCAGTGGAAGAGGCGCTCTTCCTCACCAATTTCGCCTCGAAAGTCACGCTGGTGCATCGTCGTGACAGCCTACGCGCCGAAAAGATTATGCAAGACCGCCTATTCAAAAACCCAAAAGTAGAGGTCCTGTGGAATCACCAGATCGACGAAGTCGTCGGCGCGGAAAATCCGCTAGGTGTCGAAGCCGTGCGCGCCAAACATGTGGAAACAGGTGAAACCACTGAAATCCCGTGTAAGGGCTTTTTCGTGGCGATCGGCCATGCGCCTGCCAGCGAATTGGTGAAAGACCAGTTGGAAACCCGTGCCGGTGGCTATGTGGTCACCCAAGCCGATAGCACCGCCACATCGATACCCGGTGTCTTCGCGGCGGGCGACCTGACCGATGACAAATATCGCCAAGCCATCACCAGCGCCGGAATGGGCTGCATGGCCGCGCTAGAGGCAGAGCGGTTTTTGGCCGAAAATGAATAGCCATTAAATTAGTCTCTGGAAGTTTTGCGGGCAGCAACTATTTTGCAATCAAAACTATGCACCATCTTGGTGTGATCTGAAAACACTGCATGCCCGAAGGCTTATCACCCACTATGAAACGCATTCACTTTGGCCGATGGGGCGCTGCCCTATTGGCCAGTTGTTTCTTCGCTGCGCAAACTTGCGCCGCCGCCACACTCAATAATAGTGGTGTTTGTACCACCGATTGCATCCCCACGAGCGAGCCAAACAGTGTTTTTGACAGCTCGGATCCGCTTCAATTTGGATCGAAAAACAGTGTCAGTGAATTCGCGACACTGCCGGTGATGGACAAGTCGCGCGAAATAGATATTTTTCGCGATCTATTTGAAGAAGAAGCTGCAGAAGAGGACGACGCCCCTAGCCCGTTATTTGGGCTAGGTGACTGACGGGCCACCATTTTTGCGCCAAAGATAACATCTCCACTAAGAGCCGACTGACCAGATCCGTCTTTAAAGGGGGCCGCGCAGGGGCGTGTACTCTGCGCGGAGCGCTTAAAATTGCGTTTATCGGTGCTTAGCGCCCTTAGTGGACATAAACCGGGGCGAAATCATTCTGCCGCGCCAAAACAAAAGCCATCTTCTGATTGCCCACAACGGCCAGGCGCCGCCCGTTTGCAGCATTCACAGAATATAACTCGCCTTCATACCCCTCGGGCAAAGCCACATCCGGCCCCAAATCTTCGGCGTCAATTGGGCGAATATAAACGATTTTTTGCGGCTCATCGCCCGGTGCAGTGATATCTGTCTGATCCATCTTAATTCCCCTTCCCAATTTCAATACGTTGCACCACCGTGTCCGGCAGCGTCTGGCGCAAATCAATATGCAGTAGCCCATGCGCCATACTGGCGTTTTCTACTGTCACCGCATCGGCAAGAACAAAGCTCCGCTGAAATTGCCGCCCCGCGATCCCTCTATGTAAGAAGACACGGTCTGCATTATCATCTGGTTGACGTCCGCGAATGACAAGCTGCCGATCTTCGACAGTTATGTCTAAATCTTCTTCGCGAAAGCCCGCTACCGCAAGTGTGATCCGATAGGCATGCTGCGCGGTTTGTTCGATATTATAGGGCGGATAGCCATCATTGCCAGATTTGGCCGTGCGTTCGACCAGCCGTTCCAGCTGTTCAAAGCCCAAAAGAAAGGGATGAGTCCCAAGCGTCAGTTTCGTCATGACACGTCCTTCGTAAAGCGACTGTGTGAAGCCCCGTTATGGCGGCCTCTCTTAAATATGGGATTTGCCGGGGCGGCATGCAAGCGTTGCGAATTGTGTCAAAGCCCTTCCCCGAAGCGTTAAGATTCTGTATGATAGAAAATCTCTGTAATTGTCATCTATTGGCGGTGTCATGAATGCTCATGTAGAAATGTCCAAGATTGAGGTTCTTCAAGTGAAGCTTGAAGTGCTACGTCGGGAACATCGCGATCTAGATCATGCGATTGAGGCGTTAGAAGATACCGGCCGCGCAGACCAATTGGCGCTGCGACGGTTGAAAAAGCAAAAGCTTGCTTTGAAAGACAGCATCCAGCGTCTGGAAGATATGCTTTTGCCGGATATCATCGCCTGATTGCGTTTTTGACCGCGTCAGCTATAGTCGCGCCTCTTCTACGGCAGGCGAAAGGATAAGCTGTGGCCAATTGCGATGTGGGCGTGATTATGGGCAGTCAATCGGACTGGCCCACCATGAAAAACGCCACCGATATTCTTGATGAACTGCAAATCAGTTACGAGACAAAGATCGTCTCGGCCCATCGCACGCCGGATCGGCTTTGGTCTTATGGTGTCGAAGCGGCGGGGCGCGGACTAAAATGCATTATCGCTGGGGCTGGCGGTGCGGCGCATTTGCCGGGCATGATAGCGTCGAAAACCCATCTGCCGGTGATTGGCGTGCCAGTTCAGTCGCGCGCGCTAAGCGGTGTCGATAGTCTTTATTCTATTGTGCAAATGCCCAAAGGGTTTCCAGTGGCCACTATGGCGATTGGCACATCTGGCGCGGCGAATGCGGGGCTGATGGCCGCCTCGATTCTGGCGGTATCGGATCCGGCGTTGGCGGAACGGCTGATTGCGTGGCGCAAGGCCCTGGCTGATGGCATTCCAGAGGAACCCAGCGATGAGTGACGTAACCGCGCTTGCTCCGGGTAGCGTAATCGGGATTTTGGGCGGCGGTCAGCTGGGTCGCATGCTGGCATTAGCGGCGGCCCGTCTGGGGCTGCGCTGCCATATCTTTGACCCTAGCCCAGATGCTCCGGCGGCTCAGGTCAGCGATGCCCATAGCGTCGCCGCTTATGACGATATTCCCGCGCTTGAGCGATTTGCCGCCGCTGTGGATGTGGTTACTTACGAATTCGAAAACATCCCCACCGCTGCGCTAGATGCGATCACCGCCCATGTGCCGATCCGCCCCGGACGCCGCGCACTGGAAGTGTCCCAAGACCGTCTGGTGGAGAAAAGCTTTCTCCAGGAGCTGGGGCTTGGCACCGCACCTTTCGCCGATTGCCCCGATGCCGAGGCTTTGAAAACCGCTGTTTCGCAGCTCAGCCTGCCAGCGATCCTGAAAACCCGGCGCTTCGGCTATGATGGTAAGGGGCAAGAGCGGCTCGATAGCGTCGAGGCGATGAAAGGCGCGACAATCGGTGATGCGCCGCGAATCCTCGAAGGCTTTGTGGGCTTCACCGCGGAAATCTCGGTGATTGGCGCCCGTGGGCTGGATGGTCGCGTGTCCTGCTTCGATCCAGGGCGCAACTGGCATGAAGGCGGCATTCTGCGCCGCACTGTGGTCCCCTCGGGCTTGCCGGGTTCGGTGGAAACCGATGCGGTGCTAATCGCGGGCAAAATCCTGCGCGCCCTGGACTATGTGGGCGTGATGGGGGTGGAGCTTTTCGTGACCCCAGCCGGGCTTTTGGTCAATGAGATCGCCCCGCGTGTGCATAATTCCGGCCATTGGACACAGAATGGCTGCGCAATCTGTCAGTTTGAACAGCATATCCGCGCTGTGGCAGGATGGCCTTTGGGTGATGGCGCGCGGCATTCGGATGTGGAAATGCGCAATCTGATCGGTGACGAGGCCAATGACTGGGCCGGGATCACCAAGGACGGCGCCAGCGCCTTGCATCTTTATGGCAAAGCCGAGGCGCGGGATGGCCGCAAAATGGGCCATGTGAACCGGATTCTATAGCGGTCAACCGATAGCTAAGGTCTCGTGGCGGGTTTTGCATTGGGTCTTGCGGGGATCACCGCCAGAGCAACCGCCGCCAAAATCACCAAACTGGCCGCCACGGCGCGGCCGGTTAGCACCTCTGCCAGCAAAACCACCCCGCCAAACATCGCAATGGGCGGCACAGAAAGCTGGGCCACGGCAGCGACCGCCGCAGGCAGCTGGGGCAACAGACTATACCACAAAGCATAGCACAGGCCCGAAGTGACCGCGCCGGATAGGATCGCCCAGCCCAGCCCCGGCAGATCCACACCATCCAAAACCACCAAGCTCAGCACCAAAGCGGGAAGAAGCGCCAAGAGAAAACTCCCGGCCATAGTTGCGATTGGGTCCGCCCCGCCGCGCCCCAGCAGCGAAAACACCCCCCAGCCAAGCGCGGCGCAGACCATCAGCAGCGTGCCTTGCCAAGGCGGCGCCGTTTCAACCCCCGGCAAAACCAGCCAGATCAAAGCCGCAAAGGCGATCCCGCCGCCAATCAAACGACGCGGACTCAGCGTTTCGCCACTCAGAGCGGCGCCGACAAACATCGTGATTTGCACCCCGCCGAACAGGATCAGCGCCCCAAGCCCCGCATCCAAATTGCGATAGGCCAGCGAAAAGCCCAGCATATAGACCGCCAGCGCTGCCGCTTTCGGCAGGGAAATCGCCGCCCGTAACCGCGTTAGCCCGCCATGAGAAATGGTCAGCCCCGCCAAAAACACCGCCCCTGCCGCGAGCCGCAGCAAGGCAAACATCATCGGCCCGGTCTCTGTGGTGGTCAGCGCCACCCGGTTGAGCAAGGAATTCGCCGCAAAGCCCGTCATTGTCAGGGCGACAAGAACGAGCAGCCGCAAAGCTAGACCTCCGCAAATGGGCGAGGATAGACCAAAGCCGTCTGCGCCGTCGCTGTGCTGGTCTCAATCGGGTATAGCCCGGTATATTGCGCAGGATAGGGAGACATCAAAGTTGCCTTGCCGCCAAATATAAATCCAAAACGACTATAATAGTTCGGATCCCCCACAACAACCACGGCCGCGGCTTTGTGAGCACGGGCCTTGTCCAGCCCTTCGCGGATCAAAGCCCCGCCGATCCCTTGGTTCTGACGGGCATTTTGCACGCAAACTGGGGCCAAAGCCCACCAATTATCCGGGGTTGAGAGCTCGGAAAAGCAAATATGACCCACCAAATCGCCATTCTGCTCGGCCACTAATTCGCAGCGCGCCTGATCGCTTCGGCGCAAAGCCTCGATCAATTTATGTTCATTATTCTGGCCAAAGGCGTGAACGACCAAAATGGATATAGCAGTATAGTCGTCTGGAATGGCCGGGCGAATAGTCAGCACTTGGGAGTTACTCCTCTTTTGGCTGGGATAGGGAAACGCGCTGCTGCGGGCTTTGCGTCCACATGTCCGCCCCCGCCGCTGCTATGAGTTGAATCACTATATAATCTGGTCCCCTACCCTGTTGCCGGGCAAGAGTTTCAATTTGGTTCAAAACAGATTTAGACAATTGCAAACGATAAGGCGGGCCAGCCTCCTCCACTGGCACCGCCATATCGCGATAGCCCTGGATCAACTGCCCCTCCACTATTCGGCGCAAAGCGGCCGATCCCTGGGGTTTCCGCAATTCTCGGCGCGCCCGGCGCATGATCGGGCGCAACTCGTGCGGCAAGCTGATCAGCAGAGCCTTGCGTTTGTCCTTTGCTGTCATTGCCGTGACCTTCGCAGGGTTTCGCAGCCGGGACCAGCCCCCTTAGGTATAGGCTTGATGCGCGGATGCGATTTCAGTTTTGCTTTTGCGCGGCGATTGCAGCGCCAGTTTGAGCCTCCGCCTCCGCCTGAGCGCGCTCCTTAGCCGACAGATAATGACGCTGATAGAAATGCACCTGGCGCACGCGCCGCTTGGTTTTCAGCTCGGCCCCGTCTTTGCCACGGCTCTCAGAACCCGCTAATTTCCCATAAAGATTATAGTCCCGCTTATAGAGCCCGCGCAGGCTTTGATAAAACTCCGGCAGGGGCTTTTTCTCGGATGTGCCGGTCTGCATGAAACGTTCATCTTCGATCTCTTGGCCATAGGCTTCGGCCAAATGGGCGCGGATCGTGGCAATGCCCGCCATGTTGAACAATTTCAGCCCGCACTCTTCCACAGAGAAATGGTCCAAATAGCGGTGCTGCGGATCCGTGTGATGCTTTGCATCGATAAAGCGGCGGCGATAATCGGCCAGCTTGGTCACGAACACCGCTTCGCTTGGCGCGGTAGAGAGGCCCAGAAAATTTTCCACATCGCGGGCATGGCGTGCCAAAGCCCCCAAACGGACATTACGCGAATAATAGGATTGTACCCGATCCAGCGGATCCCGGATTACCGCGAATTTGAAATAGTCTTTGTACTGCTCCTGCAAATCCACCGGGGTCACAAAGCGATACCGTTCGGACATTTGCAGATGCACCCCTTCGCCGAAGGTTTGCCCCAAAAGCGCCTTGGAAAAGAAGTTCTTGATGGTGGTCGATCCATTTTTCGGGATCGGGATATAAAGCAGCTTGCGGCCATCATCCACAAAGGCCCGCGCCACAGCGATATTCGCATGGATCAGATTGGTGCTATGCAACTGACCATAGCAGAGCAAACAGGCCTGATAAATCGAGCGAGCCAGGAAATCATCGCCCTTTTGCCGGTAAAGATTGCCTATTTCTTCATGGATGCGCCGCCTCGGGCGTTCTTGGAAACATTTCTGGGCAAGCGCCAAGGCCCCGTCAATATCCTGCTGTCGATACAGCAATTCACGGATCCGGGGCATATCGGCGAGCTTCGCCTCTGCTTCGATATCTTCGGCGGTTTCGCTTTCATAGTCGCTCATGAAGGGATCCGTGGCTAAATTCCGCTAATATTTCCTTGGGCTTCTACTGTGCGGCAAGCCCTGTCAAGCATCAGCTAAAGCGTTTCGACAAAAGCTATAAAATCCCGGTGCTGTGGCTTTGGCCCCTTTGCGTAAATGCTTTGGGTTTTCACCATCTTGTCAGCCCCCCTCGGCAAAGGCTATCTGCGCCCATGGCCAAGCTTTACTTCCATTATTCCACCATGAATGCGGGGAAATCCTCTTCTCTGCTTCAGGCCGATTACAATTATCGGGAACGGGGCATGCAAACCCTGCGCCTGACCACTGCCGCCGATACGCGTTCGGGCAAGGGGCGCATCGCCTCAAGGATCGGGATCGAAGAACCGGCCTTCACCTATACTGCGGATGCGGATCTGTTCGCCTTCATCGCCCGCCGCCTTGGCGAAGGGCCTTGCGCCTGTGTTTTTGTGGATGAGGCGCATTTCCTAACCGAAGCGCAAGTTTGGCAATTGGCCCGCGCGGTGGATGATTTGGGCATTCCGGTGATGTGTTATGGGCTGCGGGTGGATTTTCGCGGCCAGCTTTTCCCCGGCTCGGCAACGCTGATGGCTCTGGCCGATGAAATGCGCGAAGTCCGCACGATCTGCCATTGCGGGAAAAAGGCCACTATGGTGGTGCGGGTCGATGCAGCAGGCAAGCCGATCAAAGACGGGCCGCAATATCTGGTTGGCGGTAATGAAAGCTATGTATCGCTCTGCCGCCGCCATTGGCGCGAGGTGATGGGGGATCGCGAGGCACCGACCGAGCCTCCCTCGGAATAAGCGCCGCAATCGGCAGATTGTTGCGCCCTAGAACATCCGGCCGCCCAACGGCACTTCTTGATCCGGGGCCAGCAAAACGACCTCGCCCTCTGCATCTGGCGCACCCAACACCAAGATTTCGGACATGAATTTGCCGATCTGACGCGGTGGGAAATTCACCACGGCCATAACCTGCCGCCCGATCAGCTCATCGGGTGTGTAATGGCGGGTGATCTGAGCCGAGCTTTTCTTGATGCCGATTTCAGGCCCGAAATCCACCCAAAGCTTGATCGCCGGGCGCCGAGCTTCGGGAAAGGCTTCGGTCTTTGTGACCCGCCCCACCCGAATATCCAGCGCCATAAACTGGTCAAAACTGACTTCAGGAGGTTTCTCCGCCATGGTGATCTAACTCGCCAATTCCCGCGATCGCTGAGCGGCAGCGGCCACAGTGCGCCGGATTAGCGGCGAGAGCCCAGTTTCCGGCTCCATCAGATGGGCAAGCCCTGCTTGAGTCGTCCCGCCTGGGCTGGTGACATTGATCCGCAATTGCGCCGGGCTTTCGCTGGCATGCTCCGCCAGATGCCCCGCCCCGGCGACCGTCGCTTTGGCAAGCTTCAACGCCAGATCCTCGGGCAGCCCTTCGGCCAAGCCCGCAGCGGTCAAACACTCAATCATATGAAAAACATAAGCCGGACCCGACCCAGATACAGCCGTCACAGCATCCATCTGGGATTCATCCTCTAGCCGCAGGGTTTGACCAATGGCCGACAAAAGCGCCTCGGCCAGACCTAGATCCTCACCGCTGGCCGCAACATTCCCCACAAGCGCGGTAATTCCTTTAGCAACCGCAGCCGGGGTATTGGGCATCGCGCGGATGATCGGCGTTTGGTCGCCCAGCACCTCTTCGTAGACCCGCAGCGGCGTGCCCGCCGCAATCGACAAAAACAAAGTCCCGCCGCCGCCATAGTTTTTCAAACTGGGCAAGGCGTCGGTCATCATCTGCGGTTTGACTGCCACCAAGACCAGCGCCGGATCTTGGGGCAGGCTAGTATTCAGCCGCAACCCTTTCACGGTTTTCAGCCAATCCGAGGGGTAAGGTTCGATCACCGATACCGCCTCGGCGGGCATCCCTCCGACCAGCCAGCCCGCCAACATAGCCGAGCCCATTTTTCCGCAGCCCAGTAAAACGATACCGCGCTTGCGGATGTCTTCGAAATCCATCTGGTTTTTCCTAATTTACCCGTCAGGGCAGATTAGGCGCGACCATAGGCTTCGGCAATAGCCACCTGCATTGCTTCATTGACAGGGGTGTCGCCCCAAACCGCCAATTGGAACGCCGGATAGAACCGCTCAGAGGCACAAACCGCGGCTTCGATCATGGAGGTGATCTGCTCTTGGCTTGCCATTTCTTGACCTGCAACATTCAGACCATAGCGGAAAACCATCAGCTTTTGCGCCTCCCACCAGGTGAAGCAGCCCGACCAGCTTTTGTCATTGGCGGCATTCATCGCCTCATAAAGCGCAGGAAGTTTGTCTGCTGGGGGATCCATATCAAAAGTGCAAATCAAACGGAGTGTTTGGTCAAAATTGCACCACGCCAAGGTCAGGGAGTAGGTTCTCCACTGGCCCTCAACGGCCATCGCGATTTGGTCATCCGCGACACGGTCAAAGTCCCAAGCGTGATGCTCGGCCAAAGATTCGACGATATCGATGGGGTCAAGCTCTTCCGTGTGCAGATCATGGTCTAGATAAGACATGCTCGGCCTCTTAAAAGGGGGCCGAGGGACATGCCCAAAGCCCGTTGCCTGTAGATAGTAGGCCCAGATATTTCTAAGGATATCAGGTTGCCCACTAGATATAGGATGCAAGACAGATTCCCTTCTGTAAAGCGAAAGTTGTGTGACCTTGGGCCAAACACCGTCCATGTTCGGTATTTTGCCCCTTGACCAGGCCCTGTTGCCTTCCGACATGGGAAGCAAAAGAAAGGGATCCTATGGACCGCCGTAATGACGTACTCGATTTTCTGCTCACCCGCCGTTCTCGCCCGGCAAAATTGCTGTCTGCTCCGGCCCCAAGCGCCGAGGATCTGCGCGAAATTCTGACCGCCGCGGCCCGCACCCCAGACCATGGCAAGCTGGAGCCTTGGCGCTTTATCGTGCTCGAAGAGCCTGCGCTACAAAGGCTTAGCGGACTTGTGGTCGATCTGTCCGAAGCCCGCGGGATGGGCGAAGACGACTATGCAAAACAGCGCGACATGTATGCGCGCGGCCCGCTCGCCGTGGCGGTTATCGCCTCGCCGAAAGCCAGCAAAATCCCGGAAATCGAGCAGCTCTATTCCGCTGGAGCGGCCTGTTTGGCACTGTTGAATGCGGCTTTAGCCGCGGGTTGGGGGGCGAATTGGCTGTCTGGTTGGGCCAGCCATGATCCGGAATTCCTGTCCAAAGGTCTCGGGCTAGAAACGCACGAAAAAGTGGCAGGTCTGATTTTCATCGGCTCCACCGAGGTCACTCCGCCCGAACGTCCGCGTCCAGATTTGGATGCGATCACTAGCTGGGTCACGGAATAATGCTGAGCGATATCTCAAAAGCGTTGTCGCAAATCGGCGATCCGCGCTTTCGCAAAGTGCTGTTTTTAGGGGTTGGGCTGACCATAGCCCTTTTGATCGGCTTTTATATCGGCACTGCCTGGCTGGTGGGCTGGCTCGTGCCCGATAGCGTGACCCTGCCTTGGATCGGCGAACTCACCTGGTTGGATGGAGTAGCTTCGGGCCTATCGGTTGCGGCGGCCATGGGCGCCTCGGTCTTTTTGATGGTGCCGGTGGCCTCGGCCTTTACCGGGATTTTCCTAGACCAGGTGGCCGATGCGGTCGAAGACGTCCATTATCCGCATCTACCGGATGTGGAGCCAGTGCCGATCCTCACCACTATTGGCGATAGCTTGTCCTTTCTTGGGGTGCTGCTGGCGGCAAACCTGGCGGCGCTGATCCTCTATCTCTTTTTCATCCCCTTCGCGCCTTTCATCTTTTGGGCCTTGAACGGTTTCCTTCTGGGGCGGGAATATTTCCAATTGGTGGCGATCCGTCGTTTGGGCATGGCCGGGGCGAAAAAGATGCGACGCAAGCATGCGGCTCAGATCTGGCTGACCGGCGGTATCATGGCCATTCCCTTGACCATCCCTTTGGTCAATTTGGTGGTGCCGATTATTGGCGTGGCCGTGTTCACCCATCTTTATCACCGTTTGGCCCAGGACTAAGCGACAGGCCGGATTGGGCTGGCATGACTGCTAGCCCAAATGCCGACCAATCGAACTGCCGCTTTTGCACAGAGCCTGTGCGCTGATCGCTCTGGCATGCTTGGCCTAGGTTCTAAATATCATCTGAGTGAATGAACGGAGGATGATATGGGTCGCTTGATCGACGGCGTATGGGAAGACGTCTGGTATAACACAGAAGAGAACCAAGGCCGGTTTCAACGATCGGAAGCGCAGATGCGCAATTGGGTTACTGCGGATGGCAGTGCTGGTCCCAGTGGCGATGCGGGCTTTAAGGCCGAGCCTGGGCGCTATCACCTCTATGTGGCCTATGCTTGCCCTTGGGCGCATCGCACACTGATTTTCCGCGCGCTCAAAGGGCTGGAAGACCTGATCTCCGTCTCTTTCGTGCATTGGTATATGGCGGAAAAGGGCTGGACCTTTCACGATGACGGCGAAGGCATCGTCAAAGATGATCTATTCGGCCTGGACTATCTGCATCAGCTTTATACCAAGGATGAGCCAAGCTATTCCGGCCGGGTGACAGTGCCTGTGCTGTGGGACAAGCAGCAAAATACCATCGTCAGCAATGAATCCTCCGAAATCATCCGCATGTTCAATTCCGCCTTTGACGGGGTTGGTGCGGCGCAGGGGGACTATTATCCCGAGGCGCTGCGAGCCGAGATCGATGAACTTAACACCCGGATCTATGACAGGGTGAATAATGGCGTTTACAAAGCCGGGTTTGCCACCAGCCAAGAGGCTTATGACGAGGCGGTCAATCCGCTATTTGACAGTCTCGATTGGCTCGAAGAACGGCTATCGACCCGCCGCTATTTGATGGGCGATCAGGTGACCGAGGCGGATTGGCGGCTGTTCACCACGCTGATGCGCTTTGACCCGGTCTATCACGGGCATTTCAAATGCGACCGCAAACGCTTGGTCGATTACCCGAATTTATGGGCCTATACCCGCGAGCTTTATCAATGGCCGGGCGTGGCTGGGACGGTCAATTTCAACCATACCCGCCGCCATTATTACCAAAGCCATGACACGATCAATCCGCATCGGATTTTGACAACCGGTCCGGTGCTTGACTTCACCGCGCCGCATAACCGCGACCAGCTTTGAGTTATTGGGGTTAGGGTTTAGGCTCTAGGCCTGGGGCAGCTGCACCCGATCCGCCGCGAATTCTAGCCGATAGCCAAAGCCGCCGGCCGGGGTTTGATAGATCTCGGCCAGGCCTTCCAAAGCCGTGGGTACGATCTGCGTCAACAATTTCGTACCAAAGCCTGTGCCTTTCGCAATGATCGGCCCATCGAGCGGCGCAGCGCCCCGGCGGTCTTCCCATGTGATCACAGGTTTGCCGCCTGAGACCGCAAAGCCAATAGCCACCTGCCCGCCCGGCCCCGCCAAAGCACCGTATTTCTTAGAATTCGACATAAGCTCTTGCAAAGCGAGGGTCAGCATAAAGGCCGCTTGGCGATCAACCAGCCGCTCCTCCGTCACCGAAATCATCAGCCTTGCATCCCCAGCCTCGCCATCCTGCGCCCCAAGCGCTTTGTGCAAAAGCGCGCTCGCTGGGATCTCGGACCAGTTATTCAGGGCAATATCGGTCTGCAGACGCGCCAAAGCACTGATATTTTCCCGCAGCTTAGCGATAAAGCTTGCCTTATCCTCATCAGCGCGGCCCAGAAAAGTCACCAAAGACGCCACCTGAGCATAGGTGTTCCCCATCCGGTGGCGCAGCTCCATATTGATCACATCCAGCGCGTCACGCTCGCGCTTTTGGATAGCCAGCTCGATCTCTGTCATCACAGTTGCGGCGATGGTTTTTAGAACCTGCCGCTCGCGTTCGGAAAATTGGCGCGGCTCCGTATCGATCACACAAAGCGTGCCAAGCGCATATCCCTCAGAGGTCACCAGCGGCGCGCCCGCGTAAAAACCGATCTGCGGCCCGGAATGGACCAAGGGATTAGCGCAGACCCGTGGATCCGTGCGGGCATCTTCGACCACCATCACCTGATCCGGGGTCTCAATGGCAATCGAGCAGAAAGACACTTTGCGCGGCGTCTCTGTCGTGTCGAAATTGACCCGCGATTTGAACCATTGGCGATCCTTTTCCACCAGGGAAATCAGCGCCGTTTTGACATTCAACGCCGTCGCCGCCAATTGCGTTAGCTCATCAAACCGCGCCTCTTGCGGGCTATCCATCAGATGGGTGGCGCTGAGGGCCTCTAAACGATCGGTTTCTAGATCTTGCGCCGCTTGTTGCGCCTGGCGCAGCTGATCCAGCTCCCCCCGCAGCGTGGCAAGCTCTTGGCGCAAATGGGACAGCTCGCCTTGTTCGGACAGGCAGATAGTGGCCAAAGCATAAACCACCTCGCCCCGATCATCCCGAATGGGCGATAAAGACAGATCCAGCGAAGCCTGAGATTGAGCCGGGTCCGGCAGGGTAACTTGGCTCTGCCCGCCCTCAAAGACTTGGTCCAGCGCCGTTTGCAGCAGGTCTTGCTGATCAGCCGACCAAAGCGCCAGCCAGTTTCGACCGATCTCCAAGGGTGTTTCGTTTTCCCGACCCAGCTTTGCCCCAGCGGCATTCAAGCAGATGATCTGGCCCACCGCATCAAGCAGAAGTACACCATCGCGCGCCGCAGCCATAAGGCCGGCGAAGAGAGCCGCTGAATTTTGCTCTATGTCGAAGCGCAGATCTAAACTCATGACTCACATATCCTAATGCTATCGCTTTGGCGGCAACGCCTCTGCGAAAGCGACGCCACTCATTCACCAAGAAAAACTAACCCACCTGGGAAAGAACTCCTAACATAGTTTTCGGGGGCCGCGATAAATTTTACGGCATTCTAGGTGACAAAATTCAATTTGCCTGGGAAAAGCGGCGAAAACCCTAGGCCGCTGCGCTGTTTTTCATCCGCCGGGCCCGCTTGATCCGCCAAATGGTAAGAATGGCCAGCGGGGTGAAATACATCACCGCCTCTTGGATCACCTGGCCGCCAAATTGCACGCCCCAATGGATAAAGGTCAAAACCGCTGCCGGATAAACCAGGAACTGCACCTGTTTCCATTTCCGTCCCAAATTGCGAACCGAGCTATCGCGAGACGTCCAGCCCGGCGGCAGAAGCAGCAGCAGAACCAGCCAGCCGGTCCAGACATCGATTTGCAAAGTCTTAGCCAAGCCAGGCCAAAGCCCGCCGGAATGCAAAAAGTAAAATAGCGTATGCAGCAGCCCATAGCCCAATGCCGCAACACCAATATAGCGCCGCTTTTTTACCAGCCAGCGCGTGCCAAACCTGCCCCGCATCAAAAGCTGCAAAGGCGTCGCCATAAGAGAGATAATGAAAAGATAAGCGGAGGCTTCGGCAGTGCGAAAGCTTAGCTGTCGATAAGAGACGGCCTCAAAAGGTCCCCAGATCCGATAGGCCACCGCCAGAGCGGGAAGCGCTAAGATCGCCCAAATTACATAGTCCCAATCAATTCGGCGAAGCATATTTGCCCCAGTGTTCACTCGCTGCTCTGCGCTGGCATCCGTCCCATCACATCGAAATCTTGCACAGTGATAACTTCGAAAACGATAATACTAGCGATAATCGCCCAAAGGATCGCAGCCCAGATGGTGGTGAGCCGGACTTTGCGTTTCAGCTGCGGATTTTCGGGCGCGCTTTGCGGTGTGCCAGGGACAACATCCCCGGCCTCACCTTGGGTCTTCAGGCGCAATGGCAGCACCACGAAAAAGGTCATCCACCAGATGACCGCAAATAGGACAATGGCGGATGTAATCCCCAAATCAGACCTCTTCCAGTTCGATCAGGCAGCCATTGAAGTCCTTGGGGTGCAAGAACAATACCGGCTTACCATGTGCGCCGATTTTCGGATCGCCCGAGCCCAGCACCCGCGCGCCTTCGGCTTTCAGCTTATCGCGTGCGGCGATGATATCATCCACCTCATAGCAAACATGGTGAATGCCGCCCGACGGGTT
The DNA here is from genome assembly GCA_049603835.1 of Mangrovicoccus sp. Taxonomy (GTDB): domain Bacteria; phylum Pseudomonadota; class Alphaproteobacteria; order Rhodobacterales; family Rhodobacteraceae; genus Mangrovicoccus. Next base: position 82,845 of record JBMYSZ010000016.1, read on the forward strand.
CTTTTCCAAAAAGCCGTTGATCGGGCTAGCCTCGCCCAGCGGGTATAGCAGCTCGATCTTTGTATTCGGCAATTCGATGAATACCACCGTTACCCCATGGTCAGGTTCATCTTGTGGATCGCCCACTTTCGCGCCCAAAGCGGTGCGATACTGAGCACTTGCAGCTTCGAGATCCGGCACGGCAATCGCCACATGGTTCAATCGGCCAATCATGGCTGTCTCCTCATTCCTTTTTTGCGATGCTTATTTCAATTGCCGCCCCAGGACGCAAGTCGCTGCAGTGCCGCGCCCGGCTGATCGCGCAGGATTTACGTGGCGTTTGTTAACCAAGCTGGAATAAAGGGAATCCCCCCAAATTGTGGAGAATTTTGGCGTAAATATGCGTCAGAGCGGCAGAGCTTCGGGTCAACTCTGCGCAAAGCCGGGGACTTGTTAAGAAACTGGAAACCTTCGACTGGCTGAATACGTGCAGACAGGTCATTAGGAGGCGAGGATGAGTGACACCGTCGAAAGTTACCTAATGCGGCGCCAACCAACCGCCGCGCGACCGCTTTTGGGGCTGACGGTTTTGGTGGTCGAAGATAGCCGCTTCGCATCAGAGGCGGTGCGCCTGCTCTGCTTGCGCTCTGGCGCGCGGATCCGGCGGGCCGATTGCCTGAACTCCGCCCGGCGCCATTTGCGCACCTATCGCCCGGCAGTGGTGATCGTCGATTTGGGCCTGCCCGATGGCTCTGGCGAGGATCTGATCCAAGAATTGGCCGAAAGCTCCGATCCGATGGAGCTGGTCCTTGCCACTTCTGGCGATCCCGATGGGCGGGCGCGGGCCATGGCGGCTGGGGCAATGGATTTCTTCGAAAAGCCGATCAGCAGCTTGGCCTCGTTCCAGGAACTGATCTTGGGGCATCTGCCGCCCGAAGCGCGCCCAACGGGCCTGCGGATGATGAGCGAAGATCAGGTTGTGCCAGACCCAATCGCTTATCATGATGATCTACTGCATGTGGCCGATCTGCTCGCCGCCGAAGAGGACCCGCCGGTGGACTATATCGCGCAATTCCTGTCGGGCATCGCCCGCAGCGCCGGGGATCGCGAGATGATGCAAGCCGCGCAGCAGCTGAGCTGGAGCTTGCAAGAAGGCTCCGACCCTTCCGACGCGCTCCAAAAGATCGAAGACCTGATCGAAGCCCAGTCCGAGAAAAAGGCGGTGGTTTAGCCGCCTTGCCCCAAATGCGCCTTGGCTGCTAACCTAAAGACAGGTTAGAGCGATTGGGGTGCGTTTGTGTCTGGTTTATCCGATTTTCTGCCAGAAATCATTTTCCTAGGCGGCACTATCACGGCCATGCTGGTCATCGGCGGCGGCGCGGTGATGTTAGAGCGCTGGCGCAAAACCCGCAGAAATCGCAGCTCCGAATACCGCGCGCCAAAGGGTCGAAGCTGGGCGCAGTGGCGGCATAATATGCGGCGGCTCTTCTCCGGGCTGTTTTGGCGCGATCATTATCTGAAAGTCGTCATCCCCTTGGGCCTGGGGCTGGTTGTGTGGGCTGCGCTGCGGCTTGGCGGCGTGCTGAGCCAGATGACGGATGGCATTCTCGGCCATCTTGGCCAGGCGATCTCCTGGGGCCAGGCGGATAATGTCCGCTCTTACACCTATGCGCTTGTTGCTCTACTCGGCCTACTCACCTTGGCGGCGAATATTCCTTTCCGCTTGATCCGGGTTTGGACCAATGAGCGTGACACGCTGGCCCGCGAAGAGGGGCTGATCACGGACCGGATCGCGAAGGCGGTTGAGGGGCTGGGGGCGGAGAAGACAGTTAAAGTCATCGTCACCGGCGAGGATGGCGCATCAGAAACCGAAGAGCGCACCGAACCCAATATCGAGGTCCGCCTTGGCGCGATTTATGCACTTGAACGCATCGCCCAAGACAGCGCGCGGGATCATGTGCAGGTGATGGAAATCCTCTGCGCCTATCTCCGCCAAAACAGCCCAGCGGAAAAGGCGGCGAAAGATCCGGCATTGTCAGAATTTCCGAGCTACCCCGAAAATGCGAGCAAAGAGGCGGTAGGTGACTGGAGAGAGAAGATTGAGACCTGGCGAAAGGAGCTGGGAACGGCCCTCGCCGAAATCCCAAAACCGCGCCAGGACTTGCAGGTCGCCATAACAGTCCTAAGCCGCCGCCGCGCCAAACGCCGTTGCCAAGAGGGGATTTATGATCGAAAGGGCAACTGGCAGGGATACCGCCTCGACCTACGCGAAACCGATCTACGCAAATTCGACCTTGGCAAAGGCCATTTTGACCATGCCAATTTCTCTGGTGCAAATTTACAGGGTGCCAAACTCGTAGGGGCGGAGATGCAGGGGGCCAACCTCTCAGAGGCGAGGATGCAGAGGGCCGACCTCCAATGGGCGGAGATGCAGGGGGCCGACCTCGAAGGGGTGGAAATGCAGGGGGCCGACCTCCAATGGGCG
>JBMYSZ010000017.1:0-75533 GCA_049603835.1 Mangrovicoccus sp.
TTTTCTGATGGGGGCCGAGCGGGCCGTTGGCCCGCCGCGCCTGGCAGAGGCTCCCACCCGCCCACCCCGCGCTTTGCCCGACCGGAGGGGCAGGTCAGGGGGGATCGTTGCAGCCGTGGGGTTAAGCGTGCATTGCGGCGCCGATAATATCCATGAAGGCCCGCAATCTTTGGGTTAGGGCCTGGGCATTGGGATAGACGAAACTGACTTGCGCTGCTGGGCTGGTCCAGTCGGGCAAGATCCGCTCTAGCCGGCCGCTGCGCAGATCTTCCGCCACCAGATAGGAGGGAAGAAAGGCGATCCCAGCCCCGGCCACTGCCGCATCGCGCAGGGCGCTATGGGAGGTCAGGGTCAGCGCCCCGGTCACGCGTGTGGTGATTTCGGTTTTGCCATCGGTCAGGAGCCAAGTTTGGATCAGCCCCACACCGGATAGCAGGCTCGGTTGATCGGTGAGGTCTTTGGGATGCTGGGGCGGTTGCGGCAAGGCACCGGGCGCGGCCACCAGGACTTGGCAGGCGCTGCCCAGATCCACCGACGCAATGCCGCTATCGGGCGAAGCGCCAATGCGCAGCGCGCCGTCAAACCCGTCTTCGACCAGATCCGGCTGGCTATCGGTCAGCACGATTTCCAAAGTCAGATCCGGATAGCTGGCCCGGCAGGCGGCTGCCACATGGCCCATATAGATCTGACCAAATAAGAGCGGCGCGGCGATGCGCAGATGGCCGCTGACCCGATGACTTTGTGCGGTCAGGCTGCGGGCGATTTCATCTGCATCGGCTAGGATCCGTTCCGCCCGGCTCAGCACCAGCGCGCCTTCGGCGGTGAGGCGCAATTTGCGGGTTGTGCGTTCGATCAGGCGCACGCCGAGCGCGGCTTCGAGATCCTGGATGCGCTTTGACACTGTGGATTTTGGCGTGTCGAGCCGCCGTGCCGCGGCCGCGAAAGAGCCTTCCTCAATAACGGCGGAGAACTCTCTGAGCGCGTTGAGATCCAGCGAGCGTCCGGGATTTTGGTCAAGCATGTTGGTCAAGGGCGATGTGATTGCGTCAATTTATGTGCTTCCGGTGAAATTACCGGGTAGGATGACGCGTTCTAGTAAATTCTTCGCCTGTGTAAAGCCAGCTTTTCGTTCAATTGCTAGGCGGGCTGCGGTTCCAGCTCATTTGCCCAAGGGGGATTGGCACCTGCGCGGGTCACGGTCACCGCTGCTGCGCGGCAGGCAAGCGACAAGGCGGCGTCCAAATCCGCGTCCAGAAGCTGCGCCAATGCGGGCTTGGCCAGTTTCCCACGCGCAAGCAAGGCGGCCATGGCCCCAGCATTGAAGGTATCGCCCGCGCCGACAGTGTCGGTGACGCTGACTTTCGGCGGGCTGGCTGCGCGACTATGCTGCGCGGTCACCGCTTCTGCGCCATCGCCGCCACGGGTGATAAAGACCAGGCGGGGGCCGCGATCTAGTAGGGCTTGGGGGCCGGCCTCGGGGCCCGCGATCCAGGCCAGATCTTCGTCAGAGACTTTGACAATATCGGCCACTGCCAGCATCCGACCCAGCCGAGCGCGATAAGCGGGTTCATCAGTGATGAAACCTGGGCGAATATTGGGGTCAAGCATGATGGTCCGCTTTGGCGCTTCGCGTAGCACCAGGGCTTCGTAAGCGGTGGCGCAGGGCTCTGACATCAGGCTGATCCCGCCCGCGAACAAAGCTTGTGGCGCAGTGCCCAGATCAGGCAGATCCTCGGGGCAAAGCATCCGCCCGGCAGTGGCTTCGTCATAGAAGCTGTAGCGTGCCTGGCCGTCGCGCAATTCCACAAAAGCCAAGGTCGTGGGCCGCGCGGAACGATGCGCCAGGTCAGAACTGACCCCGCTTTCGGCCAAAAACATGGCCAGCTGCGTGCCAAAGAGATCCGTGGATAGCCCAGTGAAGAGCCCCGATTTCACCCCAAGCCGCCCCAAAGCCACCGCAGTATTATAAACCGCGCCGCCAGGTGTGGGCCGTAAAACAGTCTGGCCGTCCAGTTGACGGGGCAGCATATCGATCAAAGCTTCGCCGCAGCAGAGGATATCAGGCATATCAGTCATAGAACTTGCATGGCGCAGCTGAATTAATAAAGCAACCGGGGTTGTGGGCTAAGAGGCGAGTTTTTGCCCATAAAGTGAATTTTTGTTTGATCAAAATTTTTTCAGCGGGGCGGAAACCAGCCCCTGATTGACCGCATAGAAATAGCCTAGCCCGGCCGCAATCGCCAAACCAGCCGCAACAGCCAATGCGATTTTCCATGCGGAATAGGGGCGCTCGCCCTGGATCCGGCCTGATTGACCATTGATCACCACGCGGTAGCTCTGGCCTTGGTATTTATAGGCCGCGACCCAAATGGGCAGCAGGATATGTTTGAAAGTTACGCCGCTGATTTGGGTTTGGATATCATTCACCCGCTGGCGATCCCCGCCAATGTCAAACCGCACATCTCGTTCGATCACCCGGTCCATATAGGCGCGGGCTTCGTGGAATGCCTCATCAAGTTCGATCGTATAGGCTTCGGCCCGCAGCCCGGCGATATATTCGGGAGCGTAAGGTTCTAGCCGCGACAAATCCCAAGGCGGCAGCGCTTCGGTAAAGCCTTTGGGCAGGGATCGCGCGCCAAGCACCAGCACATCATCAAAGAACCGCGCCACCCGCCCGCCCACAGGGGTCCAGCGGATTTTTTGCACCATCTCCGTTTTATCCCCGCGCCGGCGGTGTTCGTAATAGACGGTGCCTCTTTGCCCGCGATATTGCGATTGGGTTTGGGCGTCAAAAGTCCAATAAGGCACATAAACCCCATCCATGCGCCGGCCTTTGCGCGCCAGTTTTGCCAGGCCCGATGGCGCGAACCATAATCGGCCCAGCCAGGCGGTTAGCTCTTGCCTGGCGGTGTCTTCATCCAGGGCAAAGGGCAATAACCCGCGCGGTTTGATATGGCGATCTGTGCCGGTGCTGGTCACCACTGGTGTGGCACAGAAGGGGCATTCGGAAGCATGCACCGCAGGGTCGAACTCCACCTGAGCGCCGCAATTAGGGCAGCTAAGGACCTGAGTTTCCTCCAGATCGGCTTGCGGCAGCTGTTGGGCCAGGGCTTGGCGAAAATCGAGCTCTTTGATCGCTTGGGTATTTGCCCAGGGTCCAGCGGCCCGATCCGAGATCTCTTCGCTATTGCCGCAATGGCTGCAGACCAACTGCCCGGCAGCGGGATCAAAGCGCATATTTGCGCCGCAGCTCTCGCAGGGGAAGCGGTGGCTTTGCGGTGTGACGGATGGGCCAGAGGGCTCAGACGCGCCGGGCGGCGGTGGGGGAATTTGGCTCATGGCTTGACGACCCTGGCGTTAGACGCCCGGCGGCGGTGGCGGCGGCATCACAGTGAAGAGCTGGGCCAATTCAATCACGGCTTCGGCTTTAAGCCAGCCATCCTGGCCTTGGGTCCAGACATAGCTTTCGCGGGTTAGCTCGCCGCTCGTGACCATGCGCCCAAGATCCGCCTTGGAAAAAGGCCCCGAAGTTTGACCATTTTTGGCGATATGCCAGACATGTTCGACCGGCGGTGGAGGTGGAGGAGGCGGGGCCGCAGCGGCAGGGGGCTGGGCCGAATAGCTGGGCCGAGCGCCCCAGGGGCCTGCCGCATGGGCTTGGGGATGGGCATGGCCATAGCCGCCCATTTGCGCCCCTATCTGCATGCCCATGCCCGCCCCAATCGCTGCACCCATGCCACTGCCTGGCGTGGCGGCGGCGGTGGTCATGGCCTCGGCGGCGGAATATTGAGTATATTGCCCCAGATCGCCCGCAAGCCCCATAGAGGTGCGCTTGTCCAAAGCCTTTTCCACCGCAGGCGGCAAAGAGATATTTTCGATATAAAGCTCGGGCATCGATAGGCCATAAGCCTCTAAGGTCGGGGCGATTTCGGCGGCGATGAGCTTGCCCAGATCGGCGGTATTCGCGGCCATATCCAGCACCGGAATGCCAGAGCCCGCCACCACGCGGCTGAATTCCTGCACGATGATATTGCGGATGGTGAAGCTTATTTCATCCATGGTGAATTCGCCGTCTGTGCCGACAATTTCCACCATGAAACGCGCCGGGTCTTTGATCCGGATCGCATAAGTGCCAAAGGCGCGGATCCGCACCGGCCCAAATTCCGGATCACGCAGGATGATCGGGTTTTTCGTTCCCCATTTTAGCCCCGCAAAGCGGGTGGTGGCGACGAAATAGATCTCGGACTGGAAGGGCGAGCGAAAGCCGTGATCCCAATGCTGAAGCGTTGTCATCACCGGCATATTATTGGTCTCTAGCATATAGAGGCCGGGGGTGAAGACATCGGCGAGCTGGCCTTCATGCACGAAAACCGCTGCCTGGCCTTCGCGCACTGTGAGCTTGGCGCCGTATTTGATGGCATTGCCCCGACGCTCGAACCGCCAAACCATGGTGTCGCGACTATCATCGGTCCAGCCAATGACATCGATAAACTCGCCAGAGAGGAAGTTGAACATATGCACCACCATGATTTAAGGGCCTTACAGCTTATATAGGCGGTGCGAGCAGCGCAGGCTATGGCGGCATAGTGGCTTTTGGCGGAGAGAGCTGGTGTTTCGGTCTTTCATGGATCTGGCTTTGGATGAGGCGCGGGCAGCGGCAGAGCGCGGCGAGGTGCCGGTGGGTGCGGTGCTTTTGAATGCGGCGGGCGAGGTGGTGGCACGGGCCGGCAACCGCACCCGCGAGCTGAACGACCCAACCGCTCATGCCGAGATCTTGGTGCTGCGGGCTGCTTGCGCCGCTGCCGGGTCCGAGCGGCTGCCGGGCTATGTGCTTTATGTGACGCTAGAGCCTTGCGCCATGTGCGCGGCAGCTTTGGCGGCGGCGCGGCTGGGGCGGGTGGTCTATGGCGCGTCAGATCCCAAGAGTGGCGGGGTAGATCACGGGGCGCGGGTGTTTGAGCATCCGCAAGCCCATCACCGGCCTGAAGTGGTGAGCGGTGTGGCGGCGAAAGCTGCGGAAGAGCTGCTGAAAGCTTTCTTTGCGGCTAAGCGCTAGGCTGTCGTGCAAATTCAGTTGCAGTGGGGCTATGAGTAGGGTGGGCAATTTGCCCACCATTTGAGCGAAATCCCAGACTGGGAAGATGGGCATATTGCCCATCCTACTCAAAGCTCAATCGGCTCCATAACCTCCGGTTCGATCACATCGACCCCTGGCAAGCCCTGGGTCAAAACCTCTGCTGATTGTTCCAGAAGCGGGAAAGTGCGGTAATGGCAGGGGATAACCGTTTTGAACTTGAAGAAGCGTTTCGCCGCATAAGCTGCACGTTTCATATCCATAGTGAAATGCCCGCCACAGCACAAAACCCCGATCTCTGGCTCATGCAGCGCTTGGATCAGCTCCATATCCATGGTCACATCCGTATCGCCTGAGATATAGACGCGCTTGCCCTCTGCCTCTAGCACATAGCCCGCCTCGCCGCCCATATACATAGGCCCATGCTCGGTGGTCAGCGAAGAGGAATGCACCGCCTGCACCATGGTCACCGCCACTTCGCCAAGCTGCACAGTGCCGCCTTTGTTAAAGCCCACCCCTTCGATGCTATGAGCCTCGCTCCAATAATTCACGAAGTCAAACGAGCCGACTACAGGAATGCTCAGCTCTTTCGCCATTTCCAGTACACCCATAGCATGGTCGAAATGTCCATGGGTCAGCAGAATATGAGTTGCGCCAGCGAGCGCCTCTGCGCGGCGGTCTGGGTCAAACAGCGGATTATCGAGCCAAGGATCAAGCAGCAGAACTTGATCAGCGATTTCAATACGAAAGCCGGAATGGCCGAGCCAGGTGAATTTCATGGGACTCTCCCTAGATTGCTAGGTTAACCATAGGCCGAGGGGCGCAAGATGGAATGGTGGAAATCAATAGATGGCTATTGTGAGCGAACCGATCCAAGCTATTGGGCGGAACCGGTCAATGCGCTCACAAATATCGGCTTTGTGGTCGTGGCTCTCCTTTTGTGGCGGCGATGTGAGGGGCTAACCCTTGCCCGTTTGCTCTGCGCGCTCTTGGCGGCAATTGGGATTGGCTCTTTCCTGTTTCACACCCATGCGCAGCTTTGGGCGATGCTGGCAGATGTTGCGCCCATCGGGCTATTCATCTTGGCCTATCTCTATGCGGCGAACCGCGCCTTTTGGGGCTGGCCGATTTGGGCGGCGTTGCTTGGCGCAGCCGCCTTCCTGCCCTTCGCCGCACTCACCCTACCGCTGTTCCAATCTCTGCCATTTTTCCATATTTCGGCGGGGTATTGGCCGGTTGCGCTGCTCATCGCGCTTTATGCCGCCCTGCTTTGGCGTCGCAGCTCTTCTCTTGGCCGGGGGCTTGGACCGGGCCTCGCGCTAGGGGCAGGGCTGTTATGCTTGTCACTCACGGCCCGCTCACTTGATGAGATCCTGTGCAGCGCCTGGCCTTTAGGGACCCATTTCCTGTGGCATTTGCTCAATGCGCTAATGCTGGGCTGGATGATTGAGCTCTATCGCCGTCAGATGGTTGCGAGTGGCGCCGCAGACCGCTAAGGCTTTGAGCGGATTTTTGAGAAGTAAGGACACGCGCCCATGTCGATCGACGAAGGCACCGCGGCCAAAGTGGCAAAGCTTGCGCGGATCAAGGTAGAGGCCGAGGACCTGCCCGCGCTCGCCAGCGAGTTTAACACCATTCTTGGCTTTATCGAGCAGCTTGGCGAAGTGGATGTAGACGGTGTGGAGCCGATGGTTTCCGTCACGCCCATGCGGCTCAAGCGCCGCACTGATGGCGTCACCGATGGCGATAAGCAAGCGCAGGTCCTGGCCAATGCCCCTGATGCGCGCGAAGGATTTTTTGCTGTGCCAAAGGTGGTGGAATAATGTCTGAGCTCTCCAAACTGACCATTGCCGAGGCTCGCGATAAGCTGCGTGGCAAGGACATCACCTCTGGCGAGCTGACCGAAGCTTGCCTATCCGCCATTGACGGTGCCGGTGCGCTCAATGCGTTTGTGCATAACACCCCGGATCTGGCCCGCGATATGGCGGCCAAAGCCGATGCGCGGCTGGGCGAGGGCTACGCGCCGTCGCTTTGCGGTATCCCGCTTGGCATCAAAGATCTTTTCTGCACCAAAGGCGTGGCGAGCCAAGCGGCGTCTTCTATTCTGGATGGCTTTACGCCGGAATATGAATCCACCGTGACCACCCAGCTTTGGGAGGCCGGGGCGGTTATGCTGGGCAAGCTCAATATGGATGAGTTCGCCATGGGCTCGTCGAATGAGACCTCCACCTATGGTAATGCGATCAACCCCTGGCGGCGCGAAGACGATGACGCTGCACTGACACCTGGCGGCTCTTCGGGCGGCTCGGCGGCTGCGGTTGCGGCGGATCTTTGCCTTGGCGCGACCGGCACGGATACGGGCGGCTCGATCCGCCAGCCCGCGGCCTTTACGGGGATTACAGGGCTCAAGCCGACTTATGGGCGCTGCTCGCGCTGGGGCATTATCGCCTTTGCGAGCTCGCTGGATCAGGCGGGGCCCATGGGTAAATCTGTGCGCGATTGTGCGATCATGCTCGAAGCCATGGCGGGCCATGACGCGAAAGACAGCACCAGCGCGGATCTGGCTGTGCCGGATTTCGAGGCCATGCTCACAGGCGATATTCGCGGCCAGAAGATCGGTCTGCCGAAAGAATACCGCATGGATGGCATGCCGGCGGAGATCGAAAAACTTTGGGCGGATGGCGCGGATATGCTGCGCGATGCGGGGGCGGAGATCGTCGATATCAGCCTACCGCACACCAAATATGCGCTGCCCACCTATTATGTGATTGCCCCCGCGGAGGCGTCTTCTAACCTCGCGCGCTATGACGGGGTGCGCTATGGCTCGCGCGCAAAACTGGCCCAGGGCGATGGCATCAATGAGATGTATGAAAAAACCCGCGCTGAGGGCTTTGGCGATGAGGTGAAGCGCCGGATCATGGTGGGTACTTATGTGCTCTCGGCGGGTTTTTATGACGCTTACTATAACCAAGCGCGTAAAGTGCGGAGCCTGATCAAACGCGATTTCGAGCAGGCTTTTGCCGATGGGGTGGATGCGATCCTAACCCCGGCAACGCCTTCGGCGGCTTTTGGCTTGGGCGAGATGATCGATGCGGATCCGGTGCAGATGTATCTTAATGACGTCTTCACCGTGACAGTGAATTTGGCGGGTCTGCCGGGTATCTCTGTGCCTACGGGTGTGGATGCGAAGGGGCTGCCTTTGGGGCTGCAACTGATCGGAAAACCTTGGGAAGAAGGCGCGCTGATGAACACGGCTCAGGCCCTGGAAACTGCCGCTGGCTTTGCGGGGAAACCCGCCGCTTGGTGGAGCTGATAAATTGAGCGCGCCGGATTTCTCTGGCGCGCTTTGGCAGGCCTCCCCGAATTTCGGACCGCGCCGGGACGGGGCTCTGCCATCCCTGGTGGTGATCCATTACACGGCGATGCAAAGTGCAGAGGCGGCACTAGAACGGCTCTGTGACCCGTTGGCAGAAGTCTCTGCCCATTACCTGATCGCCGAAGATGGCCGGATCTGGCAGATGGTGCGCGAGCAAGACCGTGCCTGGCATGCAGGGGCGGGCTCCTGGGGCGCTGTGGGGGATGTGAACTCGCATTCCATCGGTATCGAGCTGGCTAATACTGGGCGGCACCCCTTTCCTGAGCCGCAATTCTCCATGCTGGAGCAGCTTTTGGCGCAAATCCTGGATCGCTGGACTATTCCGGCCAGCGGTGTGATTGGCCATTCGGATATGGCGCCGGAGCGCAAATTCGATCCAGGTCCGCGTTTCGATTGGCGGCGTCTGGCTAGGGCCGGGCTTTCGATCTGGCCAGAGAATGGGCCTAAACGGGGCGCAGCTGACGGCGAATTTTGGGATTTGGCCACACGGTTTGGCTATGGCGATTGGGATCGCTCTGCCGTGCTGGCCGCATTCCGCGCGCGGTTTCGCCCTGAGGTCAGAGAAATCTGGCCCGATGGGGAAATAAGCCCTCCGTCCCGCACAGATATTGCGATTTTGGCCGATTTGGTTTCTCGATCCTCTGTTGACCCGGGCACGACCACAGACTAAGCGCCCTGCTATGCGCGGATGGCTGGATGGCCGCGGCCCTTCGGGGGCGAGGAAAGTCCGGACTCCATGGAGCAACGGTGCCGGGTAACGCCCGGCCGGGGAAACCCGAGGGACAGCGCCACAGAGAACAGACCGCCCCGATTTTTTGGGGTAAGGGTGAAACGGTGGAGTAAGAGACCACCGCGGGACTGGTAACAGGACCGGCAAGGCAAGCCCCACCGGGAGCAATGCCGAATAGGAACCTCGCTATAGGCCGCTCTAGCCTGGAGGTTCGGGTTGGCAGCTTGAGCGTTGTGGTAACATAGCGCCTAGAGGAATGGTCATCCAAAGGGGCAACCCTTGGACAGAATCCGGCTTATAGGCCATCCGCGCGGTATATGAGATTTGAGGGGCTAAAGGGGCGCTTTGATTCACCAAGGAAATAGCCGCGCCATTTCCCCAGATCCCCCATCGCTTTTGGGTCTGAGCCACGGCATAAGCCCGGTCAAGGGCAAGCCGCTTTGCGGGGCTGCGCCCCCTTGACCAGGCTTATGCCGCAGCTCTGATCGACCCGCGCGACGGTGGCTCCGAGGAAATGGCTTTGGGAGGCTGTTGCTTTGGGTTTTGCGCGGCTGGGCCGGGAATATGACATTTTTAAGTTGACTCCTTGCGAGGGATGGGGCATCCGGCGCGCTCAAGGATTTGGACCGATGCGGGCGCGAGCCCAAGCGGCCCCGAAGGAGAACCACCATGGCGAAGCCAACCACGATCAAAATCCGCCTGAACTCCACTGCGGGGACTGGGCATTTCTATGTGACCAAGAAAAACGCGCGTACGATGACCGAGAAAATGGTTATCAAAAAATACGACCCCGTTGCGCGCAAGCATGTGGATTATAAAGAGGGCAAAATTAAGTAATTTTGCTCCGACGACCTGACTTAAATTGGCCGTGCCCTTAGGGTGCGGCCTTTTTCTTTGGCGCATCTGTTTTCAGCGAGGCAAAGGCGGCATTTTTAGCAATTGGATGGGTCTGGGCGCTGATTGTCGGATCGGTGTGATATTTCAATGCTATTATAAGATCCATGCTGGGATGACAGGCAGTGATTTGGAGGCCAATGTCATGGATGCGGACTCGCTGGAAATTATTCTAACTGGAAAAGATGGCGAGCCTTATCGCGTCCGACCGATCCGGCTTGAGGATGCGCCATCCCTGATACGCGGCTATGATGCGATGAGCGAGCGGGGCAAATGGTTTCGCATGCTTCATGCGGTGCCGCATTTGACCGAAGAGATGGCGCATGATTTTTGTTCGCCCAATATGATGGATGAAGTCTGTCTAGTCGTGGAAGGCCATGACGAGATGGAGGGCGAAATCATGGGCGGTGCCCGGGTTGCGGGTATGGGCGCGGGCAAGCGAGCGGAGTTTTCCGTATCGCTCAGGCCAGAAGCGCGCGGGCTGGGCCTGGCGAAGGCTGTTCTAAAAGCGGCGGTGGATATCGCAGAGCATCGCGGTTGTCGCGGCGTATGGGGCTGCATTGCTCGGCAAAATGACGCGATGCTGGGGCTGGCCCGTAGCCTAGGAATGACCACGGGGATTGACCCCGATGATCCGGCTTTGCGCATGGCTGTGTTGGAGTTTTGAGGCCAAGTAGGCCCCGACCGCTGACCTTAGTCTTGGGTCAGACGTTTGGCATTGGCGCTGGTTTTCGCGGTGAGCGGCTCGATCGCGGCCAGGGTGATTGCTGCATGGCCTTGCTGATCCGCATGGGCTTGGCTCGCCATAGCGATAGATTTGGCAAAGGCAGACGGTTTTTCCATTACCATCAGCGCGGCTTCTTCCGGTTTCATCATGCCAAAAGCCATCTGGGTCATGCGTTCGCGGATCACCGTATTTGCGTCGATCATCATCTCGGCATAGGCGCGACCCGCCTTTTGCCAGGTCAGGGCAACTTCAAATAGGGGGGTCTTTAGGGTCATGTAAGTATGCCTCGGTATGCGTTTGTATATCGAAGAGTCTCAGATATGTGACAGAAAACTCGTTTTCTCACAAGTATCGCTTTTGAAGCCATGCGGCCAGTAGATAGCTCAATTGCAAAAACCGGCGGCGGAAAAGCGGCCCCCTTGCGTTAGGGCAATAGGGTTGAGTTAGGGGAAGCGCATGATACGGCGAGTTATTTTCTGGCTACATTTGGCCATTGGGATCTTGGTTGGGCTGTTTATTGCGCTCATGTCGCTGACGGGTGTTTTGCTCACTTATGAGGCACAAATGGAAGCCTGGGCGAAAAATGCCGCGATTGAGGTGCCTGGCGGGGCCGAGCCATTGGGGACGGATGCTCTTTTGGCTGCGGCTATAAGCTTGGGCGGTCAGGCGGGGCAAAGCCTGGTTTTGCCGCGTGATCCCGGCGAGGCGGTGAGTTTGGTGGCGGGCCGAGGTCGGGAAACCGTGATCAATCCTTATACCGGCGAGGCGGTTCCCGATGCAGGGGCAGCCATGTCCGAGACTATGTTTAAAGTCATGGCGCTGCATCGCTGGCTATCCCTATCGGGGCGCACAGAATTGGGCGGCGAGATTGTAAAGATCTCTAACCTGCTGTTTTTTGGGCTGCTATTGAGCGGTGCCTATCTGTGGTTGCCGCGAATTTGGCGCTGGAGCCAGCTCAAGATCCGGCTGTGGTTTCGGGCTGGGCTTCCGACGGTGCAGGCGCGGGATAATAACTGGCACCATGTTTTGGCCTTTTGGTCGGTTATTCCCCTGTTTTTGATCATTCTATCGGGGGTGGTGATTTCCTATCCCTGGGCCAGTGGCATGATCTATAGCCTGACCGGCGAAGAGGCGCCGAAAGGGCGGCCTGCGCCGATGCGCATTGAGCTGCCGCAGGGTTTAGCCGAGGCGCAGCTTGCGCCGGGGGCGTCAGAGCTTGGGCCGCTTTTGGCGGAGGCGGGGCAGGAATTGGCCCCGAATTGGCGTCGCGTGACGCTGATCCTCCCCCAGGCAGAGGCCGCAGCAGTGATGGTGACGTTCGATAGTGGCAATGGACAGCAAACCGGTCGGCAGCTTCCGGTGGTGGTTGATCGCAATAGCGGCGCGGTTATGGCGCTTGAGCGGCCCGAGGCCTCGCCTGCCTCTGAATGGCGGCGCTATTTCCGCTTTGTGCATACGGGGCAGGTCTATGGGATTTGGGGGCAGACCATTGCTGGGCTGGCCTCGCTCATTTCCCTGGTGCTGGTCTATACGGGGATTTCAGCAGGGCTGCGCCGTTTGTGGGGAATGATGCGCAAAGGGCGGCTGGCGCGGATCTAAGGGCCAGCATCTGACTGCCAGCGGCACCAAAGAGCCGCCGGGTCAAAGCCCGGCGGATTTGCGCAACATATTCAACGCCACGAGGACCAGAAACACGGCAAAAACCCGTTTCAGCGGTTTGGGATCCATAGCATGGGCCAGTTTCACCCCCAAAGGCGCGGTTATTAGGGTCATAGCGATCACCACCGCAAAGGCGGGCAGGTTAACTGCGCCGATGCTGAGCGGTGGGCGGGTGGCCGGATCGAGCGTCATGAGCAAAAAGCCGATGGTCGAGGGCAGGGCGATCAGCACCCCAAAACCCGCAGCGGTGGCCACGGCCCGATGGATCGCCACATTATGCAGGCTCATCAGCGGCACGCCGAAACTGCCGCCGCCGATCCCCATCAGCACGGATAGAAACCCCACCACCGGCGATAGGATCGCCCGTTTCAGCCCTTGGGGCATGGCTTGGGCAAGGCGCCAATTGGGACGGCTTAACCCCATATAAGCCCCGATCACCAAAGCGAGGACGCCGAAAATGCCTTGCAACATGGCCGAGCGCAGACTGGCTGCCACCATAACGCCGATCACCGCGCCGATCACAATCCCCGGTGCCCAGCTGCGCAGGATCTGCCAATCCACCGCGCCGCGTTTGTGATGGCTCAGCACTGATCGGATCGAGGTGACAATGATCGTCGCCAGAGATGTCCCAAGGCAAAGCTGCATCAGCTGCGGCCCATCAAAGCCAAGCGCGCCGAAAGCATAGAAAAAGGCGGGCACCAGAACAATGCCGCCCCCCACGCCCAAAAGCCCGGCCAATACACCGGCCCCGGCGCCGATAACGGCCAAAAGTAACAGCATCAGGGCTAACAAGCTTGGATCGGGCATCGGGTATACTCACTGCAAAACCGTCGCCAGATTTGCCGCCCGCGCCGCAAATCGCAAGCCCAAAGCCACCCGCAGAGCCATGCCGCGTCACATGGCGGTGGGATTTCTGGCTAGAGAAGACGCGCCGCAGCGGGGCGGGCGGTGAGGCGCTGATAATAGGCATCTAGCGGGGCGGGGAAATCTACACCGGTGCGCGCGCGCCAAGACAGCAAATAGAATGCCGCCGCATCCGCAATGGAAAACGCGCCGCAAAGATAGTCGGCACCCGCCAAATGATCCGCGATCAGCGCATAGCCCTCTGCTAGGATCTGGCGTCCATGCTGGCGTAGCTCCTCTTGTGCGGCGGGATCGGCTGCGAATTTCTCGGGCCGCATCACGAAAACCGATCCGCGCATATGCAGGCTTGAGACGATATATTCCGTCAGCTCCAGGACTTGGATTTCCTGCTCAAACCCTTCTGGCAAAAGCCGCGCCTCGGGAAAATGCCGGGCGATCCAATAGGCGATCACCGGAAATTCCGTGAGAGTTTTCCCATCAGGTAGGGTCAGAGCCGGGACTTTGCCTTTGGGGTTCTTGGCTTGATAGGCCTCGCCGCGCTGCTCCCCCTGGGCGAGGTTCAGTGTCACTTGATCATATGCCGCTCCGGCCTCCTCCAGCAGTAATTTGATGCCCGTCGAGCAGGCGCCAGGCGCGTGAAACAGGGTGAGTTTTGTCATGATGCGGGCCCTTCCAATGGCACCGGGTCTAGATCCGGCCCAGAGGCCAATCAAGCCGCGCCGCAAATATGACCGCAGAGCGGACTTTCTCGGCTTGGGTCTTGTGGCCTGCCTAAAAGCGCCGCTAGCCTGGCCCTAGCAAGGGAGCCAAAAGATGACGCAGGACGCTAAAATCGGACCGCTAGACGACGCGCAATGGCCAGGCGAGGTTGAGGATCTTCGCTCGGGTTTTGCGGGGGCGTTGAATGTCTATCGCACCATGGCCAATCACCCGGCTTTGCTGCGGGCTTGGGCGCCGCTGCGCCAGCATGTGGTCAAAGACACCGCGCTTGGGCCGGAAAATTCCGAGATCGTGATTTTGCGCACCGGGGTGCGGCTGGGCTCGGCTTATGAATGGGCGCATCACGTGTCCCGCGCCCGTCAGCTTGGTATGCCTGAGGAGCGGATCAAAGCCGTTCTGGCGATGCCTGAGGGCGAAGATGGGCTGTTGGTTCAAGCAGTTGATGCGATCTTCGAACATCACCAATTGCCAGCGGATCTAGAGGCGGAGCTTACCCGCATTTTTGGCCAAGAGGCGGTGTTCGATTTGATGGCAACTGTGGGCTTCTATTCGGTGCTGGGGGCGATCTTGAAAACTTATGATGTGCCGATTGATCCAGCGATTAAGGCCGAAATGGAAGCACAGCCGATCTAAGCTTGTGCAGCGCCAGATCCCTGGCTTTGCGCGAAATGCGTTAGTCAGGCAAGGCCTCGGCGATCCGCTCGGCGATTTCCAAAAGGGGCGGGCCGAATTCCTCTAAGGCGCGGCTTGCGCTCATGGCGGAGCGGATCCAGATCAGCGATGCACAGCCCAGCAGACTGCCCCCGGCAAAGATCGGCACGGCGATAGAGGCGGTTTCCTGCCGGAATTCGCCGCTGTCTCGCACCGCGAGACCCCGCGCTTTGGTTTCGGTAATCATCCGCGTGAGCCAGCGCTCTTCGAGGAAGGGCAGATCATTGGGATCGTCCAATTGCCGCAAATGATCGAGGATCAAAAGCCGCTCATCTTTGGGGCAAAAACTCAGATAAGCCCGCCCAGCCGAGGTGCTGAGCATGGGCAAGCGATAGCCCGTCATGCCGCGATCAATCGACAGGGGAGAGCGCCCATGGGTGGTTTCTTGGATCACCATAGCCGCATTGTGATAGACCGTCAGATCCAGGGGCCAGACCACTTGCTTAGCATATTCGCCAAAGATCGGCCCTGCGGCTTGGGCCACTTCCGTGGTCAGCGCATGGCCATCGCCCAAAGCCGCCGCCAGCCGGGTGACGCGTACCAGTTGGGATGTGGCGGAAAAGGCCACATAGCCGCTTTCCTCTAGGGTTTCCAAAAGCCGATAGACCGTGGGGCGGGGCAGATCCAAAGCTTTGGCAATTTCTGCCACCCGCGCTTCGCCGACTTTATTGACAAAGCGCAGAATGGCCAGGCCCCGCACCAATGCGCGCACGGAGCCCTTATTTGTTTTCCCAAAAGCTTTTCCAGTAGCTTTCTCTGAAGCGGCCTGATTTGTCATAGGCATGACTGTGGCACGCTCCTTAGGCAATGTCAGGCAGTCTCGGCCATGACAGGGTTTGACAAAACGCCAACGCCCGAAACTTCGACTTCGCATATATCGCCGTCTTTCATAAAGAGCGGCGGGTTACGCCGCGCGCCCACACCGCCCGGTGTGCCAGAGACGATCACATCACCAGGCAAAAGCGGCAAAATGGTCGAGCAGTAAGAAATCAGGCGCGGGATCGAGCAGACCAGCATATCCAGCGTGGTATCCTGCACGGTTTCGCCATTCAAACGGGTTTGCAGCCGCATTTTGGTATGGTCTTCGATCTCATCGGCGGTGGTCATCCAAGGACCGAACCCACCTGTCCCCGCAAAGGTTTTGCCGGGCATGAATTGGTGGGTGTGCTTTTGCCAATCGCGCACCGAGCCATCATTATAACAGGCATAGCCCGCCACATAATCCATCGCGTCGGCCTCGGATACGCGGCGGCCTTCTTTACCGATGATGACCGCAACTTCGCCTTCATAGTCGAAAAGATCGGACTCAAGCGGTTTGATCAGCGGCTGGTTATGGCCGATTTGCGACCCGGCATAGCGAGCAAAGAGCACCGGATTGGGGGTCTCTTCGCGGCCGGTTTCTTCGATATGGGCGTGGTAGTTCAGGCCGACACAGATGATCTTGTCAGGATTTGGGATCACCGGGTCATGGCTGACCGCATCGAAAGCGAAATCGGCCGGTTCATTTGCCAGAGCCTCAGCGGCGGCCATATCTCCGGCGGCCAGGAAATCGCGCAAGCTTGGGGCCTCGAAACGGCGGCCCAGATCGATGATGCCGGCTTCGGTGACTAGCCCGTAAGAGGCGCCCGCCTCGGTGGTAAAGGAACAAAGTTTCATGATCAGGCCATCTCCGGCTGTTCTAGGTCTACAGGATTAGGAAGAACGCGCGTCAAGAGCGCGCGCAGCTCGTCAGTTGTGTCAGCGCCGCCCAGGCTGTGGCGGTCCGGGCGCAGCACCGTGGCGCGGGCGCCAAGGCGAGCCAGATGATCAGCGGCATTAGAGCCCGAGCAGGTCACCAAAGCCACGCCATCGGGCAGGCTGAGCCCTTCGACCAAAGCGTCTTCGGCCACCACCACGAATTGATGCGGATAGACATCATCCATCAAGCGGCCATCGCTGAGGCGCGGTTGCCCAAAGAGTCGCCCGGCGCGGGGGCTATCATCGCCCAAACCCGGCCCAATGGGCGGCGCAATGCTTTCCATCCGAGCGCTGCCATCCGCCGAGGGTAGGGCGGCCCGCAGCGCCTCTTCGGTGCCGACTGTGTTGATCAGCCCGCCCAGACGCACCGCCGTGGCGATATATTCATGGGAATTGGGGCGGCGCTCGCTTTCATAGCTGTCCAGCAGTTTTTCCGCCGCCTCACCCGTGACTTTGCCCTGACAGATCAGTGCCAATTTCCAATAGAGATTGACCACATCGCGGGTGCCCGCACACATGCCTTGGCCCATAAATGGCGGTGTCTGGTGGCAAGCATCGCCTGCCAGGATCAACCGACCACGGCGCCAATCATCCGCCACCAGCGAATGGAAGGTATAAACGGCGGTGCGTTCTAGCTCGGCCTCTTCAGGTTTCAGCCAGTCTGACAAGAGCTCCCAGACCCGGTCGGGATGCGAGATTTCATTGCTGTCTTCATCCGGCAGAACAGTGATTTCCCATCGCCGCCGCATGCCCGGAGTGCGCACATAAGTGGCGGGGCGTTCTGGCACGCAATATTGGATCGAGTGATCGCCCAGCTCGGGCTTGTCCTTGTTCAGGATCACATCCACCACCAGCCAGCGTTCATGGAAGCCCAGATCCTCCATACCCGACTCGATATAGCGGCGGATCAGGGACCGCGCCCCATCACAGCCCACCGCATAAGAGGCAGTGACGCGCTCGACCTTGCCCACGGTCATGTCTTCGAAACGCAACTCGACCTTGTCGCCTTGGTCATCCACATTGAACACATCGCAGCGGGTGCGGATGGTGACTTCGGGCCGGCGGGTCAGGTGGTCGCGCAAAACGGCCTCTAGATCCGGCTGATGGAACCGGTAATTGGCGCGCCAGCCCTGGGGGCCTTCGCCTTGCGGTCGCGGCCAATCCAATAGCAAAGTTCCATCGCGATCCACAAAACGCATGCCCGGATGTGTCGCGGTTTTCGGCTCCATTTCCTCGGCAATGCCGATCCACTGAAAGGCGCGCATCACCTCTGCATCGAAATGCACCGCGCGGGGCAGGTGATAGGCCGCGCTTTCGCGTTCCAGCACCAGGGTCTTTAGACCGCATTCGGCCAAAAGATGGGCCAAAACCGCGCCTGCAGGACCATAGCCCACAATGGCCACGTCATAATGTTGCATGCCTTATACTCCCTGTTTGGCGAGTTCGCCGTAAAGCCATGGGCATTCAGCCACTGCTGGCGAACGCTTGCCCCGCGCCGCCGCATCCAGCCGCATATCGCGCAGGCGTTTGCGCCCGCCTTCTTCGGTTAGATAAAGCCGCTCATGCCCCCAAAAGCTGGGCCCATCATGGGTTTGGTGCGGCTCCCATGTGTCAGGATCGATCACGCGCCCGCCCCAGCCATTTTCGACGAAAAAGCCCGAGGGCGAATTGGCATAGAAAGAGGTCATGAAATCATTGGTATGGCGCCCCAGCGTATAGGCGACGCGGCCTTCCTCTTGTTGCGCCAGATCGAAACCTTGGCCCACATCATCGAGATTTTGGAACTCGACCATGAAATGGTGAAAACCCGCCTGGCCCGATCCGACCATGGCAAAGGAATGATGCCGCCCATTCACATGGAAGAAATAAAGCCCATAAGGTTCCAGCCCGAAATCCGACACATGGAAATCCAGCAAATCGCGATAGAAGGGGAGCATCACCTCGATATCCTTCACATGCAGCACCGCATGGCCCATGCCGTAAGGCCCGGTTTGGAACCCATCGATTGGGCGGCCCGGCTGGAAAGGATCAGAGGCAATCATCGGCCCATAGATCAGCTCGATCCGGTTGCCCATCGGGTCAAGAAACCAGATCATCGCTTCGCAAAATCGCCGATCGCAAAGCTGCGCATCGCCGATTTGCACTTTGGTTCCGGCGGCATCTAGCCGGGCGGCGTAAAGGTGCAGATCGTCTTTATGCTCCACTTCCCAGCCCATGAAAGCCAAAGTGTCGCCCGCTTCGTCACTGACCAAAAGCCGCTGCATCCGGTCATCCATACGGAAGGCAAGCGCCTTGCCGCCTCGGTCAATCTTCTGCATCCCCAGAAGCTTACCTGCGAAATCGGACCAGTCGTCGAGCTTGTCAGAGCGCACCCCGATATAGCCAAGAGCATTGATTGCCATGGTCGTCTCCGTCTTGTTGATGGGATAATGCCCCGCCCGTCGCGAAACAGGCGGGGCGGGGAGGATTATTTGGCCGCCACGGCTTTGGCGGTTTCCAGCGCGGCTTCCGCCGCGGCTGTGTCAGCTTGGCCAGCGACCCAAGCGGCTTCGGCCCCGGCAAAGGCAGCGGCCCAAGCAGCGCTGTCATCGCCGTCAATATCGGTGAAGGTCACTTCGCCAGCGGCGCGGAAATCGGCCTCTACCTGGGCATCGGTTTCATCCACCACGCTTGCGATCCATTCCGCCGTGGCGCGACCGGACATATCATCCAGAACGGCGCGATCTGCCTCAGGCAGGCTTTCATAGCTGCGCTTATTCATCAAAATCGCCATGGGCGAGGCCATGAAGCCAGAGGTGGTGATATAAGGCGCGACCTCATCCAGGCGGAAAGTGCGATAGGCATCCATGACCCAAACCGCCCCCGACACCACGCCGCGTTCCAGGTTTTCATAGACCTGGGGTGCAGGGATACCGACCCCCGAAGCGCCGACCATCTCAAAAAGTTCAGAGCCGAATTTCGACGGCGAGCGTAGTTTCAGGCCGTCCAAATCGCTGGGCTGCGCAGCCGCTTCATCGGTCATGAAAAAGCGATATGACGGGGTGGTGAAGAGCGCGATGATTTTGTAATCCGCGTATTCTTTGTCCAGCGCACCGTTTTCAGCCAGGGTGGCCAGGATATCCGCCCCGGTGGCCGCGCTATCGACCACACCAGGAATTTCCACCACGCCGGTCATCGGGAAAAGCCCCGGCGTATAGGTCGGCACCACCAGCGCGATATCCGCAACCCCTGCTTTCACCAGCTCTGCCTGCGCGGGCGGCGCACCGAGGATGGAGCCCGGATAGAGCTTAAAGCTATTGCCTTTGGACATTTTGCCATTGATCTCGTCTATCCAAACCTGAAGAATCTTTGACGAGTAAAAGCCCTGGGCTGGTTCAAAGCTGGACACGCGCATTTCGCGGGCTTCTGCGGTTGCTCCGGCCAGAATGAGGGCGAGCGCGCTGGTTTTCAGTAAAGTTTTGATCATTGGGGATCCTCCCGTTTTCCTCAAGTTTTCAGTTACATTGCGGCGTAAGGCAGCCAGATCACGATGGCCGGCAAAGCAATGATCAGCCCCACCCGGATCAGATCGGCCAAGACAAAAGGCGCCGCGCCTTTCCACAGCTCCATGAGGCGGACCTCGGGAACCACGGCCTTCAAAACGAACAGATTCATGCCCACGGGCGGGGTAATCAGCCCCATCTCCACCACCATCACGGCGAAGATGCCGAACCAGACCAGGTCAATTCCGGCGGCCTGAGCGATGGGCACGAAAAGCGGCACGGTCAGCAGCAGCATGGCGAGGCTGTCCATCAAAGTGCCAAGCGCCAGATAGATCGCCAGCATCAGCAAGATGACCAAAAGCGGGTCGTCCAAAATCCCCGCGAAAAGCCCGGTAAGGGAGAAGGGCAGCCCCGACAAAGCCAGGAAGAAGTTGAAAAGATTGGCTCCGATCAGTACCAGATACAGCGCGCCACAGGTCAGCGCCGTATCCATCAGCGCGCCGAGAAAGCCCTCTATCGACAGGCGTCGGGAAATCACCCCATAGGCCAGTACCACCGCCGCGCCGATTGCCGCGGTTTCATTGGCGGTGAAAATGCCGGTGTAAAGCCCGCCCATGATCAAACCGAATATGCCGACAGGGGGCAAAAGCTCTTGGGTTGCGGCGCGGCGGATTTCCTGGCTGGCGCGCTTGCCTTCGGGGGCGGTGGACCAGCCCAGCCGGATCGGCACCCAAATCGCGAGGCAATACAGCAGCACTGCCAAGCAGATCGGGCCAGCCGTCGCCAATAGCAGATCGCGGATCGATTGCTCGGCGATGAAAGCATAGATGACCAGCACGGTAGACGGCGGGATAAGAATGCCCAGCGTGCCACCCGCCGCCACGGATCCGGCGGAAAGCGAGCGGGAATAGCCCGCCTCTTGCATTTCGGGCAGAGCGATCCGGCCCATTGTGGCGGTGGTGGCGAGCGATGACCCGGAAATCATCCCAAACCCGGCCGAGGCCCCAATCGTTGCGAGGGCCAGCCCACCGCGCCGATGCCCCAAAAGCACCGCCATCGAGCGGTACAGCTTACTCGAAAGCCCGCTTTGTGCCGCGATATTGCCCATCAAAACGAAAAGCGGCAGCATGGTCAGGGTGTAATTGGTCAGGCTATCCCAAATCGTGGTCGAGCCAATCGCCATAGCGCCAGGCAGGCCGATAATCATGGCAGAGCCAAGAATGCCGACCATGCCCAAAGCCACCGCCACCGGGATTTCCAGGAAAATCATCAAAATCGCGGCGCCAAAACCCAGCCCGCCCAGTAAAATACCGTCCATCACCAATTCCGATCATTCTTAAGCGCGTAGCGCAGCCCGGCCAAAGCAGCGACCAAACAGGCGAGCAGGGCAGCGGCGACAATGGCCGTTGCAGTGGGGATCGGCAGACCCAGATCCGCAGTGGTTTCCGGCGAGCCGATCTTGTCGATCGCCGCATGGCCCATGACCCATAAAAGCACCGCCGCAAAAAGCGTGGAGACCACCGCGCCGGTCAGCCCCAAAGGCCAGCGAAAGCGATTGGGCATCAGCTCGGACAGAAGCCGCGCGGTCACATGGCTTTGCATCGCATAGCAAACCGGCATGGATAAAAGTGCGCCCAGCCCAATAGACAGCGAGGTCAGCTCAATCGCGCCAGGAATATTGCGCGACGCCAATGCCCGCAGCGCCACATCGCCGACAGTCACCCCGGCGCCGAATAGGAAACAGGCCCCAGCCGCGCCCAAAAACACACGGGACACGATCTTTTTCGCACTGCTCCTGCTCATTGGCGCAGGCCCTCTACGGCTTGGAATGTGGTTAAAGGCGGGGTCATCGGCATGGCGTTCCTCCCAGACGCGGTTTCCCTGGTCATAGGTGGCGCTGGCCTGGCGAAGATATGGAAAGCCTGAATATGTCCGCTTGGTGGACATAGGGGGAGGCATAATAGGGCGACCAATAGCGCAGATGCGATTGGGGCCTGACTCTGGCCGGTGTTTTAAATCCGGGTCTTAGAAATAGGCGCTTATAGCGTTTAAAGGTCGGATTTCACGCCCGAAATTTCAGGCACAAAAAAGCCCCACCAAGCGAAAGGCCTGATGGGGCGGAAAGCGTCTTTGGGCTGTTTGGCCCTTGCTTATTCCCGATTGCCCAGGAATTGCAGCAGGAACATAAACAGGTTGATGAAGTCCAGATACAGACGCAGCGCGCCCATGATCGCGGATTTATCAAGCCATTCTTGGTCGCCCATGCGGGACATTTCCACATATTCCAGCTTGATCGACTGGGTGTCATAGGCGGTCAGACCCGCAAAGATCAGAACACCGATCACCGAAATCGCGAAGGCCAGGGCCGAGCTTGCCACAAAGATATTGATCAGCGACGCCGCAACGAGACCGATCAAACCCATCATCAAGAAAGTGCCCATCGCCGACAGGTCTTTCTTAGTGGTGTAGCCATAGAGGCTCAGCGATGCAAAAGCGATCGCGGTCACCAGGAATGTGGTGACAATCGATGTGCCGGTATACACCAGGAAGATCGAGCTGATCGACAGGCCCATAACCGCGCCAAAGGCATAAAATACGGTCTGCGCCAGCTGCGCCGACATGCGGTTGATCCCAGCAGAGAAGCCGAAAACAAACAGCAGCGGGGCAAACATGATCGCCCATTTCAGCGGCGACGCGTAAATCGCATAGCCAAACTGGGTCAGGTATTTATTCGCGCCCAGCTGCGCAGCTCCGGCGGATGGGTCGGTTGTGACAGCCAGGCCAGCGATGGCCCAGGCGGCC
Source organism: Mangrovicoccus sp. (assembly GCA_049603835.1). Taxonomy (GTDB): domain Bacteria; phylum Pseudomonadota; class Alphaproteobacteria; order Rhodobacterales; family Rhodobacteraceae; genus Mangrovicoccus. Next base: position 22,777 of record JBMYSZ010000017.1, read on the forward strand.
AATGCAGTAATGAGCATGCCTACGGACATCGTGCCGTAGACCTTGTTCATATGGGCGCGAAGCCCTTCGTCGATTTGTGCGGTGCGAATATCCGCGCCAGCACGCATCGTCCGAAAATCAGCCATTGGTTGCCTCCTCAAAAATAACAGGTGACGGCCCGCGACAGACGGACCGCCATTTCAAGAAGATATTGTCAAAGCCGAGCCCGGTTTCAAGCATTCAAGCTGCAGGTTTGGCAGTTTTTAAGGTGAATTTGCCGCTTATTTGAGCCAGTGCGACGGCACGTCCCAGACAGGGCGCGCGGCTTCGCGCTGAGCTTCGGTCTCGGTCAGACCCAGATCTGCCAGCAAATGGGCGTCCAATTCCGCCAAAGCACGTCGCTGACGGATCAGGCCCCACAGATCCCAGACCGAATATTTTTGAGGCCGGGCGGCAATGCTACGGAAAGTGGGTGCAGAAGTAATCGAGCGCATGGGAAGATCCTTTCCTATCTGTGATGAAGCCAAGCGACTTGATGAATTTACTTGATCTATATGGCTGGTTGTGGCTCATATTGGAAACGAATGATTGTGAAGCTTAGCATCAGGATCTGTGATATGCCTCGAAGTCTCGATATGTCCTCTCTGCGCTCTTTTTTGACCATCGCGGAAACCGGTGGGGTGACCCGCGCGGCCAATACGCTCAATCTGACGCAATCGGCGGTGTCGATGCAGATGAAACGGCTGGAAGAGGCGTTGGATGTGTCGCTTTTTGATCGGTCGGGGCGGCAGATGGCTTTGACCGGGGCAGGGGAGCAATTGCTAAGCTATGCGCGTCGGATCATCGAGCTAAATGACGAAGCGGTGATGCGGCTGACCACAAAGGAATTTGAGGGCGAGCTGACCTTTGGTGTGCCCCATGACATTGTCTATCCGCATATCCCGGCGATTTTGCACCGGTTGAACCAGGAATTTCCGCGGGTCAAAGTGCATCTGATCTCTAGCTATACCACGGATTTGAAAGCCCGGCTGGCGGAGCGTTCTATCGATCTGATCTTGACCACGGAGCCAGATAAAACCGCACAGAGCGAATGTTTGGTCACCCTGCCTTTGGTTTGGGTCGGGGCGCAAAATGGCACGGCTTGGCGGCACAGGCCCCTGCGCTTGGCCTTTGAGCAGACCTGCATTTTCCGCAAATTGGCGCAGACGGCTTTAGAGGCGTCGAATATCCCATGGGATTTGGCGGTGGAAACCGAAAGCGACCGCACTGTTGCCGCGACGGTTAGCGCGGATCTGGCGGTGCATGTGGCGATTTCCGGCACCCCACCGCAGCATATGGTGGAAATCGACCATGGAGGCGCATTACCGCCCGTTGGGGAAACTAATATCAATATGTATCTGCGCGACGGGGCAAATAGCCCGGCCATTACCCATCTGGCGGATCAAGTGCGTCGGGCCTATCGCGGCATGCCGGTTTCAGCGCCGCGCGCCATCGAAAAGGCAAAAGTTGCGGCGCCGATGTGAACAATGCCCCGCGGGGGCTCTCTGATGAGTTATGTGATCACAAGTCTGAATGTGATCACATATGTACTCATTCCGGCATTGTGATCACAATTTTGCCGGTGGATTGCCGGCTGCGCATCAGCTCTAGCCCCTCGGCGGTTTTCTCCAGCGGGAAGGTGTGGCCCACCGGCGGCTTGATCCGCCCCTCGCTATACCAGCGCATCAGCTCTGCCAGGCTGTCATTCAAAGCCTTGGGGTTCAGCTTGCGATAACCTCCCCAATATAGACCGATCATCTGGATGTTTTTCACCAGCAGAATATTGGCAGGGACTTGCGGCACCTCACCGCCGGCAAATCCGATCACCAAGAAACGCCCCCCGACTTTGCAGGCTCGAAACACCGGATCGAATAATTTGCCGCCCACCGTGTCATAGACCACATCGGCGCCGCCCAGCTCTTTCAGCTTGGCACCCAAATCCGCGGTGCTGGCATCCAAGGTGATGTCTGCGCCCGCTTCCCGCGCGATGGTCAGCTTGTCTTCGCCGCGCGCCACCGCTATGACTCGAGCGCCCAATTGCGATGCGATCTGAACAGCCGTCAGCCCGACCCCGCCCGCAGCGCCTGTGATCAAAACCGTGTCCTGCTTGGTCACCTGGGTGCAGAAAGTCATCGCCAAATGGGAGGTGCCATAGGCAATCTGGAAACCTGCCGCTTCCTCATATGTCATTTCACTTGGCATTGGGATGCAGCGAGAGGCCGGGAAGGCCCCATATTCTGCCAAGCCACCCGAGCCCGCACAGACTGCAACCCGGTCGCCTGCTGCAAATTCGGTCACGCCCTCGCCCAGGCCGATGACCTCGCCCGCCGCCTCGAGCCCGAGAGTTGCGGGCAGGTTTGGCATGTCCTGGTATTTGCCTTTGGCCATCAGCAAATCGGCGAAGTTCAGGCCGCATGCATGGATCTTGACCAGAACTTCCCCAGCGGCAGGAGCTGGTTGATCTAGTGTTGCGAGTTCGGGGACTGAAGATGTGTCTTTTATTTGGAAAGCTAACAACAGGCTACTCCGTCAAATTGGGACCGGCACTGAGGCCGCGCTAGGGTCAGAGCGAGTTAAACTATATTGCCGCAACGGGAGCGAGAGCAAAATTGCCTTTGCAAAATGCGATTAAATCCGCAAAATGAGATTAGCAATTTGCGAATGCTGCAGCTGCGGCATAGTGTGGTATCCAATACTTTTGTATCAGTTGGCGGAAAATTACGGTTTTTCATGCTTTATACACGTAAAAAATAGCGCTACGCACGTATAACGCGTATAGTGTTTTACAAAATGATGGCAGTGCAGCAAAAATCAAAGCCTTTTGGCACCGGCTTTGCTGAACCACCATTAGTCGTTTTAAGGAGGTCGGAAATGGCGCATCCCGTTGATATGCATGTTGGTAAAAGAATTCGTCACCGTCGATGGATGGTGGGAATGACCCAGCAGCAGCTCGCGACGCAAGTCGGAATTAAATTTCAGCAGATTCAGAAATACGAAACCGGGACAAACCGGGTCAGCGCCTCCCGGCTTTGGGATATTGGCGAAGCACTGACCGTGCCGGTGGCTTATTTCTTTGAAGGTCTTGACGCAGCGACCGAAGAGCCGGCCTCTGAAGACGTGCCAAGCGATTTGCTGACGGACCGCGAAGCTTTGGAATTAGTGCGCTCCTATTATGCGATCCCAGAAAACCAAAGACGCCGTCTTTTTGAACTTGCTCGGGTTCTCAGCGACGCGGCTTAAGCCGGTTGCATAAAATTTGGTTGGAGCGAGCGCTTGGCGCTTGCGCCCAATTTTCCGATATCGCACACCTCTCTTATGTCTGAAGAGTTGATTTCCATCGCCAAACGCTTGGCTGAAGCGGGCGGCAAGGCGGCCCTGACCTATTTTCGCGGCCAGGGGCTGACGGCGGATAACAAATCCAGCGCTGATTTTGATCCGGTAACCGAAGGCGACCGCGCGGCAGAGCAAGCGATGCGCGCGATTTTGGCAGCGGAGCGGCCCCAAGATGGTATCCTTGGCGAGGAATTCGGCCAATCCCAAGGGGAAAGCGGCTGGGTTTGGGTGCTTGACCCGATCGACGGAACGCGCGGATTTTTGGCGGGCACGCCGGTATGGGGCGTATTGGTGGGGCTGCGCAATGCCCAAGGTCCGCAATTTGGCATCATAGAGCAACCCTTTATCGGCGAACGGTTTTTCGGTGGGCTGGGCGAGGCGGGCTATACTGGGCCGCGCGGAAACGCTGATCTGAAAACCCGCTCTACGACAAAGCTGAGCGATGCGATCTTGTTTTCGACCTTCCCGGAGGTTGGCTCCGCCGCCGAGGCGGAAGCCTTTCACAAAGTGTCCCGCCAAGCCAAACTGACCCGCTATGGCTGTGACTGCTATGCTTACGGGCTTTTGGCTTTGGGGCAGATCGATTTGGTGATCGAAGCGGGCTTGCATGCTTATGATATCGTTGCCCCAATTGCCGTGGTCGAGGCCGCTGGCGGTGTGATCACAAATTGGTCGGGCGAGTCTGCGGCCGAAGGCGGGCGGGTCGTCGCGGCGGCTACACCCGAGCTTCATCAGGCCGCGCTAGAGCTTCTTTCCCAATGCCATGACGAGGAATTCGCCTGATGGCTGTGTTGCTGCGCAAGGCCCGCGTCATTGTCACCATGGATGACAGCCGCCGGGAATTAGCCGAGGCGGATTTGCGTTTCGACGGCGGTGTGATCACAGAAATTGGCGCAGATCTTGCCCCTGGCGATGATGAGCAGGTGGATGTGTCTGGCTGTGTGATCACACCGGGCTTGGTCAACACGCATCACCATCTTTACCAGTCCCTGACCCGTGTTGTGCCGGGGGGGCAGGATGCGCTGCTGTTTGGTTGGTTGCAGCGGCTTTATCCGATTTGGGCCCGCTACACGCCTGAACATATGCGGATTTCGGCGCTGACCGGCTTGGCCGAGCTGGCTTTGTCCGGCTGTTCGCTCAGCTCGGATCATCTCTATCTTTATCCCAATGGCGCGCGGCTGGATGACACTATCGATGCGGCAAAGGAAATTGGACTAAGGCTCTTGGCGACGCGGGGCTCTATGAGCATCGGCGAAAGCGCAGGTGGCCTGCCGCCGGATAGTTTAGTGGAGCGCGAGGCCGATATCCTGGACGACAGTCAGCGGGTGATCGACGCGTTTCACGACCCAAGCCCCGGCGCGATGATCCAAGTGGGGCTGGCGCCTTGTTCGCCTTTCTCGGTCAGTCGCGAATTGATGCGCGATTCCGCGATTTTGGCACGCGAGAAATCCGTGCGTTTGCATACGCATTTGGCGGAAAATGACGAAGATATCGCCTATTCCCAGGAAAAATTCGGCTGTCGGCCGGGCCAATATGCGGAGGATCTGGGCTGGACTGGCGATGATGTCTGGCATGCCCATTGCGTAAAGCTCGACACATCTGAGATTTCTCTATTCGCTCGCAGTCAAACCGGCGTGGCCCATTGCCCCTGTTCCAATTGTCGTCTTGGCAGTGGTATCGCGCCCATTCGCGCGATGCGCGATGAGGGCGTGCGGGTCGGCCTGGGGGTTGACGGCTCTGCCAGTAATGACGCCGGGCATCTTTTGGCCGAGGCGCGCCAGGCCATGTTATTGCAGCGGGTGACGCGCGGCGCGGATGCGATGAGTGCGCGAGAAATGCTAGAAATCGCCACTTTGGGCGGGGCCGAAGTTTTGGGCCGTCGCGGCGATTTGGGCTCGCTGGAAATTGGCAAACGCGCTGATATTGCCGTTTGGGATCTGAACCAGATCGGCGCCGCCGGGGCTTGGGATCCGGTCGCGGCTTTGATGTTATGCCAAATGGGCGGGGTGCGCGATCTGTTTGTGGAAGGGCGGCGGATCGTCGATCATGGTGTGATCACAAGCCTGGATCTGCCAAAGTTGCTAGAGCATCAAACCCGGCTGGCGGCGGATTTGGCGGCGGCCTCGTGAGGCTCGTGAGTCAGGTTCGCATCGCCGCATGATTGAGTTTGTGCAAACGCCTGTGGCGCTGGAGCTTGGGCAGCGTTTGAACGCTTTTCGCCTGGAACATGGGATCGCGCCGCTGGAGCCGTCTCAAGCTTTGACCATCGCGGCGCAGCTGCATGCCGAAGACATGGCGGCGCGGATTGTCTTGTCACATCAGGGGGGCAATGGCAGCCAGGTTTCGGACCGGTTAGAGGCTCAGGGCTATGATTGGTGGAGCCTGGCGGAGAATGTGGCCTTTGGGCAAGAAAACCCGGCCCAAGCCATGGAGTCTTGGCGCAAATCCGATGGTCATCGGGAAAATATGCTTTTGCCTGGGGTCACCCAATATGGCATCGGGCTGGCCTATAACCATATCGGACCCTATTGGGTGATGGATCTGGCGGCGCCTCGATGAGTAGGATGGGCATTTTGCCCATCTTCGGCGAAGGCTCTGACAATGATGGGCAAATTGCCCATCCTACATGCAGCGGCCAGCGACCCAAATGGCTTTGACGGCGCGGTCATCTCCCATCATGATGGTTGGAAAGATCTCTTCCCAATGGGTTTCCGCTTGGGCGGCTCGCTGGGCTATAGCGGTGGTGGAAGCAAGATCGAGCACCACCAAATCCGCCTCCATCCCCTTCGCAAGATTACCGATTTTATCGCTTTGATGCATCACCTCGGCGGATCCGATTGTTGCGAGCCATAAGAGCTGGCTGGCATGCAGCGCCGTGCCGCGCAGCTGGCCGATTTCATAGGCGGCGGCCATACTTCGCAACATGGAAAAGCTCGACCCGCCGCCCGTATCTGTGGCCAGCCCCACCCGCTGCCCGGCGCTGATCAGGTCTTGGGTCGCGAAAAGCCCCGAGCCTATGAAGGTATTCGAAGTCGGACAATGCACCAGCCCGGCGCCGATCTCTTTCAGCCGGTCTTTCTCGCGCGGTTCCAAATGGATCGCATGGCCATAAAGCCCGCGCCCGCCCAAAAGCCCCGCCTGCTCATATGTGTCCAGATAGTCCCGCGCCTGAGGGTAAAGCTCTTTGACCCAAGCGATTTCTTCGGTTTGCTCGCTCAGATGAGTTTGCATCAGGCAGTCAGGCAGCTCCGCCCAAAGCGCCCCCATGGCCTGCAGCTGTTCCGGCGTTGAGGTGGGCGAGAATCGCGGGGTCAGCGCATAGACCACGCGGCCGCGCCCATGCCAGCGCTCTGCCAGAGTTTTGGACTGATCATAGGCGGTTTGCGGAGTGTCGAGTAGGTCGTCGGGCGCATTACGGTCCATGCAAGTTTTGCCGCCAGCCACCCGCATGCCCCGCGCCTCAGCTGCGGTAAAGAAGGCCTCGGCACTTTCTGGGTGGACGGTGCAAAAGCTGCATACGCTGGTGGTGCCATGGGCCAAAAGTAGATCCAGATAATCCTCGGCCACGGCTTTTGCATAGGCGGGATCGCCAAAGCGTAGCTCTTGCGGAAAGGTGTAGTCATTCAGCCAATCGATCAATCGCTTGCCCCAGCTCGCGATCATCCGTGTTTGGGGATAATGGGCATGGGCATCGACGAAACCGGCCATGATCAGCCCGGCGCCGTAATCCTGTTTGTCAGCCTCTGGATAGCGCGCGACCAGATCATCGGCGGGGCCAAGATCCGCAATCAGACCATTTTCCAGCAAAACCGCGCCGTGCCGCTCATATTGCACCGCTTCGTCATAAGGAAGCTCAAAGGGCGATGCGCAAAAGCCCAAAGTTTGACCTAACAATAGCTGTGCCATCCACACCCTCTTGAAGATTTTCCGCTAAACCGTAAGGGCATATTGCGGTTTTCGGAAAGCTGAAACTGGTCTGTTGCTTTTGCTTTCCTAGTTTTAAGCTATGCACGCGCAAAAGGGGGGCAGCCATGACAGATGCAGAAATTTCCGCAGAGCTCCCGCCAGAAGACAGCGTCGAAGAGCACGGGCTGGATAGTCGCAAGGTCGGTCGCATTTTGGCGGCTGTGGCGATGCAGGATGAGGCACGGCTCTCGGAGCAACTGGATCAGCTGCACCCTGCGGATATTGCTGACCTTTTAGAACAGGTCAGTGATCAGGACCGGCAGCAATTGCTAGGCCTGGCCTCGCCCGCCATTGACGGTGATGTTCTGTCAGAGCTCAACGAAGGCCTGCGGGAGTCGGTGATCGAAACCCTTGCGCCGGATGCTTTGGCAACGGCGGTTCGTGATCTGGAAACCGATGATGTGGTGGATCTGGTCGAGGATCTGGAGGGCGAGCAGCAAGACGCTATCCTAGAGGCTCTGGAACCGGTTGACCGTGTCGCGGTGGAAATGGCGCTGTCTTATCCCGAGGGATCGGCCGGGCGCTTGATGCAGCGCGAATTCGTCATGGCGCCGGAACATTGGACGGTGGGCGAGGCCATCGATCATTTGCGAAATGCCGATGACCTGCCGGATCAATTCTATCATGTGATGCTGGTGGATCCGGCCTTGCGCCCGGTGGCTTATGTGACTTTGGGGCGGGTGCTGAGCGCGCGGCGAAGCACACCGCTACAGGATCTGTCCGAAGACACATTCCGCACCATTCCCTTGGATGAACCAGAGGGCAATGTCGCTTATGCCTTCAACCAATATCACCTGATTTCCGCGCCGGTGGTGGATGATGGCGGGCGTTTGGTCGGTGTGATCACAATCGATGACGCTATGATCGTTTTGGATGAAGAGGCGGAAGAAGACATCTTGCGCCTGGCCGGGATCAGCGAAGAAAGCAGCGTCGCGGATGGGGCCTGGGACACGGTGCGGTCGCGCTTGCCTTGGCTGTTTATCAATCTGCTGACGGCGATTTTGGCCTCTATGGTGATCTCGATCTTTGACGAGGCTTTGGCCCAAGTTGTGGCTTTGGCGGTGTTGATGCCGATCGTCGCCTCTATGGGTGGGAATGCCGGCACGCAATCGCTGACCGTCGCGGTGCGGGCTTTGGCGACCAAGGATTTGACCGGCTCGAATATGCTGCGCGTGATCCGCAGAGAGGCGATGGTCGGCCTGGCCAATGGGGTTTTCTTTGCGGTGGTCATGGGGATTGTCGGTGTGGTCTGGTTCGGCAATCCGGTGATCGGCGCAGTGATCGCTGTGGCTATGGTGGTCAATCTGGTGGTGGCCTGTCTGGCCGGAATTATGGTGCCGGTGGTGCTAGAGCGGTTCGGCTATGACCCGGCCCTGGCCTCTGGCACTTTTGTGACCACCGTGACCGATGTGGTGGGCTTTTTCGCCTTTTTGGGTTTGGCAAGTTGGACGCTGCTGTGACCTTGCGCGAACGGAAAAACCAGCTGCGAGCAGAGGCACGGGCCAAGCGCGGTGCAGTACATAACGCGCAGGATTTACCGGTGATCGCGGCGGCGGCTCAGGCCCGCTTAGCGGAGCTTCTGGCCAATTATCCAGGCCAGATCATTTCCGGCTATTGGCCCATCGGATCAGAACTCGACCCCGGCCCCGCCATGGTCAAAGCCCATGACCATAGCCCCATTTGCCTGCCAGTGACCCATGGGCGCGATGTGGCGCTCAGCTTTCGTCTTTGGTCGCCGGGTTGCGCAATGGCTTCGGCCGGGTTTGGCACCCAAGCGCCTGCAGATGGCGAAGAGGTCGCGCCGCAAGTGCTGGTCTTGCCGATGCTGGGCTTTGACCGGGCTGGCAATCGGTTGGGCTATGGGGCGGGGCATTATGATCGCAGTCTTGACGGGCTGCGCGCGAAAGGGCCGCGTATCGTCATCGGCTATGCATTCGCGGCACAGGAATTCCCCCAACTGCCTGCAGAAGCGACGGATCAACCCTTAGATCTGATCGTAACCGACCGAGAACTGATCCGACCTAGCGCATAAGACTTGCCGTCTTGGCGCGCGCAGACTAGGCCGAGATCATGAAACTACTATTCCTAGGCGATGTGATGGGCCGCGCAGGGCGGACGGCGATTATCGACCGGCTACCTGCGATTAAGAAAGACTGGCGGCTGGATTTCGTCGTGGTCAATGGGGAAAACGCAACCTCTGGGGCGGGGCTTTCCCCGGACCATGCGAAGGCATTGCTAGAGGCTGGGGCGGATTGCTTGACCTTGGGCGATCATGCTTTTGACCAACGCGATATGCTGGCCTTTATCAGCAAGGAACCGCGGATTTTGCGGCCGCTGAATTATGCGAAATCGGCGCCGGGCCAGGGGGCACGGCTGTTTGATGCGCCGGGCGGGCGCAAGGTTCTGGTCACCCAGGCTTTGGGGCAGGTCTTCATGAAACGGCCCTTTGATGATCCGTTTTCCGCCCTAGAGACGGTGCTAAAGACCTATCCGCGTGGCGGGCTTGCCAATGCGGTTTTGGTGGATTTCCATGCCGAGGCCACATCCGAGAAAATGGCCATGGGGCATTGGTGCGATGGCCGGGCCTCGCTGGTGGTGGGAACCCATACCCATGTGCCCACGGGCGATGCGATGATTTTGCCCGGCGGCACCGGCTATATGACCGATGCGGGGATGTGTGGCGATTATCATAGTGTGATCGGCATGGAGAAAGACGAACCTCTGCGCCGCTTTATCACTGGCATGCCCAAAGGCCGCTTTACCCCGGCAGGGGGCGAGGCGACACTTTCGGGCGTTTATATCGAGACCGAAGACCGAACCGGTGCTGCGACGCGGATTGTTCCGGTGCGTATTGGTGGGAAATTGGCCGTTTCGGCGCCATGACCCAGGCAGCCTCTCAGGCGGCGACCGAGACGTCGATTGAGCCAATGACTGTGTCTATGAGCGGGGCAGAGCGCTTTGGGCTTCTGGCCCTGCTATTGGTGATTGGAGCGGGCTGGGGGCTGACGCAGCCATTATCTAAAATCGCAGTCTCCGAAGGCTATCGCCATTTCGGGCTGATCTTTTGGCAATTTGCTGTGGGATCGGTGATCTTGGCTGTGATCACAATTGCCCGGCGGCAAAAATTTCCCAAAGGCTGGGCGCAATGGGGGTTTTGCGCTCTGATTGCTGTCCTCGGCACGGTGCTGCCCAATGCGGCCGGGTTTCAGGCGGCGGTGTATCTGCCGGCGGGGATTATTTCGGTGCTTTTGTCCTTGGTGCCAATCCTCGCCTATCCGGTGGCGTTAAGCTTTGGCACGGACCAGTTTCACCGGATGCGCCTATTCGGGCTGCTCCTGGGCTTGGTTGCGGTGGCCTTTATCGCCTTGCCGCAAGCCAGCCTGCCGGATCCGGGCATGTTGCGCTATCTACCTCTCGCTCTAGTGGCGCCTCTTTTTTACGCATTTGAGGGAAATATCGTCGCGCGTTACGGCACTCAGGGCTTGGATCCGATCCAGGTTCTGCTGGGCGCCTCGCTGATCGGTATGGTGATTTGCGCCCCTCTTGCGCTGTTCAGCGGCAGTTGGATCGACCCGCGACCGCCTTGGGGGCTGCCGGATATGGCCTTGATCGTGTCATCAATCATCCATGCGCTGATCTATTCCGCCTATGTTTGGCTGGTTGGCCGGGCGGGAGCGGTCTTTGCGGCGCAGGTTTCCTATCTGGTGACAGGTTTTGGAGTATGCTGGTCGATGCTTTTGCTCAATGAGCGCTATTCCGCCACGCTTTGGCTGGCTGTGGCGATTATGTTTATTGGGCTATTTCTTGTTCAACCACGACGGAAAAATCCCTTGCCCGCCCCGGCGTAATTGCACATTCTCCACTTCCGAGACTGTCCTGTTCAGGTATTGATCTTGCTACTTTCCTTAGCCCCAGCGGCTGCCCCATACTTGGCCCTTGCGGTTGTCGGCATCATGTTCGTTCTGTTCATCTCAGAACGGTATCCGGCGGAAGTGACTGCTATTGGTGGCGTCTCTTTGATGCTGATTTTGGGTATTTTGCCCTATGAAGACGGGCTTGCTGTCCTCTCAAACCAAGCGCCTTGGACCATTGCCGCAATGTTCATTGTGATGGGCGCCTTAGTGCGGACCGGGGCTTTGGACTGGGTTATTCAACGCACCCAAGCCTATGCCAAAGGGCAGCCTGGAATTGCGCTGCTGCTGTTGCTGTTCTTTGTGGCGGCGTCTTCGGCGGTTGTGTCCAATACACCGGTGGTTGTGGTGATGATCCCGGTCTTTATCCAACTTGCGAAAACTCTTGGCAAATCGGCATCCAAGCTTTTGATCCCGCTGTCTTATGCGGCGATCATGGGGGGGACCATGACCTTGATTGGCACATCGACCAATTTGCTGGTGGATGGTGTTGCGCGCAGCCAAGGGTTAGAGGCCTTTGGGATCTTCGAGGCTACCCCGGTGGGTATCGTCGTGGTGGCCTGGGGGATGATTTATCTGCATTTCATCGCGCCTCGGCTGCTGCCAGATCGCGATAGCATGGCCAGTTTGCTTAATAGCGGCTCAAAGCGGAAGTTTTTCACCGAAGTCGCTATCCCCGAAGGCAGTGCTTTGATCGGTCAGAAGGCTGTGGAGGTGCAGCTGTTCAAGCGCGAAGGCATGCGGATGATCGATGTGCTGCGCGGAGACGCGTCTTTGCGACGTAATTTGACGGATGTGGTCATCGAATTGGGGGACCGCGTGGTTTTGCGGACCGAAATGTCCGAACTCTTGGGCATTCAGCAAAACAAAGATCTGCGGATGGTGGATAAGCTGAGCTCGGTGGAAACCACTATTGTCGAGGTCTTGATCACCCCTGGTGCGCGGATGATCGGCCGGTCGCTTGGCGGGTTGCGGCTTCGCCGGCGTTATGGGGTCTATCCTTTGGCGGCGCATCGCTCGAACCAGAATATCGGCCGTCAGCTAGATGATTTGATCGTGCGCGTTGGTGATACCCTGCTTCTTGAAGGCACCCCCGAAGATATTCGCCGCCTTGCTCAGGATATGGGCTTGGTTGATGTGACCACCCCTGCGGCGCGGGCCTATCGTCGGGAACATGCGCCTGTGGCCTTGGCCAGCTTGGCGGGGATTGTGATCTTGGCCGCGCTTGGGGTCGCGCCGATTCTCATGCTGTCGGTTTTGGCGGTTGCCGTGGTGCTTTTGACCCGGGCCATCGACGCGGAAGAGGCCTATTCCTATATTGATGGCCGTTTGCTGTCGCTGATCTTTTCTATGCTGGCGATTGGTGCGGCGCTGGATCATTCCGGCGCGGTGCAGCTGGTGGTGGATGCAATCGCCCCGGCCTTGGCGCAGATGCCGCCCTTTATCGTGGTCTATGCTATTTACCTGCTGACCTCTGTGCTGACTGAGCTTGTGTCCAATAATGCGGTGGCGGTGGTGGTGACGCCGATTGCCATTGGGCTTGGCACGGCATTGGGGCTGGATCCGCGACCGCTGGTGGTGGCGGTGATGATCGCGGCCTCGGCCAGTTTCGCGACGCCAATTGGCTATCAGACTAATATGATGGTGTTTGGCCCTGGCGGCTATCGCTTCACCGATTTTATCCGAGTTGGGGTGCCGCTGAATCTAAGCGTGGGGATTCTGGCCTCGGCGGTTATTCCGCTGGTCTTTCCCTTATAATCTGGCCCCTATAAGCAAAACCGCCCCGGATTGAGGGCGGTTTTTAGCCTTTGCATAGGGTCGTGCTGCTTAGGACTTTTTGCGGCGTAGAATTGCCAAACCAGCCAGAGCAGAAGCCAGGGCAGGCAGGGCCGGACCCACCGGCACAGCGGCGCTATCAGCGGTCATTTCAATGCTGAGGGTCGCGGCGGAACTCAGCGCCCCGGCTTCGCCAAAGACCTGGAAAATATCGCCCGCTGCCAAGAACATATTAATGACTGCGCCGGATTGACCATTTGTGCCGATGATGACGCCATCTGTGACGAAACTAAAGGCCACGCTAGGATCGGGGCCGAAATAGAGCAAAGCCGCGTCCGAGGCGGAGCTCGCGACGCCCATAATCCCGACCGTGGTCAGGACCAGATCGTTCAGCGCTTCGAATTCATAAGTGACGGTATCGCCGGCCATCAGGGTTTGGTGCAGCGGCTTGACCTCGCCAATATCGATTGTGGTCGATTGGGTGAAAGTCACGGCATAAGCGCCCTGCGCAACAAGGCATCCCAGTAATCCAGCGGCGATGGAGTTTTTAACGGTCATAATCTGTCGTATATCCTGTTGAAGGTCTCGTTATGCGAGACAGGAAAAATTTCGACGAATTTTCTCAATAACTCCCTAACCAAGGGGCAATTTGTTTCGATTCTGGAAATTCATATCTGGCTTTGCTTGTGTCGCATGGGATTGCCCCCAAGGCGGTGGTTGCGATAAAGACACGCCGATGACCGCAAAATAAATCGGAGAAGACCCATGGCAGGGCACTCAAAATGGGCCAATATCCAGCACCGCAAGGGGCGCCAGGATGCCGCGCGCTCGAAGCTGTTTTCTAAACTGTCCAAAGAAATCACCGTCGCCGCGAAAATGGGCGACCCGGACCCGGAAAAGAACCCGCGTTTGCGCCTGGCGGTGAAAGAAGCCAAGTCGCAATCTATGCCAAAGGACAATATCGACCGCGCCATCAAAAAGGCGACCGGCGGCGATGCGGAAAACTATGACGAAATCCGCTATGAGGGCTATGGTCCCGGCGGCGTTGCGGTAATTGTCGAGGCGATGACCGATAACCGCAATCGGACGGCCTCTAATGTCCGTTCGACCTTTTCGAAAAATGGCGGGAATCTGGGGGAGACTGGCTCGGTTTCTTTCATGTTCGACCGTAAGGGCGAGATTGTTTACCCAGCCTCCGCGGGCGATGCGGATACAGTGATGGAAGCCGCGATCGAAGCGGGCGCCGAAGATGTCGAAAGCTCTGACGAGGGCCATGTCATCTATACGGATTTCAACGACCTGTCCGAAGTGTCCAATGCGATGGAAGAGGCTCTGGGCGAATCAGAATCGACCAAGCTGATCTGGAAGCCGCAAACCACGACCGAGCTGGATCTTGAAGGCGCGCAGAAATTGTTCAAGCTGATCGAAATCCTCGAAGATGATGATGACGTGCAAAATGTCACCGCCAATTTCGAAGTCTCCGACGAGATCATGGAACAGCTCTAAGGCGCTTTGCCAAATCGATAGTGTATGATCGCCTCCGCGTTTTGCGGGGGCGTTTTCGTTTGTGGGCGCGGCGATGCCCTGTGGTGCAAATCGAATATGTTAGGCGATTCCAGGCTGGACCTGCTTGGCGAGGAGTGGCACTCAAACCCTATGCATATCGTTTTTTCGCATCAGAATTTTCCGGCGCAATTTGGTGGGTTTGGCCATTATCTTGCCAGCCTAGGCCATAAGGTCACCTTTTTTACAGCGGCTGAAAAGGCGCGACCGCCTGAGGGCTGCCAGATGGTCAAGATGAAGGCTCATCGCGAGGTGACCGATGGGATACATCGCTTTGTGCGCAGTACCGAAAATGCCGTTCTGAATGCCCAAGGCTTTGCCAATGCCGCCATGCGGGTAAAGGCGCGGCTGGGGCAGGTAGATGCGGTTGTGGCGCATTCGGGCTGGGGCTCGGGGACATTTGCCAAAGCGGTTTGGCCAGAGGCGAAATTCATCAGCTATGCGGAATGGTATTACCGCTATCCACCGCGCGATGCGACCGAGATCACAGAGGGTCAAGCGCCAGAGGATGGGCGCGCCCAAGCCCAATGTCGCAATATCCCCATGCTGTTGGATTTTGACCAGGCGGATCGGATTTGGTGCCCGACCCATTTCCAGGCGGCGCAGTTCCCTGAATATTGGCAGGCCAAGACGCGGGTGATGCATGATGGGGTGGATTGCGCTCGCTTTGCGCCGGCCGAGGCCTGGGTGGAGGGCGTTCCCGAAGGGGCGGAGCTGGTCACTTATGCCACGCGCGGGATGGAGCCGCATCGCGGTTTCCCGGAATTCATGCGCGCTTTGGCGATTTTGCAAAAGCAGCGGCCGAATATGCATGCGGTCATCGCCGGGGTGGATCGCGTGGCCTATGGCACGCCACTGCCCGAAGGCGAAAGCTGGAAGGCGCGGATGCTGGCGGAGTTGGATTTGGATCTAACTCGGGTGCATTTCGTGGGGCTTTTGCCTGGCCCGAAATATCGGGAATTATTGCAGGCCAGCCAGGCGCATATCTATCTGACCGTGCCATTTGTGCTGAGCTGGTCGATGATCGAAAGCATGGCTGTGGGCTGTCCGATGGTTGTGTCTGATACGGCTCCGGTGCGCGAAGCGATCACCAGCCCGGATATGGCGGAAATTGTTGGGCCGCAGGATCCCGAGGCTGTGGCGGCAGCGGTGACGCGTCTGCTTGATGATCGCGAGATGGCGCAAGCCAAGGGTCGGGCGGCGCGGGCGCGGGCTGTGGCGGCTTATGATCGGGCTTGGATCTGGCCCGCTCGGGCGGCGGAGCTGGCAGAGATGACTGGCGCGGAGATTGGCACAGATATTGCTTGAATCCTGCCAAAGCCTTTCGGGGCGACAGGAAAGGGCGCGCATGTGGCAGAGCTGACATTTTACGAAAAACCCGGCTGTATTTCCAATACCCGGCAAAAGGGGCTTCTGACCCGTTCCGGGCATAGCTTGGATCTGCGTAATCTGCTGACAGAAAGTTGGACGCCCGAGGCGCTGCGCCCTTATTTCGGGGAAAAACCGGTGGTGGACTGGTTCAATCGCACCGCGCCGCGGGTCAAATCCGGCGAGATCCGTCCCGATCAGCTGAGCGAGGCCGAAGCGCTGGATCTGATGTGCGCTGACCCGATTTTGATCCGCCGGCCTTTGATGGCCTCGGGCGGGCGTTATGAAAGCGGCTTTGATCAGGATTTGGTGGATGCGTGGTTGGGATTAGAGCTAGAGCCCACCGCAACCCGCGTCACGGATGATTGCCCCAAAGTTGAATGAGACCCGGGCAGGGGGCAGAGCGCCTGCATTTCCGCCGCAAGAAAATCCACCAATACCCGGACTTTCGGCGCCAATTGGCGGTGATGGGCGAAGACCGCATTAATCGGCGTGGTCGGCGGCTCTAGAGTCGCCTCGGTCAGCACCGGCACTAATGCCCCGCGTCGCAGACTATCCTGCACCATCCAGGCGGGGATCATGATGATACCGCGCCCAGCCTCGGCCAGGCTGCGCAGGAACATCAGGCTAGAGGCTTTGATCGGCGCCTCAATCGCCAGCTCCACCACATCGCCCCCCATCCGAAACCGCCAACGAGGTTTCGCCGCGCCCAAGCGGAAGGACAGGCAGCTATGGCGCAGAAGGTCCTCGGGATGTTTGGGCCAGCCCCGCGTGGCCAGATAGCTCGGCGCGGCATAAAGCTGCGAATGGCTTTGCGCTAAGCGGCGGGCGATGAGGCTCGAATCCTCCAAATGCCCCATGCGAATAGCTAGATCGATCCGCCCTTCGACCAGATCCAGCAGGGCGGCAGAGGTCGAAAGCTCTAGCTCAATTTCGGGATAGCGATCCAAAAAGCGAGGCAAAAGCGGCGCGATCAGCTGCGTGGCGAGGGCGGCTTCGGCGGTCAGGATCAAACGCCCGGCGGGGTGATCGGCCAGCTGACGAACCGCAAGCCGCGCCGCTTCCAAATCGCCGGTGATGCGCTTGGCATGAGGGAAAAACAGCGCGCCCGCCTCTGACAGGCTTTGCTTGCGGGTGGTGCGATGAAAAAGGCGGCTGCCTAGGTCGTCCTCTAAGGCAGAGATCTGGCGCGAAATCGTCGAAGGGGTCAGCCCCAGGCTTCGGGCGGCGGCTGAAAAACTGCCCTCTTCGACAACAGAAACGAATATAGCGAGATCGGATAGCTTCTCCATTTGTGCAATATGTGCAAAAATCCTTTGCAGTGAAAGAGATTTTCTGAACACAAAGCCGGAATTACATTGGTTTTCACAGAAAATAGCCACTGGTTGAGTTCAGGAGTGACCCCAATGACCAAGCTGCTTTACATCAAAGCCTCCCCTCGGGGCGAAGAGTCCAAATCCGCGGCGCTGGCGGATGCCTATCTGGCCGTGTTGCGCGCAAATGATCCGACGATCGAGCTGGATGTGCTAGACCTGTCTACGGAAACCCTGCCGGAATATGACGGCGATAAGGTCGCCGCAAAGATGACGGTGATCATGGGCCAATCCCATGAGGGCGCGCAGAAAACCGCCTGGGATGAAATCACCGAGATCGCTAATCGCTTTATGGCGGCTGATATCTATCTGATCGCCACGCCCATGTGGAATGGCGGTGTGCCGTATAAGCTAAAGCAATATATCGATGTGATCCACCAGCCCGGCTTGCTTTGGGGCTTGGACCCGGAAAAGGGCTATTTCGGCCTACTGGAAAATAAGCGCGCGGTGCTGGCGCTGACCAGCGGCGCTTATGGCCCGGATATGCCGAGCCCGGCTTTTGGCATCGACCATCAGTCCACTTATCTTAGCTTCTGGCTGAACCAAGCCGGGGTCACGGATATTGAAATGCTGCGCTTCCAACCCAGCCTGCTGACTGCGGATCCCGAAGCCGCCTTCCTGGCCGCAAAGGAAAAAGCCGAGGCCGCAGCGGGGAAAGAGCCCGAGGCGATTCCCGCTTGAAAGCCTCGGGGTCGGCTTTCGGCTCTTGCTCGCATTATCTTCCCTTGGTGGGGCGTTAAAAAGCAGTAAGATCGTGTTCCACTGGGCGCTGCGCGCTTGGTGAAGCCAGATCTCGGCATATCTCACGATTTTGGGTCTTCGGACCTGATCCGTTTTTAAAACAGCATCCGGTTTTCTGGGTGCTGTTTTTTTGTGGCCCCATAACGCCGCTCTGCAGGGCTGGTCCGGCGGCTTGGTCATCGCATATGGTGGAAGTGGCTGGGGTGGTAGGATTCGAACCTACGGTACACGGTACCAAAAACCGCTGCCTTACCGCTTGGCTACACCCCAACAGTGAAGGGGGTATTATTGTTTTAGGTCAGGGAGTGCAAGAGGGGTAGGGGTGGAAAATCGCATGCTTTCGCTAGGAAATCTTCACTTGCCCGAAACTCGGCCCAAAGCGTTCCGGAAAATCACTGAATCCCCTATTCGCCGTCTTTCGTTTTGCGCGAAAGCGAATAGCAAAAGGGCGAGGAAATCCCCGCCCTTGAATTGGGTTTTTCGCTCGGTAGGCTCGGTGCAAATGCAGCCTTGCAGGTCCCAGAGCGGTTAGACGCGGATCGGATCCTGTTTCGCCAATTTGTCAAACGCCATGAGAGAGCTGACCAGCGCGGGCATATCCGCAAGCGGGATCATATTCGGCCCATCAGATGGCGCATTATCCGGGTCTTCATGGGTTTCGATGAAAACCGAGGCCACACCGATAGATACGGCACAGCGCGCCATCACTGGGGCAAATTCCCGCTGACCGCCGCTAGAGCCGCCCTGACCGCCAGGCTGTTGCACCGAATGGGTCGCATCCATCACCACCGGATAGCCGGTCTTGGCCATGGTCGGCAGTGACCGCATATCCGCCACCAGCGTGTTATAGCCAAAAGAGGCGCCGCGCTCGGTCAATAGGATCCGCTCATTGCCGGTGCTTTCCACCTTGGCCACCACATTCGCCATATCCCAAGGCGCTAGGAATTGCCCTTTTTTCACATTCACCACAGCGCCTGTTTCGCCTGTCGCCACCAGCAGATCGGTTTGACGGCATAGAAAGGCCGGGATTTGCAGGATATCGACTTTGCTTGCGGCAAGGGCCGCTTGTTCGGGGGCGTGGATATCGGTCAGGGTCGGAACGCCCAGGCGGTCGCGGACTTCTGCCAGCACATCAAGCCCAGCCTCGATCCCCATGCCGCGCTTGCCCGACAAAGAGGTGCGGTTGGCCTTGTCATAGCTGGCCTTAAACACGAATTGCGCGCCCGCTTCGGCGCAGGCATCGCGCATGGTTTCGGCAATCATCAGGGCATGATCCAGCCCTTCGAGCTGGCAGGGGCCGGCGATGACCGTCAGCGGCAGATCATTGCCAATGGTCATATCGCCAATTTTTACAGTTTTCATATCTAGCCAGAGACTTGTTCTTTGAGGATCGACGCCGTGAGTGACGCAATTAGGTAGATACCAGCAAAGATCAAAAAGGCCATGGCGGTATTCGGCCATCGGCGTGGATATGCCGCTTCTTGCGGCAGAATGGGCGAGACATTCAGGGTCAGATAACCGGTTTGCTGAAGCAGCTCTTGCCGTGCGGTGGTCAGATTTTCCAAAGCCTGCTGAAAGAGTTGCTGGCGTCCGGTTAGATCCGCTTCGGCGATCAGCAGCTCGCCTTTGATCCGCGCGAGAGATGTGCTGTTTTCGCTGCCTTGGGTTAGCTGAGCGCGCAGATCCGCGATTGTGGCCTCAAGCCGGGCGATTCGCCGCTCGGCCACGGTGACGAGGGTGGTATTCGGGCGAGGATTGTCTTGGAGAGAGGCGAGGGAGAGCTCTTCTTGCCGCAATTCCAGCTCGAAGGTGGAAATCTGGCTCATGATCGCCCCGACTTCGGCCTCGGCGCTTAGGATGCCGCGTTCTTGTTGCAACTCCGTCACCCGTGCCTGGGCGGCGCCAAGCTGGTCATAAGCGGTGGAATAGGCGGTTTCTGCATCGCGTTTGCGGTCTTCGCGCTGGCGCAGGGTCAGGTTATTTGTGACCTCCTCCGCATAACCGATCAGCGCTTTGGAAAACCGCATTGCGGTTTCGGGGTCGGCGGCGATCACCTCTAGGCGGACCACCCCTTCGGTTGGATCATAGCCTAGGCGGACTTTCTTTTGATAGAGTTTGAAAGCCTGTTCATTGGTGGCGTCTGCGGGCAATCGGGTCAGAGGATCAATATTTTCGCCACTGAAATGGGCGATAAAGCCTTCTTCTTGATTGAGCCGCACCATGGCATCCAGCGATTCCAAATAACGCTGCGAAGCGACGGCCTCTTGCACCGCCGCGACCCCGCCAAGCGCGCCACCCGCACTGCCCGGCGCGGAATTTTGCACCATGAATTCGGATTTTACCGCATAAAGCGGCGTGGCCACTTCGAACATGTAATACATGACCAGCAGAACAGGCAGCATCACAAACAGCATCAAACGCCCCAAAAGCGCCCAAAGATTGCGGCGACGCCGTTTCGCGATATCCATCTGAATGGCATGGATTTCTAGCGCATGGCGTTCTTCGTCACGCAGCTGCGCAGGCGACATCATCGGGCGCGGCGCGGGCAGGGGGGCGGGGCCGCCGCTTGGTCCATCCTCGTTGGTATTATCGACGACCAAGGCTAGGGGATTGGCGGGTTTGAACGGATCGATCCCCCGCGCGCGGAGCTTTTCCACCGCGTCATATTCATCGTCGCATTCCACATCATAGCGCAGCGCCAAGCGTTTGGCATTGCGCAGCTGCTGTGGGCTCAGCCCTTCCGAGGCCAAGGCCGAGCGCCGCGCCTCTTGCTTGGCGGCGCGCTCTGCGGCTTTGCGCTGGCGCCGTTCTTTGCGTCGAGCGCGGCGATCTGCACCGGTTTCGGCCGCAGCAGGACCAGAGTTAGCGCCAGTTTCGGGATCTAGCACTTCTGCCGGGGCTTTCGGGGCTTCGGGCGCCTCTGGCGCGACGGTCTCAGCTTGCCTCTTTGTAGTCATAAAGACGCCTCGCCTCTTCTAATGTGTCGAATGTATAAATTTGGCCGTTTTTTAGCACGGCAGCGGAATTGCAGAATTTTTCCAGAGTTTTCGACTGATGCGACACCATCACCAAAGTGCCGCGCGCCAGCCTTTCTTGCAAAATGCCAGAAGATTTGCGGTTAAACTCCACATCCGTGGTTTGCGGCATTCCCTCATCGATCAGATAAAGATCGAATTCCAAAGCCAGCATCAAAGCAAAGCAAAAGCGCGACCGCATCCCCGCGCTATAGGTGCCGACGGGGCGGTCAAAATATTCCTCTAGATCGCACAGCCATCGGCAAAACGCCTCTACATAATCCGGGTCAAGCCCATAGATTTCAGCGATATAGCGGGAATTGGCTGTCGCAGAGAGTTTATTCAGCACCCCGCCCATAAAGCCCAGAGGAAAGGAAATACGGCAATTGCGTCGCACAGTGCCGCTATCGGGCTTTTCCAGCCCGGCCATCATATTGATGAGCGTGGTTTTCCCTGTGCCATTGCGGGCCAAGATCCCTAAGGATTGGCCGGGCGTGACCCGGAAAGACGCTTGGTTCAATATGACCTTGCGTCTGGTGCCGGTCCAAAAGGACTTACTGACTGTGTCAAACTCTAACATCGTTACCCCCTGCGCCGAAACATGGCGCAGGACGGGCGTAAGCCAGGCACTCTAAAGGCAGGCTTAAAGTTAGAATTTAAATATTTGTCGGCAGTTCTTGCTTTTGCACCCGTGTTAGCTTGGCCACCACAAAGGAGAGCAGCACAGCGCCAAAGCTGAACAGCGCGCCCATTTTCGCCGCTTCTTGCACTGGTCCGGCCTCAAAGGCGACCGTCGCGATAAAGAGCGAAACGGTAAAGCCAATCGCCGCCACACAACCAATGACGAAGAGGTCGATCACACGCATGCCATCAGGCAGGCCCAGCCCCATAGGTTTTGCCGCAATCCAGCCAAAGAGCAGCACGCCAAAGGGTTTGCCAATGATCAGCCCGGCCAAGACCAAAATGGTCGGCGCGCCGATCGAGCTTAGCTCAACCCCGGCATTCATCAGCCCGAAGAAGAATAAAACGATCTCCACCGGATATTTCAGCGCATGTTCCATATCATTGAGCAGGTCATGCATATGCGCTTCGGCGGCGGAAAAGATGCCAAAGGACCGATCCGCATGGGGGATCGCCGGAACAATCGGCAAAAGCCCAAGCGCCGGATGCAGCCCCGCTTGTTGGAAACCATACCAGCTGAGGCAGCCGCCAATCACATAGGGCCAGTATTTCAGGGTTTTGCGCACCCAGGTGGAATTGGGCCGATCCTGTTTGCCACGATCCAAGCGGCGCGGCAGGCTGTTGAATAAGAAGAACACCGCCAGCGACGCGCCAAAGGACAAAAGCAGCCATTCCAGCGCCAAATCCCCTGAAGGATAGAACACTGCCAGGATGATCAGCCCCGCCGCGTCATCGGCAATTGCCAAAAGCAGCAAGAACCGCACCGCCGGATGGCCCGAACCAAAGACTAGCCGCCCCACAAGATAGGAAAAGGCGATATCCGTCGCGGTCGGGATCGCCCAGCCGCGCGCCACAGCGTCATAAGTTTCCGACCCCATGATAAATGCCAGGCCCAGATAGACTGTGATTGGCCCCAGCATCCCGCCAGCAGTAGCAAACAGCGGCGTGGCGGCTTTCTTGCCGCGCAGCGAGCCGTTTTTAAGGATGATCGCTTCCCAAACCTCTTTGGCGGCAATGGCAAAGAACAGCGCCATGAGCACGTCATTAACCAGGTAATGCAGGGTCAGTTCCCGATGCATATGGCCATGATCATCCATATGCAGATGGCCAATGAAAAAGTCTTTGGCCAGGGTGAAATCTACGAAAGCATGATAGCTATGGGCATCGATATTGGCCCAGACCAAGGCAGACGCCGCCCCTAGGATCAAAAGAACCGAATATGTGGTAATAAAATCCCAAACGCGGTACATATTCCCCCCCAGTCTGACGCTCATATGGCTGATTAAATGCAGCCTAAGATGCAGATTATGGAGGGGCAACTCAAAACCTTTAACTTTCTAGCTATAGGCGGACCAGGCCAGGCCCGCCAAAACCGCGCCGGCCATCCCTAGGCCTAAGTAAATCACAAAAATGCGTGGTTTTACTAGGGCCCAAACCGCCACAGCGGCCGGAACACAGCTCACGCCGCCGGCGATAACAAAGGACATAGCAGCGCCGGGGCTCATGCCTTGTTCCATCAATCCGCCGATAACTGGAACCGCCGCGTAACCATTCATGTAAGCCGGGCCACCAACCAAAGCGCCCAGAATGATCGGCATCACGCCGTCGCCGCCCAGAACCTGACCGATCAAATCAGCGGGCACATAGGTGATCATCAGCGCCTCTAGCACATAAGCCAGCATCAGCCATTTGCCCAAGAACCAAAGCTGCTCGCCCGAGACTTGCGCAAAGACCTGGCGGCGCGGCTGCTCTTTCCAAAAGGCCCAGACAGGTTTGCCGCTAAAGGGCTGATCACCGCCACAGCAACTGCCGCAGCTTTTCTTCGGCTGGGTTTTGAGGGGTGTGGCCAGATATTCTGTCTTTGATAGGGCGAGTATGACCAATCCGCCCAAAAGCCCGATCCCCACCGCGCTGATGGTTTTCGCAATGGCGAAGTCGAGCCCAAGCGCCCCGGTGGTCACCGCAAACATCGCCGGATCCATCAGCGGCGAGCTGAGCCAAAAGGCCATAACCGCAGCGAGCGGCGCGCCCATTGCCAGAAGTGCGGCGATAAACGGGATCACCTCGCAGGAGCAAAAGGGCGACAAACCGCCGGCCAAAGCCCCCAGAACGATCATTCGCCCCACATTGCCGGTAAAAGCGCGCGATAGCAGGCCTTCGGCGTCCGTGGCTTTCAGATAGGCCACCGCCGCCACCGCAAAGAGGATAAAGGGCAGCGTATGCAAAAAGGCACCAATGGCCTTTTCCAAATTCGGCAAAAGCTGCGCCGGGTCTAGCACCGCTTGCAGCGCGAAAATAGCCGCGATGACGATGATCACTTTATCAATGCGCTGCCACAAAGCGGGAAGCGGCTTTAGAGATGGGGAAATATCAGCCATTTTGATGCTCATGGGTGGTGTTGGGGCAGTCTGTGCAACATTCAGACAGCAAGAAATCCGACAGTTGGCGCACTGTGTCATAGGCGGCAGCCGCGCAGATGATACGGCGGCCTTGCCGAGCTTGGGTGACCAGACCCGCTTGGGTCAAAAGCCGCATATGATGGGTGAGGGTAGAGCCCGACACGCCCGCGCGCTGGCCCAGCTCGCCAATGCTCAGCCCTTGCGGCCCGGCGCGCACCAGGGTCAAAAGAACTTGCAAGCGCTGTTCAGAGCCAAGTGCCGCAAAGCGCGATGCGGCCAGTTCAAGCGGAAGGGGGAGAGTCGTTTGTTCCATATTTCGATAATTATAGAAATAACGAAGCGTCGTCAAAACTCTTCTGCTATTCCTAGTGGCCATGGCTGAAATTTCATCACTTGCCGCGGAAATTCGCGCTTGCCGCCTTTGCGCTGACCGTTTCGCGGCGACAGCGAGCCGTCACAGCCCGCGCCCCGTGGCTTGGTTTCGCCCAGGCGTGCGGATTTTAGTGGCAGGGCAGGCGCCAGGGATGCGGGTGCATGAGGCAGGTAGGCCGTTTTTCGATCGGTCCGGGGATCGGTTGCGCGATTGGATGGGGATCACGGCGGAGGCGTTTTATGACCAAAGCCTTCTGGCGTCGGTGCCGATGGGCTTTTGCTTTCCTGGCTATGACGCGAAAGGCAGTGATCTTCCGCCGCCGAAAATATGTGCCGCGACCTGGCATGAGCGGGTTATGGCGCATTTGGGGGCGGTGGAGCTGACGCTCTTGATTGGTGGTTATGCCCAAGCCTGGCATATGGGCGGGCGGATGTCCGTGACCGAGCGCGTTGGGCGCTGGCGCGAAACTGCGCCGCGGCTCTTCCCCTTGCCCCATCCGTCCTGGCGCAATACCGGTTGGCTTAGGAAAAATCCCTGGTTTGAAACCGAGCTTCTGCCCGAGCTGCGGGCGGCGGTGCGTCATGTGATGGAGCAGCAGCCATGAGCGAGTCCCTAGACACCCCATTGGATCAGGCCCATGCGGCGATGCAAATGGCGGCAGAGGATGCGGCGGCCCGGCTGCGGTTTTATGAGCGCCTGGCCGATGCAGAGCTGTTTTTGCTGCTGGCGAAAGAGGCCGAAGGCGATGTGATCGAGCCGCAGATCTTCCCGCTTGAAGACGGGGCGGTGGTGCTGGCTTTTGACCGTGAAGAACGGCTGTCGCGCTTTGCCGACGGGATCGTGCCTTATGCGGCTCTGTCGGGGCGGGCCTTGGTGGGACTGCTGCAAAGCCAGGGGCTCGGGCTGGGGTTGAACCTTGATGTCGCGCCATCAAGCATTTTGCTGGAAGCCGAGGCGATCAACTGGCTCAGCCAATATCTTAATGAGAGTCCAGATCAGCTAGAGGCCCAGCCAAAGGAATTCCTAAAACCGAGCGGTCTGCCGCAAGTTTTGCTTGAAAGCCTGGCGGTGAAACTGGCCACGGCGCAGGGTCTGGCCTTGCGTGCTTATCTGGTAGGCGTGGTCTATGATGACGGGCGGCGCGGCCATCTTCTGGGGTTTGTGGATGCGGTGGAGCCGGCCCAAGCGGCTTTGGCGCAAGCAGTGCAAGAGGCGCTGGTCTTTAGCGGGTTGGATGCGGCGGCGTTGGATGTGACCTTTGTGGCAGCGCAAGATCCGGTCGCGGCCCAATTTGCTAAGCTAGGGCTGGGGATCGATATTCCCGAAGCGCCAAAACCAAGCGCTATGCCCGGCGCGGCGCCCGGCATGGATCCCGATGCTCCGCCGCGTTTGCGGTGAATTTTCCCTTAAGAGTAGGCTGGGCAATTTGCCCAGCTTCGGTGATGCAGGCGCAATGCTGGGCAAATTGCCCAGCCCACTTGTGTTGCTAGAACCCCGCCCAGCTCCGGGCCGTTTCGCCGCGGATATCGCTGATCGACTTCAGCCCTTCCTCATCAGCATAACGGTCCATGCCTTCAGCAATCTCTTTAGCGACGGAAATCCCCGAATAGATCATCGAGGAATAGAGCTGCACGGCTGTGGCCCCGGCGCGGATTTTCTCAATCGCTTGCGCCGCAGTAGAGACCCCGCCAACCCCAATGATCGGCAATTTGCCTTGGGTCAGGCGATACAGCTTTGCTTGGATCTGTGTCGAAAGGTCAAACAAGGGCGCTCCAGAAAGCCCGCCTTCTTGCTTTGCATGGCGGCTTTTCAGCCCTTTGCGCTCGCGGGTCGTATTCGTTGCGATTAGCCCATCCAAGCTGCTGGTCACCGCCACATCGGCGATATCTTCGAGCTCCTCATCGGTAAGATCTGGAGCGATTTTTAGGAAAACGGGGATGCGCTCTGGAATCAGGCCGCGCGCATCCAACACTTCGGTCAGCAGAGCCCAAAGCGCTTTGCGCCCTTGTAAATCGCGCAGCCCTTCGGTGTTGGGCGAGGACACATTCACGGTCACGAAATCCACATGCGCCGCGCAAGACACCAAAACCGCGACATAATCCTGAACGCGGTCTTCACTATTTTTGTTCGCGCCCAGATTTAGCCCAACGATGCTGCCTTTGGGGCGTTGTTCAAGCCGTGCGGATATGGCCAATGCGCCGTCATTATTAAAGCCAAAGCGATTGATGATGCCTTTATCTTCTTTCAGGCGAAAGACGCGGGGGCGGGCATTGCCGGATTGCGGCTCTGGTGTGGCGGCGCCGACCTCTAGAAACCCGAAAGCCGATTGCGCCAATCCTCCTAGCGCAACTGCATTTTTATCAAACCCAGCTGCCAGGCCCAGCGGATTAGGCAGTTTCAGCCCAGCAATCTCGGTTTCCAAACGCGGCGAAGTCACTGGTCCGCTGCCAGGGACCATGCCATTGCGCAAAGCCCAAATCGCCCAGCCATGGGCTTCTTCGGGTTCCATGAAATGCAAGATTTTAAGCGCGGTGGATTCAGGTAGCATTATGACAGCTCCGCTGGGAAATCATGGCCTCCATCCGCCCAAGGTAGGGGCCAGGTCCGACCGACTTGGTGCCGCTGCAGGGAAGCATAAAGATGCGGGAAAAGAGCGCCGCCACGGGATGGTTCCCATTTCAGCGCCTCGCCCAAGACGGTTTCATCGATCTCCGCAAGGATCAGCCCATCTTCGCCAGCAAAATGTTTCGCCGCGGTTTCGCGCATCTGCTCGGCGGTAGAAAAATGGATGAAGCCATCGGCCAAGTCCACAGGCGCACCTAGCGTCTGTCCCTCTGCCTCTAAAACAGCCCATTCGGCGCTGCGGAAGATCTTGTATATTGCCATGACCGTCCCATGCCGCGCAGCGCTTGCCGGGTCAAGAGAGCGAATTTCCGCAGGTCGAGCAAAAGATTGACGAATTGCGCTGAACTGGGCAGCGTGATGGTGGACAGCCTGGCTGCGTGCCGAGATATGCGCCCGCAAGAATGTGCAACCCCAAGAAAAGGAGAGCCCAATGTGCGGTCGGTTTGCGGTGACTTTGCCAATAGATGCAATGGCGCAGCTTTTTGAGGCGGCGCCGGCAAATGATTTGCCGCAGATCCCTAATTATAATGTCTGCCCGACAACGCAAATCCATGGGGTGCGGCTGGGGGAAACCGGGCGGCAGCTGGTCTCGATGCGCTGGGGATTTCTGCCCCATTGGTACAAAAGCCCCAGCGATGGCCCGCTGCTGATCAATGCGCGGGCCGAGACTTTGGCGGAAAAGCCTGCCTTTCGCGCAGCCTGCCGAGAGCGGCGCTGCTTGATCCCGGCCACAGGATTTTACGAATGGACTAAGGATGAGGCGGGCAATCGCTTGCCTTGGTATATCCATCCGCAGGGTGATGTGCCGCTGGTATTTGCGGGGCTTTGGCAAAGCTGGACCCAGCCCGAGAGCGGCGAAAGCCTGCAAACCTGCGCCATTGTCACCACTCAGAGCAATAGCTCCCTGTCATTCATTCATCACCGTATGCCGGTGACTTTGGCGCCGGAGGACTATGGCTTATGGCTGGGGGAGAAAGGCAAAGGCGCGGCGCGGCTGATGCAACCAGGCCCGGAAGATCGCTTTAGCGCTTATCGGGTGGATCCTCAGGTGAATTCCAATCGCGCTGAGGGGCCAGAGCTGATCGAACCATTTGACGATCCCGGTCAGGCGCAATTGCTGCCGCAAGAGTAGGATGGGCAATTTGCCCATCTCAGCCGAAGGTCAAACAAGCGGTGGGCAAATTGCCCACCCTACTCGTCGCGGGACTGCCAGCGCCAAGGCCGTGTGAAGGTATCCATCAGCTGCCGCAAGCTCTCTTCATCCACATCCCCATGGGCGGCGAAAATCGCGGTCAGGCCATTGGTTTTATCGTCAACCACCTCTTCGACCGTAATTGGCAGCCCCGCCGCCTCTAAGGCCTGGCCATACACCCGTTGGATCGCCATTTTCCGCAGATCCGGCTTAAAAACCTTGCCAACAGCCGTTTTCGGCAGGCTTGGCAAAATCTCGATATGTTTGGGCACCGCCGCGCGTTCATGGATGCGATCCCGAGCCAGGCGCAGCAAATCGATGGGCTGCACCTGCGCGCCATCCACCAGCTCCACATAGGCGCAGGGCAGTTCGCCCGCCACTGTATCGGGTTGGCCCACCGCCCCCACAAAGGCCACTGCCTCATGGCCAAGCAGGGCCTCTTCGATTTCGGCCGGGTCAATATTATGCCCGCCGCGAATGATCAGATCCTTTTTGCGCCCGGTGATCCATAAAAACCCATCCTCATCCAGCCGCCCCAAATCGCCAGTGCGCAGATAATTCCGATCCGCGAAAAGCCCCAAATTCTTGCCGCTTTCCGTATAGGTGGAGCCCGCAAAGACCCCAGGATTGGCGATGCAGATTTCACCGACCTCGCCGGGGACGCATTCTTTGGTGATGCTGCCATCCTCGGCGCAGTCCAAAATCCGCACATCCGTATAGGGGAAGGGGATCCCCACCGATCCCACCTTTTTCTCGCCCTCGATAGGGTTGCAAGACACCAAACAGGTCGCCTCTGTCAGGCCATAGCCTTCGGAAATTTGCACGCTTGTGGCTTTCTCAAACCGGCGATAAAGCTCTAGCGGCAAAGGTGCTGAGCCAGAAATGGCGGTACGCAGGCTGCTCACATCCGCATCCACTGGCCGCTGCATAAGCGCCGATAGAGCAGTGGGTACGGTGATCAAGAAGCTCACATTCCAGCGCTCGATCAGTTTCCAGAAATTGTCGAATACCCCGGCACCGCGATAGCCTTGGGGGGTGGGGAAAACCACATGCGCCCCGGACTGGATCGCAGACATCAATACCGGATAGGCGGCGAAACAGTGAAACAGGGGGAGCGGGCAGATCAGCACATCTGTTTCCGAAAACAGCAAATTGGCCCCAAGCCAGCCATTATAGGTCATGCCGGAATAAAGATGCTGCGCCACTTTCGGCGTGCCGGTTGTCCCGCCCGTATGGAAATAGGCGGCGACACGGTCGCGGTCGATATCCTCGTAAACCAGAGTTTCGGCGGAATGATCAGCCAGGGCCTTGTTGAAATCCAGCACCTTTGCACGATGATGCACGTCATTTTTCGGGCGGATCAGCTGCACAATCCAGGATTTAGGCGGGCTGAGATAATGCAAGAGATCGACCTCTAGCACATATTTCACCGAAGGCGCATAGCGCACCGCCTCTGCCGTCTTTTGCGCAACGTCAGACTTGGGAAAGCTTTTGATCGTCACCACGACCTTTGATTTGGTCTGGTTCAAGATCCCGGCAATTTGTTCCACATCCAACAGCGGATTTATCGGATTGACGATGCCGGCCGTCATGCCCCCCAGCAGGGCAATGCAGGTCTCATTGGCATTGGGCATGATATAGGACACGACATCCTCTTCGCCCAATCCCAAAGACCGCAGAAGATTAGCGCATTGGGTGACCTTGCCGCGCAATTCGGTCCAGCTGAGGGTCTCTGCCTTGGATTTCGGATCAGACAGAATCTGAAAACTAATCGCCGGACGGTCAGGAAAGCGCGCCGCGGTCTGGCAAAGGCACTGATAAACGGTGGCAGGTAACGCCCGGTCATCCCAGGGTTTTTCCTGTTCCACATCCCGAGATGCTTTGACATCACTGAACATATACATAGCGTCCTCCCCCGATTTTAAGCTGACTAGCGCAGCTTTTTGTCACAGCATGGGTGCTTTTCCCGCAGTAAACAAGGGCGACGCAACGGCGGGTTTGTTGCCCATCTGGTAAAATTGCGATGTGAAGAAGGGTGGCCGCTATTGCGCGGCCAGGCTTTCGGTGAATTGCAGCCGCGCCAGACGCGCATAAAGCCCATCTTCGGCAACTAGGCTTTCATGGGTGCCTTCGGCAACAATACGCCCTTGATCAAAGACCAAGATCCGGTCGGCCTTTTTCACCGTGGCTAAGCGATGCGCCACCACCAATGTGGTCCGATCTTGCGACAGCTTTTCAACCGCAGCCTGCACAGCCGCTTCGCTTTCCGCATCAAGGGCAGAGGTCGCTTCGTCCAGCAGCAGCACAGGTGCCGCGCGCAAAATGGCCCGAGCAATGGCGATGCGTTGTTTCTGACCGCCGGAAATCATCACCCCGCGCTCGCCCAAATAGCTGTCATAACCATCGGGTAGGGCGGTGATGAATTCATGAGCCGCGGCGGCCTTGGCGGCCTCCATGACCTCGGCATCGCTGGCCTCTGGGCGACCAAAGCGGATATTTTCCATGGCGGTATCGGCAAAAATCACCGGCTCTTGCGGCACCAAAGCCAAGGATTGGCGGAATTCAGACCGCGCCATATGGCGTAGATCCATGCCATCAAGCTGCACTGCACCGTCTTTCGGGTCGTAATAGCGCAAGATAAGCTGCAGCACGGTGGATTTCCCAGCCCCTGATGGGCCGACCAGAGCCACAGTTTCGCCCGGCTTGACCGCAAAGCTAATCCCATGCAGCGCCGCATCATCGGGACGGCTAGGATAATGGAAGGTCACATTGTCAAAGACGATCTCGCCTTCGGCCGGTTGTGCCGGGGGCAGGGGCTCTGCCAGATCCTGGACAGTGTCTTCGGCGCCAAGCAGTTCCACCAAACGCTCTGTTGCGCCAGCGGCGCGCTGCAGCTCGCCCCAGATTTCCGACAAAGCCGCCACGGATCCGGCCATAATGCCCGCATAGATCACGAATTGCACCAGCTCGCCAATGGACATCGCGTCAGACCGCACATCCCGCGCGCCAATCCACAAAACCCCGATGATCCCGGCAAAGACCAGGAAAATCACAATAAAGGTCAAAAGCCCGCGCACCAGAATTCGGGTCTTGGCGCTGTCAAAGGACTTTTCGGTGACCCCGTCAAACATGGCTTGGCTGGCGGTTTCATGGGTGAAGGCCTGCACTGTCGAGGCCGAAAGCAGCGCCTCAGACGCCTTGCCCGAGCTTTGCGCGATCCAGTCTTGGTTTTCCCGCGACAGCACCCGCAGCTTGCGACCCAGCCCCAAAATCGGCACCAAAACCGCTGGAACGATCAGCAGCACCAGGCCGGTCAACTTAGCCGAGGTGAGCAGCATCAAAATCAGCCCGCCAAAGAACAGCAGGAAATTGCGCAAAAACCAGCTGATCGAAGTGCCGATGACCGACAGGATCAGGGTCGTATCGGTGGTAATCCGCGACAGCACCTCGCCGGTCAGTAGGTTTTCATAGAAGGCCGGGCTCATCCGGATCATGCGGCCGAAAATCGCTTTGCGGATATCCGCAACCACCCTCTCGCCCAGTCGCGTGACCAGGGTATAGCGCAGCGCCGTCCCCAGAGCGAGCAGCCCGGAAATCCCAAGCGCCGCGAAGAAATATTGATCAAGCAGGGCATTATCGCCGGTCATAAAGCCATCGACCACCCGGCGCACAGCCATGGGCAAGATCAGCGACATGGCCGCAGTAAAGGTCAGGGCAATAAGCGAGCTGATCATCAGTAGCTTATAGGTCAGCATGAATGGCAAAAGCCCCTTCAGCGCGCCGATCTTTTTCGATTTGGGTCTTTCGCTATCGCTCTTTGCTGGCCGCCTTGCCATCTCATCCCCCAAGCTAAGTCTGACGCGTCATAATGGGCAGACGCGCCCGCAACAAGGGGGCGTTGGGGAAGGCGGGTGGAATTGGCTATTTCGATCGCGAACTTGATCAGAGATTGGCCATCTCAAAAGTCAAAGGGCACCAATTTCCCTTTACCCACCCCTCAAATTACGCAAGGGTATTTTGGGAAGTCGCGTTGCAACAGATTTGAAAAGGAAATTCCAATGCGTGAAGGATATAGCCCCGATTTTCTCGGTCCCGTAATTGACTTGCCCCAGCCCAGCCCGGTTCTTCTTGGCGATGTCTTGCAGCCGCCGGGTATGCCCGACGGGGAAGTGGTGGTGCCTTATATCCATTATTCGCTCATGATGAGCGTGAGCACCAAGCAAGCTCTGTTTTCCGCCGCGAATGTCGATCTGAAAAATTACAAATCGACGCCGAAAGGCCAGGGACGCAAATGGTTTTATGACGGGCGCATCGGTCGCGACAATCAAGTGACGAACTATAACTATAAAGGCACGAAATGGGATCGCGGCCATCTTACCCGGCGTACCGCTGTAACTTGGGGCGACAGCGAAACAGATATTGTCCGCGCCAGCAATGACAGCTGCTCTTACGCCAATTCGAGCATGCAGCATAAGAATTTTAACGGAGACGATTGGAGCAAAGTTGAAACCCTCGTCTCGGATTTTCAGATCGCAGATAAGATCACGGTGATCACCGGGCCGATTTTCACCCAGTCAGATCGATATTTCGCAAAGGAATTTCTGGATGTCCCAGTGCGTGTGCCCAGCGGCTTTTGGAAAACGGTGACTTATAAAGATCCCGGTGGCGAGCTACGGACCCAGGCCTATATCTTTTTCCAAGATCTTCCGAGCATTCGTAATTCTGATGGCCAGAAAAGGCTTAATCTCAAAGATATGCAGGTCACAACAACTGAGCTCTCGCTTTGGACGGGGCTGGAATTTGACCAAGTACTTTACGATAGCAATCCGCTCAAATTTTACAGCGGGCCTGAGGCGATCTCGATCGAAGCGAAAAAAGAGCTCTTGGATAAAGACGAGCGTTTGGTTGAGCTAGATGCCGGGATCGCCACGAGCCAATCGGTGCAGGAAGCGCGCAAGAGCCTCCCATTGGGAGATTTCTACGCGGTGATCGAAGCGGTGAGCTGGATCTGAGAAGGCCGGGCCGGGCTGGGGGGCGTGGTGGCCGAGGTCTTGGCTTGGCGTGGCGGATCCGGTCTGGCTGGGCTGTTCTCCGGTGTGCTCTGGCGCTAAGGCCCGTTATGGGCGGTGTTGGAGCGGGTAGCGGGAATCGAACCCGCGCGTTCAGCTTGGGAAGCTGACAGGCTACCATTACATCATACCCGCGCAGGAGCGGCATCTACCCCCCCTGCGCGACCGGGTCAATAGTCCGCGCGCATTGCCTGGGCTACAGCGCTTCCTGTTTTTCTTAAAACACCCTCTATCGCCATTGTCCCGAGAGCGCCGAAGGCGTGGCAGGGTATTGGCGATACAATGTAAACTGGAAGCGCTTTAGGCGTCGTCCTCGGGCTCCCATTGGAAAAGCGCGAGATCCTGTTCTTCGTGCTGATCGAGGAAGTTTTCGTGATGCACCACAACGCTTTCCTCGCCCGCCATGACAACCGCCATTTGCCCTGGCCCGAAGAGGCGCGGCA
Organism: Mangrovicoccus sp.; assembly: GCA_049603835.1. GTDB lineage: Bacteria > Pseudomonadota > Alphaproteobacteria > Rhodobacterales > Rhodobacteraceae > Mangrovicoccus. Next base: position 56,622 of record JBMYSZ010000017.1, read on the forward strand.
CTTCGCTGATGGGCCCAGATTGCTTAGGAAAGATATTATAGTGACTGCCCGCAATCGTCGTAAACGGCACGCCGCGCACTGTCCCCGCCGTGGACATATGCACATGACCCGAGATCACCATGCGCATATCCGGATGCGCCTTAAGCGCGTCAATCAGCGGCGCGGGGTTTTGCAAGCGGATCACATCAGTGGGTACGGTGAAATCGGTGATATTGTGATGCAAAACGCAGATCACCGGTTTGTCACTCGTCGCTGTCAGCTCATCGCGCAGCCAGGCGATTTGCGCAGTGCTCAGATAGCCTTCGGTTTTGCCGGGCTCTGTGCTGTCGAGAATAATCACCCGATAAGCCCCAAGATCGAGACCCATATCATATTGGGTCGTGGCGGGATTCATCGGGCGGTCGGGAAAAACCTTGTGAAACACCGCCCGGTCATCATGATTGCCCATGGTCATATGCACAGGCAGGGGGAAATCTGCGATAGCGGCTTTCAGGCGCTCATAAGCCGGGATTTCCGCATGATCGGCCAGATCACCGTCCAGGATCACAAAGGCCGCATCCTCGTGATGGGTGCGGATATGGGCCAGCGCCTTGGTCAAGCGTGGGAAAGTGTCGATCCCATGCGAAGTCTGGCCTTCGGGCACTAGGTGAAGATCTGACAGAATAACGAATTTTTGCATGCAATGCCCTTTCCGCGCCCGATAGTTCTCAGGCCTATAGCGCGAAAAGGGTGACAGATCTGCGACAGAGCCGCGATCAGTTTTTGCAGCTATAGGGCTTGTTATTGATCCACTGGGACACTGTCACCGTGGCATAGCCGGTATTATCGGCGAACTGATCGTCATTGAAACCGATCTGCAGGAAATAGGCCCCTGCCGGAACAACATGATGCACAGATGGATCAATGGCGAAAGGCGCGCCCATGACCACGCCATTGGCCTCGGTAAAGGCGCCGACCAGCTCCATCAAAGCCACATCGCGCGGACCTTCTGCCGATGGGTAATATTGCGCCGTGCTGGTATGGCGGCTGGGAAAACCCGCGCCAGTGCTGCCCGGATCACCATTTACGATGGGGCCTAGCTCTTCGGCGCTATTGACCGGGGCGAAATCAGGCCCGGCAGAAACGCCAGAATACTCGCCGGAAATCTTGATATAGCGCCCTTCATCGATATCGAGACATTGGCGCAGCCCAAATACCACTGGCGGCTGACCATCACTGATCCCAAAAGCGATATTCGGGTTCTGGGGATTTTTCCAAGGCATGGTCGTGGCCGGAATATCCGTAGAGACGGAGGCATAGACCTTAACAGTGTAATCCTGCGCGAGCAGGGGCGTGGCGGTCATGAGCGCAAAAGCGGCGGCGGTTGGAAAGCGTGACATCGTTACTCCTCCGGTGTCGGATGTGGACGATGCCGTGTATTGCGCAAATTAACTCATAGTGAAGGTGGGCTATCCCCGCCTGCGACGTTTCTGCCGCCCGCCACCGGCATTGAAGCTGGGCTCGGGCAGGGGGGTGCTGGCTTCGAGCCGCTCAAAGCGTTCTGTGCCATGGGGCAGACCATTGGCGCCGACGAAATGCTCTTGGAATTTTGGAGCAATCGCCGTTTCGACTTTGGTGATGCGGGTCACAAGCTCGGCAATCTCGCTGCGGCTGGCGCGGTTGAGAAGCGCAATACGCGCCCCTGTCCCCGCGGCATTCCCGGCAGAGCGTACAGCCTCTAGCGGGCAATCGGGGATCATCCCCAGAACCATCGCATGCAGCGGCGAGATATGAGCACCAAATGCCCCGGCTAGGATCACCTGATCCACCTGGTTCACTCCCATCTCATCCATCAAGAGCCGCGCCCCCGCATAAAGCGCGGATTTGGCCAGTTGGATTGCGCGCACATCGCCCTGGGTCACGCAGATCAAAGGCCCCTCAGCGGCGCGGCCATCATAAAGCATATAAGAATGCGTGCGCCCCTCAGGCAGAACCCGCGCGCTGCCGGTTTGCTCGGCACTGCCGATCAGGCCCGAGCGATCCACCAGCCCGGCCATGCGCATCTCGGCCACGGCTTCAATAATCCCCGAGCCGCAAATCCCGGTGATCCCGGTTTGCGCCGTGGCCTCGGCAAAGCCCGGCTCATCCGACCAGATTTCGCAGCCGATCACCCGAAAGCGCGGCTCTTTGGTCGCTGGATCGATCCGCACCCGCTCGATTGCCCCTGGCGCGGCACGCTGGCCCGCGGAAATCTGCGCCCCCTCAAAGGCCGGCCCAGTGGGGGAGGAGCAAGCCAATACCTGGCTTTGATCGCCCAAGATGATTTCGGCATTTGTGCCCACATCCACAATCAGGGTCAGCTTTTCGGCCTGGTCTGGGCGCTCCGCCAAAGCCACCGCCGCCGCATCAGCGCCCACATGCCCCGCAATCAAGGGCAGCAGATGCAGCCGCGCCTCTGGATGGAGCCCGCTCAGCCCCAGATCCGCCGCGCGCAAATCCTGTGCCGAAGACACCGTAAGGGCAAAGGGCGCCTGGCCCAGCTCTACCGGATCAAGCCCCAGGAAGAGGTGATGCATGACCGGGTTACACACGACTGTCAGCTCGAAAATCCGCTCTGGCGCAATGCCGCCCTCTTGCGCAATCGTCGCGATCAGCTCGGACATGGCCGCTTGCACGGCCGACGTCATCTCGGCTGCGCCGCCCTCATTGAGCATGGCATAGCTGACCCGGCTCATCAGGTCCTCGCCAAAGCGGATCTGGGGGTTCATGATGCCCGCAGAGGCGATCACATCGCCCGAGCGCAAATCGCACAGATGCGCGGCGATGGTGGTCGAGCCCAGATCCACCGCAAGCCCATAGATCGAGCCTTCGGGAATGCCGGGCCATACTTGCAGCAGCTGGGCCTCCGCCCCTGGGGCGGGCTGATGCACCGCCGCGCTCACCGTCCAATCGCCCTTACGTAAGGCCTTTTGCAGCCCGCTTAGAACAGGCAGCCCGGCGCGGATCGGCCCTTCGCCTAGCTCGGCCTGTAGGGCCTCGGCCAGGCGTTCGAAATCGCCTTTGGGGATATGCATATCCGGCTGCGCCACTTCTACCGCGATCAGCCGGGTGGCTGGATCCATCTCGATCACGCGGGTATCGGCGGCTTTGCGCACCACCTGGGCATGGACTTGACTGCTCGCGGGGACGTCGATCACCACATCGCCCAGGATCTGTACCTGGCAGCCCAGACGCCGCCCCTCGGCCAGCCCGCGCTTTTCATCATAGCGGGCCTCAACCTTATTCCAGTCCGACAGGGCCTCTGGCCGGGAACTCACCCCATGTTTGGAGAATTCGCCAAACGCCGGAGCAACCTGGCATTTACTGCAAATGCCGCGCCCGCCGCAGACGCTGTCCAGATCCACCCCCAATTGCCGCGCGGCGGTCAGAACCGGGGTTCCCACTGGAAAACGCCCTCGTTTTCCCGAAGGTGTGAAAACAATGAGCGGATCTTGTGCAGACATTGAACGTTCCAGTTGCGTCAGGTTCCCAAAGCGTCAGGCAAATATTGACCCGGCCGCATGGGGCGCAAATTATGGTGGGCCTGCCCGATGTAAAGCAAGTTTTTGAAAAGGACCGCAGTCAATGGTGCAAGAGGCAAAAGCTTTGACCGAAATTCCGCTGCATTTCAAAGCGCCGGACGCGTTGGAGCATACGGATGAGGGGATCCATCTAGATCTATCCGCGGCGGCGCTGTTTGGGGATCAGCTCTTTGTGAGCTGCGATGAGACAGCGGGCGTAGACCGGCTGACCCGTTTGGCCCAGCCTGACCGTTATGATGATCACCGGCATTTCACCTTAGCGCAGATTTTCGACCTGCCCGGCGGGGAGGGCGGTGAAATGGATATCGAAGGCCTGCATGGGGATTGCGGCAGTGATGGGGATTGGCTTTGGGCTGTCGGGTCGCATTCGCTCAAACGCGGCAATACCGAGGGCATGGCGCAGCCGGCCAAGGCGCTGAAAAAGCTGGGCAAGATCAGTTTTGATCAAAACCGGCAATTTCTAGGGCGGGTGCCTTTGGCGCAAACTGCCGATGGGTTGATACCTGTGGCAGCGGATGGCCCACGCAAAGCCGCCGCGCTGAAATTCACCAAAAGGGGCAAGCTGCGCGAATATCTGGCGAAGGATCCGCTGCTTGCGCCTTATCTGGCGATCCCGTCGAAAGATAACGGGTTTGATATCGAAGGGGTTGCTGCGCGCGGGCTGCGGGTTTGGCTGGGACTGCGCGGTCCAGTTTTGCGCGGCAATGCGCTGGTGCTTGAGCTAGAAATGGAGCTGAAGAAAAAGGGTCGCCAGCTAAAGCCCAAGAAAATCGACGGCAAGCTGCGCTATCGCAAGCATTTCCTGCCCTTGGGCGGCGAAGGCATCCGCGATATGGTGCTGGATGGCGAAGATCTGCTGCTGTTAGTCGGTACGCCTTTGGCGGGCGATGGGCGGTCGGCGATTATGCGATGGCGCGGGGCTGTGGGCTGCACAAATTCCGGCGTGCGACCGATCAGCGAGATAGAGTTGGCCTGCGCGCTACCCTATCGCGGTAGAACGGATAATCCCGAAGGGCTTGCCCTGTTGCAGCATAATCAGGCGCTTTTGATCCATGACAGCCCAGATGCGGCGCGGCTTTCCCCGGATCAGCCCGCAATTATCGGTGATATTTGGCAGCTGGCGGACTAGGCTCTTCTGCAAAGGGGATCCGAGGCATATATTCAAGCCAGTCGTCTATTCCGGCTAGCCTTTGCAGTGAGGTGCCTAAGGTGAGTTTTAGTCCGGCGCATGCAAGTCTACGCTTTGGCCTGGGGCTGGCGCCAAACCGGCCCGCCCAGGATGAGGCGGCTTTATTGGCGGGGCTGGATGGCCCCGATGAGATGGCCCAAGCCTATCCGATTGAGCCATTTGACAGCATCTATCCCGCCGAGCTGACCTTCAAAGAGATGCGCCAAGCCAAAGATCCCGGATTGCAGGATTATGTGGATCGGATCAAAGCCCAGGAGGCCCGCAAGGCGCAGCAAGCAGCCGCGACTTACTTGGCTCGCTGCCTGGATACGCCGCATCCTTTGCGCGAACGGCTCTGCGCATTTTGGGCGGATCATTTCACTTTGCAGGGCAAGGGGCGCTTGGTTCAGAACCGCGAGCCATCCTTTATCGAGGATGCGATCCGACCCCATATAGCGGGCAAATTTTCCACGCTGTTGCGCGCTGCTGTATTGCATCCTTTGATGATCCGCTATTTGGATCAGAATTTTTCCGTTGGGCCGAATTCGCCATTTGTGGCCGCAGCGCGCCCGGATCAGACGCGCAGACCCAATGGGCTAAATGAAAATTTGGCGCGAGAAATCCTAGAGCTGCATAGTCTTGGGGTCGATGGCCGCTATAGCCAAGCCGATATTCGCCAATTCGCTGAATTACTGGCCGGTCTCACTGTGCGCTTGGGCAAGGGAACCGTGTTTGAGGCGCAGCGCGCTGAACCGGGGGCGGAGCAGGTGCTTGATTTCCGGTCGCGTCAGTGGACTGCATCCCTGGCAGATGTGGAAGAGGCGTTGGACTATCTCGCCCTGCATCCGGATACGGCCCGGCATCTAAGCTGGAAGCTCGCCGTGCATTTCGTATCCGATGACCCGGATCCGGCTTTGGTCCAGGATATGGTGGAGCGCTATCGCGAAACCGATGGAGATTTGCGCGCGGTTTACGAGCTGCTTCTGACCCATCCCGCCGCGCAAAGCGAGATCCAGGCCAAAGTGAAACAGCCGATGGAATTCATGGCGACCAGTCTGCGCAGTATGGGTGTTGCCGGGCGCGATGTGATGGCCATGGCTCAGAAGCGCAAAACCCTGCAACGCTATGTTTTGCGGGATTTGCGACGTATGGGGCAGCCTTGGTTGGCACCGGGCGGGCCGGATGGCTGGCCGGAATATGCGGAATTCTGGATTTCCCCGACCCAATTGGGGGCGCGGCTGAATTGGCTTTTGAAAATCCAATCAGCGGATTTCGTGCCGCAACAAGACCCAATTACCCTGGCCTATACCGCCCTGGGACCACGCTTGACCCATCCGATCCGCTTTGCCGCCGGAGCAGCCGAAGCGCGCCATGAAGGCGTGGCAATTGTCCTGGCCTCGCCAGAATTTCAGCGCCGCTGAGAGGGGAGCGACTATGTCCAAGTTAAACCGACGCCATTTCCTGCAAAGCTCTATCGCTGGCTGTAGCCTGGCGGCAAGCCCCTGGATGACGCCCATCGCCCTGGCCGCGACCCCGTCGGAGCAGCGCCTGGTGGTGATCATCCTGCGCGGTGGCATGGATGGGCTGGATGTGCTGCGCCCGGTGGGGGATCCGGATTTCGCCGCTTTGCGCCATAGCTTTGCCACCGCAAATCGCAGCCTAGAGCTGGACCCGCTTTTCGCTTTGCATCCGGGATTGGCGGAATTGATGCCGCTTTGGCGCGCCGGAGAGCTGGGCTTTGCCCATGCGGTCTCGACCCCTTATCGCGACAAGCGCAGTCATTTCGAAGGCCAGGATTACCTTGAGGCCGGTTTGCCTGCAGATCAGGCGGTGAATGCCACTTCGCAAGGCTGGCTGAACCGTCTGGTAGAGCTTTTGCCCAAGGCCACAGCGCGCACCGCTTTCGCCGTGGGGCATGAGCAAATGGCCGTGCTGCAGGGCCCGGCGCCGCATTCGGTCTGGCATCCGGATACAGGGCTGTCGGCCTCGCCCCAGATGCAGCTTTTGCTGGAACATGTCTATCATGAGGACCCGCTTTTTCGCGACAGCGCTGCGGTGACTTTCGAGCTGCTGGCCGATGCGGAGACGGGGGAAAGGGCGGCGAAACCCTATCACCGGGTGATCGATTATGTGGCGCAGCAATTGCAGGCAGATACCCGGATTGCCAGCTTTTCCATTTCTGGATGGGACACGCATCGCACGCAATCGACCGCGCTGAATGGTCCTTTGCACCGATTGGCGACGGCGCTTTTGCGGCTGAAATCTCAGCTTGGCCCGATTTGGCAGAGCACAGCCATTATGGCCGTGACGGAGTTTGGTCGCGCCGCGCGGGAAAACGGCACCAAAGGCACGGATCACGGCACAGGCAGTGCCATGCTACTGGCGGGCGGGGCAATGCGCGGGGGCCGGGTCTATTGCGATTGGCCTGGTTTGGACGAGGCCGCGCTATATGACCGGCGGGATTTGCGCCCGACCCAAGATCTTCGCGCTTATCTGGGGGGAGTGTTAGAGGGAATGACGGGCCTGTCGCGGACTGATCTGGAAAGCCGGGTATTTCCCGGTTGTGACATGGCAGAGATACCGCGTTTGATCTTGTGATCTTTCCAGATATGTCGCTCTATACCAGAGCTAGTGACCGCAATTGGCAGCCCTGACTAGTTTCGGAAGCCGCTTTGATGATTGGGCGTGGCAATTCCATTTTGCAAAGCCGCGAGCCGCTTTCGTTCGACCGCCAAATCCCGTCCGGCCTCCTCTGCATCAGTGATGCGGAGATCGATCACCTGTTGCAGATCGCTGGCATTTAGTTGCGCCAGCATTCCGCGCATAGCCGAGACCCAAATTGATTGTTCTTCTAGGCTTAGCTCGCGCCAATCCAGATCAAGCGGGTCATCTTCGAACTTTCTCAGATACTCGTAATGAAGACAGGCAAGTCTTTGAACAATGTCCATGACAGATTCCTGTGTATTATTGGCCTCTTTTGGAGAGGCAGATTATGCGCCTGATACAACTATTGGGCGAAAATGAATTTATTTCCATAGATATTTTCGAAATTTTTCATCGATATTTTGCATGAAAATCGGGGGCTGGTGATTAGCCAGCCTGCAAAGCTTCCCAGTTCTTCTGCACCGGTTTCAGTTCAAGCGGTGCATGTTGCAAAACGATATTGCGAAGCCATTGGGAACGTTCGGTATTATCAACCCTACGATGCCAAACTATATCATAATTAACACGCGGCAAATTGAAGGGAACTTCGCATTTTGCAAGTCCTTTAAAGACATGATTTGCAAAACGCTCTTGCATCGTTGCGACCAAATCCGTGCCAGGCATAAAAATGGCGAGAGTCTGAACATTGGGAACATAGAGACAGATCTGCCGCTCTAGCCCCATTTCCATCAAATGTTCCCCGAGAATCGAACTGCGCGTTCCACCGAAATCCAAAGCCGCATGGCGCGCGCTTGCATAGTCTTCGAGCGATTCAATCGGGCCGCGGCAAGAAGGATCGTAAAAAGAAACGATCCGATCCGAAAAGAAATGCTGATGTGTCAATGTGGTAGCATAGCTATGACGCGACACACAGATCACCAGATCCGCTTCGCCCCGTTCTAAGACCCGTTCAACATTTGTCAGAGGGCCAAGATGCAAAAAACGAATTGGAATATTCTTGGAAAACTGGCGGATATGATTTTTGACGGCCAACATTTCCGGCATCAGCTCGCCCATATGGACCGCGATGGTTAGCATGCGCTGATCCTCGGTGGGATCATAGCCGTGACGCTCGCCCAAACCTTCGAGAGAGGCAAGAATTTCTCGGATGCGCGGTGCCAGCATGATCGCTTCTTGGCTGGGTGTAATGCCCCGACCGGCTTTTACAAAAAGTGGATCGCCCAGCACTTTACGTAAACGGTCCAGCCCATGGCTAACGGTGGATTGGTTCAGCTCAAGCTCATCTGCAGCGCGGCTGACCGAGCTATGATCATATATGGTCAGAAATAATCTTAGTAAGCGTCCATCAAGGCTATAAATATCATTCGAACTCATTTTAGGTAGACTTTCTTGGTGCTTACATCGTCTTACAACTTCTGATTGCGCAAATCTGCCTCAGAAGCGGTTCACACTCTAAGAACAAAGTGACCTCAGTCAACCTATTGTTTGTGATGTATATCAATTTTTTGTCGTTTTAAAAAATAAAAACAGCCCGCGCTGAAATAATTTTACAACGCGGGCTGCAATTTTTTACAAGGCTGGGTTTCAGCCGCCGATTTTTCCGATAGAGAAGAACATTGTTTCGCCGGAATGATCGTCTACACCGTCATTATCGGTGGAAACAAATGCGGTGCCGTCCTCCATGATCGCCAGGCCTTCGACTTTGTCGAGGACATAGCCGCCGGTGGAGGTCAGGTCTGCCAGCAGATCGCGCACTCCTTCTTTGGACACGACCGGCAGCGGATCATCGCCACCCAGAGCAACCGGGGTCATTTCGGAAGCCGGGATCGCATAGATTTTCTTCGTCACAGCATTCGCGGCAATCTGGTTGTCACGTTCAATGACATAGACCTTATCGCCGAATGCGGTGATTTCAGACAAACCAACCCAGCCTTTTGCCGGCTCTGCTTTCGGATAGGACACCGCGCCCCATTCCTCGGTCTCGGTGTTGTAAGCCACCAGTTTCACGGTGTTTTTCGGATCGTCTTTCCATTCGCGCTGAACGGCCATCCACAGCGTATCGCCGATGCGGGTCACACCTTCGAAGCCAAAACGCTTTTCAACCGCCATCAGCTCGGCCGGCAGGCCAACTTCTTCTTTGATCTCGCCTTTGGCGTTCACATGATACAGGCCATGCGGGATCATGCGGCCAGTCCGGCCTTCGGAGGCCAGCCAGAAGCCGCCATTGCCGTCGGTGGTGATGCCTTCGAGATCAAGCTTCTGCGCCGGATAGCCCTTGCGGGTTACGGTCATCGCATCAACGATCCGCGCCGGAGTTGCGGAAACATCGATTTTCAGGATCTGCGGGTTATAGCCATAGAAGCTGTCTGTGACGGCGTAAACAAAGCCATCTTCCGCCGCCACTTGGCCCGACAGAGCGCCCCAGCCGATCAAGCGATCCGCGCCAGCAGAGGTGATATGCGGGTAGGCCGCCGGAGCGTCTTGCAGCTGGTAAACCATGGCATGCGCGCGCACGCCGCCATCTTCGATCAGGTCAACCTCATTGGCCGAAGCAATGATGCCGCGGTCTCCGATAATGGCCATGGATTCCGGCCCAATGCCCGAAGGCAGCAGCTGGGTCAGCACCGGGTTGGCCGGATCGGTCACATCATAAACGCCAACCGCACCGCCGCGCTCAGAGCCTACGAACACCATCGGTGTTCCGTTGAAGCTGCCAACCGACAGGGATTCCGGCTCAACGCCTTTCGCGTCAGAGCGTTTGTCCGGGTAGTGGCCGATCTGGATCAGCGCATGTTCGAACGAGGCGCCGCTTTCATAAACAACCGAGCCGTCTTTGTTGAAGATGGTCCAGCCGCGGGAGCCGCCATCCATATCGCCTTCGTTTGCGGTGGCGAAGAGCTCGTCATTGACCCATTTGACAGTGTCGGGCTCGCGCTTGCGACCGTCCTGGCTGCCAACCGGCAAGATTGCGCCGCGCTCGTCGATCGTGTCGATCTCGGTCAGGTCAACTGCGCCTGCGGAGAAGTGGTTGATCACGTCACCAGCACGGTTCACGATGACCATATGGTTGTTTTCCTGAAGCGAAACGACAATTTCGCCCAAGGAGTTGATATCCACATATTCCGGCTCTGGGTCTTCCGGCGAAACATCTGCCATGCCGGTCATATCCACGACCTTCAGGCTGTCACAATCGGCTGCGCCGTTTTTGATATCAACCAGGATCAAGCTGCCCGCAGGCATTTGACCGGTGCGGCCATCGCCCAGATCTTCGTCGCGCTCGTTTTCGATAGCAATCGCAACAAAGCTGCCGTCTTTTGCAGCGGCGATACTGTCGGGCTGACCGCCCAGATCACACCGGCCCAGCTCGGCTTTGCTCTCTAGGCTGAACGCAGCCAGATAGCCCGACGGCGCGGTGTAGCTTTCAGAGGTATTCACCGCTGCAAAGATCGAAGACCCGGCCACAGCAACAGAGGTGGGTTCGCCATCCAGCATGATATTGCCACCTGGTGCCGGATTTGCTGGGTCGGTGATATCGATCAGGCCAATCGCTTCGAGCGGGCTGTCGGAATAGATCAGCATATTGCCGTCTTCGGACGCAACCATGATCTCTGGCGAAGTTTCGCGCGTCGTATCTTCCCCTTCGGCCATGTTCAGATAGGTGGCGAAATTCGCGATACGGTTGAAATTCATCTCGGCCATAGCGGACCCTGCGGTCAGCGCTAAGACAGAGGTGAGGCAGACAAGACGAGTCGTCATGACAGCTCCCCAATATTTGATGTCATCAGCGCAGCACAGGTCTTCCTTGGAGGCGACAGTTACGCAAAGCTTTTATGGCAGTTTTGTGAAACTGTATGTGGTCGGTGGGGGCGGGCGCGGCGCTGCTATTCTTTCGATCATATGCCTGCAAACTGATCAGAGCGCTTTGGGGATGCCCCGGCAGAGGCAGGATTGCCTCTTGTTTTCGGCGAGGCTGCGGCGCAAGGCAGCGAGGCGGTATTCTCTGGCTTGCGTCGGATGTGGAAGTTTGTTCCTGACTTTTACAGTCGGAATTAGGGGTGATGTGTGAGATCTGTGGTTCGGTCAAGCTTTGGCGCGATGGTTGCAGCGGCTCTGTTTGGGGCGGCGTCTGTGCTATGCGCGGCGGGTCTTGGGGAGTTGGACTCGCATCTGTCGGTGGTGCCGCGCAGCGAGGCTGAGGTGGCGCGCATTGCCAAGGTCACAGCGCTTGCCCACCAGTTTCAACAGCCCGAAGCCTATGAAACCCTGCCAGGCGGGGCGGCAAGTTTTACCGGGGCTTTGGATCGGACGGCTTTTACCCATGCCTCTCCCAGCCTCGCGCCCCAGGCGCGGTTTCAGTTCGAGCTTGGCAAAGCCCTTTTTGAAAAGCTCTGGGTGGCAGCGCCATCTTCGACCCGCGCTTCCGATGGTTTGGGGCCTCTGTATAACGCTCGGTCGTGCGGTCAATGTCATCGCCGCGAGGGCAGGGCCCATCCCCCAGCCCCAGGCGAGGCACATTTGGGTTTCGTGCTGAAGTTCTTTCCGCCCGATCCGGTCTATGGACGCCAACTCCAGGATCTCGCAGTTTTGGGCCAAGCGCCTGAGGGGCAGTTTGACATTATATATGACAGTATTTCCGTGGCCCTGGCGGATGGCGAAACCGTGACTTTGCGAAAACCCCGCTATGAGCTGCGCGATCTGGCTTATGGCCCTTTAGCGAATGGGACGCAGATCAGCCCTCGGGTTGCGCCGCAAATGATCGGGCTCGGCTTGATCGAGGCGATCCCCGCCGCCGATATCTTGGCGCTGGCAGATCCCAGTGATCGCGATGGTGACGGTATTTCCGGACGCGCCCATATGGTGTGGTCTGCGGAATACGGCCAAGACATGCTGGGCCGCTTCGGTCTAAAGGCGGATGAGCCTACAGTCGCCTCCCAATCTGCCGCGGCTTTCGCCACGGATATCGGCATTTCAACACCGCTTCATCCGGCGCATGCAGGCGATTGCACCGCTGCGCAGCCGGACTGTCTGGGCGCGCCCCATGGCAATGACCAAGAACGCGAAGGTCTGGAAATCGATAGCGAAGCCATGGCGGTGCTGGTCCATTATGCGCGCAATCTCGCTGTTCCTGCGCGTCGCGACCCGGCGGCCAAAGATGTGCTGCGCGGCAAAGAGTTGTTCTATGAAATTGGCTGCCCAGCCTGCCATCAGCCGAAATTTGTCACCCATCGGCTGTCAGAGGCTGCAGGGGATCAGGCTTTGGACAACCAGGCTCAGAGCTTTCAGCTGATCTGGCCCTACAGCGATTTTCTGCTGCATGATATGGGGGACGGCCTCGCCGATGCCGAAACCGATCCCCAACCCGATCCGGGCTCTGACAATCTGGCCCGCGAATGGCGCACCCCGCCGCTTTGGGGAATTGGCCTGACCAAGCTCGTCACAGGGCGCCAAAGCTTTTTGCATGATGGCCGCGCCCGTAATCTGTTAGAGGCCGTGCTTTGGCATGGGGGCGAGGCCGCTGCTCAGCGCGACCAAGTCGCCGCCCTGCCGAAACCCGACCGCGATGCCCTAATCCGCTTTTTGGAGAGCTTATAACATGCGCTTTGTTTCGCTGATCCTACTTATCCTGTGGCCCGCTTTTGCCACGGCTCAAACCGACGCGCATCAGCGTCTGGTCGATCTGGTGGAGGGCCATGTGCTGCCCGGCTATGCGCAGCTGGTGGAGAAAACCGAAGCGCTGGTCGAGACCGCCGAGGCTCAATGCGCGCCCACAGATCCAGAGCTGCGCGCCGCTTTCGGCGAGGCCTGGGATGCTTGGATTCTGGTCAGCCATCTGCGCTTTGGTCCCTCCGAAGTGGATAACCGCGCCTTCAAAATGGGCTATTGGCCCGATAAACGCGGCAAGGTGCTGCAAGCCCTGCGCCGCTTGACCACGGCAGAGATCCCGGTGGTTGAGGATCCTGCCGCTTTCGCCGAGTATTCCATCGCGGCCCATGGATTCACGGCGCTGGAATTCCTGCTTTATGAGCCCTCGCTCACCGTTGATACGCCCTATGGCTGCGCTCTGATACAAGTGATCGCGGGCGATATCGCCGCCAATGCCGCCGCGATTTATGGGGATTGGGCCGGGGAATATGGCGCTGATTTTGTCAGTAATGGACCGCTCAGCGCGTATCGCACCGAGGCCGAGGCGGTGTCGGTGCTCTATAGCGCCATCACAACCGGGCTGGAATTTAGCACAGCGGCCCGCCTGGCCCAGCCCATGGGCAGTTTTGAAAAACCTCGGCCTTTGCGGGCAGAGGCACGCCGCTCTGGCCGGTCATGGCGCCATGTGAAACTGTCGCTAGAGGCCACCGAGGATTTGGCCTTGCTCATGGCTGCTGGCCACCCGGATGTCCAAGCGGCTATGACAGCCGCCTTTGACCGGGCCGAAACCCAGGGCGAAGAGTTGGATGATCCGGTTTTCGCTATGGTTGAAAGCCCGATTGGCCGTCTAAAGGTCGAAATCCTGCAACAAGATGTCCAGGCCGCTGCTGATGCGGTGCGCTTGCATCTAGGGGGGCTTTTAGGGGTTGCCGAGGGCTTTAACGCTTTGGACGGAGATTGAGCCATGACTTCGCTTTTTACCAATCGCCGGGCCTTTCTTTCTGGTTTGCTGGCGGCCAGCCTTGCGCCGCGTCCCAGCTGGGCCGATGTGGGGGCGCCCGCTTATCTGGCGGCAGGGAAAACCCCAAGTGGCGGCTTTGTGCTCTGCGGTTTGCGCGCCGATGGCAGCTTGGCCTTTGAATTGCCTTTGCCGGGGCGCGGCCATGCAGCGGCGGGGCATCCGATCCGCCCCGAAGCCGTGGCTTTTGCCCGGCGGCCTGGCACTTATGCTTTGGTTCTGGACTGCCGTAGCGGAGATCTTCTGGCCGAGATGACCGCGCCCGAGGGGCGGCATTTTTACGGCCATGGAGCATTTTCGGCGGATGGCAGCCTGCTTTTTACTCCGGAAAATGACTATGAGGCGGGTGAAGGCCGGATCGGCATTTGGGACGCGGCGCGTAGCTATCGTCGGATTGGGGAAGTTGCCTCCCATGGGATTGGCCCGCATCAGATCCTGCGACTGCCGGGGCAAGATATCTTGGCCGTGGCCAATGGCGGGATTGATACCCATCCCGATACGGGCCGCACCAAGCTGAATATCCCCTTTATGGAGCCCAATCTCAGCTATGTCTCTTTTGACGGAGACTTATTGGATCAGGTCGCCCCTCCGCCGGAATGGCACAAAAACTCTCTGCGCCATTTGGCGGTGCGCGAAGACGGGCTGATTGCTTGCGCTCTTCAATGGCAGGGCGAAATTGCTAAGGCGCCGCCGCTATTGGCCCTGCATCGCAGAGGCGAGGATCTGCGGTTTGCCGCGTTTGAGGCACCTTATCACACGCGGATGAATGGCTATGGCGGCAGTGTGGCCTTTTCCGGTGACGGCATGCGGGTGGCGGTGACCTCGCCACGGGGCAGCGAAGTGCAAATATTCGACGCCGAAACCGGAACCCCGCTAGAGCGCCTGACCGAAGCCGATGCTTGTGGTGTTGCCGCAGCGCAGGGCGGCTTTTTCCTGACAGCGGGGACAGGCCATATCCGGCGCGGGGCGCTGCGAGCCGCAGATGCAGAGGGTCAATTCCCGGTGGCTTGGGATAACCATATCATCAATCTCGCATTGGATCGACTCAGCTAATCCCGTCTGATCCCGCGGCCTAAACCGGCTGGGGGCGATGTGACTTGCCCCCGTCAAGAGCTAACTTCATATATTTATTTCGGAATTCTTTACTTTCTTGCCGGTCCGTTTTGGTTTATGAATAGTTAAGACATACGACTATTGCCTGTCGTTTCCGCTGCTTTCGGAGTGTTCAATGAAGCGTTTTATTGCTGCTGCTCTTACTATGATTTCCTTGGCCACCAGTGCCTCTGCGACCACGATTTCTGATGTGACGCCGGTGCCGGGCTCTGGGCTTGCATTCTCTTCGGCGCAATATCTGCTGGCCGGTGATGAATTGTCAGGGATTTTGCCGAAGCCGTTTTTCTCATATTTCGGCAGTTTCGGTACCTTTGTTCTGGCGGCTCCTACAAATATCGGTGGCCCAATTTCGAGCTTCAGTATCGGGAGCATCGCCTCCACCACGCCTTTGCTAACCGCTGATTATGTGGAAACCGCAATCAATGGCAGCACGGTTACCGTTCTTTTTGACAATGTCGGCGGGTCGGATGCGGCGAGCTGGGGGCCATTTCTTTTGATGACCCTCGGGAACGGAGCCAGCGGGACAGATGGCCAGTATACCGGGTCATTTTTCCTGGCGGCCGCGACATTGAGTAAGATCCCACTTCCCGCAGGCATCTTGCTGCTTGGCGGTGGTTTGGGCGGGCTCGCCTTGCTGCGCCGCAAAACCGCCTAAGCGCTGGAGCCTATAACTAGCGCCTATAGGGCGAGAGCCAAGAACCGCTCCACCAAAGCGAGGCGCGTTTTATCCTCGGGGATCACGACGCAAGTGTCATAAATCTCGGGCATCTCTGTAATTGGGATGCCGCAAATGGCTGTGCTTGGATGGCTGGAGTTTTCCAGAAAGATGCCGATCCCCAGATGATGTAGTACCGCTTCTTGCATCAAAGGAAATGTGGTGATGCGCAGCTGGCGTTTGGGCATCAAATCAAAAGCCGCCAATTTGCGTCGCACGACTTTTTGGGTGAAAGACCCTTCTTCCGGCAAAAGAAGCACCTCTGTGACCATCTCTGACAGGCTTATTGCAGGGCGCTTTGCCCATGCATGGTCTTTCGGCAGATAGGCCACATAGCGGGCCCCGCCGATGCGATGGCTTACTGCCGATCCGATCCGGTCCGGCGCGGTGACAATCGCCACATCCGCCCGCCTTTCTCGCAACATGCCCATGGCGGTCGTCCAGTCGAAAAGCGTGAAATCCAGCTCTACATCTGGGTGCTGCTGTTTGAACCGCGCGATAATTTCCAAAGCCGGGCGGGGCGCATTGGCGATCACGGAAAGATGCCCGCGCTCCATCGCGGCAAAGCCTTCCATCCGATCCGCTAAGGCCTGGTCCAAGGTCAGCATCCGATCCGCCAGCTCATGCAGGTCATGGCCGGTGCGGGTCAGTTCCAACCCATCGCGACTGCGCAGGAATAGCCGAGACCCTAAGGATTTTTCCAGCCGGTCCACATGTTGGGTGACGGCGGATTGCGACACGCCCAGGCGCTGAGCGGCGCGGGTGAAGCTACCTTCGCGGGCGGCTTGGGCAAAGGCTAGGATCTGGTGCGGGTTGGGGCGCATGGGACTCTCAATGGTTCTAACGCAAACTATGCCACGCATAAGTGACGCTTATATGGCGTTACCTGTGCGACATGGGGGAGACCCATAAGGCTCCGTGTTGACGGAGGGGTCGTTATGAGTGCCATCAGCCTGGACGGAATCGTCAAAAGCTTTGACGGAACGCCTGTGTTAAAGAGTGTCGATCTGGCGATCGAAGCAGGGGAGTTTTTGACTCTGGTGGGCCCCTCCGGCTGCGGGAAATCCACGCTGCTGCGGATCATTGCGGGATTGGAAAGCGCCGATCAGGGGCATGTGCGTATCGGGGCCGAGGATGTGACCGAGACCCGCCCCGCTGATCGTAATCTGGCCATGGTGTTTCAATCTTATGCGCTTTATCCGCATTTGACCGTCGCGGAAAATATGATGACACCGCTGCGCATGCGCGATCTGAGCCGGGCCGAGCGTTTGCCGGTTTTGGGTCCGCTGCTGAGCCGCGAGAAACGGCGCGGGCTGAAGCAGCAAGTGGGCGAGGTGGCCGATCTATTGCAGATCACCCATTTGCTGGGCCGCAAACCTGGCCAGCTCTCTGGTGGTCAGCGCCAGCGTGTGGCTTTGGGCCGGGCCATGGTGCGCCAGCCGGTTGCCTTTTTGATGGATGAGCCGCTGTCGAATTTGGATGCGGCTTTGCGGGTGGATATGCGCGCGGAACTGGCGGCTTTGCATCGCCGCCTTGGCGCGACCTTTATCTATGTGACCCATGACCAAGCCGAAGCGCTGACCATGTCCGACCGTATGGCCGTGATGAAAGGCGGCGTGATTTTGCAGCTTGATACGCCCGACGAAATTTATAACCGCCCGGCCAATCTAGCTGTGGCGCGGTTTGTGGGATCGCCCGCGATTAATGTGATTGCCGCCCATAGCGATGGGGCAGGGACCATCACCGCGCCAGGGCTGCGCCTGGGCAATCTAGCCGCGCCACAAGGGCCCGTGAGCATAGGCGTGCGGCCGGAACATCTGCGGCTGTCGCAGGGGGTGGGCCTGTCGGGACGGGTGAGCCATCGGGAAAATCTGGGCTCGGATGTGTTCTTGCATGTGATCATCGAAGGTCATGACGCGCCGCTGATCTGCCGCGCCACACCCGAAGAGGCCGCAAGCCTGCCAAGCGATGCGCTAGTGATGATGGAGCCAGATCATGCTCATATTCATGTCTTTGATGCAGCGGGCCAGCGCGTTGCGGTGACCTCTCAGCCAGTTCATGAGGTCGCCTGATGCATGCCTCGCGCGCCTCTTATTGGTTTATCGCCCCGGCGCTGATTTTGATGGCGCTGATCTTGCTGCTGCCGATCCTGATCGCGGTGGGGATGAGCTTTACCAGCTATTCCTTGGGCAATAGCGGCGCGGAATGGGTGGGGATCGAGAATTACGACAAGATCTTTACCCGCTCCACCTATGAAAAGATGTTTGGCGCGACCTTCCGCTATGTGGGGGTGGTGGTGCCGCTTTCGGTGGGGCTTGGCCTTGGCGCGGCATTGCTGATCAATTCGCTGACCCGCTTCGGCGATTTGTATAAGACGATCTTTTTCCTGCCGGTCATGTCCGCACTGATCGCCATGGCGATTGCTTGGGAATTTGCGCTGAATCCAACCGTGGGGATCGTGAATGCCACGCTAGAGCGCGGCTGCGGCACTTTTCTTGAGAACTGGTCTTGGTATGCCCAGGGCTGTGCCCGCAATTTTCCCCTATGGCTGAAGGATCGCCATTACGGGATTTGGACGGTGTGCTTTATCGGCGTGTGGCAGGGCTTTGGCTTTAATATGGTGCTCTATCTGGCGGGGCTGACCTCGATCCCGCGCGATCTCTATATGGCTGCCGAAATGGATGGGGCCAAGACGGGATGGGATCGGTTTCGCCTGGTCACCTGGCCGATGCTGGGGCCGACCACGGTTTTTGTGATCACAATCTCTATCATCCGCAGCTTCCAGGTTTTTGACATGGTGGAGGCCTTTTACCCCGATAGCGGCGGGCCGTCGAAATCCGTCTATGTGATGATGTTCGCCATTTATGAGAAGGCGGTGAAACAAAACCTCATGGGCATCGGCGCGGCGATTACGGTGGTGTTCCTGGGCTTTGTGATGGTGCTGACTTTGCTGCAGCGCTGGCTGGTGGAACGGCGGGTGCATTATGTGTGAGCGCGCGTCTTTGATCCAATCCGGGCAGCGGGCCGTCAC
>JBMYSZ010000018.1:0-72632 GCA_049603835.1 Mangrovicoccus sp.
GACGATGATTGCCACCTCTCATGCGGTTCATCCGGCCAATTCGAGCGCTGGTTTGCGCTTTTCCACCTCTGAGACGCTCAAACATATAGTTCTGATCCTCGGGGCGCTGATCGTTTTGCTGCCCTTCTATGTGATGGTCAGCTATAGTTTCAAAAGCCCTTCCGAGATCATGCAAAACACCGGCGGGCTTTTCGGCGCGCAAGAGCTTTTCCGCGATGAGTATTGCGTCAAGCTTGGCAATGACGCCGCCGACTGCATGCGCCGCCCGATCATCTACAACTATACCACCGCTTTCGAGAAGGCGCCCTTGCTGCGCTATTTGCTCAATGGGGTGATTGTCACCGCGTCGATCTTTTTCATCCAAGTGCTGGTGGCCATTCCCTGCGCCTATGCCCTGGCCAAGCTGCGCTTTTGGGGGCGGGAGGCGGTGTTTGGCCTAGTGCTGTTCTGCCTGCTGATCCCGGTGCATGCCATCGCCTTGCCGCTTTATATCATGCTGGCCAAGCTGGGCCTGACCAATAGCTATGCGGCGCTGATCCTGCCTTGGACTATCTCTGTCTTTGGTATTTTCCTCATGCGCCAGTTTTTCATGACGGTGCCCGATGATCTGATCGATGCGGCTCGGATGGATGGGATGGGCGAGTTTCAGATCGTTTGGCAAGTGATGGTGCCCACAGCGATCCCGGCGCTTTTGGCCTTCGCCATCTTCTCGGTCGTGGCCCATTGGAATGACTATTTCTGGCCGCGCATTGTGATCACCGGCGATCGCAGTCTCTTCACCCCGCCTTTAGGCTTGCGCGAATTCAGAGGCGATGCGGATGGCGATAATTATGGGCCGATGATGGCCACAGCAGTGGTGATCGTGACCCCGCTGCTCGTGGCCTTCTTGGTGGCGCAGCGGCGCTTCATCGAAGGGATCACCCTGACCGGCATGAAATAACACAATGCGGGGCCGCGCCTGGCGCGACCCCTGCCTCAAGCTCCCCCTCGGTATGCCTTCGGGGGGATAACCAGGCCGGGCGCGTTTGGCGACGAGACCCCGGCCAAGATGACAGAGACGGGAGACTGAACCATGAAAACCACCCTGACCGCAATGGCGCTGGTGCTGAGCGCGGGCGCTGCGTTTGCAGAAGACAAAGTGACCATCGAATTTGCCTATCCTTATAGCCATCTCTTCGATGTGACCTATGAAAAGATCCTGCCGGCTTTCAATGCCGAATACCCCAATATCGAGGTGAAAATCCGCGCGACTTACGAGTCTTACGAAGATGCCAGCAATACCATCCTGCGCGAAGCCGTGGCTGGTGAGCTGCCGGATGTGACCATGCAGGGTCTGAACCGTCAGGCGATCTTGGTGGATAAAGGCATCGCGAAATCCCTAGAGCCGTTCATCGCAAAAGAAGCAGATTTCGCCAAAGACGGCTATCACCAGGCGATGCTGGATCTGGGCACTTTCGGCGAAGAAGTGCATGGTCTGCCTTTCTCAGTGTCCCTGCCGGTCGGCTATTACAATATGGAAACCATGGCAAAGGCTGGCTATGATGCCTCCAATCTGCCGAGCACTTGGGATGAAGTGGTCGAGGCTTGCGGCAAGCTGCGCGAAGCCGGCGTGGATAACCCGGTTTTCTGGGGCTGGAACATCACGGGCAACTGGTTCCTTCAGGCTCTGATGTGGTCGCAGGATAAGCCGACCATGATCGGAGCAGATTTCCAGATCGACACGCCGGAAGGCCTGCAGTCGCTGGAAACCATGAAATCGATCTTCCGCGGCTGTGAAATGCAGAATCTGGGCTGGAAAGATGCTCTGGCCGCTTTCGCAGCGGGCGAGCTGGGCATGATGTATTGGTCGACCTCTGCTCTGGGTTCGGTTGAGCGCTCCATGGGTGATTTCACTCTGATGACCAATGAATTCCCAGGCCTGACCGCAGAGGGTCCTGCAGGTTTGCCAGCAGGCGGCAATGCGGCCATGCTGGTGTCGCAATCGGAAGATCCGGCGGTACTGGATGCGGCTTGGAAATGGCTGAAATTCATCACTTCGGGTGAGGGCGCGGCGGAAGTTGCCCGCACCACTGGCTATATGCCGCCGAACCGGGCCGCGAATGAAATCATCCTGGCCGATTTCTATGACCAGAACCCGAACAAAGCCACCGCCGTGCGTCAGCTGCCGCTCTTGCGCGACTGGCAGGCTTATCCGGGCGATAACGGTCTGGCGGCGACCCAGGTCATTTATGACTATATCGAAACCATCGTGACCGGCGAAGCCGATGACATGGTTGAGCTGCAAGAAGAGCTGAACGAAGAAGTTCAAGATCTGATGCCGTCTGGCTCCTAAGGCCATTGGGCGGGCGCCTGGCTTTGGCTGGGCGCCGCTTTCTCTTTCCCACGCAAAATCTTAAGAACCACAAGGAGGGGCCCATGAAGCTCATCCAATTGACGGATATTCACCTGACCACCCCTGGCCAGACCATTGGTGGACGGGATCCGAACCAAAATTTTGACCGCGCTTTAGCCCATGCGCTGGAGTTTCATAGCGATGCCGAAGCTTTTGTGATCACAGGCGATCTGAGCGATTGGGGCGAGCGCGCTGATTATGAGCGCCTGCGCGCGCGGATTGCCGAGCTGCCCATGCCTGTGCATCTATGTATCGGCAATCACGATGACCGCGAGCTTTTCCTGACTGTCTTTCCAGAGCTGCGCGGCGAAGGCGGCTTTGTCCAGCGGGTGGAGCCGCTGAGCCAGGGCCATGCGATTATGCTCGATACTTGGGGGCCGGAAACTCATGCGGGGCATTTCTGCGAAGCCCGCGCGGCCTGGTTGGACAAAACACTGGACGAGCTGCCGGGGCCGGTCTGGATTTTCCAGCATCACAACCCAGTGCCCCTGGGTATTCCAGTAATTGACGAAATCGGCCTGCTTGATGCAGAGCGTCTGGCCGATGTGCTGCGTCGCCATCCAGGCAAGGTCGCGCATCTATTCCACGGCCATTGCCATTTGCCGCTTTCGGGCAGCATTGCAGGCGTGCCTTTCAGCGCCCCGCGCGGCACTAATCACGCGGGCTGGCCGGATTATTCGGGGCTGGATAAGCTTTCGGCCTCTGATCTACCCGAAGCCTATGCGGTCATCCAATCCGGCCCGCTGGGGGTGATGGTGGCTATGGTGGAATATGGCTATGCGGGGGCGGTTCGCTCTGAAGGCTCGCCCAATTACGCCGATTGGAACCGTGCAGAGATGGTGCGCTAGGCCCAAAAGCGTCGCTGGCCAACTGCCCAAGGGTTAAGCGCATTGGCGGCTTTTCTGGCAAAGCCCTGGAAAGCCAGCCGCAATTTCTGTGCCGAGTAAAGCCATAGCTTGGCAGAAACGCCCGCTCTCCCCAGCCTATCTATCGTTCCGAGTATGGCCAGCAAAACGGAGGCAGCAAGCTATGGGCGTTGTGAAACTGATCGATAAGCAGGGGCAAGAACACGAACTGCAAGCGCTAGAAGGCTGGCGCGTGATGGAGATCCTGCGCGATTGGGGCATGTTTGTGCCGCCAAAATGCGGCGGGTCGGGCCAATGCGGCATGTGTCATGTGAAAATCGCCGAAGACTGGGCCGATAAGGTTCTGCCGCCCGAAGAGTTGGAAGCCAAGGTAATCCCGCTATTGCCGATGAAAAGCGCCACATCGCGGCTGTCTTGCCAAATTTTGTGGAATGAAAGCCTGGATGGGCTGACGGTGCAATTGCCGTAATTTCGACAGCTCCGAAAAGCAACGAACCGGGATGGGCATTTTGCCCAAACCCGGCTCGATGAGATGAGGAAGGTCGATGAAACCAAAACCACGCTGGCAGGCGCTTATTTGATGATTACAACCTACAGGCGTTTTGGTGTTTCTACAATTACGGTTTTCCCCACCATTTAGCGATTATTGTTCGCAAACTGTTTCGACCACAGCTAGAGTCGCCCAAGATCACCGATCGCGGCTCTTGTGATGACTGCCTTTATGCTCGCCTGTGAAATCCTTCCACAGCTCTATTTCGCCGCCTGTATCGGGGTTTGCGGTTTTCAGGTCGCGCTGATTTTCGGTGCGCCCTGGGGGCCAATCACCCAAGGCGGCCAGCATTCTGGCGCATTACCCCTGTCTGGCCGGGTTATGGCGGGGCTGTCGATTGCGCTGCTTTTGGGTATGGGGTTTGCCATTTTGTCAGCGGCTGGGCGCGGCTTTGATCTGCCGATTTGGAGCCATTGGGCTGCTCTGGCGGTGCAAACCCTGTCGATGATCCTCAATTGGATCACGCCTTCTAAACCCGAAAGACGCCTTTGGGGCCCGATTACAACGATCCTTTTCGCCATGGCGGCTTGGGTGGTGGTCTTCTGTTGAAGCGGAAATGGGCAGGCGAGAGCGCTTTGAGCAATCGCTGCACCACTTTCCGCGGGTCTCACCAAAGGAGGGGGCAAAAAGTGGTGCTCAAGTTTAACGCGAAACGCTTTAGCTCGCTAGATCAAGCGACTCTGCCAAAGCGGCTGCACGGGCCGCGATCAGGTCACGCACGCGTAGGGGAACTTGACGGAAACTTTTGGCACGAGGCATATCCAGCTCCGCCATTTTTGTCTGCTCGGCACCGTAAAGCGCGACGTAATCGGCGTAGTTATCGAGGGTCTCGCGAGAGGTGTTATCGACATAGCTTTCGGCTTCAGCGCCATTGGCCAGAAGCAAGCAGTGCTCTTCGATTTCCACATGATAATAGGTGACCCGGTCCGCCAATTCCGCCAGAGGGACACGGGTGATAGTCGTCCCGTTCACCAAAGCGCCCGCATGCACTAACGCACCTTCCAGGGCGAGCGCGTGATCCACCGTCACCTCAAGATCCGTATGGGGTAGGTTTTCCCCCAAAGCCCCGGCAGAAATCCGCACCGGCGCCAAAATCTCGGCAGGGGTGAAGACTTTGCTCCGGGTAGTTTTGCCCAGGAATTTCACCGCAACGCTCGCCCCCTCGGCGGTCAGAACCAAATCGCCGGGCGCTAGGGTCTCTACCGCCACTTCCCCGGTCGGGGTCGCAATCTGCGTGCCAGCAGCGAAGCAGAGGAAATTTTCGGCGACAATCGGGATATCGGTTCCCACAACATAACCATCATAGATAGTATCATCTATCGACAAGAGATAGGTCTGAGTGTCGGTGGTGATGAGGATGCTCTGATAATCGAGCGAGCGCCCTTCATAAATCGCGCCCGTCGTGAAATTTACGTCACCCCCTTCATTGCCATAGGCGGTGGTTTGCACGATCAGGTTGACCGTATCGCCGGAGGCCAGAGCATACGTGTCTGATACCTCATCGTACTCGCCAAAAATATACAGCTCGATGGCTGCTACTTCGTTTCCGGTTCCTTTATAATCCAGCTCCCGCTCTTGTACGGCGGCCACTTCGGTGATTTGCGAAGTTTCAGAATCTACAGTCCAAAGCGTCAAAAAGCCTGCTGATACTGGCATCTCGGTACTCCATAAACGGACACTTTAATTGCGTGGCGTAATTTCAGTGTCATTAACAACATGATGGTTTATGGAAACAATAACATCAAAATTTGTCAACTGTTTGTGTAACTTGTGGATGGGGTGGAGGGCCCGCGAAGCGAAAATTCGCAGTTTGACGTTAATATTGATGACAATTTGCGCGAAATTCGCGGCTTTGATGCGCTGTGGGGGTCAATAAAAGGGCCCGGACCCAAGGCTAAACGCCTTGGATGGGATGTCAGTAGGGATTCAAAATAGGCCTTGGCCGCGCTGCGCGCGCAGCCCTAAGCTTAGCCCCGACGGCGGCGGCGGCCGCCACGGCCCGAGCCCGCGCTGGCGGCGGCTTTGGAGGCTTCGATAAAGTCCGCGCCTTCTTTCATCGCATCCAGTTTGCGGGTGAAACCGATCCAGGTGGCTCCGTTAGGGTCGTTATTCATCAGCAGATTGGCGGCATTGACGGCTTCCATCTCGGCAGGGCGCAGCGGGTTCATGATCGCGCTGGTCATCCCGGCGGTGATCGCCATGGGCAGGAAGGCCGCGTTGATACCATGGCGGTTGGGCAGGCCGAAGCTCACATTCGAGGCGCCGCAAGTGGTGTTCACGCCCAGCTCATCGCGCAAACGGCGCACCAGAGCAAAGACCTGCTGACCGGCAGTGGCCATGGCGCCGATGGGCATCACCAGCGGATCCACCACGATATCAGCCGCGGGAATGCCGAAATCAGCCGCACGCTCGACGATTTTCTTGGCTACGGCAAAGCGGACATCCGGGTCTTCGGAAATCCCCGTATCGTCATTAGAGATCGCGACCACAGGCACATTATACTTTTTGACCAAAGGCAGCACCAATTCCAGGCGCTCTTCCTCGCCGGTGACCGAGTTTAGCAGCGGGCGGCCCTCGGCGGCCTCTAATCCGGCCTCCAAAGCGCCCGGCACCGAGCTATCGATGCAAAGCGGCACATCCACCAAGGCTTGGATCTTTTCGATCAGCGCTTTCATCAGCGGCGGCTCGACGAAGTTGTTATCCGCATAGCGCGGGTCTTCGGCCATCTTATTGGTGAAAACCGCGCCGGAATTCACATCCAAAACCATGGCGCCACAGGCCACCTGGTCTAGCGCGTCTTTTTCCACCGTGGTGAAATCGCCTGCTTCAAGCTCTGCCGCCAGTTTCTTGCGCCCGGTGGGGTTGATCCGCTCTCCGATCACGCAAAATGGCGCGTCAAAGCCGATTACGGCGGTTTTGGTTTTGCTCTCGATGACGGTGCGGGTCATGGCGGTCCTCTTTTACGGGCGCGGCCTCGCTTGGGGCTGCGGGGAAGTCTTGCGGCGCTGCGGCACCTGATCGAAGGGGATGCGCTAGGCGGCGGCGATTGTCAAAGGGGCAGGGGGCATGGCCTGGGCCTGCGACGGCTTTTGCGGCCTTTAAACTTCGGCGATGCCCCCGGCGCGGATAAGTTTCAGCATGCGGTCCTGGTCATATTCGGCCTCAAGCCTTGCGGCCTGTTCTGCGGCGGCCTCTGGTGCTGGCGTATCGGTTTGCCCGATCACCTCTTTGCGCCATTGGGCCAGGTAATCATCGCTGCCATCAAGCCCTGCGGTCATAGCGGCGCGGTCAATCGCTTGTTCAAACCGTTCCGGCAATTGCAGCTTGGCCGCTTTTCTGCCCTTGCCGACAATGATTTGTGCGGGGATGTCTCGCCAGAACACACAGGTGATGTCCGCCATTTTGATCTCTCTATCTGTCACTCGGGCCGAAATAGACGTGGATTGCCGCTAAGAACAAGGCAGGCGCCTTGAATTTGACTAAAATAATGGCGAGAAACTCGCATTGGTCCAGAAAAATGCCGTCGCCTTATTGTCACAAAGTGGTGGACAATGAGGGGCAATTTCACAGATGCGAAGTGATTTATGTATCATATTTGCGGGTATTGTTGCGCTAGGCGCAAAGTTATTCTCTGGACATAAAGTTAATTTGCCTTATCTTTTGGCGTTAGCACCGCTTGCACCAGTGTATTTAGCTGATTAGCTTGGGGATAAGTTAAAATTCGGAGGGCACATCAGTGCCAAAGCGATCCATCATGGCTGGTCTTGCCCGCCCGCGCCCTTCGGCGTCGGCCGCTGAGGCAAACGGCCAAGCAGAGACCTATGCGGCGCTCGATTTGGGCACGAATAGTTGTCGTATGCTTTTGGCGCGTGCCGTGGATGGTCGTTTACATGTCGTGGACAGTTTCTCAAAGCCGGTACAGCTGGGCCTTGGTCTCGAAGAAACCGGTCGCCTGTCGCGCCCTGCCATGGGGCGCACGATCCAGGCTTTGCGGGTGTGCAAGCGCAAATTAGTGGATCACGGCGTGCGCAATATGCGCCTGGTTGCCACCGAAGCTTGTCGCCGAGCGGCCAATGCAGCGCAATTCATTAAGATCGTGCAGCGCGAAACCGGTTTGGATCTAGAAATCATTTCCGCCGAAGAAGAAGCGCGGCTGGCGGTGATCAGCTGCGCGCCGCTGGTCCATGCCCCGACCGAGCAATTGCTGGTGGTGGATATTGGCGGCGGCTCGACGGAATTGGTCTGGCTTGATCTGTCGCATATCGCCCCCGAAGATCGGGTAGAGGCGATTTTGGATATGAATGAAGGCGCTTTGGCCGGGGCGGCGGGGGCGGTGCGTGTGGTGGACTGGATCTCTGTGCCCCTGGGCGTTGCAACTTTGCGCGATCAGTTCCGCGATGTAGAGGGCGACTCGGGCTGTTTTGCGCTGATGAGCTGGTTTTTTGAAGAAAACCTGGCCGGGTTTGGCCCCTATGGGCGGCGTCATAAACAAGACGGGTTCCAGATTGTCGGCACGAGCGGCACGATCACAACCGTCGCTGCCACTTTTTTAGGCTTGCGCCGCTATGATCGATCTGCGGTTGATGGGCTGGAAATGACCTCCGATCAGATTGATGGGGTGATCCGCGAATATCTTGAACTTGGGCCAGAGGGTCGGCGCAACGATCCCCGGATTGGCCGCGACCGCCATACCCTGATCATGCCAGGCGCAGCGATCTTGCAGGCGCTATTGCGAGTGTGGCCGACCCAGCATTTATCCGTGGCAGATCGCGGCCTGCGCGAAGGTTTACTCTATGCGCAGATGAGCGAGGCTGGGCTCTTGACGACTCCGGGAACGCCCGTCACATCGCGGGTTCCCAATCAAGCAGGGCTGTGAACAAAAATGGCAAAGAAACCACGCGGCGGCACAAGCGGGCGCGGCGCTAGAGATCTGCGGGTCAAGGTCAAGACCGCGCGCGGACGCAAGCTGAGCTCGACGCTTTGGCTAGAGCGACAGCTAAACGACCCCTATGTGCAGCGCGCCAAGCGCGAGGGCTATCGCGGCCGGGCAGCTTTTAAGATATTAGAGATTGACGATAAATTCCGGTTCCTGGTGCCAGGGGCGCGGGTGGTTGATCTGGGCTGCGCGCCGGGTGGCTGGTGTCAGGTGGCCGTGCCACGGGTGAATGCTTTGGGTGCGAAAACCGACAAGGCGCAAGGCCGCATTCTGGGCGTTGATCTGCAAGAGGTGGAGCCGATCCCAGGCGTGGAATTGCATCAGCTGGATTTCCTCGAAGAGGGCGCGGATGACAAGGTGAAGGCCTGGCTCGACGGGCCCGCGGATGTGGTGATGTCGGATATGGCAGCGGCCAGTTCCGGCCATAAACAGACCGACCATTTGCGCATTGTGGCTCTTTGTGAGGCCGCGGCAGAGCTGGCATTTGATGTACTGACCGAGAATGGCACATTCGTGGCAAAGGTGCTGGCGGGTGGGGCAGAGGGCAGTTTGCAGACCCTGCTTAAGCAGCGATTCGAAAAGGTCGTGCATATGAAACCGCCGGCCAGCCGGTCCGACAGTTCTGAAAAATTCGTTATCGCACGCGGCTTTCGTAGTGGTAAATTATGAAAATTAGATCTGTAAGGGTCAATTTTCTTGACTTAACCACTCGAAAAGGGTTCTCTAAACGTTAATGTGACAACCGCCATTCACAAATATGGCACTTGCCGCTTTGCGGCACATTTGGAGTTTTATCATGCCTGTATTCGCAACGTTTCAGAGCATTTTCACCGCCGACACTGGCACTGGCGGTCTGACTGATTTTCTTTCCGTAGGGGATGTTTTCCAGGTGAGCGGTACTGATGTCACCGTTCAGACTATTTCATTGTCGGATGCTGACGATGCTCTGGCGCAAGGTGATACTTTCAGCCTTGTCCTGACCGTTCTGCCGAGCGGTGCATCTGAAACCGTAGATATCACCCTGAGCGACTCCGCAGTTTATGCGGCTCAGTCCAGCGATGGCGAAGGCGTGCTTTATTCGATCGACAGCGCGGCCTTCTTTATGACCGATGATGCGTCCATCACCAGCGCGGATGTTCTCGGCTCTGACATCCCGCTCAGCGCTGCTGATTTCGTTTGCTTCGCAGAGGGCACTTTGATCGCGACCCCGACTGGCGAAGTTGCGGTTGAGACCCTGAATATCGGTGACATGGTTCTGACTGCTGAAGGCAAAGCCGTCCCTGTTAAATTCCTGGGCAAAACCACCCGTGTAAAACTCTTCACCCCGGCAGAGCAGCTCGCTCCGGTACGCATCGCAGCTGGCGCTCTGGGTGAGAACCTGCCGCATACCGATCTGGACGTGACCGTTGATCACGCTTTGGCGCTCGAAGGTGCTCTGGTTCATGCGGGTGCGCTGGTGAATGGCACAACCATCAAGCGTGTTGATATGGCTGAGCTGGCCGACACCGTCACCTATTACCATGTGGAAACCGAAGAGCATTGCTTGCTGGTTGCCAATGGCGCCGCAGCGGAAAGCTATGTGGACAACACATCCCGTGCGACCCTGGATAACTTTGCTGAATTCGCGAAGCTCTATGGTGCAGAACAGCCGAAAATGGTTGAGATGGACATGCCGCGCGCGAAAAGCTTCCGCCAGGTTCCGCAGCGTGTGCGTGATCTGATCGCAGCCCGCGCTGCCGAGCTGACCGCGCCGGAAGCTCTGGCAAGCTAAGCTTCGCCTGCTGAGAAATATTCGAAGCCCGCGTCTTTGGCGCGGGCTTTTTCTTTGGCTTTTCCCGCGGCTCTAGCTTTGATCCTTGCCGCTGGATTTAAACAGCCGGGCAGATGGTGCTGCGGTGATCCCATGCAGGACAACGCTAAACAGCACTGCGGTTGAGGCCACATTTAGCACTTGCTCATGCATGGTCAGGGTCTGGAATTCGTCTAGCACGAGCAAAGCAAAAAGCGCGGTAGCGAGGCCGCGGGGACCGAACCATCCGAGATAGAGCCTTTCAAAGCGTGGGGTGCCGGTGCCGATCAGCGACAGGCTTATCGCCAGGGGCCGCAGCACAAATAGGCTTAGCAAGATCAGCACCGCCGCGCCCAAAGACACTTCGGGCAGGCCTTGCGGCATCAAAACCGCGCCGATCACCAGGAAAGACAGCACGGTCAGCAACTGCCCTTCGGTTTCGATGAACTCAAAGACAAAGGCATTGCGCCCGCGCATTACCGCGCCAAAGGCCAGCCCGCCGATAAAAGCGGCCAGGAAGCCATTGCCGCCCAGCTCGCCGGAAACCAGATAGGACAAGCCCGCTAAGGCCAGAACCGCGACACCGCCGAAACTGTCCGAGCTAAGCTTCAGCGCCTCGGCGCCGCGCAGCATCAGCCCGCCAATGACCCCGGTGAGTAGCCCGGCCAAAGCGCCCATACCGATTTGCTGGGCGACAAAGACCCCCCAGCTTTCCGGTTGGCCCTCTAGCCCGCCCACGGCGAAACTGCCGAAAAACACCACAAAGGGCAGGGCAAGCCCGTCATTCAGCCCGCTTTCCGCCGATAGGGTTTGGCGGATCTTTTCCGGGATCTTCGGATTGGTCACCACCGCCTGGCCCAAAGCCGCATCAGTAGGGGCCAAAATCGCCGCGATCAGTGCAATTTCCCAAAGCGGCCAATCGGGCAGCAGCAGCCAGCCCGCCACAAAGCCCAAAGCGATCATCAAGGGAAGGCCCAGCACCAGCATCCGTGCCGGTTTCGCGGCGTCTCGCAGCAGGCGCTTGGGCTCGATCATCGCCGCATCCGCGAAAAGCAGCACAATCAGACTGACCTCGGCCAGGATATGCAGCCCATGGCCATGCTCGCTTGGTGCCACCAGCCCGGCTTTGTGCAGTGCCCATCCAGCAAAAAGGAATATCATCGGCGCGGTTAGGATGGTGGAGGACAGTCTCCGCCCCACAAGCGCATAGAGAAATACCAGTAAGGCGCCGATCAATAATCCTAGCTCGCTGGCCATGGCGGGATCCTTTTAAATTGTGATGCTTCTTTCCTAGCCGCCGGGGCTCTGCTTGGCAAATACCTGTCATCAAAGGATCATCTGCGCCCGCTAATCCCCCAGGCAGATAGATAAGGAGACATCCCCTTGACCGATGTAACGCCCCCCGTCATCGGTGCCGCTCTGACGGTGCCGGAACTTGCCAGTTTCCGCGATTGGTTGCTGGAGAAACAGCGCGATCTGGAATTGCAGAGCTTTGTGAAAGCCGAGGCCTTGATGGGCGACTGGCAGCCTTTGGTGGATGAGGCGAAAAAGCAGCTGGATGGCTATACGGGCCGCTTGGGCATTCACGGCCCGTTCTGGGGCTGGACTTTCGACACGCAAGACCCGGATGTTATTGCAGTGGTGCAAAAGCGGCTGGATCAAGCTTTGGATGTCTGTGCCGCGCTTGGGGCCACTCAAATGGTGGTGCATTCGCCTTTCTCCACCTGGGACTACAATAATTTCGACAATGTAGACGGTGCCGAGGAAGCAACGATCGAGCGCTGTCATGTGACCATGGGCGCGGCTGTAAAACGGGCCGAAGAGCTGGGCCTGGTGCTGGTGATCGAGAATATCCAAGATATCGATCCGAACCAGCGCTTGCGCCTGGCGGAAAGCTTCAACAGCCCGGCCGTGCGTCTGTCCATCGATACAGGCCATGCTCAATATGCTCATGGTTCGACCGGTGCGCCGCCAGTTGATTATTACGTCAAACGCGCGGGCGAGATGCTGAACCATATTCACTTACAAGACGCGGATGGATATGCGGACCGTCACTGGGCAATTGGCGAAGGCTCGATCCATTGGCATGCGGTGTTCCGCGCTGTGGCGAAATTGCAGGTGAAACCGAAACTTATTTTGGAACTTCGCGACAAGTCCAAGATTATGCCTTCGATGGCCTATCTCGAACGAGAAGGCCTTGGCCAATAAGGAACGACTAATGCAACTCTTCGCCTGCCCGGATTGTGGTAATCGCGTTTATTTCGAAAACCATGTCTGTGCCAGCTGCAATGCGCAGCTTGTCTTTGATCCGGCCGAGGGCGAATTTGCCCCAGATCGCCCGATTTGCGCTAATCGTTCCAAGATTGGCTGCAATTGGGCGGCAAGCGGCGAAAGCGAGTATTGCCATTCCTGCCAAATGACCGATGTGACCCCGGATTTAGGCCTGGCAAAGAATGTCGCGCTTTGGGCGGAAGGGGAGGAAGACAAACGCTGGGTTCTTTATGGGCTGGGCCATTGGGGATGGTTTGGTCCAAGCGATCCGGGCCAATTGCCGGTGTTTCATTTCAAATCCGAGACGACCAGGCGCGGCAATGTTCCGGTGGTGATGGGCCATGCGAATGGAGTGATCACCATCAATGTGATGGAGGCCGATCCGGTCATTCGCACCCGCCGCCGCGAGCTTTTGGACGAAGATTATCGCACGATGATGGGGCATCACCGCCATGAGCTGGCCCATTACCTCTTTATCCGCTTGTCAGAGTTTGACGGTTTTTTGGATGAATTTCGCAGGGTCTTTGGCGATGAGCGCGAAGATTACGGCGCGGCGCTGCAACGCCACTACGCGGAGGGCCCGCCTTTGGAGTGGCAAAATTCCTATGTCACCCCTTATGCCACGGCGCATCCCCATGAAGATTGGGCGGAAACCGTCGCGCATATTCTGCATTTGACCGATATCTTGGATAGTGCGGTGGCGGTTGGGGTGGCCCATGCAGCGGCACCAGAGCGCCCGGATGATCCCTATGCCACCCGCGATGCGGATCAGTTGATCGATGCCTCGGTGGATCTGGGCTTGGCGCTTAATCATGTGAACCGGTCCATGGGGCTGCCGGATCTCTATCCTTTTGTGCTGTCCAATATTGTGCGCGATAAGCTCGCTTGCGCCCATCACTGGCTGACGGTTCAACTCAGCGACGCGGCCTAAAGCTTTTCGCGAAAGGCCTAGGGCGCAGAGGATCGCTTTTCGCCTTTTGCCCGGATCTGCAGGCTACGAATTTGCGATCCAATGACGCGGGCGAGCGTTCTAAGCTGGGATTTCAGCAGCTTCTAGCGCGCGCAGCTCGACCCGCGAAAGTTCCGCGAGCCCGCCTTCCGGTTTGATCCGGGCGGGCTCTGCCAAGACTTTCAGCCCCTCCACCCCGATTTCAGGAAAGCATAGCCCCATGGAATGGCTCATGGCGATGCGCCAGCCGGGCTTTGGGTTTAGTGCCGGGGCGATGGTTTTTGTGCCCAACTTTAGGTGATGGGCGATATCCCATTCTTGCGTCGCGCCCTCGATCTCGGTCACCACCCAGCAATGCATATCCTGGGCGCGGCCTTGTTTTTCTTCGGGGAAAAAGCAGCCATAGACATAACCGGTCTTGATCCCAGCGGCACGCAAGCTGGCGATGAAATAAGTGTTGATATCGACGCAAGAGCCTTCGGCCAGGCCACAGCCCAGGGCAGGTACATAATCCAGCCCATCATTGAACCGATCTTGGGGATGGCCATAGGTGAACCGCTCCGCCGTGGCGCAAGCAATCGCCCTGGCCCGAGCGACCCCTTGCAGATCGGGGGCAATCGCCTGGGCCTCTTCGATCAACGCCTCAGCCGCGCGCGAATAGCGTGATGGCTGGGGGATAAACATCGCCGCCGGATAGGCCGAGCCCGAACCAGGGGCAAGCCGGTAGCGCAGAGTGATTTCCTCGGCCTCGGCTGTGATCACAAACGCGGCTTGGCCGGTGCTGGCTTCTGTGATTTGACGCGCCGTGCCGCCTATGATTTCAAAATCGGCGTGATCCCCATAAGGTGTGGCGAGGCCCGCCGGGGCAAGCACTTGGTCGCCCAAGCCAACCGATGCGGTGATTTCTAGACCGGTCCAGCGCATAAAAGGCTCCGCAGATTTATGCTGTTGGAAGTGCTTTACGCTAGGATCATGCGCGGTGCTAGAGACTTGCGGTGATCGCGGAAATCCGGCAAGGGTTTGTGCGATAATTGACCTTTGTTCTGCAGCCTGCGGCTCAGGTTCATCAATGCACAGGAGATGCCATGACGATTGACGCTTGGGATGAGATCCGAACTGCGTTCCATGTGGCGCGGCTTGGGACTGTCAGTGGCGCGGCCGAGGCTTTGGGCGTGCATCACGCAACGGTCATTCGTCATATCGATGCCCTAGAGGGGCGGTTGGGCGCAAAGCTTTTCCAGCGTCATGCGCGCGGCTATACGGCGACGGAGGCTGGGCAAGACCTGCTTCAGGTCGCCCAAGCCACAGATGATCAATTCACCCAGCTGGCCGGAAGGCTGCGTGGCCAAGGCGAAACGGTCAGCGGCGAATTGGTGGTCACGAGCCTGCCAAGCCTATCACCGCTTTTGGCGCCAGTGATAGCAGAGTTCCAACGCGACCATCCGGGGCTGATCACCCGCTTTCTCACCGATAACCGCGTCTTCCGCCTGGAATATGGCGAAGCTCATGTAGCTATCCGCGCCGGGAGCGTGCCGCAAGAACCCGATAATGTGGTGCAGCATTTTATCAGCCAGGATGTGGCCTTGTTCGGCACAGCGGAATATCTGCAAAAATCCCCTCCGCCGGAAAATGACGAGGATCTGCTGCGGCACCGATTTATCGGCTTCGACACTCCCAAACCCAAAGCGCCCTATTACAAATGGATGGCGGAAACCATTCCTTCGGATCAGGTGGTATTTCGCGCAACGGATGCGCGGGCGGTGAAATATGCGATTCTGGCAGGCGTTGGTTTGGGATTCGTTCCCACCTGGGAGGCGGATCAACACCCCGAACTGATCGAAGTCGTTCCGCGACGTGATGAATGGTCGGCGAATTTATGGCTTGTGACCCATGTGGATCTGCATCGAACCGCCAAAGTCCAAGCGATTCTGACACATTTGAAGGCCCAGGCGAGCATCTGGAACGGCAATACAACCTAACGCTGCGACGGTTTGTCCAATGATTGCGCATTCAAAAGTAAAGACATGGTTAGCAAAAAGACATGTCCCTGTGTTATTAAGAACACGGGAGGCCGGAGGGGCCCATGGCAGCGACGCGCGGCGGTGCTGACGGCATAGATAAGCAAGACTAAGTCGAACCTATGGTCCGTATCTTAGAATTTGCTGACCGCGCCGCTGCCATGTCCCTTCTGCTCGGGCCGAAATTCATTCATCTTATATGTGGATATTAGCTTGCCGGTGACGTTCCGGCAATAGGTTAGGGCGATGTCATGGGACATAGTCTAGAGCGCTGCGTGACAGTTTTTAGAGGGTGGGCTCTGCCTCACCGTTTTCGCCATCAGGCAGGGGCGCGTCGCTTAGCTCGCTTTCCAAAAACCGCTCAAACGCATCTAGATTGACCGGCTCGAATTGACCGAAACCCTGCATCCAAATACTCGCATCGCGCAACGCGTCAGGGTCGAGCTTGCACCATTTCACCCGGCCGCGCTTTTCCTGCAAGATCAGCCCAGCCTTGGCCAAGATCATCAGATGTTTGGAAATCGCGGCCAAAGACATTTCAAACGGGGCGGCCACATCGGTGACGGCCATATCGTCTTCGAGCAACATGCTAAGGATCGCGCGACGGGTCGGGTCGGCCAAAGCGGCAAAGACCGCATCCAAATTAGAGGCGCTCATTTGCGGCACAGATAGGCGATGGTTTGGATCCGCCCTTCCTTTAGATTGCGCATCTGCATTCGGGATTTTTCGATGAAATCCGGGCCCATAACCGTGGCTAGGGTCAATTTGGGGCGGTGTTCTTTGGGGCGTTGAACTAGGCTCTGCATCCAGGCCAGATTTTCAGCGGTTCGGTCGATGCGTGTGAGGATCTCAAACC
The DNA here is from genome assembly GCA_049603835.1 of Mangrovicoccus sp. GTDB lineage: Bacteria > Pseudomonadota > Alphaproteobacteria > Rhodobacterales > Rhodobacteraceae > Mangrovicoccus. Next base: position 16,628 of record JBMYSZ010000018.1, read on the forward strand.
CGGCGCCAGTCAAATGCTGCTCCATGACTTCGGGCGAGACGACATAGCTTTGCGCCGCCAGATCGGCCCAAGGGGTGGGGTAAAGCACCTCGCCACCCGGTCCTTGCAAGATGTCATAAGACAGAAAGGTCCCGCCGGGTTTGAGCAGGCGATAGGCCTCGGCGCAGAGGGCGGCTTTGTTCGCGATATTCATCCCAAGATGAAAGCTATAAGCTCCGTCGAAGCTTTCTGCCGCAAAGGGCAGGGCGGTCGCGTCGCCAATAGAAAAACTCGTGCGGGTTGTGAAACCTGTCCAGTCCGACAGCATTTCCGCCGCCGCCACAAAGCCCGGCGTTATATCGACCCCATGCACATAATAGCTATGATTTTGTGCGATGAGTCGTGCAGGACCACCCAGCCCCGCGCCGATATCCAGCAATTTGGCATTTTCCGGCAGGTCGAATTGCGCCACCAGTTTAAGAGTCGCCGCCGCACCGCCCAGATGGAATTCATCGAGTTCAACCAGATCAGCCGGTGTGAGATCGGTCTGACAGATCCCCGCCGCCGCCACAGCCTGGGTAATCGCGGCACAGGCATTTTCAGCCAAACAATATGGGTCAGGGGGGCAGGGGGGCAGGGACATGCGGGCTCCGCTATGGGTCGCGCTAGTCTTATCGGGAAATCCTGCGGCGTCAATTATCGGCGCTAACAGCCAAAGCTCAACTCTTTGGTTGAATTAAGATTGCGGGTCGCGCTGCCTGTGCGTTCTGTCGCATGCTGAGAATCCTATTTTATTACAGAGCCTTATCCCTTCACCTTCTGCGTTGACCAATTCGGTTACTCTGCCTAGGTTGCGGCCAAGTTCCGAAGGAGAGTGTGGCGATGGCAACGCCGCCAGATGGCGAAAAGCTGCGCGAGTTTGAAAAACGGCTCGATGCGCTCAAGGCGACCCAAGCGCCCCGCAAACCTCATCAGGAGCAGAAATATAGTCAGGCGCAAGTTGCCTGGCGCATGGTGATTGAACTGGTGGCGGGTCTCGGCATCGGTTTCGGCATCGGCTTTGGGCTCGATAGTTTATTGGGCACGCTGCCTTGGTTGCTGGTGATATTTACCCTTCTGGGGTTCGTGGCGGGGGTGCAGACGATGATGCGCACCGCGACCGAAGTCCAGAAGAAACGCAAAGCCGAATTGGCCGCGCGAGAAAATGGCGCCCCAGATGGGGCAGAGGACTAGAGCCCGCAAGGGCTTTGACGTGAAAAAGGGAAGCAAGCATGGCGGATGCAGCGCAAAGCGGAGGCGGTCTCGTCTTTCACCCGATGGACCAGTTCAAGGTGACACCGCTTTTTGGTGGCACTGAAGTACATTGGTACACGATCACTAATGTGACCTTGTGGATGGCGATCACCGTTCTGGCGATCTCCGCGCTTCTGGTTTGGGGCACACGCGGTCGCGCAGTCGTTCCAGGGCGCAGCCAGTCCATCGCCGAGCTGGCTTATGGTTTTGTCTATAAGATGGTCGAAGATGTTTCCGGCAAAGACGGCCTGAAATACTTCCCCTATATCATGACCCTGTTCATGTTCATCGTTTTCGCCAATATGCTGGGCCTGCTGCCCATGGCTTTCACCACCACCAGCCATATCGCCGTAACCGCGATCCTCGCCATGGCGGTGTTCTTGACTGTGACTGTCATCGGCTTTGTCAAGCATGGCGCCAGCTTCCTAGAGCTGTTTTGGGTGACCTCCGCTCCGCTGCCGCTGCGTCCGGTTCTGGCGCTGATCGAGGTTATTTCCTACTTCGTGCGTCCGGTCAGCCACTCTATTCGTCTTGCCGGTAACATGATGGCGGGCCACGCGGTGATGAAAGTTTTCGCAGGCTTCGCGGCTATTGCCGTGATCTCGCCCCTGTCGGTGGTTGCGATCACCGCCATGTATGGGCTGGAACTGCTCGTGGCCTTTATCCAGGCCTATGTTTTCACGATCCTGACCTGTGTGTATCTGAAGGATGCGCTGCATCCGCACCACTAAGGTCCCCGACGACTAACCAATTGAATTTGCCACTTCCGACGTAAGGAGACACGACAATGGAAGGCGATATCGTACAAATGGGTGCATACATCGGCGCTGGTCTGGCCTGTATGGGCATGGGCGGCTCCGCAATGGGTGTGGGCAACGTAGCAGGTAACTTCCTGGCCGGTGCTCTGCGCAACCCTTCTGCTGCTGCTGATCAGACCGCTACTCTGTTCATCGGCATCGCATTCGCAGAAGCTCTGGGCATCTTCTCGTTCCTGGTTGCTCTGCTGCTGATGTTCGCGGTCTAAGACACGCGATAACTATCCTTACGACCGGGGAGGGGCAGGCCCCTTTCCCGGAAACGACACGGCGACCGGAGGATATCATGGCCGACAACACCCACGGTGCAGACGCCCACGCGACGGAAGTCGCAGGCCACGGTGCCGAAGCGGTTGGGATGCCGCAGCTAGATTTCGCGACCTTCCCGAACCAGATCTTCTGGCTCGTGATCGCGCTTCTGGCGATTTACTTCATCCTGTCCAAAGTGGCGCTGCCGCGGATCGCTATGGTCCTGGCCGAACGCCGCGGGACTATCTCGAATGACATCGCTGCTGCGGAAGAGCTGAAGTCTCAGGCCGTTGCTGCGGAAGAAGCCTATAACAAAGCCCTGGCAGAGGCGCGCGCCGAAAGCGGTCGCATCATCGCTGAAGCAAAGGCAGAGATTCAGGCTGAACTGGATGCGGCAACTGCCAAAGCAGATGCTGAGATCCAGGAAAAAGTTGCTCAGTCGGAAAAAGCCATTGGCGAAATCCGCGCGAATGCCATGACCAGCGTCAAAGAAGTGGCCGTATCGACCACTGATGCCCTGGTAACGGCTCTGGGCGGCAAAGCCAGCGAAGCGGCTGCAAGCTCGGCTGTTGACGCAAAGATGAAAGGCTAAGGGACATGCGTAATCTACTCCTTTCTCTGAGCCTTCTGGCGGCAACTCCGGCGATGGCGGCTTCTGGTCCGTTCTTCTCGCTGCATAACACCAATTTCGTTGTGCTGCTGGCCTTCCTGCTCTTTGTCGGCATCTTGTTCTATTTCAAGGTCCCTGGCCTGATTTCGGGCATGCTGGACAAGCGCGCGGAAAGCATCCAGGGCGAGCTGGACGAAGCAAAGGCGCTGCGCGAAGAAGCTCAGACTTTGCTGGCCTCTTATGAGCGCAAGCAAAAAGAAGTTGCTGAGCAAGCTGACCGCATTGTCGAAACCGCAAAGAAAGAGGCCAAGGCCGTTGCGGAACAGGCAAAGCTGGATCTGGCAGCCTCGATCGCGCGTCGTATGCAGGCCGCGGAAGAGCAAATCGCAACCGCCGAAGCGAATGCTGTTAAAGAGGTTCGTGACCAGGCAGTGAATGTGGCCATCGCCGCATCCCGCGACCTGATCAAGGATCAAATGGACCAAAGCCGCACTGACGCTCTGTTCCAAGAAGCTCTGGAGCAAGTGCAAAACAAACTGCACTAAGCAGAGCCTCTATCGCTAAATTCAAAAAACCGCGTGCTGCAAAGCGCGCGGTTTTTTCGTGGCTGGTGGGGTTTGCTGTGGCGTGGGCGGATCACTGAGCTTGGGGCGGGCAAAGGATCAGCCTGAGTAAGTTGGCCCTCAGGCGCGGTAGGTAAATGTGCTTCGGGGGGATCTTGGCGGGCTTATGCAATAATCCATTCCGACACCGAAACCCGCACAGGGGCCTAAAAAACGGCCCCGAAGCTGACGAAAGCTCCGGGGCCGCTACTTGCTATATAGAGCTTTGAGACAAGGCAGAGGCCCAAAATGGGCCTCTGATGATCTCTCAAACGCTCTAGAGGTCGCTTATTCCGCTGGGTGAGGCTCGGCCATCTCGCTGCTCGGCGCTTCTGTTTCATGCTCTTCTGGCAGAACCAGGGTCAGGACAATGGCAGATAGCCCGGCCAAGGTGATCGGCGTCGCCACAACCTGTTTGAGGAAGGTCGGCATATGCTGGGTTGCATCGGGCACCAGCGTTACGCCAAGGCCCAGCCCAAAGGACACGGCCATAATATAGACCTTTCGCCGGTCCATTTCCTGGGTCGCCAAAATGCGGATGCCCGCCACGGCAATCGTCCCAAACAGCACCAATGTTGCGCCGCCCAGCACGGGTTTCGGCAAGAGCAAGAAGGCCGAGCCGATGATCGGCATAAAGCCAAAGATGATCAGCAAGCCAGCAATCCAAAGCCCGATATGGCGGCTCGCCACACCTGTCATTTGAATGACGCCATTATTTTGCGAAAAGGTGGTGTTGGGGAAAGTGTTGAACAGCGCGGCGATACCGGAATTGATGCCATCGCCCAGGATGCCGCCTTTGATCCGCTTCATATAGACCGGGCCTTCGACGGGTTGGCCTGCAATCACCGAATTCGCGGTCAAATCGCCAGAGGTTTCAATCGCGGTCACCAGATAGATGAAAGCGATGGGCAAAAACAGGAAAATGTCAAAATCCAGCCCGTATTTCAGCGGCATCGGCACGGCAAAGGTCGGCGCATTCCCAAAGCTGGAAAAATTCACCTGACCCAGGATTACGGCCAGAACAAAGCCTGCAAAGAGCCCTATCATGATGGCGGAAATGCGCAGCATTGGGCTGCCATAGAAGGTCAGGGCGAGAATGGTGACCACAACCACACTACCCATGAGCAGATTGATCGGCAGGCCCAGATTTTCGCCCGATCCGACGCCGCCAGCGAAATCGGTAAAGCCGACTTTCACCAGGCTCAGCCCGATCACGGTGATCACAATCCCGGTGACGGTGGGGGTGATGATTTTATCCAGCTTATGGACAAATTGGCTAAGCACAATCTCGACCACACATCCTGCGAGGCAGAGACCGAATAGCATGGCCAGGATGTCTTCGGGGGTGCCGCCTGCGCCTTTGACCGCAAAACCAGCCGCTAGCAGTGAGCCGAGAAAGGCAAAGCTGGTGCCTTGCAGGCTCAGCAGGCCAGAGCCGATAGGGCCAATGGTTTTGCATTGAATAAAGGTCGATACGCCCGATACGAAAAAGGCCATGGCGATGAGATAGGGGATCAAATCACCCAAGCCCAAAACGCCGCCGATGATCAGGGTCGGGGTGACGATCCCAACAACAGAGGCCAAAATATGCTGAAAAGCGGCCAAGAGGCTTGGGCCGGGGGGCGGCACATCATCTAGGCCATAGATTAAGGTAGAGGGGGTTTCCGAAGCCATAAGCGTCTAGTCCTTCTGAGGGACCCGCGCCATGGGTCACGGCCCGGATCGCAGTGATCCAGCTAGCAAAACAGTTTGTTAACGAAGGTCACGCGCCATTAGGTCAAAGCAGAGGGTGCTTAGGCTCGGGGCGATTTTTTCATCGAAAATTTTGATGTTTGCCCATTTTTGAAGCGATGGGCTGGCATCGGCTTTCACGGGGCTGTGAGTTGGACTTAGGGACCAATAGCAGCTCTAGCCGGGGGTAATCGGGCCTTTTGCGGTTAAATGGCCCGATCAAAACTGCGCTGATGCCAGCGCTTAGCCCTCGCGCAGGGTTTCCACCATCAATGCCACATTTTCCGGGTCTGCATCCGGAGTGATACCATGGCCCAGATTGAAGATATGCGGCCCCTTGGAAAAGGCCTCGCGGATGCGCCGGACCTCATCCACCAAAGCTTGGCCGCCAGTGACCATATGGCCGGGCGCCAGATTGCCTTGGACACAGCCATCTACCTGCACATTGGCCGCCGCCCAATCCGCATCCACGCTTTCGTCCAGCGCGATACAATTAGCACCCGCCGCCAAAGCATAGCCGTTATAGGCATCGCCCGCGCCACGCGGGAAAACGATCACCGGCACATCGGGGAAATTGGCGCGCAGGGCTTGGGTGATCCGGCGCACCGGGCCAAGCGAATAGGCGGTGAAATCCGCGCCGGTCAGGGAACCCGCCCAGCTGTCAAAGATCTTGATCACTTCCGCCCCGGCTTGGATCTGGAAGGCGCAATATTCAATCGTGGCCTCGGTGATCAGCAGCAATAGCTTTTGAAACAGCACGGGATCCGCGTCTTTCAGCGCATGGGCGGGGCCTTGATCCGGCGTGCCATGACCCGCGATCATATAGGTTGCCACGGTCCAAGGCGCTCCGGCAAAGCCGATCAGCGCCGTCTCGCTGGGCAATTCTTGTTTCAGGATTTTCAGTGTCTCATAGACCGGGGCAAGGGTTTCATGGATATCGCCCGGCCCTTTGAGCTTGTTCAGATCGGCGGTGGTGGTGGTGGTCGAGAGTTTCGGACCTTCGCCTTTGACAAAGCTCACATCCACCCCAAGCGCATCGGGGATCAGCAGGATATCCGCAAAGAGGATCGCCGCGTCAAAGCCATAGCGGCGGATCGGTTGCAGCGTTACTTCGGCGGCCAGTTCCGGGTTATAGCACAGCGACAGAAAATCCCCGGCCTGCTCACGCGTGGCGCGATATTCTGGCAAATAGCGACCCGCCTGGCGCATCATCCAAATCGGCGGCACGGCCTGGGTTTCGCCCTGCAAGCTTTTGATCAGTTTCTTGGTCATGGGGCGGTTCCTTCTGCTGGGTGCCAAAGCGGCCTGCAATGTGGTTGCCCAGCTCTGCGGCGATGTCAACGCGGCCTCTATGCGAGATTGCCCTTGCTGCGCGGGAAGGCTAGGGACTGCATATGAAACAGTCGCTTCCCTCCGCAAATGACCCGCTAAAAATCGGCACCAGAGGCTCACCTTTAGCCCTGGCCCAGGCCCATGAAACCCGTGACCGCCTGGCTGCGGCTTTTGATTTGCCGTCTGAGGCTTTTGAAATCGTGGTGATCAAAACCACCGGCGACAATCGCGCGATGATCGACGCGGATCGGCCGCTGAAAGAGATCGGCAATAAGGGGCTTTTCACCCGCGAAATCGAAGAGGATCTGCTGGCTGGGCGGATCGATATCGCGGTGCATTCCATGAAGGACATGCCGGTAGAGCAGCCTGCTGGTCTGGTGCTGGACTGCAACCTACCGCGCGAAGATGTGCGCGATGCCTTTGTGAGTTTCGAGGTTAACGGCATTTCGGATCTGCCTGAGGGCGCGGTGGTGGGCTCGTCCAGTCTACGACGCCGGGCGCAGCTGGCCCATAAACGGCCCGATTTGCAGCTAGTGGAATTTCGCGGCAATGTGCAGACCCGGATGAAAAAGCTGGGCGAGGGCGCTGCGGCGGCGACTTTCCTGGCCATGGCGGGGCTGAACCGCTTGGGCCTAAGCGATGTGCCTGCAACGGCTATTGAAACCGATGAAATGCTGCCCGCCGTGGCCCAAGGTGCCATCGGGATCGAGCGACGCGCCGATGACACTACTGTTGCGGCTATGCTAGAGGCGATCCATCACACTGAAACCGGCCAGCGTTTGGCGGCAGAGCGGGCTTTCCTTGCGGCTTTGGACGGGTCTTGTGAAACGCCAATTGCCGCCTTGGCCGAGCTTGACGGCACGCAGCTGCGTTTGCGTGGCGAAATCCTGCGTCCAGATGGGTCCGAGTCCCTGGCGGATATGGCAAGCGCGCCGATCGAGGATGGCGCAGAGCTGGGGCGCTCTTTGGCCTCTGGCCTACTGGCCCAAGCTGGCGACGGGTTTTTCAGCTGGCGCTAAGCGTCACATGGATGTGACACCGGCTCTGCTACAAGCGGTTGAGGTTCTGGGTGCCGAGCACGAGGAGAGGTCTGATGGATATTAACAAAGATGCCCCTGACGGGATGGATTGGCTAGAAGCCGAACTTGCCGACACTTTGGACGAAGATTTCGAGCTGGAAATCTCAGAGCCGGCTTTGTCCATGGAAATCCGCAAGATCTATAAGAAAGCCCATCCGCCAAGTCTGGAGCGACGCGATTATTTCCGCAAGCTCCTGGCGCTGCAATCAGAGCTGATCAAGCTGCAAGACTGGGTCGAGCATTCGAAAGAAAAGGTCGTGGTGATCTTTGAGGGCCGCGATAGTGCGGGCAAAGGCGGGGTCATCAAACGGATCACCCAACGTCTCAACCCGCGTGTTTGCCGCGTGGTGGCTTTGCCTGCGCCCACAGATCGCGAGAAAAGCCAGTGGTATTTCCAGCGCTATGTGCCGCATCTGCCCGCGGGTGGTGAAATCGTGCTGTTTGACCGGTCATGGTATAACCGCTCGGGCGTGGAAAAAGTCATGGACTTTGCCACGGATGACCAGGTGGAACAGTTTTTCAATGATGTGCCGGAATTCGAACGCATGTTGGTGCGGTCGGGCATTCGTTTGATCAAATACTGGTTCTCGATCACAGATGAAGAGCAGCAGATGCGCTTTTTGATGCGGATCCATGACCCGATGAAGCAGTGGAAATTGTCGCCGATGGATCTGCAATCGCGGGTCCGTTGGGAGCAATATACCAAAGCCAAAGAGCAAACCCTGGCCCGCACCAATATTCCCGAAGCGCCCTGGTATATCGTGCCGGGCAATGACAAAAAACGCGCGCGCCTGAATTGCATCGACCATCTGCTCAGCATGATCCCCTATGAGCCGGTGGAGCATGAAGAAGTTGTCTTGCCAGAGCGGAAATATAACCCCGAATATGAGCGCTCGGTTCTACCGCCCGAGCTATATGTGCCGCAGAAATACTAGGCGCTCTCGGATCTAAGCAGCCGATTTTTCACGGGGTCTTTGGTGGATGCTGCGCGCATGTGCCAAGGGCCTTTTGCATTTTGAAACGCGATTTTTGCGGGCGATAGATAATTCCCAAGCCAGGTCAGGGATCTTTTACTTGAGGTGTGTCAATCATTTCATTTACCAATGAAAAAGAAGTGTAAAATTAACGATATCCTCAGGAAAAGCCGAATGATCAAGATGAAGCCGCCCACCGCTGAGCAAATCGCAGAAATGCGCAAGCGCCAAGAAAAAGAGAAAAGGGAATTAGACGCGGCACAATCTCGGCTTGAGATTGGCGCAATCATTGCCCTGAAAAACGCAAGGAAAAACCGACGCACGAAGCCCAAAACCCTGCATGAACTGATTTTGGAAGCGCATGAAACGGTGCAAACCCAAGAGCGCTTTCTGAAAACCGCCCCAACACCGCAAATTCGGATCCAGATTCGCCAAAAGCTCAATACTGCGGTGAAATTTCGGAAGTTGCGCCTGGACAGTTTGCAAAAACTTGATCGCAAAAAGCATGGCATCATGCTCAAAACGCTTGGGCTGAAAAAAGTCTATGGCCAATATAAAAACGCGTAATAGGTAAGGCAGGGGGCGGGCTTTGGGCTGGCCCCTTTTGTGCAATTGCGGGGGAGGATAATGGCCGCTTATTTCGGCTTGTTTATCGCTGCCCTGGCCGCAGCAACGATTTTACCCTTTCAATCCGAATTGGTGCTTGTGGGGCTGCAACTTCAGGGCGGTTACCCGCTTTGGGCGCTTTTTGTGGTGGCGAGCTTGGGCAATATTCTGGGCTCGGTGATCAATTGGGGCTTGGGGCGAGGGATTGCCCGGTTTCGTAACAAGCGCTGGTTCCCGGCCTCAGAAAAGGATCTGGCGCGGGCAGAAGCCTGGTATCACCGTTATGGGCGCTGGTCTTTGCTGGGGGCTTGGCTGCCTTTTGTGGGCGATCCCTTGACCGTGGTTGCAGGCGTATTGCGCGAACCGATTTTGCCGTTTTTGGTCTTGGTGACCATATCCAAAGCCGGGCGTTATCTTTTCGTGATCTGGGCCGCGCAGGCTTGGGGCTCTTATTAAACGGACGCGCCCGCTATGCGCGCGCGACGCTTTTTATGGGAGATCTGGCGAGATTCTCGCATTTAGCGGAGGTTGGACGATGTTAGACCGTCATCATGCCGCGAATTTCGTCTTCGTTCATCTCGGCACGGGCACCGGATTTGATGATTTGACCGCGATCCATCACATAGAATGTGTCGCACAGATCGCGGGCGAAGTCGAAATATTGCTCCACCAGCAAAATCGCCATATCGCCTTTATCGCGCAGATAACTGATCGCCCGGCCGATATCTTGGATGATCGAGGGTTGGATGCCTTCGGTGGGCTCATCCAGCACCAATAGGCGTGGTTTGGTGACCATGGCGCGGCCGATGGCCAGCTGCTGCTGTTGCCCGCCAGACAGGTCACCGCCGCGCCGGTTGAGCATATCTTTGAGCACTGGGAACAGCTCGAAGACTTCATCGGGGACTTTGCGCTCGGATTTTGGCAGGGTGGCAAAGCCGGTTTCGAGATTTTCTTTGACCGTGAGCAGGGGGAAGATTTCGCGGCCCTGGGGCACGCTGGCAATTCCGGCGCGGGCGCGAGCATCGGGTTTGAGCTTGGCTATATCGGCGCCTTCCCAAGTAATGGCGCCAGAGCTGATGGATTTGCGCCCAACGATAGTGCGCAGCAAGGTGGTTTTGCCCACGCCATTGCGGCCCAGAACTGTGGTGACTTTGCCCGGCTCGGCGGTGAGGGAAATGCCGCGCAGCGCCCGTGCAGCGCCGTAATGCGACTCTATATTATCTACGCTTAGCATTATCGCCCCAGATAGACTTCGATAACTTGTTCATTGGCCGAGACATGATCGAGCGAGCCTTGGGCCAGCACATGGCCTTGATGCAGGACCGTCACCCGGCAATCCAGGGCTCGGACGAAATCCATATCATGCTCCACCACGATCACCGTATGTTTGCCGGCGATCGACCGCAGCAGCTCGGCGGTGCGCATGGTTTCCGCGTCGGTCATGCCTGCGGCGGGCTCATCGACGAGCAAAAGCTCGGGATCTTGGGCCAGCAGCATGCCGATTTCCAGCCATTGCTTTTGCCCGTGGCTCAGAAGCCCTGCCAGCTCATTGCGTTGTGCGCTGAGTTTGACCAGCTCTAGCAGCTCGTCGATGCGGGTTTGTTCGGATTTGCTGCGCTTGTCGAAGAGGGTGGCCCAGATGGAGCGATCCGCTTTCAGGGCCAGCGCCATATTATCTTCGACGGTTTGGGTTTCAAAGACGGTCGGCTTTTGGAATTTGCGGCCAATCCCTAGTCGCGCAGTCCCTGCTTCATCGGACAGGGTCAGGTCTATATTTTGGTTCCACAGGACTTTGCCGCTATCGGGTCGAGTTTTGCCGGTGACGATATCCATCATTGTGGTTTTGCCAGCGCCATTAGGGCCGATAATCGCGTGAAGCTCGCCTTTTTCCACGGTGAGGGAGAGGTCATTGATGGCTTTGAACCCGTCAAAGCTGCGATTGACCCCATCGAGCATTAGTTGAACGGTCATGCATGCACCTCGCTGGGTTTCGGTTTGCGGCTCAGCAGGCTTTCGATCACGCCGACCACGCCTTTGGGCATGAAGAGGGTGACAAAGATGAAGAGCCCGCCCAGGGCAAAGAGCCAGATTTCCGGCAGCCAGCTGGTAAGATAGGTTTTCGCCAGCGCTACCAGGATCGCGCCGAGAGCCGCGCCCACGAGTGTGCCGCGTCCACCGAGGGCAACCCAGATGACGATCTCGATTGAGTTGGCGGGGCTGAATTCGCCGGGATTGATGATGCCGACCTGAGGCACATAAAGCGCGCCTGCGACCCCGGCCATCATGGCCGATACGGTGAAGACGAAGAGTTTGTACTCCTCCACCCGGTAGCCGATGAAGCGGGTACGGCTTTCCGCGTCGCGAATGGCGATCAGGACTTTGCCGAGTTTGGAATTGGTGATGGCTTTGGCGATCAAGAGCCCAGCCGCGAGGGCGATGGCCGAGAGCACGAACAGCGCGGCCCGTGTGGTGTCGGATTGCAGATCGAAGCCGAGCACGTCTTTGAAATCGGTCAGGCCGTTATTGCCGCCAAAGCCCATCTCATTGCGGAAGAAGGCCAGGAGAAGGGCATAGGTCATGGCCTGGGTGATGATCGACAGGTAAACCCCGGTGACGCGGCTGCGGAAGGCGAACCAGCCGAAGATGAAGGCGAGCAGTCCTGGGGCGAGCAACACCATCAGGCAGGCAAACCAGAACATATCGAAGCCATACCAATACCAGGGCAGCTCCTGCCAGTTAAGGAAGACCATGAAGTCCGGCAGGTCGGGATTGGCATAGACGCCGCGATCGCCGATTTCCCGCATCAGATGCATGCCCATGGCATAGCCGCCCAAAGCGAAAAAGGCGCCATGGCCGAGGCTGAGAATGCCGCAATAGCCCCAGACTAGGTCAAGCGCGACGGCCAGAAGCGCATAGCAAAGATATTTGCCCAGGAGCGAGACGATATAAGAGGGCACGGCTTGGCCCTCCATGGCGAGATTGCCATAGGGGATGGCGACGGTCAGCAGGAAGAGACCGGCAAGGAAGATGCCCATTCGGCGGTCGATCAGGCGCAGCATAGGGCGGCTCCGTTTGTCTTTTGGGGAAGGGCCGAAGCTTGGGGGGATCGACCCCCCGCGCTCCGGGCTGGGGCGAGGCCCAGCGGCGCTAAGCTTCGGCGCTTGGAGTGTTGAGAAATGGCCTTGGAGCTAGCAGCCCCCGCGCGCAAGCGTGGGGCGCGGGCGAGGGGCTCGATGCCCCGAGGCTGCGGGCTCTGCAATAAACCGAGACCGCTCATGACTCCACCGCCCGGCCGCGCACTGCAAAGAGACCGCGGGGCCGCTTTTGGATAAAGAGAATGATAAAGACCAGCACCAGGATCTTACCCAGCACCGCACCGGTCCAGGGCTCTAGGAACTTATTGGCAATCCCAAGGCTAAAGGCCGCTGCCAGCGTGCCCCAGATCGAGCCCGCCCCGCCAAAGACCACCACCATGAAGCTATCCACGATATAGCTTTGGCCCAAATTCGGCGACACATTATCGATCTGGCTCAGCGCCACGCCCGCAAGCCCAGCAATCCCGGCACCAAGGCCAAAGGTCATCGCATCCACCCAGCCAGTGCGAATACCCATATCCGCCGCCATCGCCCGGTTTTGTGTCACCGCGCGCATTTGCAGCCCGATCGGGGTCTTTTTCAGCACAAAGAGCAGCACAAAGAACACGGCTAGGGCAAAGAGCAAGATCCAAAGCCGGTTATAGGTGATCGTCATCTGGCCCACTTCAAACGCGCCAGACATCCAGCTTGGATTGCCCACTTCGCGGTTATTGGGGCCGAAGATCGAGCGCACGGTTTGCTGCAAGATCAGGCTAATCCCCCAGGTCGCCAGCAAGGTCTCCAAGGCGCGGCCATAGAGAAAGCGCACACAGCCGCGCTCAATGGCAACGCCAATCCCTCCGGCCACCAAAAAGGCCAGGGGCGCGGCGATCAAAAGCGACCAGTCAAAGAGCCAGGGCGCGCTATTGCGGATCAGCTCTTGCACCGCAAAAGTGGTATAGGCGCCCAGCATCACCAGCTCGCCATGGGCCATATTGATTACGCCCATCACCCCAAAAGTAATCGCAAGCCCAATCGCGGCCAGCAGAAGCACAGAGCCCAGCGAGAGGCCAAACCACACATTCTGTCCCATGGACCAAAGTTTTTGCGCTTGCTCGATTCGCTTCACGGCCTCGGTAGCCGCGGCAGAGAGCGTAGGGTCATCCCCTTCAGCAATCGGGGACAGCACCGCCTTGGCCTCGGCATCACCGCGTTTTTGCAGCACGGCGATGGCCTCCAGCTTCTGCGCTTCGCTCGCATCGCCAACAAGGCGGGTCACGGCCAAAGCCTCGGACAGGGCCTCGCTCACACGGCTGTCTTGTTCATCGGCGAGTACAGCGGCCAAAATCTCGGCCTGTTCTGGATCGGCGGCCTTAAACGCGGCCTCGGCCGCAGCCAAGCGCCGGGAGGGATCGGGATCGCGCAGGGTCAGCGTGCCGATAGCCGTGCGCAAAACCCGACGTAGGGAGTTGTTCACCTTGATCTTGGACGAGCCGCGCCGGGCCACAACGCCATATTCCTCGCCGGTCAACGCATCGCGTGCCAGATCTTCGCCGCCTTCTTCGCGGATAAAGACCACACGCTCATTGGATTTCAGCTTGTGCAAATTGCCCTCTAGCAGAGCCTCTAGCACAGAAATCGCTGCTGGATCGCCCGAGGCGGCGATCTCTTCGATCACAATGGCGCGGGCATCATATTTGCCCTCGGGCAGGGCAGTGACCAGCTCTTCGAAACTCGCGCTCCATGCCGCAAGCGGCAGAGTGACAAATAACAAGATGCTCAGGAGACGGAGGGGGCGAAGCAAATTCATCATTGGCCTTCACAAACAGGAAGACTGCGGCCCAAGTCAAACAAAGGCCGCAGCATCGTCAAAAAGGGGCGGGGCGCTGTGGCCCCGCTAAAGTGCGCAGATTATTCTGCAGAACCACCGCAAGTTTCGGTTTCGGTGTTGTAGTTGCCGCATTTCAGCTCAACCCAGTCAGAGACCAGCGGAGCGGATTCCGGCAGGTAATCGGACCATGCATCGCCCGGTACCAGACCTTCGGTTTCCCAAACAACGTCGAACTGACCATCGTCTTGGATTTCACCAACCAGAACCGGCTTGGTGATATGGTGGTTCGGCAGCATGACAGATGTACCACCGGTCAGGTTCGGAACTTCGGTGCCCGGCAGAGCCGCGATCACAGCATCCGCATCAGTGGTGCCGGCGGCTTCTACCGCTTTCACCCACATGTTGAAGCCGATGTAATGGGCTTCCATCGGGTCGTTGGATACGCGAGCTTCGTCGCCGGTGAATTCGATCCAGCTATCGATGAAGGCGTCATTTTCCGCAGTGTCCACGGACATGAAGTAGTTCCATGCGGCCAGGTGACCAACCAGCGGGCCAGTGTCCAGACCGGACAGCTCTTCTTCACCAACGGAGAAGGCTACAACCGGGATGTCCTCGGCGGAGATGCCTTGGTTGCCCAGCTCTTTGTAGAACGGCACGTTTGCGTCACCATTGATGGTGGATACAACAGCGGTTTTCTTGCCTGCGGAGCCGAATTCTTTGATGTCAGACACGATGGTCTGCCAGTCAGAGTGACCAAACGGGGTGTAGTTGATCATGATGTCTTCGGCAGGGACACCTTTGGCCTGAAGGTAAGCTTCCAGGATCTTGTTGGTGGTACGCGGGTAGACATAGTCGGTACCGGCCAGAACCCAACGCTCAACGCTTTCGTTTTCCATCAGGTAGTCAACCGCCGGGATTGCCTGCTGGTTCGGTGCCGCGCCGGTGTAGAATACGTTGTACTGGGATTCTTCGCCTTCATACTGAACCGGGTAGAACAGGATCGAGTTCAGCTCTTCGAAAACCGGCAGAACCGATTTACGCGAAACGGAAGTCCAGCAGCCGAAAACAACATCAACGCCGTTACCTTCGATCAGCTCGCGCGCTTTTTCAGCGAATAGTGGCCAGTCAGACGCTGGGTCAACAACAACGGCTTCCAACATTTTGCCGTTCACGCCGCCTTTTTCATTCTGCTCTTCGATGAGCATCAGCATTGCGTCTTTCAGAGTGGTTTCCGAAATCGCCATAGTGCCGGACAGCGAGTGCAGAATGCCCACTTTGATGGTGTCCTCAGCTGCCAGTGCAGTGGTGCCCATCAGAGCGGTCAGCGCGGATGCGCCGATAAGGGTCTTGGTGAAAGAAGTCATGAAGTGTTCCCCTTACGGAAATGCGGGCAAAGGATTTTCGCATGCAGCCATTGGCTACACGATCCTCCCGCTGGATTTTTGTCCCTGTTGCCGTGACCGCTGACCCCGTTGCCCCCGGTTCGGCTATGGCAAGCTCGGTTTCCCAGAATCCCTGCTTGCCGCGTGGGGACGGTGCGAATTGGCGCGGCTGTAGGGAACAGTCTTTGCGCCGAAAACCTGTCTAAGCTGTCAGGGAAATGCACCATAGATTAAAAAGCGTGCAATTATTGCATACAATGACGTATAAATAGGCGGCATGATAAATTCATGGATCGGGGAGCATGCATGGGTGTTGAAAGGCCGCCTTGCCTCCGCGGGATCCGGAAAATCTACGACCGCGAACAGCGCCTATTGAGTGGTGATATGCGGGTGCGCCAAGGCCGGGCAGCAAATCATAAGAATTTTCGCTTTCCCCCATCTTTCTCGCTGGGGGCTCTTGACCGCCCGAATTGGATCCCTTAACACCCGCGCACCTTGGCGGAGTAGCTCAGTTGGTTAGAGCAGAGGAATCATAATCCTTGTGTCGGGGGTTCAAGTCCCTCCTCCGCTACCATCACGGTTTCACAGAAAACTCTGATGGTAGCTGACATCCTCAGATATCCCCAACCTCCTGCTAGCATTGGCGAAGTTGAGCTTTCTTGGGGAAGCCGTTTTTAGAGTTACGCCAATTCCCCGGCACGACGGGCCAGGCGGCGCAAGCGGATTTCCGTGTCTTCGACACGTGAGAAAATATAATGTCCCGGCACTTTGCCGGCGCGCAAATTTTCCTCCAAAATGCCGTCTTCGGTCAGAGTGGGCAGTACCCGGCGGGACACATCATTGACGAACCAGCCTAAATAGCCTTGGGCCGCCATCTCAGTGCTGAAGGTGGTTATGTCCTCGACTGCGGAATGCGCCACGAAAAGCGTTGCATCCTGAATAATGGGATCCAGCGGCAATTCGGTGCGGGATGGGTCGGATTTGACCATAACCGCCGCGACGGGAATATCGCAGCCTTCGACCCAGCTTGCCAGGGCCTCTTGGTCCCCCATCGGATGGGCTTCGAGGATATCGAGGCAAGCATTCAGCTCGGAATTTTCGGTCAGGCGGGGCAGCTCATTTTCCGGCAGCAAGGCCAGCCCGTCTTCGGTGTTATCCGTGGTGACGGCGGCCAAAGCATAAATGCCGGCCCCGGGTCCAATGGCCAAGCTGCGGCAGCCGCCATCGCGCAAAAGGCTGGTCCATAAAAACATGGTCAGCCCCTGATGGGCATCCGCACCGTAATAGAAATAGCTGGCCGCCACCGGGTCGTCATTCAGCGCCATCAAATCCAGCCCGCAATGATCGGTCAAATCCGCACGGACCAGCCCGTAATAGGGAGTTTTCCGCATCAAGCGCGCCACTTCATGGGGAAGTTTGCGGCGCAGGCGCACAGGGTTGTCGATCGGGCGCAAAATGGGGCGAGCCATAATGGTGGCGCGGGCGCGATTGGCTTGGCGGCGTGGCGACATGGGCGGAAAGGCCGGGGCTGTCGCGGAGGGGGCTGCATCGCTTGGCTCGGTCGGCTGTTCTTGGTCCGCATCGGTTGCTGGGGCAGTATCGGCTTCCGGCTCTGCTATCGTGGTGGAGGGGGATCCCGCTTCGGGCAAATTTACCGCCGCGGTGTCAGATGGGGGCAAATCTGCGGTCGCGATTGGCTCGGCCTCTGCGGTGACTTCCGGGATCGCTTCGGGGGCAGGGGGCGGCAGATCCTCTTGCGGCGCCGGCTCTGCCGCGAGGGGCTCCTGCGGGGGCTGAGGCTGTGTGGATTTTTTCCCAAATAGTCGAAACTTCGCCATGAACTTGCCCCTAAATCTCTGTCGCCAAGTTTCCTTGCCGTCCTGACACGTCCTGGTCAAGGATTTCCAATCATTAAGATTTGTCCAGCCTAGACTGTCATTATGTCACGCGAGTGATGCCCCGAAAATCAAGTTATTCCGGGGGATGCGCCGCTTTTTCGCGGTATTTCTCGCATTGCGTAAGTTGCTCTGCAGGCTTGGGTGTGCAATTCAGGACCAGATGGAAGCCACTGACTGTTGAAAGTGTCCGCAGCCCATGACTGATTTCGCGCAACGCCGCACTATGATGGTGGATACCCAAGTCCGCCCCTCTGATGTCACCAAATTCCCGATTATCGAGGCGCTTTTGGCGATCCCTCGTGAGGAATATGTTCCCGAGACCAGCAAAGAAGCCGCTTATGTGGGCGATAATCTGCCAGTGTCTGAGGGCCGCGTTATGGTCGAGCCGCGCACTTTGGCGAAAATGCTAGAGGCGCTGGTTCTGACGCCCGAGGATATGGTGCTCAATATCGGCGCTTGCATGGGCTATTCTGCGGCCGTTATGGCGCGCCAGGCCGAAGCGGTGATCGCCGTTGAAGAAGATGAAGACATGGCCAAAGAGGCCGAGCAGATCCTTGCCGCCCAAGGCGTTGATAATGTCGCTCTTGTTCAGGCTCCGCTGACGGAAGGCGCGGCAAAGCATGGCCCTTATGACGCGATTTTGATTGAAGGCGCTGTGGAACAAATAAGTGATGCGTTGATAGCACAGTTGAAAGATGGCGGTCGGATCGCTGCTCTGTTCCTTGACGGCGCGCTTGGGGTCGTGAAGGTAGGATATAAACTGGACGGTACAGTTTCTTGGCGCTTTGTGTTCAATGCATCCGCGCCGGTGCTGCCAGGTTTTGAAAAAGAAGAGCAGTTCGCTCTGTAACCCGACGACGGGGCAGGGCATTCTGCAACGGGTTGAGGTGAGACTATGAAATCGATTTCGGCACGTTTGCGGCAGGCCTGCGCCGCGTCGACGCTGGTGCTTTTGGCGATGTCGGGGGCAAGCTCGGCGGAAACTTTGCGGGATACATTGATCTCGGCCTATAATAATAGCCGCTTGATCGAACAAAACCGCGCTGTTCTGCGTGCCGCAGACGAAGATGTTGCCGTGGCCGTTTCGGCGCTGCGCCCTGTATTCAGCTATTCCGCCAGCCGCAGCTATAGCTGGGACTTGGAAACCGGCGTGAACCAAGTCACAGGCATCCGCCAAGACAGCCAGTCGATCACCAATACTTTGGAAATGACCGGCTCTTGGGCGCTGTTTGAATTTGGCCGCAACAAATTATCGGTTGAAGCCGCGAAAGAGGCGGTTTTGGCCGCCCGCCAATCGCTGATCTCGGTTGAGCAAACTGTGCTGTTCCAAGCGGTTCAGGCTTATACGGAAATGCGCCGCTCCCAAGATTTCGTGGCTCTGCGCCGCAATAACGTTCGGGTTCTGAACGAAGAAGTCCGCGCCGCGAATGACCGTTTCGAAGTGGGCGAGGTGACCCGCACCGATGTGGCCCAGGCCGAAGCGCGCCTTGCGGAATCCGAGGCGAATTTGGTATCCGCCCAAGGGGATCTGGAAACTGCGCGCGAGGCCTTCAATCTCGCGGTTGGTCGCTATCCCGGCACGCTCGCACCGCCGCCTGCCTTCCCGACGATTCCGGCATCGGTGGATGAGGCGCGCCAAATCGCCTTGGCCAGCCATCCCGATATTCGCCAGGCGCAATATCTGGTGTCCGCGTCCGAGTTGAATGTCCAAGTGGCCGAGCGGGAAATTCTGCCTGCCCTTCAGGTGACTGGTAGCGTTGGCTATTCGGATCGGTCCTCTCTGACCAATGATCTAGAGCCTGATGCAAGTCTTGGCATCGAATTTGGCGGGCCGATCTATCAAGGTGGCCGCCTGAATGCTCTTTATCGCCAATCTGTGGCGCAGCGGGATCAAAACCGTGCAAATCTGTTGCAGACCTCTTTGACTATTTCCGAGCGGGTCGGCTTTGCCTGGGCCAATTTGCAGGTTGCGCGGGCCTCGCTGCGGGCAACGGATCGGGCAATCGAGGCGAACCAAGTGGCCTTTGACGGCACCCGCGAAGAGGCGACTTTGGGTGCCCGGACCACCTTGGATGTGTTGAATGCTGAGCAAGAGCTGCTCGATAGCCGGGGCGATCGCTTGGATGCGCTTACGGTTGAGCAAGATGCTTATTACTTCTTGCTTTCGACCATGGGGCTGCTGACCGCCGAGCGGCTGGGGCTGGATGTGGTCGCCTATGACCCCGAGGCTTATTACAATAGCGTGCGCAATGCGCCGCCGATTGGTGCCAGCGAAGAGGGTATCAAACTGGACCGCGTTTTGCAGAGTCTGGGCAAAAAATAAGCTAAATCCATCCGAATGAGCAACCAAAGGTTGTGTGGATAAGTTTTTGGTGCCAAAGTTAACTTAGCGTTTAGGGTAACTTGGCACTAATCTCCCATGGCAGAACGCAAAGATCTTGAGGCGGTCCTTTCCTCCATCCGTAAATTGGTGGCTGAAGAGGTGCGCCACGCGCAAGAGCGTGAAGATGAGGAGCGGCGCGCAGCTCGTGCCGCGTCTTATGGTATGTCCTATCGTTCCGCCCGCGCTGTGGGCGAGGATCCGCGCCCGCCGCTGATTTTGCACGCCGCCCGTCGCCGCCCCACGGCAGAGCCGAAAATCGAAGCGCGACCGCCAGAGAATGAACGGGCCGGTGATTGGTCTGAGGCGCCTGTTCCTGATGGGTCGACACGTTTGCAGGATTTTGATCCCAGCCGCCCGCCGGGGACTGCGGCCAATGGCGTGACGCCACCGCGTGACCCTTCGGGAATTCCGGGGGTTGATCGGGCGGAATTGCGGGAAATGATCCGCGAAGTTTTCCGCGAAGAGGTGCGCACCCGTATGGGGAAGCGGATCAATGAGAATATCCGCAAAATCGTGCGCCAAGAAATCGCGAATATGGGGCCGCCGCCTTACTGATTTCTGTTGGGTCGCCCTGCGTTGCGGACCTATCCCAATTCCATGGTTGCAATCGACAAAAGACTTGGCCCGGCCTGAGGTGGCGCTCCGCGATACATGCGGGCGGTGGCAAATGTTTCTGTGAAACCATGCGCCTCTAACACCCCGGCGAGGGGGCTATTGGGGGCCACATCGATAAAGGTGATCTCGCTAGGCAATTGGGCCGATGCCGCCCGTGCCAGGGCCAAGCCCGTTTCCAGATCCGGGGCGATAATCGGGCCAATCTTTGTGCCTTCGCGGCAGCGGCGGATGGTGGCGAAACCGTCCAGAGCTTCGGTCACTACAGTCAGCCTTGTCTCGCTTGGCTTGGTCCAGGCGGTCAGAAACCCTGGACGCTCAAAGCCAATCGCGGCCTTATCCAGCTGCATTAGACGCGCTAGGTCGCTGTCTTGGAAAATGCGCAGGCCGGGTTGCGGCGCGGCGTCGAGCTGACCCGCAAATCTACGGCTGGCCCCAAGGCGCTTAAAGCCGGATTTCGCGTAATTGGCTTCTTGCGCTGGCACCCCGTCTAGCCCAATCACCCGTTCCCCAGCGTGACCCAAAGCATGGCTCCAAAGCCCATAACCGATGCCTTGGCTGCGAAATTGCGGCAAACAGATATAGAGCCCTAGAAAAGCCAATTCGCCACAGTGATTGACCAAGCTGATCGCCGCCGTGATTTGCTCGTCAATTTCCGCCACGAAAAAGCCCTTCGGGTCTGAGGCAAAAAAGGCTTCGGCATCTGCCAGGCCGGGATTCCATCCCTCGGCCGCCGCCCAGTCCAGGATTTGGCTAAGCTCCGCCTGATCCGCAGTGCGAAATAGCGGCTGAGGCGCAGAGGTCATAGGGATAAAGCCTCATGCAGTGAGCCCGGCACAGCGCGGGCATTGCGCAGATCCAAGCAGGAGGCCAGATCGACCAGATGGCTTTTCATCAAGGCTTCGGCGCGGTCGCCATCGTGGTCTTGGAAAGCGCGCATCAAAGCGTCATGGGCGTGGCTTTCGCAAAGCGCTGCCCGGCGGCGCCAATACAGCGCGATAATTAGCGAGGATCGTGCAACAAGCTGGCTAATGAACTCTTCCACCGTCTTTTGATCGGCAATCCGGGCGATTTCCAGGTGGAATTCGCCAGAGAGATGCAAGGCCCGCCCGGCCTTGCCCTCGGCCATGGCCTCATGCTCGGCGTCTATATGGGCCTGAAGCCGCGCCAGATCCGCTTGGGTCATGCGTTTGGCGGCAGAGCGAGCGGTGCGCGGCTCTAAAAGGCTGCGGGCTTCGAAAACTTCTTGCGCCTCTTGCGCGGTGGGGCAGGCGACAAAAGCGCCGCGATTGCGTTTGAGCTCTACCAAATGCTGATGTGCTAAACTCTGAAGAGCGGTGCGCGCCACTGTTCGGCTAACTCCAAAGACCGCGCCAACCTCATCCTCGCTTAGCTTTGCGCCGGGGGCGAGGCGATGCTCGTGAATGGCATCAGCCAATTGCGCGGCGACGCCATCACTGGTCACATCGGTTTTGGAGCTGGCGAATTCTTGCATGGTCTTTTCCTTCGATGTCCCAGACTGGGCCTGAGTCCCGGATCTCGGCAAGGTTAGAAAATTGTATCGCAGATCGTATACAATCATGGATGCAATCTTGCGCATCGACTATTCACTATTGCCTAATATTTGTGCGGGTGATGATTGTTTGGCTTTGCCTTGCGGAAAAAGCTGACAAATGCTGCCTTGTTCCGAAAGCATCCAAACAAGATGAGAGCAGGGGGCTATATGCGCACGGGTCAAGATTTGGAATTGGTGCATCTGACGAAACGCTATGGCGATACCGTGGCGGTGGATGATGCAAATCACATATTCCAAAATGGCAGCTATGTTTGTTTGCTGGGGCCATCGGGCTGCGGGAAATCGACCACTCTGCGCATGATTGCAGGTCATGAAAGCGTAAGCGACGGCGCGATCATGCTGGATGGCACTGATATTTCGCGACTGCCGCCTGCAAAGCGTGCCACGGCGATGATGTTTCAAAACTACGCGCTGTTTCCGCATCTGAGCGTGCGGGATAATGTGGCGTTTTCCCTGCGGATGAAGGGCGAAGACAAAGACAGCCGCAACAAAGCCGCCGATGAAATGCTTGACCTGGTGGATATGGGCCATCTGGCGGAGCGTTTGCCGGCGCAGCTTTCGGGTGGTCAGCAACAGCGCGTGGCGCTGGCGCGGGCCTTGGTGACAAAGCCTCGGGTGCTGCTGCTGGACGAGCCGCTTTCCGCGCTTGATCCTTTCCTGCGGGTCAAAGTGCGGGCCGAGCTGAAACGCTTGCAGCAAGAGCTGGGCATTTCCTTTATCCATGTGACCCATGGCCAGGACGAGGCTTTGGCCTTGGCTGATGAAATCGTGGTGATGAATAATGCGGTGATCGAGCAGGCCGGATCGGCGCGCGATGTCTTTGCCAGCCCGCGCACGGAATTTGTCGCGCGTTTTATCGGTGGGCATAATGTGATCGATCTGGAGGGCGCCCGCTATGCGCTGCGCGCCGATGAGATCCAGTTAAGCCCCACAGGCCAAGCAGCAACAGTGACATCGGTGGAATATCAGGGTGACCGCGTGGCGGTCTCTGCCAATTTCCAGGGCAATGACCTGCTGGTCATGGTGCCCGAGGCAGTCTTTTTCAACGAACCAAAATCTCCGGGCGATGCTGTCGGGCTCGCTTGGGATCCGGGGCGGTTGCACCGCCTCAACGGCTAGGACGACACTAAACAGGGGAAAAACCATGAGTAAAATGCGGTATTCGCGTCGCTCCGTTCTGAAGGCGGGCACAGCAGCAGTCGCGGCGTCGACATTGCCCGCGCCGATGATCTGGGCGCAAGAGATCAAAGACGTCACGCTGCGCCAATTCGGCACCGGCGTTTCCAACCTCAACCAGGTTGCGGAAAAGGTGAAAGAGGATCTGGGCTTTACCCTGGAAATGACCGCGCTGGATTCCGACAGTGTGACCCAGCGGGCCGCGACCCAGCCTGATAGCTTTGACATTGCCGATATCGAGTACTGGATCTGTAAGAAGGTCTGGCCGACCGGCAATCTTCAGGCGATGGATACTTCGAAGATCAAGAATTACGACAAAATCGTTGGCATCTTCCGCTCTGGTAAACTGACCCCGGAAAGCGTGATCGCCCAAGGCACCGCGCCGCATTCGGTTGGCTTTGTTGATGGCCCGGATGGCAAAAGCTTTGCCGATAGCGAAACCGGTTGGATGACCTTGATCCCGACCATCTATAATGCGGATACGCTGGGCATTCGCCCGGATCTGATCGGTCGCCCGATTTCCAACTGGTCCGAGTTGCTGAACCCGGAATTCAAAGGCAAAGCCTCGATCCTGGATATTTCATCCATTGGCATCATGGATATGGCCATGGTCTGCGAATCCATGGGCGAAATTCAGTATGCCGACAAAGGCAATATGACCAAGGAGGAGATCGACAAAACCATCGCGATCTTCACCGAAGCGAAGAAAAACGGCCAGTTCCGCGCCTTCTGGAAGAGCTTCGATGAAAGCGTCAATCTGATGGCTTCCGGCGAAGTTGTGATCCAGTCCATGTGGTCGCCGGCGATCACCGCTGTGAAATCTCGCGGTATTCCTTGTGTCTATCAACCGCTGGAAGAAGGCTATCGTAGCTGGGGCGGCGGTATCGGCCTGTCCAAATCGCTAAGCGGCCTAGAGCTGGATGCGGCTTATGAATATATCAACTGGTATCTGTCCGGTTGGGTTGGCGGCTTCTTGATGCGTCAGGGCTATTACTCTGCGGTTCCGGAAACCTCCAAAGAATATATGAGCGCCAATGAATGGGGCTATTGGTTCGAAGGCAAAGAAGCCGTTGAGCCGATCACCAACCCGTTTGGCGATGTCATGGCGCAAGCTGGCGAAGTCCGCGATGGCGGTAGCTTCTATGAGCGCATGGGCGCTGTGGCCTGCTGGAATGCGGTTATGGACGAAAACCAATATATGGTTCGCAAATGGAATGAGTTCATCGCCAGCTAAGGCGAAACTTTCGGGCGGAGGCTTTTGGGCCTCTGCCCATCCCTAACTCCTATAGGAAAAATATGCTCGGACGGCATCTGCTTGGCTGGCTTCAAGCCGCCCCTCTTGCGCTGGTTTTGGTGGCGTTTTTGCTCGCGCCCATGGCGATGATCGTGGTTGTCAGCTTCTGGGGAGCGACCGAATGGTCGATCTATCCGGCATTCCTATTGGACAATTACCAGTTTCTGTTCTCTAGCCCCGTTACCTACAAAGTCTTTTTCAATACGCTGAAATATGCGCTGATCACTTGGGTGATGACCCTCAGCATCGGCTTTACGGTGGCGTATTTCCTAGCTTTCTATGTGCGCAATCTGACCGTGCAGATCGCGCTATTCCTGCTGTGCACCATTCCTTTTTGGACCTCGAATATCATTCGGATGATTTCCTGGATCCCGTTTTTGGGCCGGAATGGCATCGCGAATACGACGCTGATGGATCTGGGTCTGATCGATGCGCCGCTTGAATGGCTGCTTTACTCCGATTTTTCGGTGATCTTAGCTTTTGTCCATCTCTATACGCTTTTCATGGTGGTGCCGATTTTCAATTCGATGATGCGGATTGAACCGTCCCTATTAGAGGCGGCGCGGGATAATGGCGCTAGTGATTGGCAAAGCCTATGGCATGTGGTGATCCCGCTATGCAAACCGGGGATCATGATCGGCACGATTTTCGTGGTCACCCTGGTGATGGGCGATTTCATCACCGTGCGCTTTATGTCGGGCTCTCAAAGCGCCAATATGGGGCGGTTGATTTCCAATGATATCGCGCTGCTGCAATATCCTTCCGCCTCCGCCACGGCTGTGGTGCTTTTGGCGACGGTGCTGATCATGATTTCGGTGCTGCTGCGCTTTGTCGATATTCGGAAGGAGCTCTGACATGCAACGCGGACGCGCTTTCTATTTCCTGGCGGCATTCTTCGCGCTTTTCGTGCTGTTTCTCTATGGCCCAATCGTCACTATCGGCATTCTCAGCTTCCAAGGCCCCCAAGGCGGGCTGACTTTCCCGATGAATGGCGTGTCGATGCATTGGTTCTTTGACCTCTTTCAGCAGCAAGCCGTGGGCGATATCTGGGGCGCGTTCCGCCGGTCGCTGATGTTGGGGCTGGTGGTGATGGTGGTCACGGTGGTGGTTTCGGTGCTGGCGGGCCTGGCCTTTCGGCGCCGTTTCGCTGGGGCGGGGCTGCTGTTTTACTTGGCCATCGCCTCGCTGGTGATCCCGTCAATCTTGATCTCGCTGGGCGTCGGGCTGATCTTCAACCAGCTTGGATTGAAGATCCACTGGGCCACATCGGGGCTTGGCTCGCAGCTCACCTGGACTTTGCCATTTGGGCTGTTGATCATGTTCGCCGTGTTCAATCGCTTTGACAAAAGCTACGAGGAAGCGGCGCGGGACCAAGGCGCAAATGCCTGGCAAGTCTTTGCCCATGTGGTTTTGCCGATTATCGCCCCTTCGCTTTTGGGGGTGGCGCTCTTCGGTTTCACGCTCAGCTATGATGAATTCGCGCGAACTCTGCTCACTGCTGGCAGCTATAACACCCTACCGCTGGAAATTTTCGGCATGACCACCAATGTGACCACGCCGGTAATATATGCTTTGGGCACGCTGACCACGGTATTTTCCTTTGTGATCATTGGGGTTTTCCTGGCGACAGTGGCGCTTTTGACCCGGCGACGGGCGCGTCACGGATCGGATGCGGGCAAGGGCGTCTGATGCGGCTGGTCTGCGTCAATCCAAACTCCACCGAAGCCATGACCGAAAGTATTCGCGCCGTGGCGGCCGAGGCTTTGCCCGGCGCAGAGGTGATCGGCCTGACCAATTATGCGGCGCCCCCAGCGATCCAAGGGCCAGAAGATGGCGCAGCCGCAGTGCGGGGTTTGCTAGCGATGTTGCCGGAATTGCGCACGGCCAAGCCCGATGCGCTGATCCTGGCCTGTTTTGACGATACGGGGCTGGCAGAGCTGCGGGATGCGTTGCCTTGTCCGGTGATCGGCATTGGCCAGGCGGGGTTTCACATGGCTCTGCTCTTGGCGGGCGGTTTTTCCGTGGTGACGACCTTGGCTGTCTCGGTCCCGGTGATTGCGGAAAATATCCAGGCTTATGGATTTGCGGATCTCTGCCGCGAGGTGCGCGCCAGCGGTATTCCGGTCTTAGAGGTCGAAGAGGGGAGCCCCGAAACTTTGGCCAAGCTGCGCGTGGAAATCGCCCAGGCCGAGGCGGATGGCGCTAAGGCAGTGGTTTTGGGATGCGCGGGGATGGGGCGCTGGCAACCGGATCTGGCCCAAGGCTGCGATATTCCCGTGATAGACGGCGTCAAGGCGGCCGCGCTTATGGCGCAAGCCGCCTTTGCCATGACGAAACCCTAGGGACTAGGATATGTCGGTTTTTATGTGACCGATGCTGAGGGGGACCCCTCAACAAAAAAGGCACGCCAGGAAGCGTGCCGTCTGGGCGGCACGCACCGCCCGAGGAATGGGGCGGAAGTTAGGCGGCTTCGGTCAGTGCAGCATGGCGACGCTCGCTCTCTTCCCGAGATAGAGCGACCGAGGTCCGGATGCCCTTAGAGACGAACTCCATCAGGCCAGAGACCACCCGCTCATTGGGGTCGATGCCAGCGCAGGACAGAACTTCTCGCCCGTCGCGCGACCGCGCCCAACGTGCAATCTGTTCCGGCCCGTTGCCATATTTTTTGTCGTCCGCTATGGCGTCATCCAAAGCGGCTAGGACTACAGCTGCGAATAATTTCCGGGCACGGTTGCCTTGTTCGTGATTAAAAGCTGTGCCGTCGATGAATTCGCCCATTTAACTTCCTTTGTTCTTGCTTGCTCTTGCGGTCATTGCAGTGCAGCGCAATATGCAGTCTGTGGCGTGATTCGGTATTACGGATTAGTCATACCTGCTATGTATTTTTTGCATGGCTCTATTTCGCACCACTGGTTTGTTTACGAAGGTTGCCAGAAAGGCACTAGGGCGATATAGGCTCGCCATTCTTAAAAACAACCTCATGAACGAGCGAGCCGCTATGCCGAAAATCAACGGTAACGAAATTCGTCCCGGCAATATCCTGGAACATAATGACGGCCTGTGGAGCGCGGTCAAAGTGGATCACGTTAAACCCGGTAAAGGCGGCGCCTTTGCTCAGGTCGAGCTGCGGAATTTGCGCAATGGCTCTAAGCTGAACGAACGTTTCCGCTCTGCTGACAAAGTCGAGCGTGTGCGTCTGGAGCAAAAAGACCAGCAGTTTCTTTATGAAAATGACGGGATGCTGGTGTTCATGGACACTGAAACCTATGAGCAGATCGAGATCCCGGCCGAGATCCTGGGCGACCGCCGTCCGTTCTTGCAAGACGGGATGACCGCTGTCATCGAGTATTATGAGAGTGAAGCACTTTCCGCTCAGCTGCCGCAAAAAGTGATCTGCAAAGTTGCGGAAACAGAGCCGGTGGTCAAAGGTCAGACCGCAGCCAATAGCTTTAAACCGGCGATCTTGGACAATGGTGTAAAGGTCATGGTGCCGCCTTTTGTGGGCCAGGACGAGGACATCGTTGTTAACACCGAGACCATGGAATACGCCGAACGCGCGTAAATTTTTATGGTTTTGCTTCGCTCTAGGGGGCGTTTTAGACCCCTAGACGCTGCAAAATCCCGATCACCATTGCGTGATAGCTGGCGCCGAATAGCCGGTAATGCACCAAAGCGGGCCAAAGCTGATAGATGGCCCGCCTGTCCTGCCAGCCTTCCGCCAGGGCTCCATAGGCGTCGCTAAAGGCGGGGGCAGGGCTGCCAAAGAGATGCAGCATCGCTAGATCAACTTCTCCATCGCCCATATAGCAGGCCGGGTCGATCAAATAAGCGCCATTGCGACTGAACTGCAAATTACCATGCCAAAGATCGCCATGCAGCAAGCCAGGCCAGGGCGCTTCGGGCAAGCGATTGGGCAGATCATCGGCCAGCCGCTCTAACCGCGTGGCTGTGTCCTTGGGTAATGAGGCCAGGCTAGGGCGCAGGCGGTTCTCGGCCCAGAATTCCGGCCAGCTGCTATGCGGGGCATTGGGGATTTCCACCGCGCCAAAGGCATAATCCATATCCCAGCCATAAGGCGAAGTGCCTGAGCGGTGCAGATGGCGCAAAGCCTGGCCTAAATCGGACCAGCTTTGATCCGTGGCGGGGCTGTCGGGCAGATATTCCAGCACCAAAAGCCCAGATGTGGCGCCCAGGACTTGCGGCACAGGCGCGCCCGCTTTGGCCATTACCCGCAGCATCCGCGCCTCGGTTGAGACCTGAGCTCCGGCTTTGGCGACCACCGGGCCTTGGGGCGTTTGGCACAGATAGACCTCGGACAAATCGCCGCCATGTAGCGGGCGCGTGCTGGTCACCTCCGCGCCGCAAAGAGCCGCGATGCGGTCGCTTAGCGTCATGCAGAGGCGTCGTATTTCACCAGCGCATCCCCGGCCTGCATCTCGGGCGCGGCGCGATCAAATCGCAAAAAGGCCAAGGCCCGCCCGCCGGATTGGCTATAGAGCACCCCAGCGGCTTTGCCATTATGGATGATTTCGGTGCCCACAGGCGCGCCGCCATCCACATCCACAACCCGCAGACCTTTGCGCATTTCGATCTTATGCTTCATCCGGGCGGTGACTTCTTGGCCCACATAGCAGCCCTTCTTGAAATCCACGCCGTTGATTTCGTCGAAACGGGCTTCCAAGATATAAGTGTCATTGGGGATCAGCTCTACGGCGGTGGCGGGAATGCCCAGGCCAATCCGTGTGGCTTCATAGCCGTCCCAGATGCTGGCCGGACCCTCACCATAGGATCGCCAGCCCAGATCCGGGTGGCGTGGATCGGCAAAAGCCCCTTCGGGCATCTCGCCAGTGCCCAGCGTCACGGCCAGGCCGGTTTCCTCAAAAGCCACTTTGGAGCGCAATTTGAACATGGTGAATTTCTGCATCAAGACTGGCGCCACCGCGGCGCCGACATCCACCAGCACATCTTCGCCCTGGGGCACCAAAAAGAAATCCGCCAGATATTTTCCCTGCGGCGTCAACATCGCGGCATAGACCATGCCGTCATCGAGCTTTTTCACATCATTCGTGACCAGCCCTTGCAGGAATTTACGAGTATCCTCGCCAGTGATCCGAATGACCTTACGGCTGGTTATGTCGGTTTCTTGACTCATGACGGTCCTCTGCTCTGCTATAGCGTCTTTATATGCCTGCATTCTCCGGCAAGAAAGGCCCAGCGATGACCGCTCCGATCTCAATTATCGTGCCAAGTTTGAATGCATCTGACGAATTGCCAGGCACATTGGCGGCTTTGATGCCAGGTTTGGCACAAGGTCTGGTGCATGAGCTGGTGATTTCTGATGGTGGTTCGGCGGATGAAAGCCTGGCCATTGCCGATGCGGTTGGCGCTGTGGTGGTGTCAGGCGCGCCGGGCCGCGGTGGCCAATTGCGCCGTGGGGCAGGGGTGGCGCGGGGTGACTGGCTGCTCTTTGTGCATGCGGATAGCCATTTGGGCGAGGATTGGTGCGATGCGGTGAGCCAGCATATGGCCGCCTTTCCCGACAAGGCGGGCTATGGGCGTCTGAGCTTCCGGGCACAGGGGAGCGCGCCGCGCTTTGTGGCGGCTTGGGCCAATTGGCGGTCACGCTATTTGGGCCTGCCCTATGGGGATCAGAGCTTGCTTATCTCGCGCCAGCTTTACGACCAGATCGGCGGATTTGCCGATATTCCTTTGATGGAGGATGTGGCCCTAGCGCGGGCTTTGCACGGGCGGTTGCGTTGCCTCGGCACCATATCGGCTACCTCGGCAACCCGCTATGAGCGGCAAGGCTGGCTGCGGCGGGGCGGGCGGAATCTGTGGCTATTGGCGCGCTTTCTGCTGGGCGCGGATCCCAAAGCCCTAGCCGAAGCCTATCGCCGCTAAGCGCGTTTGGCGTTCCAGGACGCGGTCAGCGCCTCATTATCATAGCTGGTCTTAAGCCAGTCTTCGAAGCCTTGGCCGCTTGTGGCGGTCTCTGCCTCATAAACATCGAAGACATGGTCCAAAATGCCGGTATCCGTGGATGAAAGATGCAGATAGCGCCAATGCAGCTGTTTGCGGGCTTCTTTCACCGGGCGGCCTTCGATCACTGCCAAATAGATCGCCGAGGCCATGCCCGCCCGGTCCGACCCTGATTTGCAATGCAGCAAAAAGGGTTTGTCGAGCCCGCGCATGATATCCACCAATTCAATCATTGCCTTCCGAGGCACCAGCTTGCGCGCGCTAAGTTCGATATTGACCAGCTCGACACCGTATTTCTCGCAAGCTTCGCTTTCAAAGAGATAGGGCGAATATGGCGACACACCGCGCAGATTGAGAATGGTTTTGATCCCCATATCTGCGTAGCGTTTGACCCGGCCTTGGCTGGGCTGGTTGGAGCGCCACACGCCCGGCGCGATTTCCGCCAGGTTCCACCAAGGATAGCGCAAAAACGCATGATCCAAGAGCTGGAAATGCCAAAAGGCCTGGCGCCGCGCTGTGGGCGTATCGATGCGCCCCCCGTAACGGCGGCGCATATCGCGTTCGAATTCGCGAAACCAGCTTTTCAATCGTGAGCCCATAAAGCGCGGTCCTATCCCATAAGTGCGGGCGAAATACGCATTTGCAGCAGGGGCTTCAACCGGCTTGCAGTAATTGACGCAGCGGGTTTGACCGAAAGGTCGCAAATGCATAGCTGTGCTAGGACAGATGCTGTGAAAGGTACTTTAATGTCACTCGCCCATGGTCGCCATGTAATGGCTATTCCCGGACCCTCGATTATGCCCGACCGGGTGTTGCAAGCCATGCATCGCCCGGCGCCGAATATCTATACGGGCATGCTGCATGAGATGGTCGATAGTCTGATCCCGGATCTAAAGGCTGTCGCGCGCACATCGGGTCATGTGGGGATCTATATCTGCAATGGCCATGGGGTTTGGGAAGCCTCGCTGAGCAATATCCTGGCCGAAGGCGATAAGGTCTTGGTGCTGGATACTGGCCGCTTTGGTCAGGGCTGGGGCGCCGTTGCCGGGGCTTTGGGAGCAGAGCAGCAGGTGCTCTCCTTTGGGCGTCGCGCGCCGGTGGATCCAAATGCGGTGGAAGAGGCGCTGCGCGGTGATGCGGGCCAGCGGATCAAGGCGGTGCTTTTGGTGCAATCCGACACATCCACATCCGTACGCAATGATGTGCAGGCGGTGCGCGCTGCTTTGGATGCGGCAGGCCATCCGGCGCTTTTGATGGTTGATTGTATCGCTTGCCTAGCTTGCGACCGGATGGAGATGGATGCTTGGGGCGTCGATGTGATTGTCGCCGCCTCGCAAAAGGGGCTGATGACCCCGCCGGGGCTGGGTTTTGTCTTTTTCAATGACCGCGCTGATGCGGTTCGCGCTACGGCCAGCCGCGTCACGCCGTATTGGGATTGGCGCCCGCGCACCCGCCCCGAGGAATTCTATCAGTATTTCTTTGGCACAGCGCCGACCCATCACATATTCGGCCTGCGCGAAGCGCTGACCATGCTGGTGCATGAAGAAGGGATCGAGGCCGCTTGGGCTCGCCATGCGACATTGGCCCGTGCCGTTTGGGCCGCTTGTGAAGCATGGTCCGCAGAGGGTCCGCTAGAGTTCAATATCAGCGATCCTGATTTGCGCTCCCATGCGGTGACCACCTTATTGATCGGCAAGGAAAACGGCACGCGGCTGCGCAATTGGCTGACCGAAGAGGCGGGGGTGACCCTCGGCATTGGTGTCGGCATGGGCAGTGACGAAGACCCTGACGCGGATGGGGTGTTCCGCATTGGCCATATGGGGCATATCTCGCCGCATTCGATCTTGGGCGTTTTGGGCAGTATCGAGGCCGGGCTGACGGCGCTGGACATTCCCCATGGGGCGGGCGGTGTCGCGGCGGCGGCAAAAATCTGCGCCCAAACCTAAGCGGATGCGGTAGGCTCGGATGGGGCTTGCGTCGTTATAGTATAACATGTAGTTCTGCGGCTCTCTGAGATGTCAAAGGAGCCCCAGGACCATGAGATTAACAGCCCTTGCAGTGACGCTTGCCGCCGGGCCAGCTCTGGCAGATGCGCCGCGGATTGTGGCGGATATTGCGCCGGTTCACTCTCTGGTGGCGCAAGTTTTGGGCGATCTCGGTGACGTAGATCTGTTGCTAGAGCCTGGTGTTAGCCCGCATGCTTATTCGCTCCGCCCGTCAGAGGCGCGGATGCTTGGCGAGGCCGATATGATCATTCGCATTGGTCCCGCGCTGACCCCATGGTTGGACCGGGCCTTGGCGCGTTTGGCGGATGGGGTGGATCTGCAATTGGCCGAGATCCCAGGCACTCGGCATTTGGAATTCCGGGAGAATGCACTTTTCCCGGCGCATGACCATGATCACGGCGAAGAGCATGAGCATGAAGAGCATGCGGAAGATCACCATGACGCGCACGGCCATGAGGATCATGACGAACATCACGATGATCATGAAGACCATGCGGACCATCACGACGAGCATGAGCACGAAGAGCACGCCGAAGATCACCATGACGATCATGGCCATGAGGATCATGACGAGCATCACGATGACCACGAAGACCATGCCGGACATGATGACCACGCAGAGCATCATGACGAGCATGAACATGACGACCACGAAGACCATGCCGAGCATGAAGGCGAAATCGATCCGCATCTTTGGCTGGACCCGGCCAATGCGCAAATTTGGCTGCCTGTTATTGCCGAGCAAATCGCAAGCCTAGACCCGGATCATGCGGATCAATACCGCGCCAATGCGGCGGCGGCTGTGGCACAAATCGACGCTCTGACCGCTGAGATCGACAGCATCGTCGCGCCGCTGCGCCAATATGGCTATTATGTGGGCCATGATGCCTATCATTATTTCGAAACGCGTTTTGACATCTATGCCACCGGGGCCGTTGCCCTGTCAGATGCGCGCATGCCGGGGCCACGCCGGATCGCCGAGCTACAAGCGGCGGTGAGCGAAGCAGAGGTGAGATGCATGTTCGTAGAGCCACAAGTGCCCGATCGTATGGCGGGACGCTTGGCGCAAGAAACCGGTATCACCATGGCGGTGATCGACCCTATCGGCATTGATCATCAGCTGGGGGCGGATCTTTACGGCAAAATGCTCTTGGGGCTCGCGCAAAGCTTGGAAGGCTGTTTGGCAGCGCCCAAATAAGCGCGGCGTGCATCAGCCCGGCCAAGTGTTCGGGCGGATGCTAAGAGTAGGGTGGGCGGTCCATAACGTGAACCGCCTGCCAATTTAGAAAGCACTAGCCCACCGCCCCGGTTGAGGCAGGGGCTAACGCATTTAACTATAGACCATCTGAGATCCGGTCTCGGGCGCTTTCAAGGCATTGATCGCCGCATCGATAGACACCGTCCCGATCTGCGTGCCAGAGCTGTTCATCACCGGGCACACCCCATCTGCTGCCGCATGTAGGCGGGGCAGGGCCTCTTCGATGGTATCCAGCGCCGCCAAAGGCTGACCCGACGCCGCAAGCCCCGCATCGCCCATGATCCAATTCACCCGCACCACCTTGGCGCGGTTCACATCTTTGATGAAGTCGGTGATATAGTCATCGCCCGGCGTCATGATGATTTCCCGTGGATCGCCCGCTTGGATAATCTCGCCATCGCGGAGAATTGCGATTTTATCGCCAATCCGCAGAGCTTCATCCAGATCATGGGTGATGAAGATAATGGATTTATGCAGCTCCTCTTGCAGCTCTAGCAAAATCGTTTGCATATCGGTGCGGATCAGCGGATCCAGCGCCGAAAAGGCTTCGTCCATCAGCAAGATTTCTGCATCCGTGGCCAAGGCTCGCGCCAGGCCGACACGTTGCTGCATCCCGCCTGAAAGCTGGCCCGGATAGTGGCCCTCAAAGCCCGAAAGCCCCACCCGGTCGATCCATTTCTTCGCCCGGCCTTCCGCGTCGCTATCGGACACGCCCTGAATGCCCAGCCCATATTCCACATTCTGTTGTACCGTGCGATGCGGCAGTAGGCCGAATTTCTGGAACACCATCGACATCTTGAAGCGCCGCAAATCGCGCAGCTCTTTGTCGGACATCTTCACCACATCCGAGCCATCTACTTCGATCACCCCTTCAGTGGGTTCGATCAAGCGATTGAGATGGCGGATCAGTGTGGATTTGCCCGAGCCCGAAAGCCCCATGATCACCTGAATTTTGGAGCCGGGAATATCAAGATTGATATCCCGCAGCCCCAGAACATGGCCGTGTTGATCCAGCAATTCGGTCTTTGTCAGCCCCGCATGCACATGTTTCATGGCCGATTTGGGGTTATCGCCAAACACCTTATACAGGTTTTGGATCCGAACTTTGGGTTGCTCGACTGGGTTAGCCATGACCGCTCTCCCGATAAGATTGTAGGCGTTTGCCATAGGTTTGGCTGACCCGGTCAAAGATGATCGCGAGCGCCACAATCGCCAAACCATTCATCAAGCCAAGCGCCAGGTACTGGTTCGAAATCGCGCGCAGCACCGGCACGCCAAGCCCCTTCACCCCGATCATCGAGGCGATCACGACCATGGACAGGGCCATCATGATAGTCTGGTTCACACCGGCAAAGATATTCGGCAGCGCCAGCGGGATCTGCACCCCGAAAAGTTTCTCGCGATAAGAGGCGCCAAAGGCTTCGGCGGCCTCCATAACTTCGCGATCCACTAGTCGAATGCCCAGATTGGTCAGGCGCACAATTGGCGGCAGCGCATAGATACAAACGGCGATCAGGCCGGGGACTTTGCCGATGCCCAGCAGCATCACCACCGGGATCAGATAGACGAAAGACGGGATGGTCTGCATCACATCAAGCACCGGCGTAATGATCGATTGCGCCCGATCATAGCGGGCCATCAAAATTCCGATGGGTATCCCAAGGGTAATACAGACGATCGTGGCGACCGAGATAATGGCAAGCGTCGCCATCGTGTCTTCCCACATATCGAAATAGCCGATCACCAAAAAGGCAAGGATCGTCCCCAGGGTGATTTTCCAAGACCGCGCGCCCAGCCAAGTCAGACCGGCCACAACCAAGATCACCAAAGGCCAGGGCGCCTCGATCAGCAGGTCTTCGAACCAGACCAAGAATTTGAGCAGAGGGTTGAAAAAGGCTTCCAGATCGGCGCCATATGCGCGCGAAAAGCTGCGGAAGCTTTCGTCAATCGCCTGCCGTAGCGCAGAGAGATCCCGGCGGCCCATAGAGGGAAATTCGGTTAGAAATTCCATGATTAATTAGCTCCTTATAAAAAAGAGGACGCCAGCGCGAATTTGGCCCGCGCTGCGCCCTCTTATTCAGTTCAGCTGTGCTGTCTCAAAGGCCTAAGCCTCACAGACCTTTTTTGACTTTTTCGACCACTTCAGCGGGGACCCATGCGGTCCACACATCTTCATGAGTTGCTAAGAATTCATAAGCCGCGTCTTCGCCGGTTGCTTGGTTTTCGGTCATGTAAACCAGCATGGCATTCATC
Organism: Mangrovicoccus sp.; assembly: GCA_049603835.1. Classification (GTDB taxonomy): domain Bacteria; phylum Pseudomonadota; class Alphaproteobacteria; order Rhodobacterales; family Rhodobacteraceae; genus Mangrovicoccus. The sequence continues at coordinate 52,620 of JBMYSZ010000018.1, forward strand.
ACCTCGCCTGGGAAAACGCGCTTTTCGAAATAGGACAGCGCTAAGCTACCGGTTTTCAGCAGGCTGTCCGTCACAACGGTTTGAACCTCGGATTCTGTCCAGCTGGAAGGCTGCGGATCTAGGCAGTCTTGCTCCGCTTTCACGATGCAACCATCCCAGTTCTCAGAGCCCGCCCATTCGGTTTCAAACGGCAGAAGCTGCAGCTCATATTTGCCGATGATCGAGGTCGGCGACCAGTAATAGCCAAACCATGGCTCGCCACGCTCTGCTGCTTTCGCAATCGCACCGTCAAGCCCAGCCGCGGAACCCGGATCGACCAGGACCCAGCCTTTTTCTTCCATGTCAAAGGCACGGAACATATTGGCATTGGCTAGCTGACAGCCCCAGCCCGCCGGACAGCCCATGAAGGCGCCTTTGGAGTTGTCTTCTTGATCCGGGAAAAGCTCGGGATGTTCGAGGATCTTCTCAACCGTGTCTAGCTCGGGGTGTTCTTCTTTGAATTTCTTTGTGACCCACCAGCCTTCGCCGAGGCCAGTGATCGGGCCATCGACCAAAACATGCAGGCGGCCTTCTTCGGTGGCTTTGGACAGCGGTTCGCGCACGGCGTTGATCCAAAGCTCTGGGGCGATCTCGGGTTTGCCCTTTTCGTTCATCGAGGCAAAAATAGTGGTGGTGCCGCCGGGGATCAGTTCCACATCGCAGCCAAAGCCCTCTTCGAGGATGATCGCATCCACATTGGCCATCAGCTCGGCCGAGGCCCAGTTCATTTCCGCGATGGATACATCACCGCAATCAGCAGCGGCCGCCAAGCCCGCCGAAGCAAAAACGGCAACGGCGCTGGCTACAAATTTGTTTACTTGTGTCATAGGGAAGTCCCCGCTTTTCTTCGTGTGTTCGCCGACAGGCGCTGACCTAGCGCGGTTGATGTCGGTCACCACCCCGAATTGGGCGATTTCTCCGCCAATGCTGCATTCAGCATGGGCATTTGCACCGATGAGCTATGTCATCCGACGGAGCATGCCGAAAACCCAACATATTGTGTCAGAGGTTGCAACCGTTGAATTTAAACAATTTGTAAAGGCTTTCCGAATTCAGTTTCCGGCGGCTTGCAGTGCAAAATTTTAGCTCACCAGCAAAAAAATTTAATTGAGCGAATCTACTTTTTTGAGTGGAGGTCCTGTTTTGGGGTGCTCGAAATATGACAATATTATAGCTTGATATTTGGCTGTCAGATTTGGCCATCGCAGAGCTAACAAAATCGGCGATGCGTGAGAGTTGGCGATTACGCACCGATCTTCGATCTTTGACGCCTAAAACCAATCAAATTCGGGCAATTGCGGTTCTAACATAGCTGACCTTGCGCGATTTGAGCATTTCAGGCGATATGTCAGAAGGAGATGGTGCCGCAGGGGAGGATTGAACTCCCGACCTCACCCTTACCAAGGGTGCGCTCTACCACTGAGCTACTGCGGCCCGCCGGGGCGTTGGCCCGTCCGGTGTGGCAGGGCTGATACGCGGGATGCGCGGCTAGTGCAAGAGCAATCTGGACGGTTTTTTAATCCTGAGGTACTCGGGCGCTTATGAACAAAAAATCGCCCCCAAAACCTGAGAAGCCCGGCGCGTCTGATCGTGAGGCCCGGTTGAAATCCGCATTAAAGGCGAATCTCGCCCGCAGGAAGTCCCAGGCAAAGGCGCGGCAGGGTAGCGATAAGGATAAGGAATAGGGCAGATGGATAAGATTGTGATTCAGGGAAATGGTCCGCTTCGGGGGCAAATCCCAATTGCTGGCGCAAAGAATGCCTGTTTGGGGCTGATGCCAGCGACTTTGCTAACCGAAGAGCCGCTGACCCTGACAAATGTGCCGCGCCTGTCGGATATCAAAACCATGTCGGTTTTGCTCGAAAGTCTGGGCGTCGAAGTTTCGCCGATGAATGACGGGCGGGTGATTGTCACCTCATCGCATGATATCAGCAATCACCGCGCCGATTATGAGATTGTGCGTAAGATGCGGGCTTCTTTCCATGTGCTGGGTCCGCTTCTGGCGCGGGAAGGGCGGGCGGTTGTTTCGCTGCCTGGCGGTTGTGCGATTGGCGCGCGGCCGGTGAATTACCATCTCGAAGGGCTCGAAGCTTTGGGTGCGACCCTTGAGTTGCGCGATGGCTATGTGCATGCCAAAGCGCCGCGTGGCCTAACCGGGGCGCGTTATCGGTTGCCTTTTGCCTCTGTTGGCGCGACGGAAAATATCCTGATGGCCGCGACTTTGGCCCATGGCACCACGGTTTTGGAAAATGCCGCGCGCGAGCCAGAAATCACCGATTTGGTCAAATGCCTGCGGGCTATGGGGGCGCAAATCGAAGGCGACGGGTCAGAGACGCTCACCATTCAAGGGGTAGAGCGGCTGCATGGCACCACCCACCGGGTCGTGTCGGATCGCATCGAGCTGGGGACTTATATGCTTGCCCCTGCGATCACCCATGGCGAGGTGGAGCTGGTCGGGGGATCGCTAGAGCTGCTGGGGGCTTTCGTAGAAAAGCTTGATGAAATCGGCATTGAAGTGACCCAGACCAATGCCGGTCTCAAGGTGAAGCGCGTCAATGGTCGGATGAAGGCCACAAATATTCGCACCGAGGTGTTTCCGGGCTTCCCCACGGATTTGCAGGCGCAGATGATGGCTTTGCTCTGCACGGCTGAGGGCGAAAGCGTCTTGGAAGAAACGATCTTTGAAAACCGCTTCATGCATGCGCCTGAATTGATGCGCATGGGGGCGCAAATCGATGTGCATGGGAATACGGCGAAAGTCACCGGGGTGGAGCGTCTGAAAGGCGCCCAGGTCATGGCGACGGATCTGCGGGCCTCAGTTTCGCTGATTCTGGCGGCTTTGGCGGCCGAAGGCGAAACGGTGGTGAGCCGCGTCTATCACCTGGATCGCGGCTATGAGCGGGTCGAAGAGAAACTGCGCGCCTGTGGTGCTTTGATAGAGCGGGTCAGCGAATGAGTGATGCAAGTTTTGAAGATGGGGCGGAACAGCCCCTAAGCCTGACAGCGGCAGATGCCGAAGATCTGCGGGTGGTGTCCACCTTGCTGCAAGATGCGGTTTTTCCGGTTTCGGAAATCTCTTGGTCCAAATCGCGGCGGCAATTCGCCATGCTGGTGAATCGCTTTCGCTGGGAAGATGTGAAAGCCGCCGATGCCACTGGCCGCGCTTATGAACGGGTACAAACTTTGGTGGTAGTTGATGACGTCACGTCTGTTGCGTCGCAAGGTATCAGCAAAGCTGACGCGGATATGGTGGCCGAGCTTCTAAGCCTGGAATTCGAGGCCGCAGAGGACGGGGCAGGGGCTATCATATTGACTTTGGCCGGGGATGGCGCGCTGCGACTTGTCGTAGAGTCCATAAACATCACATTGCGGGATGTGACAAAACCGTATACCGCCCCCTCTGGACAGAAGCCCGCCCATCCCGAGTAAGCCTTTGGTATACCGCTGCTTGGGTTGAGTGCGAGGCCATGGATCGCTAAGGGGTCGAGTGAGGTAAAATACTATGGTTCAGTTCCTAGACTACCAAGCGCCCGGATTTGCCGAGGCCTTTGAAGCGCTGCTATCGGCCAAGCGCGAAGATAGCCCAGATGTGGATGACACTGTTGCCGATATCATTTCCGATGTGCGCTTTCGCGGGGATGCGGCGATTATCGAGCTGACGGAGCAGTTTGATCGCGTGTCTCTGACGCCGGAAACCCTGGCTTTCAGTGATGCGGAAATTGATGCAGCGATTGCTCAGGTGCCGCAGGTTGAACGCGAGGCGCTTGAACTGGCTGCGGAGCGTATCCGCGATTATCACCAAAGACAGATGCCGCAGGACTCGATTTGGCAGGATGAAAGCGGCGCGACTTTGGGCTGGCGTTGGACGCCTGTGGATGCGGCGGGGCTTTATGTGCCTGGCGGTTTGGCCTCTTACCCGTCTTCGGTTCTGATGAATGCAATCCCGGCACAAGTGGCCGGGGTAGAGCGCATGATCATTTGCGCCCCGACCCCGGATGGTCAGGCCAATCCTTTGGTTCTGCTCGCGGCGCGTTTGGCGGGTGTGTCCCAGGTTTATCGCATTGGCGGGGCTCAGGCCGTGGCGGCGATGGCCTATGGCACGGATACTTTTGTGCCGGTCGATGTGATCACCGGGCCGGGCAATGCTTATGTGGCGGCGGCGAAACGGCGGGTTTTTGGCAAGGTCGGGATCGATATGATCGCCGGGCCGTCGGAAATCCTGGTGATCGCCGATGAGCATAACGACCCCCATTGGATCGCTTTGGATCTGCTGAGCCAAGCAGAGCATGACCAAAGCGCCCAATCGATCTTGATCACCACCGATGCGTCTTTTGGCCAAGCCGTGGCCGAAGCCGTCGAATCGCGCCTAAGCTTTTTGCAGCGCGCGGCCATTGCTGGGGCCAGCTGGCGTGATTATGGCGCGATTATCACCGTGCCGAATCTGGATATTGCCGCGCAGCTGTCGGACCGGATCGCGCCCGAACATCTAGAGCTTTGCGTATCCGACCCGCATGAAATGGCCGGTCGAGTGAAGCATGCGGGGGCGATTTTCCTCGGCGCTTGGACGCCTGAAGCCATCGGCGATTATGTGGGCGGGCCAAATCATGTGCTGCCCACGGCGCGGTCGGCGCGGTTCTCTTCTGGTCTGTCGGTGATGGATTTCCTCAAACGCACCACGCTTGCGGAAATGACCCCTGCGGCTTTGCGCCAGATTGGCCCAGCGGCGGAAACATTGGCGAAATCAGAAAGCCTAGAAGCCCATGGCATGTCCGTGCGCACCCGGCTTGATCGACTGAACGAGGCCCCAGAGTGACAAACCGCCTGAGCCATATTGATATAGACCTAAGCGGCGCCTTGCCGCTTTCGGCTGAGCTTGAACAAGAGCAGAAAGTCGCGATTTTTGACCTGCTGGAAGAAAACTCTTTCGGTTTGCCTGGAGCGCCTGAGGGGCCTTATCGGTTGACCCTTGGGCGCTCGGAGGGGCGGCTCTCTTTTGATTTGACCACCGAAGCCGGGGCGGCGGCGGCGGAGTTTAAGCTCTCGCTGGGCCAAGTGCGGCAGGTGGTGAAGGATTATGATCAGATCTGCACCAGCTATTATGAGGCGGTCAAAACCGCCGCCGCGGGCGAGATCGAGACTTTGGACGAAGCCCGCCGCGCGATCCATGCGGAGGGCGCGCGCATGCTGCAAGAGCGTCTAGAGGGTAAGGCCGAGGTCGATGGCGAAACCGCCCGGCGGCTTTTCACTTTGGTTTGCTCCCTGATGGCAGAGCCTAAATGAGCCTAACGCTTCGCAGCCTTGTCAGCGACGAGATGAGCCCCTGGCTCGGTCAGCTGGCAGGGCTGCGTGTGGCGGTGTTTCGTGCCTTTCCCTATCTCTATGACGGGGATCTCGCTTATGAAGAGCAGTATTTGCGCGATTACGCAAAGGACCCAAACGCAGTGCTTGTGGGGGCCTTTGACGGCGATCGTCTAATCGGTGCGGCCACGGGGATGCCGCTGGCGTCCCATTCCGATGCGGCGGATTTGATTTTGCCCCAAGACGGGCCGCAGATAGGCGACATCTATTACTGTGCTGAAAGCGTTCTGCTGCCCGAATATCGGGGCCGTGGGTTGGGGCATGCGTTTTTTGATCACCGCGAAGCGATTGCCCGCGAGGGTGGCTTTGCCGTGGCGGGTTTTGTGGGCGTTATGCGCCCCGCAGATCATCCGCTGCGCCCCGAGGGCTATCAGCCGCTAGATCCCTTTTGGCGCAAGCGCGGCTATGAGCGGGTCGAAGGTTCTACCGTGCAGATGTCGTGGAAAGATATCGGCGAGGCTGAAGAGACCCAGAAAACCCTGCAATTTTGGATGCGCCGCTTGTGATCCGCCTGGCTGCTGCCGCTTACCCGATTGAGCGACTGGGCAATTGGCACGCCCTAGAGACAAAGCTTGCCGCTTGGATGGCAGAGGCGAAAGCGGGTGGGGCTGATTTGGCGGTGCTCCCGGAATATGCAGGGGTTGAAGCCGCGCTGATTGATGGTCCCGATACTGCCGAAGTCTCCACTTGGTGCGTACGGGCCGCAGATGCGGCGTCGGACTATCTAGACTTGGTGCAAAATCTGGCCGCGCGGTTCGAGCTTAGCATTTTGTCCGGATCTTGCCCCGCGCGGGGCCCGGCTGGTCTGACCAACCGCGCTTATTTGATCCATGGGGGCCGGGCGCAGCCAATCGATAAAACCATCCTCACCCCCTGGGAGGCCAGGCATACACCGCTGCGCCCAGGTTTGGGGCCGAAAGTCTTTGACACAGATCTGGGCCAGCTCGGCGCGGTTATTTGCTATGATAGTGAATTTCCCACTTTAGTGCGTCCGCTTGCGGCGGATTTGCTGCTGATCCCTTCTTGCACTGATAGCTGGGCCGGGCAGAGTCGGGTTGAAATCGCGGCCCGCGCCCGCGCCTTGGAGGGGCTTTGCATCACTGTGCAAGCGCCGCTTTTGGGGGCTGTGCAAGGCTGTGAATTGGTGGATGAAAATTACGGCCGCGCCGGGATTTACGCCCCGCCGGATCAAGGGTTTCCCGAATATGGCATTTTGGCCCAAGGCGGCCGTAATCAGCCAGGCTGGGTATTTGCCGAGTATCAGCCGCAAGATCTGGCAAATGCCCGCGAAACTGGCGCTGTCGCGGTTTGGCGCGACTGGCCAGATGTCGCCCCAATCCCGCAAAAGGGCGGAAAACTTCACTTTCTGAAAGACCGCCCTTGATTTACTGCGCCACAAAGCGCATCTAACCGCCACTCGTGAAAACGAGATGGTGAAATTAACTATGGAGTGACCATGGCCAAGGAAGAAATGCTCGAATTTCCTGGTGTCGTGAAGGAACTCCTGCCCAATGCGACATTCCGGGTCGAGCTTGAGAACGGCCATGAGATTATCGCACATACGGCAGGAAAGATGCGCAAGAACCGGATTCGTGTTCTTGCCGGCGACAAAGTACAGGTTGAAATGACCCCCTATGATCTGACTAAGGGTCGGATCAATTACCGCTTTAAGTAAGCTCAACTCTCTATGCGGTTGATCTTAGGATCCGGTTCGCCCCGGAGGCTAGAGCTATTGGGACAATTGGGCATCACCCCTGACGAGGTGCGCCCCCCCGATATCAATGAAGACCCTGCCGATGGCGAGCTGCCGCGCCCCTATTGCCTGCGCATCTCTGCCGAGAAGGCGCGGGCCGTGGTGGCCGAGCCCGAGGATCTTGTGCTTTGCGCAGATACCACCGTGGCTTTGGGACGACGCATCTTGGGTAAACCCGAGGATGCAGACCAAGCCCGGCGCTTTTTGCGGCTCATGTCTGGGCGGCGCCATAAGGTGATTACGGTTGTGACCGCCAAACGCGGTGATGTACTGCGCCAAACACCTGTTGTGAGCCAGATCAAGCTGAAAATCCTCTCTGATCAAGAGCTAGACCATTACATCGCCAGCGATGAATGGCGCGGTAAGGCTGGGGGATATGGGATCCAAGGTAAGGCCGCCGTCTTTGCGCCCTGGATCCAAGGCTCTTTCACCGGGATTGTTGGCCTGCCCCTGGCGGAGACAGCGCAGCTTTTGCAGGGCATGGGCTATCCGCTTTATGAGCGTGCCGCATGAAGGGGCGTCAGGTTGCATTAGGGGTCTATAAGGACCGTGCCGCCGCCGCGCTGATGGTTGATGGCAAACTCGAAGATTTCCTGATCGAAGCTGATGATGCAACGCCCGCTCCGGGCGCGATTTATCGCGGCATTGTCGATCGACAGATGAAGGGGCAGGGGGGCGTCTTTCTGCGCCTCGGCAATGGGCAGCGCGGTTTCCTGCGCCAGGCTAAGGGGCTCGCCCCTGGTCAGCCGCTTCTGGTGCAGGTGGTCAGCCATGCGGAGCCCGGAAAAGCGCCACCGCTTACCACGCGTATTCTCTTCAAAAGCCGCTATGCGATTGTGACACCGGACGCGCCTGGGGTGAATATCTCGCGCCAGATCCGCGAAGAGGAAGACCGCGACCGCATTGCCGAAATCGCGCATGGGATCGAGCTTGCCGAAGGTCATGGGGCAATTCTGCGCTCTGCAGCGCGTCTGGCCTCGGACGAAGAAATCGCGGATGACCTGGCGGCAATGGCTGATTTGGCCGAAGCGGTGATGAGCGATGCCCAGGGCAGTGAGCCCGAGCTGCTGGTCGATGCGCCGGATCCGGCGCATTTGGCCTGGCGCGAATGGGCCGATCCTGCTCCAGATCAGATCTTAGAAGAGGATGACGCTTTCGAGATCGCAGGCGTTCTTGATGCGCTAGAGGATCTGTATCGGGGCGAGGCTTTGGCCTCGGGCGGGTCTATGATCGTCGAGCCGACCCGCGCGCTCGTGGCGGTGGATGTGAATACCGGCGGCGACAGCTCGCCTGCGGCGGGGCTAAAGGCCAATATCGACGCGGCGCGGGCTTTGCCTCGGGCATTGCGTCTACAGGGGCTCGGTGGGCAAATTGTGGTGGATTTCGCGCCAATGCCCAAGAAGGATCGCAAGACCCTAGAGCAAAGCCTGCGCGCGGCCTTTAAGGCAGATGCGGTGGAAACCAATCTGGTGGGCTGGACCTCTATGGGCTTGTTTGAGTTGCAGCGAAAACGCGAACGCCTACCGCTGCATGAGGCTCGGCCGTGAGCTGCCCGATTTGTTCAAAGCCGGCCATGGCTAGTTATCGCCCCTTTTGCTCAAAACGTTGCGCGGATGTGGATCTGGGGCGGTGGCTGACTGAGGGCTATGCTTTGCCAGGGGAAGATGAGGCGGTGGAAGAAGAAAATTCACCAAATGACGAGAAGGCTACAAAAACTTCAAAAAGCCTCTAGACACCCCCGGTCACCTCGCATAATACACCGCGACCTGACCGGCTCAGCCGACCCAATGCCCGGGTAGCTCAGGGGTAGAGCAGTGGATTGAAAATCCTCGTGTCGGTGGTTCGATTCCGCCCCCGGGCACCACTTTTAACAATTTAAAACAATGCCTTGCGCTGTTTGTCGCTGTGTCGTTCCTCTGTGGTTTTCGGCTGGGGTAGCACTGGGGTATCATTTCAAAGCTATTCTTCCAGATTTCGCTTGAGACGCAAATTACTGCTTCGACGTGAAAGCCGCGAACCGAACCCAACAAGTAGGACACACCGCATCGAGGTTCCGTGGATCGCGCAAAACGGATTTTCTAAGGAGCGAAGGGAGCGGAATTTAGCCTCCCCGTTCCAAGAACAATAATGGTGCAATGGCTCTTGGCGCGTGTCATGGCGTTGTATAGCAAACGCCGTTTGTGCTCATCACTTCCGGTTACTGACTGTGGCCACAGGACGATCACTCTGTCGAACTCTCTATTTTTTGCTCCGTGGATGGACATGGCCTTGACCTTCGCACTTTTCTTGAAGCCAAGGCGCGTGTTGTTTCTGACTGCATCGGAGACAAAGGAAACCAGTTGATCTTTTTCGAACTCGCTTTGGCCTGTGATCCTATGCAGTCTCCGGACGCGCCAGTCTACTGATTTGACCGCGGGCATTGCCAAGTGATTGTCAAGCAAAGCACATACTTCATCGTATGAAGCTGAGGCTGGAAATTCTAACATTTCTGTCAGTTCGTCCGCAATGCTGACATCATTGCCTTCCCAACTGACTGAATAAGCGTTGTGTGGCCATGGCCCTTGCCGTTCTGTGACCGTGTTAATTGCGCTCCGTATGATTGTGTTCGTCGAGTCTGGCGTGAGGATTGCAACGTCATCAGAGCCAAGCCTCAATTGAAACGCCAAATTCCATGCGAGCAATCCTGAATTTTTGGCTGTGGCTGGAACTTCCAAGAGTTCAATACCTTCCGCGACCCAATGAACCCTATCAGTCTTCCTGATAGCTTCCTCATTTAATGCAGCCCGAATGTCTTCACCTCTCCTCACCACCAAAACGGCGGAAAGCAAACCCGTCATATCCGTTCTGTGATTTTGGGTAAGGGAGTGAGAGGTTCCGAAGCCCTGCAATTGCTCGATGAAACCCGCTGTTTCTTGACCACCGCTCAAACACTGAAAACCGTCTGCGGCAACCACAGCCGCACAACACTCCATTAAACCAAGAATTATTCCCTGCCGATGAACATCGACGAGGTCTTGGGCCTCATCGACCAGCACCAAGGGATATGTTCTTGCCACCCAACGACGAACCTCAGCATCTTTCAAGAGTTCACTGGCCAAGAAACAAGGCCCGTCAAATTGGCCTAGCTTCTCGGCCTGCTGCCGCATTTCGTCGGTCAGTTTGGCACTTCTTCGTTTGGCCAACGATTGAGCAAAAGAGTCAAAGGTGACACAGTCAAATTTTCGTCTGAAAGCCGCCTCGGCGTTCAGGCTAGAAGTGAGCCGCCGTCGCGCACCATTCATAAAGGTAAGTGCAAGCATACGTTGATCCTCACCCAACGCATCGTTCGCGATCAATTGCCGGGCATGAGCCACCATGCTGAAGGTCTTGCCCGACCCGGCCGGCCCTTCGAAGAAGTCAAATGTCATTGAGCGGCTCGAACCGGAAGGTCGGCATGGCAGCACCGTCTTTCGTCTCCCGAATGAAAAGTGGAGAACTCTGGACTGATGGGTCAAGCAGAGTGTCACAAAGTGCATTAAGCAGCTGGGCTGCCCGCTTGCGGCATGCGGATTCGCCCATCAGAATCGACGACGTGATTTCTTGCGTCGGGGCGTAGGACTTCCGACCTTCCAAGAAAGTAGAAAGCTCTGCCGCGCTATCGATTGCCGTGCCATTGGCCGCAACTAACTGGGGTAAAACTTGTGCAAGGTTTGCTTCCGCAATCCAAGTGATTACGTGCTCAATTTTCCAATCTGTTGGCCATATGATTGCCGCGCTAGGCGATGGATCAGCCTCATTCAATTCCGTTAGGTAGCCCCTTCCGGCTTGATCTCCGTCAACAAGGATTGCGCAGTTCTGATGGACACGTCTGACCACTTCATGCGTCTCAGCGATCTTTGCGTCGTCTGTGGGCACGACCCCAACAAACGTCGAGAACTTCGATTGTTCATCTTCAGGCGAGTCCCAACTTTGCCTAAGTTCCAAGGCAGTTTGGAGCGCCTCTAGCCAAGCGACATCGCTGATACCTTCTGGTATCAGAACACGCTGATGCATCAGCGCGGCAATTAACTTTTGTCGCCAAGCAAAAAAGAGGTGTTGCTTGTGATTGGTCGGACCTGCGGGTGCTGTCTTTGACAATGGAGAGACAGACATCTGTCCATCGTCGTTATTGACAAAATAAGTTGCTTCGACAGGAAACATCGCCGCAACTAGCGGTGAGTGTGTAGTGACAATAGTCTGATCACAGAGAGCGTTTAGCCGGTTGACGAGCCGCTTTTGTTGAGAAGGTTGAATGTGCAGCTCAGGTTCCTCTACCGCGAGGACGAATGACTTATTCGCATCTGCTCTGGCCTTTCCGAACTGCATCAGCAACAAAAGACTTTGCAAGGAAGTCAAACCAGTTCCCTGCCGCGCGGAAGGGAGAGTTGGACCATCTCCGTGTGCAAAATGGGGTACGACACTTTCGAGGACAGAGTTGCTGTCTGTACCTGTAATGCGAAGCCGAAGCCTTGGTGATGATGGCATGAGCTTGCCAAGTTCATCATTGGCCTGCTCCACGATTGTTGTTAGCCCGTCTTGTTCTTCCAGTCGCTGGCCTACTTCCGGCTCCCAAAGACGTTCCCTTGCATCGCGTATCGCAGTCGCAGGGAGGCCACCCAATGTCGCTACAAGACGACGAAAAAGCTCTGATGTGAAGGAAATCCATTTGTCCCATGTTCTAGACGCAGGGACCATGAAGAAGCCAAGCTCTTGGAGCGTCTTTGACGAAATCTGCGTGTAGCTTGTATCATCATGGAATGGATCACCAAGGGTTGCTTCATCATCCACGAAGAACCTTACGGTTTCGGCCTCAAGCTCTTGGAGATCATATCGGGCCGCAAACGCAATTTGAACACTAAGATCTGTGTGTTCTCCGTCTGCCGACGCGGCGAGTTCGCCTGTGGCTGGGTTGAGCCACTTCTCAACACCTCCGCGCCCCATGGCAAACCAAGAGGGACAATGCTGTGGGTCATTCTCTGGGAAACCTGAGATGGTTGCGATGATTAGGATACGAGATGTTTCGATTGGTCTGCTTTGGTAAAAGTCATGTTCGGTCAAGCGCCGAACCATTCGGTCTCTTCCCAGCAGCAGGGCAAGAGCCTCAACAATCGTTGTCTTGCCGTTATTGTTTGGACCGACAAGGACAGAGTGTTTCCCAAGCGTAATATCCGCGTTCTGAATGCCGCGCAGGCCTGAAACCTTGAGGCGGTGAATATGCATGTTTTCATCTCTGTTTTGATCGGTGAAAAGTCGCAGCGTCTTAAGATTTTTCTTTATCGGCTTGATGAGTCCTGAGTTACCTATTCTGTTTATTGGTTTTCGGTTATCCGTTGCTATCTACACGTCGCGCGCATGCCACGGAGCAACGCTAACCATGTGAGGCTCTGAGTCCACCGACAAAACTTCAGCCTTGACAAGCACTGCCAGCGTTTCGGCCCAGCGCACTCCGATCTCATTCAGTTCCAGTGCCAGCCGATGCTCAACTATTTCTCCGCCGCCCATATCGCCATATGAAAACTCTCCGTCACCCAATTCCAACAGGCACTCACCTTCGAGTTCATCGTCGTCAATTTCCATGCCCGTCTCTGTCTCAATCGCAATAAAGCTTTCATGCCAGATCTGGAATTCATTGCCGTCGAAGTCTTCTATCGTTTCCGGGTAGCGGATCATTTCTGCCCTAGTTTCAGGTGTAAACTTCACGTAGGGGAATGCCAATGCCAGTTCACCCATTGAATATTGCCAGTGAGTACGAAACAACTCCCAGTCACCGTCCTGCTCGCGAGCTTCGAAATAGGCTTCGGTCCTCATCTTGGACATCCATTTAACCACGGTCAGGCGTGCTTGAATGCCCTGCTGCTGGCACCTGCTCAACCATTGCACAACAGATGAGTCACGCAAGAATCGAGCAATCTCCTTGTCGTTCTCATTTCTTAGAGACTGCCTAAGGATTGGGACAAGATTTCTGTGCAAAACGGCACGAAAAAACTCGTTGTCGAGTTCATTTTTCTTGGTAACTTTTATTCTGACGGTTTTCTGTTCCAGAGTTAAGATGTCAGCGCCAAAATGGGCGCCTACCCACTTCTGCAGGTCAATGGCCAAGAAACGATCAACGCTTTCGATATACAGAGCAAGATATGTCGGTTGCACATTTAGATACCAAAACCTCAAGTGCGCGACTTCCAAGTCCAGAGCCACTTCCTCAACAGCGTCATATTCTTCGCGGCTCAAAGTGCCATCCATGATCCCTTTCATTTGGAACCAAATCAGCGCCGGGGTCACAATCTTTCCATCTCGGTTGGAGTCTGGTTGTGTGAGGTGAAGCCCAATGTCGCGTCCGGCGCGGTCGCGTTCATACTCTACAAAAACACCATAGTTGGCGGCTAAGGCTCTGAACTTGCCCATGTATCTGTTTTCAAAGTCGTCGCGCCCACCAATCTTCAAATGCTTTGCCCCTTAGTAGATTTCGATTTATTCTAGGCAACCGTAGCCCGCTTGCCATGTCTCGACACACTCTTTGCACTACAGTCCCCTGGCTTCGACCATTCTCTTGTAGGGGAACGCCATCAGTTCTTCGCACTCGCCGAAGATGCGGTACTTGCGCCAAAAAAATAAAGGGCCGCACTTGGCGGCCCAGCTATTGATAAGCATAGAGCTGGCTAGGTCGCCAATGCCTTTCTCGCTTCTTTCTCGGCGGCTGATCCTTTCATCCATTGCCACGGGGTGCGCGGCTTCCTCGCCTTCGCCAGTTCGGGGTTCGCCTTGGCGTCGCTGGCGGCAGCCCGCAGCCGCTCGCGGGCCTCGCGGGGATCAAGCTTGAGTTCGGCGCAGAAAGCTTTGAGTGTCACGATGTCGGCCATGATGGTCTCCTAGGTTTCTGATGGAGATCGATAAGACCACCGACGCTAACGTGTCAGGGATAACCCCAGAACATCTTTAGCTTTTCTCAATCCGCTGCTATGACTGATCTCGACATGGCAGACGCGGCCATGTTGGGGCGTGGAAACCCCCCGATAGCTAGGCCGAGCCATCGGCTGAAACCTTGACCCTATGGTCGGGGTGCCTGTGTTATACAACAGGCCCCGGCTAAAGGCACAGGATCCGTGCTATCGCGGATTTCCAACACCCCGATCACCAGTCAACATGCGAGGGCGCTCGCAGATCGGGGCGGGAATGGAGACCGACCGGATTGCAGCCAAACAGCTATTGGAGCCGGTAAAGCTACTGAAACCAGATGAAGTATTGGGGTACATAGAAAGCTGTGGGATAACCCACGGCCTATATGGTTGGTGGTTCGACGAAGGCCTTCCAATGGTGCCCAGAGAAGGGTGCATTGAAAGGGATGGAAAGCACTTGCTCTATGTCGGCATCGCCCCACGAAAGGGCCGTACGGCAAAAAAATGTGCACGATCACCGCTGAAACGGCGGTTTCAAGAGAACCATTTAAGAAGGGTTCGAAAATCAACTCTTCGTAAGTCCCTTTCAGCTTTGTTGAACAGCGAACTCAGGCTTGAGTTTGCACGTGGCAAGGGCGGAAAACTGGGCATGGATCGCCGCAACGAAGCCGCACTGACAGAATGGATCAACCGACACGCAGCGGTGTCGATGGTCCAGCATTTAGAGCCGTGGCGTGTTGAGGAAGAACTTGTCAGGCACGGGCCACCCCTTCACCTCAACATCCAAATGTCCCCCCACCCTTTTAGTTCCATATTAAGTGAGATGCGCTGTGCGCTCGGATGACGCTGACGTGGTCCACGACAAATCCCCGGCAGGTAGAGCTAAACGCGCGTGCGGCGGCTTTGTATTGAGCCAGGAGCGCCGGGGCGCGCCTCGGGCATGGTGATACCGTCGCAATCCCGGCTGGCGCGCTGTGCGCCGCGCTCATGGCGATCATCCCGAAATCTGCGCGGACGCGATCCATCGGCATGGCTATCCGTGTGGTCTCCCTCGACGGAGCGGGATTTACCCTGACGGGCGATGGTCCCCGATCTTATTGCACTGGCATCGAAACCAGCCAGCGAGGAGATCGGCAATGACGATACGCGCGACATGGGCCTTCAACGGCCAGACGAAAACCATCTTGGGCAACTGGCATCGTCTGTGGTGTCTTCTGTTCGGCCCAGTCTACTACCTGTTCAAGGGCATGTTCCTGTGGGCGATCTTGTCGTTGATCACGGCCAACGGCCTGTGGGTCGGCTTCCCTCTGTTCAACCGCGCCATCGTGTTGCGCCACTTCCATCGCAAGGGATGGGTGCAGAGATGACCGCTAGCACCTCCGCCCAAGCAGTTTGCCACCCGAGTGGAACCCGGCGAGCGCTACCGATACCCCGCACCAATGCGGACCGCATGAAAAGGTTCAGGAATTCGGCTCCGACTCACGCCCGAAAGACTGATAGATAGTCAACGGGTCGGTCCGAGGCGTTCCGCGCGGTACCCGGTGCGGCGCGATCATTGGGCGACCACAGGGGGATGGGGAGAGGAGTTTTTTTTACGCCGCGCACCCTGCCGGCAGACGAGGGGTCATATCGACTGCCGAGATTTTCGGCCCTGAGCCGCTACCGCCCCCCGTCCGCCTTGGTAGGGTTTAGTTGATTTTCGAACGCGGGATCACGTCGAACGGCAATCGCCCTTCCTGCCTGAGTTTCAAGAACCGATAAATGTGCTGGTTCATGGTCATCGCATTCTTGAACGCCACGTCGATGGGTTCATAGGTATCGAACGTATGAAGCGATGCATATAGTCCGGCGATCTCCAGCAAGGCCTCGACAACGTCCGTGTTGGTGAGGTTCACCTCGTCGGTGCCTTCCGTCTTGCCTTCGTTCAGAATTGCCTGCTGGATCGCGGTCTTCAGGCGGTTCTGCATTTCGTCGTGCTTGGTCATTTTGGATTTCCTTGTGCTATGTGACACGCCTGAGCCGCCAAGGCTCGACAGCGCAGTTTTCGGCGGGAATGAACACTTGCTCAAAAATCCCACACGTGTGCGACTTCTGAGCAAGTGATGCTGGCTGCGTGGCTCAGGGCAGCGCCCAGAGGGAGGCTTTCCCCTCTTTCGACTTCACCACGCCGAGTGCTTCGCCCGCGCGCCGGAGGGTCGGGAGTGATACCCCTTCCTCCTTGGCCCAGCCGTCCAGCACCTTCTTCTTGACCGGCCCTTTGCGCAGAACGCTTTCCAGCCACGCGGTCGCTGTGTCGCGTTCTCGTGGCGGTCGGCCCCGCTCGGCCTCGGGCGGCGCGAGTAGTTCGCCCACCGTTAGCTCAGGCTCACAGGCATGCCATTTCACGCGGGGGTGTGAGCGCGGGCCAGTGCTCTGCATCTCGAACACGATTGTCGGCCCGGGTTCGGCATAGTTCGACTTGGCGTGGGCCACCGCGCGCAAACGCGGGTCGTCGGGATGCGGCGCGAGAATAAGGCCCGAGCGCACCCGAGCAGAGATCGAAATCGATCCGATACCTTGGTGCATGGCATGGTCGGCCCGCGCTTTCCGTAGGTGCCGCACGATCAGGATGGCCGTGTCGAACTCGCGGGCCGGTTGGTCGATCTGCACCATGAAGTGCATGGTCTCGGTGGCCTTGTTCCCGTCCATACCCTCCTTCATGAAGGCGATGATCGGATCAATCACGACAAGTGCGGGTGTGTTTGCCGACAGTTCCTGCCGCAGCAACGCCAAACCGCGTTCGTCCAAGGAAAACGGCTCCAGTTGGAAACGGACTTTCGAGACATCCGCCCCGGCCTGCATGAGGCGAGGTTTTAGCACCCGCGACGGATCGTCCTCCGCAGACATGAAAAGGACTGAGCCTTTTTCGATGTCATCCACGAACGGCGGGGGCTTCCCTGTCGTCACGGCGGCCGCGATGGCGCAGGTGAAGGTGGATTTCCCTTGCCCCATGTTTCCGTCGAGGACAGTTAAGGCACCTTTCACGACATAGGGATACATCGAGAATTGCGGCGTGGATTCCTCGACGTCTCCGAGCCAGCCGAAAGCCTCTTCATGCCCAGTCTCGTATTTGCCGACGCTAGAGGCGATACGCTCGACCTCATCGGCGTCGAGAGGTGGACTACACGCCGCTGCGTTGATCGCCTGCAACGCACCTGCGATGGTTGTTTCGGCCAAACCGCGAAACCTAAGTGACCCGGCAATCTTGGTCAGCTCATTGTTGCGGCTTCCAGCTTTGAAGGCCCCGACCGTGTCGAACTTCGCTATGCGGCTTTCGTCGCGCTTCAGCGCTCGCACGAAGTCGGCAGGCAACGACGCCAAGCGGTCCTCTCCGCGCTGCACGCGATACCGGCGACCGCACTTGTGCATACTGGGTGGGCCTACGAGGTATCCGCTGGAATTGTCCTTGATGTCTATGCCAGCAAGCGGCGCTTTCCTCTTGGGTAAGGCCTCCGAGGCGCGGAAATAGTAGTGTGTCCCGCGACCGGTGCGGACTGACAGGGTGGATGGCAAGTTCAGTGTCTCGAAGGTTTCGGCCCCCTCCGGGCCGTCAACATCAAGAACAACCACGCCCGGTGGAAGGATGACCCCGAAGTTGGCCTTGGGGTACTTCTTGAACGCGCGGCGGATTTTAGCGGCATTGCTCGTGGCGCTGTGCTGCCCCTTCGGAAACATTTCCGCGATTGGGTGCTTGCCCGGGCTCTTGCAATTGGCCCGGCCACACGTGCATTGGCCGTCATCATCAATGCCATGTAGAGCGACGATTTTGCCGCCATTCCGCGCCCAAGCGGGCGCGGCTTTGGCAACCGAGGTCGACAACATGTCACCCTCGAAGCGAAATGCTTTTCGCATCTCAGTTCTCCTTGTCTGGGTGATCAATAGTCGGCGTAGTGCGTGCGAGCACGTTCTTCGGCGCGTTCAGCGAGCCAGTCCTCGATCTCGGACATGAACCACGTGACCGTGGTGCCGCCAATTTTCGCCCTTCTGGGGAACCGCCCACGGGCTTCCCAGCGAAGCAAAGTCGTATTGCTTACGCGGATGCCAAAGCGCTTCAGGTCGTCGCGCGTTACAAGCAACGGTCTGTCTGTTTCGTCCTTCATGGATTTCCCTTTCATGAGTAAGGGAACCGGTTCCTGACATGACATTTGCACATGTAGAAAAGTGTTTTATTTCAATTCAATGAATGAAACAGGGGCATTTTCCGGCGGTTGGTTCAGCCGCGTTGCGAGTAGCGAGCGACGGCTTCTTGAATCTGCGCGTTCAGCTTCTCGACGCTGCGTTTGGACACCGTTGATTTGGGATAGTAAACGGCCAAGAAGGGCTTGGCAGCTTCACGTATGAAATCGGGGAACAAGCCGTCGATGTCTTTTTCGAAAGCTGTTCTCTTCACGTCTTCAATTCCGACAATATCAATGAAAACCTCTGTCATTGCATCAACGACAAGCTGCAAAGTTTGGGCGTGATTTGTGCCGCCCTCGATCTTCTCTGTTGATTTCTCGACAGCTCCCAACAATTGGCGCAAATCTGATATAGCAACACGCGTGCGCTGAACTCGCCTGCGCATCTCAGATGCAGGATAGACCCTCGGTTTGCCCTCATTGTCCTTGATTGAGACCGTGGACAGATGATCAGTCGCCTCATCAAGTTGGGCGAGGACTCGTCCTAGAAAAATATCCAATTCGTCTGCCCAGACGTGTTTTTGGGACAAAGTTGCCGCCCCTCCGACGAAGCCCAATGCCACCGTTAGGTACTCCGCCGTAGCCGCCAACTGAAACCGAAGGCGCTGAATGGTATCTGGGTCGGAAATTGCGACAGTGGCTGCGATTTCTTGGCAAACCTGTTCGGTGTAGAGTTCTGCCCACGGATTGCCGCCCGCAGGATACTTGAATTCGTCACATTCGACCCAGCGATCTGGCGTCGCCACATTCAACAGATTGCGGATCATTCTTGGTCTTTGTGATTTCCTCGATACGGGCATTCCATGTCTCCAATGCCTCGCGTTTTTCGTCGGCATATGAATAGACATTGTAGATAGCGGCCACGCCAGAGACCACACCCGTCTTGTGGTTCAACAGGGCTTCGGTCACGGGCTGGGGAACGCCCAGCATCGCCATGTTCGTGGACATCGTGCGGCGAAGGTCGTGGATGATCCACGGGTCCGTGCCTTCGGGCAGCGCCTTGTCGAGCCGGTCTTTCGGGCGACCGAAGCCTGAAATGGGCGTTTTACCTGTAGTTGTGAACACGTAGTCTGAATTGAAGAACCTCGGCGCCTTGCGCAACACCTCAACCATAGCGTCTGTGAGCGGAACACTATGCCGCTTGCCGTTCTTGGCGCGCTGCGAAGGCAGGGTCCACAGGCGTTTTTCGAGGTCGATTTCCGACCAACGCATCTCGGCGACCTCGACGCGTCTCTGGCCGCTGAGCATCAGAAGCTTCATGCAATCCCCGAAAGGATAGCCTTCGGCGTCACAGGCCGTCCACAGCGCGCCCAGCTCGTCGTCGGACAGCACGCGCTCGCGCGACCGTTCCTTGGACAACGGTTTCATCCCGGCAATGGGGGAGGCATCGATCATGCCGCGCTCGACGCACCAGCCCATCAGGTGCTTAAGGTGGGCCAGCGCGCGGTTCGCGCTGACCGGCGCGGACTTGTGGATTACGTCGCAGGCTTTGACCACATCGGCGCGCTTGATCTCGTCGATCCGTTTGCCGTGCAGGGATGTGAACTTTGCCAGCAGGGCTTCCTTGCGTTTCCAGTCGCGGTTGTGAACCTTGGCGTGCTTCTCGATGTAATCAGGGATCACGTCGCCCAGCGTGGGCTTCGTTTCGAACGCAATGCCGGTGCGATCCTCGAAGTGGCCTTGACCTGAGACCCAAGTCTCGTCCGGCTGTTTGGAGAATCCACGTATTGATTTC
>JBMYSZ010000019.1:0-71091 GCA_049603835.1 Mangrovicoccus sp.
GAGGAGTTTCTATTTGACAGAACAGTGCCTCTCGAACACAGCACTGTGACTTTTGAAAAACTTCAAAACATATTAAGCGTTTAAAGTCTTGGCACGCCGTCTAGTCACCCCTCCGAAATGCATAGTTTTTTCAAAACTTTTAAAGCTTGATAAAACTCTTTGTCTTTCACCAGCGTCAAAGCATACGCTAATATTTCCACTTCTTCTGGAGATCTAAAACCCTCTCTGTAGTGATTGATTAGGTCAACCATTGATATTTGAGCTTCTTCTTTACAAATATCACCCGACAGGGCCAATTGTGCCACATAGCACAAGCGTTTGGCCGGTGTTTTCGCGTCACTAGGATGAATGGCATCGCGGAGTCTTAATATGTTTGCATTTGGCGTAATGATATTAATTCTACTTCGGCGATCACCGTTTTCAATAACGGCTCCATTAATTAAGATCCTCTCTCTAGGACCTAATTTTAGAACCAGACCGGTCATTTTTTTTGTCCTCCAAGCAGGCCTCGCATGATTGCAATATTAATTTCAATCAAAACCTTCGGACTTGCTTTTTTCTGGAGAACGACGCTCGTATGCTCATTCGTAAATTCAGCCAAATAAAATATTTGAGCGCGGAGCTCGGATGGTAGTGCATTTTCTTTTCCTGCTACATCAATGGCCAGAGCATTCCATAATTTTCTATTATCATGCAAGGCTTGCACGAACGGGACAAATGTTTTTCCGCCACAAGTAGAATATTTCTTTAGGCGTCGTGTAATATCACTAAATAATTCATATTCCTGAGCTTTTGGAGCTCGTGCGGTGCTAGAGGCGCTTGAATAAGCTAATCGGGCCTTACTAAAAGCATTCACTTTTGTTTCCAATACGATCATGTTAATTCACATCGTTGTGGGCCATGTATGGCCCACAACGCCAATGTAATTACCGGAACAACGACAACACGTTTTGAGGCGCTTGGTTGGCAATTGACAGAGCTTGGATCCCTAATTGCTGCTGAACCTGCAGAGCTTGGAGCCGTGCGGATGCTTCTTCCATATCTGCGTCAACCATTGCACCAATACCCGCCTTCATCGAATCCGTAAGTTTGGAAACGAACGTTTGTTGTGTTTCGATCTGATTTCCCACGGAACCAAAGGCAGCCCCAGCATCAATCGCAGTGCTGATCAGAGACTCCATAGTCGTCAACTGGGTCGATAGAGTCGCTGTATTCGTCGCAGCAATGGTAGATAGCGCTGATAATCCGCCTGAACCCGCATTAGTGAATTGGCCTGTCAAAGTTAAATCGGCACCAGTCGCGTTAGTAAAATTGATTTCACCCGCGGCGGAAGCAGCGTCATAGGTAAGAGTAAGACCCGTAATGCCAAAACCCTCAATTTGCGCCTTTAGGTTAACTGCGGCAATTTCTTCGGCAGAGTTACCAGCTGCTACATCATCGGCACTGAAAGTGTAGGATGCAGTATATCCTGCGATCGTCATCGAAATTTTATCTCCCGCACTATAAGTGGGATCCAAAATCGCGACGGAGTCAGCCGCACCACCATCGTTCAGCGTAAGGCTAAAAGTGTCAGCATTCGTGGATATAGTTGCACTACCACCACCAGCACCAAATGCCGCTGCAGCCGTGTAACCGCCAGCCGACAAATCTTGTCCGCTAACTGTGATATAACGGGGTGTTACTGCACCAGTATTGTCACGATCAATCGATGCTAGAACATCAGTCGTTGCTGTAGTCCCATCTACCAAATTCAGCCCGTTGAACTGCGCAGCATTAACCACAGATGTGATTTGGCTTTTGAGTGCGGTAATATCGTTGTCCAGTTTTGTTCGGTCAACGTTATCGCCCTGCGCTGCGACGATTTTCTGCTTAATCTCACCCAACAAGTCTGTAATCGTTTCAGCAGCAGTTTGCGCCACCGCAACAGTCGATTCCCCAAGAGACAAACTGTCGGAAATCGAGCTGAAGCCATTTACGTCGGATTCCATAACTTTGGAAATTGCCCAAAGCGCAGAATTGTCTTTTGCAGTTGCAATACTTTTGCCGGTTGAAATCTCACTTTGCGTTTTATCAAGCCCCATATTAATTGTCTTGAGCGTTTGCAAAGCCACCATTGCACTGGTGTTTGTCAGAATACTAGACATGGTATTTTTCCCTTCCTTGCAGGCATTTATGCCAACTACTATTGCCGAAAATCGGCCTGAGAGTCTTTCTGACTGATGCTTTGCCAAAGAAACTCGACGCGGCAAAGATTCCGTTTTGGATGTACCTCACCATGGACTGAATGTACTAAGGCTTCCATAAGACAAGAAATTCGTTAGTTTTATTTTTCATAAAATTCAAATACTCTTTCGCATAGATTCCGTGTGCAAACTGTTATCTTGCATTTTACCGTTAGCGTTATAATACCGCACGGTATTGAAGCCCTCCTTCTTCGATACAAAACGCTTTTTCACTCGGGATACCGCGTCTTTGGCGGCAAAAATTAGGCTTTGGTTCTCATTGATCTTTGCCTTTAATTCCGTCAGAGAGGAGGCGGGCATGTCCGCTTCACGTGCTAGAAGTTCTTTAACAAATTCCATTTTCTTATTTGACATTCTGGATAATTCACCAAGATCACCCTTTAATAAAAGGCTTTTTTCCTCCTCCAATATATTCCGCAAATTCTGTACATTAGGACTACCTTCTTTGGAGTAGCCAAGAATGCCCCGAAACAATTTATTAAGCATTTTTCTCAGCCCTAAACCTCTCCATAATCATATCCGCAACTCCAATCCCTCCCTGTTTGGCAATTTGTTTCGCCTGTTCATTTCGAAGAAATGAAGAGTATTGATCCTCTCCAATCCCACCTCCAAACGCATCCCTACTCTCACCAAATTTGGCGCTTTTTAACATCTCTGAAAGAAAGAGCGCCTCAAACTCAACTGCGACCTTCTCCATTTCAGATTTTTTAGTTAACGGTGAATTCACCCTTTCATACACCAAAGCCGACGCATCTACTTTCATACCACATCCATTTTCTTTTTTAGGAACAAATAGAGCTCATATTTGAGCCTGGTAAATATTAAGTAATTTTGTCCATGCTAATCCTCCTTCAAAGACATTATAGGATCACAAAATGTTAGAAAATCTTAACAATATATTACTTCAGGGTGACAGCGGGAAAACAAACGAGCCACCCAAAACAAAGCTCAATTCTCCAGACGAAGGGAAAAATATAAAATTCAATCAACTTATTGACAATAATCACCATCAGAGAAAAAAACAGACCAAAGTTGAAGAAAAACAAGAAAAAATTTATGATGCCCCCACAAATGAGAGGACTACTTTAACGGAATCGGGATCACATTATTTAGGAAAAGACTCTAATGACCCCATTCCACTTGAAGATGAGGTAGCCCTCAAACTTGAAGAAATTAGCGGGGAATCCCCTCCTTCCAATAAAATTGAACTTGAAGCGCCTTCTCTGAATTTGCCTTCAAAGATCCATGCCATGAAGGGAATTGAATCAAGCAAAAACTTGCCCACCTCTCAACCGATATTAACCGAAACAGGCAGGTTGGATACACAATCCTTCCAAGACTCAAAACCGATAATAACGCCGCCATCAGAGCAATCCAGTGGAGTCAAACTATCTTCTTTTAGTAAAGAGCTCAGCACTGAAAATCACCCATCGGCTTTGAATTCGGAGACCGAGAAAATCGCAATATTTAAGAAAACCAAAGCCACAGAAAGCGGAAAAGCTGGAAATTTTGATACTGCAAAGGCCTCCGAAACAGCCCATTCATCCACAAAAATCGACCAAAAAGGGAATAATTTAAAGCTCGGACTCAATAGTGCAAACGAAAAATTAAATCATCTGAATAACGCCAACACAATCAATTCCAATGACCAAAGAGTTTCCTCATCGGAGAGAGCAGATAAATTCAGCAGTGATTTTTTCAGATCACCTGATACAAGAGATATGCAATCTTCAAAACCCTCTGAAAAAATCGACTTAAATAGTGGTATCCCTCGAACCCCTGGGGCAAACTCAACACTTCCGCAAGAGAAGAACGCCTTTATCCAATCTTCAGCTCTGAAGCAGCAAACCTCAGAAAAGTTTGATGTTATATCTGGCCTGGACGCCTTTAATGATGAAGCTAAGGTAGCAGAAACCGAGAAGCCGAACTCATCCCTTACAGAAATTAAAGTAGAAAACAGAGTTGTCCCTGATAGAGGCGAGACGACTCAGAAAATTACGCGAAAAGAAATCTCAGCACAAATTTCCGAGGCGATTGTACGCACAAATGGAAAGCGAATTGAGATACAACTTTTTCCAGAAGAGCTTGGCCGAGTTAGTGTAAATCTAGCTCCTAAAGATGCTGGTTGGCAGGTATCCTTATCCGCGGACACTTCGGAAACACTGGAAACAATACGCCGGAGCTTAGAGTTCCTCGAACAAGAGCTTAACTCTGAAGGCTTTTCTAACTTGGAATTTGAATTCCGCGACGGAGAGCAAAACGATTTTTCCGATGAAATAATTAGTCGCGAAGAAGACCCTCCAGTCGAGCAATTAGAACCTCAAGATTTAAGACTTTCCTCATCTATCACGAATAACTCGGACAGAAATCACTCTCGTATCGATATAAGAATTTAAGCAGGTGCACTCATGGAAATCTCTTCACTTCCTCAGACAAATGGTGCCGCAGGGCTTTCCGCTGCTACAGAAACCACCGAAAATTCGGGTGTAATTTCGTCGGACTTCGAAACTTTCCTGGTAATGCTCACGGCGCAGATACAAAATCAGGATCCATTAAATCCCATGGATAGTTCGGACTATGCGGTGCAATTGGCAACCTTTTCCGGTGTAGAGCAGCAAGTCCAAACGAATGAACTTCTACGCGAGCTGGGCGCAGGTAGTTCGAGGGATCTTATGGAAATTGCGGGTTGGGTTGGCCTTGAAGCCCGCGTTGAAAGCGGCGGATATTTTGACGGGGAGGAAGTGACGCTCAATTTTGACCCGCATAGCGAATTATATGAAGGGTATATAGTGGTCAGAGACCCTGATGGATCGCAAGTTGCGCGCCTTGATATCGACGCGGGTCAATCGGAGGTGGCCTGGAATGGCGATACGACAACCGGTGGCAAAGCCGAGGCGGGATCATACAGTTTCTACTTATACACCAAGGAAGGCTATAACAGCGAATTGGCCATTTCACAGGTCCGCTCTTATGCAAAAATCGTTGAAGTTCGCTCTAGCACAGATGGCCCTGAAATCGTTTTGGCCAATGGCGATGTTCTCCCCTCCAGCGATGTCACTGCCTTGAGAAATCCCAAGGAATAATCCGCCGTTACCTAGCTTCTTGTGCCAACCCTAAAATGGGAAATCGAATAAACCGGTAATCACAGAGACCAAAACAGCAGTGGAAATTGCTCCGGCCAAAAACCACACAACTGCCCTACTCCAAAGACCAGGATCTCGACTCTCACCGGTTTTCGATGACTGCTGGATCAGCACAGCCTCTGCGAGCTGAGGCAATTTCGGGCCAAATCGAGCAAGGACCCTCGCTGTCACGGCCAAATCTCGGGCCAAAGCTTGTGGTCCGAGATTTTGCTTAATATAGGCCTCAACAACAGGCTTCGCCACATCCCAGATATTAATATACGGGTTCAGTGATCGCGCCACGCCTTCGACCACCACCATAGTTCGCTGCAACAGGATCAGCTCGGTCCGAGTTTCCATTCCGAACTTTTCCGTGACTTCAAAAAGATATGACAAAAGCCGAGCCATTGAGATCCGCGACGCATCCATTCCGAAAATCGGTTCGCCCACGGCACGCAAGGCCCGAGCAAATTCATCAATATCGCGATCTGCTGGCACATAGCCCGCCTCGAAATGCACCTCCGCAACCCGCCGATAATCCTTGCGGATAAAGCCATACAGAATTTCCGCATAAACACGGCGGGTATATTCATCGATCCGCCCCATGATTCCGAAATCCATCGCGACGATTTCGCCGCTCGCAGTGATTTTCAGATTTCCCTGATGCATATCGGCGTGGAAAAAACCATCGCGCAGCGCATGTTTCAAAAAGAGCTGCAAAACCCTTTCCCCAACAGCATGGCGGTCAATCTTCGCCTCGTCCAAAGCGGCCAAATCATTCGCAGGAATGCCATTCGCCCATTCCAAGGTCATCACCCTTTTGGAGGACAGCATCCAATGCACGGCGGGGACCGAAAAATCATCATCCGTTGCGGTTGTTGACGCAAATTCCGCAGCGGCTGCGGATTCCAAACGTAAATCTAATTCGCCTAAAACGACGCCTTCGAAATGCTTAATGACCTCCATGGGGCGCAATCGCCGCGAAGATGGGGAAAAGATCTGCACCATCCGCGCCGCCAAATAAAACGCATCAATATCGCGGCGAAAGGCGCGCTCAATTCCTGGCCGAAGCACTTTAACAGCAACCTTTTCGCCAGTATCGGCGCGACGCGCGGAATGCACCTGAGCAATGGAGGCCGCCGCAATCGGCTCACTCAATTCAGAAAAGAGCGCCTCAATGGGCATTTCTAGCTCTGTCTCAATGGTTTGCTTTGCTTCATCCAAAGAAAAAGGCGGCAGCTTATCCTGCAAAACCTTGAGCTGCAGCGCTAGCTCATCGCCGACCACATCTGGTCGGGTCGAAAGAACTTGGCCAAATTTGATATAAGCCGGGCCAAGTGCCGTGAGCGCTCGGGTTGCCGGAGGCATCGACTCATCGCCCTTCAGCCCCAAAAACGCGAAGGGCAGTCCTAAGATTCGGGAAATAATTCGGATCGATGGCGGCGCTTGGAAAGCGTCCAAAACAACCCGCATGGCGCCGGTACGCTCCAAAGTTGCCCCAGTGCGCACCAATCGCCAAATATTATGGGGTCCGCGCATGCTAGAGTTTCCACCCCGAATGCAGCGCCGCGATCCCCATAGACAAGTTGCGATAGCGCACTTGCCCAAATCCGGCATTGGAAATCATCGCCGCAAACCGGTCTTGGGACGGGAATTTTCGGATCGATTCCACCAAATATTGATAACTATCGCGATCACCCGCAACGACCTGGCCCATCAATGGCAGCAGGTTGTAGGAATAACGATCATACATCCATTGCAACGCGTCATTGGGCAGCTGGCTGAATTCAAGCACCAACAGCCGCCCCCCTGGCCGCAGCACGCGATAAGCCTCGGATAAGGCGTCTTCGATCCGGGTTACATTCCGAATGCCAAAGGAAATTGTATAAATATCGAAACTATTATCCGCGAAAGGCAGAGCCATTGCATCCCCAACCACCCAGGTCAGGCGATCCGACATGGATTGAGCCTCGGCACGCTTTTGTCCTTCGATCAGCATATCTTCGGTCAGATCCAGAACCGTAACATCCGATATGGGGGAGCGGCGCAGCATCCGAAAGGCGATATCGCCAGTGCCCCCAGCCACATCCAAAATTTGCTGATTAGGGCGCAGAGCCAGCCAATCCATCATCGCATCTTTCCAGATCCGGTGAACCCCAGCCGACATCACGTCATTCATCAGGTCATAATTCGAGGCCACGCTAGAAAAGACCCCATGCACCAGCCCGGCTTTTTCGCTTTCTGGGACTTCTTTTTCGCCAAAATGAGTGGTTTTTGTCCCGGTGTCGGTCATCGCTCTTGTCGCCCCTTCAGAAACTTACTTTCTTATAGGCCGCTAGAGCGCAGAGACAATCACCCTCACACGTCACAGATGTGTTTCGATAGAATAGGTCGCAATGCCCGAACTCCCCGAGGTAGAAACCGTTCGCCAAGGACTCCGCCCCTATCTGGAAGGGCATCGTATTTCGCATGCCGATATCCGACGCCCCGATCTGCGCTGGCCATTCCCTGACCGAATGGCTGAACGGCTCACCGGCGCGCGGATCTTAACCCTGCGGCGACGGTCGAAATATCTATTAGCGGATCTCGATAGCCAAGAAACTTTGCTGATTCATCTGGGCATGTCCGGCCGAATGATCATTTTTGATCCCCAAGGCCAAAGCAAATCCCAAGCGCTGTTTCATACTCAGAACGCGCCGGACAAACATGACCATGTGATTTTGCATTTTGATAACGGCCATCGGGTGGTCTTCAATGATCCCCGCCGTTTCGGCGCAATGGATTTGATAGAAACCCCTGAAGTGGAAACTCACAAACTTCTAGCCAGTCTCGGACCCGAACCTTTCGGCAACCAATTCAACGAATCCTATGCGGTTGACCGGCTCAAAACCCGCAACACCCCCATCAAAACCGCGCTCTTGGACCAGAAATTCGTCGCGGGCTTGGGCAATATATATGTCTGCGAAGTGCTGTTTCGGGCGGGAGTTTCGCCAAAACGCAAAGCCAAGGACATCTCTTCGAGCCGCCTAGCGAAACTCGTCCCAATTATCCGCGACGTTCTGCAAGAGGCCATCGCCGCTGGGGGATCCTCGCTAAAGGATTTTCGCCAAGCGGACGGGGATTTAGGCTATTTCCAACACGCGTTTCAGGTCTATGGCCGCGAAGGCGAACCCTGCAAAAAGACCGGCTGCGGCGGAACTGTTGCCCGGATCAGCCAATCTGGCCGATCAAGCTTCTATTGTTCAGCTTGCCAAAGATAGCTTGATTAAGTGGTTAAGGATGCTAAGTGTGGGGGCCGTTGAAACAATCAAAGGCTCTGCTCATGGCCTATGAGACGCTGATCGTCGAAGTAGAAGATCACATCGCTTTGATCAAACTCGACCGCCCAGACGTCAAGAACGCTCTCAATCGTCAGATGCTGCGCGAACTTACCGATGCGCTGAAGACGATCGAGTTCAATGAGAAGGCGCGCTGCGTTATTCTCACCGGTGCGGAGAAAGCATTTTGCGCCGGCGCGGATGTTGAGGATCTGGCAGAGAAGAAATTCAGCGAAATGTTCTGCTCTGACTATTTCGGCGCAGAGGTCGATCAATTCATGCGCTGCCGTAAGCCCATCATCGCGGCTGTGTCTGGCTATGCCCTTGGGGCGGGTTGTGAATTGGCGCTGATGTCGGATTTCATCATTGCCGCGGAAAATGCGAAATTCGGCCAGCCCGAAATCAATATGGGCGTGATTTCCGCTTTGGGCGGAACGCAGCGCCTGGCACGGGCGGTTGGCAAGTCCAAAGCCATGGATATGCATCTGACCGGGCGCTTCATGAATGCTGAGGAGGCGGAGCGCTCTGGCTTAGTCAGCCGTGTGGTCCCCACCAAAAAGCTGATGGAAGAAGCCAAGAGCGCGGCAGCTAAAATCGCCGAAAAATCGACGCTTACAACCAAAGCGATCAAAGAATCGGTTGGGCGCAGCTTCGAAGTCTCTTTGCGCGAAGGCCTGCTTTTTGAGCGGCGGATGTTCCATGCTCTCTTTGCGACAGCCGATCAAAGCGAAGGAATGGCCGCTTATCTAGAACAACGAGAGCCGCAATTCCGCGATAAATAGGCAATCACGCGCAAATATCTCTCCTTTGCTTGACATGAGAGAGATTCCCCCCTAGGGCTGCGCGCCTGTCATCTTACCGTCATTCACTGGAAACGATCACACATGGCCAATACGCCTCAATCTAAAAAGCGCGCCCGCCAGAACGAGAGCCGCTATTCTGTAAACAAAGCACGCCGTTCTCGCATCCGCACCTTCCTGCGGAAAGTTGAAGAGGCCATCGCCTCCGGCAACAAAGACGACGCAACCGCAGCGTTGCGCGCCGCTCAGCCCGAATTGATGCGCGGTGTTACCAAAGGTATCCTGCACAAAAATACCGCAGCGCGGAAAATGTCCCGCCTGTCCTCGCGGGTCAAAGCGATCGGCTAAGGCCGGGCTGACCCTGCTTTTTGCCTTATTACACTGACGGTACATCAATTGCCTGCCCCCAATAGCTGGGGACGGGCTTTTCTGCTGGGCATCGCTTGTTAACCGAGCACTGCAGAAAACTAAACCTCCCAACCAACTGAAATTGCGCACTAATTCCTAGCGACTCTGGATTCGTTGTGAGGAATAAATGTGTCAATGTCGAAGATCTGTTGCGCGGGAAAGCTTGGCATTGGTACGGTCTTCCAGCGATTCACTTCGTCTTGGGGGACATAGGGACCGGAAACCGGTTTGAGGACAAAAGGCCAGCATGGCGGTGCTGACTCTTTGTCGTCAAATTGTGGAACCGCTCTCATCTGGGGATTTTACAACGATCCTCAAGAATGGGCCGTAGCCTGTGCCGCGTCAGCGGATAGGTGCGACCGATGTCCAATATTGTAATAGCTTCGTAAGCGCGGGCTCTCGTTTCGCGTTCAGAGGCCTTCTGTCAGTCCCACGGGGCTGATTCACCCGCGCGTTTTCGCGGGGCAGGTAGAATGTTCCGGTAGTTATACCGATGTGTAAACAAAGTTTTGCGGCCCCATAATGGGGCCTAAGCGACATGGGGCGGGTTAGGCAGCAATGACAAATGAAACCTGGGGGGAAGTACAGGATGCACTCCGGAAATCGGTTGGCGAAGATAACTACCGAACCTGGATTGAGCCCCTCTCTTTTGCGTCGGAAGAGAACGGAGTCGTTCATCTAAATGCTCCTACCAGCTTCATCGGAAGCTGGGTCAGTCGCAATTACAGCCATATTATTGTGGATAATTTAGCCCAAACCGGCGCCCAGGTGGCGCGGCTTCAGTTTGATGTTAAACCATCAGGCTTAGAGACCACGCCCCAGGCAGAGTGTCAGTCTGCGCAGCCGGTTCAAGCAAATGCCGCTATGGCCCTGGCCGCCCCCGCAGTTGTCACCACTGGTTCAGCAGCCCCGCAGCCGGCGGAAACAACCTCTGCCAAAAACTCTGCTTCGGCCGCAAAACTGGACGCCGGCAATCTGGATCCGCGCTGCACTTTTGACACTTTCGTGGTCGGCAAACCCAATGAGCTAGCCCATGCCGCCGCGCGCCGCGTGGCCGAAGGTGGGCCCACCACCTTTAACCCGCTATTTCTTTATGGCGGGGTCGGTCTGGGCAAAACCCATCTGATGCATGCCATCGCCTGGCATGTGAAACAGCAAGCGCCGCATTTGCAGGTGCTTTATCTCTCGGCCGAGCAATTCATGTATCGCTTTGTCCAAGCCTTGCGTGAACGGCAAATGATGGATTTCAAAGAGATCTTTCGCACCACCGACCTACTGATGGTCGATGATGTGCAATTCATCGCGGGCAAGGACAGCACCCAAGAAGAGTTCTTCCACACCTTCAATGCGCTGGTAGATCAGAACAAGCAGATCATCATTTCGGGCGACCGGTCTCCTTCTGAAATCAAACACTTGGAAGAGCGGATCAAGTCGCGCCTGCAATGCGGTCTGGTGGTGGATCTGCACCCAACCGATTACGAATTGCGGTTGGGCATCTTGCAGCACAAGGTAGAATTCTATTCCGAGCAATATCCAGGCCTACAAATTGCGCCGGGTGTTTTGGAATTCCTGGCCCATCGCATCTCGACCAATGTGCGCGTGCTCGAAGGAGCCTTGATGCGCCTTTTCGCAATGGCCAGCCTGGTTGGGCGGGAAATCGACATGCCCATGACCCAGGAATGCTTGTCGGATATTCTGCGCGCCTCAGAGCGTAAAATCACCATCGAAGAGATCCAGCGGCAGGTCTCGGAACATTACCACATTCGCCTGAGCGAAATGATCGGCCCGACCCGTGTCCGCACCGTCGCGCGCCCGCGTCAGATCGCCATGTATCTGTGCAAGCAACTGACCAGCCGGTCCCTGCCTGATATAGGGCGACGCTTCGGCGGGCGCGATCACACCACCATCATGCATGGGGTGAAACGGATCGAAGAGCTGAAACAAAAAGACAGCCAAATCGCCGAAGATTTGGAATTGATCCGCCGCAGCCTAGAGGCCTAATTCAGGCTCTTTGCCTCGGGGTTTCACCCATTTCTCGTAACCAGATCTGAATTTCTTCGGGTCTGGGGTCTTTACAGTTGTTCAAGGCTTGAACCATAGATCTGGGTGAAATGAGTTCCTGACGCTGAGGCCCTCCGCGTATGAGTAGTAAGCCACCCGTCTCCGGCGAAATTGTCTCCGCCGCTTTGGCGATATTGAAACAACGTTTTGGTCCGCGCCTGGATGAAAGCCCCAGCATGCGCGAACAGCATGGCCATACCACCACCTGGCTGCCCAATCAGCCACCCGAAGCGGTGGTTTTTGCCGAAAGCACCCAAGAGGTGCAGGATATCGTCAAAATATGCGCCGCGCGCCGGGTGCCGATTATTCCTTTCGGCGCGGGAACCTCGCTCGAAGGCCATCTCAACGCACCGATGGGCGGCGTATCGCTTGATCTGTCGCGCATGAATGAGGTGGTTGAAATCAATATCGAGGATATGGATTGCCGGGTGCAGCCCGGTGTGACGCGCAGCCAGCTGAATACCGAATTGCGGGCCACGGGTCTCTTCTTCCCGGTTGATCCGGGTGCGGATGCAACCATTGGCGGCATGGCAGCCACCCGGGCCAGCGGCACAAATGCGGTGCGCTATGGCACGATGCGCGATGCGGTGCTGTCCGCCGAAGTGGTCACCGCCAAAGGCGACGTGATCCGCACCGCGAGCCGCGCCCGCAAAAGCTCTGCCGGATATGATTTGACCCGGCTGATGGTCGGCTCTGAGGGCACTTTGGGGATTATGACCGAGCTGACCTTGCGGCTTCATGGCCAGCCAGAGGCGGTGGCCGGGGCGATTTGCAGCTTCCCCACCATTTCCGCCGCCGCGACCACTGTTGCGGAAACCATCCTGATGGGCATTCCAGTGGCCCGGATAGAATTCCTCGATACGCTTGGGGTCAAAGCGGTGAATGCATATTCAAAGCTTTCCCTGCCCGAAGCGCCGCTTTTGCTGCTCGAACTGCATGGCACCGACAGCTCTATCGGGCAGCAAGCCCAGAATTTTGCCGCGCTGGCCAAGGAAAATGGCGCTTTGCAGACCGAATGGTCCACAAATCCCGAAGAGCGCACCCGCCTGTGGAAAGCCCGCCATGATGCGTATTGGGCCTGCCTCGCTTTGCGACCCGGCGCTGTGGGTGTGGTGACGGATGTTTGTGTGCCTGTCTCTGCCCTGCCCGATTGCGTCAGCGCGGCCCAGGACCAGGCCGAAGCGATGGGCCTGCTCTGCCCGATTGTTGGCCATGTGGGGGATGGGAATTTCCACGCTTTGCCCTTGGTGGACCCGGCCAGCCAAGACGAAAAAGACCTAGCTGACCGCTATGTGGCCTGGCTCAATGATCTTGCAATTTCCCATGGCGGCACATGCACCGGGGAGCATGGGGTCGGCCAGGGCAAAGCGAAATATCTGGAAAAAGAACTGGGCGCCGGGGCTTTGGATATGATGACGGCGATCAAACAGGCGCTTGATCCCGATAATATATTGAATCCGGGTAAGATCCTGCTCTCGTGAACGACTTGGCGTTGACGCCCCCGCGCTCTCGGCGTGTAGTGGGGTCAACATTTCTCGGAGTATCCCCATGGCCGATCCGCGCCACATTGTTTTGACCTCGCATCCTCCTTCTGGCAGCAGACGCCCGCCAGAGATCCATTGGGGCGCCCCCGGCGCTCAGGCACGCGGCCCGGTCATTGGCGGCATGTCAGGTGGTCAGCGCAATGTTATCGGCGCGCATTCCGGTAGTTACGGGGTCTATCGCGCGCTGGCCATCGCCAGTGGTGCGCTGGACCCGGTGCATCGCCCGGATCTGACTCATACCCGTCCCTCTGCCGATATCGGCCCCTTCCCGCAATGGGAGGGCGAGGACCGGATCGTATCGCTCGATCCCTATGGGCATATCGTTGCCGATGTATTCGCTAGCGAAATCGCCGCCGGTCAACCGATCCAGCCGACCATCGCGATCACCAAAGCCCGCATCCAACTGCCTGAATTCAAAGAGGCCATGGCGGCTGGACGCCTCTCTGCCGATGGTGAGGTTCTGACCAAGACCGCCGAGGCGAATGTCACCAAAATCGCGATCGAGCCAGTATGGTATCTGCCCGGCCTGGCCCGCCGCTTGGGCGTCAAAGAAGTCGATCTGCGCCGGGCGCTGTTTGAGTATACAGGCGGCATGCATCCCGAATTGGTGACCCGCTCGGATCTTAAGGTCTTTCTGCCGCCCATTGGCAGTATCACGCTGTATATCTTTGGCGATCCCTCGGCCATGTGGACCAAGGGCAAACGCTTGGCTTGTCGGGTGCATGATGAATGCAATGGCTCGGATGTATTTGGCTCTGATATCTGCACCTGCCGCCCCTATTTGACCCATGGCATCGAAGAATGCGTGAAAGAGGCCCAATCCGGTGGGGCGGGTCTGATCGTCTATAACCGCAAAGAAGGCCGGGCCTTGGGCGAAGTGACAAAATTCCTCGTCTATAATGCCCGCAAGCGGAACCCAGCCGGCGACACAGCCGAGGCCTATTTCGAGAAAACCGAATGCGTGGCTGGCGTGCAAGATATGCGGTTTCAGGATCTGATGCCTGATGTGTTCCACTGGCTCGGCATCACCCATATCGACCGTTTTGTGTCTATGTCTGACATGAAATACAACGCCTTAGCCGCCCAAGGCATCACAGTTGGCGAACGCGTTCCGATCCCTGATGACCTGATCCCCTCAGATGCCCAGGTGGAAATGGACGCCAAAAAAGCGGCAGGCTATTACACGGATGAAACCGTATCGAAACCCGAAGATCTAAGCCAAACCAAGGGGCGTGGGCTTGACGATTACTGACATTTCCGCGGCCAGCACTGAGGCGCAAACCGCCGCCTGGCTGCTCACCCCTGAAGCGATCCGAAGCCAATGCGGCGCGCTCTATGAGCTTGGGCTTCAAGGCCAATTGCAGCATTTTGAGCTGCATCCCGAAAATCTGCCCCATGCGGCCAGC
The DNA here is from genome assembly GCA_049603835.1 of Mangrovicoccus sp. Taxonomy (GTDB): domain Bacteria; phylum Pseudomonadota; class Alphaproteobacteria; order Rhodobacterales; family Rhodobacteraceae; genus Mangrovicoccus. The sequence goes on from JBMYSZ010000019.1 coordinate 14,902, forward strand.
GAGGTGGTGGCCACTATCCACGCGGCCTATCCGGATCTTGCGGTGCCTCCCCATGCCCGGTGGCGGCATTTTGTGCTGGGCGGTCGCGACCGCTGGGCCGAGATTGCCGAAACCTTGGCCCCGGACCGGGCGGAATTGGCGCGGCTGGAATTTGAGCTGGCGATCTTGTCTGTTTTGCTTGATGCGGGGGCCGGGCCGTCCTGGCATTATACGGATCCAGGCAGCGGCGCGATTTTCATCCGCTCCGAGGGATTAGCGCTGGCGTCATTGCATCTCTTTGTTTTGGGCGGTTTTAATGACGGTCGCCAGATCGGCACCAGCCTGCGCGGCTTGCAAAGCTTCACCGCTGAGGATCTGGCCGAAGGGTTCCAAGTTAGCCCCGAAAACCCGCTCGAAGGCCTAGAAGGCCGCGCCAGCCTCATCGCGCGACTCGGCGATGCGGTTGAGCAGCAGCCAGAAATTTTCGGCGATATGCCCCGGCTTGGTCATTTGGCCGATCATCTCTTTGCTTTGGCCGAAGATCACGAGCTGCCCGCGCGCACTATCCTGACCACTCTGCTCGAAGTCTTTGGCGCGATCTGGCCCGAGCGCCCGGAAATGGCAGGCTTGAATTTGGGCGATTGCTGGGAACATCCCCAGGCACCTGATCCTGGCCTTGTTCCATTTCACAAGCTTAGCCAATGGCTTAGCTATTCTCTGATCGAGCCGCTGGAACGGGCGGGACTGACCATCACCGGACTGGATGAGCTGACCGGCCTGTCGGAATATCGCAATGGTGGCCTGTTTTTGGATAGCGGCGTTCTTAGCCTGCGCGATCCCGCCATGGCCGACACACCGCAAGACCCGGCATGCCCGCTGATCGTCGAATGGCGCGCCCTGACCGTCTGCCTGCTCGACCGCGTCGCGGAAGAAGTCCGCGCCCAGCTTGGCCTGACCGCACAGCAATTGCCGCTAGCGGCTGTGCTCGAAGGCGGCACATGGGCCACGGGCCGGCGCTTGGCCAAAGCCGCTCGCCCAGGTGGCCCCCCGCCCATCGCAATCAAAAGCAGCGGAACCGTATTCTAAGACCAAAAGGCCCAGCCATGTCCGAACATGTGACCATCGTCGATCACCCTCTGGTGCAGCACAAACTCACCATGATGCGCAATAAAGAGACCCCAACCGCCGATTTCCGGCGGCTTTTGCGCGAAATTGCGCATCTTTTGGCCTATGAGGTCATGCGCGATTTACCCATTACCTCGGAGCAGATCGAAACTCCACTCGAAACCATGGACGCCCCCAAGATCGAAGGCAAAAAGCTGGTGCTTGTGTCGATTTTGCGGGCGGGCAATGGGCTATTGGATGGGATTTTGGATTTGGTGCCCCAGGCGCGGGTCGGCCATATTGGGCTCTATCGCGACCCAGAAACCTTGGTGGCAGTGGAATATTACCTGAAAGTCCCCTCCGATATCGAAGACCGCCCGGTCATCGTGGTGGATCCGATGCTGGCCACGGCGAATTCGGCTTCGGCGGCGATCTCTCGCCTGAAGGAAATCGGGGCGAAGAATATGAAATTCGTCTGCCTTTTGGCCGCGCCTGAGGGGATCGAAACTCTGTCCAAGGACCATCCCGATGTGCCGATTTTCACTGCCGCAGTGGATCGCCAGCTAGATGACCATGGCTATATCCGCCCCGGTCTTGGCGATGCCGGGGATCGGATGTTTGGCACGAAATAGCCGATAGGGCTTTGGGGCGCCAATCACCTACATATGCGCCGCCTCTTGCAGATCCACCGGGCTTGACCCGGTGGCTCCCCCTGTCGTGAAACCTGGTCACGCAATTGGGGCGCTGATCTAACCCAAAAGGCTGATTTTAAACCCGACGCCAGCGTAAGCGGCCCAAAGCCGTCAGCTCTAGCTCCACGCCCGGCCCCGCTTGGCCCAGCCGGATGGTCCGGCGATATTTGCCGCTGGCGCGCATCGCATCTTCGTCACGGCCCAGGCCCAGCCCTTCGCCGACCTCATCCATCGCGTCTTCGGCCCGCTGGTCCCGCGGACCAGGTCCAGCCGCCCGTGCCACCGCATAAGCAGTCGCAGCAACAGCGATATAACGCGCGGCGGTCCAAGCAATGGGGGCGAGCGGTGCAGCCATGGGCGGATCTCCTTTGCCTCTAAGATAGGGATCCTTGGCCGGTTTGGCTACTCTTTCGGCGGCACTGACGCCGCGCGCATCACATCGGCCAGCGCCCCATCCTGCACATGATCCGCCGCGCGCAGCCGAACCTCGTCGGGTTTATTCTGGTTTAGCTTCCAAATGCCTGTCACTTCTTCGATATGCAGCCGGCAGGGCATCATTTGCCGAAACATCCGATTTTGCAGATCTTGGGGCATTTTCCCACGCGTCCATTGCGGTTTATCGGCGATGCGCGCCTCAAATTCCGCTGAAAGCCGGTCCAGCATCCCCGGCAAAGCCTCGGGCTCAGCTTTTTCCAATCGCCCGCGCAAATGCACCGCGATGTAATTCCAGGTAGGGACCTGATCCGCGATGCCATACCAATCGGGCGAGATATAGCCATTCGGCCCCAAAACCGACAGCACCGCCGGGGCCGGATCCGTCAATTCGCGCAGGATCGGGTTGGGGCGGGTCAGATGCAGCTCGACCACATCGCCCTCTAGGTGAAATGGAAGATGCGACAAAAGCGGGCCGCGGGCCGCATTCAGCGCCAAAGTGCCAAAGCCCACATCTTGCGCCAATTGCAAATTCTGGGCTCGATCAGGTTGAGCGAAATTTGGATGAAGATGCATTGTTTCAGGCCTCTAGCTGCGTGGCTGTGGCGCCGGTGATCTGCGCCTCGATAATCCGTCCCACGGGCTGGTCACTGGCAAAGCTGACTTCTGCAAATTGCTCCGTCCGGCCCATCCGTGGGTTTTCCATCAGCACCCGATGGGTCATGCCGATTTGCGCTTGTAAATGCCGCGTGGTTTGGCGCTGGCCCGCTTCGCGCAGCCGCCCCGCCCGTTCTTTGATCGCGCCACCCGCCACTTGCGGCATCCGTGCCGCTGGCGTGCCCGGACGCGGCGAATAGGGGAATACATGCAGCCAGGTCAGATCGCAGTCCTCGACCAAAGCCAGGCTATCGGCGAACATCTCTTCGGTTTCGGTGGGAAAGCCCGCGATCAGATCCGCGCCGAAAGTCATATCCGGCCGCAGCCGCCGCGCCTCTTGGCAGAACTGGATCGCATCACCGCGCAAATGCCGCCGCTTCATCCGTTTCAGGATCAGGTCACTGCCCGCCTGCAGGCTTAGATGCAAATGCGGCATCAAGCGCGGCTCTTCGGCGATGGCCTGCCACAGGGCCTCATCCACTTCGATACTATCGATCGAGGAAATCCGCAGCCGCGGCAGCTCGGGCACCAGCTTCAGAATCCGCAGCACCAAATCACCGAGGCGCGGCGCAGCAGGCAAATCCGCGCCCCAGCTGGTCAGATCCACCCCGGTCAGCACGACCTCTTCAAAACCTTTCGCCACCAGCCGCCGGATTTGGTCAACCACCACCCCCGCCGGGACCGAGCGAGAATTCCCGCGCCCAAAAGGAATGATGCAGAATGTGCAGCGATGGTCACAGCCATTTTGCACCTGCACATAAGCCCGCGACCGGGTGCCAAAGCCATCAATCAGATGCGAAGCGGTTTCTTGCACGGACATGATGTCATCGACCATGACCTTTTCCGTGTCGCCAATCAGATCCGGCACGGCCAGGCGTTTCCAGGCCTCTGGCTGCATCTTTTCACTATTGCCCAAAACCGCATCCACTTCGGGCATCGCCGCGAAGCTGTCCGGGTCGGTTTGCGCCGCGCAGCCGGTGACCACCACCCGCGCATTAGGGTTTTCCCGCCGCAGCCGGCGCAGCTCTTGCCGCGATTTTCGCACCGCTTCCGAGGTCACCGCACAGCTATTAACCACCACCGTATCGCGCAGCCCTTCGGCCTCGGACATGGCCTTCATCGCCTCAGTTTCATAGGCGTTCAGGCGGCAGCCCAAAGTGACGAATTTCACGCTTTTGTCCGATCCGCTCATGCAAGGGACTCGTAAAAGCTTGGATCCAGCTCGGCTTTGAACACTGTCGCAACCGGGCCGGTCAGCCAAATATCATCGTCGCGCCAATAGGCTTGCAGCGTGCCGCCATCCATATGCAGGGCGACAAATGGATCCGTTAGCCCCTTTTTCACCGCAGCCACCGCTGTGGCACAAGCGCCTGAGCCACAAGCCAAAGTCACCCCTGTGCCGCGCTCCCATACGCGCAGGCGGATTTCAGAACGGTTCAGCACTTGGGCAAATTCCACATTGGTGCGCGCCGGGAATAATGGGTCATGCTCCACTTGCGGGCCAAGCGAGGTCAGGGCCACCGCCTCTGCATCGGCAACAAAATGCACCGCATGGGGATTGCCCATACCCACCGCGACAGGCGCCCCGTCAAGCGGTAGAGCCATGGGATCCGCGCCAGGGGCCAAAGGGATCGCAGCATTTTCCAGGATCGGCGCGCCCATATTGACCCAAACCTGGCCCTCATCCCGTGCCGCCTGCAATTTGCGACCATCCGTATGCAGTACCAGCTCTTCTGTGCCCGCCTCTTCCATCAGCAAATGCGCTACGCAGCGGGTGGCATTGCCGCAAGTCCCGGACCGAGACCCGTCCGAATTCCAAAAGCTCAGATAAGGCGCGCCATCCGGACCGGTGGTGATTTCCGCCAGCTGATCGAATCCCACCCCGCGATGGCGATCCCCCAGCCCCTGAGCCAGAGTTTCAGTCATCTGCTCAGACATACCACGGCTATCGATAATGATGAAATCATTACCTGCGCCATGCATTTTCAAAAACGGCCGGGTTTTGGGGAGATGTTTGATCATGGCGGTGCATATACGGGCAGGATTTGGCGAATTCTACTGCTTGCGAAAGAAATCGAGGAATTCTGCAAATTATTTTGGATTCTGCGCTTGACCCCATCCCTCCCTATATGTACCCAGCAGCTCCGCGTGGGCCGTTAGCTCAGTTGGTAGAGCAACTGACTTTTAATCAGTGGGTCACAGGTTCGAATCCTGTACGGCTCACCACTGAAATCAAAGACTTAGCGTAAGATACGCGAACGCTGTCATTTTTGTTTCCCATTGGGTTTCCCACTTTCACGTTCTGTTTGTGTTCTTTTCTCGCGCAGACGCACCACCTCATCCGCGAGTCGTTTCTGGTTTGCACCACTGGAATACTTGGCAACCATGCTGCGAGCCTTGTGGCCGGTGATGGCTGCGATCTGCGCATCCGTGGCCCCGAGTTCCGCAAGCTTTGAGGCAGCGCTGTAGCGTAGGCCGTGCAGGGAATAAGCTCGGGTGTTTGCCTTCTTTGAGATACGTGTGAGCCGCTGCGCAGCGCCGCTATAGGTCAAGGGTGCGCCGGTCTGGCTGGTGAGGATGAACACTCCGCGCTTCTTGGTCTGCCGCAAAATGTTCAATAGCTCATCCGTGCAGGGCACCCAAATCTTTGTGCCCGTTTTACTCTGCACCACATAGATGCCTTGGCCATCAAAATCAGACCATTTCATTTTAATCAGATCGCCCGCTCGCTGGCCTGTGCCTAGGGCGAGCTCAAAGAGCAGGGCCGCCTCTGGTGTCGCGTGCGCTCTAAACGCCTCAATGGCCCATTCCGGCCAAGGCGTATGGCCTTCACCCTCTTTCAGTTTGCGCACGCCCTTTGCCGGATTGTCTGAACGCCACCCAAGATCGATGGCGAACTCAAACAGTACCGAAATCACTTGCAGGGTGTAATTCGCTGTGCGCGGCTTGTCTGAATTTGCCTGCTGGATCGCTATCGCGTGTTTGCGCTGAAATTTTTGCGTGTCTTGGGTGCCAACCTTCTCGCGCAGATACTCGATATAGCGGGTGTATTCCCGCTTGGTGATCGGTTTCAGATCGATCCATCGGGGGCTCTTCTTGTAGAGCAGGATCAGATTGTTCCAGGAGGTTTTGCGCTCGACCAGATCGCCACCACGCATCAACCGCCAATAAGCTTTGTCGTATTCTTCGCTGGCTGGATCGTCGGGTAAGCGGATGTATTTGCCGTCCTTGCGGAAATACTGATAGGAGCGGCCTTTAATGACTTTGGTTGTTGTGAATTTCTTTCTTACCATTCAATTTCCTCATATCCATCCGCCTTCTCACCTCTGACAATCGCCTTTAATTCATCAGTTTCCCAACGCTCATAGGGGCCGATTTTTTGCGGCCTGGGCAAAATGCCCTCTTCCACCAATGTCAGAAACTCACGCTGCGTCATCTCAAAGAGCGCAGCGGCAGTTTTGGCTGTGGCGAAAAGAGGCGTGTGCTTTCCCATTATGCAGATGATCTCCAATATGTTTTGGCAACGCATTTCAAATGTGTGCGCGATAACCCAAGGGTGCCTGATTTCCGTCGCTGGCCCCCGCCTCCGAGGCCCAGAAAGAGAGATCAGGTGCGTCCAAAAAACACCGGCAAGCCAGTTTCATCGGCAGCAACGGTAGCGAGTTCAGAGAACTTTGCTTGGCGCTGGTACTCAACGCGATGCCAGTTGAAGCCGAGATAAAGCGCATCAGGATTCACGCGGAAACGGAATTTGGCCGTGATTATGGTTGGCTCTTCGCCCTGATAGAGCGGCAGCGCCAGCTTGATCTCGGTTGGCACAACCATCTCATTTTTTACACGAGTTTCGTTCTCATAGATGAAAGAGCGATCCCCGTTGTCCAGGCGCGTGCCGCTTTTGAAGGATGCGCCCTGGGTGGCCTCAAGCTCGCGGCAGATTTCGAGCAGCGTGGAGGCATCCGGATCGATCACATCCGCCACGTTTTCCTCAATGAAGAACGCGAATTCCTTCTGCGTGTGCAGCGCGTTTTCCATCTTGCTCCACCGCTTGTACTCCTCACTGTCGCGCAGAACGAGCGTGACGCTGTGGGCCGAATGTTGCGGCGCAAGCTCATGCTCATTGTCTGCGTGCCAATCCAGATGCGCCGCGATCTTTCCGCTGTCATAGTCGGCAATGATGATGCTGCGCGTGTCGCTGAACCGATTAGCATAGGCCGTAAGCGAGGCGCGATCATCCACGGTGATCGCTTGCTTGATGTGCGAAGGCAGATGGTTCGGGTTTGTCACCTCTTTTAGTTCATAGCCTTTCGGCACAAACACATGCTTTCGGCCGTCCTCATGATCAACCACGGGCGTTGCAAGACGTGCAGCGTCAATGGCCGCATCTAAGGCGTGGCAAGGTGTATAGTCGGTGGGTTGTTCCATTGTGGTTTCCTTTGCTCAGGGCTTCAGGTGGAGAGGGTTATTCCGCTGCTTGGCTTTCGGCAGAGCGGCGGCGTTCGATTTCATCTTCAATGTCGTATTGATTTGGGTCGCGGCGGGTCAGACGTCCCTCATCATCAGCGAAGTAGATGCCTGTTCCCATTGGGCGCTGAGGTATCTTGGCTGTCAGTTTCGGCGTGCATTCGATCTGACCTGCCTTGTTGAGCTTGAAGGGAAGCTTGATATTGATCTCGCCATCACCGCCTGTGGCGTGCATGGCCTCAATGACATTGGAGAGCTGCTGATCTCCCTCGCGAAGCAATTCGCCGCGCCGAAAGCTCTGCATGAACTCAAGGAAGTTGATGGAGTGATCAAGTTTCATGGAGGGGATCCTCTATCTGGGGGTTGCAATTTTTCCGGTCCACGCATCGAATTCCGTGCACAGGGCCTGAAAGCGGATGAGCGCCAGGGGATCAGTGTTCAGATCGCGGCGGGTGGTGATCTTACAGCAGTCGCGCAAATATTCTGCTGCGGCTGAGCTGCTGAACTGCCCGCCAGGAAAGCCGCACCGCATGGATGCGAATTGTTGAAATCGGTCATCATTGCAGATGATGCCCGCCTGTTGTGCGGGCGGTAGATCTTCAAACCGCTGGTGCAGTGTGGCGCTCATAGCCATCACACGGCTCCATCATGAAGGGATTGCGAGCGGCATGTGTTGCAAAGACGGTTGTGCGGCCCATCGCTTAAAAAGCTGGCCGAACAGGTCATGCACTTGCGGGTTTTGCGCTTTGCTTCGCGCTCTAAGCGTTCCAGTTTCTCCTGGGCGAGGGCGTGATTAGTGGGGCCATGAACCACTTCGCCATCCTTGCGGATGAAATAATTGTACTGATCCCGGACAATTTCAAAATTGGGGTGGATGCCCATCACGCCGCCTCCAATCCCGCCACAGCACGTGAAGGGGCTTGCATTTGACGGATGCGCATCTGGTCAACACGCTGGCCGCGCTGGCCCATCAGAACTGCCCAGGCGAACAGGCGCTGGCTGGATTGATCGGCAAAGCGTTCAGGGTTGTTCACCACTTCTTTCGCATCTGCGGCGATCTGTGAATGCTCTTGTTTCAGCATGGGTTGCCTCCTGTGTTGAGGAGACTATAAATCCGAATTTTGCGGATATCACAAGATTAAATACGATATTTTCGGATTTTTATTGAGGCGCGCTTGTAGCCAGACCCCCAATAGGCAAGAATAAAACAAGAACATTTTATGGGAGGTGATTCTGTGTGGTTAAGTCGGTTCGCGCTATTGAGAAAGCTCGGCGTCGATCTTAATCTGCTGTTTGATCCTGCGCATTGTTTGCGGCGGAGAGCGCAGAGAAAAGCTTTTCCTGGACGTCGGAGGGCAGCTGAGCAAAGTCTCCATGAAGGAGAAAATTAAAATCAATGCGGTGCATTCGATAGAAATATCTCATCAGCTGAATACTAGGCGCTCCGCGCTTTTCTTGTGAGTTCAGCGTTGTTGCCTTCATTCCCAACTCGGCTGCCAGCTTGTTTTGCTGCAAACCAGCCGCCTTTCTGGCGGCGGATACGCGGACGCTTATCGCCTCTGGATTCACATCACCTGTCCGCGCAAGCCGTTCTTTATACTCAATGCTCATAGATACTTGATCTCACAAAATCCGAAAAAGTTGAATTTCCTTGTTTGCGTATCTTGAAAATCCGCAAATATCGGATATTCATATGGTATGTATGGCTCCGTAAGGGAATTTGTGGATCGGCTTGGTGGCTACCGTGAGGTAGCCGACCGCCTATCCATGCGTCCAACCACTCTGCACACTCACATCACAAACGGCGTATTGCCAGCGCGGTGGTATTGCGTGTTCTGCGCCTTGGCGGATCAAGCAAAGATTAACCGGCCTCAAAATAGCCTTTTCTCGTTTGAGCCGGTCCCGGTCTTTCTTGGGGATGCGGTATGACACAATCACAGAAGTTCCTTCCCGCCCTCAATCATGTCAATGAATTCATATTCATCCATGATCTGGATCTGGTGCCCTCCGTCAATCAAAGAGAGGCGAGCTAATGGCCGATCAGATGAATACCGATCTTTTTCGCTCCATTGCTGATGAACTGGAGCGGCATGAAAGCGAGGTGGCGATGTGTGAAACCGCCACCCGTCAGGTCATCGCCAAATATGAAGCTGCTGCGAAGCAGTCTGCTCAGCGGTTTGACGCTCGGATGCGTGATCTCAAATCTGGTCAAGAACCCGTTCCTCAAAATCGTCAGCCCACTCAATCAGAGCCTTGTGGCCTGGGCGCATCTCAATGTCGTCATGGTCATATTCTTGGGCGCTTTCTCGAATGGATTCGGAGAGTGCTGTGATGATTAATTCGGGGTTCTCAAATTCACGCGCCCGCTGCGCCGTCAGAAACACCACCAGATTGGTGAGTGCGATAACCTTTGCCTCAAGTGCCAGTGTGCGTGCTTTTGCAACGCGTTTCTCCACTCCGTCCAAGTCCATTTCAAATTCCTTTCCTCAATCGGTGTCGGGGGGTATTCACCCTGTTCTCGCAACATTCATCGGATCAATGCGATCAATCAGTGCGTCATACGCCTCTGCGCGGATGCTGTATATCGGATCATCCATGTTTTCTGCCGCCAGTCGCGTGATACGGCTGAGGTTTTCGTTCATTGTGGATGCGGTCAGCGTCCTTATTGCGGGCGCTACATCATCCAAAGAGGTCAGCAGCGCGAGAAAGGCGGCTTGTAGCGCCTCTATCTCGGCATTCGTTTCGCAAGCGCTCGCGTCAAAATCATCGTCATCATCGGCCATCAAAATCCTCCCTGATGGTTGGTGGCGCGGGGCGGCTCGGTTGGCGCTGGTCGTCCCGCATTACTTTGCTACTGCAAGCTGTGTCAGCTTTAAAGGAAACGAGGTTTCCCATGCCTGATCTGCGGATGATTACGCATCGGGCCATGCGGTCCATCGTCAAAGAGTTCGGCTGCTATGACGCTGTTGCCGAGGTGCTGAACTCCCGTTGGGGCTGTGGCGCATCTAAGGGCACGATTAGCAAGAAAATGTCGGGTCAATTGGATTGGACCCTGCCGGATGTGATCGCTTTACAGGACGCGGCGGGGGAATATCCGATCACCCGTCTGCTTGCGCGGCAAAAGGAAAGCCATGCCGTGGGCGAGATCGCGTGCCTGGTAGTGCAGAGCGGGATCGTCGCCAAAGAAAGCGGTGAGGCGATCTCAGCAATTCTGGATGCTGAGCATTCGTCTAGTGCAGATGATCGGGCCCAGGCTGTGACTGAAATCGATCAGGCCATTGAGGCGCTCAAGCTCGCCCGCACAAAGCTGACCGAGGGCGAGGACGCTGCGGGCAAGATTGCTCATCTTGCAGGGGTGGTGTCGGATGGGTGTTGAAATCCGCCTTCCCGGCACTCCCGATTGGGGCAATCCGCATCTGGTGAGCTTTGAGCGAAGCGAATTGCTCTATCGTGATGCCTCCCTTGTCGATGTGATCAGTCATGCGCGGGCGAGTCTGTGCTATCTGGCCACGCCTTACTCCAAGCTCTGCGTTACTGACGATGGTGAGTGGAGCCAGGTGGACAGCCTGTTCTGTGCTAGCCAAGCCGCGCGGTGGTCGCGGATATTGGCGGTTGAGGGGATCACCGCGATCTCGCCCATCATCCAATCTGTTGAGATGGTGCATGTGGATTTTGACGAATGGCTTGATCCCCTGGATGCCAGGTTCTGGGCCGATTGGTGTCAGCCGCTGCTGAATGCCTGCGGCCCTGTGATCGTGCCGCCGCTGGATGGCTGGCAGGAAAGCTTGGGTGTCTGGCAAGAGGTGCTGTTCGCCCTGCGCTCTAACCGCCCTGTGTTTCTCATCGACCAAAAGGAGGCCCCGCATCTGGCGTGGTGGTTGGACGAATGAGCGCGATCTTGCGGGATATTCAGATCTATGCGGCGTCTGAATTGCTGCCTGCGCCGCCTTGGCGTGAGGGCATTTGCTTTCTGCCAGAGTGTTCACAGCCCTTCACGCCTGCGCGGTCCTGGCAGATGTATTGCTGCACCGCGTGCGAGCGAGCGGGCACGGCAGAGATGCGCAAATGGGGCCACCGCATGGCGCTGCCGCTGCTGACCTGGCGCATAGGAAAATACGAACAACAAGACACCGGCATTCGTGAATTCACCCGTGCCGTGCGGCGTTACGTGTCACGCGCGCAATCGGCATGGCTGGCAGATCGCAATTGCCGGTCAAAAAAGGCGGAGGCAGTATGATGGCGACTCCACAGGTCAAGCTTATCGATACGCAAGAACTTGAGCTTTACCCGATCTCGGCCAGTGATCGGCTTGATTCCCATTACTTCCTGCAATGGAACCTCAAGCGCTGGCGCGGCAGTGAGTTCCGCAAAACCTGCGATCCCGAAGTGGGCTGGTATGGCTTCCAGCTTTTCTGCATTGCCCAAGACGGATCGCCCATTGGCACGCTGCCCTGCGATGACAAGCAGCTTGCGTTTGATCTCAATCTGCCGCTGGAAAAATGGCAGGCGCTGATCCGGCGCGATGTGACGCCACTGCATGGCTGGTATCAGGTGCAATGCGACAATGGCGAGTTGCGCTATGCGCATCCCGTTGTCACCGAGGTTGCAGTTGAGGCGCTTGCATCCAAGAGGCGCAACGCCTCCAAGAACGCCGATGAACGGATGCGCAAGCGGCTCGGCACGATTGCCCAGAACCTCAAGGTCAACATTCCTGGCGGCGCTCGCATCGCCCAGAATGAAGAACTGATCAACCGCATCAGCGATTGGATTGAGAACGCCTATCCAGGCGGCAGCGCCACGGTCAAGCGCATCCAGGAGGCCTGGGAGGCTCTTTCACAGCAGCTCTAGAAAACCGTGCCAATTCTTCCAGCGGAAGTTTTGGAAATTCCTGCGGAGGATTTTGGGAGGATTTGCGGAAGATTTTGGAAGTTTCATTTCTGCCGAAAACCGAGCCGCTGAAAGGAAAAGAGAAGAAAATGAAAAAGAAAAGAGAATACCGATCAGCGCCAAAAATCAGGTGGTTTGCCTGTGGATAACCTAGGAATTACTTAGAAAGATTAGGGGCATGACATGGAAGGTGAGACGCTAAGAGCGGGCAAAGAACGGGTTAGAGAGAACCTGATACTGCCGTTGACCAAAGGCGGCATGATCCGCAAGCGGGGAATGTCCAAGACGGCAGAGGATGAGATGCTTACCAATCTTGAGGCGCGTCTCGCCTATATGACCGCTGACAACCTCAAGGCATTGGCAGAGGTGCTTGAACGCTATGCAGGCGGCAAGCACAAGAATGTTTGGCCTGCTGAGGTATCCATCTACAATTGGGCGCGGGCCATCCAGTTTCCACCTGCCAGTGAGAGCCGTCTGGTGCGGTCATATCTGCAATCGGCGGCGGGCAGCGCTGCGGAGGTTGGCGGCTATCTGGTGGAACTGTTCTGGTATCTCAAGAAATTCGGTGCGCCGCCGAACACTTATTCCCTGTCTGAGATCAAGCGCGAGGCGGATGACAATCGCAGCGCCCTTGCTCGGATCAGGCGAGCCCAGGAAGTTGGGCGGGCCAGCCAAAGCGAATTGAATTGGGTTGAGTATTATTACCGGACGCAGCGCCGCTGCCTTGATGTGATCAATGCAAAGCGCGAAGGGATAGCCGCATGAAATATGAGCGCGTATTTTTGGTGAACCAACACGGTGTAGCCAAGGCAATGGATTTGCGGGCCTTGGGTGAGCAGGCGCGGATTGAACGGGTCAAGGCGCTTGGCGCTGTACCCGATGGGTGCAGCCCTGAGATACCGGTTGCCCCTGCACGCGGGCCGGTGCGGGCGTTTACGCCGATGAAACTTTATCCTAGCGGCGAAGACGAATGGGAACTCAAAGCATCAGGCCGCATCGGGCCAGATGGTCAGCCGATCAAATCGATCCAGCGGGCCGATGCCTTTGATCTCATGACCCATCGGGCGCAGCTGGCGCATAAGGGCAAGAGGGCGGAGTTTGTTCCGCCGTTCTCGCCTGGCCAGGTTGCGATGGGCCGTCACTATCGCAATCTATGGGAACGACACGCCTCAGCCGGTGTGCGCTGTTCATCGGCGGAGGCATTGCGTGCTGGTGGCGCGGGTGGAGGTGGCGGGTTTATCGATGCGGTGCTGCGGGACCGGGATCAGATCAAACGCATCCGTGAACGGATAGGGGATGGCTTTGCTCTGGAAGTGAGGCGGCAAGGAAAGGCGTCCAAGCGTAGCGGGATCACAGATCGGCGGCTGGTGGACATGGTTTGCCTTGAAGAGAAAACGCTGACCGAGGTGTTGCGGGCGCATGGATGGGCCAAGCGTGGCGGCAATGTCGCGACTTTGCAAGGAGCGCTGGCCGAGGCTCTCAACCGGATGATGGGGCCAGATCTCAGGCGGTCCAGCTATGTGATCCGTGACCCTGACTTACCACTTGGGTTCGGTGCATTTGCGGAGGCGGTTGAAGAAAGTTCTTGACGCTTATGTCACCTGCGTGCCACTAAAAGTGCATCATCAACAAATGCGCTCAACAAACCGTTGGGCGCTTTTCTGTTTGTGGGGGTGCAATTAAGTCACCTCCTGAAAATCCCCAAAGGTTGTCAATGATCCGTCGTCTCTGTGCGTTTCCGGGCTGTGATGAGTTCGCAGAGGAAGGGCAAACGCGGTGCGCGGACCACATGGCAGACAAGCGTCAATCGGATGCGCAGCGATGGCGGCGCTCGCAACAGACGCCTGAGATCGCAGCGGCACGCAAACTCTACGATACCAGATGGTGGCGGCGCGAAAGCAAGGCCTTCCTTGGGCGCAACCCAATCTGCAAGCATTGTGATCAGCTGGGGTTGGTCACGGCGGCCCGCGAGGTTGATCACATCATTCCGCATCGCGGCAACACAGATCTGTTTCGGGATCGGAGCAACTGGCAAGCACTTTGCTCATCCTGTCATGGCCGCAAGACGGCCAGCGAAACACTGAACAAGTCGGACTGATCGCGCCCATGTCGGTATAGGGGGGGTGGTCAATTTCTCGGATGACCCCTTCTGCCGACCGCGCCCCAAAGAGTTGTGTATGCGCGGGATGAATTGGGGAAAAAAGCCCACTGGTTTTGATGAAAGGAGGGTGCATTGGCAACTCAAGCGATTGAACTGACAACGGCTTGGATGGAGATTGGTGAAGGGCCAATGTTGATTGAGGCTAAGCACGGTCAAAATTTGCGGGTTCATTTTGGCTCTATTGCGCCCGCTTTGGATTCAGATGCCTTCCACGATGTTCAGGCGCAGGAGAGCCTGTCTTACGGCGGAACTTCGAAGTGTTTTGCTAGGGCCACGACCGGATCAGCCAAAGTCATTGTGACGGAGGCAGCGGATGAAAGCTAAAGTTGTTCCCAGTCCAGGCACGGCTACGCCCTTAACAGTCGTTTCGATGGTCAAAAGTGGCGATCAGGACTTACCGGGGGATAGCTATGTCGATTTAACAGATTGGATCAGCACATCCAGCCACGCCGCAGTCACCCAAAATCTGGCAAATGGTGAGCTTACGGTTAATATCGCAGGACGGTATATTTTGGTTTATACAAACCATCTTGAGCAGTTTGAGGGAAATAACCGAACCACCAGCAACACGCGGTTCTCCTTGAACGGAGGGCTATTGCCTGGGTCGGAGCAAGCCACCTACCACCGCGATCATGCCAACGGTTCGGATAGCTGCACTGCAAACATGTTGGCCCAACTGAATGTTGGTGATGTTTTGGTCATGCAAGCTAAAAACAGTTCTGCAACGCTACGGCAGCGCGTGGTAGCGGCGGGCACAAGCGTCACAATGATCTTGGTGGGTGCTGCATAATTGGCATTTTGGCGTTTGAATTTCAGAAAGTAGGAATTGATGAAAGGGCAAAAACCGAAACTCAATAACGTTATTCCGATGAGGGGCGATACAGGGCGGCCTGTTCCGCCTGCGCCTGACCTACTTTCCGCCGGTGGCAAAAAGGTTTGGGATCGCCTCGCACCTGAGATGATCCGACAAGGTCGCTTGGAGCCGCATTTTGAGGATTTGTTTGGTGCGGTTTGCGAGGCCGCAAGTGATGTGATCGAACTATCGTCCATCATTGCAATGGAGGGGCGAACCTACTCTGTGAAAACAAGAAACGGAGTACAGCAGAAGAAAACAGCTGCGTGGCAAGCGCGGTTGGATGCTCTCGCTTCGCTGCGCCAATTGGGGGCCCTGTTCGGAATGTCACCTGTGGATGACAAACGCCTGAGCAATACGGATCAGAGCGATCTGTTCGACAAGCTGGCCGAGCAACTCAATGGACCCGCTTGACCATCCCGTTTCGCGCTATGCCTCGGATGTGCTAGATGGGAAGATCGTTGCAGGTGAACTGGTGCGGCTCGCCTGTGAACGCCATTTTCGCGATCTGAAAACCGGCGCGGAGCGTGGCCTGGTATTCGATTGCCAATCGGCCAACCGCATTTTGAACTTTGCCAAGATGATCGCCCATACCAAGGGCGAAATGGCTGGCAAGCCGCTGACTTTGCAGCCCTGGCAGATGTTCCGGCATGGATCAGTATTCGGCTGGAAGAAGCCACGCGACTTCGTCGATCCGGTCACTGGCGAAGTGGAAACAAAGCTGGTCCGCCGGTTCCGATACACCTATCACCAGGTGGCAAAGAAAAACGGTAAAACCACCGATACAGCGGTGCCTGCGCTCTACACGCAGCTATTCGATGGCGAACAGACGCCAGAGATGTATTGCGCAGCGACCACGCGGGATCAGGCGGGGCTGCTGTTCCAGGATTTGCGCCGGATGGTGCAGGCTTCGGTGCTGAACAACACGCTGATGAAGGTGCGGCAGCACCATATCGAAACTCTGCCAACGGGCGGGATCATCAAGTGTCTCAGCCGCGACGGCGGCTCATCGGACGGGATCAACCCGCATTTTGCCGCGCGAGATGAGGTCCATCGCTGGACGGATCGGGAATTGGCCGAAATCGTGGTGAACTCCATGATGGCGCGGCCCCAGCCGATTGATTGGGC
The DNA here is from genome assembly GCA_049603835.1 of Mangrovicoccus sp. Classification (GTDB taxonomy): domain Bacteria; phylum Pseudomonadota; class Alphaproteobacteria; order Rhodobacterales; family Rhodobacteraceae; genus Mangrovicoccus. The sequence continues at coordinate 31,256 of JBMYSZ010000019.1, forward strand.
GATCACCACGGCCGGCGCTGATCGTGCCTCTATATGTGGCGAGTTGCGCAAGTATGCCGAGGATGTTCTGCGCGGCGATGTGGAGGATGACACGTTCTTTGGCTATGTGGCCGAGCCGCCAGAAGATGCGGATCCAGGCGATCCGAAAACCTGGGCGATGGCGAACCCCAATATGGGAATCGCCTTTGACCCTGGCGATCTGCGGACGGTCTATGACCGTGCCCGCGCGATCCAGGGGCAAATGCCGAACTTTAGGCGGCTGCACCTCAACTTATGGACCGAGGGTTCGCAATCCTGGATTGGTCGCGATGTGTGGGACAATGGCAGCAAGCCGTTTGATGTGGAAATGCTCTTTGGCCGCCCTGCTTGGGCAGCGGTGGACCTGTCGCGCACTACGGATATGACCGCCATCGCCGTAGCGGTGCCCGTTGAAGATCAAGTGTATCTACTGGTTTACAGCTTCCTGCCTGAGGGACCGAAAGGGTTCATCACGCGGGCACAAACTGAGAACCGGTCTTACATCGCATGGAGAGATGCCAACTGGCTTGAGGTCCACAAAGGCGGCGTGATCGATGAGGATCAAGTGTTTCAGCGGCTGGTGCAGATAAAGGATAGCTTTGATCTGCAAGAGGTGGCCTATGATGAATGGGGCATGAAATACTTGGCTCAAAAACTGGCCCAACGAGGGTTCCTCATGGTTCCGCATCGGCAAGGGTATGTGTCCATGTCGCCGCCAATGAAACGCTTTGAACAATTGGTGATACAGAACCGGCTGCAACACGGTGGCAATCCCGTTCTAGCCTGGGCAGTGGGCAACGTTCATTGCGACATGGACGCGGCTGAAAATATCAAGCCGAACAAAGGCAAAGCCGTGGGCCGAATTGATCCTGCTGTGGCTTCCATCATGGCGGTTGGCCGAGCGGCGGCTGCGCAAGAGAAACGCAAAGCGCGGGAGATCATTTTCGTATGAGTTTAATATCGCGCTTATTCGGGTCGGGGCAGAGCCAAGCAATGCGGGTAGAACCACCTATGGTTGCTACGGTTGGCGAGGCCTCGGGCACTTCCCGGCCTGCTGGGTGGCTGTCTGACACCGGTTGGGGGTCACAGAGCCGCGTCAAAACGCTGCCGCGCGTTTCCGCAACCATCGCACAAAAACACGCGACTGTAACGGCCTGTTGTAGCGTCCTGGCGGGCGACACCTCTAAGGTTCCATTGCTGCTCAAGCGGCTCAAGGATGACGGCGAGGAAGAGGTGATCCGAGATCACCCGCTGGTTTACCTGATGAATGTAGAATCGAGCGACGGTGTTCCGGCCTCGGTCCTGCGCTTTACACTGGCCTATGCGTTCACGCTGCGTGGCAATGCTTTTGCCTATACGCCTCGGGATGGTTCCGGCGAACTGACCATGATCGATCTGATCAAGCAGGATCGGCCAGCGATCCTGCGCGCGGGCCGTCAGCGGTTCTATGACTTTGAGGATGGCGCGCAGGTACATCGCCGGGTGCCAAGCCGCTCTATGGCGCATCTGCGCTATATGTCAGAGGATGGCTGGATGGGCCGCTCCCCTATTGAGGTGGCGGCAGAAAGTATGGGGCTGGCGCTAGCCGGTCAAGAGGCTGCGGCACGCACCGCGTCTGGCAGGCCTGTTTCGGCGCTTATTGAGGTGCCAGATGTCTGGGGCGATGATGAAGCCTATGAGCGCAATGCCAAACGCCTCGGAGATCGCTTGCGCAATCCAGCGGAATCGGGCCTGGCGATTGTTCCCGAGGGCGTAAAGGCAGATCGCCTGGACCTGTCAGCCGCCGATCAGGAACTGCTAGGTAGCCGTAAATTCGACAAGATTCAAATCTTGAGCCTTTATCGCGTGCCGCCTTTCAAAGTTCAGGACAATGAGGGCGGGGTGAAAGCCAATAGCGAGCAAAGCGCGATCGATTATCGCACGGATGCCCTGCTTCATTGGGGCGGGTTCATTGAGACGGGCTTGGCTCTCGCATTGCTCACACGGGGCGAGCGTGAGGCCGGATACCGCCTTGAGCATGATTTTGACGCGCTCATGCGTCCGACCGTCAAGGATCGCTTTGACGCCATGCATAAAGCGGTGGGTGGCCCGTTCATGACCGCAAACCATGCCCAGAAACGACTGGGTCTGCCGATCACAAATGGGCCTGATGATGACAAGCTTAACCCTGCACCGAACATGACGCGCGAGAAAGAGAAGAGCCGCGAAAAGGAGTCTGAGTGATGACAGAACAAACGATTGCTAGTCTATTCGCGGCCACTGATTTAGCGATCTGCTCTCAGAGCGCGCAGGCGCTCTTGAGCCTACCGCTGCCCAAAGCCGAAACACAGGCTGTGACCAATGCGGCCATGGTCGCACGGGGCGAGCGCTTTGCGATCTCGCGCGGCGTTGCTGTGGTGCCGGTCAAGGGGCTGCTCACGCCGAACCTCTTTGTTTTGGAGCGCTGGCTTGGATGGGCCACCTATCAGGGCCTTGAGGAAACACTGAACCTGCTGGCCAGCGATGAACAGGTTGCGGCCATTGTCCTGGAATTTGACACGCCGGGCGGCATGGTTTTGGGGGTAGAAGCTGCCAATGCAGCCATCGCGGCCTGTGCAAAGCAGAAGCCGGTTCATGCGCTGGTGAACCCTCTTTGTGCCTCTGCTGGCTATTGGCTCGCTTGCGCCACCACCGAGATCACCGCTACGGCGGGTTCTCTGATTGGGTCCATTGGCACAATGCGTGGGGCCTATGCGACAGAGGAACCGTTCTATGAATTCCGCTCCTCGCACGCGCAGGCCAAAAACCCTGATCCCTCCACTGAAGAGGGCAAGGCGGAAATCCAGAAGGTGCTAGACCTGGCCGAGGCCAAGTTCCATGAGGCGGTTGCTGTGGGCCGTAAGATTTCGCTCGCGGAGCTGCCTACACGGATCAGTGCCACTGATGACGCCAAGGATGGTGGACGGGCCTTTGAAGTGTCTGAGGCTCAATCGCGTGGTCTAGTCGATACCGCCGAAACGCGGGATACATTCTATGCCCGCATCTTTGCCAAATATGGACCCAAGCCGCACATCTCTGGGCGGCGGGCAATGACGGCAAAAGCCAAAGCCGCACAGGCCATCGCTGCCTCCTGAATTCTTGCACATCGCTGTGCCTGAGCACCCTGCCCCTCGCGGCGGGGCCGAACCGCTGCGTTTTGCAGCGTCTGATCTGCAAAAGGAAAATCAGATGAAAGACATCAATGACCTTCGCCGCGAACGCACGAGCGCGGCAACCAAGATGGAAGAATGTGCCAATGCCATTGCAACCCTGGAAGAAGCCGAAACGGCGGCTGACGCCGAAGAAATGGTTGATGCCGTGGCGGCGTTTGACGCTGCCGAGGCGGCGTTCAAGGCGACTGACAAGGCGGTGAAGCGCGCTGAGGCCGTTGAGCAAGCCAAGGCCGCCTCGGCGCAGGGTGACGAAATCAACAGCCAGACCACCACCACCACTGCCGCTGCTCCCGCGCAACCTAAGTCCGATGCAGATAAGGGCATTGAGGCTGGCCTGATGTTCCAGGCCCTGGCCGCAAACAAAGGCGATGCCGAAAAGGCTGCAAAGTTCCTTGAGGATGGCGGCAATTCCGGTGTGGCTGCAACTCTATCGGGCGCACCCGAGGGCGCTGGTGGTATCACCATTCCGCGAGCCCAGGCCAGTGAACTGATCGAACTGCTGCGCCCGCGCGTGGCTGTGCGTGCGTCCGGTGCGCGGATGATCGATATGCCTGCGGGCCAGATGCGCCATGCACGGCAGAGTTCCTCGGCCACGGCCTCCTACGCCGGTGAAAATGCGGCAATGCCTGTCAGTGAACCCGGCTTTGACAAAGTGGATCAGAGCTTCAAAAAGCTGACCGCTTTGGTTCCTGTCGGCAATTCGCTGCTGCGTCATTCCAGCGTGGCAATGGCGGCTCTGGTGCGCGATGACATTCTCAAAGTTATGGCGCTGCGCGAGGATTTGGCGTTCATTCGTGGCGACGGCACAGCCAAAACCCCAACGGGCATCAAGAACTGGATGCTGCCAGAAAATTGGGTCACGGGCATTACCAATGCGCCGATGACCGTTGATGTGGCGCTGCGTGGTCTGGTGTCCAAGGTGGAAGATGCCAATGTGGGCATGGTGTCCTGCGGCTGGATCATGCGAGCGGCAACCAAGAACTTCCTGGCCTCACTGCGTGATCCGAACGGCGGCAACTACTTGTATCCCTCCATTCAGCAGAACGGCACGCTGCTCGGGTATCCGATAAAAACCACTTCTCAGATCCCGATGAATCTGGGCGTGGGCGGCAATGTAACCGAAGTCTATTTCGGTGACTTTGATGAGGTGTTCATCGGTGACGCGATGACTCTACAATTCGAGACTTCGTCCGAGGCCGCCTATGTGGATTCGAATGGTGACACGCAGTCTGCGTTCCAGCAGGATTTGACGCTGTTCCGCACGATCTCCGAACACGATTTGGCCCCGCGCCATGATGAGGCTCTGTCTGGCCTAACCGGTGTAAACTGGACCCTCTGACCTGATCGTCAAAAATCATAGCGTTTCGCGGTGATAGCGGGGCGCTCTTCAACTCATTCGGAGAAACCCATGAAAAAGATTGTTTTATTCACCACCTCTTTCCAGGTCTATTCCAAGGGCGATGTGGCTGGCTTTGATGTTGGAATGGCAGACGAGCTGATCAACAAGAAAAAAGTGGCCGTGGAATATCAAGCGCCAGCGGGCGAAATGGAAACCCTGGCCATCAAAGTGAATGGCGCTGAGGCAGAGACAAAGATTGCCGCGTTGGTGGAAGAGGCTACCGCTAAACTTGCAGCTCGCGAGGCCGAAGTGAAGGAGCGCGAGGATCGCCTGGCCGAAGCCGAAAAGGCTTTGGCGGTACGTTCCGATGCGCTGGACGCCCGCGAGGTCGCTGCGGCCAAATCCGATGCTGATAAGGAGGCCACGACGGTCAAGCCTCCTAAGCAGGGTGTGAAGTAGGGCAACACGCTGATGCGACGTCTAGGAAGTGCCACGCTAGTGCTGGCCGTATCCGTCGAGAATTTTGGCCAGGCGATGCCGTGGATTGAGGTTGACGATCCTCTGACGGTTGAAAGCTATCTCTACGCCGCGCAGGAAGTCGTTGAGGTCGCATCACGCCGCCCGCTGACCGAGCGGGCCGTTGAGATTGAATTTGATCTGGCCGAGGCGCATGGGTTTCGGCGATGGTGGTTCCCGATTGCCCCCGTCACCGAGGTCACGTCTGTTACGGCAGTTCAGCCTTTAGTGGCAGAAACCGTGATCGATCTGGATCAGGTATCTTTGCAGCGCTGCCATGATGAGCCGCAGCTGTGGCTGACGGATGCCGCGCTGGCGATTGCCGATCCCTCCAAAGCGCAAAGCGTGCGAGTAGAAGCGACGGTGGGCTATGCCCAGGGGGAACTGCCCAGGGGGCTTGCCCATGCAATCATCCTGATCGTTAAAGAATGGTATGATGCGGGCGTGTCCATCGGCGATCTCACCGAAGCCTCTTTGTCATTCAGCACCAAGGCACTGATCAAGCAGCAGCGGTATTACCGGCCTCGGGAGTTCGGTTGATGGTCGGAAATCAGATGCGCCTAGATACAAGGGTAGAGTTTTTCAGCCCGAGCGAGGGCGGGCGAACGGAAACAGGTGGTGCCAAACGGGGTTGGAACGCAGAATTCCCTGCCTGGGTCGCGGTGCGACACCTGCGCGGTGGTGAGGCCGTCATGGGTGCCCGAATGCAGGGGCGCAGGCCAGCAATTCTCATTTTGCGCAAACGGTCTGTGCTGGACGCAATTCGCCTGGATTGGATCGTGAAATTCGGCGGGCAGTCCTACCAGCTACGCGAACTGCCCAAGCGCCGCGAAGATGGCGCGACGGTGGAGATGTTGGTGGAGGCCAAGATTTGATGAGAGCGGCAAACGCGTTGCAGGCCTTCTTGGTGCAAACACTGTTGGCTGATGCCGCAGTGACGGAGATCGTGGCAGATCGTGTCTGGGATGACATACCGGACTCGCCCGAGCATCCCTATTGTTCCATCGGCCCCAACTACCACAATCGCAGCGATGCAGACTGCATCCGCGCCAGAGAGCATTATTTCCAAATTGATTGCTGGACGCGGCAGCAGGGGCGGCGGGATCAGGTGAACGATCTAACGGATGCCATTGAGGCGGCGCTGGATGGTGCGACGGGCGATCTCGGGGCGCATGCCCTGTCATCGTGTGATGTTGTTCTGGTGCGCGTGCTGGATGAGCCTGACGGCGACAAGCACGGTGTGGTGCAAGTGCGGGCAGTTGTTGAGGAAGGCTGATGGCCACTTCAGCAAAGCTCAATCCGCGGCTCAAAGCCCAGCTTGAGCGCACGCCAGAGATCGCGGTGCAGGCCGCCGCGCAGGCGATGGAAGAGGGCGCGGATGAGATCGTGGCCTTTATGAAATCGCTGGTGCCGGTGCGCAGTGGTGATCTGAGAAGCAGTATCGCCTGGACCTGGGGTGACGCCCCCAAGGGGTCATTGGTGATTGACGAGATTCGCAGCGGCCGGAACGCTGGCATGCAGTACGCCACGCTGCGCATCACCTTCTATGTGGGTGAGTGGTATGGGCGTCTGGTGGAATTCGGCACGTCACCACATGCGCAGCCCAATCGTGGCACGGATCATCCAGGGACGACGGCAAAACCGTTTTTCTATCCTGCATGGCGCGCCAAGGAGGCCAGTTTCAAGCGCAAAATCAAATCGGCGGTACGCCGTGCAATCAAGGAGGCGATCCATGCCTGAGGCAATCTTTAAAAGCGAATTCCACTATTCAAGCCGCAAGAAGAATGTGGGCTGGTCTGCGTATCCGAGTGACGGGCCTCAATCCTTCCCGAGCGAATTCATTGATGCGGCGATTGAGGCGGGCTGCGCAGAGGTCGCGTCCGCATCCAAAGAGCCCCCGAAATCCTGAGCGCATCCCGCGCCAGCGCTAAACAGTCAACGGCCCTCTAGAGGGTCATATCCTATGGAGGTCTGACATGGTTGAACCCGGAACGCAAAATTTTGAAGAAATGGTGCTTGAGGTCAGCATTGATGGCGTGATTTGGAACCGCATTTGCGGCCTAGTGGGCGTGACCGTGACGCGCCAAGCTCAAACGGACACATCCGAAGTGCCTGCAAATTGCGCTAATGAGGCCCTGCCTCTCAAGGTGCAAAAATCGGTGCGCTCCATTGACGTGTCGGTTTCCGCCGAGGGCGTTTGGGCATCGCAGTCCCACGGAATGATCATGGATTGGTTCTATAGTGGACTAACTAAGCATGTACGGATCGGCAACACTGCCGCCCTTGCGGGGACTGTGGAATATGAGATGGGTGAGGCCTTCCTGACGCAGCTGTCAAACCAGCGCACCAAAGGTCAAGTGGTCTCGGCGTCGATACAGATTGAATTTGACGGTGCGCCGGAACGTAAAGTGAAAGCCGCCTCATGATCCCTATCAAAGTGATTTGGCCAGGGGGCGAGCATCAAATGCGGCTCGCCCTCGCGCAGCTTGAAGGGCTGCAAGGCAAGGTGGATGCGGGGCCGGAATTCCTACTGCACAAAATCCGCTTAGGGCAATGGACTGCAAGCGATCTGTTTGAGGTCATTCGTTGGGGCCTAATCGGCGGCGGCATGGACCGCATGGATGCAGAAAAGTTGATCCAGCGGGTCATAGATCAGCATCCGTTGGGCGAGTTCAAAGGGCCTGCCATCGAGGTGCTGGCGCACTCAGTCTATGGCCCACCCGATGATCCGGTGGGGGAGATTGGGCCGGTGGGAGGACCGACACCGGAGAACCAAAAAACGGAAAGTGGAAGTTCAGCACATACTACGGACTAGGCGCGGCAATGGGGTTTGATCCGTCTCAAGTGGGGCAGATGAGCCATTGGCAGTTCATGGCTGCTATGGATGGGTATGGCCGTGCAAACGGGTGGAAAAAAAATGGCGGATCGGTCGATACGATGAGCAGTCAGCGTTTGGCCGAGTTGGGCATTGAGGGCTTTTGAGGATGGATGATAGCGATCTTTTGATTCAGGCGGGTTTTTCCACGGCCAAAATGGAAGCCGAGACCCGCAAGATCCTTGTTAAATACGAGGAAGCCGCCAAGCGCGCCGCCAAGAAATTTGATGGGGCGATGGCCAAGGCTTCCAACAATGAAACTCTCAAGGCCACTGCTCGTGAGATTGACCGCCTCGCACGCAAGTATGATCCAGCCTATGCTGCTGCCCGGAAATATGAGCGTGGAGTGAAACAGTTGAACCGCGCCATCGAGATCGGCGCGATCACCAACAAGGAATACGAACAGGGCCTTGAGAACCTGGTGCAGGATTTGGAGCGCGCAGGTAAAAGCGCGGGCAAGTTAGGTGCATCAATGCATCAAGGCAGTGGAGCCTCGCGGTCCTATGGTGGGGCTTTGCAGAATGTCGGGTTCCAGGTCGGTGACTTTGCCACGCAGGTGAGTGCGGGAACATCTGTCACGCAGGCGCTTGGTCAGCAGTTGCCACAATTGCTTGGTGCATTTGGTGCCTTTGGTGCAGGCGCGGGCGCGGCGGCAGCCATCCTCATACCCCTGGGGGCGGCGCTTTATGAAGCCTATTCGGGCGCAGTGGACTTGGAAGAGCAGACCAAGGCTTTGACAGAGGCGACGGATGCCTATGTTGCAATTGCTGAGGCGGCCGCGACACCTATCGAAACGCTGCGCGAGAAATATGGTGATCTCGCGGATGAAATGGCGGCGGTCAATGGCCAGTTAGCAACCATGCTCGGTGCGGTTGCTGGATTGCAGTTGGATCAGAGCTTTTCCAGCTTTGCCAACCAATTTGGCGGGTTTTCTGACAACGTAGACCGGCGCGGTCGAAACGCTGGTCCCGGTGGCGTTTCCGAAAGCGAGTGGCAGCGCACAGTTTCATCGGTTGCTGGTGCCTATGATGTTGCCCGCTCTGACGCAGAGGCCATCGTCAGAGCGCTCAAGAACGTAAATGAGGCGGTGGGAGCTGAGCAACGGCTTGATGCTCTACGCGAAATGCTCGCTCTTTTCACTCGGGCGGCAGAATCGTCGGAGCAATTGGCAGACGTTTTTTCGGCTGACATCGCTCGCATTCAAACTTTGATCGAAAGCACCTCTAAGCAGCTTGAGGCGAGCCTGACAGAGGATGAGCGCCGCCGTGAACGGATTTTCGCAAAATATGCAGAGCGTGAACGTGAACTGGCCAAACTGATCCGGGACAGGGGGATCGCTGAGCGCGAAATGAGGCAGGCCAGTCTTGATGGCAACCTGGCTCACATCAAGACTTCGCGTGCCGTTATCGCTGGTATTGATGAAGAAATCGAGCGTTTGACAGATGCGCAGGGGCGGGTCACCGATCTAGCCGCCGAAACGGAAGTTCTGATTGAGGCTTTCGAGCGAGTCACTTTTGATCGGAACAACGAGTCCTATCAGCAGGCATTAAGGCTTTCTGAGGCTATAGATGGTGCTTCGCAAAACATTGGCGACCTTGACGATGCAGATTTGTCCAATTTGGAGGCTCGCTTACATTTCATCCAAGATGACTTGGAGGGCCTTCGTGGGCTGGCCCAAGGATTGAACAGTGATCTGTCAATTGCGGGAGAAAATGCAGCTTCTGGATATGGTCGCTCACGCATCCAGGGCGAAACCCTGCGCCGCAACGCGGTTTCGGGCGATGCTGTCGAGATCATTAAGCGGTTTGAGGGTTTTAAGGCCACTGCCTATTCGGATGGGAATGCTTATCGGGCGGGGTTTGGCTCTGACACTGTAACGCTCGCAGATGGCTCTGTGCGTCGCATCACGCAGGGAATGCGGGTATCCTATGGGGATGCCAATCGCGACCTCTTGCGCCGAGTGGGCGAGTTTCAGGATGGGATTGTGAGCCAGATTGGCCGTGATCGTTTCAGTGGTTTCTCAGAGGCGCAGCAGGCCTCGCTCACCTCCCTGGCCTATAACTATGGCTCGCTGCCTGACCGTATACTGCCTGCAATTCGAGGCGGGACGAACCAGGACATTGCGACGGCAATTGCGGGACTCCAAGGCGATAACGAGGGGGTCAATCGTAACCGCCGTTTGCAAGAGGCTTCGGCTTTCGGAAACACGGCATTAGTGCAGGCGGAAATTCAGCAGCAGAGCGAGCAACAGCGGCTTTTGGAGCAAGAAGCCAAAGAGCGAGCGCGGTTGTTGGATATTCGCACCGCCTATGCTGAGCAGATGCGCGCGCAGATCGCTGATGCGGAATTGGAAAACAGCCTGATCGGAAAATCAGCTGAGGAACAGGCGCGACTCAGGGCCGAATATATATTGACGCAAGACGCCAAGAGGCGGGGCATTAATCTCAATGAGCGAATTGCGGGGTCAGAAGAGACATATGCTGAAGCGATCAAACGCACCGCTGCGGAGCTGGCTGAGAAAGCTATGATACTTCAAGAATTGAAGTCCCACCAAGATCAGGCCGAGGCAAGTGCGCGCCGCGTGGAGCAGGCACAGAATGCTCTCAAGCAGGGCCTTATTGATGCTATTGTGGAAGGCAAGAATTTCTCTGACGTGATGAGCAATGTGGCGAATATGCTGGCCAAGGCAGCTCTGGAAGCGGCCCTATTTGGCAATAGTGGATTGTTTGCCAGTGCGGGCCTGATGGGCACTGGTAGTGGATTGCTTGGCGGCGCGATCATCCCAGGCATCCTGCACAGCGGCGGTGTTGCCGGTAGCGATGGCTACGGTCATGGGCGGGCATTCTCTGCATCCACCTGGGCTGGCGCTACACGTTATCACTCTGGCGGCATTGCGGGTCTGCGGCCTGGCGAGGTGCCCGCCATCTTGGAAAAGGGCGAATTGGTGCTGCCGACCAAGGGCGTTCTGTCTGCGCCCTCTGTGGGCAAGTCAGAGGGTATGACGGTCAATATTCACAATGCGCCTGCGGGTGAACATCAAGTGCGCCAATCGGATGATGGCCGCGCTCTGGATATCATTATTGAGCGCAAGGCGATTGAGGCCGTAACGGGACCAAGGGGGCAGCAAGCTCTGCGCAACACTTTCGGGCTGCGGCCAACTGTGCGGGGATCTTGAGCATGCCTAGCTGGCCAGATGGCATTCCGTTTTGCCCCATGGGGGGAACCTACAGTGAAGAGCCGGGTGATGCGGTGCTGCGCACAGAATTCGATGCTGGCCCCGCCAAAACGCGGCGCAGGTTCACTGCGGTGCCGACCAGTATGCGGTTTTCGTTGCCGTGGTTGAGCCACGTAGAATATGCGCAATTCCGCGCATGGTTTGAGGACGATCTATTGCACGGTGCGTTAGCATTTGACGCGGATCATCCCCTAACTGGCGAGCTGCGCAGCTTTAGGTTCCGTCAGCCTTTTCGCGCCAATGCGCTAGGGAAACACATGGTGGTGCAGCTGGAATTGGAGATGTTGCCATGAGATCAACGCTTAGCACGCAAATGCTCTCTGCAATGCACTCTGAGGCCTCTGGGGAGGTGATTTTGCCACTTGTGAAACTAACGCAAGCCGATTGGACCAATGCGATTTGCATTGTGCCAAATTGGCAGCCGGTCACACATCAGGCAGAGGAATATCAGCCTTTGGCCTTCGAAATTGATATGCCGGATGAGGAAGAAGGCATTGTTCCCGTCATTGAGTGGCGGGCCGATAATGTGGATCGGCGGTTGGTTGAAGCGTTGCGCCAGGTGCGCGGGATCGTGCAAGCGCGAATTGTTTGGGTGCTGGCGTCAAGTCCTGAGATTATTGAGATTGGCCCCCTGAATGTCGAGTTACGGGCGGCGCAGTACAACGCGCAGCAAATCAGCGGCACAATGGGGGTCGAACCGATCCTGGAAATGCAGTTCGGCCATTTGGTAATGAACCCGAAAAACGCGCCCGCTCTGTTTTGATGTGGACTGATGAGTGGATTGGCCTGCCCTATCAATCACTTGGTAGGGGACCGGAAAGCTATGACTGCCTAGGGCTATTCCTGGCGGTGCAGAGGGCTCGCTACGGTCGGATCTTGCCTGATCCGTTATGCACTATGAGCGAGGCCGCGCGACGGCGGATTGTGGATGCCAGTATGCCGTTGTGGCGGCGAGTGGATCACGCGCAAGAGGGTGATGCGGTGCTGTTTCGGGTGCGCGGGATGGTGCTGCATGTTGGGCTCGCTCTGGGGCCTCAGTTGATGCTGCATGTTGAGGATGAGGCCGCGTCAGTGATTGAGGATTTTGCGTCAGTGACTTGGGGGCAGAGGCTTGAAGGAATTTACACCTATGCGGGATAACTCCTTCGAGTTGGTTACGCAGCCCAACTATTTCAGGACCGAGGGTGTTGAGCATCGATTTGTAAATGTTGGCGCGTCCATCGCTGATTTGGTGGCGTTGTCGGGCATCCCCGAGCGCTATCATGGCGATTTGCAGGTTGTGGTGAGCAAAGGGACTGAGGTTACACCTATCCCTATTGCGCACTGGTCGCGTGTGCGCCCTGCGCAGGGCGCGCATGTGCATATCTATCCTGCTGTTGAGGGACGCGCGGCAGCGGTGATTGTTTCGGCAGTCCTGCCTAAAGTAGCTGCTTTGGCTGCGGGCGCGTTGTTTGCCACTGGAACGCTTGGGTTCGGGATTGCCTTTGCGGCCTTCACTATTGTCGGTGTACTGGTGGTAAATGCCCTGATCCCGCCCCCGTCCACAGCCGCATCCGCGTCCGCGTCCAGGGTGAGCTCGCGAACGCAAGATGATCCTAACTTTACGATCACGGGATCTTCCAACACCGAAAACCGCTATGGGATTTATCCCGTCGTGCTCGGACGCCATCAAATGTATCCGCCAAAAACGGCGCGTGGTTATACTGATGGCAAGGGTGAGAATATCTACTATCGGGGGCGTTACACATTTGGATATGGGCCGGTGGCCTTGGAAAGCCTACGTATCGGATCAACGCCGATCACAGAAATGCAGGGCGTGGAACTTGAGTTTCTCAATGTTGATCGGGGTCAGACGCTGGCTCGCATGCCTGAGCTTGCGCCTTTGGTTCGTGCTTGGCGTTCCGGCACTGGTCGGTTGACGCTTTATCCAGATGATATTGCCGAGGATTCCGAACAGGCGCGGTTGCGCCAGAATGCACGCGTGGTGCGCACCACGCGCGACCGCGCGGTATCGGTTTCTGTCGATGTGACCTTTCAGGGATTGGTTCGTTTCAACGATAAGAACAACAAAGAGGTTCGGCGTGTGCGGATTGGCTACCGTTACCGCGCTGTTGGTGGTGGCTGGGTAGATATCGGTTCCGAGGAATATAGCGGCGCAACCACGGCATCGCTTCGGTTCACAAAGACAATCCCTCTGCCCGCGCCTGGCGAATATGACATTGAAGTTAGGCGTATCAGCGAGGATAGCGAAGAGGCGGCAATTCGGGACGATGCTTACCTGACAGCCATTCGCTCGGTCCAGGCGGGCGCGCTGCCCAGTCATCCCGAGATTGCGGAAGTTGCCGTGCGTATCAAGGCCAGTGATCAGTTGAATGGTCAGTTGGACAGTTTGAATGCTGTAGTGCAGCAAATGGCACCTGTTTGGACGGGCAAAGGATGGACTTCGCCAAAACCCGTGCGCCATCCTGCTTGGATTTATGCGCGGGCGCTTATGGGGCCGATGGTGAGTTCGCCGGTGGGCGCGGAGCGGCTGCAATTGGCTGACCTAAAGGCCTGGGCGGATGATGAGCCGCACTGGACCTGCGATATGGTTGTGGATCAGCCTTCTCAGGCTGGCGAGATCTTAGACCTAATTTGTGCAGCAGGCCGCGCGAGGCGCACGTTACGTGATCTGAAATACTCGGTGATCCGCGATGGTGGCGCAGGCCCTGTCATCCAGCAATTTACACCACGCAATTCTTGGGGATTTCAGGGGGAGATCATATTTCCCAAGGAAATTCATGGATTTCGCGTGCGCTGTGTCTCTGAGCGGTTGGATTGGCAGCAAGATGAGATCGTTGTTTATGCCGATGGCTATCACGCAAGCAATGCAACCGAATTCGAGACGCTAGATTTGCGCGGCGTTGTCATAAGCGAATCTGACACTACAGGGGGCAATGCGTGGCGTCTGGGCCGCTATCATCTGGCTCAGGCAATTTTGCGTCCAGAGTCATTTGAATGGCAATGCGATATTGACCATCTGCGGGTGAATATGGGCGACAAGGTGCGTCTCGTGCATGACGTGCCCTTGATTGGCGTTGGCGCAGGCCGCATCCGTCAGTTGGAAATCAATGCAGACGGCACATTGGCCCGGTTGGTTTTGGATGAATTGATCTCGGCCGAGGATGGGCTCTATCGCCTGTGCCTGCGCACGAAAACAGGCGGAGAGGTGGTATTCAGTGCTACACCTCCTGTGTCGTTTGAAGGTATCTGGACTGTTTCGCTCGGCCAGAAAGTTCCTGCGGCGGGTGTCCAGGTGGGTGATCTGGTTAGCGTTGAGCAAATGACGCAGGAAAGCATGGAGGTGCTGATTACTTCCATTCGTCACAACGGCGATCTGAAAGCAACCCTAACTGGCGTACCTGCCGCGCCTGCGGTGTTGCAGGCCGATAGCGACGCCATCCCACCCTATGTGCCGAATATCACTAAGGTGATGCCGCGCGAAGCTCTGTTGCCGTCTCGGCCAGTGGTGCAATCCGTTATCCCAACAGTGCTTTATGGCCCCGCGCGTGTCGTGGCGCGGGTCAAGATCGCGGAATATGATCGCTTTGATATGGAGAAATATCACGTTTCTCTCACTGCGCCGTCTGGCGGTGAAACAATTCTCGGGCCGTTTAACTCGGGTGAGTTTGATCTGCCTCTATCTTCATTTGGTATTCATCGGGCAAATATTCGCCGTGAGAATAAAAAAGCTCTGATTTCAGCGATTACCGAGATCGATGTGGATTGGTCGCTCTCGTTAACGCGCCCGCGTGATGTGGAACGGTTCCGGGCAGATGTTGTGGGGAACCACGTCACACTGACCTGGGCTGCTGATGATCCCCTGGCAAAGCACTATGAGGTGCGCCATTTGCCAATGGGCAATGATGGTGGCTGGGCTCAGGCGATTTCCGTTGCGTCGGATGTGCAAGGTGGTGCAGTAACGGTTCCTCTTTTGGGAGGGCGGTTCTTGATCCGCGCTATCGGTCATTGGGGGCAGCAAAGCGCGAACGCCTCTTTGGTGGAGATTTCCAACAGCAATGTCTTTGGCCTCAATGTTGTCAAAACACTGACAGAACATCCTGCGTTTGAAGGTGTAAAAACCAAAAATTTGGTTCATGCTAAGGATCGGTTGTTTTTGACAACTGATACAACCCTTTCCGAATGGCCGGCGCTTTCCGAGGTCGGAAAACTCGGAACCTATGGCGGCGTAGCCAAGGCGGGTGAATATGCACTCTCTGAGGTGGTTGATCTGACGGCGGTCTATGTTTCGCGGGTGAGTGCCGATATTCATGCCTCGGAATATCTCAGTGATTTTCGCCTATCCAGTTGGCCTAATCTATCCGCAATTGACGGCATTGCTGGTTCAGTTGATGAGGGCGTTTGGGGTGTGAGGCTCATGATGCAATCCACGCTGGATGATCCTGGGGGCGCACAGGCGAATTGGACGGATTGGCAAGAGTTCCGAGCGGGCGATTATGAATCGCGCGGGTATCGTTTCAAACTGATCGTGGAAAGCTCTGATCCCAAAGTTCAAGTGATCGTGCAGCGATTGGTTGTCTCTATTGATATGCCAGATAGGGTGGACGGAGCCAGTGAGGTGCCGTGCCCACCCGAAGGCATTTATGTGGCATTTCAGCCGCCGTTCAAAGAGCGGCCTGCAATCACGATCACCGGCCAGGAGCTGCCATCTGGCTTTGTGGAAAAGCGCACGCAAGTCAGTGCGCAGGGCTTTCATATGCAATTCGTCGATTCAGCAGAGCAAGGTGTGAATTGCACTTTTGATTGGGTTGCAAAGGGCTACGGGCGCGAAACCTAAGAGGAAAACATGACACAATTTGCTTTACCGGACATCCTTGCCGATGATCCGAATGGCCTACAATTAGCTGAAATATTGAACAATTTCAATGCGGCGCTGCTATCGGCCCATTCTGGTCCCGAGCGTCCTGAATATGCGGTCGCGGGAACTTTATGGTATAAAGTTGTCGATGACACAAAAACACTTCATGTTTTTGATGGTACTACAGACGTCCCAATACCCTTGGGGCAAGAATTTATTGATCACATCGCAAATACCGAGAACCCACATTCACTGACTCTTTCTCAGTTAGGCATGACGGGTTCTGTTGCGTTCTTTGCTATGCCATCTGCGCCATCCGGTTGGCTCAAAGCCAATGGGGCAGAGCTATCGCGCGAAACCTATAGCGATCTGTTTGCAGCAATTGGCACATCCTTTGGGGAGGGTGACGGTGTAGCCACCTTCAATGTGCCAGACCTTCGGGGTGAATTCATTCGCGGCCTAGATGACGGGCGCGGTGTGGATACCGGGCGCGTGCTCGGCACATGGCAGGCAGAAGATTGGAAATCTTTCTGGATGAAGAACACGCTTTCAAACGTCGAAACAGGTTACAGTCACGGCAGCGTTTGGATGGGGAAAAATGTCACGCCTGAGGATTATGTCGGAAACCTCTTTGCTGGCTACTGGTCAAAGCCGTCTGCCGCTATCGGAACGCGCTGGAATACCGAAGAGAACCGCCCGCGTAACATCGCGTTGCTCCCTTGCATCAAATATTAACAGAGGCGCAGAATGGATATTTTTAATTTCGACCGCAAGTTAGGTGGCTATCTGGGGCCGTCAAAAGCGGATAGATCCCCGCTGGATGGTGAATGGCTCATTCCTGCGTTTGCAACCAAAACGCCGCCTCCTGATGTTCCAGATGGGAAAATCGCCGTGTTCAAAGACGGCGAGTGGGCAGTTCTAGAAAATAATCTTGGGCGAGAATACTGGCTGGCCGACGGGTCGCGGTATGTGGTTCGCGAATATGGCGAGTTGGTTCCTTCTGATGCGTTTTTCGAAGAGCCCGATCTGCGGTCAATCGAAGAGATTGTGGGTGACGCGCTGGCGCTAGTCGATCAGCGTCACGCAGAGTGCATTCGCCTATTGACGGACAACGCCACCATCGAAGAGCGCGACACTTGGAAGATGAAGGAAGAGGCAGCACGCGCCGTCATCTCTGGCACCGCAACCGAGGGTCAGCAAGCTATGATTGCGCTTGAGGCCGATGGGGCTGGTCTTGCTCCCGAAAACTTGGCCCAGGTCATTGTTCAAAAGGCTGAAAGCTATCAAAAACTGATTGGCATGACCGCTGGCCTGCGTGCGAAAGCGCGCAACGCTATCAAATCTTTGCAGGGTTCCGCGTCCGAAAAGGAGCAGTTGAATATTGCATTGGCGGATCTACTGGCTGGCGTTGATAGCGAAGTGCAAGCAACCGTTGCAGCATGGAAGGCTGGCAACATCTGATCAGCGGATAAATGAGGCAGGCAGCGCGTTCCCATTGGGGCGCGCTTTTTTCATGGGCAAAAGGCGGGCAAATGATCGGTAGATTATTCGATGCGGGGGTGCAGGCAATCGCTTGGCAATCACCTGTACTTTTGGCGCAGGCAGCAAGCGCGGCGGTGGTGGCGGCAGCGCCCAGTGTGCCAGGAATTGAGATGCTGGCCGAGGTGCAGGATGAGCTTGCCATCTTAGTGTTTAGCGGCGTCGCGGGAGCATTCGCCAAGGCCGTAATGTTTCCCCAAAAGGGGTGGCGCAACCGCGCGATTTACGGCTTTTCCAGTGCGATCTCGGCAGTGTTCTTGGGCGGCTTGCTTGGCGCTATTGCGGCCAATTTTGGCGCTCAGGATGTGTATGCATTCCTTGCATCGGGTTTCTTGACAGGGTTCGCGGGCCGTGAGGGGATCACCGCCATACAGATTAAATTGTTGGGGAAACAGTCATGATCAGCAACTGGGTGTTGATCGTCGCGCTTATATGCATTGTGGCCTGTTCCTGGAACCTGGCGCAGCAAAATGTAATCGGCAAGGAGCCGTTCGCGCGATTGATTGGCCTGAGTTATGGAGTGATCTCTGTTGGCGCTATGGGTTGGCTGGTATCGCCCGTATTGCCGATAGATATTCACCCGCTCACCGTCTTGGCCGCAGGCTTTGCTATCAATTTGGTCCTGATCACGATCAGGCTTAACCGATTATACGAGGGCCCATCCCAAACCTTGGACTGATTGTAGACAACACTGCCTCAGGCGCGCCTGTGGTCGGTGGTTAATCCGAACCCGCCTTTTCGGCATGTTGGCGCTATAGCCGATCAGAGCCCATCTCGGGCGTTCGTGGGTCATGCAGCATTGGTCTAGGGGGGGCGGGGAGCGGTCGTTCGCCGCGGAGACAATCGATTACACAGCAAAGATAGAAGTCGACATTCAGTGTGGACTAGGAAGGAAGTGGATCTGAGGCGCTGCACGACGGCACCGAGCCTCATTTTCCGAATGTGCAAGGTGCTCGATAGACAGCTTCGACGTCACGGCCGCGAGTGCAGCAGGGTGTTTCATTTGGATCGAGACGCGGGCCGCCGCAGCGCACGGAAACCTGGATACGATGCTGATATAGCGAACAATCCGCTCACCCAGCCGGCCTGGATGCGCGTACTTGACCACAGCGACCCGTTTGAGCAGGTCCATTCCGGCCTGCGCCTATCTGAGCGAATTGACTGGGATGGCCTTAAGTACCGCGTCGGTAGGCATTTCCATCACTCAGTCTTGCTACGAAGCACTTCAGGAACTCAATTATAGTTGTCAAGGCCCTTCCCGAACAGGTAGGGAGGGAAAGACGAGGGAGACGATATGGCACGCGGCGAACTGATGAAAAAGCTCATAACGAGCTACGGTCGGGATGATAAATTCCGTACCGTATTCGAGCAGATCATCGGCGAGGAGGAGCGAAAGGGCAATCGAGTGCTCGCCGGCTCTCTGCGCAAGTCTCTCGATCACCTCGGCGAAGGTGCGACCCAAAGGGCTCCTTCAAGCAAGCTGCTGCCCTTCCCGGACGAGGCACGCGATTTCATCCAGCGGGTGGAGCCGCAGCGCACACCCGCCGAGCTTCACCTGTCGCATGAGAATACAGAACTTTTCGCCGGCATCATCCGCGAGTTCCGGCAGGCGGACCGCCTGCACCGCCATGGTCTCGAGGTACGCTCCAAGCTTCTCTTCTGCGGCCCGCCCGGCACGGGTAAGACCATGTGCGCGGAGGTGTTCGCCGGTGAGCTGGGGCTACCCTTTTTCCACGTACGCCTCGACAGCCTCGTTTCGTCATATCTGGGTGAGACGGCCACCAACATCCGTAGGACCTTCGAGTTCGCACGGCGCCAGCCTTGCGTCCTATTTTTCGACGAGTTTGACGCGCTTGCGCGCTCGCGGGAGGAGGCGACCGAAACCGGTGAATTGCGCCGTGTGGTCAACAGCCTACTAATGTTCATTGAGCAGATTGAGCCCGGCGGGTTTCTGATCGCCGCGACGAACCTCGCGGGCCAGCTTGATCAGGCAATTTGGCGGAGATTCGACGAGGTGGTCTGGTTCGATCTACCCAACGTGCAGATGATCGAAGCCTATCTGAGCCACGCTTTCCGCAACGTGGCGACTTCTATCGATCCGGCTACCTATGTCGATCGCCTGACGGGTTGTTCCTATGCAGAACTGGCTCGGATCACCCAACAAGCGATCAAGCTGTCGATCCTGGATGGCAACACGGGTGTGACAGACGGTCACTTACGCTCAGCCCTGCGCAATTCCGAACGCCGGCGCGCGAGGGCTTGCGAAGGTGGTGCGGGCACCACTTCCGTATAGGAACCAGGGGATGGCACAGCTCGACCACCTGCAACTGATCCGTGCCCGCGTGCCGATCGCGCGCCGCAAAACCGGCGGTGGCGGTGCCCCGCCCGGACGCGGCGGCGGTCATGGCGGTGCCCTCCAGGCGGAGACCCGGACTGCAATGGCAGAGCAGCAAGCCGCAAAGCCAGCCGCCTTCGTCGACCCCTCTCTACTCCTTCGCGTACAAGTTGACGGTCATATCGCGGAGAGCGAGTGGGAAAGGCTCGGCCTCGCGGTCGTTTCGAGCGATGCGGATCGGACGGTCCTGCTCTTCTCTTCGACGGGGAACCTGACGGAGTTCATGGACCGCCTCAGTAAGTTCGATGCACCGCCAGTGAACCCGGATCAGAAGAATCCGAACTACGCCGGCCTCGTAGGGCGAATTGATGAGATCGGAGGGCTTGCTCCGCGGGATCGGCTCGGCCCGAAGATCAAGGCCGAGGGCTTCACCGAAGCTGAGGATCTCCAGGACGATGTGCGGTACATCCTCGACATCGAACTTTGGGAGTTCGGTACCCGGCCCCAGCGCGAAGCCAAGGTGGCGGAGATTGAACGCTTCCTGATCGCCCAGGGCGGGGCGGTTTACGATACCTATATCGGCCCCTCCATCACTGTGATGCGCGCAGAAGCGACGGGGCGCGGTCTCCGACCTCTCCTCGGCGTGCCCGAGATCGCGATTATCGACCTACCCCCAGAGCCGGATCTCGAAGCTCAGCCAATCGTGGCCTTAGACGCGGGCGGGGTGCCCCCTGTCCTCGAACCGGCGGAGGGTGCGCCGGTTATTGGCGTCCTCGACAGCGGTGTGAATGATCATCCCCTACTGAACGGGCTCGTCGTCGGTCGTCATCTCGGCGAGGGAATTGTGAGCGCTGCTGACGTTTGGGGACACGGCACATCTGTCGCAGGAGCGGCACTCTTCGGTGACCTACGCGACGCAATTCCGGCGGATACCCTGGAGCCGGTAGGACGGCTGGCTGTGGCCAAGGTCGTTGGCGACAACGGTCGGTTCCCAGAACGACGCACCGTGCCCCGGGTAATGGATACGGCAATCCGCACGCTACACGAGGACCTAGGCTGTAGGCTGTTCGTACTGTCTCTTGGAGATGCGAACGCGAACCTTGCCCAGGGTCGCGTCGGACCCTGGGCGGGCACCCTCGACGCGCTCGCTCGCGAGCTCGACGTACTAATTGTCGTCTCCGCCGGCAATCGGGGGCGGCCGAGGCCCTTCATGGCAGCTACCTCCGAGGAGTTGGTAACCGTCTACCCGACCTACCTGCTCGAGCCCGAAAACCGGTTGGCCGAGCCCGCGGGCGCCGCGAACGTCATTACGGTCGGCTCGGTGGCGGGAGGAACCGGCCTCGACGCTCGGCATGCACATGATGCAAATGTTCGACCGATTACGCACGAATGGGGTGAGCCCTCGCCTTTCACACGGGTCGGGCCTGGGGCAGGCGGCGTACGAAAGCCCGACGTAGTCGATCTCGGCGGCACAGCCGTCTTCGACGTGCCTTCGGTCAGCTTAGCCGGCGCGCCGCGTCTACCCGCAGCGGGGGTGATCACTCTAAATCATCGCTACACCGAGCAGTTCCTAACTGCCGCCGGGGGCACCTCCTTCGCCGCGCCGCTGTTAAGTCACAAGGCCGCGCGCCTGCTACGTCGCATGCCCAATGCGTCGGCCAACCTCTTACGAGCGCTTTTGGTGGGCGCGGCGCGCTCGCCCGATGCCTTTGACCGTCGGTTGGCGGCGATGACCTCCGCCGAACGCGTCAGGATCGGAGGGAACGGGGTCGTTGATCCCAGCCGCGCCGCGTACTCGGATGACCATCGCGTTGTTCTCTACGCCGAGGACGCCTTGGAGATGGATCAATTCGCGGTGTATCGCTTACCAATCCCACCTGAGTTCAGAACGGGCGGGGACCGTACGATCCGGATCTCTCTTGCCTACGACCCACCTGTCCGTCGCACTCGTAATGACTATCTCGGCACCAAGATGGATTTCCGCCTCCTGCGCGGCATCGACGAGGCGGAGCTCTTTGAGCACTTCCGCAATAGAGACATAGCTTTGGAGGGGGCTGCGCCAGCCGTGCCGGGCAGGTTCAAATGCAAGCTCCAACCCGGGTCGGGCGAGCGCGCAAATAATACACTTCAGACGGCATCCGTCACTTTCAAGCGTGATACGGGGCAGTATGGGGAGGTCTACTATCTCGTCGTACGGTGCCTGTCCCATTGGGCCGTGGACCAAGTTCTTGACCAGCGGTTCGCCGTCGTTGTGGAACT
Source organism: Mangrovicoccus sp. (assembly GCA_049603835.1). Classification (GTDB taxonomy): domain Bacteria; phylum Pseudomonadota; class Alphaproteobacteria; order Rhodobacterales; family Rhodobacteraceae; genus Mangrovicoccus. The sequence goes on from JBMYSZ010000019.1 coordinate 53,421, forward strand.
TGAGCATCAACCGGCGATCAGAATTTACAACCGCGTTCGTGAGCGAGTCCAAGTGCGAGGCTGAATTCTGGAAGAGACGCTACCCGAAGATGAGGCGGTTTCACCACTTATTCTCTGGTCTACTTGTCCTACCTGCATAGCGCAGTGAAACCTGCCCCATCCTAGAAGGATGATGAGGCCATTGCCTTGGTTTCGCGACCGCAGCGATGGCCGACTTGGCGTTTGACCGCAATGGGCCGATTGTGTCTGACGAAGGTGGCGTTGGCTCGTGCTCGTGCTGCTACTGCACCAGTCCGTTCAGAGCCCTTTTCTGCCGCCCAGTCTAACTTGTTTTCATCAGCGTTCTCTCTATTCAAGTCTTTCGATCGTAACGCCAACGAAAAAGAACATGTAATTGAGACCGTCACATACAGTACGCGAGAGCAAACCGGCAACTGGCCTCCCGTCATAGAAAAGCAACATGGAGATTATCAAAGCGACAAGAACCTGCAAAAGTACATATTTTCTCAGATTTACAGAGGTGGTCGCGGGATTTCGGAGCAGGTGTTAAGCTGTAGCGCCTGATGAAGGCTGACCTGATATGACGGAACGGAAACGCTATTCTGCGGAGTTCAAGGCGAAGGTGGCCCTGGAAGCCATCCGCGAGGAGCTGACGACGGCTGAATTGGCCAAGAAATACAACATTCACCCGACGATGATCAGCGGCTGGAAAAGGACAGCAATCGAGAACATGGCGTCGGCATTTGGCAGCGCCTCATCGGTCGAGCCGCAGATCTCCGAGAAGGAGGTGGAGAAGCTGCACGCAAAGATCGGCCAGTTAGTCGTGGAGCGGGATTTTTTGGCCGATGCCTCCAGTCTCATCCTCGGCACTGGAGGCAGAAAGCGGTGAGGAAGGACCACCCCGATCTCAGTATCCGTCGCCAGTGCAGCCTGCTCTCTCTGGCGCGATCCAGTCTCTACTATCACCCGCGCGGTGAAAGTGCCGAGACCTTGGCGTTCATGGAAATCATCGACCGGCAGTTCCTGGAGACGCCCTGGGTACGGCTCTCGACAGATGGCCCGCCACATGCAGAGACAAGGGCACAAATGCGGGCGGCATCGCGTCAGGCGGTTGATGAGGCTCATGCAGTTGGTGCCGATCTACCAGGAGCCGAAGACCAGCAAGAAACACCCGGAGCACAAGGTATACCCGTACTTGCTCAAGGGCTTGGCCATCATCCGGCCCAACCAGGTTTGGTGCACGGACATCAGCTACATTCCGATGCGCCGAGGGTTCCTGTACCTCGTCGCCATCATGGACTGGCATAGCCGCAAGGTGCTGAGTTGGCGGCTGTCGAACTCCATGGATGCGGGGTTCTGCGTCGAGGCCCTGAAAGAGGCGCTGGCAGGATACGGCACCCCCGAGATATTCAACTCCGACCAGGGATCGCAATTCACCAGCACCGGCTTCACCGAGGTGCTGCAGGACGCGAAGGTGAAGATCTCGATGGACGGACGGGGGCGCTGGCCCCGCTCTCATCGTTTACAAGCAAACGACTGCCGCGCAACGGACAACCGGATGATCGAACGGCTCTGGCGATCCCTGAAATACGAATGTGTCTACCTGAACGCCTTCGAGACCGGATCGGAGGCCCGGAACGGGATCGGTGCCTGGATCAACTATTACAACGAAAGACGCCCGCACTCATCGCATGGGCTGCTGACACCGAACGAGGCCTATGATAGCCGGGCCCCGAACCTCAAGGTTGCCGCCTGAAATGAAACCAATGCTATAGCTTAGCCCGGCGGTAAACTCGTCGAGAATTCAGGACCACCTCTTTACTATGTACAGTCCAAGCTCTTTAGCCTGCGCTAAGAAGCTCTGGTTACCACGTTTGAGGACCAATGTACTGTGGAGCCCACAAGCCTTATTCAGGAGAGGCTATTGCTTTCTTCTTAGTCAACTCTGCTGTTGATGTGTTAGCAACTTTGTCTTGAGCATAGGTAATGTCCACCATTGCCTCTATTTGACCCTGAAGCTCTGTTAACCTGTTGAATACTTCATTGTTCGCACTTGCAATCAACGTGCTGGCAACTCCAGTCGCTTTGTCCGCAGCAGCTTCGCGAGCTTCTACAGCACCTACGCGAATGTCTGCGCGCAAAGATACTAATTCACTTTCGACTTTGCGCAGTCGTTCCTCTTGCTTATCAATGGCAGTCGCGATTGCATCGCAACCAGCCTTGAGTTCTCCAATAGTATTATTCAACCCCCAAAGTGTTTTTGCGAGTTCAGATAGTTTCTCTTTTGTGTCAAACATGGTTTATTACCTTGTTTGCTAAATCGGTTAAGCGTGTCGCGGTGTCCCTTAGTTGCAAAGTTTGTCTATCCAACGACCTCATTGCAGCGTAAATATGGATGTTTTCAATTAGACTGTCCTCGCTTTGCGTCGCCTCTTCTGCATGTTGAACTACTCTGCTGGTGCCTACTTTTAATGCAGCTGGCGCGTATCCAATAATGTCAGTCCCAGTCGCGAGTGTCTGTTCGGAAATTACCTCGGCGGCGGCTTTTTTCACAGCAGCAATTGCATCTTCTTGAATGTCTTTGCCTGCAGCAAGCAGCAGCTCCACGGTTTCCATTTGGACTTTTTTAGTGACCTCGGCAAAAGCGGCAATGGTCTCTGCATCCAACTCTGCCTGAGCTGAAGCAAAATCAGTCACCGCTTTAGTGTGCTCGGTGGGTTCTTCTTTCACAATTGCCACTGCTGCCAGCTTGGCCAGAGTCTCTTTGGTGAACTTGGAAGAAATGTCGGTGGACTTTTCAACGGCTTCAAATGCCACTTTGGACATCTTGTCGCCGAGTGTCGCTTGAGTTTTGAAAGCGTCCTGCAAGGCTTTTGTATCCATTGGAAACGAACCCATAAGGTCCTGCATCATTTTGGTCAGGCTGTTTGGGTTATTATCCGACAAAGAAGTCACCGTCATATTACGCTAGGGCTGTCCAATGATACTCCATGTGATCGAGTGATACCAGTCGCCCAAGCTGCAATGTGAACTCGTTACATTGGTATCCAGTGTTATACTGTCATTACCTATCTGAAAATATTTGAAAATTCCTCTATAAGCCACCTTCGAATGAGGAGCTCCGTGTGTGAAATAGCAACGTTTGGCCTCCATGGTTGCTCCTAGCTATTGCCATTGTTGAACTATTTTTGGGCAGTCGGCAGCTTTGTGCGCTTGGCCGACTGATTGCCAGACAATTACGCTGCGTGGTCCTCAAATGGCTGCTTCGGTGATGCTGAACAGCAGCACTAGCTAAGTTCACAAAGGGCCGCACTAGGCGCAACCAGCGCCTGGTACGAGCGACAGCAGGCGGCCACCACTAGCGTGCGCCGAACTTGCCAAACATCGGACGCGAATTTGTCCAAAGAGCATCCTCAAGGTCTTGGACAAGGGCTGTATTTAACTTGCCGCGAACGACGGAGACCTCCACGGTTACTCTATTTTCCGTATTGGGACACCATAGGTTCATCTTTAGTGCATATGTTCCTGCCGAGCAGTTGTTCAAATGCTGCGGAAGCCTGTTCCAAATTGTTCGTGAACTACCAACATAGACGGTTTTGCTTCCAGCCACTCGGTTGTTTCGAGCCAGCTTGACGCCTTCTGGTGGTACGAACTCTTCAAAAGCCAGCTTCAACCGGTTTGCGCCATCTTGGTCATTCACTGAGAGGCGGTATATGGCCGCACAATCGATGTCCTCACCGAGCAATGGTGTGATCCAATCCCGGATCTGAGCAGCGTTGATCCCCGCTCTAACCTGCTCGAATGTGAATTCTCTCTGAAATACATCCGCGAGCTGTGCGTTCTCGATAGCTGCAACTCGACTCCAAAGGTTTTGGCGAGCAATATCCAACACTGCATCATTAATCAAACTGTCGATCTCCTCAGTAGTGTCTCGATAGTATCGTCTAGCTAATTTCGAGACGGAACACCAAGGCAGCCTTAAATTTGGTATCTTTTCTGAATATCAAGGATATGGGCTGTAACCGCAGCATCTCAAAATGCTTCCCCATGGCTGCTTCGCGCCGGTCCCGCCAGTTGGCGGCGGAACAGCGAGAGGCCAGTGTGCACGACCGACTGCTCTGGCCAGGCTGCCATGGCCGTTGGGGTTTGCAACCATTTTGGGCGACCGGCTTGCTAACGTTTTAGGTGGCAGGTTTACGTCTATTGCAAGTAGCCCATTCCTGACCGCCTAGGGTGCTGGGTTTCACCGCAATATATCACTAACCGGCCCGCTAGGGACTGGGCCTTCTAATTTGGTCCAGGCTGACGCTATTGAGGCCGATTCGTGGCCAGGCGTTCGTTTCCCATGTTGCGGTTGTGTTCATGTTTTGTCCTGGGAAATTATTTGGCTAACATTTTGATAACCTGTCTGTTCGGGCCGCCTTTTAATCAGTGGGTCACAGGTTCGAATCCTGTACTGCTCACCACTGACTTCCAAATTGGAATATAGTCGTGGTGATATAACGCGTTAGGGAATTTCCCCGCCTGATAAAGTTGCTATCTGCAATCAGGCTCTGCGGCGACGCAAGATCCATCCAAGGCCGAAAAAGACCAGGCAAAACACCAGCCCTGTGCCATAGATCGTGCCATAGAATTTGGCCCGCGCCGGAACCTCCATATCATTGAGGAAGGGATAGGGCAGACCGGTGGTCACTGTTCCGATCGGTTTGGCATTGAGGGGCTGCACCACCAGCTCGGCCCAGATCACATAGACGATAACCAGCGCTGCCAGGCCCAGAGCCGCCGGAATCACCCGCCGGAAACCACGTTTCAGGCCAAAGAAATCGATCCACATCAGCACCGGCCCCACCAGATGCAGGTAATATTCGCGGTAAGGTTTCGGGGTATTATCGCCATTGACCAGGCTAGGATCGATGAAAAACAGCCGCCAATAGGAAAACACCACCAGGCCATTGATCACCGCGAGCACTGACAGAGCCAGATCGCCCCGCCCATCGGGCTTCCCCCAGCCAGGCAGCAGCATAAAGATCGCCGCCAGCGTATTACCGGTCAGCCCCCAGATGGTGAGATAGCGAAACTGCGCGCCAAAAGCATCGTAATCGGCCGACCGCGCCACATCCACCGAATAGGCCAGAGCCAAAACGCAGATGATGATCCGGAAAATCGTAACTTTCGACATTGGGTCACCCCCCGCGATGAGCCTCTAACCGTTCGATTCCCAGCACATCTAGCACTTTTGCCTCGATATGTTCGGCATTCATTTGTGCCACCGCATACATGTCGCGCGGCGAGGCTTGGTCGATAAAGATATCCGGCAGCACCATAGAGCGATAAGCCAACCCTCGGTCAAACACGCCCTCTTCGGCCAAAAGCTGCGCCACATGGCTACCAAAGCCACCCACTGCGCCTTCTTCCAAGGTGATCAGCGCCTGATGCTCGCGGGCAAGGCGCAAGATCAGATCTCGGTCCAGCGGTTTGGCAAAACGCGCATCGGCCACGGTTGGGGCCAGGCCTCGGGCCGCTAAGCGTTCCGCCGCGATCAAAGTTTCCCCCAAACGGGTGCCAAAGGACAAAAGCGCCACGCCAGAGCCTTCGCGCATCACCCGGCCTTTGCCGATTTCCAGCGGTACGCCGCGCTCGGGCATATCTACGCCTTCGCCCTCGCCGCGCGGGAACCGGAAGGCTGAGGGGCGATCCTCAATCGCTGCCGCTGTAGCGACCATATGCACCAGCTCGGCTTCATCCGCAGCGGCCATCACCACGAAATCCGGTAGATTGGCCAAATAGGCAATGTCGAAACTACCCGCATGGGTGGCACCATCAGCCCCCACCAGCCCTGCCCGATCAATGGCAAAGCGCACCGGCAAACGCTGGATTGCCACATCATGCACCACCTGATCATAGCCGCGCTGCAAAAAGGTCGAATACATGGCGCAGAAAGGTTTCTTTCCTCCCGCCGCCAAGCCGGCGCAGAAAGTCACCCCATGCTGTTCGGCAATCCCCACATCAAAGCAGCGCTCGGGGAAACGTTCCGCAAACAGATTCAGCCCCGTCCCATCGGGCATCGCTGCTGTGACGGCCACGATATCATCATCACGGCTCGCCTCATCGATCAGGGCATTGGCAAAGACCTTGGTATAACTCGGCGCATTAGAGGCGGGCTTTTTCTGCTCGCCTGTGATCACATCGAATTTCGCCCGCGCGTGGCCGCGATCAGCGCTGTCTTCGGCCGGGGCATAGCCCTTGCCCTTTTTTGTGATCACATGGATCAGAACCGGCCCATGAGCCCGCGCTTGTAAGGTGCGCAGAACCGGCACCAGCTGCTCCAGATCATGGCCATCAATTGGGCCGATATAGGAAAAGCCCAGCTCTTCGAACAGCGTACCGCCCAGGACCGAATGTTTCAGCAGATCCTTGGCCCGTTTTGCCCCCTCTTTGAAAGGTTCGGGCAGCAGGCTCACCGCGCCTTTGGCGGCTTCCTTCAGCTCTTGGAAAGGTGCGCCGGAATAGAGCCGCGACAGATAATTCGACAGCGCCCCCACCGGCGGGGCGATGGACATTTCATTGTCATTAAGCACCACAAACATCCGCCGTTTGTCATGCCCGGCATTATTCATCGCCTCAAAGGCCATGCCCGCACTCATAGAGCCATCGCCAATCACCGCGATGCAATCGCCCACGGGTGGATCCGCGCGGCTGCCCAAATCCCGCGCCGTGGCAAAGCCTAAAGCGGCAGAAATAGAGGTGGAGCTATGCGCCGCGCCAAAAGGGTCAAACACACTTTCCGACCGTTTGGTAAAGCCCGAAAGCCCGCCCGCTTGGCGCAAAGTGCGGATGCGGTCACGGCGACCTGTGAGGATCTTATGGGGATAGCATTGATGGCTCACATCCCAGATCAACCGGTCGCGCGGCGTGTCAAACACCGCATGTAGCGCCACGGTCAGCTCGACCACACCCAGCCCCGCGCCTAAATGCCCGCCGGTGACAGATACGGCACTGATGGTTTCAGCGCGCAGCTCATCAGCGACGCGGCGCAGCTCGGCAATAGAAAGCCGGGTCAGATCGCTGGGATCTTTGATTTTATCCAGATGAGGTGTGGCGGGCTGGTCGGCCATGGCTATCTCCGCTCCTTGAGGATGCGTCGCTATCAGCTTTCGCGCTCTATGACAAATTGCGCGACCTTGCGCAAAGACTCGGCACGGGGACCAAAAGGCGCAATAGCGGCGCAGGCCTCTTCGACCAAGGATTTGGCCTTGGATTTTGCACCGTCAAGCCCCATAAGCCCGACGAAAGTTGCCTTACCGGCATCCGCATCCTTTTGCAAACGCTTGCCGGCCTTGTCTGGGTCGCCTTCTACATCCAAAATGTCATCGGCGATTTGGAATGCCAGCCCCAGCGCCGTGGAGTAATCCGTCATGGGTTTGGGATCAGCCAGAGCCATGCGCGCCCCCGCCTCAGCGGACCAGCGGATCAAAGCGCCGGTTTTATTGGCTTGCAAAGCGGTGATCTGGGTCAGGGTCAAAGGGCGTTTTGCGGTTTCCGCCGCTAAATCCTGCGCTTGGCCAAGAACCATCCCCTCGGCGCCTGCGGCCCGCGCCAGGCTGACCACCAAATCAGCACGGATCAGCCCCGAAAGACCCGCTGCGGGATCGGCCACCAGCTCAAAGGCCAAGCTTTGCAGCGCATCGCCGACCAAAACCGCCGTCGCCTCGTCCCAGGCTTTGTGCACTGTGGGACGGCCCCGGCGCAGATCATCATCATCCATGCAGGGCAGATCATCATGCACCAGCGAATAAGCATGCAGCGCCTCAATGGCAGCGGCGGGGCTAAGCGCCTGCGCCTCGGACACGCCATAAAGCTGCGCGCTTTCGAGCACCAAATAGCCGCGCAGACCTTTGCCCCCTTCCAGCGAATAGGCCATGGCCTGGGCAATAGCGCTTTCGGGCAGAGCCTCAAAAGCCGTAGCCAAACGCGCCGCGACCCGCGCAGACGCGACTTTCAGAGCTGGTTTGACCATAAAATCACAAACCTTGGGCTGGTGTCGTCCCGGTGGGCACGCCATTTTCGGCCAAGGTAATCTGGCTGACCTTTTCTTCGGCGGCTTTCAACTTGGCTTCGCAATGGGCCTTTAGCTGGGCGCCGCGCTCATAAAGCGTGATCGCTTGATCCAGCCCCACATCGCCCTTTTCCAACTGGCCAACCACGGTTTCAAGCGCAGTCATCGCTTCTTCGAAGCTCATCTCGGTGACGGGCTTATCACTCATTTTTCTCTCCACGCTCCATTAGAACGGTTAGATGGGCTTCCACACTATCCGCGAGCCCCTGAAGATCATAGCCGCCTTCCAGTGTCGAGACGATCCGGCCCTGCGCATAGCGATCTGCCACATTACAGATCTGTTCCGTGGCCCAAGCAAAGTCATCAGGCAAAAGATGCAGCTCGGCCAAAGGGTCCGCCATATGCGCATCAAATCCAGCGGAAATAAAGATCAACTCGGGCTCATGCGCCTCTAGCGCGGGTTGTACATGGGCGTTCCAAGCGGTTTGGAAGGCTTTCGTTCCCGTCCCCGTCCGCAGTGGCACATTGACGATTTGGCCATGGGCGCCTTTTTCATTGGGCACGCCCGTGCCGGGATAGAGCGGCATCTGATGGGTCGAAATGAACAAAGCCCGCGGCTCGTCCCACAGCAGATCCTGGGTACCATTGCCATGATGCACATCGAAATCGACAATCGCCACCCGCGATAAGCCGCGCCGATCCAGCGCATGTTTGGCCGCAATCGCCGCATTGCCGAAAAAGCAAAACCCCATGGCCGTGTCGCGTTCCGCGTGATGGCCCGGCGGGCGCATCGCGACAAAGGCGTTTTGCACCGCGCCATCCAGGACCATATCGACGGCTTTCAGATTGCCCCCGACCCCACGACGCGCGGCATTCAGAGTGCCTTTGTTCAGATGCGTATCCGAATCAAGCGGCACCCAGCCCGCCCCTTGCGGCGCAGCCTCGACCACCCGCTCCAGATATGGCGGCAGATGGCATAGCAAAATGTCATCATCGCTGCATAAAGGCGCCTCTTCGCGCTGCAAACCAGTATATTCCACCTTGGTCATGCGATCTAGAATGGCCTCTAGACGCTCTATCCGCTCCGGATGACCGGGCGGATTTTTATGAGCAAGTGCATCGGGATGGGTGAGGAAAGCTGTTGTCATGACCCCAGGCTAAGCCGAGCCGATCAATGCAGCAAGAATGCTCTGCCCCCTGCGGCAACACTACCCCAAGGGAGGCCTCAGGAGAAGACTGCAATAACCTGCCTTAATCGGCTTAGGTCAGGTTCAATCGGTTACCAGCATATAGCCCGCACCGCGCACGGTTTGCAGATAACGCGGCTGTTTTGGGTTTTGCTCGATCTTACGGCGCAGACGGGTGATTTGTACATCAACCGCGCGCTCTTGCGCCTGGCCACGATCGCGGCCCAGCTCTTCCACCAGTTTCGACCGGCTCAGCGGCTCGCCCGTGGCATTGGAAAAGATCTTCATCAGTTGGGTTTCAGTCGCGGTCAGGCGCACCAGCTGCTCGCCCTCCCACATTTCGCCGCGCTCCAGATCATAGCGCACGGGCCCAAGATGCAGCACCTTAACCGATGCCGCGCTGATTTCCGGCGGCGGCACCCGGCGCAAAATGGCATTGATCCGCAAGAGCAGCTCTTTGGGCTCAAACGGCTTGGCCAGGTAATCATCAGCCCCCGCCTCTAGCCCTTCAATCCGTTCGCTGGTTTCGCCTTTGGCGGTGAGCAGCAGGATAGGCGTCGCGATATCTTCACGCAGGGACCGGGTCAGCGACACCCCATCCTCGCCCGGCATCATCACATCCAAAACGATCAGATCGAATTCCAACCCATCCAGCAACCGCCGCGCATGAGCCGCATCCCGCGCAGCACTGACCAAAAACCCTTGGCGCGCCAGGAATTTCTGCAGCAAACTACGGATGCGCTCGTCATCATCGACGATAAGAAGATGGGCTTCGGCCTGATCGCTCACGCGTTATTGTCCTTCAATGCATGGAACTGACGCCGTAATTCAGGATCCATCATCGCCTCTAGCACTTGCCGAAACCCGCTGACCGCCTCAGGGCCCGCAGTTCGAAAAGCCGTGCGCATCCGCCCGCGCTGAGCCTCTGATAATTTCCGTTCTAACGTCGCCCCCTTCTCGGTGAGGTATAAGTTCCGCTCTCGTTTATCCCGTAGTCCTACACGGCTTTCGACCATGCCGTCTTCCACCAATGTACGTAATACACGATTTAATGATTGCTTCGTTACCCCAAGGATAGACAACAGGTTATTCACCGTGGTCCCCGGCGCGCGATTGATGAAATGCACCGCCCGGTGATGGGCACGGCCATAGGCGTATTCTTCCAAAATGCGATCAGGATCTGCGGTAAAGCCGCGATAGGCAAAAAACATCGCCTCAATTCCCTTGCGCAGCTGTTCATCCGTGAGAAACAGCAGGCTTTCGCCGGTTTGCGCCAGCGCCATTTTCGGTTCGGTCATGGGACTGCCCCTTCTTGGTCCTTTGCCGTCATTTTATGTCAGCCTTATTGACTTTCCAAGAATCAATATGGTAGCTGGCCTCACGATCTGCGCAATATTTTGTCCGATACGGCCCTAAGTTGCGCAACATTTGAAAAGCAGCGGCAAATTGCCATGCAAGAAGAGGCAAGGATTATGACTGGGTCCTATGACGATCGCGACGGAATGATCTGGATGGATGGCGCTTTGGTGCCCTGGCGGGACGCGAATGTGCATATTCTGACCCATGCCGTCCATTATGCCAGTTCTGTGTTTGAGGGTGAGCGCGCCTATAACGGTAAGATCTTTGAATCCCGCAAACATTCTGAGCGGCTTTTGATGTCCGGCGTGGCTCTGGATATGCCGATCACCTATACGGTGGACGAGCTGGAAGCCGCCAAAGAGCTGGTGCTGAAGGAAAACGGCCTGACCGATGCCTATGTGCGCGCGATTGCCTGGCGCGGCGCGGGCGAAGATATGGGTGTCAGCTCGATGAAGAACCCGGTCCGTCTGGCTGTGGCTGCATGGGGCTGGGGCGCGTATTACGGCGATGCGAAGATGAAGGGCGCAAAGCTCGATATCTCCAAATGGAAACGCCCCTCGCCCGAGACGATCCCAAGCCATGCGAAAGCCGCCGGTCTTTATATGATCTGCACCATGTCCAAACATGCGGCCGAGGCCAAAGGCTGCGCCGATGCAATGATGTTTGACTATCGCGGTTATGTGGCTGAGGCGACCGGGGCGAATATCTTTTTCGTCAAGGACGGCGAAGTGCATACGCCCGAGCCCGACTGCATCCTCAACGGCATCACCCGTCAGACGGTGATCCGCATGCTGAAAGAGCGCGGCGTGACGGTGCATTCGCGCCATATCATGCCAGACGAGCTGGAAGGCTTTGAGCAATGCTGGCTGACCGGCACAGCAGCAGAAGTGACCCCGGTGGGCCAGATTGGCGACTATAATTTCGAGGTCGGCGCCCTGACCCGCGAGATCTCGGAAGGCTATGAAAAGCTGGTGCGCAGCTAAGCCATCTGGGCAAGCTTTCTAGATAAATCTTATGGGCGCGGGGAAAACTCCTCCGCGCCTTTTCTTATACCCAAGCGTCTTATTTCACCAATTTCGCCCGAGGTCGCTGCACTTGTAGCCTCTGTTCGCGCCAAGCCAGGGCCAGCCCAGACGCCACCACAAGCCCCGCGCCGATCAGCATTTGCAGGCTAGGGATTTCTGCGAAGAGCACATAGCCCACCACAAGGGCCAGCACGATCGACATAAACTCAAAGCTCGCAATCACCGCCGCATCTGCATAGCGATAGCTGGAGGTCAGCAGGATCTGCGCCACCCCGCCCACAAGCCCACTACAGATAAGCGCCGCCGTCACATCCCAAGGCGGCATGGTCCAGCCAAAGGGCGCGGTCAAAAGCGACAAAACCGTCGTGGTTGCGGTGAAATAGAAAACGATAGCCGCCACATGCTCTGTTTTCGTCAGATGCCGCACGGTGATCTGCGCCAGCGCCGCAAATACTGTCGCGGTCAGCACCGACAGCGCGCCAAGGGCCTGCCAGGCATCATCGGCCTCTAGCCCGGTCAGGCGCGGCTGCATCACAATCGCGACCCCAACCAAGCCCAGCATAATCGTCGCCACCCGGAAAACGCGGATCGGCTCGCCCAGAAACATCGCGGCGAAGATCGTCACAAAGATCGGCGTGGCATAGAAAATCGCTGTTACCTCCGGCAGGGGCAGCAAGGCGAGGCCAAGAAACATCAACCCCATCGCCGTGGCCCCAACCAGCCCGCGCCATAAATGGCCAAAAGGGCGCTCGGTGCGCAGGCCAATGCTCAGCTCCCGGCGAAAGGACAACCAAATAAGGATCGGCGGAAAAGCAAAGAGCGAGCGGAAAAACACCGCTTCGCCAGGCGGCACCCAGTCAGCGGCGTATTTGACGCAAGACGACATAGCGATAAACATCGCCACAGAGCCGAGTTTAAGCAGAATTCCGGTAAGCGGGGACATGGGACTCAATTGGTAAGCTACTCTGCCAGCTATAGCGGCTTCCAGATCCAAAGCTATGACTTTCCAAAGCCCTGGCAGTAAATTTTGGGCGAGCCATTCGGCCTTGTCGCGCGGCCTTGGGGCTGAGTGCTTGCTCCACCGGGCTTGACCCGGTGGCTCCCCCTCAACGCTTTTCGAGAAAAGTTCTAACCCAAACTCTCAGGCAAGCTAAAGCCGCGCAGGAAATCCTCGGGCGCCATGGGCCGCTTGCCCGAACGCTGCGCGAGTGTCACCTCTACCGCGCCAGTGCCGCAAGCAATGGTCAGCCCGCCCAAAACCTGCCCCGGCGCGCCGCTCCCCTCCGCCAAACGACAGCGCAAAAGCTTGATCCGCTCGCCCCCGGCTTCGGTCCAACCGCCAGGAAAAGGCGACAAGCCCCGGATCTGGCGGTCGACTCTTTCGGCCGGCTGGCTCCAATCGATCCGCGCCTCGGCTTTGTCGATCTTTTTGGCATAGGTCACGCCCTCTTCGGGCTGCGTCTCGGCGCTCAGCTCAGGAAGTCGCGCCACCGCCTCGGTGATCAGCCGCGCCCCCATAGCGCTTAGGCGGTCATGCAGGTCAGAGGTGGTTTCCTCAGCGCCAATCTCGGTCGCTTCGCGCAGCAAAACAGGCCCGGTATCAAGCCCCTCTTCCATCTGCATGATGCAAATCCCGGTCTGCGCATCGCCCTCCAAAATCGCCCGATGGATCGGTGCCGCCCCGCGCCAGCGCGGCAAAAGCGAAGCATGGATATTCAGGCAACCATGGCGCGGCGTTTGCAAAACCGGCAGCGGCAAAATCAGCCCATAGGCCACAACCACAGCCAAATCCGCGCCCAAAGCTGCAAATTCTGCCTGGGCCTCTTCTTTGCGCAGACTCACCGGATGGCGCACTTCTAGCCCCAGCTCCAAGGCTTTCGCATGCACCGGCGAGGGGCGCTCTTTCTTGCCGCGCCCGGCAGGCCGAGGCGGCTGGCAGTAAACCGCCGGGATCTCATGGCCCGCCGCCACCAGCGCCTCTAGCACCGGCACAGAAAAGTCCGGCGTGCCCATGAAAACGATCCGCATAGCCTAGCCCCCACGCTTCAGCTTTGCCGCCTTCCGCAAGAGCATATCGCGCTTGGTGCGGCTGAGATTATCGAAATACATCCGCCCGGCCAGGTGATCGATCTGATGCTGCACCGAAGTCGCCCAGAGCCCCACGAAATCACGCTCTTCCATCTCGCCCGCCGCATTGAGAAAGCGCACAGTCACAGCGCGGGGCCGGGTCACCTTGGCAGAGACACCGGGTAAATTCGGGCTCGCCTCTTCATGATCGCGCGGCTGGACACTGGCATGCAGCACTTCGGGATTGGCCATCCGCACTGCCTGGCCACGGCTGTCTGAGGCATCCACCACCGCAAGCCGCCGCATCACGCCGATCTGACAGGCCGCCAAGCCCACACCCGGCATCGCCTCCATCGTGTCGATCATATCGGTCCAGATCGCGCGCACCTCGTCATCAATCTGTTCCACATCGGCGCAAACCGTGGTCAGCCTCTTATCCGGCCAAGGCACAAAAGGGCGCGGCGGCATTCAAAGCTCCCGCGCGCGTTCACGCTTAAGCTTTTGCATTTTGCGGGTGATCATCTGCCGCTTCATGGGCTTGAGATAATCGATGAAAAGCTTGCCATTGAGATGGTCGATCTCATGCTGCACGCAAGTTGCCCACAGCTCGTCGAATTCTTGGGAATGCTCTTCGCCATCAAGCCCCATCCAGCGGACCTCTACCAGCTTGGGCCGGGTCACTTCCGCATATTGCTCGGGGATCGAAAGGCAGCCCTCTTCATAGACATTCTGCTCATCCGAGCTCGCCACCACTTCGGGATTGACCATCACCATGGGCTGACGCTCTTCCGCCTCATCGCGGATGCAATCCATCACGATAATCCGCTCAAGTACACCAATCTGCGGCGCCGCAAGGCCAATGCCGGGCGCTTTATACATGGTTTCAAGCATATCTGCGGCGAGGGTCCGGATCTCATCAGAGATATCCGCCACCGGCGCGCAGGTTTTCTTCAGTCTTGGGTCAGGATGGATCAGGATCGGTCTTAGGGCCATGAAGGGGATTTAGGCGATTGGGCGCGGGGGTGCAATATTGGATGGGGGGTGAGGGATCGAGAGGTAGCTGAAGCATCAAAAACACTTCGCCTTTGCGCAGCACTGTCTCGCACGGCAGCGAACGTCAAACTACGGCGACAAGCAAAAAGCGGCAATAATCTCTATCTTATCCTTATCAAAAGGCGCACGCTGTAGCCGCCTTAAACATCTGGCAACACAAAAATCAGCTTCTAAACAACCGCTCACTGGTATTAATAACCTTAAAACTAAACGTTGCCAGACCGGATAAAATGAGGACGATATTTTCTTCAATAAATACTGTCGAAAAACTATTAAAGGAAAAAATAAGAGCATCAAATACTACCGAAATTTGAAGAGCGACAAAAATAACCAGCAGCCACGACAAAGCCCCGAGCACTGGGAATTGGGTGACGATATACATTAAATAGCCCATTATGAATCCCACTATAAGGTAAAATATAAAAGCGAAGCTAAAGAGAAAATCTTCCACTCCGAAGAGACCGTAAGCTATCGAGATAGGCGTATTCACACTAGCGAAAACTCGCACAACCAAGACAGACATCCCGTTACCCGCTACAAAAGAAAAAAGAGCAGGCCCAACGCTGAAAGCAATGGCCAAAGAAATTAGCACATGCTGATGCAAAGGGAAATCAAACTGCAATATTACTTTCCTAAGCAGCCAAATCAATGAACTAATAATTATCACACATGACAATCCGTAAAAGCCCATAACAACGGGCGAACTACCGCGGTCAATCATACTTACCCCATAGAGCCTTCTGGTTGCGGCCAATGCTACTCCGATGTCATGCTCCTGCTTGGCGAGAACGAAATACCTTGATATTAAAAAGTCAATCTCTGTAAATATTTCATGATCAATTAATTGAATCTGACGATCAGCTTGAGCAAATTCTCCATCCTTAATTAATTCTGCGACTTCCAAATATTTCCCTAAGTACTGATCCGCTTGGTCCAACTCCCTTTCCAGAACTGTAACTTCATTCAGGCGTTCCGAAAGTTGGCTTTGAATTCTATCGCGCTCTGAAGCGAGCGCTGCAATTTGCAAGCGGGCTTCTTCCAATTGGCGCTGCGCTTCATTGTAGCGCGCCTTCCAATCGCAGCCAGCCAACAAAAGTCCGAATATCACAAGCAGAAAAAATCTGGCAAAAAAATGGAATTTCGCTTTTAGCGGCAAAAATTTATAAATGAGCATCAACAATTTTCCACCCACGATATCCAAACGTGCACTCAAGCTAAGCCTTGTGTCTTTCCTTTTAGGAATACCGACTCGAAGGACATATCGCTAGCCTCGTAGTTCGATTAAGCCCTTTCTCAATTGAGATGCACAAAAATCATGCGCCTCAATATTTCAAAACCACTACCCGCTTTGAGCTAGCATACTAGTGAAGCCTGCTGTCGTTTCTGCCTGCTAAGCAACAGTCGGGCTTCTTGATCTATTCATTTTGCAGCAGGCAGCTGACGGATTTCAGATGATTTGAACCGCCGCCAATTTTCGGTCCTTGTTTTTCAATGGGTTACAGGTGGTGATTTCTGTTGATTTAGGCCGAATGGGAGATTTCAGGCGGTTTTCGCTCAGAGGCTTTGGAAAAAAGTGTTTGCTTTCAATGGGAGAAAATCGAACTCATGCGCTGTATTGCGTACGACGCACGATCTAGCGCAGCGCGCTAAGTTCCGCATCCATAGCCTTTTCCAATAGTTCGACTGCAGTTTGATTGCCGCCATTTTCCAGCATAATTCTTGCGAAGGTAACTGCCGCGTTTCCAACGAGTGCGCCACATTCTTCCGGGGTCATTCCAAGAATGGTTCTCTCGGAAAGGACCTCCTCTCCAAGCAGATGATGATTTGTGATCTCTCGTGCAAACGAGACCGCCGCAAAGCGCGCGGCAACCTTTACGAACTCTTCTTGCGCTTGCTCGTATTTGCGGGTGTCCATTACCAACCAGTCAAGACTGACACCGAGTGCGGAAGACAACCTTGCTGCGGCCTCGATGCCGGGCTTTTGAGCGTCGTTCAAGCGCATGTAGTTTTCTAGCGACCGCTTTGGCATTCCAACGGCGTCAGCCATTTGTTGAACTGTCCAGTTTCGCACCTTCTGGATTTGCCGCAGACGAGCCGCAATGTCACCGATTGGTGCTTCTCCTGGTTGTGGAGGCAACTTCGACATTGACATAACCACCTTATTAGGTTCTAACGCCACCTAAACAGGTGGTAAACTGCTATGCCCACTCTACATGACACAGGTCCACAACTCCAGAGGAGCGTCCGAGCGGGCTTTATCCTCAAAGGTACAACACTGCACGCTTGGTGCAAAGCTAATGGGTTATACCAGCAAAATGTGAACATGGCCCTGTTGGGCAAATGGAATGGACCGAGAGCAAAGGCGCTTGTTGCGCGCTTGCTTGCGGAGGTCGATTCATCCGATGCTTAGAATTTCAGTTCTCGAGCTTACCGGTTTGGCTGGAATACCAGTTCACAGAACGTCGGCAACTCGGTGGCTTGTCCGATACGGCGTGCCTATCGAAACCGATGACGAAGACGGACGCCGCCCTCAGTACGTCCAGCTTTCCGACCTACCCGATGAAGTTCGTTTTGCCTGGTTAGAACGGGATTGCGCGCAAAACGGGCTTCAAGGCGGCGACTATGACGACGCGGCGCATGCGGCTTTCCTGACCGCCCCAGCCAAGCTTCGGGCAGAGGCGGAACGCAAGGCGTCCATCGCGCGCTTTGCTCTGTATATGCGCCCGCATTTGTCCCGGGATGAGCTGGTGGCGAGGGTGTCGGAGCGGTTTCCCGGAAAAGGTACATCGAAAAGCGCTTTAAAGACGCTGTTACGGGCCGTTGAAGGCGTTGATCCGATCAATTTTGCACCGGCGCTGTTGCGTGACCAAAAGGGAGGCGCGCCGAAAGCCAAGATGACCGAAGACGCATGGCGGCTTTTTCTT
>JBMYSZ010000020.1:0-67164 GCA_049603835.1 Mangrovicoccus sp.
TTATACCACACAATATCCCAGTCCCGGCTGCCTGCGATCTGCGCCAGCCGTTTCGCGTGATAAAGTGGACGGCCGGTTTGCTGGGTGATCAGATTGGCCAAAACCCCCGAGCCACTGCGAAGCCCGATACGGGTCACCCCATCCTCGGGCTCAGCCCCCTGAGGCGCGGTGCCACCCAGATTGAAAAAAGCATCTTCATCATGCACCACCGTCACCTGATGACCGCGCGCGGCCAGAGCCTGGGCCATGCGTTGCGTCCCAATGGCATCGCCACCAAAGGAATGGGGCGGGTAAAATGTGGCAAACATCAATATATTCAGTGACTTCACCGGGGTTCTCCCTTGGTGTTCGGGCCTGGGGATTGGGGTGCATTTGATAGGTCTTCGGCTTGTTCTCCAAGCGAGGGAGAGCCGCGGCGTAAATCTGCGAGATAGCTTTTCGCCATCGCCAGACGTCGCGTCATAAAACGCAACGCCAAAGCCGAATAAAATGCGACCCCGATGGCGGCGGCAATGGCGAGGGAGAGCAGGATTGGAAGGTCATTCAGCCAGGGTCGCAGCCCTAAAATAAGTACTGAGAACCCCACAGCGCCGACCACCGGTCCCAATTGCTGGCGCACAAAGATCCACAGCGGGGCACGGGCATCCCGAGCGACAATCACCAAACGCATGGGCGTAATCAGAACCGCCCCGGCCACCATCGCCCCCGCCATCCATGGCAGACCCAGCGGGCTAAGCAGAGTCATACCGCCGAGACTTAGCACAAGATTAATTAGTGCCAATCGCGCCAAATCCGGGACGCGCCCATGCGCGATTGCATAGGTTTCCTCGATTTTCGCCAAACACAGATACATGCCGAAAAAGGCCAAAACAGACATGACCGGCGCTGCAGGCAGCCAAGCAGCACCGCCAAAGACAAAAAGTGCCTCGGGAGCGACCAAGGATAGGCCTGCAAAACTGGGGATCGCGATAAACCCGGCCAATCGCAGCGTATCCATCAAAAGCGGATCTCGTTCTTTGGGTTTCGCTCTACCGGCGGAGAAGGCGGGCAGAGCGGCCATGCGCATGGGCGTGACGATAAGGAAAGAGAACAGCTCGACCAAACGCCAAGCGATAACATAATAGCCCAGTTGCACCGGCCCAAGCGCCGCGCCGATCACCACAGAGGGCAGTTGGATATTGCCCATTTCGGCCATGCGCCAGAAAACCACGCTGCGCCCAAAGGGCAAGCTATGGGTTAGATGCGCCAGGCCCGGCCAAGGCCCCGGTCGCCACTGTGCCGCGCGCCAAGCGATGACCACATTTGTCAAGGTTAGCACCAAGCGCTGAGCCGCCAAGGCCCAAACACCAGCCCCGGCAAAAGCCAGCACAACCCCCACGATCCCGCCGGTCACCACGCCCCAAAAAGCCCGCGCTGCCAAAGGCTTAATGTTCATTTTTCGGCGCAAAAGTGCGACGGGCACTGCGGTGACCGCCGTTGCCGCCACAATCGGCGCCGTAGCCCACAGCAAATCACGGACAATAGCTTGGTCGTAAAATTCCGCCACTTGCGGCGCAAAGATGACCAGCAACAGGCTCAGCCCCCCACCCAGGCCAGCGAGAGCCCAGAAGAGAGCATCAATGTCTTTGCTCTCTAATTGGGGGGCAGAGAATATATACTCCGACAGGGTTTCGCGTACCAAACCTTCGCCGATCAGCACCAAAGCCATAGCCATCGTCAAAAGCCCGAAAGGATCCGCCCCCAAAAGTCGCACCAAAATGGTGAAGACAGCCAGATTGACGATCTGTTCAGACCAATTGCCCATGGTCATCCAGGCAACACCGCGAGAAAATTGGCGCTTGGTGGCCATTTGGCTATGCTCTCCCCATCACGATATCAGAGCCAATTGCCAGGCCCCAAAGCCCCGCGCTAGCCTAGAAAAAGTCTCGTCCCTTTCAGGGGTTACCATAGGTTTATGCCGATGCATATTTTGCAACTTGTGACCAATTTTCGCCCCGGTGGGATTCAGCGCCATGTCTTGGATCTGACCGCGGCACTGCGAGACGCCGGGCATCAGGTCACTTTGGCGGGCGATGACGGGGATTGGCGCGACAAAGTGGCGGGGCCGGACTATATCGCTTTGCCGATGACCTCGATGACTTGGGAAGGCGGCGGCATGCTGGCACGGCTTCGGCCTGTGCCAAGGGCGGTTTTGCAACTGCGCCGTGAATTGGCGCGCCGACAGATTGACCTGATCCACTCCCATGAAACCGCGCCCGCTTTGGTCGCCCGTTTGGCCAATTTTGGGGCCGCGCGCCCTTTGGTGATGACTTATCACGGCGCCGCCCCCGAGCGCGAAGCCGAAGTTGCCCGAATGGCCCGATTTTGCGCGGATAAAGTCATTTCGCCCAGCCATCGGTCGCTGAAACGGCTGATTGATCAAGGTTTGGATGCGGCGAAAACCCAAGTTCTTGGCCTTGGCGTTCCCGCACCCGCACCGATCCCAGAAGCGCAGATCGCGGCGCGGCGCGCGGAAATGCTCGGCACGGCGCCGGGTCCGCTGATTTTTTCCCTGTCGCGTATGTCGGCTCAGAAAGGCATCGATGATATGATTGCTGTAGCGCAAAAAGTCATAGCACGACATCCTGGAGCGGTCTTCGCCGTGGCCGGTGGTGGCCCCATGACGGCGGAAATCACACAATGGGTTGCCGCATCGGGTTTGGGCGCGCAGTTTCGATTGCTTGGGCCGATCAGCGCTGTGGCGGAACATCTGCAGGCCGCCGATCTTTATCTGCTGACCTCTCGCTGGGAAAACCTGCCTATTTCTATTGTCGAAGCCTTCCGCGCCGGTTTGCCAGTTATCGCAACGGATGGCGGCGGGGTGCGGGAATTGGTTGATGATCAGGTGGGCGCGCTTTGCCCGGTCGGGGCGATTGACCAAATCGCGGACGAAATTTCCTTGCTTTTGGCGGATCCGGCAAATCGTCACACCAAAGCCGCCGCCGCCCTGGATCGCAGCAAAGAGCCGCGCTTTGATCCGGCCCATGTGCATCAGCGATTTGCTGAGTTTTATGCCGAATGCCTGCTCCATGCCCCTGGGTCGCATCCTAGCCCATGACTCGGCGTTTCACCGCGCGCAAAACGCGTCTTAGATGGAAATAGCCCTCAGCTTGACCCACTAGGTAAGCCCGCCACAGAGCGGCTTTCTGGAAATAGAGCATCTCTAGTCGCGGCAATGACAAAGCACCCGTATTTGCCCGTGTTCTCGCGAATTCAGTCGTGACAGAGCTTTGATAATACTGGGAAATCACTTTTTGGACTGCGGAGCTTGTATCTCCATAAGGCGGCGCAAAATGCGGGCAAGCTAGATTCAGCTGAGTTTCAAGATCCGCCTTTGAGCCCGCGATTTCGCCGGCCAGTGCCTCGCCGGTCAATCGGCTCAGATGCGGATGGTGGCGGCTATGCGCCCCAAGGTCAACGCCATCCCTCGCCAGATCGCGCAGCGCTTGCCAGCTAAGGATTGGGCGCGCCGGGCGATAACCCCCTTCCCAATTCTCCGCGCCGCCCACATGGGCCGACGGAACATAGAGCGTCACCGGAAATCTGTGTTTTTGCAAAATTGGCCAGGCGATTTCGGCAAAATTCACCAAAGCATCGTCAAATGTGATCACAACCGCATCATCCCGCCGCGTAGCCAAATACTCACTCAGCGACAAAACCGGCCGTCCGCTTTCCGTCAAAGTAGCCATTTGCATCTGAAAAACCGGCGCCGGGATGGATGTGGCACCGCCGCTATCATCAATCCCGTGGTACATGAGGATATCGGCCATGGAAGGCGCTTAGTCCTCTACCACATGATGGGCGAAAATTTCCCGTTTCGCCGTCCATGCTGCCTTGTCCAAAACCCCGTCGGGGCCCAGCGACTCCACCGCGCCATAGGCCATCGCATAGGCATGATGGGTGTTATCATGGGCAAAAAGCCCCTGGCGACCGAAATTCAAAATCCCCTCAAGGCCGGAAATCCAATTGTCCAAAACCTCAAAATGCCTTTGGTAGTCAATATCATAGACTGGATAGGCATGACGCAAGCGTCGCGTCAAGGTGCTGCGCACTGGCACCGTCACCGACAGCCCCATATCGTTCAGCCATCCGCACATGGCCTGCCCCAAATCCGCATCGCTCATATCCCACCATGGGTCGCTAGGATCGCAAGGCAGCTCGGCGCATAGCACGGTTATGCCTTTGGGATCAGTGGCTTGGTTATAATTACGCGGCTCAGACATACGGCTCATGGGGATGGCCGCTTCGGGGAAATAATGCGCGTCAAATTCAGTGAACTGGTCCGTTTCCAGAACCAGATAAATCAGCACCATACCGCGAAATCGGATCGCATGCGCCGCGTCTAGCACCTTGTCCGGCGCGGGCGGATCCATCAGCTGCACCAATGTCGTGACCGGGATCGTGCTAAGCGTCATAGGCGCGCTCAGCGTGACATCCCCGTCAGGGCCGGTCAGCTCCACGCCCGTGACGCGGTCGTCTTGGCGCAAAATCCGGCGAACCATATGACCCAGCTTTAGCTCGGCGCCCTTGCTTTGCGCGGCCTCGGCCATGGCGGTGGAAATCTGCCCAAACCCCTGAGCCGGATAGTAAAATTTTCCGGTCGTCTCGCCTTTTAGCCCTGGCAACATGCGCAGCATCTTCGCCAAAATTTTACCAATAGAACTGCCGGAAACGCGTCGCTCGGCCAAAGTTACGGCCAGCTTGTCCGGGTCGAGCCCCCAAAGCTTACGCACATAAGGGAAATAGAAATTACGCGAAATCGTCGGGCCCAGCCCCTCATTCAGCACGCTGGAAAAGGTCGCCGCGCCTTGGGATTTGGGGCGGAAGGGCTTTAGCAGCATATCCGCGATCAAAGATGCGGCAAAGCTTGCCGGCAGATGCAAAAGCGCATCCCCCAATTTCAAGGGAAAATGGATCCAACGCCCGCCCAGCCGTATCCGCCCATGACGCGGGCGCAGCAGCAGGTCATCGCCCAGAAGTTCCTTAACCATATTCAGAACCTCAGGCTCGGCTACCGGGTGGAAACGGTGACTTCCATAATCGCACCACAAACCATCTATTTGAAAAGAGGTGGAATTTCCCCCAGCCTGAGGCGCTGCGTCGATCAATTTGATCACGGCATCATATTTTCCATGACCATGGGTCAGCGCATAAGCCGCCGCCAGCCCGGCGGGCCCGGCGCCTAAAATAGGCAAAATAGGGCGAGTGGTGTCTTGCATTAGGTCATCTCGGAACTTTCGGGCACCGACGCAGGTGCCTCAGGTGTCACAAACAAAACCAGCGCGCCAAGCCCGCCAGTGAGAAAAAGCACAAATTGCCAAGCCAAACCGGCCGCAACAACCAGCGCCGAAACCGCCTCAAAAGGCGCTAAAAGCGCGGCAAGCGATGCCTCGCGCAAACCCAAGCCATTGATAGAGAGGGGTAAAATCGCAATAATCTTGGCCAAGGCCCAGGCAAAGCCCCAAGCGGCAAAACTGACCTCAACCCCAACGGCGAGGGCCAAGCTATAGGCCAGAGCGATAAAGGCGATTTGCACCATCATAGAGGTCAGCCAGATCAGCAAAAGCAAACCAGGGCGCCGCGCCAAATTGCTGAGCGATAGGGATAATTTCTGTGCCAAACTCGCTGCGGGTAGTTTTGGATACCGAGCCCAAAGCCAAGTGATCAGTCGCGGCAAAAACCATAACATCGCCGCACCTAAGCTTGTGATCACAAAAAGTGCCGTCATCGCCGTTCCTGTGGCGGAACCGGCGGCCAAAGCCCCCAGTACCGCCAAAGCCGCCAAAGCCCCCAAATCGATCAAGCGATCCGTGGTGGCCGCCGCCGCAATCCGGCCCGCATCAGGTCGTTTTCGATAGGCCAATGCCGCGCGCACAGCATCGCCGCCCGCGACCGTTGGCAAACATAAATTTGCGGCCAAACCAGCAAAATGGGCCCGCATCGCATGCGAAAAACCAAAGGGCCTATCCATCAGCAGCCACCATTTCCCAGCGGCAATCATATGGCCCAAAACAAAGCCTAAAAGCACCCAAAGAATACGCAATGGCGGGATATTTCTCAGACCAGCCCATAAATCGCCCACGGGAACGAGCCAGAAAAGCAGGCCCAAAAACGCCGCCGACCCTGTCAGGCGCAACGTCCAAGACCGCCAATTCACCGCCGTCCGCTTCCCCATGGATTAAGGCCGCAGATGCAGGCGCGAAATCATATCCGCAATAAGCCCCAGCGACCAAATCATGATAGAGGCTAAAAAGGCAAAAATCGCAGTTTCCGACAAGTTCCACTGGCTCAGATCATAGAGCAGTTTTAGAAAGCCCAGTCCAAACAAAACCAGGCCGAGGGGAATGAAGACCCGCAGCGGATTGAACAATACGATCACCCGCAGCACCAAAATAATGAAATTGATAAAATCCGACGGCCGGATTTTCGATTTCCCCACACGGCGACCATATTCAATCGGCGTGTAAATCATCCGCTTACCGGAGCAAGACATGCAAAGCGTGATCGTCGTGGTGAAGGAAAATTTCTGCGGTAACAAAGGGATAAAGGGGAGCAACTCGGATTTGCGGAAAACCCGCAGGCCCGAATTTAGGTCATTCAATCGCCGTTCCGCCAAGAAAGACGCCAAGGAATTCAGGATAAATTTGGCCGGTTTACGGATCGTCGGCACATTCTTCATCGCCGCGCCCCGGTCGCCCACAACCATGTCCTGGGTTTCACACATTTTCAGCATATCGGGCAGATAGCGCGCTGGATAAGTGCCATCCGCATCCAAAATAGCCACATATTCATAGCGCGCTTGGGCAATCCCACGTTTCAGCGACGCCCCATAGCCCGTATTAACGTCATTCCAGGTGACTTGCACCCCAGTCTTGATAGCCTCGGCGCGGGTGTTATCCGACGACCCGTCATCCACCACGATGATTTCGTAATCCAGCCCGGTTGGATCCATTGCCGCTCGGACATCCTGGACCGTGTCAGCCATGGCATTTTCTTCGTTATAGGCCGGGATCACTACGCTAAGCCGCACGGGCGCTGATTGTTGGTCCTCTGCCGAAACAGTTGCTGTCCGCTCCATGTTAGAAAATCCTCGTCGATTTCGATCGCACCACTGCCGTCATGGAACATGCAGGCGGTTTTTACGTCCTAAGATGTGATACTCAAACAAACACCAAACAAAGGCGGTCGCGGAGTAAATATAATAGACCTGGTGAAAGCTCAGCGCCTTAGCCGCAAAGACCACGCCGCCATTTGCCACAAAAAACCGCAGCAAAGTCCAATTTATGCCTATAGCGATCATGGCCAGGACCAAAGTCAGCCACCAAAGCTGAAAAGCAAAGGGCAGGGCCAGCAGCGAGATGACCAAAAGCCCAGCAATCCCGGCGCGAAAACGCTCGGCCCAACCCACATTGAGATCATTGGACAAACCACTACGCGCAATCATCAACCGCGACCAAGGCAAGGCTCGGCGGAAAATATCGGTGAAAATGCCGTTGGAAATTGTCCAAACTTTCAGATGCTTACCCTGCAAATCTGGCATGACCCGAATGCGCCCGCCATCTGCGTAAATGCGGTTGCCAAATTCGATATCTTCGATAGAGGGCACTTTATAAGTGTCCACGTCAAAGCCGCCCAGGCGAAGATATGTCTGCTTAGTAATCGCCCCGCATCCGGCCCAAAAGCTTGAAGCATCCCGCTCCACCGGGCCATGATAAAACCGATGCATCAAGTTTTTATAGCGCGAATACCAAGGAGAGCCCTCGGGTTTATCATCATAGCGACCAAATACAGCTTCGACCCTTTGCTGAGCAAAACCGGCACGAATTGCGGCAGGCCCGCCTGGCTGTGCAATCACATCGCTATCGACCAACCAAAGAACATCGCCGATCGCATGTTCCGCCGCAAAATTTCGCGCCGCGCCAGGACCGCCATTTTCCGGCATGACCAGAACTTTCGCTCCCATTTCAGCGGCTAATTCCGCTGTATTATCAGGCGATTGATCATCAACGACGATGACTTCACTCACCTCGCCATCTTCAAGCATTTTCAGCAAAGGCGGTAAAACTTTCGGCAGCAATTCCGCAGCGCGAAAGGCCGGCATAATCACAGAAATGGTAGGGGAAAATGCGTCGCTCATCCATACTCTGCCTTCGAACTCATACCGCCGGACCACCATAAAAGACAG
Source organism: Mangrovicoccus sp. (assembly GCA_049603835.1). Lineage (GTDB taxonomy): Bacteria > Pseudomonadota > Alphaproteobacteria > Rhodobacterales > Rhodobacteraceae > Mangrovicoccus. The sequence continues at coordinate 8,225 of JBMYSZ010000020.1, forward strand.
GATAGTCCAGCCATATACGGCAATATCCAAATAACTCTTGCGCCATAGCGGGACGCGGGCTGAGAAACACCGCCGCAAATCAGCGCATTTGCGAATAAGCCCAAAAGAACTAATAGCAAAAACGTCCGCAAACGGCGATCTAAGCCTGATTGCGGCAGTAAAAGCGCCGAAATTAGAAGCACACTGGCCAAAGCATACAGACCGGCCTGGATCGGATCGGCCCATGCCAACCATGCGCGATCCTGAGTGAGGCGCCCATGTTCAAACTCAGAACTTAACTGACTATCCAGGTCCTTTGCGCTTAAAATCATCTCATCTGTTTGCAAGGTCATATCAATGCTAAAAGTTACTAACTGATCAATTGCATTACGAAAAAAGGCCCAGCTTACATCAAACGGCCGGTCGATAAGCACCAATTTAAAAAATGTCATTTGCTCTTGGGCGATGGCGATCTTATCCTCTTCTGGCAAAAGCTGATACGATCCAAGCCTTTCAGAAAACTCAAAAATAATATGACTGGCCGTCATTCGCCACGGGTCATCGGACCATTGCAATGCCTCATAAAGGCGGCAAGTGGCAATTCGTTGATCCGGGCATTTGGCTTCGAGATAACTATAGCCCGGGCCATCCACAATTAGCCGTGCGGTCAGAAATGGCGTGTAAATTACAGTCGTTGGGGTATCGAGGGTCGCTTTCGCCAGGAATTTCAACGCTGTATTTGGTAAGAGCCCCGCGGGGGTCAGCAAAGCAACCAGCAAGAATGGCCGCCACCAAGCTTTTCGCACCGAAATGAGCGCAAAAATCGCGACAACTGGCAGAGAGATCGCGGCAATTATTAAATGCGATATATGGAAATAAACCGAAGCGAGAGCCACGATCCAAAATACGGTAATTTCTAGCCAAGTTAACTTCGCCCAAAACACCGCCAGTACCGCAATCGATAAAATCCCAAGCGCGCCCATTAAGTCTGGCATTAGATAGGGAACAAAAAAGGGCAAAGAACTCGCGGCACAAAAAATCAAAGGCCAACAAGCAATTGCAATTGGCGTCGTGGAATAGCTAGTATCGCGCAAAACCACTCGCCCAATCATCCAGCTCAGCATGAGAACCAGCCCAGCTTGGAAAATGATTGCAAGCCAAAGCAAATGGAATTTTGCAAAAAAGCCTAGTAGCGTCGCAAAAACCCAAGAACGCGCCGCATTTATTGAATTAGAGGATTGCATTTCTGACGAGGCTTCGGGTGTGAGCTCACCAATCTTTGGCCCCACCATATCAAAGCCCAAAAACGCCAAAAGCAAATCGATCAGTCGCTGGCCGGTATCTATATAAGAGATTGTGTCAAAATAAAAAAACGGCGCGCCATTAAGTATAAAACCCCAGAGCATCGCTAAAAATGCCGCGAAAATTAAGGCTGCGGAGTAAAGCACCGAGCCAGAATTACCGGGCCGCGTCGCGGCAACAGATCTAGAGTGATCCCGCACTAAATACCCTTTCCGGCATCTGGCATAATACTATATCGCAATTCGCACATTTCCGGACCGCTTACTTGATCGCTAAAAAGCCTTCAAAACAAAGATATTTTTGCACTGTCACCACATCTTCGAACCCCGCGCGTTTCAGAAGATCTAAGTTTCCCTGGGTCGAAAACGGCTCTAGCACGCCCTTCAGACTTCGGGCTTTTTCAACGATCTCATCATTGCTGAAGCCATTGCGGATTTTAAATTCAGAATAAAGCTGGGTTAAAATATCTTGGAAACGTGCATCCGGGCCACGCACCTTTTCAAACAGAATAAAGGCCCCACCCCAGTTCAATGTTTTGTAAATTTTCGTGAACATTTCTTGCCGATACCGCGGCGCGACAAATTGCATAGTGTAATAACTGACCACCATATCCGCCGCTTCGAAATCCATGAACCGAGCGTCATCATGCAAAACGCGGATATTTGGAATATCTTCGCAATGTTTCGCAGCCTTGGCCGCCATGGCCTCTTCCACATCAATGCCGACCCAACGCGCATCGGGTTTGCTTGCATTATGCTGGGCCATTTTTGCGATCAGCTCACCGGTAGATGTGCCAATTTCATAAATTAGACTGTCATTATGCACAAAGAAATCAGAGAGTTGGCAGATTAATTCATGCCCTTCCTGATAAAGAGGTACAGATTGCGTAATATGCTCGACAAAAGTTTCGGGAACATTTTCCCCAAATGTCCAACCCGCATTCGATGCTGAAATATCTTGGCCAACGCCCATAGTTTTTGTCCGATACTTTGCTAACGACCACAGGACAGAGTCGGCGGCCATCCCGGCAACCCCGTTCTAGTTACGTCATATACACTAACCGATTTACAGTGGTTTTACGACAGACCGTTAGAACTTGTCTCATATATCGAACCTAAAATTACTAAAAATTCGAATTCGTTCTGCAATTGCCTCACTTAAACTCAATTTTCCTAACCGTTAAGCTCAGTCCAACCGCGCCCCATGCCAATCTTGATGTGCGAAGTCAATCAAAGCCCGAATTTTCGCTGGAAGCCGGCGCCCCTCTAAATAGATCGCGCTCAACAAATGCGGCGGGCTTTGCCAATCTTGGCATAAAATCCGCAAATCGCCCTTTGCGACGTAATTTTCCAACACAAAACGCGGGCAATAGGCCACCCCATGCCCAGCCAAGGCAAGATCGCGGGCCGCCCGCGCACTATTAACGCGAAACCGCGCGGGTAGGGTGATGTCACAGACTTGATCCCCTTGGTGGAAAACCCAGCGATGCGGCTGGTCGCGATTAGTGTCTAAAATGCAATTGTGATCCACCAACTGTTTTGGATGCGCTGGCGGCGGTGTCTTTGCCAAATATTCCGGCGAGGCCACTAAAACGCTCTGCAAATTTCCCAATTTCCGGCGTTTCAGCGCGGCCATGCCTGTATCGCCAATGCGAAATGCCAAATCGATGCCCTCGCTCGCCAGATCCACAAAGGCATCGGTCAGGCGCAAATCGATGATCAGGTCAGGATGCGGCTCCGCGAAACGGGCCAGCATATCCTTGACATAAATTTCGCCAAAAGTGACCGGCGCGGAAATACGGATTACCCCCGAATAGCCTTGGGTTTCCTCCCGGACCGAGGCCAAAACCGCGTCGAATTCATCCAACATGGCGGGAGCACGCGCCAAAAGCTGCTCTCCGGCCGGAGTAAGACCCACTTTCCGGGTGGTCCGTTGCAGCAACCGGACGCCAAGGCGACTTTCCAACTCGGCCACATATTTCGAACTGAGCCGGTTCGACATGCCCAAACGCTCCGCCGCAGCGGTGAAAGAGCCGGTTTCCGCGGTGGCCACAAAAGCCCGAAGCCCGTCGATCAGATCCATTTCATTGAGAACATAATGGAGATAGTCATTCCATATAATCTCCATTTTATTCCACGGTAGCAAGAGGCATCTTTGGCTCATCAAACATCACCCGCCCTAAAGCGGAAGAAAGGAACTCAGATGACCAACTCAACTCTTACCAATTACGGTGCTCTTTTGCTTCGGGTCACCACCGGCGCGCTGTTCGTAACCCACGGTTTGACAAAGCTTTTTATCTTCACCCCTGCAGGAACGGCCGGTTTTTTCCAATCGCTTGGTCTGCCGGGATGGCTGGGCATTGCCACTATGCTGTTTGAAATCGCTGGCGGTATGGCGCTGATCCTGGGGATTGCCACGCGATTTGTATCGCTCGCCGCCGTGCCAGTGCTGCTGGGTGCTGCCTTGACGGCACATCTCGCCAATGGTTTCGGCTGGGCGAATGCCGGCGGCGGCTGGGAATATCCAGTCATGTGGGCGCTGGTGCAGGCCGCTTTGGTTCTCATCGGCGACGGCGCTTATGCGATTTACCCCTTGGGCAAGAAAAGCGCCTAATAACATTATACTAAGGCACGATACTAAAGCGTCGTGCGATACGCGGCGCCGCCTTGGAAAGGGATCTGAAATGAGCGTTGTAACCTCGCTGCAAAATCTGAAAGACGGGCTGGCCGCCTCGGACCGGATGCCTGTTCTATTTCTGGGTCATGGCAGCCCGATGAATGCGATCGAAGACACAGTCTATTCCCGTAGTTGGACCGAGCTGGGCGAAAGCCTTCCGCGACCGCAAGCAATCCTAGTTGTGTCGGCCCATTGGATGAGCCGCGGCGCGGTCTTGGTGAATGTGGCGCAAACACCTGAAACCATTCATGATTTCTATGGCTTCCCGCCCGAGCTTTTCGCCCAACAATATCCCGCGCCCGGTGCGCCAGAGATGGCCCGCGAGGTGGCAAGTCTTTTGGCCAGCCACAAATCCATGGAAACGGATCGTTGGGGGCTCGATCATGGGGCTTGGGCGGTGTTGAAATTCCTCTTCCCGAAGGCGGATGTGCCAGTTTTTCAGCTTTCCATCGACATGACCCGCGATTTGCCCGAACATGTGGCTATCGGCAAAACCCTGGCCGAGCTGCGCCATCGCGGCGTGCTGATCATCGGATCGGGAAATATCGTTCATAATCTGGCGGCGATGGATTTCCACGCCAAGCCTTATGATTGGGCGATTGAATTCGACCAAATCTTCGCCGAGCGCCTGGCCGATGGCGATCTGACCGCGATTTCCGACCGCAAAGCGCTTGGCCGACTTCTCGACGCGGCCCATCCCTCGCTAGAACATTACTTGCCCGCCCTCACCATCGCGGGGGCGGCGGATCCCAGAGACAGCCTGCTCTTTATGACCGAAAGCATTGATATTGCGTCGGTTTCCATGCGCAGCTTCATCTATTACTAAGGAAAACCCATGCTCGTAGATGGTAAATGGACCAAAGATTGGAACCCAGTGCAGAAGGCCGATAAAGATGGCCGTTTTGTGCGGCAGGTCTCTAGCTTTCGCAATTGGATAACCCCTGATGGCAGTGCTGGTCCGACCGGCGAGGCAGGTTTTCCTGCCGAAGCCGGGCGCTATCGGCTTTATGTGGCTTATATTTGTCCTTGGGCTTCGCGAACGCTGATGGCCCGCAAGCTCAAAGGGCTCGAAGATCTGATCCCGATCACCGTGGTTAACCCCACCCTCACCGATCAAGGCTGGCGCTTTGGTGGCTATGAAAACGCGGATGAAGACCCGCTATTTGGCGCGCAATACATGCATGAAATTTACACCCAGGCCGATCCGCATTTCACCGGTCGCGCGACCGTGCCTGTGCTTTGGGACATGCAGCACAATGTGATGGTTAACAATGAAAGCGCCGACATCATGCGGATGTTCGACACTGCTTTTGAGCAGCTAGTTCCTTCGAATCTAAGACTATATCCTACTGATTTAGCTGCGGAAATTGATGCCCTGAACCCACGGATCTATGACGCGTTGAATAATGGTGTTTATAAATCCGGTTTTGCCTCCAGCCAAACTGCCTATGACGAGGCCGTCGAAGGCGTCTTCGCAATGCTTGATGAGCTGGAAGCGCGGTTAAGCGGCGATTACCTGTTTGGAGATCGCTTCACCGAAGCCGATATCCGGTTATTTGTGACGCTGATCCGGTTTGATGCGGCTTATCACGGCTTGTTCAAAACGAATAAGCGCCAAATCTTCGACTATCCAAATCTGCAAGCCTATCTTGAGCGGATTTATCTTCTGCCGGGTATCGCGGAAACGGTGAATATGGACCATATCACGCGGGGTTATTACTCGATCACCGCGCTTAATCCGACCGGTATTCGCCCAGCTGGTCCGGCCCATATCGAAAAACTTGTAGCCGCCTAGAGCCCAGAACCAACGGGGCCGCCGTGAGTCTGCGGCGGTCCTTAACCAATAGTTAACATAAGTCGCATTCAAACGCGCAAGCTGAGCTTAAAGAGATGCGAAACCTTCTTCATATTTCTGCCTATTCCAGGGGATGATCTAGTGGTTACGCACCATTGCGGCAAAAAATTATGCCTTTCGCGTCTAATTAATTAATATTTCCAAATGAAACATTGCCGCAGATGCCAAAGCCCCACTATAGATATACAAAACACGATACAAAGTTCGGGGGGAATCGATGGACCAAACGCCAATGCGCTCATCAAATGGGGTCGGGGGACCTGATGGCGATATTCGCGATCTATTTTCGTATAACCTTCAGCGGCTTGCGGGATTGTCTTCGCGGATTGCGCAAATTGCAATAAAACCGGAATTTGGCTTAGGGTCGCATGACTGGCGGGCGCTAGCAGTTCTCGATTACCTGGGGGCCGCGCCCTTGCAGGTTTTGGCCCAGCGCGCCGGGGTACAAAAAAGCCAAATGAGCCGCACAGTCACTGCCTTGGAAGACCAAGGATATATCTTGCGTCAGGATAATCCGCGCGACCGCCGGAGCCCATCTTTGGCCCTGACCGAAAAAGGTCGAAACGTTACTCAAAAAATTCTGGCAGCTTCTCAGCAACGAAACGAAGAAATGCTTGCAAATCTATCGGAAGAAGAGCGTTTCCAGCTCATGGCACTGATTGAAAAAGTGGCGATCGGATCCTTCGACTTGCTCAACAGCCTCAAGGGCAAAGAGGAATCCCCGGAATCCGTGCCGGAACCAGCGTCAATTTTTGATACCGAACGGATGTAACCGCGCCAGGGCCTAAAGTAACGGCTGCCCCGTAGACAATAACAACAAATCCACTTAACCGAGTCTCATGGTGCGAATTGCCATGATCGACTTGGTTGTGTGAATGCCTACGGAACTTCTTATCCTATCTCTTGCCGCCTTTATCGTCGGAATGTCCAAAGGCGGCTTGACCGCCGCCGGAGCTTTGGCCGTTCCCCTTTTGTCAATTTGGATGGACCCGCTTATGGCGGCCGGTACATTGCTGCCGGTTTATATCGCAAGCGATTTGGTTGGCATTTATATTTATCGCCGTGGCGCCTCTTGGCCAAATGTTAAAATTTTGGTTTTTGGAGCCGCTTTGGGGATCGCAATTGCGGTTGTCGCAGCGCCCTACCTTCCGCGCGAGGTGATAACGCTTTTCACAGGATTAATTGGACTAAGTTATTGCTCTCATGCTGCAATTCAAGTCTGGCGGAAAAAAACGCAGTCGGCAGAATTTCGATCTGCCCCAGGAATAATTTGGGGGGCGCTTGTGGGGCTGACCAGCTTCATTTCTCATAATGGAGCACCGCCATTTCATGCTTTCGTCATGCCACAGCGTCTGTCGAATTTAGCCTTTGCCGCAACAGCCACATGGACTTTCACTGCCGTCAATCTGATCAAACTTCCCGCTTATGCCGGTGTCGGTTTGGGTGAGGCATTGCGCCATCCCAAACTACCAATCCTTATCAGCATCGCCATTATCGGCGCCTTTTGCGGAAGATTTCTTGTCGGATGGTTACCGCCAAGAATTTATATGATGATCATACAGACCCTGTTATTCTTGGTTTCAAATTATCTTTGCGTCATCAGTGTGATCGCGCTGGTCTAAGCGACACGCTTTTGCGGCATTGCAGAACTGCTTCCCTCTAAGGTGAAAAGACCAACCAATTCCTCTAAACGGTGCCCACCTTTGGCTAAATCATCCATGATATCAGCATTGTTATGGGCCAATTGAGCATTTGCCTGAGTTGTCTGGTCGATTAGCCCCATGGCCCGGGACAAATCTGCAACCCCAAGCGCTTGTTCCCGTCCCGAAGACGCAACAGCTTCGACCAAAGCCGTCACCTCATCAATCCGGCTGCGCATCTGATCCAATGCATCACCCGTTTCACGCACTTTCTGTGAACTCGACGTTACTTCCTGCACATTCCGACTGATCAGCTCGCCGATTTGTTTTGACGCATCCGCGCAGCGGCTGGCCAAGCTGCGGACTTCGGTCGCCACGACAGAAAAGCCTTTGCCCGCCTCCCCTGCTCTTGCCGCTTCAACACTCGCATTCAAAGCCAATAGATTGGTTTGAAACGCGATTTCTTCGATCACAGAAACGATTTTCGACATTTCATCACTGGCGGACTCGATCTGGCTGATGGCGCTAATCGCTTCCCCTGCGATAGTGACGCCGCTGCTCGTCTGCTCACGCAGACTTTGCGCCAGATCGCGGCATTTTTCCAGATTTCCAGAATTGCTTTCGACCGCTTGCGTCAATTGTTCCGTCGCCGCTGCCGACTCCTCAACCGTAGCGGCCTGTTGTTCAGTTCGTGACTGCAAATCTGTCGTTCCATCCCGCATTCGGTCAGATGCCTGAACAATGGTTGAGGCTTGGGACTCGATTTCAGAAATCACCTGAGTTAACCGATCCAAAGTGCCATCCAGCGCCATTTGGATTTCCGCATAAGCGCCCTCAAACCGCCCTTCCATGCGTTGACGGACATCCCCTTCAGACAAGGCCAGCAAACTCGTGCGAATTTGGTCCATGCCTTCTTGAGCCGAGGCCGCAATCTGGTTTACCCCCTGAGCCAATTCTTTGATTACACCTTCTTTATCGGCCAAATCCAATCGTTTTTGGAAATCTCCACGGGAAAAAGCCTGAACCACTAACGACATATCCTGCACCGCACGAGCTTGCTCCTGGGCTAAGGCCTCCGCATCGGCCTTGGCCGCACGATCCTTGGCGCGTTGTTCATTCACGACCGCTTCAACCCGGTCCAAAATTGCATTGGTCCCCTCGGCTAAAGTCTTTACAGCCCCTTCGAAATTGCCTAAGCGCATGCGCACGGATAAGTCGCCCTGCTCTACCGCATCCGAAACGCGGCGCGATGCTTTTGCCGCATCGGCCAAATCCTCTGCCTCCTTCGCCAAACTCGCCAATTTTTCCTGTTCGCGAGTTTGGAATGCAACCAAAGCCCCGGAAATCGCGCGCATTTCCGCCAATTCCCCTTCAGGGATATCGCTATCAATATCGCCTTCTGCCAATGACTGAACCCGGTTGATCATTTCGCGCAATTCACGACGCACATGAGTGATCACAAGCGCACTCACCGCGGCAGTTGATCCCAAAATCGCCAGTAGAAAGCCTAGATTATACCAAATCGCGGCACCAGCTCCCTCGACGGCTAAGTCCATAAAGCGCTGAATTTCAGCCCCGCTCGCCTCTTCTACGCCTTTGATCAGGTTGATTTTTGCGGTGATCGCATCAAACCAAGCGCCGGCTTCTATTTCCTCGGTGGCTACCGGATCGCCGGAGAGGGCAATTTTTCGGTATTTTGCCACTTCTTGGCTCGCGGGATCGGCCCGCATATCGGCCAGAACTACGGCCAATTCAGGCCCACCCGCCAGGGAAAAGGCGTCGAATAATGTATCTTGGGTGGATACAAGCTCTGCAAATTTCGCGGCAACTTTTGCCGGGAAGGCACCATCAGCGGCAAAACCCGCAGCCCCTGTCGCGCGCTCTAACCCAGCCAGATCCTTACCTGCCAGCAAAATTGAATGACGCAAAACCGCACCGCTCGCAGCCGAATCACTGATCCGATCCGCCAGGCGCGGCACTAGAGAAATCATCGCATTATTGAGTGCCGTCAGTTGACCAACCGCTTCAAGCCGCGCGATTGTTTGCAAATCTATTTGAGTTCGCAGGCCCTCTAAGCCGTCCAAAGCTCGCTGTGCCGCATCGATCGCCAAGCGAAACTCGGGGTTTTTGACCCGCCCCTGGGCCAGATCAAGTTCACGGCGCATTGCCGTGACTTGTTCATCCACAACCTTGCGCTGATCGGTCAATCTATCCTTAAATTTCATGCCTTTACTGGCCAAAAATCCGGAACTTGCGCCGCGTTCTTTTTGCACCTCATGGATCAGATCGCCGACCTGGACAGCCCGAGAGGATAACCCCTGATTGACCTCAACCGCATGTTTTGCTTGCCAGTTTCCCCAAATCTGCTGGGCCGCAAAAACCAATGTTCCCACAGTGGCCAGCGCCCCAATCAAGAGCATAATAAAGGTGAGCTGCCTATTTTTGAATACAAATGCCACCGGGACCCATCCCATATAGACCCAAAACTGATAAGCCTAGCAAAACGGCAAAACCTAAATACCATGTTACGTCTCAACCAAAATTACCGCTGATTGTATCTAATAGTCCCGGGAGGTTCGGCAAAGATTCGCCACCCAATCACAAGATTAGCCCGCCGCCCCAATGCGTCGCGTTGCATGCAGAAAATTGGTTGGTCAAAAGACCCCAACGACAGCAAAAAACGGAAGAAAATCATGCGTATTGCGGTTCTAGGCGGCGACGGTTTTGTCGGATGGCCAACGGCACTTCACCTGTCCAATCTTGGTCATGAGGTGCATATTCTCGACAATCTATCCCGTCGTTGGATCGATGCCGAGCTGGGGGTCCAATCCCTGACCCCGATGGACAGTATCCAAGAGCGGTGCCGGGTCTGGAATGACGTGTCGGGCAATGAGATCAATTTCCATCGCATCGACCTTGCCAAGGAATATAGCCTTCTGAAAACTTGGCTGGCAGATATGCGCCCCGATGCGGTGATCCATTTCGCCGAGCAGCGCGCCGCACCCTATTCAATGAAGTCGGATCGGCACAAAGTTTACACTGTCGATAACAATGTGAATGCCACCCATAACCTGTTGACAGCCCTGGTAGAAACCGGGATTGACGCGCATCTTGTACATCTTGGGACCATGGGTGTTTACGGCTATTCCAGCGTAGGCGCGGCGATCCCCGAAGGCTATCTTGACGTAGAGATCACCAATCTCGAAGGCGAGAAAAAAGAGATGGAGATCCTCTATCCGACACGCCCAGGCTCGGTCTATCACATGACCAAATCGCTTGATCAGATTTTATTCCAATTTTACGCACAAAATGATGGGCTACGGATCACCGATTTGCACCAAGGAATCGTTTGGGGCACCCATACGGACCAAACCCGGCGGCATGAGCAGCTGATCAACCGTTTTGACTATGACGGCGATTATGGCACTGTTCTTAATCGCTTTTTGATCCAGGCCGCGATTGGTTATCCGCTTACCGTCCATGGTACTGGCGGCCAGACCCGCGCCTTTATCCATCTGCAAGACTGTGTGCGCTGCATTGAACTGGCGCTTGGCGATGCCCCAGCGGCAGGAGAGCGGGTGCGGATCTTCAACCAGATGACCGAAACTCACCGGGTTCGCGATCTAGCTGAAAAAATCGCCACGATGACCGGGGCGGAAGTCGCCTATTTGCCAAATCCGCGCAAAGAAGCCCCGGAAAATGACTTGATCGTGAAAAATGATCAATTCCTGGCGCTTGGACTTAATCCGATCACCCTTGCAGATGGTCTTTTGTCAGAAGTGGTTGATGTTGCGAAAAAATACGCCCATCGCGTGGATCGCAAGCGGGTACCGGCTGTTTCAGCCTGGACCAAGGATATCGCGCAGCGCGTTGAAACAGATCCGGAAGGGAAGCGGCTCAAATCCGTTTCGTGATTTATGCAGCAATTACAAGCAAATGGGCCGGCGCAAAACAGGGCGGCCTATGTTACCTTGGTTTCCAATGATAACTATATCGGCGGTGCAGAGGCCTTAATCCGCTCCCTGAAGCTTTCGGGCACGGCGGCGGATCTGGTGGTTATGTTCACAGGCGGGGTTGATCAATCCCGCCTGACCCGTTTGGAAAGCTTAGGGGCCCGGCTGATCCTCACCGATTTGCTGGATACAAGCGACACGTTCAACGCCGCCCATAGCCGTGATCGGATCCATGGGGATGCGCCTTTTACCAAAGGGGAGAAGCCTAAGTTCCACACACCACTCGATAATTTCGCGAAACTCCGGCTGTGGCAGCTGACCGAATATCGCGATGCGGTGTTCATCGATGCTGATGCATTAGTGCTGCAAAATATCGATAAACTCTTCACTTATCCGGAATTCTGCGCCGCGCCGAATGTGTATGAAAGCCTGCAGGATTTCCACCGGATGAATTCCGGGGTGTTCACAGCCAAGCCATCTGACGTCACATTTGAGCGCATGATGACCGCGCTTGACCGTCCCGGCCTGTTTTGGCGGCGCACGGATCAGACCTTTCTCAATCAGTTTTTCCCTGATTGGCATGGTCTACCGGTTTTCTATAATATGCTGCAATATGTGTGGCTTAACATGCCTGAGCTTTGGGCTTGGCGGGAAATCCGGGTGCTGCATTACCAATATGAAAAGCCCTGGCAGACCGATCATCCAAAGGCCGAGCAGCTGAAACCGCTGATCGATTTATGGCAGGCCTATCATGGTGACGGGCCGGTGCCAGTGCTGAGCGAGCTCAAAAACCCATGCGACTAGCCATTACCGGCGGCACGGGCTTGGTGGGACGGTTCTTGGTGCAAGAGGCGCTGGCAGCGGGGGACGATGTTACCCTGCTCAGCCGCCGCGCGCCGGAGCCTGGATTTTTCGCCGGCCCCGTAGCGCATCTGCTTTATAGCCTGACCGCCCCTGCCCCGATGCTGCACGAGTTTGACGCGCTAATCCATTGTTCTTTCGATCATATTCCAGGGCGTTATCGAGGCGGCGAAGGGGATGATCCCGAAGGTTTCCGCCGCGCTAATCTAGAAGGGAGCCTCACCCTAATCCGCGCCGCCGAAGCGGCGGGGGTGACGCGCTTTGTCTTTCTCTCTTCCCGTGCGGTCTATGGCCGCCAGCCTCCCGGCGCGCGGCTGCAGGAGGACACGCCTTGCCATCCCAATACGCTTTATGGCGAGGTCAAATTAGCGATTGAGCAAGCGCTTGCCGCCAGTGCGCTGCAAAGCCTATCGATCCGCGCCACGGGGGTCTATGGTCCGCCAGGCCCTGGCCAAACCCATAAATGGCAAAGCCTTTTCAATGACTTCGAAGCAGGCGCAGAGATCGCGCCGCGCCTGGGTTCAGAACTCCATGGCGCGGATTTGGCCCAAGCTTGCCGCCTCGCCCTTCGCGGCGCGCTTGATGATTGGGCGCATGTGAATGCCTCTGACCTATTGCTGGACCGACGGGATCTTTTGGCGCAATGGGCCAGCCTCACCAACCAAAAACACCCCCTGCCCCCCGCCGCAGACCCCTGCGAATTCAATGAGATGGACTGTTCTCGCCTTCTGGCAGCGGGCTGGCAGCCTCAGGGGCAAGCTGGGTTGGGTCAAACTCTTCGGGATATGGCTCGGACGAAATTGGCTCCTCCGCCACCAAAATAACCTCGGCGGCTTTCCCAGCTGGCCTCTGTTTGCGCGTCACCCGCCGCGACGATAGGCTGAGGGCGGGGCGCCGAAATGGCGGCGGAAGGCGGCCACAAAGGCCGAAGCCGATGAGTATCCCAAATAAGCCGCCAAAGCGGTGGAGCTTTCGCCCATTTCCAGCCGTTCCAAGGCCTGCATAAACACCGCCCGCGCCCGCCAGTCGCGAAAGCTCAGCCCGGTTTCCTCGCTGAAAAGTCGCGCCAAAGTTCGGCTGCTTGTGCCGCTTTTACGGGCCAGATCTTCTAAGCCGCCGATCTCGCCCGGCGCGTCGAGCAACCGCTCCATCGCGGCCAAAAGCCGGGCATCCCGACCACCAGGCAAGCGCAGATCCGGGCGATCGAGCCGCCCCATTTCGTCCAGCGCGACCCAGGCCAAACGCCGCGCCTCTGCATGGCTCAGCGTCTCCACCGCGCCGGGGGCCAATCGACGCGCAATCCCGCGCAGCAGGGGCGAGCCGACCACCACCTCCGGCTGAGACCAGCCCAAGCGCGCCACGAAACGCGGATCAACAAAGAGATGATGGATCTCCACATTGCGCTGACCGCTTAGCTGATGCGGCATATCCGGCGGGATCCAAATCCCATGTTTGCCGGGCACGAACCACACATCCTCGCCCACGCGCAGCCGCACCACCCCGTCATAAACCAAGGTCAGCTGACCGCGCGGATGGGCATGCGGCGCGACCATGCGGCCAGTCTGAAGCTGCGCGATGCGGACCCCAAGCGGGCGGCGCGGATCTTGCAGAAACCCATCCTTGGGCACGGGATAGATTTCGATTCCGGCCTGTGGTTCCGGCTCTGGACCCGCCTTAGGGCCCATTTCAGATCTTGGCGGAAAATCGACATACTTTGGCATAATGTCGTTCTAGCGCAAAAATCGCGGCTCGGCTAGGGTAAGGTCAGTAGTTTTGCCCTAGTTCTTAGGAGATCCCATGCCCCCCGCAAAATTCCTGGTCTTTGCCCTGCTCGCCGGGCTTGGAGCGGCCATTGCCACTGCCCAACCCGCAGCTTTCGGCGAAGGCCAAGCCGCAACTCTGGGCATCATTTTTGTGATCATCGGGCTTTGGTCCACTGCGATCTTGCCCAATTATATGGCCAGCTTAGTGCTGTTCTGCGCCCTGTTGATCCCCGGATTGGCGGAGCCCAGCACAGTCTTTGCCGGCTTCACCTCTACAGCCATGTGGCTGATCGTGGCCGGGTTTGTGATCGGCGCCGCGATCCGAACCACCGGGCTTGGCCAAAGGATCGGCGCGGCGGTGGCTCCGCATCTGTCCAAAAGCTATACGGCGCTGATTGCGGGGCTGGTGATCCTTGGGGCGCTGCTGGGCTTTCTCATGCCGTCTTCCATGGGGCGGGCGACAGTGCTGATGCCCCTGGGACTGGCCCTGGCCGATGCGCTTGGCCTGGCGCCGGGCAGTAAGGGGCGCACTGGGGTGGCGGTGACCACGGCCATGGCCGCCACCATGCCGAGCTTTGCGATCCTGCCAGCCAATGTTCCCAATATGGTGCTGATCGGGGCGAGCGAAAATATCCTTGGCATTCATATCAGCTATACGGATTACCTGGCGCTGCATTACCCGATTTTGGGGCTAGGCAAGGCCGCGCTGATGACCTGGCTTTTGCTGCGGCTCTTCCCGGTGGATCAAGAAATCGCGGCCCAAAACAGCGCCGAGCCCGCGCCCCCCTCGCCCGCGCAAACCCGGCTTTTGGTGATGCTGCTGGCGGTGCTGGCGCTTTGGGCCACGGACCGGATCCATGGGGTTAGTCCGGCTTGGATCGGGCTGGCAGCGGCCACATTATTGCTGATGCCCAGGGTCGGTTTTGTGCGGCCCGATGAGTTCCGCCAAGCGGTGGATTTCCCGACGCTGCTCTTCATTGGTGGGGTGCTGGCCATGGGCACGGTGGTCAGTGCCAGCGGGCTGGGCGAGACCCTGGCCCCGCTGGTCATCGGCGCCCTGCCCCTTAGCCCTGGCGCGGATTTCTTGAACTTCATGTCCCTGTCGGTCTTTGCCGCCGCTTCGGGTTTTCTGACCACAATGGCCGGGCTGCCCGCGGTGCTGACCCCTTTTGCGCCGGACCTGGCCCAGGCCACGGGCTTTAGCACCGAAGCCGCGATGATGACCCAGGTGGTGGGGTTTTCCACGATCTTCCTACCCTTCCAAATGCCGCCGCTGATCCTGGCCATGAGCCTGGCGAAAGAACCCGTGCGGCATTTGGGGCGGCCTTTGCTGGCGCTTGGGGCGCTGACTGTGCTGGTGCTGATGCCGCTTGATTTCTTGTGGTGGAAATTGCTGGGGATGATTTAGCCCGCCTTGCAATTGGCGCCAGAGATTGGCCATTGGACATAGCGGGTAACCCACGGGTTACCACGGCAGCACCCGAAACGGCTCGCTTGAAAATGCGCCCATGAAAAAACCGCCCTCCAAATCGGGGGCGGTTTTGTTTTGCCAAGTCCTTATGGCAAATCGGCATGGCGGGTCTGAATGGCACGTAAGGCAGGCGGCAACCCATGGGTTACCCGTGCCACAAACCGCAGGTTACAGAGAGGTAATCCGTGGGTTACCCTCCTCTTTCAGGGCCTCTTCGAAAGCACGGATCGCACGGGCCAAACGGTCTTTCGGGATATCGGCAAAGTCGCGCCCCGAAAGGATCCGGCATTCCCCCTTGCGCGCGGTGACCTTGGTGTCGCCCACATGGAATTCATATTTCTCCTTGGGCGCGCGGGCCTGGCCACCCTCTTTCCGACGCGGCGATTTTAGGAACATCTCTAGCACCACCGCCTGGTCATCACGGGTCGCACAGGCCGCCAATTCACGACCCAAAGCTCCCGCACGCTCTGGTGCAGCTTTCAGCGCCCGGACAATTTCGACACCTTGGTTGCGGGAAATATCTTTGGGCCATTGCAGCGACCCGCCAAGCGCGGTGAGAAGAAAAACAAAGCTGCGGATATAGCTGCGCTTCATCTTATGAAGGGAGCCATAAAGACGGCCCACCAGCGCCTCTGGATCGCTGTCTTCGACCGCCGGATCCGACGCGGCACGGATCGCCACTTGCGCCATCTCGGCAAAGGTCAGATCCTCGCGCACAACATTTTCTTCGACCATATCAATATAGCGCGCCATGCGCTGATCGCTCTGATCTTCGGCCGGTTTCGCAACCCGCGCTGTCACTTTGCCGAACTGGTCCTCGCCAGTTTCCTCATGCAATTGCCGCAGCGCAGTCACCCGGCGCCAGCCTTTTTGCAGCTGATAGCGACCGGCCTCATCCACAAAGACCTCGATCGGTTCGCGCTGACCGCGACTGCGGATCGAGGATTTCAGCTCGTCCATTTCCTCGGAATTTGCCACCGCCTCTAGATCTAAGCGGTCGCGCGGCAGATCATCGGTATAGATCGCATAGACCGACAGGCTTTCCAAAACCCGGCCCTCAGACTGCGCCGCGCGGTAGGCTTTGGCGTCTTCGGCATTTTGCCGCCGCTGCTCGACTTTCGCTTCTGTGGTTTCCGCCAAGCTTTCGGCAGCCTCGCGCACCGCAGCGCCCATGGGGCCGACGCTACGATCCCGGCGCGCAGTCGGTGCCTTTGAAGGCGCGGCATCGGGCAGGGGGTCAAAGCCGAATTTGTTCTTATTCTTGCCGGCCATTTATTATGCCTCCTCTTGGTCCCAAGCCCGCAAAACTGTGTCGCGGAATTCGTCATACGCTCGGTCGAAACTTTGCCGCGCGCGTTTCCATGTGTCGCGGGTCATCATGCGATAGTCTTGCTCATAAACCGACATTTGGAAACGGCCTGATTGCTCGACCGCGCGGGTCATCTCTATCGGATTGCGGCAGACATCCGCGCCAAAGACATTGCCAAAGGCCACCCGCATCGCATCATGCAATTGGTTATTGGCCTCATAGCGGGTCATCAGCAAACGGATATCGCGGAAGGTCTTGGGCAGGATCAGCCCCGCATCTTCGGCCAGGCCGGCAAAGCCCGAAGAGATGTCTTCCATCGCGTCGCCCAACTGCCCGAGATAAGAGGTGGTGCTGTCATATTCCCAATAACCCGGACCGGAAGGAATATAGAGGATGTCAGCCGCAAAAGCCGCATTGAGCGACTGATAGCCAATCGCGGGCGGGCAGTCGAAAATGATGATGTCATATTGGTCATCGGGCAGCTCTTCGAGATAGCGCTGCACACAGCCGAAAAAACTCCAGGCTTTGTGGAGGCTGCGATATTGCGCCGAGGCGAATTCCACGAAAGCGGCATTGGCGCAGCTGGGGATGATGTCGATGGTGGGCCAGCAGGTGGGTTGAATAAAGTCCTGGGTCCGCTGAGCGCCGATGGCGCGCACATCATCGGGCAGCTCATCCGCAGCGGGGTAGGGGCAGTCATCGGGGTCGTCATAGGATTGGGCGATACGGTCGGCTTCGCGGCATAGATCTCGGCACATGATGCCCCAGACGGTTTCGCTTTCTTTCACCTCAACGATCCCCATGGAATGGGTGAGCGTGGCTTGCGGGTCGAAATCAATACAGAGCACCCGATATCCATCAAGCGCCGCGGCATTGGCCAAATGCTGCGCCACCACGGTTTTACCGACCCCACCTTTGAAATTGGAAATTGCCACCCGCATGGCCCGGCCTTTGGGACGATGCGGCATCAGATTTTTACCACGAAATTTCAGCCGCCGCCGCAGCTCGTTAATTTCATCGAGGGAGAACCAACGCTGGCGGCCCTCTTCTTCGGTTTCGCCTTGCGGCAGGCTCAGATCCTCGGCCAGTTTCTTGCGCAATGTGTCTGCCGCCACATCGAACATAAAGGTAGAGATTTCCCAGATCGAAAAGCGCCGCAGCAATTTCGTTTCCGCCGGGGAGAAGGTCGCCTTGCGCACAGCCGATTGCTGCGCCAGGCTGCGGGCATTCATATTTTGAAGGTCTTGATAGTCTCTCATCTTATTCTCGTGTATTTACCTGCCTAAGTTTGAAATACCGGATTTTCGAGAGTCTGAAAATCGTGTTTTTCGCAAGCAAGACTCGAAATTGCGGATTTCCGGCTGGGGCAGGGGAAAAGCGGCTTTCTCGCAACAGATCCGGGGCTTTTCACCCTCTAAACCTAGGAATAGGGGCCATGAGACCCGCTACATGGGGACATGCTGGGATGGCCCCCTTATCCTTTAAGAGATTCACCCAAGAATGTTTTTGAGAATGTTAATTTTCCCGGATTTTCGCCCGACTTGACAAAATACGGGATTTTCGGCTTAGCTCTGTGGCAAGCGGAATCGGTACAAAAGAAATCGACCGCAGAGGCACAGGTTAACGAGCAGGTGGTTTCCCATGATGGCTCAGGCGATACGCGGCCCTCAAGCAGGGGTCGTGAAATATGATATTTTGACCAATCTCGCGCTGATTGGTCTGCGATGTGACGACCATATGCGGCTATTGGCGTTGCGGCTGAATGTGATGATCACAGCGCGTTATGACTGGGTCAAGGATTTGGTCTCTATTGGTCATAGCCAATTGGCGCTGTTGTGGAATGTGAGCACGCGGACGGTCAAACGCGATATGGCGGCTTTGGTTGAGGCTGGGCTTTTGGCGGTGGTTCGGCGCGGGCGGCGCGGCCAGGTGGGCGCTTATCGGCTGAACCGCGCCCGTGTGATGGAGCTGGCGCGCGAAGACTGGCACCGGGTCGGCCCGGATTTCCTGGACCGGATGGCGACGCAGATGTCCCCGGTGCGGCAAGCGCCGATGGTGGATCCTGCGGCTCAGGAGGCCCCGCCCACGCCGCCGAGCAATGGTTTTGACCAGGCGGTGAAGGATGTGCTGCGCGCGCGCGAACCGCAAAGCTATGAGGCTTGGTTTGCCCGTTTGCGTTTTGGTGAGCCCCAGGGCGGGCAGGTTTCGGTCACAGCACCTAGTGCGTTTCAGGCCCGTTATTTGGCGGAAAAATTCGATCTGGTTCTGCGCCAAGCGGTGGTTTCTGTGGCTCAGGCGCCCTTGCGCTTAGAGATTTCCGGTGCTTCGGGCGAAATTCCGAAAACCTAGCGTAAAGCTTCCAGAAATGTGACGAAAATATGACGATGATCAAGGAAAAGGGAGCATTCACCAGCTAGGTCAGGGCCATTCCCGCAGAACAAGGAGTCGCCCCATGACGTTAGACGTGCCGCAAACCGCTTCCTCGCCCGCCGCCACTGGGGCGCCTGCCACCGCGCCAAAGCCCAGCCAAGGAGCCCGTTTGGCGGCTGGTTTCCCCAAGGTTCAGGCCGACGCCATCCGCCATGCATTTGAAACCGGGGCGTATCCTTATCCGCGCAAGCTGTCGCGCCGGACCTATGAGGCCGAGAAAGCCGCGCTTCAGGCAGAGCTGTTGAAGGTCCAGCTTTGGGCGCAGGAGGCGGAGGAAAAATTCGTGATCCTGTTTGAGGGGCGCGATGCGGCGGGCAAAGGCGGCACGATCAAGCGGTTTATGGAGCATCTCAACCCCCGATCCGCGCGGGTTGTGGCGCTGAACAAGCCCACTTGGGAAGAGCAGGGGCAGTGGTTTTTTCAGCGCTATATCAGCGAGCTGCCGACAGTTGGGGAAATGGTGTTCTATGACCGGTCTTGGTATAATCGCGCCGGCGTTGAGCGGGTGATGGGCTTTTGCTCGGCCAATGACTATCTGGAATTCATGCGCCAGGCCCCGGAATTTGAGCGGATGCTGGTGCGGTCGGGGATTAGGCTGTTCAAATATTGGTTCTCGGTGACCCAAAAAGAGCAGCAGCGCCGGTTTGAGGCGCGCAAGACCGACCCGCTGAAGCGTTGGAAATTATCGCCCATGGATTTGGCCAGTCTCGACCGCTGGGATGATTACACCGAGGCGAAAGAGGCGATGTTTTTCTATACGGATACGGCGGATGCGCCTTGGACGATTATCAAGTCAGATGACAAAAAGCGGGCGCGTCTCAACTGCATGCGGCATTTCCTGGCCAATATCGATTACCCGGATAAGGATGAGGATGTGGTGGGCAAGCCCGATCCGCTCATCGTTGGCGATGCGGGGCATGTGGTGCAGAATTCGGAGCATATTTTGGGCCGCTCGCTGCATCCAGAAAAAGGCTAGGGCTATGAGTAGGGTGGGCAATTTGCCTACCTTTCTTTGCGTAATGGCTTAGCAGATCCGGGGCAGTTGTTCGCCCACCAGCATATCGACAATCCGAGCGCCGCCGAAAAGCGTGCGCATGGTCACCAGTCCTGGCTGCCCCTCATGGGCGCGGCCAATGGCGCAGGCGTTTTTGCCCTCTGGGCGGGCGCGCATGGCGCTTAGGGCGGCGTCGGCTTCTGCCTCGGGGACAAAGACCACCAGCGTACCTTCATTGGCCAGATAGAGCGGATCAAGGCCAAGGATTTCGCACATGCCCTTCACTTCCTCGCGCAGGGGGAGTTTGTTTTCCTCGACCTCAATCGCGCAACCCGCCGCTTCGGCCATTTCATTAAGGCAAGAGGCCAGCCCACCACGTGTGGCATCGCGGGCAGCACGGGCATTGGGGGCGGCCGCAAGAACCGCCTCCATCAGATGTCCAAGACCCTGACAATCCGACGGAATTTCCGCCGATAGGGCCATATCCCCGCGCGCGGCCAAGATCGCCGCCCCATGATCGCCCAACACGCCATTGACCAGCGCCACATCGCCGGGGCGGATATGTTCGGCGGCCAGATCGCGGCCCGGCGGGATCACACCCACGCCGGAAGTGGTGATAAAGACCTGATCCGCAGAGCCGCGCCCCACCACCTTGGTGTCACCGGTGACAATGCGCACCCCGGCGGCTTCGGCCTCGGCTTGCATGGTTTCGGTGATCCGGTGGAGCAAGGCCACATCCGTGCCTTCCTCGATGATAAACCCGGCAGAGAGCCAGAGCGGCTGCGCCCCGCCCACGGCCAGGTCATTGACCGTACCGCAGACTGCGAGCTTGCCGATATTGCCGCCGGGAAATTCCAGCGGCTCCACCACGAAACCGTCAGTGGTAAAGGCCAGGCGCGCGCCGGGCTCGGCCAGGGCCTTGTGGGTCAGGCGGGCTTGGTCCTCCATGGCTGCCGGTTGAAACCGTGCGGTAAACACCTCTTCGATCAGCTGGCGCATGGCTTTGCCGCCGCCCCCATGGGCGAGGGTGACTTTATCGAGTTTCGGGGCCATGATGTTTCGCCTTATTCCGCCGGTTCCACGGCGCGGGCGCCGCCATATTGGTAATAGGCCGCGCAGGCGCCTTCCGAGCTGACCATCAACGCGCCCAGAGGCATTTCTGGCGTGCAGCCACGGCCGAATTGCGGGCAGGCGGTGGGTTTGATCCGCCCGGTCATCACCGCGCCGCAGTCACAGCCTTCGGGTTCAAAGGTCACGCGTGGGTCAGCGCCATAGCCGATTTGGAACTTCTCTTCGGCGTCAAAGGCTTTGTACGCGTCGCGGATCCGCAGGCCGCTTTCATCGATCTCGCCCAAGCCGCGCCATTCAAAGCTGGGACGGGGTTCATAGACATCTTCGATCGCGGCAATAGAGACCGGATTGCCATGCTCGGGCACAACGCGGGCATATTGGTTTTCCACCTCAGCGCGGCCTTCGCGGATCTGCTCTAGCACCATCAGCACCGATTGCAGCAGATCGAGCGGCTCGAAGCCTGCCACAACAATGGGTTTGCCATAGTCTTGGGAAATGAAATCATAGGGATGCGTGCCGATCACCATGGATACATGACCCGGCCCCACAAAGCCATCCAGCACCATATGCGGATCATCGAGCAGCGCCTTGATGGGCGGCGGCACGGTGATGTGATTGCAAAAGACCGAGAAATTCGTCAGCCCCTCGCGCGCGGCTTGCTGGATCGACAGCGCGGTGGAGGGTGTTGTGGTTTCAAAGCCGAGGCCGAAAAACACCACTTCGCGATCCGGGTGACGCCGCGCCAGTTCCAGCGCGTCGAGCGGGGAATAGACCATGCGGATATCGGCGCCATCGGCTTTCGCCTGGAGCAGGGATTTACGCGTGCCGGGCACACGCATCGCATCGCCGAAAGTGGTGAAAATCACTTCGGGCCGCTCCGCCAGCTCTACGCATTCATCCACGCGCGACATGGGCAATACGCAGACCGGGCAGCCAGGGCCATGGATGAATTCGAGCCCCGGTGGGGTCAGTTTATCCAGCCCATAGCGGAAGATCGCATGGGTATGCCCGCCGCAGACCTCCATGATATGAATTGGTTTTTCCGCCGTTGCGCCAATTTCGCTTAGCACGGTTTCGATGCGGGACAGTAAAGCTTTGGCTGCTTTCGGATCGCGGAATTCAGAGGCGTATTTCATGCGGCACTGCCTGTCTTTGCAAGGGCGGCATCGCCTGCGGCCATGGCCTCTAACGCTTCTTGCGCCTCGCCCAGATCGCGCAGGGCCTCTAGGGTTGCGGCGGCCTCGGTTTCATCGATTTCGGCCATAGCAAACCCCACATGGATCAGCGCCCATTTGCCAATCAGCTGATCCAGCGGACCCATGGCAATCGGCGCCACATTCACCTCCCGGCGCACGCCGGACACTTCGGCCATGGCCATTTGCCGGGTCTCATCTGTGATGGCCACGATCTGGCCGGGAATGCCTAGGCACATGCGCTATTCCTCCTCATCGCTGGGCGCGGCCTGGCTCTGACGGCCCGGCTCATTAATGCCATAGCGTTCAATTTTCGCCCGCAGCCCAACCCGTGATAAGCCCAGCTCGGCAGCGGCGCGGCTTTTGTTCCATTTCAACCGGGTCAGGGTTTCGCGCAAGATCCGCATTTCGATCTGCTCCACCCGGTCTTTCAGACTGCCCGAGGAGGTCAGCACCATATCCAAGGCGCTATCATCAGGGGTAGAGATCGGCGCGGCTTGCAGAATATGGCGGCTGATCAGTTCCGGGCCAAGGATCGCGTCTTGGGAAAAGATCAGCATGCGGATCATTTCATTTTCCAGCTCGCGCAGATTGCCCGGCCAGTCATAGCCCGCAAAGAATTGCAGCGCGTCTTCCGAGAGGCCGTGAACCGGCTTGCCATGGGCGGAGGAGGCCTCAAACAGCAGCTTTTCCGCTAGGATATGCAGATCGCCGGGGCGTTCGCGCAGGGGCGGGATGGTGAGGGTGACCTTGGCCAGCGCATAATAAAGCTCGGCGCAGAAACGGCCTTCGCCCAGCTCATGGCGCAGATCCTTTTCCGTGCCGACCAAAAGCCGGGCATCGGAGCGCATCAGCTCTTGGCTGCCCACGGGGCGGAACACGCCGTCGCGGGCCAGGCGTAGGATTGCCAATTGCAAACGCGGCGACAGGGAGGCGACACCGCCCAGATAAAGCGTGCCGCGATCGGCCTTTTGCACCAGCCCAGTTTTGGTCTTAGCAATGGCGGCGGTGGCGCCGCGCCGGGCGCCAAAGAGCTCCATTTCCAGAATATCTTCGTCAATCGAGGTGCAGTCGATTTCCAGAAAGGGTTTGTCCGAGCGCAGAGAGCTGTAATGCATCGCTCGCGCCAGGGCTGCTTTGCCGGTGCCCACCTCGCCCTGGATCACCACGGGGACATTGAAACTGGCGAATTGTCGGGCTTGTTCAATCACCGGATTAAGTGGCGAATTCACCGCCCGCAGCAGGTTTTCAAAGCCCAGCCCTTCGCGGAGCGCTTTGCGCTGCTCTTCCAGCCGGTTTTCCACCGAGCGCGAAAGATACCGCATTTCCAGCGACATACGATCATGTTCGCGGGTAAGGTTGAATAGGCTAGAAGCGTTTTTGGCGACCATAACCAGCTGATCGGGATGCCAGGGCTTGGTCATGATCTGATAGATCCCGGCTTCGTTGATGGCCGCAATCATATCATTGGTTTCGGTATAGCCGGTGATGATGATCCGCACCGTATCGGGCCAGCGGTCGCGCACTTCGGTCAGAAATTCGACACCGGTTTTGCCCGGCATTCTGTGATCACAAAAGATCACTTGGATGAATTGCGCTTCCATGATCTCGGCCGCCTCAACCGCATTAGAGGCGGTGAAACAGTCGAAATCATCCTCCAAGGCCATGCGCATGGCGGCCAGGCTGTGGTCTTCGTCATCGACAAGCAGGATAGAGGGCAGGGGCTCGGTCATTATTCTGCTGCCATCGGAGTTTTGGCGGCCAGATTGGCGCGCAGCCACTGGAGCCAAGCCTCCATGCCTTCGCCAGTGCGGGCAGACAGCCGCAGGATTTCGATACCCGGATTCACCCGGCGCAGATTTTCTTCGTAAAGGTCCAGATCCACATCGCAATGCGGGGCGAGGTCCACTTTGTTGAGGATCGCCAGCCGCGCGACCGTGAACATATCGGGGTATTTCAGCGGCTTATCCTCACCTTCGGTGATGGACAGGATCGCGATTTTGCAATCCTCGCCCAGATCGAAAGCGGCGGGGCAGACCAGATTGCCGACATTTTCGATAAACAGCATCGAGCCGGGCGCAATGCCCAGATGCGCCATGGCATGGCCGACCATATTGCCATCCAGATGACAGCCCTTGCCGGTATTGACCTGGAGCGCGGGCGCCCCGGTGGCGCGGATGCGCTCGGCGTCATTGGCGGTTTGCTGGTCGCCTTCGATCACCGCTAGGGGCTGATCGCCCAAAGCCTCGATGGTTTTGCACAAAAGCGTGGTTTTGCCCGAGCCCGGCGAGCTGACGAGATTAACCGCGAAAGCGCCCAGCTCGGCCAGTTTGGCCCGGTTCATATCAGCGTAACGGTCGTTTTTCGCTAAGATATCGGTTTCGATTTCGATCAGCCGCTCTTGGCTCATCCCGGCAACTTCGACACCGGCGGCACCTTGGCCGAAATGCAGATCATGGCTGTGGTGGTGGTGATGATGGTGATGGCCGTGATCATGCCCCTGCGGGTGATCATGGTGGTGATGTTCCTGCGACTGGCCTTCAAGCTGAGCCGTTCCGCATCCGCAAACAGTACACATTAGATGACCTCCAAGTCTTTGATTCTGAACTCATCCCCGCCATTGGGCATCAATTTCCCACCGCCGCATTCGGGGCAGGGGGCGAGGCGTTCGGGGATTTCCACCTCTTTCATACAGTCATAGCAAAGCGCCTTGCCGGGCAGATCGATCATTTCCAGCGTTGCGCCTTCGGCAACGGAGCCGCGCATCACCACCTCAAAGGCGAATTCTAGGGCGGGTTTCTCGACGCCGGCGAATTGGCCAATTTCGATGCGGACTTTGCGCACGGCTTGCACTTGATGGGCGCTGGCCTGGTCCTCGATCACTTGGCGGATGCCTTCGCAGAGGGACAGCTCATGCATGGGCAGGCTCTCCGGTTTTGGGTTCTAGCGCAACGGGGCGGCAGGGGTCGAGGATATCCAAAAGCAGCGGCGCGAGATGGGATTTAGCGGCGGGCAGGCTGGCAAGGCTTTGTTCTAAAATGCCATTTGGCGCCAAAAGATGATCGGTGGGGGTGATGCGGGTCAAGGCGGTTACATGGCCGTCTGCGGCTTTGCCATGGATCGCATAAGTGCCACGCGCCGCAGGGCAAAGCGCGGCCCCATCACTGGCGCGGCAGCGCGGCAAAGGCAGGCGGCCCGCCCGCGCGGCGGTCAGATCCAAAGCCCGCGCTACAACACGCCAAAGCGGGCCTTTGCCTTGGGTTAGGGCGATATACTGCATCAAAGGGTGATCCGCATGGCGCGCCGCAGGGGAATTTTCCACGGCGCGGCCTGGTTGTAGATCCTCATCATCGGGCAATGGCAGATCGGCGCAGGCCTCTCCGGGCCCGAAATGAGCGATGAGCCCGCGCAAAAGAGCGGCCAGCGGCGTGCCAGAGCGCAGATAAGCGGCAAAATCGCTGGGATCTTGCGGCAGGCCCGCGCCCAAAACTGCGGCGGGGCCTTCGGCGATATCCGCGACGGGCTGGCCCAAATGCCGGGGCAAAAGCAGGCCAAGCCGCGCCAGGTGATCGCGGGTGATTTCGGCGCCCAGATTAACACCGCTGACCAAATCCGTAGGCGGGGTCATGCCAAAGGCCATATGCGCCGCCGTCGATTGCGCGGCGCGGCACAGATTGAACAGTCGCGGCAGGGTTTCCACCACCTCAGCCACCGGACGCCCCAGCATCAGCTGCGCCACGGGCGGTTCCGGGGCGGGCTGAATGGTGAAGGGGAGGGCGGCTTGGGGATACATGGCGAGCAGTATGACCTGGCTTAGGAGAAAAGAAAAAGGGCGATGCGGCTAGGAAGTGGGCGGAGGGACCCACGGGGGGGAAAGTTTTGCCGCATCACCATAGAGTTACTCGGGATCCGCCCCCAGCCCAGCGGTCAGAACCTGACGTCGGGTCGGGGCTTCGGGGATATGCGCAGCGGCGGCTTCGGCCCCATTTTCGGCCCCTGTTTCGGCGGCGGCCTCGGCCTCTGCTTCCGCCTCGGCAATCGCGGCCAGCTCCGTTTCGCGAGCGGCGCGAATATCGGCGTTGCGATCGGTTTCGGCCCGGTGCTCTTCTTGGAACAGGGCAACCATCACCTCGCGGGCCACATCCACCGCCGCCGCCTGGGATTTGAAGTCTCCCATGGGCGAAAAGAGCGAACAGGCCTTATAGCCGCCGGTTTGCTCACGGGTGTTGTAAATGAATTCGTACTCGCCCGATGGGAAGGACAGGATTTCTTTCTCGCCTGCGATCAGATTTGACCAATCCTCACCCTCGGCGGGCAGCTGGATCAGATTCATGAACCAAGGGCTGATGAGAACGCCCAGCGGGCGGCCTTCGTGCATTTCAAAGCCAACCGCCTGAACTTGCAGCAATTTATTCACAATCGGCACATCGCGCATTTTCGCATGCCAGACTTCAGTGAAATCACTCACCAAAGCTTGGGTGCGCTCTGACAGCTTTGCTGCCTCAAGCATCGCGTCAGATCCCGGATCTTCGGAGACAAGGAATTGTTCCTTTGGCGCGGTGCAATTGGGGCAAGACCAGTCTTCGGGCAGGTCCAGAAAGGGCGTGCCAGGCAGGATCGAGCGGGTGTCATCCCCCTCTGCCGGATCATAAGGGGTCCAGCAGATTTTGCATTCCATGATCGCTAAGGGGCTGATTTTGTCATTCGCCCCTAGGTAAGACCCCTCAAACCCGCTCATCGGATGGCCTCCATCACTTCGCGGAGGCGCTCGGCGCTGTCGATCAGGTCCTCTTTCGCGGCCAAAGCCACTTCGGGCATTAGCGTCACTTCGAATGTGTCGAGGATCAGCGTATCCATGGAGTTGAAGAACTGCACCCGCCAAACATGGGGCAGAGCCGTGGCTGAGAGCCGGCAATTGCCATAGCCGCGCGACAGGATTTCGACGGAGCCTTGGCCCAAAACACTATCGAGCCAGGCAAGATCCTGCTCCGTATGGGGCAGTAGGGTCAGATTGACCACATGGGGCGTGTCGCCGGTTTGATAGCCTGCGGATTTGTCGAAAAGCTCCACGGCCAGGGGCGGGGCATTCACCACCCCGGCGGGTTGCGGCGTGGCGGGGCCGGTGCCAGCGCGGCGCGGCGCATGGGCACGGGATTGGGCCAGGCTGGGCGCGGCGCCCACTTCGATTTTGTCGATATCGGCGCCTTTGAGGCCCCAAATCCCGGCAAAAACGCTTTCTTGCGCGGCGACGGCTGGAATGCCATGCATCCGCATCGCAACTTCGCCTTCGCCCATGGTTTCGGCGATCAGCCCGCGATTGGCCGCATCAAGCTGCGAAAGGTCGAATTCCACCGTGCCGCCTTCTGCTGCCATTTGCTCGGTCGCGTCGGCAATCTGGCCCAAAAGCGTCATGGCCGGGGCAAAATCGCTAGTGACCTCAATTTCAGGAAAATGGGTGGTATAGGTGCGCATATCCTGCGGCATGGGCATATATTCCAGCTCTTTGCCGTCCTCAGAAGGTTGCGAGCCGGGGCCATAGCCCATGGGGGGAAGGTGGAAATTCGAAACCATATCAGAGCCTTTCAGGACTTAAGCGGCGGCAGTCGGGGTCGGCTGGCTGGGCATGGCTAGGATCTGCGAGATCCGGGCCAGATACTCATCCCAATCGCGCACTTTCGGGATCCCGGCGAGAAATTGGCCATCGCGGAAAAAGATCAGCGACGGGGTTTTCAGCACTTTCGTGTCGTGGCGCAGCTTGCTTTCGGCGCTATCGGCTACCACGGCGCAATCGAATTTGCCTTGGAATGCAAGTTTCAGCTCGGGCAAGATCACCGCCACATCCGCGCTTTCGAGATTGCGAGCCGCATCGCCTGGCACAAACAGCGCATGAACGCCCGGCTGGCGGGTGAATTCGGTGATGTCATGGTCGTTATCCAAACGGGGCCAGCCAAGATCCGTGGTCAGCCGGTCGATTAAAGGATGGGTCATGCGCTGGTGTCTCCGTTATCAAGGGCGGCTTGCAGATGCGGCGGCAGGCTGGGGGCGCGGTTGTCCAGATCGGCGAAGGCATCGCCCAAATCGCCGCCTTCCATGAGCGACCGTAACCCGCCCAGGGCTTTGCGAATTTTCAGGGCTTCGTCTTCTGGCAGAGTTTCCCGCGCCGCGCCCAAGAAGGTCAGAACCCAACTGCCGGGTTTCAGCGGGCCGGTGAGGCTTAGATCGATCAGCTCGACCTGGTCACCATCTTGGGCCTGCGCGGCGATGCCTTCCACCGACAGGATTTGCATAGGAATTCCCAGGCACATGGGCGCTAGACCTTTGCTGGGAAAAAGCGGTCATCGCCGCTACGGCAGGCCTCTTCTTCGGAGGGGCGCCCGGCCTCATAGGCGTCGCGAGTGATCGAGGCATCCGCCAGATCCTCGGTCGCGGTTTGGCCAGGACGGGCGGTGATGCCCAATTCGGCAAGCTTTTCAATCGCCACCGCAATCGCCGGATCAATTTGCGCCGCCACGATATCGCGCAGCCCGCCGCCGTAATCCTCTAGCTCTTCGGGTTGGCAACCGATCAGGATCAGAGTTTCAGGGCATTGGTTCATCAGCTGCGCGGTGGCGATCACGTCTTGGAACCCAGTCTGATGCAGGCTCATTTTCTTAGCGCCCATGAAAGCGGGCACTTCGTCATTTTCGACGATCTTCAGCGTGCCGGGGGCCAGGCCATAATCCACCGCGTCAAAAACCAGCAGGATATCGGCCTCATCCAGGAAAGGCAGCAGGTAAAGCCCCTGGGTGCCGCCATCCATAATGCGAATTTCGGGCCCGAAAGCATGGGTCTGGGCCATCCGCTCGACGCATCGCACGCCAAAGCCTTCATCGGCCCAAAGAACATTGCCGATCCCTAAGATAAGCGCTGTGGCTGGCATTCGCTGGCCTCCCTTTTCGCGGCGGACCTGGTTGGTCTCTTTCCGGTATCCTCGGGAACTGGTGATAAACTTGATACCGGTGGGGGGCAGCGAAAATGCGAGGCTCAGATATTTCTTTGAAAAATTGCGTGGAATCAAAGACTTTCGCCGAGGCTAGGGGGAATTCCCGGCCTCGGCGATGGTAAGCTAGTTGGCGATTTTGCGGAAAAAAGGAAGGATAACGACCAGCTAAGGCTTAGTCGCAATCCTCATGGGCGTGAGGGTTTTCCAATTCCTCGAATTGCTTGGACAACCAAAAGCTATAGCTGACCGCCATATTTTCCGACAATTCGGTCATGTCAGTGACCTGGGCGGCCATTTGGGCCTGAGCTTGCAGGAAGATGTTATTGCTACGGTCAACGAATTTCGGGATCGTGTTCACCTCGGGCAGAGCGGCGGCGTAATTCAGCCAATTGCCCCATTGTTCCGCCCAGTTCTGCTGCATGGCGCCGATCCGTTCCATCGCGGCGGTGTTTAGGGCCATGGCTTCTTGCATCATTTCACCCGCATGGGCGCTGCAGGCCAGACGCGAGCTTTGCGTCATCATTTTCACCGAGCGATTAACGGCATTCATTTGCAAATGTGTAAGATTCTGCTGTGGGGCTTTCGACATTTCTGAGGCCTCCTAGGCGTCGCTGGCGGTGAGTGCCGCAAACATATTATATATGGTTTTTATCTGAACTGCATCACGGGAATAATAGTCGGGATTTGCAGTATCTTCGGCCGCATAGCCCCACCAGTCCCAGCACCCATCCGGATTCTGCAGCGCAGCGCTATCGCTGCCCGCCACCTGCGGGAAGAGGATAATCACATTATTCGCCTCGGCCCATTCCATATAACCGGTGCTGGTAATATAGCGCGACCCATATGGCGGCTGGTTTTGAATGTCTTGCAAGCCATTGACATAGTTGATGAAATCATAGCCCTGCTTGCAGCCATGAATGGCGATATGAACGCCAAGCGCCTCGGCTTCTTTCGCATGCACTTTAGAGGGAATATAGGCATAGGCAAAACGGGCGAGCGAGGCTTTGCCGGTTTCGGTTTCCGCATATTGGCGCTGCTCGACACATAGCAATTTGCCCGCCGGAGAGGTCGCCGCCGGCACGGGTTTTTCCGCCTGATAGATAAAATCTAAAATATCATGGCTTTGGGTGAAGGCCGGCACATCATCATAAATCGGCACATTTTCCCCATCAGGCCCGATCTTTGTGGAGCGGTTGATATAGGGCGGTTTATTCGTGTCGAGCGGCGAGTCTTCGGGATTCTGGGTGATGATCGAATGGCCTGCCGGGATATTATCCACAAACAACATATTGCTCTGCTTTACGCCTAGCCCGCGATAGAAGGCTTCGGCGGTGCGGCCCACATGTTGGTTGACCTTCGTGTCTTTGGTGCCGGTGAAAATATACATGCGCTGCTTGGCGATATTGGATAAATCGTCAATATTTTCAGTGGTTTTGGCGAGGCCCAGCAGTTTGTCCACATCCGGCGCAGAGGCGGCGGTTAGCGGTGTCATTGCCACATAAAGCGCATTGAGCATGTTTGAGATCGGCACAGTCGCCCCGGCCTCGTTGCAGGACTCAACCGCGCGATAAGGCCCGCCCGCAATCACGCCTGCGCCGATGAAATGCGAGGAATAGGCGATATGCAGCTGCACCGTCGCATAGGCGCCGGAGGAAAGACCAGAGATCGAGTGGAGCTTTTTTGTGGGAAATGGGGAACCTTGATATCAATCATGGCGGTCCTCTTAAATCAGAGCAAGAACAGGTATTATACGCGAAGTGGATACAATCACCGAAGCCCGCGCGAAAATTATATCAATACTGAATTTGAGCATGCGCAGCATTGCAACTGCGGCGGAAACGCCGCAGAGCAGAAAGGTCTTGTTTTTGGGGGCAGTCCAGCCTTAGGCGGCCTCGGTCAGCGGCCCAGAAAGCACCTCGGCGATGGGGGTAGTGGGCTGGCCGATCAAGTCAGACAGGATTTGCCCCTCATCATAAAGTGCGCCTTCGGAAATTTGCGCATCCATCTGGGCCAAGAATTCAGGCCAGGGGCTGGGCAAGCCGGAATTGGCCAGCGCGGCGGCATAATCGGCTTCGGCCATATTCTGATAGGGGATGTCCTGGCCGCTGATCTGTGAAATCTGCGCCGCTAAATCACTGAGCGAAAAGGCCTTATCGCCGGATAATTCATAGGTCTTCCCTTCATGCCCATCGCTGGTCAGAACCTCGACCGCGGCTTTGGCGTAATCGGCGCGGCTGGCGGCAGAGATTTGGCCTTCGCCCGCGGCTCCATAAAGCGCCCCGGCAGCCAAAGCAGATTTCGCCGTGTCGATATAGTTTTCCGCATACCAGCCATTGCGCAGAATTGTGAAAGGCAGCTGCACTTCGGTCAGCATCATTTCGGTCGCGATATGTTCTTGCGCCAGTTTCAGCGGCGAGCGATCCGCATGCAGCAGGCTGGTATAGACCAGATGGCTGACCCCAGCCTTTTCCGCGGCCAAAAGCACATTCCGATGCTGCAATTCCCGGCGGCCGATTTCACTGCCGGAAATCATCAACAGCTTATCAATATCTTCGAGGATTTCGTGCAGCTCTTCTTCGGGGGCGTCATAATCGAAGGGCCGCACTTCGACGCCCAAACCCAGCCCTTCGGCTTTGCTAGGATCGCGCATGAAAGCGACGATTTCCTCGGCGGGAATTTTTTCCTTCAGCAGGCCGATAACGAGTTGGCCCAGCTGACCATTTGCACAAGTAATCCCGATCATGACGCGCCTCACTTTTGTAACAGCTCTAAAAAGCTAGCGCGGGGCGGCGTAATCCCGGATGATTTCCTGCTTGGCATGAATTTTGGGCGCAGTCCCTGGCGTATTTCTGCCGCCTTTGGCAGCGCAGCGCCTAGAGTTGCGGCAGAATTGGGATCTAAACCCTGCCGCATTTGGGCGGTTGATGGGATTGGGGCAGGTCAGATCACTAGCATTTTTCCAAATACCCATTCGGGTTGAAGGACACATTCCGGCCAAAGAAGTCGTTATAATGTTCCAATAATTTGAAAGCATCGGGTTTAGCGGTAAAAAACTCGGCCACTGCGCGGTTCGGCCCACCATCATAGCGCCAATTCCCACCCTGGTCTTCGATCACCCCATCTTCGATGATCAGCATTTCGCCCGGTTCCATCCGTTCGTCGAAATATTCCATCACCGCATGGGTGACTTCGAATGTATGAGCACTGTCTTCTATCACCAGCCAAGGACGCGGCGCCGTTGCCAGGCGGTCATGCAGGTCGCTATTGGCCAGGTCTTTGGCGTCGGCGCAGATAAATTCCACCGGGTTATTACTGTCGCGCTCATCCTGGATTTCTCGGAAATCCACGGTGATTATATCAGTTTCCAGCCCATAATTGCGGGTCAGATCATAATAGAATTGCGCGGCGCCCCCCTGGAAAGAGCCAATTTCGATGATTGTGCCGGGCTTTTTATCCCAGATCACCATCATATAAATCGCCAGATCAATCGGGCTTTTGAGGCAAGTTATGCCCTTATAGGTATAGCCCATCACCCCTTTGTGGTAATCTTTCAAAAAGGCCTGACCAAAGCCGGTTTTAAAGGATCTTGGGACAGGCGGGGTTGTGGAAAATTCATCCTGTTTGCGTTTGATATTTTGCTCTTTGGGGCGCACATCCGGGTTATCCCGGTGAACTTCACCTTTGATCAGATCGTCGGATGCCATTTATCTCTCCAAAACCGATTTGGTTAATGGGTAGCGGCTTTGATGGCGAGATGCATCACTGAATTGCAATAAAATAATAAGGGCGGACCCGAAGACCCGCCCTAATCTGCTCGATTTACCAAGGCGCTTTGGCGCTTAGTCGACCCGGTCGTCTTTGAAGGTCCGGTGACCGGAAATCATCGTCGAGACCATGGATTGACGCGACAGGATATCTTCACGGATCGCCGCATAGATATGGATGATCATAAAGATCACGATGGCCCACATGCCCAAATGATGCACCGAATGGATGATCTGGCTATTGCCGCCCAGGGTCAGAACCCAGCCAAACATGCCATGTAGCAAGCTATCTTGGCCCAGCCCTTCGCTATAAAGCGCCAGCCCCGTGATGATCATAAAGGTGATCCCTAGCGTCATGAAAAAGAACATCGCCGTTTGTGCGAGCGGGTTATGGCCCACATATTTTTTCGGTTCTTTTTCAAGGAATAGATACCAGCGGAATTCGAAAAAGATCTCTTTCCACCAATGCATATTCCAGACCGGCAGGATGAAGAGCTGGCGGGCATGGTGATTGCCGACAATCGCCCAATAGATCCGGCCAGCAAAGCCCACGGTCAAAATCCAGCCTGCCGCAAAATGGGCGAAACGGATATAGCCAAAGACGAATTGATGCGTCGCCTCATCGATTTGCATCGATGGAAGCGGCGCGCCGATGAAATAGCCGGTGACGATCAGCACAGTGATGGCCAAAGCATTGATCCAATGCCAAAGCCGCACCGGCGCCTCATAGACATAGACCGAAGTCCGTTTGCGGATACTGTCTAGATCCGCCGCTGTAGCATCGCCGGTAAGGCGCGCGCTTGGCAGCGGATCCACCCCCGGATTGGGGGAGTGGATATTTTGATCAGACATTGGCTTTCCCCTTTATCCGGCGCCATACCGGACGCACCAAAAGGGCAGCCACAGCCAGGCCCAGCACGATCAGATGATCCGGCGCGGTGAGCCAATGGGTGGTTGGCTCTGCGCCATGGCCCGGATGGGCCAGAGCGAGCGTCGGCAGAGAGGCGATGAGAAGAGCGAGCTTTTTCATGGGGTTCCTCCCTTAGCGGACTTTAACTTCGGTCAATTCATCGCCATCGGGCGACATCACATGGGTCGAACAAGCCAAGCAGGGATCAAAGCTGTGCAATGTGCGCAGGATTTCCACCGGCTCTTCGGGGCGCTCCATCGGGGTATTCATCAGGCTGGCTTCAAATGCCCCGATATTGCCTTTGGTATCGCGTGGCGAACCATTCCAAGTGGTGGGAACCACACATTGGTAATTCTCGATCCGGCCATCTTTGATCTTGATCCAATGGCCCAAAGCACCGCGCGGCGCCTCGGTCATGCCGACACCTTTGGCTTCTTTCGGCCAGGTTTTCGGATCCCATTTATCAATATTGGCGGTGTTCTCATCGCCGTTTTTGATATTGGTGACCATCTTATCAAAGAAATGACGGGTCAAGCGGCAGCAATATTCAGATTCTAGCGCCCGTGCTGCAGTGCGGCCCAGGGTAGAGAACAACGCATCAAACGGTAGATCCATGGTGCGCAAAAGCCCATCAACCTGGTTTTTGATGTCTTCATGCCCCTTGGCATAGCCAACCACATAGCGGGCCAGCGGACCCACTTCCATGGGATGGCCTTTCCAGCGCGGCGCCTTGATCCAGCTATATTTTGCGGCTTCATCGAGCTGTTTGATATTGGTCCGGGTGCCTTTTGCATTCGGGCCCAGCTCATATTTCGGCTCGGTGGTGCCATCCCAGGGATGCAGGCCCTTGCCCGGCTCGCCATAGTCATACCAGGAATGGTCAACGAATTCCTGTACTTCCTCTGGGTTGCGCACGTCAACATCATGCACTTCGTTGAGATTGCCATTGATGATCGCGCCGCGCGGCATATGCAGCTGCTCGGGGGAGAAATCATTGGGGTGCTCAGGAATATCGCCATAAGCGAGGCAAGCTTGAGAGCTGAGGCCGCCGCCATAGAGCCAATTCTTATAGAAGCCACCAATCGCAATCACATCAGGGATGTAAACATTGCGGTTGAACTCAAGCGTTTGATCAATGATCGAGCTGACGAGGTTAAGCCGCTCCATATTGATCGCGCCAACCGCGCCGGTGGAGTGCATATTGATCGGGCAAGGCACGCCCCCCACCAACCAGTTTGGATGCGGGTTTTTCCCACCGAAGATGGTGTGGATCTTCACGATCTCTTTCTGAAGGTCCAGCGCCTCCAGATAATGGGTGGTCGCCATCAAATCCGCTTCGGGCGGCAGTTTATAGGCCGGGTTATCCCAATAGCCATTCTTGAACAGACCCAGCTGGCCGGATTCCACGAATTTTTTCAGGCGGTTTTGCACATCGCGGAAATAGCCGGGGCTCGACATGGGATGCGAGGGGCTCACCATCTGCTGCAGCTCGGAGGTCGCTTTTGGATCAGCCTTTAGCGCATTGATCGGGTTCACCCAATCGAGCGCATGCAGGTGATAGAAATGCACCACATGGTCATGAATTTGCAGGGCGAGCTGCATCATATTGCGGATCGAGTTTGCGTTATCCGGGATCGTCACGCCAAGCGCGTCTTCCACTGCACGTACCGAGGTCAGCGCATGGGTGCCGGTGCAAACGCCGCAGATGCGTTCAGTAAAGGCCCAAGCATCGCGCGGGTCGCGGCCCTTCAAGATCACCTCAAGCCCGCGCCACATGGTCCCGGTCGAGACAGCGTTGCGGATCACCCCTTCGTCATCCACATTCACTTCGCAGCGCATATGGCCTTCGATCCGAGTGACCGGGTCAACAACGATACGTTTGCCCGAATTATCAAGCTCATAGCCGTTTGGCGTTTGAATAACCATGGTTTACGCGTCCTCGCGATCTTGGGTTTTGCGCTGAGCGGCTTTAAGTGCAGAAACGGCGGCATGGGCGGCAACACCCGCGCCCACCACAGCGGCGGCGGTCCCGCCGACTTTGTCGGCATTGGCCTCGACGCCGAATTGGGTCAGATCGGTGACGCGATCATAGAAGGTGCCCTGATCCCAGAACCCATCTTCGGAACAGCCGATACAGCCATGGCCCGATTGGATTGGGAAGCTGACGCCTTCGTTCCAGCGCACAGTCGAACATGCATTGTAAGTGGTCGGGCCTTTGCAGCCCATTTTGTAAAGGCAGTAGCCTTTGCGCGCGTTTTCATCATCCCAAGCTTCGACGAATTGGCCAGCATCGAAATGCGGCCGACGATAGCACTTGTCATGGATCCGCTGGGAATAAAACATCGCCGGCCGACCCTGGCGGTCCAACTCGGGAAGACGATCGAAGGTGAGCATATATGTGATCACACCGGTCATCACTTCGGCGATCGGCGGGCAGCCGGGCACTTTGATGATCGGTTTATCGGTGATGACCTTATGCACCGGGGTGGCCTGAGTCGGGTTCGGCTTGGCCGCCTGAACACAGCCATAAGAGGCACAAGCGCCCCAGGAAATGATCGCTTTCGCGTCTTTCGCGGCGTGGCGCAGTTTTTCCACAAAGGGTTTGCCGCCGGTGATGCAGAACATGCCATCTTCGTTCAAAGGCGGGTTGCCTTCGACGGCGAGGATGTAATTGCCTTTGTATTTCTCGATGGTTTCTTCAAGCGCGGCTTCGGCAGCGGTGCCGGCAGCGGCCATCAGAGTGTCATCATAATCCAGCGAGATCATGGACAGAACCACATCTTTGGCCAGCGGATGCGCCGAGCGGATGAAGCTCTCCGAGCAGCAGGTGCATTCCAGGCCATGAACCCAGATCACCGGGGTGCGCGGCTTGGTTTCCATCGCATGGGCGATTTTTGGCACAAATGAAGGGGAAAGCCCCAAAGCTGCCGCGGTGAGCGAGCAATATTTCATGAAGCTCCGGCGGGTGATCCCCTGCCGGCGCATCACATCATAGAAGGTTTCTATCTGGCTCAAAGCTGGTCCTCCCATCGGGCCGAATCGTAAAAGTGGATGCAATGGCATACATCCCGTCAGACTGGAGAATGCTGGCCAGTGGCGGTGCGGCGCAAACATCCTGGCTAAAATGTGGCGCGGTGATTTTATTGTTTATAGGCAGATGCTTGCCCGAAT
Source organism: Mangrovicoccus sp. (assembly GCA_049603835.1). Lineage (GTDB taxonomy): Bacteria > Pseudomonadota > Alphaproteobacteria > Rhodobacterales > Rhodobacteraceae > Mangrovicoccus. Next base: position 45,549 of record JBMYSZ010000020.1, read on the forward strand.
AACGGCGCAGCATTTTAAAGCGGCAACCGGCTAGGTGGTAACCGAGTTTTGGGAAGGGTGGTCAGGGACTTTCCGATGGGCCCAAAGCTTGGGCGGCGGCGATTAGAGCCTGCCCTAGGGCCAATCCGCCATCATTTGCCGGGCTTTGACGATGCAACAGAATGGGGACATCGCCCAAGGCTTTGACCGTCAAGTCCAAGAGTAGCGCATTTTGAAAACAGCCGCCCGATAAGGCCACGGCCTTGGCGTCGCCGGACTGCACTAAGGCGCGGGCCGGGGCGGCAAAGGCCTGGGCCAGAGCTTTGTGAAATCGCAGCGCGGCTTGGGCCGGATCGGCGTCAGTTTCGCGGGCCCAGATTTGGAAAAGAGGCGCCGGGTCAAGCCCGGCGCGGTCCGGCGTGATGGGATAGGCCGGGGCAGAGGGGTCAGAGGCTTGCAAGGCCAAGGCCTCTAGACGCATGGCGGCCTCGCCCTCAAAACTTTGCCCCGCCCGGCACAGGCCGAGCGCCGCGGCGAAAGCATCGAAAAGACGCCCGGCAGAGCTTGATTGCGGCGAATTCAGACCTTTGGCAGCTGCCATGCGCAAAGGGGCGAGAGGATGGGCGCTTAGCATCTCATCGGCCAAGCCCCCAAGCCCGGCCTGGTCCAACCGTATCAAAAGATTGCGCCACGGCTCTTTCTGGGCGCCATCACCACCGGGCAAAGGCGCGGGGCGCAGCCAGGCGCGGCGCTCATAGCTGTGATAATCCGCCAACAGCACTTCACCGCCCCAAACTGTGCCATCAGGCCCCAGGCCAAGCCCATCTAGCACGATCCCGGCGACCTTACCGCCATGGAGCGGCCACAGATTATCGCCCAAACAGGCCGCAAGATGCGCATGGTGGTGCTGCACCCGATGCAGGGGCAGGCCTTTGCTTTCCGCATAACGGCTGGCGCGAAAATCCGGGTGCAGATCGCAGGCTAGTCGCTCCGGGCGATGGTCAAACAGCTGGCTATAATCGCGGTCGGCTTGCTGGAAGGCTTCCCAAGTGAGCGCATCGTCAAGCTCGCCCAGATGGTGGCCCAAAAGGGCTTGGCCATTTTTCAGCAAACAAATCGCGGCTTTCATCTGCCCGCCATAGGCGGCGATTTGCGGCGCGGCCTCAAAGCCCGGCGGCAGGGGCAGGGTGCCCGGCACTAGACCGCGCGCCCGGCGCAACACCATTGGCCCATGGGGGGTGAGCCGTTGCACACTGTCGTCAAGCCGCCGAGCGATCGCCCGGTCATGCATCAAAAACGCATCGACAAAAGCACAGAGCTTTTGCCTGGCCTCTTCATTATCAATAGCTTGCGGCTCGCCAGAGAGATTTCCAGAGGTCATGACCAAGGGCAGTTGCACCGCGTCCAGTAGCAGGTGATGCAGCGGCGTATAAGGCAGCATCCAGCCCAGAGTGCTTTGCCCAGGGGCCAGCTCGTCCGGCAGGGGCGCGCCGGATTTCGCCAGCAGCAGGATCGGCGCGGCAGCGCTGCGCAGGCCTTGCCATTCTGCGGGGCTTGGGGCGGCATAGGCTGCGATCATCGCCTCACTGCCCATCAAAGCAAAGGGCTTGGCCGGGCGGTGTTTGCGGGCGCGTAGCTTTGCGATGGCCTGGGGATTGGTGGCATCGCAAGCCAGGTGAAAACCGCCTAAGCCTTTGATGGCAAGGATTTCCCCGGCTTTGAGCCGAGCAGCAGCGGCTTGGATAGGATCTGCGGGACTGCCCGGCTCTAACCAGAGCTTGGGGCCGCATTTGGGGCAAGCGATAGGTTGCGCGTGAAAGCGGCGATCGCCGGGATCGTCATATTCGGCCTGGCAGTCAGGGCAAAGCTGAAACCCCGCCATGCTGGTTTGCGCGCGGTCATAGGGCAGGCCGCGAAGTATGGTGAAACGAGGGCCGCAATGGGTGCAATTGGCGAAGGCATAGCCAAAGCGCCGCTCCGAAGGATCGCGGATCTCGGCGAGACAGTTGGGGCAGGTGGCGGCATCCGGGGTGACGCGGGTTTCGGAGCCACTGCCATGGCTAGCGGCAATGCGAAAGCCCTCGCTCCCTAGGCCTTCAGTTTCCGTGACAGCGATCTGGTCGATCCGGGCCAGCGGCGGCGCCTCTTCGCGGATGGCGTCGACAAAGGCGTTAAGTTGCGCCCCCTCCACATGGATAAGCACACCCTCTGGGTCATTCAGCACCTGGCCGCGCAGCTCAAACCGCTGAGCCAATTGCCAAATAAACGGCCGAAACCCCACGCCCTGTACCTGACCACGCACCCGGATGCGAAGCGCTTGGGGCATCAATGCACCGTGCAAACCATGCAGGGATCGAAGCTGCGCACGATATGCTGCACTGAAAGCGGCGTGTCTTCGCCCTCTTTCACAGGCGCACCGATCAGCGCTGTTTCCACGGGGCCGGGGATGCCTTGGGCGTCGCGGGGGCTGAAATTCCAGGTGGTCGGGGCGATGATCTGGTAATTGGCGATTTTTCCATTTTCGATCCGGCACCAATGGCCCAAAGCGCCGCGCGCCGCTTCGCAAAGCCCGATCCCTTCGCCGTTTTTCGGCAAGCTGACTTGCGCCATGAAACTTGCGGTGGGATCGATTTGCGCGGCCAATTGCTCCATTACAATTTGGGTGCGGGCGAGTTCCAGCAGCCGACCAATAATCCGGGCGCGCACGCTGCCGTCGGCTGCTAAAGCCTGGGCAAGCGGATGGCCATCGATGATTTGCCGCGCCAGCGCGCCGGTTTCAAAGGTCTGCCCTGCCAGGCGCGGCGCCTTGCACCAGCTATAGGCCGCGTCACGCATGGACTCGTCCGGCAGGGTTTCGCCGCGCATGGGCGGGGCGGTGTCACCCAACATCCAGGCATGGCTAAGATCTTCGGTAATCGCTGTGACCTCCAGCGGCGCGGGGCTGCCCTCCACCCATAACCCTTGGGCAAAGGCAGGACCGTCGGGCAGCGGATAAGCGCCGAATGACAAATAGCGGCGCGGGCCAGTCCCCAGCTTGCTAAGCTCTAAATCCTCAGCAATTTCAAGAAACAGCGCGATATCCCCCGAGGGCCAGGCCATCAGCGCATCGATTGTGTCGAGTTCGGCAAAGCGTTCGAGCGGCCCGCCGAAAAGCTCTTTTTCCAAATGCCGGCGAAAACTGGTCAGATCGGTCTGGATCCGGATTTTATCGCGGGCGGTGGGGGCGCGGGTGACGCCGCCAGGTTGGATCGCCAAAGTATGGGGCCATTTCCCGCCCAGCAGTCCGACTATATGCAATAGCCGCGCCCGAGCCTCTGTGGCGCTGCGCAAAGCCGAGCCCTGCATGGCGGTGAACCGAGCCACCGCACGGGCATGCCAAGCCCTGCCGGAATAGGCGGGGCGGGCGAAATCGGGCATGAAGAACAGGTTAAAATGTGTCAGATGATCCGCGATATTTTCCACCGCATGCAGCAAAGCAGCGAGTTTTGCCCCTTCAGGCGCAGGGGCGGCACCCGCCGCATCCGCCAAGGCCAAAGCCGCCGCCGCAGATTGGCTGATAGAGCAAATGCCACAAATCCGCGGTGTGATGGTCAGGGCATCGCGAGGCTCTTTGCCTAGCAAGATCCGCTCAAAACCGCGAAAAAGCGGCGAGTTAACATAGGCTGCGGATACCGCGCCATCGGCCAATTCGAGGCGGATTTCCAAATCCCCTTCAACACGGTTGAACGGGCCAACAAGAAGGCTTTTGTCACTCATGAATTGCGAGTTCGGATTGTCGGCGGGACTTCGACCCGGTCGGCGGTGGCATTGATCCCGATCCGCTCGGGCGTGGCGCGTTTGGACAGAGAAGCCAAGGCCATAAACCAAGCCTTAGGCATATCCGAGGGCAAACCCACAGGGATCCCGGCGAATTTCGGGGTTTCGGTAAAGCTATGGCCGGGCTCTTCGAATTCCGGCGCGGTACAGGCAATGCAGGGATAGCCCGCGCGGGTGCAGCTGCTGCCGCCATTCCAGCCGCGAATATTGCAATCACCCACTGCTTGGGTGCCGATACAGCCAAGATGTTCCATCATACAGCCGATTTGGCTGAGCTCTTCTGCGCTGGCTTTGTATTCGTAGAATTCGTTTTTCGGGCAGGCGTGATGCACCAGATGTTCGGCATAAAAACGCGGGCGGCCTAGTTGGTCTAGATCCGTTTCGCTAAGAGAGCGAGCGGCCAGGAGCATCAAGGTTTCGGTAACCCAATCGGGATGGGTCGGGCATCCGGCGATATTGATCACAGGCAAGCCTGAGCGACTGCGGAAACTGGCAGGCAAAGCCCCGCCCGCATGGCTGCCATCATATTGCAGACCAATCGCATCAGTGGGGTTTTCTCCGGCCGAGGTGACCCCGCCATAAGCAGCGCAAGTTCCCACCGCGACCACATGTTGGGCCTGGGCCGCCAGGGACCGGACCCAATCCAGCATGGACCGGCCCGTGCCCGACAGCATGTGATAGCGCCCGGTGCCATTCGGACCAAGCACGACGGAGCCTTCGATGCAAAGGATATCAAGCTGCTGCTCGCCCGCCTCAATCGCCTCTAGCATTTTGCGCACAGGCGCGCCGGTCGCCTCGGACAAAGACGGATGCCACAGAAAGGATAGCCCCGCCCCTTCGAAAAGGTCGATCAAATTCGGGGTTTCGGCGCAAAGCAGGGACATGGTGCAGCCGCCGCACCCCGCTGATTGCAGCCACAAAATATTCATACGGGCGTTTGTCGCGGAAGTTCCAATCGGAAGCAAGCCCCAGCCCCATCGCGCAAGCCCTTATCGCTGATAAGCGATAATTGGCCTTTATGCTCTTCGGCGATTTTGGCGGAAATCGACAGGCCTAGCCCTGTTCCTTTGCCAACTTCCTTTGTGGTGAAGAATGGGTCGAATATTTTTACCGCAACGTCATCGGGAATGCCGGGCCCATTATCGCAGACTTCTAACACCGCATGGTCACCATCATGGAAGATATTTAGCCGAATTTCCGGCGCATCGGATGGGTTCATTGCATCTACGGCGTTTTGCACCAAATTCATCACCACTTGCTGGATATGCCCGGCGCGACCGACGGCGATGCAGGATTCTTGCCCGTCAAAGGTGATGGTCAGCTCCGTTTTTGTGCCGCGCTGGACCCAATTCGCGGCGATGCGCGCCACTTCGGCCAGGTCAAAGGGAACGGAATCGCCCGACCCTTCGGCAGAGAGACGCCGCAGATCCTCGACGATGCAGCGCACCCGTTCAGACCCGTCGCGAGCGCCTTCGATTGCGGTGCGAAGATTTCTAAGATCGCGCTCCAATCTCAGGCTTTGACGCAACTCTACCAGCTCTTCGCGGCTGGCCCCGGCTTGGACATGCTCAAAATAGGTCTCAAACCGGTCCAGATATTTTTCCAGGCTATGGGTATTGGCGTAAACAAAGCTGATCGGATTATTCAGCTCATGCGCCACCCCGGCCAGAAGACGCCCCAGCGAGGCGAGCTTTTCATTGCGCACCAGCTGGATCTGGGTTTGCTTTAACGCTTCATGGCTTTCTTCAAGCTCTGCATAAGCTTGCCGCAACTCCCCCAAGGGTCGCCCGGCCAGCACAACCCCCGCGATTTTGCGGCGTCGGTCCAGGCGCGGTGCGGCGCGGAATTCCACTGGGGTCGTGCCATCGGCGGTGGTTAAATTGACCTCGACCGTATATTCCTGGCGCAGGCTAATGGCTTGGGCAATTGTTTCTAGGATTTTCGCCTTATCCTGCCCGGCAAAGAAATCGCCAATTTGCCGCCGGATCAGCTGGTCACCGGTCATCCCGATGACAGTGGCAAAAGAGGCGCTGACATCTTCGATATGGCCGTCTTTATCCGCCACCACCAAAAAATCGCTGATCGAAGACATGACCGAGCTGAGAAAGCTGCGCAAATTGCGAAGCTCGGCACTGCGGGATTCTAGCTGTTCTTGGTAATCGACCAATTCCGCATAGGTTTTGTCCACCGCTTGCAGAACATCCACCCAGACCTCGTCACCAAGATCAGGGGGCATGTCATCGGTCAGATTGCCAAGATTAAGCGCCATAAAAAATTACTCCGCCCCTAAAATGCTTCTGTCAATGGCGTTAGGGCAAAAGGGGTCAAGCTTTGTGGCTGTCTTCATGCCCAAAGCGTGATTACCAAGCGGTAAGTGGTGCTGAGTTAACCGATTTGATAGGTTGCGGCGACGGAGTTCCCGACCACCAGCCGGGCATTGGCCAGATCATTGCTAAGGGCGCGGGTCACAGCGGCTTTTTGCGACAGCCCGTGATCGATCCAGCGCTGGATCAAGCGCGAGCGTAGGGTCGACATGGGAATATCCAGCGAAATGGTCAGATCCCAAAGGGGCGCTAAATTCCGCCAAATTGGGTAATTCAGCAGCAGATAATTGCCCTCTACTAGGAAAATCCGGGTATTGGGATGGATTTTTCCCGCATCGGGCAAGGTGCAATCCCGATCGCGGTCAAATAGTGGATAGGTGCTGGCCTGACCTTCCGACAAGTCGGTGATGAAATTGCAAAACCCGGCCGCATCGAAGGTTTCAGGGGCGCCTTTGCGGTTCAAAAGACCATGCAGCTCTAGCCAGTCATTATCGCGATGAAACCCGTCCATGGGGATGACCGCCGCCTCTTGGCCCAGCTCTTCGGCCAAGGCCTGGGCCAAGGTGGATTTCCCCGATCCCGGCGCTCCGGTAATGGCAACCAAAAGCCGGGGCTTGGTTTGTGCTGCGGCTCTGATCGCTGGAGCGAGATCCCAGGCGGCAATCTGACTCATGCGGCGATGACCTCTGATGGGGGTTCTTTCGCGCCAGTCATAAAGGCGACGGCGTCGGACATTGTATAGTCTTCGGGGCGGATGACGCAGAGGCGGCGGCCCAGGCGATGCACATGGATCCGGTCGGCGACTTCGAAGACATGGGGCATGTTATGGCTGATCAGAATGATCGGAATGCCGCGCGATTTCACATCCAAGATCAGATCCAGCACCCGACGGCTTTCTTTGACCCCAAGCGCGGCGGTGGGCTCATCAAGGATGATGACTTTCGAGCCAAAAGCAGCGGCGCGGGCCACAGCCACCCCTTGGCGCTGACCGCCTGACAAGGTTTCCACCGGTTGATCGATATTTTGGATCGTCATCAGCCCCAGATCAGAAAGCTTCTCGCGGGCGATATCGCGCATCTTGCCGTGATCCAGCGCACGCAGATATTTGCCCAGAAAACCCGGTTTGCGGATTTCGCGGCCCATGAACATATTATCGACGACCGACAGGGCAGGAGATAGGGCAAGCGTTTGATAAACGGTCGCAATTCCGGCATCCTGCGCATCGAGCGGCGAGGGAAATTGCACTTGCTTTCCCTCTAGCTCTACCGTGCCAGCATCCGCTTGTACCGCGCCGGACAGGGCCTTGATCAGCGAGGATTTGCCCGCCCCATTATCGCCGATCACGGCCAGGATTTCCCCCGGCATCAAATCAAAATCGCAATGATCCAGGGCGGTGACGCGGCCATAGCGTTTGACCAAACCGCGCGCTTTCAAAACCGGTTGTGTCATGCCGAAACCTTTCTGATCCATTGGTCAATCGCTACAGCGATGATGATGAGCCAGCCAATGGCAAAGACCTGCCAAAGCACATCGACCCCAGCGAGCCGCAGCCCGGATTGGAACACGCCCACAATAAGCGCGCCGAATAAGGCCCCCATGATCGAGCCGCGCCCGCCGAAAAGGGATATCCCGCCAATCACCACAGCAGTGATGGATTGCAGATTGCCTTCATAGAAGGCCTGCGGTGAAACAGAGCCCACCCGGCCAATAGCGGCCCAAGCGGCAATGGCGCAGATCAACCCGGCCAGAGCATAGACGGATAGCAAGGTGCGCTCGGTTTTGATGCCGGCCAGCTCGGCGGCTTCGGCATCATCGCCCACCGCGTAAACATGGCGGCCCCAAGCGGTTTTGTTCAGCATATACCACAGCACGACAAAAATCAGCACCATGAGAATCGAGCCATAAGTGACCCGCGCGCCGCCCATCTGTATGGTTTCACCAAAGAATTTTAGTAGCGGCGCATTGGCGTCGATATCTTGGCTGCGGATGGATTGCGCGCCCGAAAGCCAGAGATTGAGCGCATAAAAGATCGACCAAGTGCCCAAAGTGGTGATGAAAGGCGGTAGTTTGATCCGCGTGATCAACAACCCATTCATCAAACCGCAAGCCGTGCCGCCGGCGAAAGCGATGAGCAGAGCAAAGAAGCTAGGCACTCCAGAATAGACGGCAAGATTACCTGCGACCACGCTCATCAACACCATGATCGCCGCTACGGAAAGGTCGATCCCCGCGGTAAGGATGATCAAGGATTGCGCAGCGGCCAGAATACCGATGATCGAGACCTGCTGCAAAATTAGAGTGAGATTAAAGGCGGAGAAAAACCGCTCTCCTGCAATAAGGCCGAAAATGCCGATTGCGCCCAATAGCACGATGACCGGAACAAGGGTTGGGTTCGAATGCAAAAGCGATTGCAGTCGCGCAAAGCCTGATCCACCATGGCCGTCAAACGCGGCCAGTTTTCGGTCTGCTTTCGCGACAACCTGTTCGAAATCCTGAGCTTTTCGGCCAGGATGGCTACTATCGGTCATAAGGCCCCCTCAGGCATTTTAGGTGATCATCGGCGGGGTGAAGGCATGGTGCCCATGCCTTCGGGAGGTGTCACAGATGGGTTAGCCCCAGCATTTTTGCAGCGCTTCGGCCGAGGTGATGGATGGGATGCCCTCAACCGGCTCATCGGTCACCAGCTCCACACCTGTATTGGTGAAATCGAGACCGTCGCTTTTCTGCGGCTTCGCGCCGGTTTCCACATAGGTTTTGATCGCCTCAATTCCCATAGAGGCCATCAGCAGCGGGAATTGCATAGATGTCGCGCCGATTACACCGTCAGCGATATTTTGCACCCCAGGGCAGCCACCATCGACCGAAACGATCAGCGCTTGCTCTTCGAGACCCACTGCTTTGAGCGCTTCATAGGCTCCAGCCGCCGCCGGTTCGTTGATGGTATACACAACATTTACGCCCGGGTCGCGCTGCAGCAGGTTTTCCATCCCGGTGCGCCCGCCTTGTTCATTACCATTGGTCACGTCATTGCCAACGATACGTGGATCGTCTTCGTCACCAATATCGGTCGGGTCTTTGATATCGACGCCAAACCCCTGTAAAAAGCCGTTATTACGCAGATAATCCACGGAAATTTCGGATGCGTTCAGGTCGAGCATCGCGATTTTCGCTTTCGAGGTATCGCCCATTTTCGCCGCAGCCCATTGGCCGATCAGCTCGCCCGCAAGGAAGTTATCCGTGGCAAATGTCGCGTCGGCGGCATCGATGGGCTCAAAAGGCGTATCCAAAGCGATGACCAAAACGCCATTTTCGCGGGCCTGGGTGACCACCGGGGTCAGAGCACGGCTGTCGGATGGGGTGATCAAAATGCCTTTGGCGCCTGCCGCGATGCAGCTTTCGACCGCTGCAATCTGCGTTTCCACATCGCCGTCAATCTTCCCGGCATAAGTGTTCAGCTTGATCCCCAGCTCTGCCGCCTGAGCGCTCGCGCCTTCCTTCATCTTCACAAAGAAGGGGTTCGTATCCGTTTTTGTGATCAAGCAAGCGGTAACATCATCATCCGCCATGGCCGCCGTGCCCAAAACCAGCGCCGAAGCGCAGCATGCAAACAGGTTTTTCATTTTGTCCTCCCAGACTTCCAGCGCCGAATTATTCTCCCCGGACGCAGGGGAATGCTTCATCAGCGTGAACGAAGCTTCTTGAGTTAGGCCGATTCCTTGCCGCAGGTCAATAAATAAATCCAATTGATTTACTAAGAGAGTTTGCTAGTCTGTGTCCAGGGAGGCCGGTGTAATGGATGGAACAGATTTTGGGGAAGGACCCAAAGGGGCGAACCAAATTCGTTTGCGCGCCCATAATGAGCGCCTGATCCTATCGCTTATTCAGCGCCAGGGGCCGATGCCCGGCATGGACCTGGCGAAATCCACGGGGCTATCGGCGCAGACTGTGTCGAATATTCTGCGCAAGCTGGAGGCCGATGGCTTTCTGACCAAAGGTGAGCCGCAGCGGGGGAAAATCGGCAAACCGTCGATCCCGATGGTGCTTAATCCCGATGGGGCCTTGTCCTTTGGGTTGAAGCTGGGGCGCCGAACCTCTGATCTGGTGGTGATGAATCTCTACGGTCAAGTGCTGGATCAAAAGCAAATAAAATACCGCTATCCGATGCCAGAAGAGATTTTCGGCTTTCTGCGACAGGGGATCGAGAGTTTCACAGCGGATCTCAGCGAGTTGCAGCGAGAGCGCCTATGCGGGATCGGAATTTCCGCGCCTTCAGAGATTTGGAGCTGGATCGACGTTCTCGGCGCGCCCGAGGATTTCACCATTTGGCGGGAAATTGATTTCCAGACCGAAGTGGCCAAATTTTCCGATCTGCCGCTTTTTACCGAAAATGACGCCACGGCGGCATGCCGAGCGGAACATGCTTTTGGTCGTGGGCGAGAATTTTCGAATTATGCCTATTTTTATGTGGGGTCATTTGTCGGCGGCGGGGTGGTGATGAACCGGTCTGTGGTCGATGGCGAAAAGCGCAATGCAGGTGCCTTCGGCTCGCTCTATGTGCCTGGCCCGGAGGGCGGCCAAGTGCCTTTGCTTGATGCGGCGTCTCTCTATCTATTAGAAGCCGCGCTCTTGGCGGCGGACCATAATGCGGATGATATGTGGCGAATTCCACAGGATTGGTCGGGCTTTGGCCGGGAACTCGACGCTTGGATTGTCGCTTCTGCCCGTGCTTTGGCCCATGCGAGCCGGTCTGCCTGTGCTGTGATCGATTTCCAAACGGTTCTGATCGATGGGGCCTTTCCCGAAAATGTGCGCCAAGCCTTAGTGCTCCGCATGCGAGAGGAATTGGCGCAAATGGATATGCGCGGCCTCTTCACGCCAAGACTAGAAGAGGCCCAAATCGGAGGCAATGCTCGGGCGATAGGCGCTGCGTCTGCTCCGATATTTTCGCAGTTTTTCTTACCTTAAAGCGGTCGACATCTCGTTTTGAAAACGACAAATCGCTTATCGCGTTGAAATCCAATCCGACTCTATTATCGCGATACTAAGGGGCCCCCTCAATCTACGGCAATGCTAAGGCCCCTCTAATTGTGTCATTGTTAAATCAAGTTACAAGTTTTTTTGCCCTTCGCCTTAAGTTGGGAATAAAATCTTTAGCTGAGGATCTCTTTGGGATGAACGGTAAAAGAAACTATTGCAGGTCCGGATAGCGCCAAATGCAGTATCGCTCAGCGCTGAGGGGGTCTTTATGCCGCAATGCGGCAAGATTTGGGGTGAAAATTTGAAATATTTGCCGGAAACCAATCGGTTGTGACGATGATATCTGGCCAAAACCGTATGCGCATATGACAAGACGTGTTAATTGTAAGACACTCAAGTCGGTGACTGGATGACAAAGTTCTGATACGAATCGAACAAACTTAATATGTGTTATTTCTTGGGTCCAGAGCATGAAAGATCTATCCACGATGGGGTACGAAAATAAAGTTGTTATGATCGGCGGAGGACCTGCCACTTTGACTGCGGCCTATGAGCTGCAGAAATATGGCGAGTCCTTTGTACCAGAGATTTTTGAAGCCGGTGAAATTGTGGGCGGTATTGCGCGGACAGAGTCGCATAATGGATATCGCTTCGATATCGGGGGTCACAGATTTTTCACAAAGGTCTCTGAAGTGGAAGAAATGTGGAAAGAAGTGCTAAAGGACGACTTTATCACCCGCTCTCGTATGAGCCGCATTTATTACCGGGCGCGTTTCTATGACTACCCTTTGAAACTGGTCAATGCGCTCTCGAATTTGGGCCCTTATGAGTCGTTTCGCATCGTCATCAGCTATCTGAAATGGCAGGTTCGTCCTTACAAAAAGCAAGAAAGCTTTGAACAATGGGTGATTAACCGCTTTGGCGGTCGCCTATATATGCATTTCTTCCGCAGCTACACGAAAAAGGTCTGGGGCATCGACCCGAAAGAAATTCGTGCTGATTGGGCGGCGCAACGGATCAAAAACCTTTCTTTGTTCAAAGCCGTTTGGAATGCTTTCACCGGTGCCAATGACACTGTGAGTTTGATTGAACAATTCCAGTATCCGCGACTTGGGCCGGGGATGATGTGGGAACGTACCGCTGATTTGATCGAGGAAAATGGCGGTCAAGTTCACACTAAAGCGGCGGTTGTCGGCGTCAAACATGATGGCGGTAAGAATGTCACCGCCATTGAGGTTGAATATTGGTCCAAAGATGGGGCCGCACCGAAACGCGAAACCGTCACAGGCGATAATTACATTAACTCCATGGCGCTGCGTGATTTGATCCTTTGTATGGATCCACCGCCGCCGGCAGAGGTGATTGATGCTGCCAAAAAATTGAAATACCGCGACTTTCTGATTGTCACTCTGATGTTAAAGGACAGAGAGCCATTCCCAGATAATTGGATCTATGTGCATAGCAGCGATGTCAAAGTCGGCCGAATTCAGAATTTCAGCGCCTGGTCGCCGGAAATGGTGCCCGATCCAGACACGTCTTGTGTTGGTATGGAATATTTTTGCGATGAAGGTGATGAGCTTTGGTCAATGGGCGCTGAAGAGTTGCGGGCTTTGGCGTCAAAAGAACTGGCGCATTTGGGTCTATGCACCGAGGAAAAAGTTTTCGATGCCGCTGTGATCCGCCAACCCAAAGCTTATCCGGTTTATGATTCCGAATATGCGGATGCGCTCGAAGTTATCAAAACGTACCTTCTTGGCTTTGCGAATTTCCAAACAGTCGGGCGCAACGGGCTTCATCGCTATAATAACCAGGATCATTCGATGCTGTCCGCCATGTATGCGGCGCGCAATTTAATGGGCGGCGATTACGATGTTTGGGATGTCAATGTTGACCAGGTTTATCACGAGACGGATGATTCTAAGCCCAAGGTCAAAAAGGGCCATTCGGAGCGACTGCAACCTCAGCGCAATAGCAGCAAAGAAACCGTGTAACGCCTTCAGAAGAACGCTATAAAATTAAAAAAGGCGGGTGCTAAGCCCGCCTTTTTCATGTCTGGTGCCAATGCTTGGGCAAAGCGGAGAAGAGCAAACCTCGCTCCGCTCATCGCTCGCTCCTATAGTTTGACGAGTTTCTCGCGATCTATTTCGATGTTTTTGCCATCAAAAACATTCCGGGTGTCGCAAACCAGCTTAGCCTCTTGCGCGACCAAGTTATAATCCACATCCGTATGATCTGTGGTCACCAAAACCGCGTCATATTCTTCCAAAGATGCTGCGGTCAGATCGACTGATAATCGACCCGCCAATTCGGGATTATCTCGCGTCATGGGCATTTCCGGGAAAAACGGGTCATGGAAATCGACTTTCGCCCCTTGGTTTTCCAAGTGATGCAAAATGGTGAAAGCGGGGCTGACGCGGGTGTCTTCTACATCGCGTTTATAGCTCACTCCCAAAAGTAGTATTTTCGAAGCGCTAGGCGCCTTGCCCTGACGGGTTTCGATTTCTTCCAAGACGCGCGCGGCCACAATAAGCGGCGTTTGGCTTGAAGATTGGCGGGCCAGATCGACAAGTGGCAAACTGCTGCCCGCATCCCGCGCGCCCCAAGATAAATAGACCGGCGAAACCGGGATGCAATCGCCGCCAATCCCCGGCCCCGGATAGAAGGGCATATAGCCGAAGGGCTTGGTCGCCGCCGCTGGGATAACTTCCCAAATATCGATACCCATCGCCGAAAGCGCGGTTTTCAGCTCATTCACATAGGCAATGTTCAAAGTGCGAAAGCTATTTTCAACCAGCTTCACCGCTTCGGCCACGGCGCAAGAGCTCACAGGCACAGCCGTTTCGATGAAGGTTTCATAAAAAACCTGCATCAGATTACGCGAAAACTGATCATCCGCGCCGACAACTTTGGGAATATTATGGGTGTGATGCACCGCATTGCCGGGATCTTCACGTTCCGGGGAGAACCCCAAAAACAGCTCGGCTCCGACAGTCAGCTCGCTTTTTTCAAGCTCCGGGCGCAAAATGCGATGCGTGGCACCGGGCCAAACCGTGCTTTCCAAGGCCACTAATTGCCCAGGTTTCAAATGCGCTGACAAACCTTCCCCGGCCTTTTGCACATAGCTTAGATCCGGTTCACCCTCTGCGCTCAGCGGGGTCGGAACGCAGATCACGATGATATCTGCGTCTGCCACAATGGAAAAATCGCTGGTCGCGCCGAACCGTCCCGAACGTACTGCATCGCCCACCCGGTTTTTCGGGAAATAGGATAAAACCTGCTGACCGGAATTGATCGCCTCTACCCGAGCGGCATTCAGATCCAACCCCGTGACCCGAAATCCGGCGTCATAAACGGAAAGTGCCAGAGGCAGCCCCACATAGCCCTGCCCGACCGTCACCACATGCGCTTCTTTTCGTTCAATCAACGATTTCAGCGATTCAAATAACGAAAAAGATGTATTCACTGAACTTGCACACTCTTTGAGTTCCATGGAAACACTTATCATATTCCTGATTTGAAGTTACAAACCAATGTGGTGTCGCGTCACAAACTGTATTTTTCAGCGAAATGTTGCGGCAATACTTTGTAAGCCTGCTTCAAATTTTATCGATGGCTGATAGCCAAGTCGGGTTTGCGCCGCCTTCAAATTGATTTTGGGACAACCGCAATAAAGCTGTAGCTGACTAGGGCTTGGCCACGCCGGGCCACGGGGCGTTTTAAGGCCTCGGACCAATTCACCCGCCGCTTCTACCATAGCATGGCCCAAAACCTGCCGCGCTGCGCCGCCCAAACGCGCACCAATCCCTGGAATTCGCGGAGCGCCCGTGCGCGGAGGGCCAATTTCGCGCAGCAATTTATCTTGAGCCACAAGCTGAATTTCGCCCTTACCCAAGACCCGCGCATAGCCTTCGAACAGATCGGACCAAGTGAGATTATCGGCGCCGCTGATCAAAAACCGTTCTTTCCTTAAGTCAGGGCAAAGCGCTGCTTTCAAACAGGCCTGGACCACATCTTCGACAAAAACCGCTGGGCAATGGCCGGATGGGTCGGGCAAGACGATTTGGGATTTCGCAAGTATGGCCAAGGGCGCTTCGGTCCAGATTGCGCTTCCTGGGCCGTAAACGATGCTGGGTTGCAAAATTGCAGCCGTCATTTTCCCCTGCGCCATAAGCCGCGCTTCGATTTCTCGTTTCGCGGCCACATAGGCCGTTGCTGGCGGGGCGTCGCACGGAGCCTCTTCGCTTAGTTCTTGGGCCAGCGGCCAACCGTCATAAACCGCAACCGAACTGGCCTGAACGATTCGGGCAATGCGCACAGCCTGGGCCGCCGAAAGCAAAGCGTCAAATACAGCGATATTAGGACCGGCAGAGGCGCGCATATCATAGGCAAAATTGATCAAAATTTCGCAATTTTTCAACGCCGCTTCCAGGGAGGAACTATCAGCAAAATCCACCAAAACCGGATGAGCGCCAAATGCCCTAATTTGCCTCATCTGACGGGATTGGCGCACCAAAACGGTCAATTCAACATCAGAGCGCAGCAAAGCCAACATCACGCATGAACCAATAAAGCCCGTGGCGCCGGTCAACGCGATTTTACGGCCCGCTAATTGCCGCTCAGAGATAGGATTTTTTAAGGAGTCCTCGTAACTTTGCAGCGACCGCATAATCTAGCTCAACTTGGTTTCACTTCCGTCTTGCGACGTTCCATCATTATGCGATTTTTGCATGAAGTGATAGCGTGCCATCGAACACTTGCGGGGTGAATGAGTTATGAAAATTCTTGTTACAGGCGGCGCCGGTTTTATAGGCTCCCATTTAACGGATCGCCTGATTTCTGAAGACCATGAAGTTACCATTCTCGACGATTTATCCACCGGTCAGCTCGCAAATCTAGATGCCGCTTTGGCAACTGGTCAGGTGCAGTTTACAGAAGGGTCAATTTTAGACCGCGACTTGGTCACTGACATGGTGGCGCAAGCGGATGTCGTTTTTCACCTAGCCGCCGCTGTCGGGGTTAAACTGATCATGGACGAGCCCAGCCGCTCGATCCTGACCAATATCAATGGCACGGAAAATGTGCTGACCGCAGCACTTCCTAACAAGACGCCTTGTTTCATTGCCTCCACCTCAGAAGTATACGGCAAAGCCACTAAATTCCCCTTCAGCGAAGAGGATGATCTAACCCTCGGCGCCACGGTCAATCTGCGATGGTCTTATGCTTGTGCGAAAATGCTAGATGAATTTCTAGCGCTGGCCTATGCGCGCGAGCATGACTTACCGGCGGTGGTCTTGCGGTTTTTCAACACAACTGGGCCGCGTCAAACCGGTCGTTATGGGATGGTTCTGCCGAATTTTGTGCAAGCCGCTTTGGAGGGCCGCAATCTTACAGTCCATGGCACTGGCGCGCAAAGCCGCTGTTTCGGTCATGTACTGGATGTGGTCGAGGCTCTGATGCGTTTGATGGCGACGCCTGAGGCGGCGGGGCAGGTGTTTAATATCGGCAATGACCGCGAAATCTCGATCAAGGCTTTGGCGGAAGAGGTGATCAAAGCCACCGGCTCCAGCTCGCAAATCGATTTGGTGCCCTATGACCAGGTCTATCCGGTGGGGTTTGAGGATATGAACCGTCGCCAGCCGGATGTTTCAAAGCTTCAGGCAGTAACCGGTTTCCGGCCCGAACGGCCGCTAAGTCAGATTATCAGCGATATTATAGTCGAAAAATGCGCCGCGATGGAGGGATAGGCCATGACCCCTGCCGCGCGTTTGGAAAAGCTGATCCGCGATACGGCAACTTTTCTATTGCCCCTGAAATTGCGTCAGTGGGTCCGCAAACAGCAGCGGATCTATAAATTGCAGTCGGTTCCTGTGGGCAGTGTCGATTTTGGCGGTTTGCGGCGGCTATCGCCGATTTCTACTATTTTTGGCCAAGACCGGGATCTGCTGACGATCGAGCGGTTCTATATTGAGGAATTTCTTGAAAAGCATAGCGCCGATATCAAAGGCCGCTGCCTGGAAATGGGCGATCCGGCCTATACGGTGAAATTCGGCGGCGATAAAGTCGCCCAAGCAGATGTGCTGAATTATGTAGAGGGCAATCCGCAGGCCACCATCGTCGCCGATCTGACCGATGCGCCGCATATCCCCGATAACAGTTTTGACTGCATCATTATCACCCAGACGCTGCAAATGATTTTTGAGGTGGATAAGGCGATTGCCACGCTCTATCGCATTCTGAAACCGGGCGGGGTGGTGCTTTGTACGTCTCATGGGATGACCCGTGTGGCGCGGCGCGAAGGCGTGGATGATTGGGGCGAATATTGGCATTTCACCACCCAATCCAAACGCCGCCTGTTCCGCGCCCATTTCCCCACCGATTTGGTCGAGGTCTCGACCGTTGGCAATGTGTTCACGTGCATTTGCAATCTTCATGGTTTAGGCGCGGGCGAAATCGCCCCGGAAGAGCTGCAAACCCATGATCCGAATTACGAAATGCTCGTGCTCGTGCGGGCGGTGAAGCCGGTCTAAGCCTATGGACCAAAACCGAAATTTTCGTGATTGGCTGATCCTGGCGGGGATTTTGGCCCTGGCCTTGGCTTTGCGGCTTTGGCGCCTCGATGCGCCGCTTTGGTATGATGAAATCTTAACTGTCACCCGGCATTTACGTTTGGGCTGGGGCGAAAT
Organism: Mangrovicoccus sp.; assembly: GCA_049603835.1. Taxonomy (GTDB): domain Bacteria; phylum Pseudomonadota; class Alphaproteobacteria; order Rhodobacterales; family Rhodobacteraceae; genus Mangrovicoccus. The sequence continues at coordinate 63,328 of JBMYSZ010000020.1, forward strand.
GCTGTCCAGCTATTCGATGAATTTCCACTATCTGCATAATATACAGTCCAAGGCGAGCGCCGAGATTTTGGGCGAAACGGCCTGGGCAATCCGTCTGCCCGCGATGGTTTTTGGCCTAGCGGGGATTTGGGCCGCCTGGGCGCTGGCCTGGTATTTGGCGGGCCGCTGGGTGGCGCATCTGAGTGCGCTTTTGCTGGCTGTGTCCTATCACCATATCTGGTTTTCACAGAATGCGCGCGGTTACACAGAGCTGGCGTTTTGGGGCACTTTGGGCATGCTGCTTTGGCTGCGCGGGTTGAAAGAGCCGCGCCCTGGGCTGTGGTTGGGCTATGGGCTGACGCTTGTTCTGGCGAGTTTTACCCATCTGACTGGCGCATTTCTATATGCAGCCCAAGGGGTTATCTGGATTTGCCTTATATTCGCTCTGACTTTGCGTGGTCAGGCATCGCGACCGCTGCTGATTTGGCCCATTGCTGGCTATGCTTTGGGTGGGGTTCTGACATTCCTTCTCTATCTGCCCATCCTGCCAGCTATGATAGAGACATTTTCAACCGTATCCGACACATCCGCCGTGGATGTGATGAAGGAATATCAAAGCCCGATTTGGACAATTTACGAAGCTCTGCGTACCGCGCTTGGCACGGCGGGGCCGCTGGTTTCTGCGGTAGGGCTGTTGGTGCTGGGGCTGGCGACGACTGGCGGGGTCCGCGCAAAGAATGCACGGCTTTTCGCGCCCGTTGTCGCGATGCATATTGGGCTGACAATATTGCTACTTTTGGCATTGGGAATGCGGATTTGGCCGCGGTTTTTCTTTGCCGATGTGGCGTTTTTGATGATCCTAATTGTGATGGGCGTGGCGGCTATTTGCGCCTGGATGGGGCGTTGGCCAGGGCTGCAAAGACTTGCCGCGGCCCTGTTCCCGCTGGCCGCAGTAACTATGCTTGTCATTTCAGCCGGCTTGGCCGCGCGTAATTATATGGCCCCGAAACAAGACCTTGCGGGCGCCGTGGCCTTAGTCGAAGCGCTGCGCAGACCCGGCGAGCCGGTTTATGCGGTCGGCCCCGCTGCGCAGGTGTTTTCGGATTACTATGGCATGGATTGGGCCGCGCTGGACAATTCTGACGACTGGGATCAGGCCCTGGAAGGCCCGGGCTCGATGATCTTTGTCGTCGCTTTTCCCAGCCGTATGTTTCGCACTATCCCCGATCTTGACGCCACGGTAGATGACGGTCGGGTGAGTTTGCTTGCGGATTTGCCCGGTACTCTGGGCGACGGCCATGTGGCCGTGCTGCGTCGCGATGACTGATATTGTCATTGGCTCTGGCCCGTCGGGGGTCGCGGCGGCTTGGGCGCGTTTGGCCAAAGGGCGCGAGGTGCTGATCCTGGATGGCGGCAAAGAGCTAGAACCCGACAAGGCCTCTCTGCGTGACCGGCTGGCCAAAACCGGGCCGCAGGCTTGGCGCGCGGAAGACCGGGCCGCCTATTCCGCCGCTCAAACTGAGGCGCCGCCGGGGCAGGTGCGCCGCTTTGGCTCTGACTTCGCGATGGAGCCTTTCGACTCAATTTTTGCCGAAGCCCAGGGCGTGGCGCTGCGCTCTTCGCGAGCGGTGGGCGGGTTAAGCAATCTTTGGGGTACGGCTGTCCTGCCCTTTGCTCCCAGCGATATGCAGGACTGGCCAATCACAGCCGAAGATCTGGCGCCGCATTATCGCGCCGTGCAAGAAATCCTGCCGATCCGAGGCCGCCAAGACGCGCTAGCACCGCTTTTTCCCAATGGCCTGCCTGACACCCCAAGCCCGGTTCCGCCCACATCCCAGGCCACCATATTGCTACACCGTTTTGAGCGCCGCGCGGCGAGGCTTTCAAATCAAGGGCTTCACGTCGGAATGGCGCGCCAAGCCGTCGCCGAAGGCTGCCGGGAATGCGGCATGTGTCTGCATGGCTGCCCTTGGGGCCTTATGTGGTCAGCGGCCCATAACCTGGCTAAAGTATTGGAAAATTCCCGTTGCCGCCATCGCCCCGGTGCGATCGTGGCTCGGCTGGAGGAAACCGAAACTGGGATCCTTTGCCATTTGGAAAATGGTGAAACTCTGATAGCAGAACGGGTTTTTCTGGCCAGCGGCGTGCTTGACACTGCGCGCATTTTGCTGCGTTCCGGGCTAACCGGGCGCGATAATTTGGAGCTGAAAGAAGCGCGGCACGGGTTTTTGCCTATGCTCCAAGCCGCCCCTAGCTGGCCTGCGACGGATCGTTTGCCGCTGACAACTCTGCCGCAGCTCTTTGCGGAACTCAAAGCTCCGGATCTGTCGCCCTATTTGATCCATGCGCAACTCTATGGCTGGAACGAGCATTACGCACGGGATCTACACGCGAATTACGGGGCTAAACTGCCGGGTTTAGGCTGGCTCTGGCCTATTTTGGCGCGGCGATTAGTGGTGGCACAGATTTTCCTCCATTCCGCTCATTGGCCAAGCTTGACCTTGCAACTTGCCCATGATGGTCGGCTAAATGCGCAAATCTCTTCGGATAATCCGGCCGCGCGGCTTTTGCCTCAAGCTGCCCAGCGATTGGGTAAGGGAACGCGCGCGGCAGGCCTTTGGGCTTTGCCTTTTGCGCTGCGTTTCGCCGAAGCAGGGGGCAGTTTTCATCTTGGGTCCAGCCTGCCCATGGCGCGCAATCCAAAACTAGGGCAATCGGATCTTTTGGGACGCCCAACGGGACAACGGCGGCTGCATGTGGTCGATGCGAGCGTGCTGCCTGCGATCCCGGCCACAACCATCACTTATCCGGTCATGGCCAATGCCCATCGCATCGCGGCACTCGCCTAAAGAGGTCCCGCCCCGTTTTCAAAAGCCCCCGCTTCCAGGGCCTTGGCCAAATCCAGGTCGCCTTTCGCCGCCGCCGCCCCGGCCAAAGCCGCGCCATAAGCTGCCAAGACCTGATCTTCGCGCCACACTTCTTCAAAAGCGCGCCGTGCCGAAGCCGAAAGCGCCGCGCGCGTATCCGCATCGCCCTGCAACGCGCCCATAGCTTTAATCAAATCATCTTCGGTTTCAAATAGTTGCCCCGCGGCAGAGCGCTCGACGATCTCAGGGAAGGGGCCCAAGCGCCGGGCAATAACTGGTGTCCCCAGGCGGAAACTTTCAATCAGGATAATGCCAAAAGTTTCGTAGCACACCGATGGCACAATCAACCCCAAAGCCCCGCGATAATAGGCGGCCAGCTCTTCCGGGCGTTTGCGACCCAAAAATTTAATCCGGGAATTATGCGCGGCCATTGCTTTCAGCTCGTTCGCATAATCGCCATCGCCCAAAATCAACAGCTCCGCATCTGGGTAGCGATCCATGGCCGGAAACACATCTTGCAGCCCTTTGATTTTCTCTAACCGTCCGACAAAAAGAAAATATGGCGCGTCATGCTGGGCCGGGCTCGTGGCACTGTGATCAAGATCGGGCAGGAAATAAGGCAGCACAGTCATGGGGTGGCGCAGGCCGAATTCCGCATGTTTCGCGCGGCTGAACTCGCTTTTGGCGATGATCATGTCAATTTGCGATAATTCGCGATCCAAAAGCCCGGTCTGCCGCCAAAGCTGCGGCGGACGCCGATAGCTCAGAACACAGCGCAGACATTCCCGACGGTCGCATAGCTCTTTGTTATAACGCCATAAAACATGGGACGGGCAAACCAGCCAATGCTCATGCGCCTCATAAATTCGCAGCCCATTAGTGGCGGCGCGTTTGCCATATTCCATGATCCCCGGACCACCCACGAGCGAGACGTTATTATACCACACAATATCCCAGTCCCGGCTGCCTGCGATCTGCGCCAGCCGTTTCG
>JBMYSZ010000021.1:0-64176 GCA_049603835.1 Mangrovicoccus sp.
GATCGTGCCGATGTTAACATGCGGCTTATTACGCTCAAACTTTTCCTTTGCCATGGCTTTCCGGCGCCTCTTTTGGGGGCAAATCTATGTGCCCGGTTGGATATCGCGGGCCGCGTACCTGTTGGCAGAGGAAAAATCAAGCGCTTGATGCAATTTACCCTAGGGAGTTTTCCTCAGAATCCTCTGAAGCGGGTGGTTCTGGGAACCATTGGGGGTTTTCCCGCAGCCAAAGCTCGATCTCGATGGCCGCATTTTCCGCCAATTCTTTCAATTGTTGCGCCGCAGATTGCGTGTAACCGGATCCAACCACCGTATCCGCGCCCGCATCTTCGAAAATCGTTAGGTTTTTGGGTTTTGCATTCAGTCTTTGCGGCACCGAATCATAGACATTGACCGAGAGAAGCAGGGTTGAGCGCGGGGCCAGCAACACAGGGATACCCGGCTGCGCCAGAACATAGCCCTGAACTTTGATGCCAATGCTATATTTGGACGGGCCATCAAAGCGGCCAAGCTGGGCCTGGACCGCCTCGGTCACGGCTATTTTCAGGGCTTCGTCTTCGGCGTCGCGGGACAAGGCACCTTGGATCGGAGCGTTAGAGATCACCACCAAACGATCCAAACTGAAAGAGCCGATATTCTGGGCCGCGATCTCTTCGTCAATTGCCGTGGTGCAGGCCGCAAGGGCGCATAGGCCCGCGACCAGAACAGTCCGCAGAAGGGTCATGCTCGTCTCCTTGTCACTCTCTCGCCCTATCTGCCTGGCCTTTGAGGCAGGGGCAAGAGTGCCCCAAACTCGGGCCAAACGACGAGTTATGGCATTTGGCGTAAGGGCAATGTTCTTGAATGTCGCATTCGTCATGTTTGGGGGTTGCAGCCGCAGAGGCCAAGGCTCAGCAATAGCCCATGACTTTCGAACGCAACAAATCGGCAGGCTATTTGGTCAATCACCTCGCCCGGCTCCTGGCGCGCGGGCTGCAGCGGCGGATCAAGCCTTTGGGACTTTCGACCGGGACCTTTCCGGTGCTTTTGGCGCTATGGGAAAAGGATGGGCAAAGCCAGCGGGATTTGGTCGTTTTATTGGGGCTGGAACAGGCGACCATGGCCAATACGCTGACCCGAATGCAGCGGGACGGTCTAATCACTCGCCGCCCCGACCCTATCGATGGGCGTAAGCAGCGCATATGGTTGACAGAATTGGCTAAGGGACTGGAATTCAAGGCAACTCAGGAAGCGCTTTTGGAAAACACCGAGGCTCTGGCCTGTTTGGATCCCGACGAGAAAGAGACCTTTATCGCAACCATGACCAAGGTAATTTCGGCACTAGAGACGCGGGATGAAGCCCTGAATTCGCCCCAATCGCCCAGATCTTAGACCAATTGCGCGATCTTGGATTTCGCCTTTGCTGGGCCGCCACTGCTGCGCCGTTTCGCCGAGGTCGGAATGCCAAGCGCATCGCGATATTTGGCGATGGTCCGCCGCGCGATATGCGCGCCTTTCTGAGCCGCAAGCTGCGCGATGGCCTCGTCGCTGAGGGGCTGGCTGGGCTTTTCCGATTGGATAATTTGGCGCACCAAATCCCTTAGGGCATCCGGGCTCAACTCATCGCACCCCACCGCCCGACAAAAGAAATCGCGCATGGGCATGACACCGCGCGGCGTTTCGATCACATGGCCAGAGCTGGCGCGACTGACCGTGCTCACATGCACATCGAGCCGCTGAGCGATATCCTCTAAAGTCAGCGGGCGCAGATATTTAGGCCCCTTTTCCAGGAACGCGCTCTGCGCCTGAACCAGAGCCATTCCAGTGGCCAATAAGGTGGCCTCCCGACGCTCCGCCGCTCGGATCAGCGCGCGCGCCTGAACCAGGGCCTCTTTCGCCGCATGGCTATCGCTGAATTGCCCCGGAGCGCGAACAGCTAAGGCCGGCGCAAGACTATTGATGATTTCAACCTTCCAGCCCTGGCGATCACGGAAAGCACGCAGCTCCGGTGATTTGGGCACAATTGGATCAAACGAAAATTGCAGGCCCGGCTTTGGATCGAAAGATTTCACTTGGGCGATGAGTTTCGCCAATTGATCGCCTGACACGCGACAAATTCTAGCAAGCTCAGATAGTTTCTGACCTGCCAGCAGATCGAGATTTTGCAACAGCCGCGCCATCGCTGGCGTGAGCAGATCCTGATCTTCGGCTTGCAGGCGCAAACATTCCGCCAAATTCCGCGCAAAAATCCCCGCCGGTTCCAATTGCTGCAACTTGGCCAGCACATGCTCTGCTATCGCTAGGTCACAACCGCCGCGCGCGGCAATATCGGCAAATGGCTCGCTCAGCCATCCGGTCGGGGCCAGCGCTTCTAGAAAACACTGGGCGATTTGCCGGTCCTTTGCTTTATCAAAGGCCAGGTTAATTTGCTGGCTTAGACTTTCCGCCATGCTGGTATGGGCATTGGGAATTTGCGCGATAAGCGCAGCCTTGTCCGCATGCGTGGCGGCGGGAGAGCCCCGGAATGGAGACTTACCGCGCAGGACTAGGAATGGATTTCGGGCCAGCTCCTCGCGCAAAAAAGCGGCGAGTTCTTCTGCCGGCATACTTAGCATCGCCAAAGACTGCTGCATCTGCAGCGACAGGCTTTGCGTTTGCCGTAGCGAAAGATCCATCCGAAGTGTCATGTGAGATGGTTAGCAGATCACAGACCTCACCGCACCCTATACGGAAGCAATAAGCAATTTTTCGCGCTAAACGTGTGGATGTTTGCTTAAATAGATGGCGAATAATTTCGGGCCAGATTAGGGTTTTTCCTCAAATTTCAAAGTACATCTCATATTGAGAATACTTATGTGCCGACAAAAACTATAAACATGCCAAACACTTATGTTCACAACTATAAGCTTTACAAACATCATCGGCTTTTCGGTCTTTGATACGCAGTTGACGGCCGAGATGGCCTTCTGGCCCGAAATCACACGGTTTCAGGCCAGAAAGATCACGTCACCTTTCCGAGTTCCATTTTATGGCCTGATCGGAAAATCAGAGGTCCTGAGCCACTTCTTGACGCGCTTCGCCCAAACCTTCGATCTGCAAGAGCATCACATCGCCAGGGGTCAGAAAGCGCGGCTCTGGCTTAATCCCGGCCCCAACGCCAGCGGGTGTGCCGGTGATCAGCACATCGCCTGGATGCAGCGTGAAGCATTGAGACAAATGCGAAATGATTTCCGCAACAGTGAAAATCATATCCGATGTATGACCATCTTGCATGCGTTCGCCATCGAGATCGAGAGTGATCTTTAGGTTCTGCGGATCCGGGATTTCATCGGCTGTGACCAGCCAAGGGCCGAGCGGGCCGAATGTGTCGCAGGATTTGCCCTTGGTAAACTGGCCCGACATCTTTTTCTGAAAGGTCCGCTCAGACACGTCATTGGCGATAGTATAGCCCGCCACATAGGAAAGCGCGTCTTCTTTACTCACATATTTCGCGGCTTGGCCAATCACCACCGCCAGCTCAACTTCCCAATCTGTGGTGGTCGAGCCGCGCGGCAGAATAACTTGGTCATTCGCGCCGATAATCGCCGATGTCGCTTTCATGAAAAGCATGGGGAAATCCGGCAGAGCAGAGCCAGTTTCCGCCGCATGATCGCGGTAGTTCAGGCCAATACACATCATCTTGCCGATACCGCCCACAGGCGGGCCAAGGCGCACAGAGCCCTCAATTGCGGGCAAGCTCTCGGGGTCAAGCGCGGCCAGCTGCGCCAGCTGGTCGGGGCTTAGAACCGCGCCGGTGACGTCGGGAACATGATCGCTCAGAGCGCGGATAATGCCCTTTGCGTCCAAAAGACCCGGACGTTCCTGGCCCGGAGGCCCGTAGCGAAGCAATTTCATAGCGCTCTCCTATCTCTTTGGTGGCTCATATGGCCGGACTCGGCTACCGCCAGCGCCCTGCCCTATAGTCTCGCCATCCGGTCAGCTCTTTGCGGCAAAAGGAACGAGGCTTTCGGGCGCAGCAAGGCTCTGCCGGATCTTGCGATCAGCCTTTGACCACCTGTTTGCTGGGACAGGCTAAGCAAAGCCTCAAAGCTCTGCAATGGCCATCAGGGGAAATAGCAAACGCCAGACCAAATGAGGCCTGGCGCTCTAAGTCACTGACTTTGCCACGAATGTAGGATGGGCAATTTGCCCATCACTGCTCTGGCATCAAAGCTTTTCGGTCAGCTCTGGCACGGCCTCGAACAGATCCGCGACCAGACCGTAATCGGCAACTTGGAAGATCGGCGCTTCCTCGTCTTTGTTGATCGCAACGATGACCTTGCTGTCTTTCATCCCGGCCAAATGCTGGATCGCACCGGAAATGCCCACAGCGATATAAAGCTCTGGCGCAACAACCTTGCCAGTCTGACCAACCTGCCAGTCATTCGGCGCAAAGCCCGAATCCACCGCAGCGCGAGAGGCGCCAACAGCAGCACCCAACTTATCGGCCAGGGTTTCGATGATCTTGAACTCTTCTTCAGAGCCAACACCACGGCCACCAGACACAACAATCCCCGCCGAGGTCAGCTCTGGACGGTCGCTTTCCGCAACCTTGTCTTCGACCCAATTGGACAGAGCCGGATCACCTGCTGCCGCCGCGCTTTCAACCGGGGCTGCTGCCTGCTCTCCTGCCGCTTCAAAAGTCGAGGTCCGAACCGTTGCAACTTTCTTCGCGTCAGAGGATTTCACCGTCTGCATCGCATTACCCGCATAGATCGGGCGCTCGAATGTGTCGCCATCGACCACAGCAGTGATATCGCTTAGGATCATCACATCCAGCAAAGCCGCCACGCGGGGCATCACATTCTTAGCGGAGGCGGTGGAGGGTGCCAGGATATGCTCGTAATCGCCAGAAAGCGACACGATCAGATCCGCCAAAGGCTCTGCCAGGTTATGGGCATAAGCCGCATCATCCGCGCAAAGAACTTTTGCAACACCGTCCAATGTCGCCGCTTCCGCCGCCGCATCTGTGCAGCCTTCGCTCGCGCAAAGTACGGTGACCTCGCCCAGCTGCTTCGCCGCGCTCAGGGCTTTCGCGGTGGCGTCTTTCGCCAAAGTGCCGCCGGATACTTCTGCAATCAGCAAAACAGCCATTAGAGAACCCCCGCTTCGTCTTTCAGTTTCGCAATCAGCTCATCCACAGATGCGACCGTCACACCGGCGGCGCGCTCCGCTGGTTCTGCGGTTTTCACAGCCGTCAAACGCGGCGTTACATCAACACCGTAATCAGCCGCGGTTTTCGCATCGAGCGGCTTTTTCTTCGCCTTCATGATATTGGGCAGCGACGCATAGCGCGGCTCGTTCAGACGCAGATCAACGGAAATGATCGCTGGCAGCTTGACCGAAATGGTCTGCAAACCACCATCCACTTCGCGGGTGACTTTCGCCGCCTCGCCGTCGATTTCCACTTCCGAGGCAAAGGTCGCCTGGGACCAGCCCAAAAGCGCCGACAGCATCTGACCAGTGGCGTTCATGTCATTATCGATGGCTTGCTTCCCACAGAGCACGATCTGCGGCTGCTCTTCATCCACAACTGCTTTGAGCAGCTTGGCCACGGCCAGCGGCTCGATATCAGTGGTCACATCATCGGTGGCTTCGATCAAGATCGCCCGGTCAGCCCCCATGGCCAAAGCCGTGCGCAAAGTTTCCTGCGATTGCTTAACGCCGATGGAAACCGCGACGATTTCGGTCGCAACGCCTTTTTCCTTCAGACGGATCGCCTCTTCTACGGCGATTTCGTCGAAAGGGTTCATCGACATTTTTACATTTGCTAGATCAACGCCAGAGCCGTCGGCCTTCACCCGGACCTTTACGTTATAATCAATCACCCGTTTCACCGGGACGAGAATTTTCATGGCACGTCTCCTGATGGCCCGCTTGTCACAGACTTATCGCTTCTCTCCACGGAACTGATTATAGCGCGCAGCATAGAAGGCCCAGAGGTAAACCGCCGCATTCTGGGCTGTTTCACCGCGTAATTGAGCGAATATTGCGGCGGCGCAGCACTGTTAGCGCCTCAAGCGCCCCCAAGTTTAGCTTTCGCGATTCGCGCCTGGAACCCAAAGCACATCCGCAGCGCCATTCTCGTTTGCACATCTGGAAGCGACAAAGAACCAGTCAGACAAGCGATTAAGATATTTCACCACCGCCGGGTTCACATCCTCTTCGCCCGCCAGTTCCACAGCCAAGCGCTCTGCACGGCGCGACACGGTCCGGCATAGATGCAAATGCGCCGCCAAAGCAGAACCGCCAGGCAAAACGAAAGAGCGCAGCGGGGCTAGCCCCTGATTCATTGCATCTATTTCCGCCTCTAGCCGGTCCACCTGGTGATCCGTGACACGCAGCGGCGGATAGTCTGCCTCGGCATCTTTGGCCATATCCGGGCGGCACAAATCCGCGCCAAGATCGAAAAGATCATTCTGTATAGCGGCCAGCCGGTCATCCATTTCGCCGCTGGCCTGAAGCCGCGCTAGCCCAACCGTCGCATTGGTTTCATCGACCGTGCCATATGCATTGACCCGCGCCGAATATTTCGCCACCCGCGCACCATTGCCCAAAGCCGTGTCGCCCTTATCGCCGGTGCGCGTATATATCTTATTCAAAACGACCATTTACGAGGCTCCCATCTGCCGAACCAAGACGAAAAGCAGGATCAGCGCCACAGCGACCGCCTGGGCGATCAAGCGGTAGCGCATCAGCTTATTGCCGTATTTCTTATTCAGCTCGCCGCCTTTGCTAAAGACGCCAACCCCCAAAAGCAGGATAACCGCGACGCTTAGGCAAGCCACGGCAACCAGGATAAATAGCGGATCATTCGCCATATGGGACACCTCCGTTTAGGCGGACATAATCCTTAGCCCAGCAAAAGCGAACCGGAATCTACTTTTCGACCTTATTTATCACCCAATCCAGGGCCTTGGTGGGCAACACGCGCCGCGCGACATCTGACAAATACGTCGCCCCTGTCACCCGGTAGCGAGCGGCAGGATAAGGCACTGACACCGCATGCAAGAGCTTATCGCTGACCGCCGAGGCCTGTAATTCGAAAGCATCTGGATCCGGGTTATCATTATAAAGCCGCGGCATTATCTTGGTTTCATACTCTGCACGGCGCGGCGAGTTTTGCCAATCGATCCATTTTTCAAACGGCCCCCGCGCATTTTCGCGGATTTTGGTTTTGATTGGACCGGGTTCGATCAGCACCACTTGGATATTCGCGCTCGCCAATTCCAAGCGCAGCACATCTGTCAGCCCCTCAAGCGCATATTTCGTCGCCACATAGGCGCCGCGATATTTCGCGGGGACAAGGCCCAGCACCGAAGAGCAATTGACGATCTTGCCATGCCCCTGTGCGCGCATAATCGGGATCACCTGGCGGGTCAGCTCGTGATAGCCGAAAAGATTGGCTTCAAAGATTTCTCGCAACCCATCTGTCGGCAGGTCTTCCAAGGCGCCGGGCAGAGCGAAAGCGCCATTATTGAACAAGGCATGCAGCCCGCCGCGCTCTTTGATCGTTGCAACGGCACGGGTGATCGAGGCGGTGTCTGTGTAATCAAGCGGGAAACTTGCAAAGCCCTGCGCCTGAAGCTTCATACAATCGGTGATATTGCGACAGGTGGCATAAACATGCCAGCCCTCTTTGGTCATCCGAATAGCAGCGTCCAGCCCGATGCCAGAGGAGCAGCCCGTAATTAAAATCGTTGGTTTGTTCGGTTTTTTGGGGTCGGTCAATTGCTTAGTCGTTTCAGGTATCTACTGGACATATAGACCGGCTCACCTGTGTCAGGATGCCGGATCTCTGCCCAACCTGTAGCAGCCTCTGACAACCATTCAACCTTTTGTCCTTCGCGCACTTGACCGACAACCGAATTCCCCGTTGACGGCCCAGCCCGTAAATTCACCGCAGATCCGGTGACTTCCGCGAAATCCCGCGCGGCATTAGCCGCTGCGGGCGAAGCAGCTGCCAATTCCGTCGGGCTGGTGGCGCGGCTTTCGGTTTGCCGCTCTAGCTCGGCCGCGAGCAAAGCGGTGACATTGACCGACGGCAAATCCCCCGCCTCACTCTGCACCTGGCGGAGCAATTCCAGGGCCGATGTTTGGTCATCTGCGTTATTGTCTAGTGCGGCGCGGATAATTGGCGCGACCTCAGCTTGGCTCGCATCTGAGATCACCTGAGGCGACTCCGCCTCTGCCGGGGGCGCAATGGCTGCCATTTGCACCCCTGCCGCCGATATTTTGGGCAACTCCGGAGGCGCGAGCAAAGGATCCGCCTCACCTTCGGCAAACGGGCTTTGTTCTGGCGATTTCATCAGCGCCATTGTTCCAAAAATTGCCATTAGCAATAAAACCGTTAGCCGAAATGCCATTGTCCTTGCAAAGCCCCTCTGTCGAACACACCCACCTATGGTGATGCGATTGTATTGATTCGCAGACCACAGGCCCGCTTTACGACAATACACGGGTTCGGTAACAGGCTGGTATGGATGATCTTGACCCGCCTAAATTCAGCACCGAACCGCTGCGCCGCGCCATAGGCGAACGCTATCTCACCTATGCGCTGTCCACCATCATGCACCGAGCCCTGCCCGATGCGCGCGATGGTCTGAAACCCGTGCATCGTCGTATCCTATATGCAATGCGCGAACTTAGGTTAAGTTCCTCTGGAGGATTCCGGAAATCGGCAAAAATTTCTGGCGATGTGATGGGGAATTATCACCCGCATGGGGACGGGGCGATCTATGATGCCCTGGCCCGCCTCGCTCAGGATTTCAATGTCCGCTACCCATTGGTGGATGGTCAGGGCAATTTCGGCAATATCGATGGCGATAATCCAGCGGCGAGTCGCTATACAGAAGCGCGCCTAACCGCAGCGGCCGAGGCCTTGATGCAGGGGCTCGACGAAGATGCGGTGGATTTTCGCGATAATTACGACGGCACGCTGCAAGAGCCCGCTGTTTTGCCTGCGGCCTTTCCGAATCTCTTGGCCAATGGCTCTAGCGGGATCGCGGTGGGCATGGCGACCAATATCCCGCCGCATAATATTGACGAGCTGATCAGCGCCTCGCTGCATCTGATCAAATCGCCCAATGCCCGCGATGAAACCTTGCTTGAGCATATCCCTGGCCCCGATTTCCCGACCGGTGGGGTGATTGTTGAGCCACGGGAAAACATCCTAGCGGCTTACCAAACGGGGCGCGGGTCGTTCCGTCTGCGCGCGAAATGGGAGGTCGAGGATCTGGGGCGCGGTCAATGGCAGATCGTGGTGACCGAGATCCCCTATCAGGTGCAAAAATCCAAGCTGATCGAAAAGCTCGCCGAGCTGATCAGCTCGAAGAAAGTGCCAATCTTAGCGGATGTGCGCGATGAAAGCGCCGAGGATATCCGCATCGTGCTAGAGCCGCGCACCCGCAATGTGGAGGCCGAGATGCTCATGGGCACGCTCTTCCGGCTCTCGGATCTGGAAGTGCGTTTTTCGCTCAATATGAATGTGCTGATCGATGGGCGCACACCCAAGGTCTGCTCGCTGCGCGAAGTGCTGCGCGCCTTCCTCGATCACCGCCGCGAAGTTTTGCTGCGCCGCTCGAAATTCCGCTTGGGCAAGATCGCCCATCGCTTGGAAGTGCTCGAAGGCTATATCATCGCCTTTCTCAATCTCGACCGGGTGATCGAAATCATCCGTTATGAGGATGAGCCCAAAGCGATGCTCATGGCCGAGTTTGAGCTTACCGATGTGCAGGCCGAAGCCATCCTGAATATGCGCCTGCGCTCTTTGCGCAAGCTCGAAGAAATGGAGCTGCGCCGCGAGCGCGATGACCTGATCAAAGAACGCGAGGGGCTAGAGGCTCTGGTCGCCGATGAAGGTCTGCAATGGAATAAGATCGCCGAAGAGCTGCGCGAAACCCGCAAGCAATTTGGCAAATCCGCTCCGAATGGCGCGCGCCGCTCAGACTTCGCCGAAGCCGTGCAAGTGGTGGAAGTGAGCCTAGAAGATATGATCGAGCGTGAGCCGGTCACTATCGTTTGTTCGAAAATGGGCTGGATCCGCGCCATGAAAGGCCATGTGGATCTGACCCAGACCCTGAAATACAAAGATGGCGATGAGGGCCAGTTCGTGTTCCACGCGGAAACCACGGATCGGCTTTTGCTACTGGATACGGGCGGGCGGTTTTATACGCTCTCCGTCGCCAATCTGCCCGGCGGGCGCGGTATGGGCGAGCCGGTGCGGCTAATGGTTGATCTGCCCAATGAAGCAAAGATGCTGTCCCTCTTTGCCCATAAGCCGGGGCGCAAACGGCTGTTGGCCTCTAGCGCCGGGGATGGATTTATCGCCCTCGAAGACGACCTGATCGCCTCTACCAAGGGCGGCAAACAGGTGCTCAATGTCAAAGCCCCGACCGCCGCGCTGATCTGTCGTGAAGTGACCGGCGATCATGTGGCCGTGGTGGGTGAAAACCGCAAAATGCTGGTCTTCCCCATCGAAGACCTGCCGGAAATGGCACGCGGCAAAGGTGTTCGGCTGCAAAAATACAAAGATGGCGGGCTAAGCGATGCGATCACCTTTGTCAGAGCCGATGGGTTAAGCTGGCCTTTCGGCGAGGGCAAAACCCGGACTGTCAAAGATGGTGACCTAACGGAGTGGATCGGCAAACGCGCCGGCACGGGCCGCATGGCCCCGCGCGGCTTCCCCCATGACAATAAGTTTCCCACTTAAGGAACGCGACCGCCGCCCGGCTTAGCTTGTGAAAGCTTTGCCCGGGCGGGGCCTAAGCGGCGACACAGGCGCAGGCCCCTATAGGTTTTCGAGAAATCACCTCCACACTTATACGCTGCCTGTCGCTATGCTTTGACGCGAAAAACGGTTTTCAGTGTCTCTAGCTTTTCTCGAAAAGCTTCAGACGGGCGCTATGTTTTTGCGATGCGCCAGCACCACCAAAGGCGCCGCCAAAGCCACAAGCCCCAGCTGCGCCAGGAAAATCACACTATAGGTGGTGTCGTCATGAACTTGCCAAAGCTGCATCACCTGCACAAAGATCTCAAATATCTCTAGCCCGACCTCGGTGCCGATGATGATGATAAAGGCTGTAAACAGCGCCAACCCCGCCCCGCCCGCGCCTTTGGAGACGGCAAAAATCGCAGCCGTGGCCAAGATCCCCATGCCAAAGCCATTGACCACCTTCGATCCGATATAGACCCAGTCAAAGGGCATGGTGAAATATAGCAGGTAAGCCCCCAGCCCCGCAGCCGTAAAGACCGCCCCCACCAGGATCATCGGTGTGGACCAAGTATAGCGCGCCAGCAGAGCGCTGGTGATTGCTGCGGCCGCCACCTGCGCCGCTGCCCCCAAAGTCGCGCGATTGGCCACAAGTGTCGAAGAACAAAGGTGATCCACCAAATAGGAGGTGTCATAAAAGCCCGTGGTCGCCATATTGACGAAAAACAGATAGGCCAGGATCAGAACCGCGCCGCCAGAAGCCGCCGCCCTTGGTGCCTGCCCGTCCCGCTTGGGCATGTGCAGCCACAGATAGGCCAAGGCCACCAAAAACAGAGCCGCCGCACCCCATGTCCAGGGCGAAACAATCCCTTGCAGCGTCACCAATCCGGTCATCAGCTCAAAGGCCAAAAGCGCGGCAATGGCCGGAGCGAGCGGAAAAGGACTGGCCTGCGCCGCGTCCTGGGGTGCCGTGTTTTCCGGCGGGCGCAGCATCAGCACCACCGGGATCAGCGCGAATGTGATCACCGCAAAGACCAGGAAGAACCCGTCCAGCCCATAGCGCGGCGCGATGATCCGCACCAGCTGCGGCGTGACCAGGAAAGCTGCGGGCATGGCTGCGGCCCAGATCCCGGTCAGCATGTCCTTATGGGTCGCGCCGCCCCAGCCGGTCATCAACTGAGCTTGCGGCGCCAAACAGGCCAGACCAAAACCCAAAAGCGGAAAGACCACCAAAATCACCGCCTCGCGCAGATCCACACCGGGCGAAATGTAAAATAGCGCCGCCAGCCCCAAAGCCGCGCTGCCCGAAAGCAAGATCATCGCCACTGCCAAATGCTGCGGCTGCCCCCGCGCCAAGAGCCGAGGCGCTACCAGAAGCGATAGCAGCACCGCGCCCAATAGCAGCTCGATCACCGCAGAAGTCTGGGTCACCGAAATCTTGAGAAAGCTGGCAAACTGCCCTTCGGACACAAAAACCGAAGAGCTTACAACCGAACGCAGCCCATTGCCCAAAAGAACAAAGACGATCAGCAGCCCCAGATGCGCCAAGCTCATGGAGTGCTTTGTCCCAAATGTTCCGCCAGACGGATCCCCATCGCCGCCACTGTCAGCGAGGGCGCATTCACCGGTGCGCTCACATGGGTGGAACAGCCAAGGATATAGAGATTGGGATGCTGATGGCTTTGCAGATCCGGCCCCACGACCGAGATTTTCGCATCCGTCCCCATCCGCGTCGTGCCACAGATAATCGCATTGGACAGATAAGGTGCATCGCTTTGCGGCTCGGCCACGCCCATGAGTTTCAACACTTTCTCATTCGTGTCTGTCGCCACTTTCATCCCCGCTTTGGTATAGTCATCCACGGTGAAATTGATCCGTGGCTTAGGGATCCCAGCACTGTCTTTTTGCTCGGATAATGTCATGCGGTTTTCCGGCACGCCCAATGTTTCCGCCGAAGAATTCAGCCGCACATGCCGGGTGATCTGATCATTCAACGCCTCGACCAAAGCCGCGCCACGCATACCCTTCGCGATCAATTGCCCAGCCAATTTAGTGGCATCTGAATTGCCGCTCCAGCCATTATTCATGAAAGACGTGCCAAAAGGCGCGTAATCCTTGCGGAAATCGCCATCGCGGAATTCGGTGATGCCCGAGGTTTGCTGCGGCCCGCGATAGGGATAGACCGGATCACTGACCTCGCCCCAGACATCCACATTATACTGGCTCAGCAGATAGCGCCCCACCTGATCTGTCCCATTGCCCACACCATTTGGTGCGGTTTCCTGGGCCGAATTCAGCATCAGCCGAGGGTTTTCGATGGCATGCGCTGCCAGCACAAAGCGATTGCCCGTGACCTTGAAACGCGACCCATCCGGGCGGCGCACGCTCAGCGAGGTGATGCTTTGATCCGCTCCGACCTCGATAAAGGTGACCAAAGCCGTCAGCTCGATCCGAGCGCCCGCCGCCACAGCTTTGTCCATATCCACCGAGGCGTCATATTTCGCCCCGATCGGGCATATCGGCACGCAAGTATTATTGCCGCAACAGACCGGGCGATTATCGAAGATCTCGGAATTACGCGCATGGGAAAACCGCGCGGAATTCAGCCCCAATTGGTCCAGAGCCTTTTGGATTTGCAGATCCATATAAGAGGCGGGGATCGGCGGCATCGTATAGCCCTCCCCCGGTTTGCGCGGCGCGCCCCAGGTGAAATCCGGGTCGCCCGCCACGCCCCAACGGGCTTCGGCCTGCTCGTAATAGGGCACCAGATCCTCATAAGAGATCGGCCAATCCGTCCCTCGCCCATAAAGCGTAGCTCCCTTGAAATCATTGGGGCGCAAGCGATCTGCAAAGCCCGTCCAATGCCAGGTAGTGCCGCCATAGATCCGCAGATAGGCGCCGACGAAACGCTCCGGCCCTGCCTGGTCATAGAAACTATCGTAATCCGTATCCAACGGATGCGGCGCATAGGGTTGACTGGGATAAGGGGCTTGCGGACCTTTCACCGGATTGGCGTAGAAATCCGATAGATATTCGCTGCGAGGCTTTTTATCGCCCGCTTCCAGCACCAGCACATCTCGCCCCGCCTCGGCCAAGCTGCGAGACAGATGCGCGCCGCCCATGCCCGACCCGACCACTACGATATCAGCATGAAGATCGGTCATGAGATGCTCCAGGGTTTGAGCCAATAGCCAAATTCAGGCCCATCGCAAAAGCCCGGCGCTTTCGCAAAACGCAGGGATTTCCAGGCCAAGGCATGGGGGTAGTTTTCGATCTGAGCAGTGCTATCAGAGGGGTCGGCGGAGCCCGTGAACAAATAGCCCGCGATCCACTGGATCTGGTCTTCATAGGGTGCTGGTTGCGGGTCAAGCGCGGTATAGACCCCGTTATGGCCAAACCGCGCCACCAAATCGCTTAGCGCAGGCAGGCCGAATTTCGCAGTGAAACCAGTGGTCAAAGCGGTGCGCAAAGCCGGTTCCAACTCCACCGGCCCGGCAATTGTGCTGACCAGTGCCTGCCAAATCGCCGTGTCATAGGCTTGGGACAAAGAGGCCGCTTGCGCACCCTGCCCGACCGATTGACCTAATATGGCAAAGCTTGCGGTACTGCCGAGAAAGGCCCGGCGAGAAAGGCGCGGGCTCATTGCGAATAGCTCACTTCCACAAAGCCGCGCGAGCGTTTCGAACTGCTATCGGGCAGCATCATCGCATCATGCAACTTTTGCACTGTGATCCAAACCGGCGGATATTTGTATTTCGCAACATCCAAGATCAGCACCGTATCGCTTGCCTCATCATAGGCCCCAACAGGCGAGATATGCCCATCGCCTTCTTGCGGCAGAGCCTTGCGGGAATAATTGGCGATGAAACGCGCATCGCGCTTGGCCAGGGTGGTTTTGATCGCCTCGCGTAGCTCATCCACGCTGGTTTCATCGGCAAAGTGATGCTCGGCGCTCATGCCTAGATTTTCGATGAATGTGTCCAGCTCGGCCAGGGTCAGGCCTTCATGCTCCACCATGGCATAGGGTTTGAGCTTTTGGTTCGCATCGGTGAAAAGCAGATCCTGGGTGAAAAGCTTCCACGGATAAAGTCGATCCGGGCTGGGTCGCGGTACATCCAGCGCATTCGCTACCGCCGAGACGGTCGCAGGCCCGCAAAATGTGACCACTTGCTCGAACTCCAGATAAGTGGCGAGGCTAAAGTAATCGCGGTTCAGCGTGGCCCCGATCAATCGATCTTCGCCCGCCTCTGAGGTGAGATAAGTCAGATCCTCGGCCCAAAGCGGCGCGGCGCTGGTCAAAACCAGGGCAACAGCGGTTAATTGGCGGAAAACCATGCGGTAATCTCCTCAATGTCTTTGTCTGAAAGGGGCTTCGCGAAGCCGGCCATCACATCGGCTGGGCCACCTTTGCGGCGACCTTCAGCATAGGCTTTGAGCGCAGAGATAAGGTAATCCTGCCGCTGCCCGGCCAGGATCGGCACGCCCGCGACCAGAGGATTGCCGTCAGCAGAATGACACGACACGCAAGAGCTGGCTGCCGCAGGCACTGCCGGATCCGCCATGAGAGCCCCCGGCACTAAGGTCAGGGTTAAGCAGGACAGCAGACTAAGCCGTAACATTGACATTGAGCATCATCCCCAGATCTTCATGTGGCAGAATATGGCAATGCATCACAAAGCGGCCGTCAAATTCGGTGAACCGCATGCGGAAGGTCACCGTGCCCGCGGCCGGGACGGCGATCGTGTCTTGCCAATGTTTGTAATCCAGCGCCTCGCCATTGATATGCGTCACCTGCATCGGGTTCACATGCACATGGATCGGATGCGGGAACGGGGTTTGGTTGATCAGCTCCCATTCCTCGGCAGTGCCCAGCTTAGGCGAGATATCATTGCGCGTGGGGTCAAAAGGCTGCCCATTCAAGGTGAAGACCATGCCCTTATACATGCCGGTGACATCCTCGGCGCCAAGGGTAATCTGACGCTTTGCAACGATTTCATCATCGGTGATATCGGTCAAAAGCGGGTTTTTCGGCAGGGGACCAGAGGGCAGTTTCGTTCCCATTTTCACGCTGGACGAGATGCGATCCGTATCGGCAGGCAGCACAATCACCGAGGCCATGCGCACCTCTGGGATGGCGGTTTTGCCCTGGTCAAAAGCAGGGCGCATAATATCGAAAACCCCCACATCCGGGGCTTTGACCATCAGATTTGACCGATTGCCCGGCGCGATAAAGACTTTATCTGTTTGGCGCGGCGCCGGATATGGGTTGCCATCAAACCCAACCTCGTAAAGCTCTAGCCCATCCACATTCATGGGCAGGAATTGTTCATCCCCGGCATTCAGCCAGCGCCAATGCTGCACCTCGCCCTGGCGCATATAAATGCGCGGCTGGAACTCGCCATTGATCAGCCAATAGCGTTCGCTATCGAGGCTCCAAATCGTGTCATAGCTGTCTAAAACGCCCGTAGACGGATCTACCACCGGGCATTGGAAAACCATCACCCGCTCTACCGCCTCGGCAATTTCCGGCACATCATCCAGCGCGCCGCGCACGATCATCATCCCCGCACAGCCCGAGGCCACTTGCGCCGCCACCGAGCCATGGCGATGCGGGTGATACCAGTAATTGCCGGCCGGGTGATCTTCGGGAAGGCGCACGAGATAGTTAAAGCCCTCGCCTGGATTGATGTTTAAGTAAACATTATCGCTATTGCCCTTCGGGCTCACATGGAAGCCATGGAAATGCAGATTGGTGGTGTTGAACTCATTGGGCGTGTTTAGCACCGGCGAGCCCTTATCCGTATTCGGCGGCATGTCATTATGCAGTGCGATTTCCAAGTCATCGCCAGGCGACACCCGGAAAGTCGGCCCCGGAATTTCGCCATCATAAAGCCGCAGCTGCGCCGAGGCATAAGGCAAATCCTGCCGCGTGATATTCATCCTCAGCATCAGCTCGAACCGGCCGTCTTTCGACTGGACCTCACGCGGGTTCTTCAGGTCATCGTCCAGCCCCAAAGGCGAGGTCGCAGGCACATGCTGCGCCAGCCTTTCACGGGCGGTAATTGCCCCGGATGGCCATATTGCGGCCATGCTACTGATTGCAGCCAAAGCACTGGTACTAGAGATCAAAGCACGTCTGGATAAACCCATAGCGCGATTTCCTTTTGCCGGAATCAACTCCTAGGGCCAGCCTAGCGTAAGTTGGCCCAAACGGGACAGTTTTCTCATAGACAAAAGTATTGATCATTTTTGAGAGACGATCAGAGATTTTTGTTTCGAATTTCAGTAAATTTCGACCCAAGACTTAACGGAAGCCATTTTTCCTGATCTCATCATTTTTCAAGGATCTGTTAAGCACGCTGCGCTTAGGGTCCGGCATCCCCAAGAGGATGCGCTTCCTCTGTTCTTTTCCATGGTGCCTTCATGTTAGATGCCTCATCCGACCAATTAGCGGAAATCCTTGAAGCTGTTGCAAATCAGGATTTTTCCACCCTCCCCACCGGCAATGACCGCGCCAGCCGCGCCCTGAGGACAATCATCGAAGGCCTTCGTGCAGACGCGCTGCGCCGCATGGATCGGGTAATCAACACCACGATGCAAACCAATGAATTGGCGATTTCCAACGCGTCTATCGTGATTTCGAGTGAAAATATCGGCAGCGCCTCGCAAAGCGTAGCCGCCACATCCGAAGAATTATCCGCCGCTGTGATCATGATCGACAAATCCGTGGGCGATTGCCGTGCCTTGGCAAAATCCATGCGCGAAGCAGCGATAGACTCAGAAGCCAAGGTTGGCGGTGCTGTGGCGGCAAATCAGACCTCTAACAACGCCATGACCGCTGTGCGCCATAATTCAGAGGCGCTGAGCCGGGCCACTGATGGCATTTCCGAAGCGGTGCGGGCTATAGATTCCATCGCGCGGCAAACCAATCTTTTGGCACTGAATGCCTCTGTCGAAGCGGCGCGGGCGGGGGATGCCGGGCGCGGTTTTGCGGTGGTGGCGCAGGAAGTCCGCTCTTTGTCGGATCAAACCAAATCCGCAACCAATAGTATCAGTGATTTGGTGGAAACCCTCAAAGCCGAGGTCAAATCGATCACGCAGAAAATTTCCGATGCGGAACAAGCAGCCTCTGGCGCGCAATTGGAACTCAAAGACGTCAATTCCGACATCAACCAAATTTCTGGTAATCTTGGGGGGCTTGACGATGCTATTGCCGAAATTGCTCTAGCGATTAATGAGCAAAGCGATGCAACAGCCGAATTGGCCAAATCCGCCACGGATGCAAGTCAATTGGCGGATCAAAACCTCGAAAGCGTGAATGCGGCCCAGGCGGCAATCGATGTCATGGTCTCTATGTCCGGTAAAGAATTGGGCATGATCGCAGAAATCGAAGTCCCCAATAAAGTGACCCGACTGGCCAAAGCCGATCATGTGATCTGGAAAAAACGCTTAGCGGATATGTTTTCGGGCAAAACCATGCTCAGCGAAGCAGAGCTTTCCAGCCATCATTCCTGCCGATTGGGCAAATGGTATTACAGCGACGCGGCCAAGGATTTCAAACAATCGCCAAATTTCCGCGCCCTAGAGCCGCCCCATGCCAAAGTTCATGATGCGGGGATCAAATCGGTGAAACTCTTCAATAATCGCGATCAGGAAGGCGCCCTGCGATGCCTGCGAGAGGTCGAAGCCGCCTCGGATGAGGTCATTCGCCTGCTCAATGAGTTGATCAAAGAAGGGGATCGCGCGGCCGCCGCGCAGACCCAGCAGAACAGCGCCGCCTAAAGCGTCTCGAGAAATCACTGACTCACTTATTCGCTGCCTATCGCTTTACTCCAACGCGAAAAGTGATTTTCAGTGTCTCTAGCTTTTCTCGAAACGCTTTAAATCCCCTGTTACCTACATAAAAAGCTCCGCCAGATTTTCCTCTGACGGAACCCTTTTTTCATCGCGGCAAAGCCACAGACGCTTGGCTGCCACCGCAATTGAGGTCAGCTTTTAGGCTGTGGCAGTTGCCTCAACCGCAGGCGCGGTACCGGAGCGGGTAATTGCGATCCGGCGAGGTTTCAGCACTTCGGGCACTTCGCGTTTCAGCTCGATATGCAGCATGCCGTTCTCGGTCGAAGCGCCAGTAACGCGCACATGGTCTGCCAACTGGAAGCGGCGCTCAAAAGCGCGGGTCGCAATCCCACGATGTAGATATGTGCGAGCCTGGTCCTCGGTTTCCTCGGATTTCCGGGCAGAAACAACAAGGGCATTTTCCTTGGTCTCAACGCTCAGATCCTGATCGGTGAAGCCAGCCACCGCAATCGAAATGCGATACGCATCCTCAGCGGTTTTCTCTATATTATACGGGGGGTAGGTGGGCTGATTGACTTCGCTAGACAAAACGCGGTCCATCAGATCAGCGATTTGGTCAAAACCAACAGTAGCCCGATAAAGCGGGGCAAGATCAAAGTTTCGCATGGTCATCCTCTCTTGAGCGATACCTATATAAATGGCCCTCCGATTTGGCAGAGCCGGGTCATCGGGCCCCTTATGGGCATCCCGATGCTCAAGAGATGGGAATTGCCGAGAGGCTGATCAAGAGGGCGACGCAGAATTTAGGATCTTGTGCAAATCTTCGATCCGTTGGGCGGTCAGTGGCACGACCAAGGCCCAACCAATCCCCCCCGGGTGATCTTTGTGTACTTTGGACGACACGACCGCCGCGATTTCTTCGCCGGTTTCACCAGTCTTGAAAACCGGTGCGCCGGAGATCCCAGAGATGGCTTCGCAATTCGTGACATAGGTATTGCGCGATCGGCTTAGGATCTTGCAGCCAGTTTCGCGCGAAAGTGCGTGCGGCCGATCTTTTGCATAGGACAAAACCGATAGCAGGTCTGCACGATCCAGGCCTGTCACCGCTAGGCGTTCCAGCGGGATCTCTTGCGGCATAGGATCCGCCAAGCGCAACAGCGCCAAGTCATATTCCAGCTCCCCGCCTTGCAAATATTCGGGCAAAACGGCAATCGCCGCGACTTTGCTATGGGCTTTGGCTGTGCCTTTCCGCCAACCCGCCGCAAAAATCATGCGATCTGCGGGCCAAACCGTCTTTTGCTTCGCCGAAGCCACGCAATGTGCAGCAGTCAGCACCAAATCCGGCGCAATTAGGGACGCAGAACAGAAAGTGGATCCACCACGCGCATGTAAACGCCCAATACCCGCCCGCTCATATTGCGCCTCTGCCGTCAGCAGATGTCTTTTGCTCGGAGGCATGGGAATTTTGTCAAGCTCGTCAGGCGCCTCCGCTGGGGCCGCAGTTAACCAGGCCGCGAATAACGCAATCCCCGCAAGCGACGTCACTCCCCTCACGCGATTTCCCGCTTTAGACTTGGCGGCCGTGCCCCCCCAGTGATCCAATCCAAAAGCTCGACCAAATGCATTACCGGCACTTGGCTCGCACTGCGGATTTGCATCATGCAGCCAATATTGCCTGCCACGATTATATCGGGCTGGGTCGCTTCCAAAGTTTCGACTTTGCGCGATTTCAGCTCGGCGCTAATTTCGGGTTGCAGCAAGTTATAGGTGCCAGCGGAGCCGCAACACAGATGGCTATCGCGCGGTTCAACAACCTGAACCCCCACGGTTTTCAGCAGATCTTTCGGCTCTGACTTCACTTTCTGCCCATGTTGCAAAGAACAGGCCGCGTGATAGGCGACACGGAGCCCTGCCGCACGTTCAGGTCGGATCAGGCCCGCCGGAATGCCAAGCTTGGACAAAAGTTCAGAGATGTCTAAAGTCTTCGCGCTCAACTCTGCCGCCTGTTTCGCAATGGGATCATGCCGCAGCATATGCCCATAATCTTTCATCATTGTTCCACAACCTGAGGTCGAAACCACTGTGTAGTCAACAGGCTTTGTCTTTTCTAGCGCGGACCAGGCTAGAATATTTTGTCTGGCGCTCGCATGGCTTTGCGCCTCATCGCCCATGTGATGAGAAAGCGAGCCGCAGCAGCCCAGATTTTCGGCAATCACCACCTCGCATCCGAGCCGGGTCAAAAGCCGGACCATGGCCGCGTTGATATTCGCGTCCAACGCCTTTTGTGCGCAGCCCGGCAAGATCGCAATGCGCAGGCGCGGCTCTGACTGTGCTTCGAAAATCTGCGGATCATCATAGGGCGAAGGCGGTGCAATCGGCGCGGCAGCCATATCCAGCATGGCGCGAATGCGGGGTTCTGGCAGCAGATTTCGGAACGGGCGGGCGATTTTTGCCAGCACCAGCGCGGCCCGCATCCGTCCGGGATAAGGCAGGATGTGACGCAAACTCCAGCGCAGCATCCGCTCCAGCCAAGGCCTTTGATAGGTTTTCTCGATATGGGCGCGGGCGTGATCCACCAGATGCATATAATGCACCCCCGACGGGCAGGTGGTCATGCAGGACAAGCAAGACAGGCAGCGATCAATATGCTGCACCGTTTTCGCATCAGGGGTGCGGCCGGTTTCCAGCATCTCTTTCATCAAATAGATCCGCCCGCGTGGACTATCCAGCTCATCGCCCAAAACCTGATAAGTCGGGCATGTGGCGGTACAAAATCCGCAATGCACACAAGCGCGCAGGATCTCATTCGCACGGCTGACGCCAGGATCAGCCAGTTGGGCTTCGGTGAAATTGGTTTTCATTTTTCTGCCCTTAGCTGTCCATCAATCCGGGATTCAGGATCCCTTTAGGGTCGAATTTTGCCCGCATCTCTTGGGCCAAGCGCTGCAATATTGGCGGTTGCGGCTGAAATACGGACTGGCGCTGGCTTAGCCCTTGATAGTCGCGGATCAGGCGAGCATGGCCGCCAAGCTGGCCGCATGCGGCTTGGATCGCGCGGTGCAAGTCATCGGCCAAACCCGCCTCTGGCGATTGCGCCATCAGCCAGACCAAACCGCCGCCCCAGTCATAAAACCAGCGCAGCCCCTCAGGCAAAGCCGCGGTCAGTTGTGGCCCATCGCTGGGCTTGACCGAAGCGCGCCAAACCGGGCCGGAGGCATCCGCGAAGGGCTCTGCATCGTGCAGCACCTGCCATTGATCCGCGATTTGCGACGGGTCAGACAGGATCTCTACTGGACCAAATTCGGCCAAAAGATCCGCCAGCCGCCCGGCACGATAAGCCACAGACCCCGCCGCCCCTTCGATCCGCAGCAGAGTTTGCGCCTCTTCCGCTCCCACCGCTTGCGGCAGATGCGCCGCGCCGGTGATCTCAAAGGGCGATCCCAATGCTTTGGACATTGCCGCCACCGCTTGGGCGTCGCTCAGCCCGTGAAGGATCAGGCAGGCGGCGGTTTCGGGCATGGGCAGCAGCTTGAAACTGACCTCTGTTAGCACCCCCAAAGTGCCGAAACTGCCCGCCAATAGTTTTACCAGATCGATCCCGGTGACATTTTTCATCACCCGTCCGCCATTGGAAATCACCGACCCCGAGCCATCGACAAAACGCACCCCGATCAAGCTATCCCGGGCAGCGCCAGCATTTATCCGGCGTGGCCCTGATAGATTAGCGGCCGCAATGCCGCCAATGCTTGATCCCGCCTCATGGCCCAAAAGCTTTGCAAAACTCGGAGGCTCAAACGCCAGGCGCTGATTTTCAGCCGCCAGCTGCGCCTCGATTTCTGCCAGCGGGGTTCCCGCCTGGGCCACTAGGGTCAGAGCGCCAGGCTCATAAAGCGTCACCCCGCGCATCGCGCCCATGCTTAGCGAGGTCGCCTCTGCCAGCGCACCCATTTCCGCCAGCCCCTGACTGCCGCCGCCTGTGATCACAAAAGGCCCATCCCCACCAGCAAGGATCTCGGCCAGCTCCGCTTCGGTCTTTGGTTGAAACATTGCGTCCTCCCTCAGGCTGCCCGGCGCCCGGCGCTCACCGCCAGCGGAAAGACCTTGGCCGGGTTCAGCAACCAGCTGGGATCAAACACATCCTTCACCCGCATCTGCGCCTCTAGATCGGTTTGGGAAAATTGCGCCACCATCAGATCGCGCTTTTCCACCCCCACCCCATGTTCGCCGGTCAGACAGCCGCCAACTTCGACGCATAGCCGCAGAATATCCGCGCCGAAGGCCTCGCAGGTTTCCAGATCACCGGGTTTATTGGCGTCAAACAGGATCAGCGGATGCAAATTGCCATCGCCTGCATGGAAGACATTCGCGACCTCTAGCCCATATTGCGCGCTCAGCTCGCCAATTCGGCCCAGAACTTGCGGCAAGGCGCTGACCGGGATCGTGCCATCAAGGCACATATAGTCATTGATTTGCCCCATAGCGCCAAAGGCGGATTTCCGCCCTAGCCAGATCGCGGCGCTTTCCGCCTCGCTCGCGCTTTCCCGCAGGGCGACCGGGTTATGACGCGCGGCGATGTCTTTGATCTGGCCCAGCTGATGGTCGATTTCGGCGTCCGAGCCCTCCACTTCGATGATCAGCAGCGCCTCACAATCGGGATAGCCCGCCTTCGCGAAGGCCTCGCAAGCGCGGATACAGGGCCGGTCCATAAACTCAATCGCCACAGGCAGCACGCCTGCGCGGATAATATCGCTGACACAGGCGCCCGCCCCTTCTGAACTGTCAAAGCCCATCAGAACAGGCCGCGCGCCTTCGGGTTTGGGCAAGATCCGCAGCACCGCTTCGGTCACCACGCCCAGCTGCCCTTCCGAGCCACAGATCACCCCCAGCAGATCCAGCCCGCCCGCATCATAAGCCGCGCCGCCAATTTCCGTAATCGTGCCATCCATCAGCACGATCGTGACCCCTGCCAGATTATTGGTGGTCACCCCATATTTCAGACAATGCGCCCCGCCGGAATTCATCGCGATATTGCCGGCAATGGCACAGGCCAGCTGCGAGGACGGGTCAGGCGCATAGAAAAATCCATCCGCCTCCACCGCGCCGGTAACGCTTAGATTGGTGCGCCCGGTCTGCACCCGGATCACCCGGTTCGCATAATCAGTCTCGAGCACCTCGGTCATCCGCGCCACGCCCAAGATCACACAATCTGCCGTGGGCAGTGCACCACCGGCCAGCGAAGTCCCCGCCCCACGCGGCACCACTGGCACAGCTTCTTCATGGCAAATGCGCAGCACCGCCGAGACCTCTTGTGTCGTCCGGGGCAACACCGCGGCCATGGGGGGGCATGTATAAGCCGTCAGCCCATCGCATTCATAGGCCCGCGTCTCGGCCGGGTCAGAAATCACCCCGCCCTGACCCAAAGCCTCCTCTAGCCGGGCCACGATCTGAGTTTTCCGAGCAATCAATGCCTGGTCTGGCTGTGGCATCTCCATCGCCGATCCTCCTCCGCAATTTGGTCAAGTTAAATAACCAAAATACCCATTTGGCAAGCGTGCAAGCCCTGCTATGAGCCTGACATGACCCTGACTGAGATCTTTTCCCTCTTCACCCGGCTCGATGCTGCGGCGCTCACCTTATTTGTCCTGTCCTGGCTGCTGCTTGGGCTGCGGGTAGAAACCAGCCGCTTCCGCCGCTCTTCTGTGGCGGTGATTATGGCGCGCTATCGCCGGGAATGGATGCTGCATCATATTCGGCGCGAGCCTCGGGTCTTTGACGCGATGATCCTGGCCAGCCTGCGCGAAGGCACCGCCTTTTTCGCCTCAGCTTGCATGATCGCCTTGGGCGGGGGGCTGGCGCTGATCGGCAATACCGAGCGCCTGGCCAGCTTGACGGCGGATTTTCCAATCGAAGGCACCGCCCTCACCTGGGAAATCAAATTACTGGTGCCGCTGATCCTGGTGACAAACGCGTTTTTGAAATTCGTTTGGTCGAACCGGGTCTTTGGCTATTGCTCAGTCATGATGGGCTCGATCCCCAATGATGTCAGCGACCCGCAAGCGGAACGCCGCGCCCGCCGGGCTGGGATGCTGAATATCGAAGCAGCCAAAGCGTTTAATCGCGGGCTGAGATCAACTTATTTTGCTTTGGGCTCGCTCGCCTGGCTTTTGGGGGCCGTGCCCTTCATCATGGCCACAAGCCTAACCGCCCTGACCATTTGGCACCGGGAATTCGCCTCGAAATCCCGCCGGGTATTGCTAGAGGACCCAAGCGAATGATCCGCTCCGCTGTCTTAGTCACCTTGCTGGCCGCAAGCCCGGCTCTGGCCGATCTGCCGGTGATTGAGGCCGCCAAAGCGACGCCGCTGGGATCGGGGCAAACCCGCATCGATGTGACCCTGCGCCATCCAGATACGGGATGGGATCATTACGCCAATGGTTGGACCGTCTATTCTGAAAGCGGCGCGGTTTTGGGCCATCGCGAATTGCTGCATCCGCATGTGCAAGAACAGCCTTTCACACGCAGCCTGACCCTAAGTTTGCCCGACGGCCTCAGCACGGTTTTGATCAAAGCCCAATGCCTGATTGACGGCGAAACCCCGAACGCCTTCCGCTTAACCGTGAAGTAATCGCAAAACGCGCCGGGCCGACCAGAAACTCGGAACATATCTCTGTAAAAGGCGTGCGGGCCCCCGGCCCGCTCCGTTTGGTTAAGGGGGACTGACTTAGCCGATGCGCGCCCGGCGGCGTCGCCCTTCCAAAAGCCAAGCCCCAATCACAAGCCCCGCCGCCACCAGCAAATAGGCCCAGGCGGGCAGCAATGGGAAGATCCGCACATCGGCGGTGATATAGGCGTCTCGCGGGGTGATCCCGATCCAGCCCCGGCCTGCCGCTGGCCGCCCCGTACGGATATCCCGCAGCCGAGGCACACCATCTTCCAAAGCGGCAACGCCCCCGCGCTGCGACGCCAGAACCGGCGCGACCGCCGCGCTGCTGGCGATGGTTTCCTCAAATTCACGCGGCGCGGCAGGGCCCAAAGCGGTCACCGCCTCTTGATCCCCATCACTCACCCGGTAAAGCCCGATCTCCGGCCCTTCGATCTGCGCTTCATAGCGGCCCGGTGTCACCTGCTCTGGGGTTACCTCTAAGACAGTGCCATCTGGGGCGGTCACGGTGAATTGCTCGATCTCCGCCTCTAGGCTGCGGCGGATAATCGTCATGCTTTGACCATTGGTTTCGACCCAAAGTGCCTCTTCTTCCAGCTCCGGCTCTTTCATCATCCAATGCGCCAGGCGGCGCAGCAGTTCCAGTTGCGGGCCGCCCCCCTCAAAGCCTCGGTTCCACAGCCAAGCATGATCCGAGGCCAAAAGCGCCACCCGCCCCTCGCCCACCCGGTCGAGCACCAGCAAAGGCCGCTCCTCCGGGCCGGTCATCACCACATGGCCACGCTGCGGCTCCACATCCACCATGCGGAACCAACGACCCCAGCCCGGCCCTTCGCCCTCTTCTAGCGGTGGGGCTAAGGCGGCTAGGCCTTCGGTCACCGGATGTTTTTCACCAAGCGCGCTCACTTGCGGTCGGTAGCCTTGTTCATAGACGCCAGCGGTGGGCTCTGCGGGGATAATCTCGCTCAGAGGCGAGCGATAGATACTGGCCGCACTGGCAAAATCTGGCCCGGCGGCCAGCAGAACCGCGCCGCCATTTTCCACATATTTGCGGATATTATCGAGATAGATCAGCGGCAAGATCCCGCGCCGTTTATAGCGGTCAAAGATGATCAGGTCGAATTCATCGATCTTTTCCAAGAACAGCTCGCGGGTGGGAAAGGCAATCAGTGAAAGCTGGTCCACCGGCACGCCATCTTGCTTTTCAGGCGGGCGCAAAATGGTGAAATGCACCAGATCCACCGCGCTATCGGATTTCAGCAAATTACGCCATGTGCGCTCGCCTGGATGCGGCTCGCCCGAGACCAGCAGCACCCGCAGCCGGTCGCGCACCCCATTGATCCGCACCACCGCCGCATTATTGCGATCCGTCAGCTCGCCCGGCGCTTCAGCTAGGGAGAATTGGATCACATTCATCCCGCCATGGGGCAAGGTCACCGGCAAAGTCAGCTCTTGCCCGACCGGCACATCGACCTCGCGCGCATCGCCCCCATCCACCGCAACCGAGAGCCGCGCTGTCGCGCCGATATCTTCGGGCACAGCGCCTTGGTCTTCGACTTTCAGGGTCAGCTCCACCTCTTCGCCCAAAATCGCAAAGGCCGGCGCATTGGACACGACCAACCGTCGGTCCCAGTCGCTTTGCCGCCCGGTCATCAGCAAATGCGCCGGGGCGGGCAGATCGGGCGCGGCCTCGATATCATGGATCTGACCATCGCTGATCAGCATGATCCCCGCCACCCGCGCCCGCGGCGTATCGGCCAAAAGCTCGGCCAAAGCGCCCATCATCAGACTGCCTTCATTGCCCTCACCATCGCCCAGCTCTGCCACGCGCAATTCCGTATTGGGCCGCGCCGCAACCAGCGCCTCAAGCCGGTCCAGCGCCGCCGCGGTTTGGATCGGCCGGTCGCCAATACGTTGGCTCGCGCTCTTATCCACCACCGCTAGGATGATATCGCTGAGCGGCTCGCGCTCTTCTTGTTGCAGCGATGGGTTCGCTGCCGCCGCCAGCAAAA
The DNA here is from genome assembly GCA_049603835.1 of Mangrovicoccus sp. GTDB lineage: Bacteria > Pseudomonadota > Alphaproteobacteria > Rhodobacterales > Rhodobacteraceae > Mangrovicoccus. Next base: position 27,200 of record JBMYSZ010000021.1, read on the forward strand.
CCAGCGCCGCCAGACCGCGCAGCCACCAGCCCGATAGCCCTTTGATCGCCGCAAAGACCATCAGCCCGGCCGCGACCGCCGCCAAGCTCCAGATCAGCGCCCAAGGCACTAAAGGGGCGAAAATCCATTCAGATGCCATGATTATTGCCCCAATCGATCCAACAGAGCAGGCACATGGACCTGATCGGATTTATAATTGCCGGTCAGCACATGCATGACCAAATTCACCCCAAAACGATAGGCGATTTCCCTTTGGCGTTCGCCCGCATAGCCGCGCCCGACCTGAAACATGGGCGAGCGGCCATCCATGGTCGCCCAGGCCGAGGCCCAATCATTGCCGCCGATCACCACCGGCGTGACACCGTCATTCAGATTGCGAAATGGCACGCCATCCACTTGTTCCGCATCGCTGGGCGCGGCCTCGACCCAAACTTGGCGGCTATTATAGCGGCCAGGGAAATCTTGTAGCAGATAAAAGGTCCGGGTCAGGACATGGTCTTCGGGGATCGGCTCTAGCGGCGGAATATCCAGCCCGCGCGCAATGGCCTGCAAGCGGCGACTTTCCGCAGAGCCGCCAGAAAGCCCACCAATATCCGCATCGCGCGTGTCAAACAGGATCATGCCGCCTTTGCGCAAATAGCGGTTGAGTTTGCCATAGGCCTCAGAAGACGGCAGCGGTTGATCCGCCGAGATCGGCCAATAGAGAAACGGAAAGAAAGACAGCTCATCCCGTTCCAGATCCACCCCCAGCGGAGCGGCGGGCTCAATCGAGGTCCGCGCGTAAAGCACATCTGAAAGCCCATTCAACCCGGCACGCGCCACGTCATCCAGCCCCGGATCTCCTGTGATCACATGGGCCAGCACCACTTCGGCGGTGGCAGCCAAAGCCAGATCCAAAGCCTCCTGATCCGTTTGCGCCTGCACCGGGCTGGGCGTCACATGCAGCGCGACCAGCCCCAGCAGAAGCGCCCCAGCCATCACCGGACCAGAGCGGCGGCGCAGGCTCAGCTTGCCCGAGAGCCACAGAGACGCCAGCAGATCGGCAAAGAGCAGCAGCAGCGCAAAGCTTAGGAAAAAGCCCTTCAACAAGGTTTCTTTCGCCACTTCCATCCCTTCCACCGCGATACGATCAGGCCAGCGCGTCGGGGTCAGGCTATCCTCTGCCCCAAGCACATTTAGCGCGATGCGCAGATCTTCGCCCGCATAAAGCCCCGGCGGCAGATCCGGCCCCAAAACCGGCTGGGCCAAAACCGGGCCATCAATGCCGCCCATAATTCCCGCCTCGGTCAAACGGCCAAAAGCGTCTAGGGTTTCTTCGAGCTGCCAAACCGTGCCTTGCAGCTGCGCGGCTGTGGGGCTGGTGGGCCGGGTCGAAATTGCCAACCGTTCCAGCAGTTGCACGAAGAGGCCCGATAGCGGAAGGCTCGACCATTCCGCATTCGCCGTCACATGGACCAACACAACCTGCCCCTCGCCCAGCATACGGCGGGTGATCAGCGGTGTGCCATCGGTCAAAGCGGCTATCGTGCGCTCGGCCAATTCCGGGTCGGGCTGGGCCAGAACTTGGGCCGTCACATGCACATCGCTCGGCACGGGCAGCCCATAGAAAGGCGACTCCTCGGCAAAGGGTTGCAGGCTTTTCGGAGCGCCCCAGCTCATAGCGCCGCCAACACTGCGGCCGCCGACACGCAAGCGCACCGGCATCAGCGGGTCAAGCGCGTCGCGGCTCACATCGCTCGCGGCCAGGCGCGGCCCGGCAAAGCGCAGCAACAGCCCGCCCGCCTCGACCCATTCCGCCAGTGCCTGTTCTTCGGCCTCGGCCAGTCGGGCCACATCGGCAAAGATGATCACATCGGGATTGGCTTGCAGCACATCGACCATCGAACCCTGCAACAGATCGGCCGTGGGGGCCAAAGCCTGTTCGAGGTAATGCAAAGGCGAGAGCAGCTCAAAAGCCTCGTCACTGGCCCGCCCGGCGAACAGCGCGACTTCGCGGCGGCGCAAACTGTCATCGGTCAGCGACACAGCCGCGGCAGAGCGCTCGGCCTCTATCTCAAACCGGGTCAAGCGATTGCGCAATTCCGCAGGCAGGCTTAGCGCCAGATCCGCCGCCAAAGCGCCGCCTTCAAAGCGAAGCTCTTCGCGCACCAGCACCCGTTCTATGCCATTGGGATCCGTACCACGACCGATCACCGTCACCATATCATTGGGACCGGGCCAAGAGCGCAGCGCAGTCAAGGCGATGTCGCCCTCCTCAAATCGCGCCGGTGTCAGGCCTTGCACCGGGCGCGGGCTTTCAAAAATGCGCACCTGCCCTGCCGCTTCGAATTGCGCCAGCAACGCCGCATGATCCGCCCCATCGGGCCGGTTTGAATGATCGAGCCCGTCAGACAGCCAGAATGTATCAAATCGCTGCCCCGCAAGCATTTCCGAAAAACGCGCCAGATCTTCGGCTTGCGGCAGCCAAGGATTGGGTTTGAGCCCTGGCAAACCGCTTAGCCAAGTTTCCGCCGATTGAAATGGCAGATCCTCGGTCGGCAAATCGGTCAGCACTGCTAAGGCGACCGGGCGGCCTTCGCGCCCCGCTTCGGTCAAAGCGGCTTCGACCCGCTCCATCCGGCGCGGCCAATCCCGCGCATCGGCCCATGTGCCATCCAGCACGATCAGCAAAGGCCCCGTCCCCGGCTGGCTTTGCTGCGGGTTCAGCACCGGCCCGGCAAAGCCCAAAATCACCAAAGCCACCGCTGCCATGCGCAGCAAGAGCAGCCACCAAGGAGTGCGGTCACTTTGCACCTCGTCATCGGCCAGGCCCAATAGCAGCGCCACGCCAGGAAATTTCCGCCGGATCGGCGCAGGCGGCACGGCCCGCAAGATCACCCACAGCAAAGGCAGCGCCAAAAGCGCCAGCAGAAGAAACGGAGAGGTAAACCCTAAGGCACCCAATTGCAGCATCAGCGAGTTTGCTCCATCGCGCGGTAAAGCCAGAGTAGCGCAGATTGCGCGCTTTCCCCAGTGTGGTGACAATGAAATTGCCAGCCTGTTAACCTTGCTAGGCTGATCAGGCGGTCTTTGCGTTCGGCCAGGCGCTCTAGATAGCGGTCGCGCAGGCCTCCGGCTTGTTGGGTTTCATGGGTGATACCACCGCCCATACTTTCAAATACCGTGCGCCCGTCATAAGGAAAGGCCTCTTCCTCGGGATCCAGCACCATGAGCATCGCGCCGCGCACGCCGCGATCAGCTGCTTGGGTCAAGGCGGCCTCCACCTGGTCCAGCGGGCCGAGGAAATCCGACACGAAAAGCGCGCGGGATTTCGGTAGCATGCCCGTGATATCCGGCGCGCCAAAATCGCCAGCGCCGCTGTCATTCAAAAGCCCGGCAGCAAGCCGCAAAAGCTGCACCTCACCGATGCGCGGCGGGGTGGTCAGACCGGTCAGCCCCACCCTTTCGCCCCCGCGCAACAGCAAGATCGCAACCGCCATGGCCAAAGACCGGGCCCGATCTACTTTGGGCTGCACGGATTTCGAAGCAAATTGCATCGACTGCGCCCCATCCACCCAGATCAGCACGGTTTGGCTGGCCTGCCATTCCCGCTCGCGGATGAAATGCTGGTCAGAGCGGGCGGAGCGACGCCAATCCACCAGACGCGCTTCGTCCGAGGGCTGAGCCGGGCGATATTGCCAGAACTCATCGCCGACACCTGGACGGCGCCGCCCATGTTCGCCCAGCATGACCGTCGCCGCCAGATGCTCTGCATCCGCCAAAAGCGGCGGCAAAGGCCCAGCAAGAGCCTCCGCCTCACCGCGCAAATCTGAAGGGGTTTGGGTCACGCTGCGGCCTCGACCTTTGTGGTCAGAGCGGCGACTTGTTCGATCACCGAGGTCAGGCTTTCACCGCGCGCCCGTGCCGCAAAGGTCAGCTGCATGCGGTGGATCAGCACCGGCACTGCCATGCGCGCCACATCCTCGGCCGTTGGCACCAAGCGCCCCTCTAGCAAAGCCTGAGCCCGCACGGTCAACATCAAAGCCTGCGCCGCGCGCGGGCCTGGGCCCCAGCTGACGCTTTCCTTGACGATCTGCGCCGCCGTGGGATCCTCGGGACGGCAGGCGCGCACCAGATCCAAGATCATTTCCACCACGGCCTCCCCCACGGGCATCCTGCGCAGCAAGGTTTGGGCAGCTTGCAGCTTTGCCGGGTCGAATTCCTGAGTGGAAACCGCCTCTTCCACCCCGGTGGTGGCCATCAGAATATCGCGTTCGGTGTCGCGATCAGGGTTTTTCACATCGATCTGCACCAAAAAGCGGTCAAGCTGCGCCTCGGGCAGCGGATAGGTGCCCTCTTGCTCGATGGGGTTTTGCGTCGCCAAGACGTGGAAAGGCGGCCCAAGCGGATGTTCAGAGCCCGCTACAGTCACATGTTTTTCCTGCATCGCTTGTAGCAGCGCAGATTGCGTGCGCGGGCTGGCCCGGTTGATTTCATCGGCCATCAGCAGCTGGCAGAATACCGGCCCCTTGATAAAGCGAAAGCTGCGGCTGCCATCTTCTGCGGTTTCCAGAACTTCCGAGCCCAAAATATCGGCAGGCATCAAATCCGGGGTGAACTGGATGCGCGCCCCATCGAGCCCCATAACCGTGGATAGCGTGTCCACCAGCCGGGTCTTGCCCAGGCCCGGCAAACCAATCAGCAAACCATGACCGCCACATAAAAGCGCGGCCAAAGTCAGATCGACCACCCGCTCTTGCCCTATGAAACGTTTGGTAATGCTGGCCTTGGCGGCGGCCAAATGGCCCCCAAGATCCTCGATCTCGGCTACCAAATCCTGTGCATCGGCCATGACATTCTCCGTCTATGTGATAGATAGGTCCACTAGAGCGAGTTATCGTCGCTAATTCAAATGGCAAAAAGCATGTGTGCACACAACCTCGTGAAGCCCTCGGCAGAGTCGCTCATGGCCTCTGCCCAAGCGGCAAGTAAAAAGGGGCTCCCCCCGGTTCATCTATGGAATCCGCCATTTTGCGGTGACTTAGACATGAAAATAGCCCGCGATGGCACTTGGTTTTACCAAGGTACTCCCATTGGGCGGCAAAAGATGGTCAAGTTATTTTCGACTATTTTACGTAAGGACGGCAATGATTATTTCCTGGTGACCCCGGTGGAAAAGGTCGGAATCACCGTCGAAGATGCCCCTTTTCTGGCGGTAGATTTTTCGGTCACAAATTCCGGACCTGCCCAAATTTTGACCTTTCGCACCAGTTTGGGGGATGAGGTCGAGGCCGGGCCAGAAGCGCCGATCCGTGTCGAAATCGACCCGGCGGGGCAACCCTCGCCTTATGTGCTGATCCGCAGCAATCTAGAGGCGCTGATCGATCGCAAAAGTTTCTATCGCTTGGTGGAACTTGGCGAAATCCAGACCCAAGACGGGCAAGATTGGTTCGGCGTGCAGTCTCATGGCGCCTTTTTCTCGATTATCGAAGCGGAAGCTTTGCAAGCGCTTTAAACTCGTCTCAACTATCTTTGCGCTAAGGCTTCTCGCGTCTATGGACGTGAAAGGTTGATGATATGCGGTTCGTGGCGGCATTAGCGGCGGTTTTCCTGTGCATCTCGGCTGGGCTTAGCTTGGCCGCGGATAAAGGGCATGGCGACGCCCATGCTGACGACTCTCATTCCATGGCAGCAGAACATGGGGCGGATGCTGGCCATGGTAAAGATCATGGCACGGATCATGGGACGGGCGCCAAAATACAAATGGCACAACCGGAGCCACCCGGCGGCGCGATTTGTGAGGGTTTCGGCCCGCAAACTCCGCGCGATATCAGCAATGGTTTCGGCCTGAACGCTACCCGTTTTATCTATGCGCCTTTTTCGCAGAATATGAATCTGTGCAATATTCACACCCATACCCAGGCGGAGCATCGCGGCCCTGGGTTTGAGCTTTATAGCGGCCCTGGCGATCATGGCGGCTATCGCTGCAATGACACTCTCAATCTCAGCGCGGAAGAGCTGCAACCCTGGAGCGGCCGCAACGGTTATGCTGGGGTCGTCCCCGGCGACACTATCGAGGTGCATTGGGTCTATTCCAGTTGTCCCGTCGCCCCCGGACCGGGGCTGGGATCTTGCCTTAGCGATAAATGCGCCAATCCGCAGCTAAGGGTGGAAAGCCAGGTCTTTTTGGTGGTGAATGACCCTAATGCCTCGAACTTTATGGATTACGTCTATCACGGCGACATGGTCCGGGGCCGCCACCAACCCAAAGCGCTCCCAACTGGGACAGGTGCGCCGATTGTTTTTGCTGGCTCCACAACCGGCACAAGTTACACCCAAGAAATCTGCTCGCCCATGCAGGTCACTTGGAGTGTGCGGCCGCGTTGCGCCAAATTGCATATTGGATCGCTGCATGAATGGGGGCTTTCGGCCACGAATGTTTTCGAAGAGGATCACAGCCATGGGGTACGCGCCTTGGTGACCTCGCCATTGCTTTTGTCCCATATCGAATAGCGGGATCCTTCGTCACAACAACTGGGCGCGACCCTTTGGCTAGTCGCGCCTTTTAAAGGAAAGGCCTACCAAAACAAACAAATAGAATGTTTGTTTTGGTGCCCGTGATGATCCCTCCTAAATATGCGCCTGTGCTTTTCGGCCTGATCCTGAGTGGAATGATGTCCTGCCTGGTATCCGGCATCTCTACTATCCGCGCCGTTGGGCTTAGCCCAGACTTTCTGATGCTTTGGGGGCAAAACTGGCTATTTAGCTGGGCGGTGGCTTTCCCCATTGTCCTCATTGTCGCCCCGATCACCCGACGGCTTGTGGCACTATTGGTGGCCCAGCCAAAGGCCGATTAGGCAAATGCTACCCCATCATACCATTAGGTTGGACTAAGCGAATATGTTACCCCTAGGTTAAAACCAAGAGGGGAGAATCCGCTATGCCGCGTCAAATTACCTTTGACGATCTGGTCGCCGGGGCTGAGCTCATGGGCCGCGTTTATGACGATCCGTATCAAGAGGATGTAATCGAGAAAATCGAGAATAAAGGCGTCCAAGCCTATTATCTGCGCGACGGCACCTTAGTCATTCCCGGTACGAATGAATCTTTTGACTGGGTCGATTTCAATTTCGAGGCGTTCAATATCATCGGCAAAAAACCGTCTTTGGTAAATACGGTCATGGGCGATAGTGGTGAATTTGAATGGCATGCAGGCTTTTTGGAGCATGCCCATACGGTATTCACCTTTGCCAATGTCCTTAAACCCAAGCTGATTATCGGCCATTCGCTCGGCGCGGCGTCGGCCCAGATCGTCGGCGCTTCGATGAAAATTCCAACCCTCGCCTATGCCTCTCCCCGCCCCTTGCGCGGCCAAAGCCAGCCTGAGGGCGCGAATTGCGTGCTCAATATCCTGCGCAGCGATGATTTGGTCTGCGACGTGCCTCCGAAATGGCTGGGCTTTTTTCATGTGGGGCAAGTGGTGCGCATGAACCCCCGGGGAATCCATCTGGGCGAAGATCACCGGATCAACCACTATCTTGACGCTATGGCTGATAGCGCGGTGAAGCCGAAACTGGATGAGTTTCTACCCGCGACGCTGATTGCCTGATGAACTAACCCTCCGAGCGGCGGCGCTCCGAGCTTAATGCGCCTCCGCCCAACTCGCCCCTTGGCCCGCATCCACCGTGAGCGGCACAGCCAGATCCACCGCCGGGAGCGAGGCACTTTCCATCACCTCGCGCACGGTTTCGATCACCTGATCCACCGCGCCCTCTTCGACCTCGAACAGCAATTCGTCATGGACTTGCAGCAGCATCTTCGCGGGCAGACCTTCGATCGCGGCGGGCATGCGGATCATCGCACGTCGGATCACATCGGCCGCAGTGCCTTGGATCGGCGCATTGATCGCCGCGCGGCTGGCAAAACCGGCACGCGGGCCTTTGGCATTGATCTCGGGCGTGTGGATTTTACGGCCAAATAGCGTTTGCACATAGCCATGCTCTTTCGCGAAGGCCTTGGTTTCGTTCATATAATCCTTGATGCCAGGGAAACGCTCAAAATAGCGGTCAATAAAACCCTGGGCCTCGCTGCGCGGGATGCGCAGATTTCGCGCGAGCCCAAAGCCGGAAATACCATAGATCACCCCGAAATTGATCGCCTTGGCCTGCCGCCGGATCATCGGATCCATGCCCTCAAGCGGGACATTGAACATCTCGGCGGCGGTCATGGCGTGGATGTCCTGCCCATCCTTAAAGGCCTGACGCAGCGCATCAATTCCAGCAATATGGGCGAGGATACGCAGCTCGATCTGGCTATAATCCAGGCTGATCAACACATGGCCTGGCTCGGCCACGAACGCCTCGCGGATGCGCCGCCCCTCTTCCGAGCGGATCGGGATATTTTGCAAATTCGGATCGGTGGAGGCGAGCCGCCCGGTAGCCGCCCCAGCGATGGAATAAGAGGTATGCACCCGCCCAGTTTCGGGGTGGATATGGTCTTGCAGCGCGTCGGTATAGGTGGATTTCAGCTTCGACAGCTGACGCCAATCAAGCACCCGGCCCGGCAAATCATGCTCGGTCGCCAGATCTTCGAGCACATCGGCAGGCGTGGACCAAGCCCCGGTTTTGCCCTTTTTGCCGCCCTCAAACCCCATCTTATCAAACAGGATTTCGCCAAGCTGCTTGGGCGAGCCCACATTGAATTTCTCGCCCGCCAGCTCATGAATTTCGTCTTCGAGCCCAGCCATTTTCTGTGCAAAAGCATTGGACATACGGCTCAGCGTATCGCGATCCACCTTGATCCCCGTGCGCTCCATGGCGGCCAGAACCGGCACGAGCGGGCGCTCTAGGGTTTCGTAGACCGTGGTCACTTTGGCGCGGTGCAGCTCGGGCTTGAGCGCATGCCACAGCCGAAGCGTGATATCCGCATCCTCGGCGGCATAGGCGCTGGCCTTATCGATAGGCACGCGGTCAAAAGTGATGGCAGATTTGCCCGAGCCCAAAAGCGGCTTTATCGGGATCGGCGTATGACCGAGATATTTCTCCGACAAAAGATCCATCCCATGGCCATGCAGCCCCGCATGCTGCGCGTAGCTGATCAGCATCGTGTCATCTATGGGCGCGACGGAAATATTAAGCCCAGCAAAGATCTTAGCATCATATTTCATATTCTGCCCGATCTTCAGGATCGACGGATCTTCGAGCACCGGGCCAAGCATATCGAGCGCTTCATTCAGCCCCATCTGCCCCTCTGCCAGGGCATCCGAGCCAAAAAGCCCGTCGCCATCATCCGCTTTATGGGTCAGTGGAATATAGCAGGCATGGCCTTCCTCAACCGCGAGCGAAATCCCCACCAGCTCGGCGCGCATCTCATTAAGGCTGGTGGTTTCCGTATCCACCGCCACCCATCCGCGCTGATAGATCAGGTCGATCCATTTTTGCAGCGCCGCCGCATCGCGGAGGGTTTCGTATTTCTCTGGGTCAAAGGGCTGCGGCGCAGTTTCGGCAGGGCTGGCCGGAGCCGCGGCCTCGGCTGGGGCCTCTGCCCCCAAATGATCCGCGATACGCTTTGTCAGCGTGCGGAATTCCATTTGAGTTACGAATTCCAAAAGCGCCTCCGCCTCGGGCTCTTTCACCTCTAGGTCATCAAGGGTGAAATCCAGCGGTGTATTGCAGTCAAGTTCCACCAGGCGTTTGGAAATGCGGATCTGATCCGCCTTTTCGATCAGGGTTTGGCGGCGTTTGGGCTGCTTGATCTCTTCGGCGCGGGCCAAAAGCGTATCCAGATCGCCATATTCATTGATCAGCTGCGCTGCGGTTTTAATCCCGATCCCCGGCGCGCCCGGCACATTATCCACCGAATCCCCGGCCAAAGCCTGGACATCCACCACGCGTTCGGGACCGACGCCAAATTTCGCCTTCACACCCTCCACATCGATGCGGGTGTTTTTCATGGCATCGAGCATCTCAACCCCGCCGCCCACAAGCTGCATCAAATCCTTATCCGACGAAATGATGGTCACCTGCCCGCCCGCATCCCGCGCTTGGCAGGAAAGAGTCGCGATGATGTCATCGGCCTCATAGTCCTCGATCTCGATACAGGCGAGGTTAAAAGCGCGGGTCGCGTCACGGGTCAGCGGGAATTGCGGGCGCAGATCTTCGGGGGCTGGCGGACGGTTGGCTTTGTAGTCTGGATAGATCTCATTGCGAAAGGTCTTAGACGAATAGTCAAAGATAACAGCGGCATGGGTAGGCGCCTCGGGGCCTGTATTGCCCTCAATATACTTAAACAGCATATTGCAAAACCCGCTTACCGCCCCAACTGGCAGCCCGTCGGATTTGCGCGTCAGCGGCGGCAAAGCGTGATAAGCCCGGAAAATAAAGGCCGATCCGTCGATCAGATGCAGATGATGCCCTTTACCAAATGCCATAGCGCGCCCTTCCCCTTGGTGTCCTCGTCATGTAGCGGGCCAATGCGCTAAGGTCCACGGCTGAGCCCACGTCAATCGCTGGGTTTAACCGGATCTTGTCAATTCGACCGATAAGCGAGCAGTACCGGCACCGGAGCACCCAATGCAGATGGACCCCAAAGATATCCGGCGAAAAATCCGCGAGGCCGTCAAAGAGCATGACGCCTGGAAGGAAAAATTCGCCTCCACGGTTGAGACGGATCCCCAGTCGCTCAAATCCGCTACGATTGCGCGGGATGATTGCTGTGGCTTTGGACGGTTTTTACACCAAACGGATTTTCCCGATTGGGTCGTGGATCGCAAACCTTACGAGGTGATCACCCGGCTGCACAAAGATTTCCATGCCCAAGCCGCGCAAGCCGCCGAATTGGCGCAATCGGGCCGACTGGCAGAGGCGCGCCGCCTGATCGCCGGCCCATGCGAAGCCGCGAGCGATAAGCTGCGGCGCGCTTTGCGGAAATGGGACGGGGAATTATCCGAACTTTGGGGCCGTCGCTTGGCAGATCATGACCCAAACGCGCCGCCACGGCCCTGAATTTGGGTCTAGGCCTTGGCGATCTGGCCCCGCCAGTTTTAGCCCGCGTTTTCCACCAGGCCAAATTTTGCCATGACCTCGTCTTTGCGGTCCGCCGCAATAAATAGCTTGTCGCAATAAGGGCACTGCACATAGCCTTTTTCCGCGTCAATCGTCAGATAGACCCGCGGATGCCCCAAAGCGCCTTCGCCGCCGTCACAAGCAACACGGGTTGCGGTCACGATCTCAAATTCAGGGGGGGTGGTGGCCATGGAGAGCTCCCTCTTTACATCCCAGTTGCTTGCGCGCTTGTCGCCGATGCCCATCAGGGCTAGGTCAGCGATAAGCTATTGCCCCGCGCCGGGCAAGGAATGCTGCACCGGGAAAGGGGCTCAGAATGTCACATTACGCCATAGAGATTGAGGGTTTGTCAAAAACCTATGCAGGCTCCAAGACCCAATCCCCCAAACGGGCGCTGAGCCAGGTTGATCTGAAGATCCCTATTGGCAGTGTTTTTGGGCTTTTGGGGCCGAATGGCGCGGGCAAATCCACCTTGATCAATATTTTGGCCGGGCTTGTGAAAAAAACCGAGGGCCGCGTCAAAATTTGGGGATTTGACCAGGATCGCAATCCGCGTCAATCCCGCGCGGCCATTGGTGTTATGCCGCAAGAGCTGAATATGGATCCGTTTTTTACCCCGCGCGGCTCGCTAGAGGTGCAAGCGGGGCTGTATGGCGTTCCGAAATCCGAACGGAAAACCGAAGAGATTCTCGGGCTCATTGGGCTTAGCGACAAGGCAGAGGCCTATGCCCGCTCTCTATCGGGCGGGATGAAGCGGCGGCTTTTGCTTGGCAAAGCCTTGGTGCATAGCCCAAATATTCTGGTTCTGGATGAGCCCACCGCCGGGGTGGATATCGAGCTGCGGCAAATGCTGTGGCGCAATGTGCGGCGGCTCAATGAGCAGGGCATGACCATTATCCTGACCACCCATTACTTGGAAGAGGCCCAAGAAATGTGCGATGAAATCGCCATTATCAATAATGGGCATCTTGTTGTGCAGGACAGCACATCCAATTTACTTGGGCGGCTGGATGCGAAAACGCTTGTGATCACACCCGAAGCCATGCCCGAAAGCCTGCCACAAATTCCTCATGTGGAGGCCGCGACGCGCCCCGATGGCAGCCTTGCCTTTGCCTATCGGCGCAGTGAAACCAGCCCCGGCGCCATCCTAGAGACCCTGCGCGATGCCGGTATTCAGCTGCGCGATGTGGCGACCGAAGAACCGGATCTAGAGGATGTCTTCTTAGCATTGACCCAAGAAGACAACCGACAGATGGCGCAAAGCAGCCCAGCTTAGATCGGCAGCAAGCCTCCCAAAGGACGGCCAGCCACCATATGCACATGCATATGCGGCACTTCTTGCATACTGTCCTCGCCCGCATTGGAAATCATCCGAAACCCGCCAGAGCCATCATGCGGCTCTAGCCCCAGCTCTTTGGCGATTTTTCCGATCAACCGGGTGAAATCCAGGATTTCAGCATCCGTGGCCTCATTGGCGAAATGATCATAGGTGATATAGGCACCTTTGGGGATCACCAGCACATGTTCGGGCGCTTGCGGGCGGATGTCGCGGAAGGCCAGGCTATGATCTGTTTCCATCACAGTGGTGTTGGGAATTTCGCCGCGCAGGATTTTAGCGAAAATATTCTCATTGTCATACTGATAGGCCATTGGCTGTTCCTCACTCCCCGGTCAAATCCAGACTTGCCAATAGGTCATTTGCTAGGCCCGGTTCGATGTCAAGCGCCTCGGTCAAATAGCGGCCGGCCAATGAGGGGGGCGTTTCATTTGTGATCACAAAACTCGGCAAGTTCAGCCGGTTTAGCGCCGCCCGCTCGGCCTGCAAATCCGCTGTGATCACAGAATGCAGAGTGTCAGAAATGGCAACCGGCATATCCGGCTGCAATACGCCCAAACGCATGCCATGGCCCGTCGCAAAACCCTCGGTCAGGTCGTGGTCTAGCCGCAATAGCCGGATCTGGCAGGGATGTTTTGCCAAAAGCTGCAGCAGCTCAAACCGGCTCGGATCGAGACAGAAAAACAGCCGCCGCGCACCGCTAAGCTCTGCAATCAATCCCAGAGTTTTCGCCGGATCGCGCCGCCGCTGCTCCGCAGTATCGCCATAGCCACCCAGATTGGGCAGGCCACCGCAATCTTCGTCGAAAAGATAGCCCAAGCTCAGTTGATTGGGGCGTTTTGGGATCTGCTCCATAACCGCTTTGCCCAAATGCCACGCTTTGGACAGCACCACCGTCACACTCATATGGCTGCCCAGCCCCGCCCTGGTCCAAGGCGCGGGCGGCACACGATGCCCCAACCGGCCCCGCGTCGCCAAAAAACCCCGCCCTTGATCCGATCCCGGCCAGTGTTTAGCATTGGTCAAAGCGCTATTGCGATATCGTTCCGCGAGGCGTTGCTTCAAAGCACGCGCCTGAGGCGAAATCTTTCGCGCGAAAAACTCCGGCTGCGAAATCAGCCAGTCATAGTGATCATTGTGAAATGTCAGCGGCATGCCATAATCGGTAAAGCGCAAGAAAGTGGGCGGCGCACCGCTGCGCTCTGCCTCTGGCACCAGATGGGCGACCAGGCTTTGGATACAGATTTCATCGGGGATCCAGCTGGTTTTGAAAAACCGGATCCAACCGGGTTTCGCGCGACTAAGATCCAACAAAGCCTGGGCCGTGGCGCGACGCAAACACCACCATTGCGACCCGATCCGCAGCTTCAGCCCGCGCGGCACGGGCCGGGTCAGGCCAAGCCATTGCTGCGCCATCAACCAGCCATAGAACAAGACCCGCTGCGAGCGCTCATTAAAAGGATGACGGTAGATCACCCTTTCCTCTTTCAGTCCGGTTTTGATCCAACCGGAAGTGAAAAAATCCTGGGTTTCGATATAATCTAAACGCCCGGGCCGCAGCGCCGCACGGATCGACACCGCCGGCTGGATCGGCATGCAATCGCCGGAAATCAGGTAAAAATGCGTGGCCTTTGGAAACACCCGCAACGCTTCGGTCAAGCTATTCAAAGTAGCTTGAACCAAAGACCACTCCCCCCAACCGCATTTCTGCCGCTGTTTCACCAAATGCAGATTGGGGCACCCTGCCAACATCGCCGCCAGTTGATCCGCGACGGATTTGGGCGCGCGCGCATCCAGATGGATCGCCACATAATCCCCGCCCGCAGCCAAAAGCCGTGCTTGATCCACCACCGCCTGCGGGTTGCGATGGCACAATAAGAGATAAGCGATTTGAACCAAATTAGAGATGTCCGGCCAATCCTTAGACTTTCTTCACCCAAAAACCCCAGAAATATTGACAAAGCGGAAAGAGGAGCCGGGAAATGGGCTTTCCAGGGATGTGGATGACGCAAAGCGGTGGGCTGGGCTATCGGGTCGTGCCGAAATGCGCCTGTTCCACCATTGGGCAGATTCTCTATTTTCTGGATAATGGCGCCTTTTACGATGGCGACGTCCATGATGCTGACCAAGGTCTGCATAAATGGGCAATGGAGGAGAGCCGCCCCGTGATCGAAGAGGCGGTTTTTAGCGGTCAGACGCCGATTTTCACCGCAGTGCGCAATCCTTATGATCGGGTGCTGAGCTCTTTTTTCGACAAGATTTGCGGCGTCCAGCGCAATGGTAATCGCTATCGGGGCAATTTGGTGCCGGGGCTGACCCGCGATTATGGCGTGCAGGTGGATGGCACGTTTGACCAAATCGCGAGTTTCCGGAGGTTTCTGCTTTTTGCACGGGATACGGTGCGGTTTCGCAAACCCATGGACCCAGATATTCACTGGTCGCCGGTGGCGGGGCATGTTTCCACTCTGATCGCCAATGGTGGCAGCTATCAGCTGATTTTCAACACCGAGGATTTTGACCAGGGGATGGCGCGCGCCTTGGCCCTTGCCCCCGCGGCGCATCCGGTGGAACTAAGCCAAGTGCCACGCTTCAATGAAAGCCAAGGCCACGGCCCCAAACGCGCCCATCCGGTCGAGGCCTATTTCGACGATTTGGCGCAGCATCTGATGTGGGAAACCTACCGCCAAGATTTTGAGCTTTTCGGCTATGATCCTTGGACCCCGGCGGATCGGGCGCCAAAGCGGGAAATTGATCTAGACGAAGTACATTATGTCCTAGGTCAATAACCGGGTTTGATCCGGGCCAAAGCCTCGCCCTTTGATTTACGCTATGGTCAGCTTGATCGAGAGTTTCCGAGGGGGCGAGCCGCATCACACTCCCCGCCCGAGCGGCACCCCAAGGAAATGCCCCCGCTTCGCGGCGGGGGCAGTGTTTTTGAGGTGCGATTAAAGCAGCCCAGCGCGGCCAAAGGCGGCTTTCACATCAGTTTGCGGACGCGCGCCCAAATGACCGATAACCTCTGCCGCGGCAATCACCCCCATGCGACCACAGGCTTCCAGCGACGCGCCAGTGGCCAGACCGTAAAGGAAGCCTGCCGCGAATTGATCTCCTGCCCCTGTCGCATCCACCGGCGTGATCATATGCACCGGGGCTTCGGCGCGTTCTTCGCCACGGATCAAAATCACCGACTCGCCGGAACGGGTGCAGACCACCAGCGGACAAACCTCAGCCGCCTTGGCAAGCGCGGCCTCAAGATCATCGGTCTCATACAGCTCTTTCCATTCGTGATGATTGCCAATCACGAAATCCATTTCCGTGGCCACAAGACGTTGGAAATGCACCCGGTGGCGTGTCACGCAGAACGGATCCGACAGAGCGATCCCGGCCTTACCTCCGCCCGCACGGCAAAGCTGTGCCGCTTTTTCAAAGGCTTCCATGCCCGGCGCTTTGTCATAAAGATAGCCTTCGAGGAATAAAAGCTCGGTATCGCCTGCCGCTTCTTCGGACACATCCTGCGGCCCCAGCTCGGCCGACACCCCCAGATAAGTATTCATCGAGCGTTCGCCATCAGGCGACACAAAGATCATCGACCGCGAGGTCGGCAGATCGGCGGGGGCTGGCGGATTGCAGAAATCCGTGCCGCCTTGGATCATCGCATCTGCATAGAGCTTGCCTAAGGCGTCATCGCGCACCCGGCCCATAAAGCCTGTTTTCAACCCAAGCTCGCCCAGGCCCGCCAGCGTATTGGCCACAGAGCCGCCCGGCGCCTCAACCCGTTCTGTCATCGCAGCATAGAGCATTTCCGCCCGCTCCCGCTCTACCAGCTGCATAATGCCCTTCTCGATCCCCATGAGATCCAGGAAATGGTCTTCGGCATGGCTCAGAACATCAACAATTGCATTGCCAATGCCCACAACGGAATAGCGTTTACTCAATTTGGGTCTTCTCCGGATAGGCGCAGAGATCGCGGATTAGACAGGCTCCGCAGCTCGGTTTGCGCGCTTTGCACGTATAGCGCCCATGCAGGATCATCCAGTGATGGGCGTGGAGTTGGTACTCTGCCGGGATCTGATCCTCAATGGCGCGTTCTACCGCGTCAACGTCGCGGCCAGGGCAAAGCCCGGTGCGATTGGCCACGCGGAAAATATGGGTATCCACCGCCTGAGCCGGGATCCGCCACCACATATTAAGCACCACATTAGCAGTTTTGCGCCCCACCCCCGGCAAAGATTGCAGCGCAGCGCGGGATGACGGCACTTGCCCGCCAAACTGATCGACCAAAATTTGGCTCAGTTTGATCACATTCTTAGCTTTGTTGCGATAAAGCCCGATGGTTTTGATATGCTCTGTGACCCCCTCCTCGCCGAGCGCGAGCATCTTTTCCGGGGTATCGGCGATTTTGAACAGCTCTTTGGTGGCCTTATTCACCCCCGCATCCGTGGCCTGCGCCGAAAGAGCCACCGCAACCACCAGAGTATAGGCATTCACATGGTCCAACTCCCCCTTGGGCTCGGCCTCTGCCTCTTGGAACCGGCGAAACGCCTCGGCAATGATGCCATAAGGCGCCTGGGGCGACATGGGTGTGGCTGAGGGCGCCGAAGCACTAAGCTGGTTTTTCTTTGGCGCGGCGCGTTTGCGCTTGGCTTTAGCGGCGGGTTTCGCGGGGGGCTTTGCGGAAGGGTTGGGATCGGGTGTATCGGACATCTGGCGCTCGCTTGAATTTCGGGCAAGCTATCATCCAGACCGCCCAGGTCCAGCCGAAGCCGCAATTTCCGGGTCGATTATCGGCAAGCTCTTCCCCTAAGCTCGCCTTCATGCCAAGCGGAGATATGGAAATGCCTTATGATGACACCACAGCCAACGGAGCCTATCACTACGGGGTCGTGACTCGTGCCATGCAGATCATTGATGCGGCGGGCGGTACGCCTTTGCCCCTGGATCAGCTCGCCGCACAGATGAAAATGTCCCCGGCCCATCTGCAACGGGTGTTTTCGCAATGGGTTGGTGTCTCGCCCAAGCGGTATCAGCAATATCTGACCCTGGGCCATGCCAAAGAGCTGCTCAAAGACCGCTTTACCACGCTGCATACAGCCCAGGCGGTGGGGCTTTCGGGTTCGGGGCGGCTGCATGATCTGTTTCTGACATGGGAGGCCATGAGCCCCGGCGAATATGCCAAACATGGCGCGGGGCTCACTATCGGACAGGCCTGGATCGATACGCCCTTTGGTGAAGCGCTGGCCATGGCCACAGAGCGCGGCCTATGCGGGCTGGCCTTTAGCGCCGAATGTGGGCGTGATGCGGCCCTAGAGGATATGCAAAGCCGCTGGTCGCAAGCCCAATTCGTCGAGGACACGGCTCGCGTCGCGCCATTGGCGGAGGCGGCTTTCACCGGTGGCAAGACCCATCTGCATCTGATCGGCGCGCCATTTCAGATAAAAGTATGGGAAGCCCTTCTGGCCATCCCCTCGGCCCATGTGACCACTTATGGCGAAATAGCCCAATCCATCGGCAATCCCAAAGCGGTGCGCGCGGTGGGCACAGCCGTGGGGCGTAACCCGATCAGTCTTTTCGTGCCCTGCCACCGGGCGGTTCGCAAGTCTGGCGGGTTAGGAGGCTATCATTGGGGTATCCCTGTGAAACGTGCCATACTCGCCTTTGAATCCATCCGCGCAGATCTGACCCTTTCCCAGGAAGGCGAAAAATCGCCCATGGAAAAAACGTGAATTCCCGCGTCGCAGAGCCTAAGTCATAGACCAGGTAAATTATGACGAGGCACTGATGACACGTTTATTTCTTTTTTCCAGCCTAAGCGCGGTCGCCCTGACCGCTGCCTGCACCGTGCCAGAGGACCAGCGCAACACCGCCGAAGTTGGCGGGTTCGGAGCGGTTGCAGGCGGTATTATCGCGGGCGTGGTCTCTGACGGCGATCCCGGCGCAATTGCCGCGGGCGCGGCGGCGGGCGGCATTATTGGTGCCAGTTTGGGCAGTCTTTTGGACCAGCAAGCCGCAGATCTGCGCCAAGATCTGGGCAATGACGCGATCACCGTCACCAATACCGGACAAGAGCTGATCGTGAATTTCCCACAAGATATCCTTTTCGCGACGGACAGCGCCACGGTTAGCGCCAGTCAGCGGGCGGATCTGGGGGCTTTGGCGCGAAATCTGAACCAATATCCAAATACAACCGTGCAAGTGATCGGCCATACGGATAATACTGGCGATGCAGGCTATAATGTGGATCTATCGACCCGCCGCGCCGGGGCTGTGTCTTCGATCCTGGTGGGCCAAGGCGTGTCTGGGCCGCGCATCACTCCGGTCGGGCGCGGCGAAGATCAGCCGGTCGCCAGCAATCTAACCCCCGAAGGCCGGGCCCAGAACCGTCGGGTCGAAGTGGTGATCACCCCCATCACTTAGATCGGAATTTGCGCAAGGGCTGGTCATATCTTTTGACCAGCCGTAAGATTAGGCCATGGCCTTTCAGCGTATCGAACCAGAAAAACTTAGCCAGGCGGTGGTCCGTCAGATCGAACAATTGATCTTGCGCGGGATTTTGCGCCCTGGTGAGCGGCTCCCCTCAGAGCGGGACCTGTCCGACCAGCTGGGCGTGTCGCGCCCTTCCTTGCGCGAGGCGATTGCGCAATTGCAAGAACAGGGGCTTCTGACCACCCGCGCCGGAGCAGGCATCTATGTGGCCGAGGTTCTGGGCTCGGCCTTTTCTCCGGCTTTGGTCCAGCTCTTTGCCAGCCATGAAGAGGCGGTTTTCGATTATCTCGATTTCCGCCGCGATATGGAGGGCCTGGCGGCTGAGCGTGCGGCGCGTATGGGCTCTGACACGGATCTGCAAGTGGTGGATGCGGTGTTCAAACGCATGGAAGCCGCCCATTCAAAGCGCAACCCCACGGATGAGGCGCATCTAGACGCGGAATTTCACCTAGCGATCCTAGAGGCCAGCCATAATGTGATCATGCTGCATATGATGCGGTCCATGTTCGAATTGCTGCGTGAAGGCGTGTTTTACAACCGCCAAGTCATGTTTAAGCAGCGCACAACCCGCGAAACCCTGCTGGAACATCACCGCCAGATCAACGCCGCTTTGCAGGCGCGCGATCCCAAAAGCGCGCGCGAAGCCGTGGAAACCCATCTGAATTATGTGGCCGCAAGCCTAGCCGATCACCGCAAAGCCGAAGCCCATGAAGAAGTGGCGCGCCAGCGGCTGATGCATGAGCAGAGCCGCAGCTAGCCCTATTGGAAAAGCGATACCGCAAGCGGCGCGAGGAATGTCACCATCAAAGCGCTCATCCCCATGCCGATTCCGGCAAAGGCCCCGGCGGTTTCGCTAACCTGGAAGGCCCGCGCCGTGCCGATACCATGGGCGGCCACCCCTGTAGCAAAGCCCCGCGCGCGATAATCATAAATGCCTAGCGCGTTATAAAGCGGCGTCACCACCACAGCCCCGATAATCCCTGTGACAATCACCATGGCCGCGGTCAGGGTTGGGACCCCGCCAACAATTTCCGACACCCCCACCGCAACCGGAGAGGTGGCAGATTTCGGCACCAGCGATAGCAAGATATCACCCCGAATGCCAAAGACATAGGCAATCGCCACGGCAGAACCCATAGCCACAACCGAAGACACAAACAGCGCCGCCAGCATAGGAATGGCGGTGGATTTCAGGTGATGGCGATTTGTGTAAAGCGGCAGGGCCAAGGCCACTGTTGCCGGGCCAAGCATGAAATGCACAAATTGCGCGCCCTCGAAATAGGTTTCATAGCTGGTGCCGCTGGCCACAAGCCCGATGGACAAGACCACCATAGCAATCAGCACCGAATTCACCCAAGGGGAGCGGCCCGAGAGCTGAAAGAAGTAATCGCCAACCCCATAAGCCACCACAGTCGCCATCAGCCATAAAAGCGGGCCATGGCTAAGATAAATCCAAAGAGATGTGAGATCGCTCATTTCTTGCCCTCAATTGCGCGCGCGACAAAATGGAAGGTGACTACACCCGCTGCCAGCGCCAAGACTGTGCTGCCGATCACCGCCGCCAAAAGTCCGATCCCAAATTGCGCCAGCTTGTCGAGATGGGCCACCAGCCCCACGCCAACCGGCACATACATCAAGGAAAGATGGCTTAGGATAAATTGACTAACCTTGGCCATACCGTCGAAAAGCTTTGGAAATGCCAAAAGTAGGCCCAGGAAAATCACCAGACCGATCACCGGCCCGGGCAGTGGTAAGGCCAGCCCTTTGGACAAAATCTCCCCTGCCAATTGGCAGGCCAAAAGCAATGATAGCGGCCAGATCATAGCGCCCCCTCGATTGGTGCAAACAGCCTGGCTTGCCCAGAAAGGCGCGCCCAGAACCCGTTAACAAGCGCATGTGTTTATCTATCAGGTCAAGCCCCGCCCCCTGCCCTGCGGCGACGCGGCGCCCCGCCTTTAAACTGTTACGCGAAGAGATTACATTTTGGCTATATTTCTACGGAGGCTGTCATGACGTCCCAAGAACGCCCAATTCTTCAATCCGCCGCCGAGCTGCGTCAGCATATGGCAGATTTGCAGGCTGAAAAGGCTCGGCTTTTGCAGGCAAAGCGCCACAAAGCCGAAGAGGCGGCGCGCTCCTTCGCGGATGATTTTGTGCATAATTCTCTCAGCGAGGATGAACGCCAAGAAGTGCTGGCAAAGATCCGCCATGCGGTGGATAATGGCCAATTAGAGGTTCTGGTCATGCGGTTTCCGTCCCGGCTTTGCTCCGATCAAGGGCGCGCGATCAATAACAATCTTGATAATTGGCCCGAAACCCTGCCCGGCAAAGCCCGCGATCTGTATGAGGCCTGGCTCGAACGCGGCAAACCAGCGGGTTACAGGCTGCGGGTGATGATCATCGATTTTCCCGGCGGCATGCCCGGCGATGTGGGCATGTTCATTAACTGGGCGGAATAACCCAAAGCGGCGGGTCATCCCGCGCGGCTTAGGCGAGCCTCCGACTTCCCGGATTTGGCAAGGCTAGAGAGCGGCCAAGGAAGGTTATCAATAAAATACTGCGCTTTCGGCGACAGCTGGGGCGCTTTTTGCAGGATTGGCGATTTATGCGCCAACTCATAGCCGTTTTCAGCCATCCAAGTTTCAATTGCCTTGGCAATTTTCGGTTCTCGATTGGCCAAATTGAAATTCCGGGTCAAATTAAGCGGCGCATTTCCAAATATGATCAAACGCATACGGCACGCGCCGCGCTGCTTCGACTTCTGCCGCATTCTTTGGATTTGCACCCCGCGCAGACGTTCCAATGGCACAATTATGCTATCTCGCCAAAAAACCCCACGGCATCGCCAATGCAGAATACCGCGGTCTTTCGCAAATTCGAGCCGCATCACATGTAAATGCCCCAGCCCGAAAAGGCTCATGAGACAAGGCGCAAGCCCCGGCACACCGATGAAATAGGATTTATTGAAAAGCCCCAAAGCGATGGTGATGCCGCCAACAACGAAAAAGCTGAGGAAAATCGGAATCATAAACACCGGATGATGCGTGATGACTAAATTGTCTCGGTCATTGGATGTAATCCGCATCTGGCTGCCTCCCCGTTTTTGTATAAATTTTGAGAGGTAAAGATTGTCTTAGCGTTTTGGCCCAGCATTTTGACCTAGAGAGATCTCCGACAGACCCAACAGCCCAAGGATGAAAACCTACAATTCCTGTCGGAATTAAGACAGGCAGGCCTGGCTCGAAATCCCGCAAAAAACGGGTTTTTCAGCAATTTCAATGGCCTACGCGACCTCCGCCACAAATGGCCCGTTTCTTGCTTGGCCAAAGGCAGAGTTGCGAGGCGCGCGCGCTTTGCTGGGACAAGAGATAAGTGAGAGCACAAATGGCAAAGATCGGGATTTTCTTCGGCACAGATACTGGCAAAACCCGCATGGTCGCGAAAAAGATCAAAAAGGGTTTTGATGATGAGACCATGGCCAAACCATTGAATGTCAACCGCACCGAGGTTGAAGACTTCATGGCCTATGACTTCCTGATCCTCGGTAGCCCCACTCTGGGCGAGGGCATTTTGCCGGGCAAAAGCGCTGATTGCGATAATGAAAGCTGGGAAGAGTTTCTGCCCAAGCTGGAAGACCAGGATTTTACTGGCAAAACCATTGCGATCTATGGGCTTGGCGATCAGGTGACCTATCCCATGGAATTCGTGAATGCGATTGGCATTCTTTACGAATTCTTCGACGAGCGTGGCGCCACGATTGTCGGCCGCTGGTCCACTGAAGGCTATGAATTCGAAGATAGCACCGCAGTCGAAGATGATGAATTCTACGGCCTGGCCCTGGATCAGGACAATCAGTCCAATTTGACCGAAGAGCGCTTGAAAGCCTGGCTAGAGCTGATTGCCGAACCTTTCGGGCTAGAGCTGGCCGCAGCATAAGCTTTTGGATCTGGCATCTTAAGCCAGTTCCCGCTCAGACCAAGCAGGCCAGGGAAATTCGGCCTGCTTGACGCCCACATTGCCATATTTACACACTGCCCAAAAACCTTGTTATTCCGTCGGGTTAGAGAAAAGACATTCGCAAAACGCAAATGATTTGGCATTTTGCAAAGCGGCACCGCTTAGGAAATGCACATCTATAGTTTTATCGATCATTTGCCGCCCAAGCGTCAAAGAAACACCCCAAATCCAGGTCCAAATTCACTGCTTGTTATGAGAATCCAGCCAGTTATCAGCCAAGAACAGCGTAAACCGTTTTTTCTTTGAACAATCCGCAAGGCGCCAAGCTTGCGATGTGTAAGAGGTTTGACAATGCCACTGTTTCGCAATTTAAGCATGACCTTTAAAGTCCCGCTTCTCATGGTTTTGGTCGCGACATTATGTTTAGCCGCCGCTGGGGCGACCACATTTGTAATTTCCCGTGGGCAATTGATGGATGCAACGGCGCAGCGGCTAGAGTTGACCGTTGCAGGTCGGGCAAAGGCGTTGGAAACCTGGTCAAAATCTGTTGAGGCGGATGTATCCAGCCATGCGGCCAACCCGCTTGCCCAAAAAGCGATGCAAGATTTTACACAGGCCTTCGCCACAGTCGACCCCGACCCCAAAGCCTATCTACAGCAACAATATATTTCCGCGAACCCAAACGAAACTGGTCAAAAACATCTGCTTACCAAAGCACCAGATGGCAGCACCTATAGTAAGCATCACGCCGCCTATCATCCCTATTTCCGTACAGCACTGGAAAATATGGGATATTACGACATTTTTCTGATCAACCGCGCCGGGGACATTGTCTATTCTGTTTTCAAGGAACTTGATTACGCCACTAATCTTTCGCATGGGGACTATGCCAATAGCGGCTTGGCCGAGGCCTATAAACAGACCCTGAAAATCCCCGAAAGCCAAAATCTGGTTTTCGTCGATTTCGAACCTTACGCTCCCTCTTATGGGGCTGCGGCGGCCTTTGTCGGGGTTCCGATCCGTAATGTGACCGGTGCGGTCATCGGTGTTATGGCCTTCCAGCTGCCAGTTGACCGCATGCAGGCAACCATCGCCGATCGCTCTGGCCTAACGGCAACCACCGAAATGATGGTGGTCGGGGATGATCTGACCAATCGCAGCGATACGATCCTTGGCGGCACGAAACCGCTGCTGAGTAAAATTGAAACCCTAAACGCAATCGATCAGGCCCTGGCCGGGAAAACAGGCAGCGAAGCAACGAGTTTGGCCAATGGGATAGACTATGAAGTGTCCTACCAACCAATTGATTTTCTTGGCGCTAATTGGGCCATGCTGGCGGCAGAACCCATGTCCGCGATCATGGCAGGGCCACGAGATCTGATGGTGAAACAGGCGATATTGACCTGCGTCGTTCTTATGGGCGCGGTGGTGGTCTGCTTTTTCGCAGCGCGCAGCTTGTCCCGCCCCTTGCATCAAATCGAAGGATCAATGCGCAAAGTGGCCGAGAAAGACTATGACAGCACAGTCCCTCACACCACGCGCAAGGACGAAATCGGCGCGATTGCCCGAACGCTTGAAGAATTCCGCGCCTCCCTCGCCGAATTCGACGCCGCCGCGCGGGAAAGCATTTATAAAAGCGCAGCTTTTGCGGGAACATCTGCGGCGATGATGATCACCGACCGAGATTTCAAAATCACCCATGCCAATGACGCGGTTAAGGCCGTTTTGCATGATCATGCGGACACATTCCGCAAAAAAGTACCGAATTTTGACCCTGATAAGGTGTTGGGGCAAAATATGGATAGTTTCCACAAAGATCCCAGCCATGCCCGGCGCTTGCTCAGCGATCCTAAAAATTTGCCTTATAGCGCCGATATTTCCATTGGGGCGAACCGTTTCTCGCTATATGTGTCCGCAGTTCGGGATGAGAACGGCCATCATTTCGGGAATGTGGTTGAATGGAAAGACGTGTCAAAAGAACGGCTGAATGCCTCCATCCTGAATGCGATCGACACCTATCAAAGCATGATGCAAATCCTACCAGATGGCGGCATCGAGAGCCTTAATAATGAATCGCGCAAGATTTTGGGCGATGGCGCTGACGGATTGATCGGCAAGAATTTAGAGTCGATTTTCCAATTTGATCCAGAGCTCGACAAGAAATTCGGCAAGGTTTGGGATCGCTTACAAGCTGGGAAGTCGGTCTATGGCAAGTTCAATATCCGCCTGTGCAGCGGTGAAGAAGGATGGCTTGAAGGCGGATTTAGCCCGGTTATGGACAAACATATTCAGTTGGTCCGGGTGACCTTTATTGGCTCTGACCGGACTGAGGCGGAAATCTCCCTTCGCAAGGCCGAAGAAATCCGCCAACAAATGGAAAAAGCCCAAAGCTTGGTGGTGGATCAGCTGCAAATTGCCTTGGATCGGATGGCGATGGGCGATTTGACCGCGAATATCGATGTGGCCTTCAACCAAGAATATGAACAGCTGCGTGAGGACTTTAACAAATCCATGCTCAGCCTGCTGAATGCGATGCAGGGCGTATCTGGTGCGGCAGGAACGATTAACTCTTCGGCCACCAATATTTCTGGCGCTTCTGATGATCTGTCACGCCGGACCGAACGCCAAGCCGCAACGCTTGAGGAAACCGCCGCTGCGCTGGATCAATTGACCGCCTCGGTGAGCCAAGCGGCGAGCGGCGCGACAGAGGCCGACCGCATCGTAAAAGAGGCTCGGGAAAGGGCCCAAACCAGCGGCAAAATCGTCGATGAGACCGTGCAAGCCATGGGGCAAATCGAAACATCTTCGGAACAAATTTCGAAGATTATCAGCGTGATCGACGATATCGCCTTCCAAACCAATCTTTTGGCGCTAAATGCCGGTGTCGAAGCTGCACGCGCCGGTGATGCGGGGCGGGGTTTTGCGGTTGTGGCCTCTGAGGTGCGCGCCTTGGCCCAGCGGTCATCGGAAGCCGCGGCAGAGATCAATTCGCTAATCTCAGACTCCACCAAACATGTTAATCACGGTGTGGATCTGGTGGACCGCACGGGCCGCGCATTGGAGCAGATCGTTGCCTCTGTCAGCGAAATCTCAGAGCATGTGTCGCAGATCGCCAGCTCGGCCCAAGAACAATCGACCGGGCTCGCCGAAATCAACACTGCGGTCAATCAGCTTGACCAAGATACGCAGCAAAACTCTGCCCTCTTTACCGAAACGACAGAGGCGAGCGCAGCGCTCTTGGCGGAAGCGCAAGCTTTGGCACATCATGTGTCGCGCTTCAATCTGGGGAGTGGTATGGCAGCGCCTCAGGAAACCGAGACAGCCACACCGTCAACCTGGTCGGCTGCGGCCCCAAGCAGCCCCACGCCTGCCCCAGCCGCCAAACTCGCCAGCGCCGGCACAGCGATGGCCCTAGCCTCTGACGATGGTTGGGAAGATTTCTAGGCGCGACATTCGGGGTTTGGGCGTTTAGCCCGACCCCTAAAAGCCTGGCCCAGCAGACCGCAACAATCCAACAGCCTGCCCCGTCGCTGCGGAATGTTGCGCGGCAATCCCAAGCTCCACCGCCAAAGCCCCATGTTCCAAAGTCACTTCTGGTTGGGCCTGGCCCCTTATCACCTTTAGGAATTTCAAGTGTTGATAATAGGTTGCCCCATTATGGTCCCCGGCCTCTAGTAGAGTTGGATCCACCGGGATGTCTCGCTTGATCGGGGCTTTGGGCTGGCGCGGGCTAATCGTCAGATCCGCCACAGGCGGCGGCCCCGCCTCGGAAGGCCAAAATCGCTGCGGGCCGGGAATACGCACTTGGATTTTGCCCTTTGGCCCCACTGCGGTGAGCTCTTCTTGATAATCCGACCCTTCGGCGAACATCGACAATTCCAACATAGCGCGACTGCCATTATCAAATTCCACAATCACATAAGCATGGTCCCAGATATCCGGCACCAAACCACCATAGCGTTCCTGCAAATGGTTCACCGCCTGCCCGCCAGAGGCCATCACCCGAACTGGGTGCGCATCCATGATCAGACGCATTAAGTCGAAGAAATGGCAGCATTTTTCCACCAATGTCCCACCGGATTGCTCGTTAAACCGGTTCCAAGCCGCGACTTTGTGCAAAAACGGAAATCGATGTTCGCGAATGGTCAACATGATCGGCCCGCCCGTCGCCTCGGGCAGCGCTTTTAGGAATTCGGCCAAGGGCGGCATATAGCGATATTCCATCGCCACCCAAATTGGCGCCGGGTAGCTCGCCGCCAGATCCGCAGCCATGCTGCGATCGGCGGCTTGGGTGAATAGAGGCTTTTCCACCAAGACCGGCAAAGGCCGCTTGCGCCCAATCTCAACCAATTGCGAAATATGAAGAAAATTCGGGCTCGCAATGACCAAAGCATCGAGTTCGGGAAATTCCAGCAGGTCTTGTAAACTTGCCAAGCGCTTTGCATTCGGGGCAATTTTCAGCGCCAATCCCGCCTGCTCGTCATCGGGGTCGAAAATCGCCGCCACCCGCGCGCCCGCCAAAAGCGCGATATTTCGCATATGCTCCTGCCCCATCATGCCGCAGCCAATCAGACCGTAATTGACCGTTTGCATACAGAGCCTCCCTAATTCATGCGCGACACATATTTTGCCCGATCCGGATGAAACCATGTTCGCGACACTTCTGCCACATAGTCTTTTTGATCATAGCTTTGGCGCAAAACAAAGCCGCAAGGCGCAGTGTCAGACAGCCCCAATTCAGAGGCCCAGTCCGGCGTGACGGCGGCGGAGACTTGGTCAACCACCCGCGAAATCCAGAGATTGAGCTCCGTTTGGTAATGCAGATAGAGCGATTCCGACAGCTCATCTGCCTCCAACCGATCCGCATAGGAAAAATCGAGCCAGATCTCTTCAGCCGCAACAAGAGTATCGTCCAAAGAGCGTAGACGGCGAATGCGCCATGCCTCTGACGAGTTGCCAAATTTCGGCAATTCCGGATCTTTGCCGCATAGAACCAAGTCCAACACGCGGGCCGTGGGCAAACCACCGCCTTCGGGGCGCTCCAGCCGGAAGAAATTGTAAATTGCCGGAACTTGCGACACGGATTGCACATAATTTCCGGATCCGTGCCGACGTGTGATCACGCCTTTATCGGTCAAATCCTGCAAAGACCGGCGCAATGTCCCAACGGCGATCCCTAAATCAGCGGCAAGCTTGCGCTCTGGCGGCAGTCTTTCCCCGACGCGCAAACGCCCCGAAGCAATTTCTCGGATCAGCATTTCGCTTATCTGTGTATATTTTGGCAATGTGGATGGCATGATAGTTTTTCAATCTTAGTTTAGGCAAATCAATCTGAATAAAATTGATTGATGCATTAGTGATACAGGCTTAAAGTCACTTGAGCGAAATTACCCGGAGTTTTGGCCATGACTTTAGTACCTGTGACATCTCCTGATTTGGATGGGGTCGAAGTATCTTGGTTTTCTGCTTTGTGCTCAGACGATTATCAATATCTAGGTGTGCCAGATACTACGTTAAGGTCAAGCTGGGAACATTGTTCAAGCATCGTAAAAAAGGCCGAAGCGCAGGGTTTTCGCAACATTCTCTGTCCATCTTCTTATCAAGTTGGTCAGGATACGCTCAGTTTTGTGGCTGGATGCGCGCCCCTGACAGAAAAGATAAATTTTTTAGCAGCAGTGCGCTGTGGGGAAATGCAGCCCATCATGCTGGCCCGTACCATAGCCACTTTAGACCATATGTTAATAGGTCGTTTAACTATTAATATCATAAGCTCGGACTTTCCGGGCGAAAAAGCCGAGAGCAGCTTTCGATATCAGCGATCGCGCGAAGTGGTGGAAATCCTCAAACAAGCTTGGACGCAGGAAGAGATCTCTTTTCAGGGACAGGTTTACAATTTTGAGGGCCTGACGACAGATCCCGTGAAACCCTATCAAAATGGCGGGCCATTATTGTATTTTGGCGGCTATTCGCCGGCGGCGTTGGAACTTTGCGGCCAGCATTGCGATGTGTATCTCATGTGGCCTGAGCCGAAAGATCAGATCGCAGAGCGTATGAAAGCCGTCAATCAGGTCGCCGCGCGCTATGGTCGGACGCTGGATTATGGGCTGCGGGTGCATATGATCGTGCGCGACACAGAGGCCGAGGCCCGCGAATATGCCGAACATCTGGTCAGCAAATTGGATGATGAGCTAGGCCAACTGATCCGCGACCGAGCCCTTGATAGCAGTTCGCTTGGCGTCAGCCATCAGGCGCGCGCGCGGGAATTGGCCGATCAGTTCGGCTATGTGGAGCCGCATCTGTGGACTGGGATCGGTCGGGCGCGGTCGGGCTGCGGCGCGGCTCTGGTCGGCTCTACCGATCAGGTGTTGTCCGAGCTAGAGGCTTACAAAGCTATGGGCATCCGGGCTTTTATTCTTTCTGGCTATCCGCATCTGGACGAATGCGACCATGTGGGTAAACGGGTGCTGCCAAATATCAAAACCGTCTCGCTGCCCGAAGCTTATGGCCGCGTGCCTGCCGAGACCCCGAAAACGCCGCTAGGCGTAGGAGAGCGCCGCTAATGGCCACTGACACGACCCGCCGCACGAAGCTGGCCGAAGATCTAAGCCTATCCCGTCTGGTTTACGGCATGTGGCGTTTGGGCGATGACACAGAAACCAGCCCGGCTCATGTGCAAAAGAAAATCGAGCTTTGCCTGGAGCAAGGCATCACCACATTGGACCAAGCGGATATATATGGCGGCTATACGGCTGAGGGGCTGCTAGGCGCGGCGTTTAAGGCTGATCCATCCTTGCGCGATCAAATCGAATTGGTGACCAAATGCGATATTATCGCGCCGGTTGGGGCCTATGACAGCGCGCGGGTGAAATATTACGACACATCGGCAGCACATATCACCCAGGCTGTGGAGCGGTCCCTTACGGAAATGGCGACGGATCGCATTGACCTGCTGTTGATCCACCGCCCCGATCCGATGATGGATGCCGATGAAACCGGCCCTGCCCTTGATGCGCTAGTCCAAAGCGGCAAGGTTCGTCATGTGGGCGTGTCGAATTTCCGGCCGCATGATTGGCGATTATTGCAGTCGCGCATGTCCGCTAGCTTAGTGACCAATCAGATTGAGCTAAGCCTTTTGGCGCGTGATGCCTTTACCAATGGCGATCTCGCCTTTTTGCAGGAAAACCGTATTGCTCCGATGGCTTGGTCGCCTTTGGGGGGCGGGGCTCTTTTTGGCTCTGAACATGCGGAATTGCGCGGGGTGCTGGACCGTTTGGCCGCCGCATATAGCGTGGATATCGCCGCGGTGGCGGTGGCATGGCTTTTGGCGCATCCGGCGGGGATCTTGCCCGTACTTGGCACCAATAATCTAAGCCGGATCGCGTCAATTTCCGATGCATATAAGGTTGAGATGGACCGCGAGACCTGGTTTGAGCTACTCACCGCCGCGCAAGGCCATGAAGTCCCCTAAGGATCACTGATGACCGAAATTTTCACTCCGGGCCCGGATCACAGCCGCGCCCTTCGCTCCGCTTTCGGCCGTTTTGCCACTGGTGTGACCGTCGTCACGGCACCGGGGCCAGATGGACCGGTAGGGATGACCGCCAATAGCTTTTCCTCGGTCTCGCTTGATCCGGCCATGGCGCTTTGGTGCATTGGCAAAGCCTCTGACCGGTTCCATGTGTTCGGCACTGCGCCGCGTTTTGCGATCCATATTTTGGCCGAAGATCAGATCGAGATTTCCAATGGTTTTGCCAAATCTAGCGCCTATTTCGACAGCTGCGCCTGGGCGCCAGGTGCCGATGAGGTACCCGCCATTGAGGGATGTTTGGCCCGGTTTGATTGCCGTTTGAACACCGCCCATGATGCTGGGGATCACGTCATCTTGGTGGGTGATGTCCTGGAAGTAACCCTACGCGAAGGGGCACCGCTGTTATTTGCGGGCGGCGCTTATGGCCGGGCGGAGGCTCTCTGACCCACCGCCTGCCCCACTGCAAAAGCCGATTGCGCCGCAGCGCAACCACGCGCTATCCCAGCAGAAAGTGACAAAAGGAGAGGCGATGCAGGCCCTACTCATCCTGCTTTGGCCAATCGAGCGGTTGAACTCTGCCCTGCTCGGCCTCGGGCGGGGAATTGCCGTTGTGGCATTGGCGCTTATGGTGGCGGTGATCTTGCTGCAAGTGGTCTGCCGTTATCTGCTGAATAACGCCCTGCCCTGGCCTGATGAAGCGGCGCGCTTTCTTATGCTTTGGATGACCGGGCTTGCCGCGCCCTCTGCCTATCGTCGCGGCGGCTTTGTAGCGATTGATATGGTGTCGCGCTTTATGCCCGCGCTGCTGGCCGGGCTTTTGGCCTTGTCGCTTTTGCTGATCTCTGGCGCGGTTTTAGCCATGGGGCTGGAGCTGGGCCATAAACATGTGATGTCGGGCTGCCTGTTTAAATCCGCCTCGCTTTGGCTGCCCTTTAAGCTAAGCTTCGCCCTGCCGCTGCCGGGGCTTGATATGTCGCTCACCCTGTGCACCCGTGCGGATGCCGCCCTTGGGCTGGACTGGGGCTGGGTGAAGATGCCTTTGGCACTGATGTATGCCTCGCTGCTGGTTGGGGTGTTTTTGCTGCTGCTGGTCAATATTGAGCTGATCCTGCGAAGTCTGATCACGCTTTTGGGTGGCGAAACTCGCCTGACCCAATTCCACCATATCGCGCCGGGGGCGGAATAGATGCTGATTTGGTTCCTGCCGATTTTCCTGGCTGTGCTGCTCATTGGCCTGCCCGTGTTTTTCGCGCTGCTCGCCGCGCCGGGGCTGATGCTCTGGCTCAATGGCCAAGAGCGCGATCTCGCCTTGCTTTACCGCAATGTTTATAACGGCATGGATAGTTTCCCGCTCATGGCGATCCCCTTCTTCATGCTGGCAGGCGAGCTGATGAACCGTGGCGGCATCACCCTGCGTCTGGTGGAATTCGCCCAGGCCCTCATGGGCCATTTGCGCGGCGGGCTGGCCCATGTGAATATTCTGTCATCGATCCTGTTCGCTGGGCTCTCGGGTTCAGCTGTGGCGGATACTTCGGCGCTTGGGTCGATGCTGATCCCAGCCATGGAGAAGCAGGGCTATACCCGGCGCTTTGCAGCGGCGATCACAGCGGCCAGCTCGGTGATTGGGCCGATCATCCCGCCCTCGGGGATCATGATCATCTATGCTTATGTGATGGGCGAAAGCGTCGCCGCGCTGTTTTTGGCGGGGATTGTGCCGGGTATTCTGGTTGGGGTCGGCTTGATGGTCATGGTCGCCTATCAGGCCGAGGCGCATGATTTCCCCGCCGCCACTCGCCGCTCCACCTGGCGCGAGACGGGCCAGGCGAGCCTAAAGGCTTTCTTCCCCCTCCTCACCCCGGTGATCATTTTGGGAGGTATCTTGGGCGGGGTTTTCACCCCCACCGAAGCCGCGGCGGTGGCTGTGGCCTATGCGCTGGTGATCGGGCTTTTCGTGCTGCGCGATCTGCGCCTGCGGGATTTGAGCTATGTGCTGAGCCAAGCGGCCATGACCTCGGCAGTGGTGCTGCTGCTCGTGGGCGCGGCCATGGCGTTTAAGACTGTGGTGAGCCTCGCCCATGCGCCCGAGACCCTGGCGGGCATTATTCTAAGCCTATCAGATAACCCGCTGGTGCTGCTGTTTTTGATCAATCTGCTGCTATTTATCGTGGGCATGTTCCTGGATGCCGGGCCCGCGATCATCATTCTGGGGCCGATCCTGGGGCCGATCTTCCTCGATCTCGGCGTCGATCCGGTGCATTTCGCCATCATTATGAGCGTGAATTTGACCGTAGGCCTCGCCACGCCGCCCATGGGGCTGGTGCTTTTCGTGGCCTCTTCAGTGTCCGGGGAACGGGTCGACCGCATCGCCCGCGCGATCCTGCCATTCCTCGCGGTCGAGATCGCCGTGATCTTCCTAATCACCTATTTCCCCGCAATTTCCATGACCATTCCGAGACTGACGGGGTTTGTGGATTGATGATGGTTTGGGGAACCAGACTGAAGGTACGGATGACTGGCAGAGGTGATGGAAAGAGCTATACCCTAGATTATCTTCTCTCAGGAGCGACTCTCATGCCAAAAAGCTGCCAACGCCTAAGAAAAACAAAAAGAATTCCCTGAAGCGGCCCATTAGACACTAATCCCAATAAATTGAGTTGAGAACGCATAGTATCAATCAAAAATCCCCGCTTTCCAAGAACCAGAGGATAGAACTTTGGCCACTGAAAGATAACCCTACCCTTATTTATGGAATCCAGCCGAGCGCGCAGATCCACCGCCTCATTTTCGACTAGCCTAGCCCAGCTGATAGTCATTGGAACGGACAGTGTCGTTATCCGCTGATCTTGCGATTGAGCTCTCGTAAAGAACTCGGAGAGGAAGATTTCTCCCAAGTCATCGCCCAAATGACGCTTCATGTCACGCAAATTACTGGCAACGCAGGCGACGATATTATCTCCAAAAATCAAAGCTTCATCCAGTTCCGGAATATATCCATTATGAACAACGTTGTTTCTAAACCTTCGGCAGTTATTGCTCAACAGAGTTGGCGCGGAACCGAAGTAGTTCAGCCAGAGCATAACAAACGCGCCGAGCTGTCTCTCAGATTGCTTGGCAATATATTTCCAACCAGCATCCAAGGATTTTCGGTCAACACCCTTGTAAAGTGATACTTGATTAAAGCAGAATTCATAAAAGCTCTCCAAACTGGATGCGAAAGAAGTAACAGCTTCGCGTGGGTAACCATCCACTAGTGCGTTCATTCCCAGCTCAAAAAGGACCTCATACTTTGGTTCCTGAATGGATGTAAGCGTCTGGTGCCCATTAGGGCATGTTGATTTGAAGAGCCGATCATCATTAAGGGTCATCACAACTGGATGTAAGTCTGGAATTCTATTTTCCTGTAAACAGTCCATACAGGTTAAAAGAACTTTCATATATCACCCCTCAAGCCATTCGCTTTTCGGCACGGTAGCCCCAGATATGAGAATTGTCACCGCCTGAGCCTTTTCGCTACGGAGCCTACCATCTCATAGGCCGACCGATTTGGACCATTTCGCCGAACTTTGCAAAGCCCGCCTCCCGCGCCTTCGTGCAGTTCGTTCCGGCTCCAGCGAAGGTCAACAATTCGCCCTACTCGACGAATGCTACACTGTGAGAAAACTCCTGGGCTGCAACTCCCCACCGCCCCTCAATCAGAGCGCACCCCTCCAAAGCCAAAAAGGCGCCAAGCTTTCGCTGGCGCCTTCGCAAACTCTTAAATTCCTAAAGCCTGTTTAGCCGCGGAGTTCGCCGCCGGTGGCTTTGTTGACCTTTGCGACGATCTTTGCGCTGACCGCTTCGATATCTTTCTCGGTCAGGGTCTTCTCGGTCGGTTGCAAGCGCACGGTCAGGGCGATGGATTTCTTGCCCTCGCCCATTTGCTCCGCCGCTTTCGGGCCGGTGAATTCGTCAAATACCGCAACTTCCGCGATCAGGGCTTTATCCGCCCCCGCCGCCGCATTGACCAAAGTCAGCGCCTCAACCCGCTCATCCACCACAAAGGCGAAATCGCGATCCACCGGTTGCAGATCTTGCAGCACCAAGGCCGGGCGTGTGGCGGATGTCTTGCGCGGCATCGGGATGTCTTCGGCAAAGATGCTCAGTGCCAGGGCCGGGCCTTTCACATCGAAAGCTTCCAGCACCTTGGGATGCAGCTCGCCGAATTCCGCGATGATCTTTTTCGGGCCCAGCCCCACACGGCCCGAGCGGCCCGGATGGAACCATTCAGGCGCTGTGCGGAAAATCCCGGTTTTGGCCGGCGCGCCGAGGGCGTTTAGCACCGCTTCCATATCAGCCTTTGCGTCATAAACATCCATCGGACGGCGGGCGCCATAAGGATCGCGCGGGCCGGAATGGCCCACCAAAAGCGCAGTCACATGCAAGGCCTGGTCGCCGGGCTCACCGCCATGGAAGGCCGGGCCAACTTCAAACAGCGACAGATCCATAAAGCCTCGCGCCTGATTGCGCGCTGCGGCTTGCAACAAACCCGGTAGCAGAGAGGGGCGCATATGGCTCATCTCGCTGGAGATCGGGTTTTCCAGCTTGCGGTCATCGCCGCCACCGCCAAAGAGCGCCGCCGCAGCCTCATCGATAAAGCTATAAGTAACGCATTCATTATAGCCAAGGCTCGCCAGCATCCGGCGTGCCATGCCTTCGCGCCGCTGCATCGGGGTCAGGATCGGCTTGGCCACGCCGTCATCGGTGCGGCGCATGGGCTGGCCTTGCAGCTTGGTGAGCGAAGCAATCCGCGCCACTTCTTCCACCAGATCCGCTTCGCCCAGGATATCCGGGCGCCAAGACGGCACATGGGCCATATCGCCATCCATGGTGAAACCGAGCCGCTCCAGGGTTGCGCGTTGCTCCTCGGCGGGGATCTCCATGCCTACAAGCGAAATGCAACGATCCGTGTCGAGTTTATAGGCCCGCGACACATCCGGCATTGCCCCGGCAACCACCAGCTCAGAGGCCTCGCCGCCAGCATGATCAAGGATCATCCGGGTAGCCTGCTCAATGCCGGTCGGGGTCCAAGCCGGGTCAATCCCGCGCTCAAAGCGATAGCGCGCATCGGAATTGATCTTTAGCGCTCGGCCAGTTTGCGCGGTGCGGATCGGCTCGAAATAGGCTGCTTCCAGGAAGACATTGGTTGTCTCTTCGGTGCAGCCAGTGCGCAAGCCGCCCATGACACCTGCGATGCTTTCCGGGCCTTCCGCGTCGGAGATCAGAGTCATCCCCTCTTCGAATGTATATTCTTTTTCATCGAGGCCAATCAGCGTCTCACCGCCTTTGGCGCGATGAATGCGCAGGCTGTCGCCCTTGATCGTATCGGCGTCAAATACATGCAGCGGGCGGTTATTGTCATAGGTGAAGAAATTGGTCACATCCACAAGGAAGCTGATCGGACGCAGACCAATCGCTTTCAACGCGGTTTGCAGCCAAGCCGGGCTCGGCCCATTTTTCACCCCACGAATGAGGCGACCATAGAATACCGGCGCTTGGTCCAGCGTGTCTTCATCGATGCTGATAGAGACCGGGCATGGGAAACTGCCCTCGACCGGCGCGCAATCGCGTGCTTTCAGTGTCCCCAGCCCCCGCGCAGCGAGATCGCGCGCAATACCGCGCACGCCAAGCGCATCGGGGCGGTTAGGGGTGATGGCGATCTCGATCACCGGATCAACTTTGTCGGGGTCATTCGCCGCCAGCCAATCGACAAAGCTCTGGCCAACCTCGCCGGAGGGAAGCTCGATAATGCCGTCATGCTCGTCAGATAGCTCCATCTCCCGCTCCGAGCACATCATGCCAAAGCTTTCCTGACCGCGGATCTTGCCCACCTGAATGGTGATATCAAGGCCGGGAATATAGGTGCCAGGCTTTGCAACAACCACAGTGATGCCCTCGCGGGCATTGGGGGCGCCACAGATGATTTGTAGCTCGCCCTCATCGGTTTCCACCTGACAAACCCGCAGCTTATCCGCATCTGGGTGTTTCTCGGCCTTTTTCACATAGCCAAGGGTAAAGGCGCCAAGGCTGGTGGCAGGATCAACCACCTCTTCCACTTCCAGACCCAGATCGGTCAAAGCTTCGGTGATCTGATCGAGGCTGGCCTCGGTGTCCAAATGGTCTTTCAGCCAGGAGAGAGTGAATTTCATGTCTCGGGCCCTTCTTTGCGTCTTAGGGGGCGGTCTATCTGGTTTGGGCGGCGGGCTCTAGCCCTCTACCGGCTGAGGCCGCCGGCGATTGTTGGCATGTCGAGCGCGGCAAAGCCGTAATGGCGTAGCCAGCGGAGGTCGCTGTCGAAAAACGCCCGCAGATCGGGGATGCCGTATTTCAGCATCGCAAGCCGGTCGATCCCGATGCCAAAGGCAAAGCCCTGATACTCCTCGGGGTCGATGCCACCGGCGGCGATCACCTTGGGGTGGACCATGCCCGAGCCCAGGATCTCCATCCAGTCATCGCCCTCACCCACTTTCAGCTGGCCGCCCTCCCAAGAGCAGCGCAGATCCACCTCGGCCGAGGGCTCGGTGAAGGGGAAATGCGAGGCGCGGAAGCGAAGCTCCACCGCATCGACCTCAAAATAGGCCCGGCAAAACGCCTC
>JBMYSZ010000022.1:0-64006 GCA_049603835.1 Mangrovicoccus sp.
ATGAGTTATCTAATAGGAGAACAGCGCATGGGAGCCGTTTACACGCAACTATCACCGCATCGCCACCTTCGATATAGGCTTCTACTTGCTCCCAGATGCGCTCACGGGTGCGCACAGAGTAGTCTCCGACAAACACACCCGCGCGGATCTCCAGCAGCCAGGCCGCCAGCCGACCCCGCAGCCGTGGCGGCGCATTGCTAACCACGATGACCATCATCGCCACCCCCCTCCCCTTCGTCAAAGGCCGGACCCATGGCCTCGGGGGCCGGGTCCGGCTTGGGCAACTCGCCCGCCGAGAGGCATTCATCAATGGCGGGAATGATCTTCGCCAAAAGCCCGCTGCGCCGGAACGCATCGCGGCAGGCCAACCGCACGGCGCGATCGGGGCTCATGCTGAGCTTACCTTTGGCGTGCTGCCCGGCAATGCGAAACGCCTCGGGCACCACCGTATCGAGCTTGAACAAATCCGCGATATCATAGACGAATGATCGCGGCTTGCCTGTATGAAGAAAGCCAATCGCCGGCGCATAGCCCGCCGCCAGAACTGCCGCCTCTGAGAGCCCATGCAAACAGGAGGTTGCCGCAGAAAGGCAGCGATTGGGCACATCCGCCGCGTCCCAGTCGCCCGGATCATAGCTGCGTTTGGTCCAGCTCACCCAATGCCGCTGCGCCAAGAGTGCATAAGATTTGCGCACCCGCACCCCTTCAATACCGCGCAGCTGATCCACGGAACGCCGCGATGGGGCCTCTTCGCCAAAGCGCATCGCATACATCTTGCGAACCACACGCAGGCGCGCCGCCTCATCCAAGGCGAGCTGGGCCTGCCAAAGAAGCTTATCAGCCCGCGCCCCGCCCGGCTGACCCGCCGAATAGAGCCTCACCCCGGCTTCCCCGACCCAGGTCACCAAAGTCCCCGTCCGCGCCGCCAAAGCTACGGCCGCATGGGAAATCCGGGCGCCAGGCTCTAGCATCAGCCCCGCCAAGCCACCCACAGGAATATGCGTGCGGGTGCCATCTGCATTCTCAGCCACAAAGGCCCCATCCAGCACATCCAGCTGCGCCCGCTCTACAAAAACCAGCGAAGCGCGCTCTTTGAGCGGGATCGGGCTGGGTGGAGGGAGCCCCTTCACGCCGCCCGGCGGATCAGCATAAGACCGCAGCCAAAGGCCTTCGCCCGGCCAAAGCCCTGGGCCAAACGTTCAAGGAAGAGCCCCGGATCGGTGACGGTCAGAAAACCCTCCATCCCAAGGATCCCATATTGCGGCTGCCCCTTGCGACGCCCCACATAGCCCGGCAAAGCCTGCACCGCATAGTCGCCCACAGTGACATGATCCACCGCAAAGCCGCTCCGGCTCCCCTGCCCGGCGATCCAAGCTGCGCCTGCCTGCTGCGCGACCTTCATCCGCACTTCAGCACGCGGCCCAGACACAGCCCGCAGCGCATCCATCACCACATCGATATGCTGCTTTTTCTCCTTGCCACTGGCCGAGAATGTTCCGGTTTTGCGGGTCCGCGTGGCATTGGCCCGCAGGCTGAAGGCCAGCCTGTCCCCCGCCGCCAAATCAGGCGCAAAGGCTTTGACCTGGGGCGGCTCAAAGAGCCGGCTGTCGCCGGGCTCCCGCGCCGACAAAACCAAAAACCGCCCCTGCCCTTCGCTGCGCCACAGAAAGTCGCGCTTGGCCGCGCCATCGCCCGCAAAGGCCGACCAAACCAGGCGGTGATGCGCATCCGCGCGCTGGCCGTCATTCTCGGGATCGAGCAATTCCCGCAAAGCATCCACATCCGGGCGCTGCGCCACCTGCAATCGCGAAAGATACATTGTCATGGCCTCACCTCTGCCATGTCGGCGCAGATCTCCACCGGTTTAATCGCGACCTCTCGCGCCGCAAAATGCCAGCGCGCCCGGTCCACCGCCTGGTCATGACGGGTCTCGCGCCGCTGAGCGCCCTCCAGCGCATCTGTCGCCAAAAGCCGCGCCACCCGCGCCGTCTCGGGCAGCCACCAAGGCAAGCGCAACCGCGCCAAGGCTGTCTCTGCATCCGGCGTCTGATGCACCGCCGGATCAAGCGGCGCCGCAAGCGGGCAGGATTTGCGCCCAAGATAGAGCGGAAAGACAGGCTGCTTCAGCGTCGCGCAAAGATCGCTCAAGGCCACTGCCTCCGGCGATCCCGCCCAAACCGCCACGCCAAACACCGGATCACAGCGGTAATCGCGCAAGGTGATGGTGGTATTGGTCTTGCGCACGGCCCGCGCCAGGCGCAACGCTTCGGGCCGCGATTGTGGCGCCTTCACTGCCGCGCTCGGGACGGACTCCACCGTGTGATAATCGCGCAAAACGGAGCCCGGCGCGAAAACCGCAACCGCCATTTGCAGGGCCTCTAGCGGAGCGAAATCACCATCGCGCCGAATGCCCATAGCGGCGCCCATCAACCCGATCAGCGCTGAGCGCCCCGGCCAGCTCAGCGAGCCACGCCGCTCATGCCCGGCAAATTCGCCCATAGCGCCCAGGCTCGCCGCCAGCTGGAACACCAGATAGTCAGGCATCCGCCAAATCCTCGGCTGCAGCAGCGGCAAACCCCGCGATTTCGGCCAAAGACCCGGTCTCGGCCGGGACATTCATCACCAGCGCGTCAGAGCAGCAGGCGCCATAAGCCCGATCGATTTTCGCCGCCGTCTCTTCGAGGGCGGTCACCGATGCGGCCATCAGATCCCCGCCGGTTACGGGCGCAAAGAAGGCCCCGGTCAGGTCCCGCGGCTGCTGCGACCCGCGCTCAATCCGGATATAGCCCGCGCGCGGATGATGCGCATGGCTGTTTTGCTTGCCCCGCGGCGTGGCCGTCGCCAAAGCCTGGGCCAGAGAGGTCAGCCCCCGCGCGGCCAAAGCCCGATCTCCGCCAAGATTTTCCACCAGCAGATCGACATTCACGCAGGCATAGAGGTAAAACACCCCAGAGCCGAAGCCCGCCTCGCCCAAATGCCCGGCCCCGGCATCTTCTTCGCGGGTTTTCAGGTCATCCACCGCCGAGAACCAATCATCCTCGGCCTGCATTCGGTGCGTGGTAATCGCATGGCCAATCTGCACCGCCGCATCGCGGTTGAAGGCCGCGCTATCGGCCAACATGCGGCCAAACATGGCAATATCCACCGCCCCATCGGCTTTGCGCAGAACGAGTTTCTTCAGATCCTTGTCCTTAGGCAGCTCTTCGCCAGCCACGATCTTCGTTGCCAAGTCCTCGGCCAAGGCCCATTCCTCAGGCGAGATGAAGGCCAAGGTCGTGCCTATGATTTTCTCTGGCGCGTCTTTCTTGGGCTTCTCCAGCTTGCCGAAAATTGTGGCCACCTGGTCGGCGGCTTTTTGGGCCGCCTCCGGCTCCGTGCCCGCGCCGGTGAGATGCGCATAGACATTCTCAAAAAGCCGCTTGGTGCGAATGCCCTTATGGCCCGCCAGATCATTCTCGAAATAAGAGCTTTCCCGGATCGCGCGTTTCAGCGATTGGCTCGACAGGCGCAGACGCGGCGCGCCGCCGACAGTGGCCTGTTTCGGGCGGCCCTGATCATCGCGGTTGGGGTTGGAGGGCGGATAAGCGGTCAAAAGATGAAATTGTACAAAACGCGTCATTGGGTCGTCTCCGGTGTAGTCTCGGGCGCTTCTGCGCCAAAATAATGAAAGCTCCAGCGCATGCGCGTTTTGTCGGACCAGTAAAACAGATCTTCCCCAAGTGCCGCGACATTGCAGCTTTTCTTGATCAAAGGCAGCGCCCGGATCAGTCCGGTCGCCAGCTCATCTCCCTGGGCGCGCAGCAATCGCTGAAACCGCGCATCCATGGCGTTGGCATTATCACCGCGCGCTTGTCCGGCCCGGCCAAGCTGTTGGGCAAAGGTCCGTGTTTCGTGGCTGCGAATATGGGTCAAGACCCGCACAATCCGCATTAAGCGGTCCGGATCGCGCAACTCCAAGGCCCGCGCCAAGGCATGTACCTGACGCTCGCTCAGCGCCTCTACCGGCCCGGCCCGCCGCAAACGCGCGGCCAGTCCCCGCGCCGCCGAGGATTCGCGATCCTCAATATGCGCATCCCACCAACCGGCGATGATCTGGCCCGGCCGCTTTTGGGAACCGTTTTCGGACGGTTCCTGCCATTGTTCATCCATGTCTAGGCTCATGCTGCGACCCCCTTTTTCTGCGCCGGCGCATCAAGATCGAGCACTTCGAACGCCTTTCCGCCCATTTTCCCGTATCCCGCAAACGCCGCGCGCAAACTACGATGGGCGGTGACGATCTTTTCCTGGGTCTTCGTATCGCGCTCGGCGAGCCCGGGAAGCGCACGGGCCTCAAAAAGAGGCAGCGCAGCAGCCCGCATATCCGCCAGCCAGCCCTGCGCCACATCTTGCTGTGCTGCGCCCGCCTGCAAGGCCATGACTCGCTCTTCAAAGGCTGACTGGGTGCCAAGGTAAAAGGCCTCTCGCACGGCCTCGCGCGCCTCGCCCTCGGCCAGCACCGGACCAAGCGACGCCCGCAGCACATAAGATAGTAGCTCCGCGGCCTCGACCATGCCCTCCAGAAGCAGTTCCTCTTCCTCCTCAAGCCGCAGCAAAGGCGGGGTCGACAGCACGAAATCCAGCGGCTTCATATTCGACATGGCCCAGCCGCCCACGATCACCCGCGCCGCCTCGCCCGAGCGATCTTCCCAAAGGCGCAGCATCTCGCCCCGCCGCGTCAGCCCGGCCTCATCATCATGGGCCGCCACAACAATTCCCAGCCATTGGCGATAGCCAAAAACCCCGGCCCGGGGATGCTTTGGCAACCATTCGGTGGTAAGCTTCAGCCGGTAATAAGGCGAGAGCGGGTGCATCCACCCCGCGTAATTCGCCCCATAGGGCCGCTGAACCACCCCCGTAATCGCGCCCTCTTCCGCCACCAAACGCAACCGCCGCGGCATGCCGAAAAAGGCCTCCACCGGATGGGCCTTTTGCGGGTAAACTTCGCTGCCTGCCTTCTCCGAACACGCCGCAGGCCGCATCCAGGGCAGATCCAGCGGCGCCGCCGGCGTCCCATAAGGGATATTGGCCCAGATCACCCGCCAAAGCCCGCCCTCGGGCGCAACCATGGTCACCATCGGCCCACCGCCGCGCATGGATGTCCGGTTTCCGGCGCCCCCCGACGGGGCAAAGGCCTGAAATGTATACAACGTCATGGCCGCCAAGGCCGGGTCCAGCGCTCCATAGCGCCCCCTATGCACCATAAGATCGGCGTTATCCTTCGCTGTCTTCCCCCCGGCACTGTCGATAAACAACATATCCACCGGCGAAGCCGCGCCTTCCAGCGCCGCCAAATCTTGTAGAAAACGCGGACCCTCCCCCGTTAGCTCAAAGGCCTCTGCGAAAGCCACCAATTTCGACCGAAGCCGCTCTGGATCCGGCGCCTGCCGCGCGCGCCACTCGGCCTTATCCGCCGGGGGATCGGCCATGAAAACCAGCCCAACCAAGAGCTCTAGACAGGCGAGATTAAGATCGGCGCGCGGCCAATCGGGCCGGTCGAAATCCCCTGCCGCGATCTGCCAAGGCGCCACGATATGGCGGCCACCGCTGTGATCGATCACAGGAATCCAAGGATCGTTAATAAGATTGAGAGTCATTACGGTATGCTCAGAAGACTTTTCTTATAAGAAACTGACAATTTAATTGTTGGCATTAGATAGCCTTTTATCAAGACGCATAAAACCCGGGCAAAAAAATTTTTGCTTATTTTCAATATTTAACACCAGCCAATAACTCTAGGAAAGGATATCCCTACCCAAAGATCAACCCCCGCGCCCGGTCATATCGGAGCCCCGGGCAAATCTGCCCATCCTCGCGGACAAGACAAACCGTCACTGCCTCACGCTTCCAGGTCGGCCATTCTTTGGTCAGCGCGGTGATCTCTGGGCTGTCCTGCGCTGGCAGATCCAATCCGTCTAAGCGGCGCGCCGCAACTTGGACTTCCGAGCGCTGCGCCTCCCCCACCCAGAACTCCAAAGCGCCCGCCGCGCGCCGTGCCAAAACCAAGAGCCGCTGCTCTTCGCCAAGCCGGGTGGGATAAACCGTGTCATCCAGACCACCACCCGACAGGCGATAGCCCTCCTCCAAGGCGATCATATTATGCTTGGCTTGGGTCGCAGCCGCAAACCCCTCGCCAATGCGCTCTAGCTCCGCCTCGATCAAGGGCTCCGGCACGGGCGGCGCCTCGGGACTATGGGCCGCCTCAATCAGATCTCGCAGGCCAGACGGCGCCTCGATCCGTCCCGCCGCAAAGAGGGCCCGCGCCGTGCGCCATTGCAGGTCATGACCATAAACCCGGGCCCCCTTATCAAGCACCCGGTTCAGCCACCGCGCATCCGCCACCTGGGCCGGATCCGGCGAGATCACATGTAAAACCGGGGCCGGGACGGGTCGTGTCTGGGACGGGCGCTCTGCCATATGCCGCCACAACCGACCGGCCCGCTGGACCAAAGCGGCCATGGGCGCGAGGTCTGAAACCATCACATCGAAATCCAGATCCAAGCTCGATTCCACAACTTGCGTCGCCACCAGTACCCGGCCAGGTCTCGCCTCTCGCCCCTTGCCAAAGCGGGCCAAAGCCTGCGCTTCATGAGCCAACCGATCGCCAAGTGCAAAACGCGCATGTAACAGATCAGCCGGGACACCTTCGGCCCGCAAAGCCTCCACCGCCGCAACCGCATCATCCACCGCATTGCGCACCCAAAGGCAGGCTGCCCCGGCCTCCGCGCTCTGCTTGAGCAAGGCAATCGCCTCCGCCGCGTGTCCCAAACGCTCGACCGCGACAGGCCCGCGCGCGCCTGTCTCT
The DNA here is from genome assembly GCA_049603835.1 of Mangrovicoccus sp. Taxonomy (GTDB): domain Bacteria; phylum Pseudomonadota; class Alphaproteobacteria; order Rhodobacterales; family Rhodobacteraceae; genus Mangrovicoccus. The sequence goes on from JBMYSZ010000022.1 coordinate 6,842, forward strand.
TGGGGGAAATCACGCGCGGCTGTACCATCGGATAAGGTCAGCGCCGGATAGCGCGGGTCCCCCTGATCCTCAGCCCCATAACTGGCCAATAAGGCCCGGCGCTGGTCTAGCGGCAGCGTCGCGGTGAGCAAGATCGCTGAACCGCCATTCATGCGATGGGCCTCTAACAGCCGGACCAATTCCGCGCCCATATAGGGATCGCCCAGCTCATGGACCTCATCAACGATCAAGATCTTCGAGCTCAGCCCGTAAAGCCGAAGCGTGGCATGCTTGGTCGGCAAGATACCCAGCAGAGCTTGGTCAATTGTGCCAACACCGATATTGGCCAGCAAAGCCCGGCGGCGATTATCGGCCAGCCATTCGGTACAGACCGGCTCATCTGTCGGGCGGCTCGCCTGGGCGATCAGATCGCGATAAGTCTCCGACAATGCGGCGCGGCCATGGGCCAGGCTCAGGCTTGGCGGCGCGTCAAACAAGCGCCGAACGGCAGCGCTGGCGCGTGGGAACATGGCATTCGCCGTCGCCATTGTCGGCAAAGCAAAGAACAGCCCGCGCCCCTTACCCGCACAGAGCATTCGCTGCGCCAACATCAGCGCGGCTTCGGTTTTTCCGGCGCCGGTCTCATCCTCTAAGATCGCCAGCATCGGGCCTTCGGGCAGGTCGATGGTTTGACAGGCCGTTTGCATGGGGCGCGGGACGAAATCGAAAAGTGGGTGCGCGACTGGCTTCGGGCTTTCCAGCCCGGCGGTCGCCACCGCCTTTTTGGCGCGGCGCCGGGACTGCTCCAGATAGGCGGCGGGCTGCAAATCCGGGGCCGTCGCCGGGAACCAATCCGTATTCGAACCGATCCAATCCGCCGCCGCGACCAGCCCCGGCAACCACCAGCTGAGCTGAGTTGCGCGCATGTCATCTATGCCGTTTAACGAGGCGTCCGGCCAAAATTGGCCTAAAGCTTGGATCACCTGCAAACTCGCCGCGCGGGCCTGACCTGAAACTTTCCTTTTTGCGCGTTTGAGCTCTTGTAGGGTCTTTTTAGGCGGCCTCCCGTGATGACCCGCTATGGCCGCATAGAGCAGCTTCCTAGCGTCCTCCGACCCGCCAATCATGGCTTCGAGCTCGGCATCATGCAGCTGCAAAAGCAACTCAGTCACTTCCCAATGCCGAAGGCCTTTATTGTAAACCTCGCCGCGAAGCATGGCACGGAAGTCGTCAGAGATTTTCCCCAAATCATGCAACGCAGTGAGTAAAACCAATAGGGCCTTATTGGTCGCCCCCATATCAAAGGGGGCAATTAGCCTTTCAGCAACGGCCGCCACATCGAGCATATGATAAAGCGCGGGATGCTCAATCCCTGTCTCGGGCGCGGCGCTTTTCCCTGGCCAATTGGCGGCCAATTGCAAAATATCTTGTTCCAAATCGATCAGACCACACCCCTCGCAAAAGCGGACCAAAGCGCAGAGATTAGGGCCGCTTTCTAGTTCACTTCAATGCCACATAAGTTTCGGGATCAAGCTGCGCGATCCTTACCGCCACAGAGACATCGCAAAACTCGGCCAGCACGCTTTGGATTTCCGTTGCCAAACTGCTCAGAAGCTCCCGAGTTCGTGCCGGGCCAGGCATAATATGCAGTTCGGCATTTATCTGCGGCTGATCTGCCAAACCAATCACCTCAACCACCGCCAATTGGCAGGCCGCCGGGGGCACGTCCAGTTTTTGGCAAAGCAGGTCACGCAATGGCCCCAAAGTCTCGCCAAGATTTGCCGATGCTGGGGCACTGCGGTCAACGAAGAGTTTCAAATTGGGCATGGGCCTGGTCCTTTACTATCCGGCAATGGCTGTATTCTGTGCTAGGGGAAAGCTTTAGCCCAGCCCCAACTCAGTCACCACATTAAGAAAATTCTGCAAAACCGGGGCCGGGTTTTCCTGCCGCCATATGAGTCCGGTTTCCAGCTCTGGCACGGGGCCGGTTAGGTCCAAATAGCGCACACCCAACCGCGCCAGATTGCGCAGCGAGGCCGGGACCAAGGCCATGCCCATCCCGGCGGAAACCAAGCTGATGATCGTCTGCATCTGGATCGCATTTTGCACGATTTCAGGCCGTGCCCCCCGTGCGGTGTAAAACCCGGTGACCAAATCATGGAAAAGCGGCGCGGCCCGTCGGGGAAAAACAATCAAGGGCAGTCTGACCGCCCTATCCGCCGCCAAAGCCCTATTTTCTGGCCTGATTCTCCCCTCAGTGATCCAGCTTTCCGGCACAGCGGCAATCAGCGGTTCCCGCAGCAGGCAGCGATAGGCAAAACCCGACGGCAAAGACGCGTCGCTTTGGGGAATGATAATGCCCACCTGGCCTTTACCCTCCACCAGCTCTGCGATTTGGCGGTCGCTCGTGGCTTCGGTCAGGGCCAAGGTGACATCCGGGTAAAGCTGACGATAGCGATGCACCAAAGCGGGCAGAACACTGTAATCAGCGGTAGAGACAAAGGACAGTTCCAGCCGCCCAGCCCAGCCTTCGCGGATCTCCGCCGCTTTTTGCGGAAGTGCTTCGATTTGCGCCAAAACTGGCCGGACCTCTTCGAGCCAGGTCGCCCCAAAAGCGGTGAGCGCAACAGAGCGGCGGGATCGCTGGAACAAGGCCATGCCCAGCTCGGCCTCTAGCGCTTTGATAGATTGGCTCAATGGCGGTTGGGTCATGCCGAGCAGATCCGCGGCCTGGCCAAAATGCAGGGTCTGAGCAACAGCGGCAAAATGTTTGAGCTGGCGTAGATCCACTGATATCTCCTACGACTTAATAGGCGTCTTATAATATATTTCACGAACCTGCGCCACTGGGGTAAAAGCCCTCCAACTAAATAGACAGGGAGGGCTCCCATGCCTTATTTCCGATCCAGAACCAGTACCCATGGGCGTAACATGGCCGGGGCGCGTGGCCTTTGGCGCGCAACCGGGATGAAAGACGGCGATTTCGGCAAGCCGATCATCGCCATCGTGAACTCCTTCACCCAGTTTGTGCCGGGGCATGTGCATCTGAAAGATCTGGGCCAGATGGTGGCGCGCGAAGTCGAAAAGGCCGGCGGCGTTGCCAAAGAGTTTAACACCATCGCGGTGGATGACGGGATCGCCATGGGCCATGACGGGATGCTCTATTCCCTGCCCTCTCGCGAAGTGATCGCCGATAGCACGGAATATATGGTCAATGCCCATTGCGCCGATGCGATGGTCTGTATCTCCAACTGCGATAAGATCACGCCGGGCATGCTGATGGCGGCCATGCGGCTCAATATCCCGGCGATTTTCGTCTCGGGCGGGCCGATGGAAGCGGGCAAGATCGACATGGCCGATCTAGAGATGAAGAAGGTTGACCTGGTGGATGCTATGGTCGCCGCCGCCTCGGAGACCTTCACCGATGAGCAGGTCCAGCATATCGAGGAAAATGCCTGCCCGACTTGCGGCTCTTGCTCGGGGATGTTCACGGCGAATTCGATGAACTGTTTGGCCGAGGCTCTGGGCCTGGCGCTGCCGGGCAATGGCTCGACCCTGGCCACTCATGCGGATCGCCGAGAGTTGTTCTTAGAAGCCGGGCGCAAGATCGTTGACATTACCAAGCGCCATTATCTTGAGGAAGAGCAAGGCCTGCTGCCCCGCGAAATCGCGACCTTCAAGGCGTTTGAAAATGCCATGAGCCTCGATATTGCCATGGGCGGCTCCACCAATACGGTGCTGCATTTGCTGGCCATCGCCAATGAAGGCGGCGTCGATTTCACTATGGATGATATCGACAAGCTGTCGCGCAAAGTGCCTTGCCTGTGCAAAGTCGCGCCCAATATCGCCAATGTGCATATGGAAGACGTGCATCGCGCCGGTGGGATCTTCTCGATCCTGGGCGAGCTGTCTCGTGCCGGGCTGCTGCATGATGATTGCGCCACGGTCCATTCCACAACCATGAGCGAGGCAATTGGCCGTTGGGACATCAAAGTCGCCAATAACCCCGCCGCCGAGCAGCTGTTCAAAGCCGCGCCGGGTGGGGTGCGCACCACCGAGGCCTTTAGCCAAGATCGCCGCTTCAAAGAGCTGGATAAAGACCGCGAAAACGGTGTGATCCGCTCGAAAGAGCACGCCTTTAGCCAAGATGGCGGGCTGGCCGTGCTGTTTGGCAATATCGCCGAAGAGGGCTGTATCGTGAAAACGGCCGGGGTCGATGCCTCGATCCTGACTTTCACCGGCACCGCTCATGTCTGCGAAAGCCAGGACCGCGCGGTTTCAGATATTCTGACCGGCAAGGTCAAAGAGGGCGATGTGGTGGTGATCCGCTATGAAGGCCCGCGCGGTGGGCCGGGGATGCAGGAAATGCTTTACCCGACCAGCTATCTGAAATCCAAAGGCCTGGGCAAAGCTTGTGCTCTTTTAACCGATGGGCGTTTCTCGGGGGGGACTTCGGGTCTGTCGATCGGGCATGTTTCGCCAGAAGCGGCTGAGGGTGGCACGATCGGCTTGGTCGAAAAAGGCGATAAGATCGAGATCGATATTCCGAACCGCCGGATCCATCTGGCGGTGGATGATGCCGAACTTGCCGCTCGCCGGGCCAAGCGCGACGCGGCAGGCTGGAAGCCGGAAGAGAAACGCACCCGCAAAGTCTCAACCGCGCTCAAGGCCTATGCGGCGCTCACCACTTCGGCGGCGCGCGGCGCAGTTCGGGATGTGAGCCAGCTGGACTAAAGCATTTCGAGGAAAGCTATAAGCTTTGGCTCTGGCCTCTGTTTGGGGGCTCTAAAGAAAAACGCTCCGTCCAATTCTGGGCGGAGCGTTCGTATTTAAGTATTCGCGCGAAATGCCTTAGGTGATGACATCCGGCTCGGTGCGGCCCGTGCGGGCTTTGATTTCGGCCAGAGTTTCCGAGGCTGTGATCACAGAGGCCAGCGCCTCTTGCGGCTCTTTGCCCATGGCAGCCGGGTCGGTTTCCACTTCTTCGAGGTAAAGCCGGATCGTCGCGCCCTGGGTGCCCGTGCCGGACAAACGCACCACGAAACGCGCCCCATTGGCAAAGCCAACCCGCAGGCCTTGGCCTTCGCTGCGCGAGCCATCCACCGGATCATCATAGGCGAATTCATCTGCCTCAGACACGGTCAGCCCGGCGATTTCCTTGCCCGGCAGATCTGCCAATTGACTGCGCAAGTGATCCATCACGCCTTTGGCCGCGTCGCTATCCACTGCTTCGAAATCATGGCGCGAATAATAGTTGCGGCCAAACTCCGCCCAGTGATCTTGCATCAGCTCGGCCACAGATTTGCCGCTGGCTGCCAGCACATTCAGCCACAAAAGAACCGCCCAAAGCCCGTCTTTTTCACGTACATGATCGGCACCAGTGCCGGCGCTTTCCTCGCCGCAAATCGTTGCGCGGCCTGCATCGAGCAAATTGCCGAAGAATTTCCAACCCGTTGGGGTTTCGTAAACATCAAGCCCCTTAGCCGCAGCAACCCGGTCCAAAGCCCGCGAGGTCGGCATAGAGCGCGCCATGCCCTTAAGCCCATCCCCATAGGCCGGAGCCAGATGCGCATTTGCGGCCAAAACGGCCAGGCTGTCAGAGGGCGTAATATAAATACCTTTACCGAGGATCATATTGCGGTCGCCATCGCCGTCAGAGGCTGCCGCGAAATCCGGAGCCTCGGAGCCCATGACCAAATCGACCAGCGGCTTGGCCCAGATCGGGTTCGGGTCCGGGTGACCACCGCCGAAATCAGGCTGCGGCACGGCATTGATCACCGTGCCTGCGGGCGCTCCCAAGCGGTTTTCGAGAATTTCCGTGGCATAAGGGCCGGTCACCGCATGCATCGCGTCAAACCGCGCGGTGAAACCACCCGCGAAAAGCGCCCGGATCGCCGCGAAATCAAACAGGCTTTCCATCAGATCGGCATAGTCGGTGACAGGGTCCACCACCTCAACCAGCATCGAGCCAAGCTGGGTTTCGCCCAGGCGGCCAAGATCCACATCCTCGGCTTCTAAGATCAGATATTCGCTGATGGTTTTCGTGGCCTCGAAAATCGCGCTAGTGACATTTTCCGGCGCGGGTCCACCATTGCTGATATTGTATTTCACCCCGAAATCTTCGTCGATACCGCCGGGGTTATGGCTGGCGGACATGATCAAACCGCCATCCGCGCCGCGTTTGCGGATCATATTCGAGGCCGCTGGAGTGGACAGGATCGCGCCTTTGCCGACAATCACCTTGGCCGCACCGCTAGCCGCCGCCATGCGCAAAATCACCTGTGCCGCGCGGTCATTGAAATAGCGGCCATCCCCGCCCAGCACCAAAGTTTTTCCCTCAACGCCGCCAATGCCGTTCCAAACCGATTGAACGAAATTTTCAAGGAAATGCGGCTCCATAAAAACGCGGGTTTTCTTGCGAAGCCCGGAGGTCCCTGGCTTTTGGCCGTCAATCGGGCTTGTGGAAACTTTGTTTACTGTGGCGACCGTCATAGGTGGTCCTCCTGGATGCTCTACGAACTCTTACGAAGTCTCAGGCCTTTTGCCCAAGGATAGTATCGGGCGCAAAGGCCCCAATTTGATCTTACCCCAAAGGTATCTCCGAAATACGACAGGGACTGACATGCGGCAGTAAGCCCCTGTCGGTGAAAATTCTGGGGAAAAACAGAAAACTTGCCGGATGATTGATCGAAAACTTGCCCATATACGCGCCGCTATGCGTGCCAAATCCCAATGCTCTAAAGGCTCATGGGCGCATCTGGACTTGGTGCAAGCCCCGGATAGCCACCCCACACGGATTGATCAAAGGGGATCACCGTGCCCGTCATCATGCCGCTATCGTCTGAAGCCAAGAACAGCACCCCTTTCGCGGCTTCGCGCGGGTCGAGCAAGCGACCAAAGGGTCTTTCGGCGGCGGCGTTTTCCAGCCAGTTGGGATCGCCGCGTTCTTCGGCTTGCAGGCTGATTTCATTGTCCGAGGCCATCCAACCCACATCCAACTGATTGACCCGAATTTGGTTGCGCAAAAGACCGAAAGCCGTGTTGCGGGTGAGCGAAGACAAACCGCCTTTGGTCGCCACATAAGGGCAAATAAAGGATTGTCCCGCAAAACCAGAGATAGAGCCGATATTGACGATACTGCCCGGCCGCCCGGTTTCGATCATCACTTTGACCGCTTCTTGCATCATAAAGAACGGCCCGCGCAGATTGACCGCAACAAGCCGGTCAAACAATTCGGGCGATGTGTCGATCAAGCTGCCCCGGTCGGTGATCCCAGCGGCATTCACCAAAATATCGATCTGACCAAATCTTTGCTTTGCTTGGGCAATCACCGCGCGGATATCGGAAATCTCGGCAAGATCCGCGGCGACAAATTCCGTGGGCACGCCGAATTGCTCGGTGATCTCTGCGGCAACTGCCTGGCCTTTTTCCGCATTGCGGTCACAGGTGATTAGCCCCACCGCCCCGGCCTCGGCAAAAAGCCGGGCAACCGCCGCGCCCAAACCCTGAGCCGCTCCGGTGACAACAGCGATTTTTCCGTCCAGTGAATTCATGCACCGGCCCCTTCTGCCTATGGGTTTGCCTGTCGCGATCTAGTCCGATTGGACCGCCAGGCCTTCGCCGTCAAAGAAATGCAGCGGTCCGGGAAAGGCAAGCCCAAGCCGCGTTCCAGGCCGCAGATCGCTAGAGCCCACAACCCGCACGGTGATGCTGCCCAAAGGCCCAGCATCGAGAATGACAAAAGTATCCGCGCCCAGAAACTCCACCAGATCCACGACGGCGTCGCAGGCTCCTTCGCCTTCGGGCACAAGGGTCACATGTTCCGGGCGCACGCCCAAATGCGCCGCCGGGGTCGTGCCAAAGAACGGCCCGCCGCGCCCGCCATCTAGTAGATAGCTGCCCGCTCTAGTCCGACAGGGCAGGATATTCATTTTCGGCGAGCCGATGAACTGCGCCACAAACAGATTAGCGGGCCGTTCATAAAGCGCGCGCGGGCTACCCACCTGAGCGATATGGCCGAATTCCAAAACTACGATCCGGTCGGCAAGGGTCATCGCCTCTACCTGGTCATGGGTCACATAGATCATAGTCCGACCCAGGGATTGGTGCAGCTTCGCGATTTCATAGCGCATCTCAACCCGCAGCGCCGCATCCAGATTGGACAGAGGCTCGTCAAACAAAAAGGCGGTCGGATCGCGCACAATGGACCGGCCAATGGCCACGCGCTGGCGCTGCCCACCGGACAAGGCTTTGGGGCGGCGGTCCAAATAGTCTTCGAGCCGCAGCACCGAGGCTGCCGCATCCACTTTGCTGGCGATTTCCTGGGCAGGATGCCCGGCGGTTTTCAGAGCAAAGCCCATATTTTCCCGCACGGTCATATGTGGGTAAAGCGCATAGCTTTGGAACACCATGGTCAGCCCGCGCTTGGATGGCGGGTCAGCGGTCACATCGCGCCCGTCAATGCTAAGAGTGCCACGACTGATTTCCTCTAGCCCGCCGATCATCCGCAATAGGGTAGATTTCCCGCAGCCCGATGGGCCGACAAAAATCACGAATTCGCCTTCATCGATATGCAGATCAACGCCTTTGATCACCTGCACATCGCCATACCATTTTTCGACGCCCTCTAACCGGATCGAACCCATTTCACACTCCTTCCGCAGTCGGGGAGGCCCAAGATAGCCAAACAGCGGCGGTCCATGTAAATGTGCCGCCCCCCGCCGGTGACCCATTCAGCGGGTCGAAATATTCTGCAAAACCATGGCCCGCGATGAGCCGCGCGGTGGCCTCGCGCAATTGCTGCGCCTCGGTTGCCAGGCCTTGCCGCGCCAGACCCCAACCGATCAGTTGATTGACCACCGCCCAGGTTGGTCCGCGCCAATAGCGTTTCGGGTCAAAGACCGGACCGGCCAGGTCATAGCTTGGGACCGGATAAGGGGTTTTGCCCAGCATATTCGCCAGATGATCGCGCATTTGCGGGTGATCAATACCACCGAACCAACACAGATAAGAGGCGCAAGACAAAGAGCCCGCAAAGCCTCCATGCAGCGCGTCGCGACTATCAAAGGCACGAATTTCCGGGTTCCAAAGAGTTTTTGCCCCGGCTTCTAGGGTGGTGATCCAGGCCTCCGCCTCGGACATATCGCGGCCCATCTCTTGTCCCATGGCCACCAGATCCCGCGTTGCCCCCAACAGGATAAAGGTCATGCCCGGATCGGCCACGTGAAAGCCGCAATCCGCCAGCATCTGGGCCTGATCCCAGCCGCGTTCCCGCCCATGCTGGACCAGCCAGACATAGCGGTCATAATCCTCTTTCGTCGGGCGCATCGAGGGATCCACATGGGACGTATCGCGCCGCGCATAGGGCGTCACTCCGGTCGGGTCGATGGCCGCCATTGCCTTGTCCCAATCGGGCGCATTATCTCGACCGGCCTCCCAGGGATGGGCAATGCAAACCGCCCCTTCATCCAACCGCCACTCCATAAACCAGCGATGCCAGCGGATCAGAGCCTCTAGCACGGGGCCGGCCTCGGGGCGGGTTTTATCCCTCTCCCAAATCTGGCGCACCATGGTGGCAGCAACGGGGGGCTGGGATATCCCAGAGGACGCAACCGCGCCTTTGCCCTCAGTGCCCCAAATATCGGGGCCCGGAAAATAGCCGGGATCGGGTTTGTGAAACAGGATATGCGGCACCATCCCATCGGGCCATTGCCCCGCGAGCAATGTGTTCACCTCGGTCCATGCGCGATCGAGATCGAAAATCGCAAAGCCAAGCGCGGCAAACATGGAATCCCAATTCCACTGATAAGGATAAAGCCCAGCCGTCGGCACCGTATAGCCATCGCGGCTATTAAGGCGCATGACTTTGACCGCCTCCGCATCTATTTCGGCGGCGCGCTCTGCTGTGATTTCTTCTGTCATCCTTTGACACTCCCAGCCGTGAGGCCCTTAGTCATGAACCGTTCAAGCACGAGGAAAACGACCATAATCGGCACCGTCGCCACCACCGCCCCGGCCATTAGATTTTGCCGTGGCACTTCCGAACTATCGAGCGCCGCAACCCCCCGTGTCAGGGTAAAGATCGATGGATCATCGAGCAGCATGAAGGCCAGCAGGAATTCATTCCAAGAGATCATGAAAACATAAAGCGACACCGAGGCCATGGCCGGCAGGCTGAGCGGCAGGGTGATTTTCCAGATCACTTGCAACCGGCTTAGCCCATCCATGAGCCCGGCTTCTTCCACCTCGGCGGGCAGGCCCCGGAAATAGCCCTGCAACATATAAAGTGCCACGGGAATGGTGGTGACCGGATAGATCATCACCAGCCCCAATATGGTGTTGCGCAGCCCTGTCATGGAAAAGGCGATATAGATCGGCAAAGCCAGCACGATCATCGGCACCATATAGATCAACAGGATCGAGCGCGAAAACGCCGCCCGCCCGGTAAAGCGCAACCGCGCCACCGCATAAGCGCCTGGGATCGAAAACAGCAAAGTCAGCAGTACCGTCAGCACCGACACATAGGTGGAGGTCCAAAGATAGCCGCCGAAATTGAAATCCCGGAACAGCTCCACATAGGCTCTGAAAAGCCCCCAACCCTGGCTAAGATCGATCGAGAAATCGAGCGGGTTCGACATCAGCTGGGCCTGATTTTTCAGGCTGGTCATCACCATCACGTAAAATGGCACAAAGACCAAGGCGACGAAAAAGATGATCCCCACCCGCAATAAAAAGCGGATTATCGCCTCTTCGAATTCATGCCGGGTCAAACTGCCCCTGGGCAGACCCTGCAATATGGCGTTTAGCCCGGCCCAAGAAACACCGGCCAAAACCAAATGCCCGGCAAGGAAAAGCAGGCTTTGGCTTTCAGCGATCACCGGACCAAAGCCGATAAAGGCCGCAATCGCCGCCGCACCCGCTGCGCCAAGGCCAAAGACCAGACCGCGCAAAACGCCCAGCCCGATCAGCCCGCCCCAAAACAGGGACAAGAGCAGCGATGGTCGCAAAGCTGCCCCAGTGGCAAAAGACAGGGCCACCGCAATAGTGACCGCGATCACAAATACCCAAAGCGCGCCCAAAATGGCGGAGGTGACATAGCCATTGCGCATCACAGCCCCTCCTCTTGGCTCAGATACCGGAAAAACAGCGTCGCAAAGATCAGCAAACAGACAAAGATCACCACGGCCACCGCCGCCCCTGCTCCGATATTGGAGATCGCGAAGGCCTGTTCATAGACGCTCACAGTCAGGGTTCGGGTGCCCGCATTGCCGCCGGTCAGCAAAAAGATGTCGTCGAATTTGTTAAAGGTCCAAATGAAGCGCAGCAGGAACAGAACGCTCAGAATGCCCATGAGTTGCGGCAGAGAAAGGAACCAGAATTTCTGGAAGGGCGAGGCGCCATCCATATCGGCGGCCTCATAGATATCCGTGTCCAAGGCTTGAAGCCGGGCTAGGATGAACAGAAAACATAGCGGGAAATAGCACCACATGGCAAAAACCGTGACCATGATCAGGGCAATCGGGCTTTGGCCAAAGAAATTGATCGGTGCCTCCACCACCTGCATTTGCAGCAATAGCGCATTGAAAGACCCCGAAAACGGATCTAGCAGGATCACCCAGGTAAAGGCCACCGCGATGATCGGTGCCACATAGGGAAATAGGAAAAGACCCCTCAATATCCCCTGGCCCTTGAAATCGCGGTTCAGGATCATCGCCGCGAAAAGCCCTAAAATGATCGCGCCGACCGTGCCGAAAAAGGTGTAGAAGACGGTCACTCCCAGCGTGCTCCAAAAGGCGCCGCCATCCAAGACTTTGGCGAAATTATCCAAGGTGAATTCGCCGCTGGTCAGCACCCCTTGGGATTTGCCGGTGGTGACAGGGATGCTTGCCCCCAGATCGCCATTCGCCAGATAATCCGCACTGACAATTACCGGGATTTCCAAGGTTTCGCGAAAACCCCCGTCCAGATCGCCGAAATCACAGGTCAGCTCTGTCCCGCTCAGCGAACAGCGGGGGTCAAGCGCGCCATTCAGCGTCAGACCTTGGGGAATGTCATCGCGCAAGCTCACGCCCAGAATTGGCGCGGTCTGGCTGGAATTGCGCAAACGGTAGCGGATCCTCGCCGCGTCGCCCGGCTCTTTCGGACGCCCGCGCAGGTCTTCGCGCAGAACCAGTTCCGGCGCGCGCAGATCGGCCAGGGTCACCGGTTTTACCGAGATCCAGAACACCGCCAAAAGAGGCAAAAGCACCACCAAAGCCACCACAAAAATCGTGGGAAAGAGCATGGCCCAAGCCAATCGCGCTTCGCGGCGGGCAAGAGGACCGGTGCCGCTGGGCGGGCGCGGCGCGGGGGAAAGTTGATCCGTCATGATTTTGGTCCAGAAGGGCTGCGGCCCAAGGCCGGGCCGCAGCAAGAAAGGGTCACTCGATGGCCGAGAGGGCTTCGTTCATCGCTGCAATCGCGGCGCTCGCATCGATCTGGTCATCGATATATTGGCGAACGATCCGGTTGATCGCTTGGGAATTGATCATTTTCGACGCCAAAGCGAGCTGGCCTTCCGCGACGCCCCAACGTTGCGCCACATCCAAACCGCCAACGATTTCTTCGATCATCGCGCCATCATAAAGATCACCAAGCGGCGCTTTGCGATCAACGCCCACCGGCAGCTTTGCCCAAGCCTGTTCATATTTGCTGGGCTCTTCAACTGTGCCGCGCCGGACAGGGAATTTGCCTTCAGGCGCGATAGACAGGGTCTGGGTATAGCCATCGCTCATGGAATATTCAACGAATTCCATCGCTTCATCGGTATTCGCATCCGCTGTAATCCCGAAATAGCGAATATCGGCCCAGGCCGCGCCACCCGGATTAGACGGGCCCGCGAAATTGGTCACGATGCCAGTTTTGGAAGCCAACTCCGCCGAAGTCGGGTCGCCATTGATGGTTGGCGGCGCACTGTCGCGCAGGCCTGCCAGCTCATCGAGGATAAAGGGCGACCAAATGATCATCGCCGCATCGCCGGCAAAATAGAGCGTCCGCGACTGATCCCAGTAAAGTTCACCGGGAGGCGAGGCTTTGGCGATCTTTTTATAGAAATCCAGAACCTCAGTGGTGGCTGCCTCATCCAGCGGCGCAAAGCCCTCAGCACTTAGCGGAGAGACGCCATTGGCCAAAAAGACATGCTCTAGAACCTGGCTCATGAAGTTTTCATCAATCTTGGTGGCAGCAACAAAACCGTATATTTCCGGGGGGTTATGCAGCGCTTCTAGGGCGGTTTCGACGGCCGCATAAGTGGTTGGCGGCTCTAGCCCGGCGCCTTCGAACAAATCCTTGCGATAGACGATCATCTGGGTCCAGCCATCCACCGGGACACTGGCATAGCCATCCGGCGTCGCGGCCATTTCCAAAGCGCCCGGCGCGAAACTTTCCGTGCCCAAATCCTCGATCACATCGCTGGCGGCTTCGATATCCAAGATCCCGGCTTCAGCCCAGGGCAGCGCATATTGCAAAGTGTGATAGATCACATCCGGCAAATCGCCCGCCGCGAAAGCCGCAAGCGCGCGGGTGCCCAGGTCTTTTTCAGTGACAGGGATGACCTCTACCGCGATACTGGTCTTTTCTTTGAAAGCGGCGGCCATCTCGGTTTGTTTGGCAAGCCGGTCTGGCTGTTCTTCGGTGGTCCAAAACCGGATATCCGCCGAAGCGGTCCCTGCGGAGAAAGCAAGCGCCAAAGCCGCGCCGCCAAGCAGGCGAGCTCGGAAAGTCGAGATTGTCATGGAAGGTCTCCCTGGTTGTTTTGATTTCTTTGTTCTGCGGATGCGATGCGTTGCGCCAAGGACAGCGGATCCAAAGCCGGCGGCCCATCACTGCCCCGGGCACAAAGCCGGGCGGGCGCGGTTTCGCGTAGATTTTCCGGCGCTTCGCCATGGATCAAACGCAGCAGCAAAGTCGCCAAACGGGCGCCAACAGCCGCGTTATCCACCTCAAAAGTGGTCAAAGGCGGATCGGTCCAGGCTCCTTGCGGCACGCCATCATAGCCAGTCAGCGAAAGATCCTGCCCAACCCGCAGCCCATATTCCGCCGCCACGCGCATGGCCCCAAGCGCGGCCATATCCGTGGCGCAAACAATCGCGGTCGGTGGTTCGGCGGCTTGCAGAATTTCCTTGGCACCTATGATGCCGCTGGCAATTGTCGTAGCCCCGCGCGCCTCTAATTCTGGTGCAAGGGTCAGGCCTAGCTCTGCCATTGCTGTCAAATATCCCTGGCGTCGCAAATGGTTATAGCACATACCTTCCGCCCCGCCGAGAAATCCAATGCGCCGATGTCCGAACGCGTAAAGCCGATGCACCGCCTCGGCCATAGCCTGTTCGCCCAGCATATCGAACCAAGCACAGCCCGTAGGATCCCCGGTCCGACCATAAAGAACAAAAGGCACATTTTCTTGTCGCAGCAGGTCAATCCGCGGGTCGCTCAATCTGGTGCGCGGCAGAATAAAGCCATCAGCTTTACGCTCGGCCAATAGTCGTTCAAGCACCTCGCGCGTGTCATCATGATGCTGCGCAGTGGCCACGGTCAAAGACCAGCCCTCTGCTCCCGCCGCGCCTGTCACGCCAGAAAGAAAATCCGCCAAAAACGGCCGCTGCGCATCGGGTTCACCCACTTGCAGCACAAGACCAATGGCGCGCACGCGTCCGGTACGGATTGCCTGGGCCTGCGCCAAAGGCAAATATCCCAGCCGGTCTGCCATATGCCGGACCCGCCGCCGCGTGCGGTCGGAAATATCGGGATAGCCATTCAGAGCCCGCGACACGGTCCCCTTTGTCAGCCCAAGAGCCCGCGCTACATCATTGATGGTCGCGCGCTTTCTCCCTGTTCCGATCCGCTCTTCCGCAACGGTTTGATCCGCCGTGTCGGTGAGCATTTATTATCCTCCTAATTAAGATCCTCATCACCGAAACCGGTTTCGGCAAGGGTTTTGTTAAACTTTCTGGCATGCAGGGCTGCATCTCGGATCTAGTTGCTAAATGGGCGTAAATTTGAGTCCCTGGATCGAAACGGGCCATCAAACCCCGAAATTGCAGCGCAAGCAATCTGGCATCGGCGGCAATCCTGGTCCAATTGACGCAGGGGCACAAACCCTAACAAACCAGCAAAATGCGATTCGTTTGCAGGTCAAATTTGCTATATTTACCCGAAACCTTAATATATGGCGGTCTGTGAAACGCTCTATTTGTGCCGCTCCACTCAATTTTCTTTGAAAGCGCCTGCCTGATGAAAATCAAAAATCAGGCCTTTGCAAATTGCGAAAAGGATTATTAGCTACTGAAATATAGAAGAAAAACCAAAACACTCTGCCGAATTTCCGCACCGATACCCTGTTTGACTTTGGCAAAGCGCGCCTATTAACGCAAAGGAGCACTCGTTATTAATAATCGATTAATAAAGATTAGTGGAAATTAACTCATAGGTCAGCCCCAAGAGGCCAATCCATGGCGACACTCTCTTTGCGTAGCGCACTTATCGGTGCCTTTATGATCGCTAGCGCATTGCCGCTGGTGTCTTTTTGGGTGTGGCCCTATTCCAAGGCCATGGATGCCGAAATGCAAGAAGCCGAGCGCAACACCTTGCTCATGGCTCAGCATCTTAGCGAAACCTTCATGCATTACACGGATGGGGCGCAATCCGCCTTTGAGGTTTTGGCGCAGAAAGCCGTGGACGGGTCGGATATCAGCTTTGCCGGACCTTTTATGGCCAAGCAGAATTTCGACCATCTCTATGTGATCGACCTCAAAGACGACTCCGTCTTGCAAGTCGTTCTGGGCCAAAGCCCCGCGCCAATGACCGATGGCTTAGCAAATTTCATCGCCGATGCGAAACGCGCCGCCGAAAATTCGCCCGGAAAGCTGGCTGAAATTCGGCCCGGCGACCCCGCCAGTCCCAAAACGCTTTTGATCGCGCGGCAATTTGGGGGGATTCTGATAGCGGCAGAGCTAAACACTCAATTTATCGAAAAAGAACTGACCCATTTGACCATGGGCGAAGCCGGTCACGCGGTTGTCTTTGACAGTAAGGGCAATATCATCGCGCATCCCTATCTGACCATGCCACCGACCAAAACCAATATCGCCGGGATGGAACCGGTGCGGCGCAGCCTTGCGGGCGAGCAAGGGACAATGCTCTTCGACGCCCCGATGATGAAGCAAACCGTATTGGCGGCTTACGCCCCAGTTGCTGAAACCGGTTGGGGGGTGGTTATTCCGCGCCCCCTGGCCGAGCTGCGGGCAATCCCCAATGAAATCGGCAAAAATGTTGCCATGGTTTTCTTTGCCGCCGTTTTGGTTTCGGGGCTGATTGGCTGGAGCGCGGCGGCAATCCTGTCGCGACGGTTGCGCGTGGTGAGCAAGACCGCGCAAGAAATGGGGGAAGGCAATACAAGCGTTCGGGTGCCCGTCCAAGCTTTGCCGAATATCAGCGAATTGAGCGAGCTGCGCCATAGTTTCAACTTGATGGCTGAACAAATTGGCAAAGCTCAAAGCGAAATTCGCTATCTAGCGGAAAAAGATGTTCTGACTGGTTTGCTCAATCGCGGCGCCTTTAATGATCGGGCGAATAAGCGCCTGCGCTCTGGGCTTTGGCCTCGCGCCTCGGCTTATTTTATCGATGTGGATTCCCTGAAATTATGCAATGACGCTTTCGGTCATGCCACTGGCGATGTCTTGCTGCGTATCGTGGCGGATGAGTTGCAAGAGCTCGCCGGGTCTGACGATTTGGTGGCGCGGCTCAGTGGCGATGAATTTGCACTTTTGGCTTTGGGGCGAAATGACGACGAGCTTGCCCAGCTTCAAGATCGCATGATGGCGCGGCTCTGCCGATCGGTTCAAATCGGTAGTTCCAAGAAAAAACTGTCTTGCAGCATTGGTCGTGCTGATTGGGCGCCGGGGATGAGCGGGATTAGACCGCTTCTGGGTTTCGCGGACAAAGCCATGTATCTGGCGAAAACCGCAGGCGGCGGGCGGGTCGCGATATTTGACAATGTGATGCGGCGCAAAAGCGAAGCGCGGCGGGCTCTGCGCCATGGTTTGGCCAATGCCGTGGCCGCGAATGAACTAAGCCTGCGCTATCAGCCGATTTTCTCCACCGATGATCGGCAGGTTGTCGCGCTAGAGGCCCTGTGCCGTTGGAAGGACCGCGCCGGAAATGTGATCCCGCCCTCGGAATTCATCCCCATTGCAGAAGATTCAGGGATTATTCGAGACCTTGGCGCGCAAATCCGAGAAAAGGCCTTTGTCATGGCGGCGCGCATCCGTGAAACCGGCAGTCAAATTCCCGTCACCGTCAATCTGTCGCTGCTGGAACTGGCCTCTGTCGATTTGATCGAAATGATGGAGCATGAATTGCAGCGCAATGGGCTTGTCCCCGGCGATATTATTCTGGAAGTGACTGAAAGCTGCCTGAACACCCAAAGCGAAGATGTGAAACAGAGCCTTTTGGAAATGCACCGGCGCGGCTTCCGCCTTGCTTTGGATGATTTCGGCAAGGGCGATAGCTCTTATAATCGCTTGCTGAATTACCCGGTGGAATGGCTGAAAATCGATCTCTCCGTGGCGGGGTCTGTCACTCGCTCACGACAAGCGCGCGGTGTCATCCGCACCATGGTGGAAACCGGCCATGTGATGAATAAATTCGTGGTGCTGGAATGCGTTGGGTCCAGCCGGGTCGAAGCAATCGCCCGCAATTTTGGCGCCGAAGCACTACAAGGACATTGGCTGATGCCGCCGATGCAGAATTTTGAGGTGCTGAACTTCCTCAGCTCGCGCAACTACCAATTGGAGCGGCCCCATCGCTTTGATTGGGGTGACACAAAATCGGCCTAAACGCCATAAAAAGGGGGGAGGCCACAAAAAGCAGCCCCGCCCCGATCCGCATTATTCCCCGGCCAAAGCCAGCAAATATTTGCCATATTCGTTTTTCTTATAGGCCGTGCCTGCTGCGATCAGGTCGTCACGGGTGATCCAGCCTTGTTCATAGGCGATCTCTTCCAAGCAGCCCACTTGCTGGCCCTGGCGCGTGGTCAGGGTGCGCACAAAATTCCCCGCATCCAGCAAGGACCCATGGGTGCCGGTATCAAGCCAAGCATAGCCGCGGCCCATGGTTTCCACCGAAAGCGAGCCCTCATGGAGATACATTTCCAAAAGCGTGGTGATTTCCAGCTCACCACGATCGGAGGGCTGCACCTGTTTGGCCCGCTCCGGCGCGCTGCCATCGAGGAAATAGAGCCCCGTCACCGCGTAATTGCTGGGCGGAACTTCTGGCTTTTCGATGATCTGCTCGGCCTTTCCATCGCCATCGAATTTCACAACCCCATAACGCTCGGGATCGGCCACGCGATAGCCGAATACCGTACCACCGCTTTCTTTCGCATCCGCCGAAGCCAGCAGCTCGGGCAAGCGTGCGCCAAAGAAAATATTATCGCCCAGGCACATAGCGGAAGGCGCGCCGTCAAGGAAGTCTTCGGCCAGGATATAGGCCTGGGCCAGACCATCCGGGCTTGGCTGAGTGATATAGGTCAGCGAGATGCCCCACTGGCTGCCATCGCCCAAAGTCCGCTTGAACTGCTCTTGGTCATGCGGGGTGGTGATCATCGCGATTTCGCGGATCCCCGCCAGCATCAGCGTGGAGAGCGGAAAATAGATCATCGGCTTGTCATAGATCGGCAAAAGCTGCTTTGAGACGCCTTTGGTGATCGGATAAAGCCGTGTGCCAGAACCGCCGGCGAGAATGATACCTTTACGCTGTGTCATGCTTTGAGAGCCCCTAGCTCATCTAGAATTTCAGAAAGCCCTGCCCGCCAATCGGGGCGCGCCAGGCCAAAAGTTTTTTCTGTAAGGCTGTTATCCATGCGCGAATTGAGCGGACGTTGTGCCGGGGTCGGGTAATCCGAGCTGGGAATATCAGCCACTTCGCACTTCGTGCCAGACAGCGCAAAGATTTCCCGGGCGAAATCCGCCCAAGAGCAATCCGGGCCGCCAGACACATGATATGTGCCAGCTTTGCTTGGGTCGATCACAAGCTGCTCTGCCGCTGCCAAACACGCATCGGCCAAAGCAGCAGCCGGGGTTGGTCCACCAATCTGGTCGGCAACAATGGTCAACCGATCCCGATCCGCGCCCAGGCGCAGCATGGTTTTGATGAAGTTATGGCCATGCGCCGAAACAACCCAAGAGGTCCGCAAAATCGCATGCGCCCCCCCTGCCCCGCGCACCGCCTCTTCACCAGAAAGCTTGGTACGGCCATAAGCGCCCAAAGGCCCGGTCGGGGCATCTACCGCGAAAGGCTGATCACCATCGCCAGGAAACACATAATCGGTGGACACATGCACGAAAGGCAGGCCGCGCTTAGCCGCCGCCTCGGCCAGAAGGCCCGGCGTGGTGGCATTGATCTGCGCGGCCAGGTCTTCCATTTCCTCGGCTTTATCTACGGCAGTATAAGCCGAGGCATTGATCACCGCATCCGCATCGGTTTTCTCAACCCATGCCACGCAATCTTCGGCCTTTGTGAAATCTGCCTCATCCAGACCGCGCGCCTCAATGACATGCTCGCCATTGCGGCGCTGGATCTCGATCCCCAGCTGACCATCCGTTCCAAATAGAAGAAACTTCATCGCTTAAGCCTTTGTGCCCAGACGCTCGCCAACGCCATGGCGCTCTTGCAATTTGCGCCACCAGGTTTCGTTTTCCAGATACCATTCAACCGTCTTCTCAAGACCTTCCTCAACGGTCACCGAGGGACGCCAGCCCAGCTCTTCACGGATCCGGGTTGGATCAATCGCATAGCGCGCATCATGGCCCGGACGGTCGGTCACAAAAGTGATCTGATCAGAGTAAGAGCCTTCGTCTTTCGGGCGCTTTTTGTCGAGGATCTCGCAGAGGGTTTTCACCAGCTCCAGATTGGTCTTCTCATTCTCGCCGCCGATATTATAGCTGCGGCCCAGCTCGCCTTTTTCCACAACCAATAGAAGGGCGTCGGCATGGTCTTCGACGAATAGCCAATCGCGGATATTCGAGCCATCGCCATAAATCGGCAAAGGCTTACCCGCCAAAGCATTGAGGATGATCACCGGCACCAGTTTTTCGGGGAAGTGGAACGGGCCGTAATTATTCGAACAATTGGTCAGAACAACCGGCAGGCCGTAAGTTTCATGCCAAGCGCGCACCAGGTGATCCGAGGATGCTTTCGAAGACGAATAGGGAGAGCGCGGATCATAAGGTGTGGTTTCGGTAAACTGCACCGAAGGATCATTGGGCAGCGAGCCGAAAACTTCGTCGGTAGAGATGTGATGGAAACGGAAATGCGCGGGCTTGCCGGCCTCATCCCAATAGGTGCGGGCGGCTTGCAGCATCTCATAAGTGCCCATCACATTGGTTTCGATGAAGGTGCCAGGGCCATCAATCGAGCGGTCCACATGGCTTTCAGCGGCCAGATGCATCACCGCATCGGGCTTATGCTCGGCAAAAATACGCTTGAGCGCTTCGCCATCGCGAATATCGGCCTGCTCAAAGGCGTAATTCGGACTATCGGCCACCATCGCGACGTTATCCAGGCATGCCGCATAAGTCAGCGCATCAAGATTGACTACACTATGGCCGCGCTGGATCGCTAAACGGACAACGGCCGAGCCAATAAAGCCCGCCCCACCAGTTACAAGAAGTTTCATCGCCTTACCCTTCAAACACAAACGGGCTGTCAAAATCTTTCAGAAGCGGCGCTTTCGCGTCCTTTTCCGAAATGATCGCATTACTCACATCAACGCCCCAATCAATGCCAATACCCGGATCGTCAAACCGGACCGAGCCATCGCAATCGGGCGCATACACGTCAGAACATTTATAAAGCAGTTCGCAATTGGGAACCAAGGTTGAAAAACCGTGTAGGAAACCTTTGGGAATAAAAAGCTGGTTGCCCAGCTCTGCCGAAAGCTCCACCCCAATCCATTTTCCATAAGTCGGGCTGCCCTTACGGATATCCACTGCCACATCCATCACGCGGCCTGCGCCGACGCGCACCAGCTTATCCTGGGCATGGGGTGGGGATTGGAAATGCAGTCCACGAACAGTGCCGGTCTGGGCCGATAACGAATGGTTATCTTGAACGAATTCCACCGTGATCCCATGCTGGGCCAAAGTGTTTTTGTTGTAAACTTCAGAGAAGAATCCACGATCATCACCAAACCGGCGCGGGGTTAGGATCAGCACCCCTGGCAGTTCTGTTTCTTCGACTTGCACAATAAACCTCGCTCACTGGACACACGGCGATCAACTGTCGCGGTTATAGAGCTAAATAAGGCCAACTATCCCATTGGTAAAAAGCCGCACATGGCCGGATGTTGCCCATTAGACCCCATTTTTTATCCTGGCGATAAATTTATCTGCATTTCACGGGCATCCGCCCTTAGGGCAAGGGTGCGATTGGAGCATTTTGGATGAATCGGTCTTGGGATAAGATGGCGTCTGGTCTCTTTTCCTTAGTTGTGATTCACCGCGCTCATGAACACGCCCAATGCCTCTCTTTCCGCGCCTTTGTTGGCCTATCCGCCGCTGGAACGGATTATGCCGCAACCGAATTCTCGGGCCACGCCTAGGGAGATTTTGCTGACAGACCCGGCCCAGGAAATCATCTGGGCCCGCCTACCTCAGGCAACAGCGACAGAGGTCAAGACTACCGTTAAACGGGCTGTAAATTTTTTCACGGAACAGGCAAAAAATGGCCCCAGCTATGATCGGCTGGCGCTGCTTGAGCGCTTGATCGCAGAAATCACCGCACGGCAAGACGCCTTTGCCTCTGCGATCAGTCGCGAAATGGGGGCACCGCTGGAATTCGCCCGCTCAAAACAGGTCGAAGCAGCACTTGCCCATTTGCGGGTGATCCGTCAGGCGGCGGAAACTCCGTCGTCGCAGCCGCTCACCAGTGATCCGGCGCATATGATCCGCTATGAGCCTTTGGGCGTTGCCGCGCTGATCACGCCATGGAATTGGCCGCTGAACCAAATCGCTTTGAAAGCCGGGGCGGCTTTGGTGGCGGGCTGCGCCATGATCCACAAACCGTCAGAGCTTTCACTGCCAAGCGCTTTGCTTTTGGCCGAGTGTTTTGAGGCTGCCGGGGCGCCGACCGGGCTTTATCAATTGCTCTTGGGCGATGGTGAGGTCGGGGCAGAGCTAGTGGCTTATGCTGGGCGCGGGGTGGATGTGATTTCTTTCACCGGCTCTACCCCTATAGGGCGTCAAATCGCGGCTATAGCTGGGCAGGCCTTGATCCCTTGCCATTTAGAGCTGGGTGGGAAATCGCCGAATATCCTGTTTGAAGACTGTGACTTAGCCCTCGCGATCCGGCAAGGTCTGGCGCATTGCTATCGCAATTCCGGGCAGTCCTGTAACGCCGCAAGTCGCATGCTGGTCGCAGAGGAAATTTATGACCAAGCGGTGGAGCTCGCGCGGGTCGAGGCGGAAACCTATCGCTTTGGCGCGCCTAATACGCCAGGCGATCATCTGGGGCCGCTGGTTTCGGCGGCGCAATATGACCGGGTGCAATCCCATATCGCCCGCGCCATCGACCAGGGCGCGCGGCTGATCACGGGCGGTTTGGGTCGGGCAGACGGCTTTGCCCAAGGCTATTATCCCCGCCCCACGGTTTTTGCCGATGTGACCCCCGACATGGATCTTTTCACCCAAGAGGTCTTTGGCCCAGTCCTGGCCATGACGCCTTTCACCGATGAAGCCCAGGCCATCGCCCTGGCCAATACCGGCCCTTACGGGCTGGCGGGCTATATCCAATCGGCAAACCCCGACCGCTTGGCACGGGTTTCGGCGCAGCTAGAGGTCGGCATGGTGCAAATCAACGGCAATAGCCGCGAAGATGGCGCGCCATTTGGGGGGCGCAAGGCCTCGGGCTTTGGACGCGAGGCCGGACTTTGGGGAATCCGCTCTTTCCAAGCGGTGAAATCGGTCAGCGGGCTTTTGTGATCACGTATCGCCGGTGATCTTCGCCACAGTCCCTGTGGTGGAAAAGCCCGAGACCAGATCCACCAACAGCACCTGCCCGCCATTGGCCTGGACGATATCCGCGCCCACCACCTGATCCACGGTATAATCGCTGCCTTTGACCAAAAGATCGGGTTTGAGCACCGAAATCACCTCAAAAGGCGTGTCTTCGGCAAAGATCGTCACCGCATCCACCCCCTCAATCGCCGATAAGACCCGCGCGCGCGTGTCTTCGGATTGGATCGGACGAGTCGGACCTTTGAGCCGTTTCACACTTTCATCCGCATTGATCGCCACTACCAGCCGGTCACAAGCGGTTGCGGCTTGGGACAAAAGGGATAGATGCCCCGGATGCAGCAAATCAAACACCCCATTGGCAAAACCAACCTTTTGACCCATGGCGCGCCAGCGGGTTACGGTTTCCGCCAAAGCATTCCAATCGCGGATGACTTTTGCTTCGGGACGCAGCGCCATTGTGGTCAGGGCTGATTGGATTTCCGCCGTGCTGACACTGACCGCGCCAGGATGGGTCACCGCAATCCCGGCAGATACCATCGCGATTTCCGCCGCCGCGCTCAAAGACAGACCACCCGCCAAACAGGCAGCTAAGGTCGCAACCACCGTATCGCCGGCCCCTGTTACGTCATAAACGTCGGATTTCACCGCGCGGGCGGAGAAGCTTTCATCCGCGGAAACGATCAGGATACCATCTTCGGAGAGGGTCACGGCGATCGCGCCCAGATTATGAGCCTGCACCAATGCCCTTGCGGCAGCGGTGATTTCTTCGCGGCTATCCAAGGCCCCGCCCGAAGCCTGACGCAGCTCTGACAAATTCGGGGTCACAATCGTGGCGCCGCGATATTTGCTAAAATCCGAGGATTTCGGATCAACAATGATCGGCACAGCAGCGGTCAGCGCGCAGCCAATAAGGGCTTCGGCCACCTCATCGGTCAGAACGCCTTTGGCATAATCGGACAAAATCAAAAGCGCAGCACCTGGCAAAGCCGCTTGGGTCGCATTGATCAAGGCCTTTGCATCCGCCTCGCCCAGACCTTTTGCTTGTTCCCGATCCACCCGCATCAGCTGCTGCGCTCGTGCCACATAACGCGTCTTGACCGTGGTCGGCACATCGCTGCGCCGGATTAAATCCGCGCCCGAAGTGGTATTGGCCACCAGATCCGCCAAAACCGCGCCTTCGTCATCCTCGCCCACTGCGGCGGTCAGATGCGGCGCGACGCCCAAAGCCGTGAGGTTATCGCAGACATTGCCCGCACCGCCCAAACGATGAGTGGTTTCGCGCTCTAAAAACACCGGCACCGGGCCTTCGGGGGAAATCCGCCCAACCGAGCCATGAATATAGCGATCCAGCATCAAATCCCCGACCACAACCACCTGGGCCTGGGCGGCTTGGGCCATGGCGGCCCCGAATTCTTCTGACAGGCTCATACGCCCTCTCCGTAAAGTCGCTGCTCCACCTCTTGGCACAGGATATGGCCCAGCAGAATATGCATTTCTTGGATCCGCGTGGTGACTTTGGCCGGCACGCGCATTTCGTGATCCACTAAATCCGCCATGGCGCCACCATCGCGGCCCGTGAAGCCTACACACAGCATCCCGCGTTGCCGGGCCTCTTGCAAAGCTGTGATCACATTGGCGCTATTGCCCGAGGTGGAAATGCCAATTGCCACATCACCGTCACGGCCCAAAGCCTCGATCTGGCGCGAAAACATCCGATCCCGCGACCAGTCATTCACAATCGCCGTCAAAGCCGAGGTATCGCAAGTCAAAGCAATCGCTGGAATACCCGGTCGCTCGGCCAGTTCAAACCGCGCGACGAATTCCGTGGCCAAATGCTGCGCATCCGCTGCACTGCCGCCATTGCCAAAGAAAAACAGCGTCTTGCCCGCTCGCACTCGCTCTGTCACGGCGGCGGCTAGGGCTGCGAAAGGCGCGGCCAGGGCTGTGCGGGTCGCGCTAAGCACCGCCTGATGTTCGTCAAATGCTGGGTCAAAGAAATTCTGCGCCATGGGCTTTACCTTTTGTCAGCGCGTTTCGCCAAAACATCGTCATAGACCTGATTGACCTTGGCCAAATGGGTCTCAAACCGGAAACAAGTTTCATAGATCATACGTGCATTCGCGCCCATGCGCGCCAGATCCAAATCAGGTAAACGCTCCAGCGCTTGGCTGAGCGCGCCGGGGCGGTCCAGCTCAAACACCAGACCATTCACACCATCAAACACCGCTTCGGGCAAAGAGCAGCGGTCAGACACCAAGAGCGGTCGGCTATTGCGCATGGCCTCTAGCGCGACCAGGGAAAAGCCTTCCCATCGCGAGGGCAGTGCAATCAGATCAAAAGCCCGCATATGCGCATCCACCTGATCCTGAGACACCCAGTCTTGCCGCGTGACATGCGCGGGCAGATGCAGGTCATCCTGATCGCCGCGCAGGGTATTGCCGATCAGATGCAGCCGCAATTCGGGCCGCGCCGCTTGGGCAAATCCCTCTAGCAGCAGATCGATCCCCTTTTGCCGATCAAACCGCCCGAAAAAGCCGATATTGATCTTGCTCGGATCAAGTCCCAAATCCGCCGCTTGCGTGCCGGGCGCCGCATCCGCAACGCCATTATAGATCAAATGATCATTGCCGCAATTGACCCCAAGCGCTTGCGCGGCCTGGCTATCATAGCGGGAAATATTGATAATCGCATCTGTTTGCGACAGGAAATGGCGCTCGACCGCCGCATAGACCCGCTTTTTGCTGGCCGACACGTCTTGGTTAAAGGCCCAACAATGGGAACAATAAACAACCGCTGGGCGCGGCACTGCCAGATGGCTGAGCGCCATACGTCCATAAACCCCGGCAAAGGCGGAATGAAGATGCAACACATCCGGCGCGACACGGTCGATCAGCGCGGCAACCTCTTTGGCCACACGGGGAAACTGCGCCGGGTTACGCGAACTGGTATATAAAAGATCCGTGCCGATTTTGGTTTTCAGATCCTCGGAAATCAGATTGCGGCAGGCGATCAAATGCACCTCATCACCCTGAGCCCGCTGCCCTTGGATATAGTTCAGCGCCACAGTGGTCGGCCCGCCGCCGGATAATTCCACCAAATGGGCGATGCGTCGGGTCATGGCTGGCCAACCTCCAAAAGCTCTTGTGCCGCGCGGGTTACCTGGTCGATGCTCACCTGTTTCAGGCAGTCATAGGCCACGGGATTACTGCAAGCTTGCAGGCCGCCATGAAAGGCGCAAGGCTGGCACTCCAGCGCTTGATGAACCAGCCGAGTTGTGCTGGGGTCGGTGCCCAAAACATGCGGGGCGGTGGGGCCAAGTATAGCCACTGTCGGCGTCGATAGGGCATTGGCGATATGCATCGGCCCGGTATCATTGACCAACATCAGCCGTGCGCCATCAATTGCCGCCATAAGCTGACCAAGCGATAGCTTGCCAGTCATATCCAGGGGCAGTGCTGACCCAAAGATCTGACCCGCCGCCTTTATCGCTGCCTGAGCCAATGGTTTTTCCGCAGGCAGCCCGGTGATAATCGCGGGCAGCCCGGTTTGGGACTGAAGCGCGGCGAGGACGGCCCCGAATTTCTCTGCCGGCCAGGAGCGATCAATCACCAGCGCCGAAGTGCCAGGATGGCAAAGAATATAGCCCTGGCCAGGCGCAATCCCATGATCGGTCAGGATCTGCGCCGCGCCGCTGCGGTCATCGGGATTGAGGAAAAGTTCGGGCCGGGGCGGCGGAGTATCAGCGCCCAAAGCCGCCGCGAGATCGGCGAAAAGCAGATCCCAGCCTTTGCCAGGATCAAGCGGCACCAGCGCCTCGCGCGGATGCGGGGCAAGCCCCAGCTCAAACCGTGCCCAGCGAGAAACGCCCAAGCGGCGAAAGACCAGCTGGCCAAGCTTTGCCCAAATCGGTTCCACCTCGGCGATCACGCCCAGATCATAGGCCTGACCTTGCAGCTGCCGCAGCGCCGCCCAGTGGTCTTTCAGATCATGCGGCTTCGGAATGGCCACATAACGGTGAATATGCGGGCTATGTTGCATCACCGCACCGGCCCGATTAGCGATGACAGCGGTAATCTCCGCCTGCGGAAAGGCCCGCGCCAGGGTCCCAAGCGCCATGGAAGAGCGCAGCACATCACCGATCCGATCCACCGTCCAAAACAGGATGCGTTTGGGCGGCATTTGCGGGGCAGACGCCCGGCGCAGCGGTGACAGCAGCCCGTCCAGCCGATCAAAGGCGCTGACAGCGGCGATTTTCAGATCACGATTTGGCGCTGTCATAGGCCTCGTCCAATATTTGCAAAATCTCGCCTCCGGCGCGGCGCCAACTATATTCCGTCGCGCGCTTTAGCCCTTTTGCCGCTAAATCCGTTACCATTGCGTCATCAGTCGAAATCTGTGCAATCGCCTGCGTCATCGCCGCCGGATCGCCGGGATCAGCCAATAATGCCGCCTCCCCCGCCACTTCGGGCATCGAGGAAATAGTCGAGGTCACCACCGGCGTGCCGCAGGCCATCGCCTCTAGGATTGGCAGGCCGAAGCCTTCGTAAAGCGATAAAAACAGCAAAGCCCGCGCTTGATTGAGCAATCGCACAAGCCGCTCATCCTCCACAAAGCCCAGGAAATGCACCTTATCCTCTAGCCCCGCCTGGGCCACGACCTCGCGCAGCTCCTCTGATTTCCAGGCGGCTTTGCCAACAATCGCCAAGGCTGGCGGCGCCTCGGCCTTTTGCGCGAATTCCGCATAGGCCCGGATCGTCGCGGCCACATTTTTGCGCGGCTCCATCGTCCCAAGGATCAACAAGAAAGGTTCGGCCCCCAGATCAGGGTCCGGCGTCAAGCCTTCAGCCGGGAGCGGACGGAACTGCGCCGAGGCGGCCTCGCTCGCCAGCCGCAGCTGGGCCATGGGCGCGCCGCAATAATTACTGACATCCCTGCGCGTGGCTTCGGCGAAACAGACAACCCGCGCGGCAAAACGCCGGGTCAACGCCATCCAAGCGGCTTGCTTTATCTTCTGGCTCCGAGTGTAGGATTCCGGCCGCCGCCACCATTCCATGCCATGGATCGTGGTCACCGCAGGCACAGGACCAAAGGGAAGCTTCGAGGAAATGGAATAGAACACATCCACCCCATGGGCGGGCAGGGCCGCCCCCACCTGACGTGCCAACCAATAATCCACCGGCAGTTTTGCCAGGGCTCCGCGCGGCTCCAGCGTGACCAATTCGCCGGGCAATTTCTGCGCGACCGATCCGGGAAGCGGCTGATCCGCAAAGAAAATCAGGCGCCGATTTGGGTCCGCCTCTAACATGCCATGAGCGATCTGCTCGGCAAAGCGTTCCACCCCGGTGCGGGTCAGAGCATATGGGCGAGCATCTAGCCCAATCGTCTGTGCCTGTCCTGTCATCCCACCTGTCCCCGTAATTGATCCATAATCGCGCCACGTTCGCGGTCAAA
Organism: Mangrovicoccus sp.; assembly: GCA_049603835.1. Taxonomy (GTDB): domain Bacteria; phylum Pseudomonadota; class Alphaproteobacteria; order Rhodobacterales; family Rhodobacteraceae; genus Mangrovicoccus. The sequence continues at coordinate 35,320 of JBMYSZ010000022.1, forward strand.
GGATCGCTCCCAGCTCATGCCCTGCGCCGCCGCCAAAGCATTCGTGCGCATTTGTGTCAAAAGCTGCGGCTGGGCCAGAAGCCGGTCCAAGGCATCGCGCAAGGCAGTGACATCATAGTCAAAGGAAAACCCCGCCTGCGCCCGAGCGACGATATCGGCGGCTTCGGTGTCTTTGGTCGCTAAAACCGGCAAGCCCGCCGCCATATATTCCAGCACTTTCAAAGGGTAAGCATATTGGCGGTAAAGATTTGGCCGCGACGCCGCAAATCCCAAACTGGCCCCGGCCATCGCCCCAGGCAGTTCCACATGGGCAATGGGGCCGACAAATTCCACCCGATCCGCAACGCCCAAACTCTCAGCCAAAGCCGCGAGCTCATTCATATAGCCCGGCAGGCCAGAGCCAATGACCCGAAACCGCAATCGCGCGGGCAGTTCACCCATGGCGCGGATCACCAGCTCCACCCCGGACCATTCGATCACATTTCCCACATACAGGATTTCAACCTGTCCCGATGCCGGTGACGCGCCATGCGCCGCCGCAAAATTCGCCGCAGTCACCCCGGTTTCACATAGAAGCGGTTCACGCCCAGTGGTTTCCAAGCGCAGCTTTTGCAGACGCGGGCCGATTGTCACGAATATATCCGATTTTTGCGGCAGTTTCCGTTCCAAAGCTGCGGTAATTCGGCCGCGCTGATCATCAAATAGCCCAGCCTCGTAATCGCGATCCACATAGACCAAGCAGTTCGCACGACCCAAATATTTGAGCAAAAGTCCAGGCAAAGCCCCCCAAGGGCCAAAGCCCATGACCAGATCCGCCCGCCCCGCAGGCCCCCAAGCTGCAACCAGCTGAGAGGCCACCGCCGCCAATTCGCGCAATAATGACAAGGGCTTCAGCACAGAAATAAGCCGCGCTTTAATCCGTCCCGTCAGACTTGGTTTTGCCTCACTGGCGGCTTGGGCTTTCGATTGTTTGGCAATGCCGCCGAAGAAATTCAGAAACGGATCGCATAGCCGGATCTCGGCCCCGTCCCGCTCTGCCCGCTCGATGCGGCAGGTCAGCCCATCGCGTAGCGCGGCAGCCATCCCCGGACGGCGGTTCAGCTTTTTACCAATCAAAACAACATGGTCGCCCTGGCCGCGATAATAGCGGATCGCATTATGTTCGCGATTATTAAAAGCGCTCAGGTAGTCCAGCGGCGTCAGCATCACCACCGAAAGAGGTTTGGGCTGCGCCTGGGTCATGATCCGTTAGTCGTTCTTTTCCACGAGATTGAGGAAGACGTCATCCAAAGTCTGCCGCCGCCGGTCCACCATCTGGATCACCGCATCCGCATCCAAAAGCGCCCGCAAAGTCCCGCCAAGCGCGCCGCTGCCCGGATCGGCGGCAAAGGTCATCTGGGTCACGCCTTCCGCGTCGGTTTCAATGCTTAGATCCGCAACGCCCAGCCCGTCCGGCAATTGCGCCGCGCTGAAATCGGGCGCGCCAGTAAATTTGATCTGCTGCAGCGAGGTCAAATTGGCAGCTTTGGCCAGATCTTCCAAGGTCCCCTCCGCCACCAAACGAGAGCTCTTCATCACCCCAACACGCGGGCAAAGCAGCTCGATCTCGCGCAGATTATGAGAGGTGATCAAAATGGTCGGGTTCCAGAATTCCTGAAGCCGATTGGCCAAAAGATCGATAATCGCCGCCGCATTGACCGGATCCACCCCTTTGGTCGGCTCATCCAGCAGCAGGAATTTCGGCTTCGACAATAGCCCCCGCGCAATGGCGAAACGTTGCTTGGTGCCGGTGGAATAGCTGTCGAAGCGTTTATGGCGGTATTTTTCAAGATCCAGGAAATCCATCAGCATATCGATCCAGGCCCGCGCCTCGGCGATATCGATGCGATAGATCGCGCTGAAAAATTCCAAATTCTGTTGCCCGGTCAGGCGCCAATAAAAGCTGCGCTCATTACTGGTCACAAGGCCTACGCATTTTTTCACCTCATCTGCATCCGTGACCGTATCCAGCCCCTCGATCTTCACCGAGCCGGAACTTGGATGCAGCAGCGCACAGATGATTTTGATCAGCGTGGTTTTCCCGGCACCATTCGGCCCCACAAGCCCAAAACTTTCGCCTTTGCCGACATCAAAGCTGACATCATCCACTGCCAAAAAGCCCGCATCTTTAGGCGGTCGGCCGAAAACCACTGGCAGGGTCAAATTGTGATAGACTTTTGAGACATTGCGCACGGAAATTCCGGCCATATCCGTTTGTGTTGTAGAATGCGTCATCCCAAAAACAGACCCAGTAATTTGTTTAAAACCAAGCCGAACCCGGCAATCAGCAAGATCACGGCCCCTGCCTCTGCAAAGCGAAGAAGATCTCCAAGCGCGCGACGCCAGAAAAGCCGTTTTGCGGTGGATTGATCTAGGACTTGATCCTCAAACAGAGCCAAATCCTTCGCCTGCAACTTTTGAAAAGCGGCATCCGCGCGTTCGTCAAGGAAGGCGTCGAAACTTTGGGTCAAGGGGCGGCGAGGTAAGGACATGATAGGGCGTTTATCCAAGATGCAATAACATATTCACAATGATAAAAATCAGCAGCATAGAAACTGTCGCAGATAAAAGCCCCAGGGCCAGACCGCCAGCCAGCACCAAAACCGGCCGGGCCAGATACATGGGTTGCCACCAGCGGCGCGGCAGCAGGCCATTTTGATACATCCGCCGCTCTAGCTTTGCGGCAAAGGCGGCGATGGCGGCTTCTTGCAGCTTAGCGTTTAACGGGTCTTGGGCGGGCTCGGGCGTAGCGGTCATGATGCGGGCCTATCCCCGGATGACCCAGGCTGCGGCGGCACCCCAAGATCGCGCATGAATTCGGCAATTGTTGCATCCTCGGCCAATCGCAGCACCCGTCTTTTGCGCCGCACCATGCGGAAATGATCCAAGATCACGGCGTAAATCACCCCAAGCACCAAACCCGCGATCATCGATACAATAACATTCAAGGGGATCACTGGGAAAACTGGCGAAGCAGGCGGCTTTGCCGGGGAGGCCAAAATCGCCGGCGGCGCGGTTCGCAGGACCTGCTTTTCCATATTCTGCTGGGTCGAGGTCAGAGTTTCGCGCAAGCTTAGCAGGCGCTGCATCCGGTCCCGGTCTTGGCTGGCAAGATCCGCAATCGCCTGGTCCAATTCTTCAAGGCGTGACAAGGTGCGCTCAATCGTGATCCGCTGGCGGCTTTCTTGATTGTCTTCGATAAAATCCACGAAAACCTGGAAATATGCATTCGCCGTTTTTGCCGCGATTTCGGGATCCTTATCGCGCACATAGACATGCACCATGGAGGACCGTTCAACCACCGGATCCACATCCAATTCCATGGCTTGAACGGATTTTTCCGGCACGAGCTCATGAACTTTTTCGCGAATAATCGGCGTGCGCAAAACGGAAACCGCCGCCGTCACCCCATCGCGATTGCCCGAAGGAACCGGCGCCGAGGGGAGTTCGCTTTCAGAGGCGCCGGACCGCGTCGTCGCCTCGGGCAAGTAAAACTGCGCCACCGCTTCATAGCGCGGCTCGATGGATTTAGAGATGATATAGCCGAAAAAACCGGCACTCATCATGACCAGCAAGATCACATAGCGCATGCGATAAAGCGTTGATAAATACCCAGAAAGGGAAAGATCCAACTCTTGGTCGAAACGTTCAGGCACAGCAACCGCCTTTGAATTAGGTGTGGCTCTGAGAATGATCAGATTAGCCGTCGCGACGCCGTAAAGCAGCCATGTGACGGTGTTATTAAAAAATGGCTCTAAGAGCAAGTGTACGAAAATCCCTACCATAACCAGGGTCATAGAGGGGGCCCAGCGACTTCCCGGATGGGAATGATCGCCTATAAGCATCAGATTTCTCACTAAAAGATAAAGAACCATAGCAAGAAAGACCAAACCGCCGATCACGCCAATATCTACGACGCTCTGGAAATAAGCGTTATGCACCGCTGTTTCCAAATGTCGCCCAATATTGCCGACGCCATTGCCGGTCCAAGGCCAGTTTTCCGCCCCGCGCAGCCCGCGGCGGATGAATTCCATACGCTCTAGGAAATTGCGCAAACCCAGCGGGATCATGATGTCATTGAGCAGGATTTTCCAAAGCCCGGTGAAGAATAACAGCACCCCAGCCCCGGTATAGGCGGTGATCAGCAACACCCAATGCCGACGGAACATGATGAAGGGCGCCACCATGAACACTACCCCGATGGACACATAGCTACCTGCACTAAAAGTGGTGAAACAGCCGATCCCCATCATCCCCACCAAAACACCCCGCATGATCAAAGACATAGGCGCCGTTAAGGCCAGGGCGCAGCCGATCACCATCACATGGGCCAAGCCTTGGGTCGTGGCCATAAACCCGGTCGCGCGCAGCATTTTGCCAAAGGGGGTGTATTTATAGTGAAAATCCTCGGAATCATCGAAGGTGAACGGAATCCCGGTCACCATAAACACCGCCTCAGAGCCAACCGCCAGCAGCGCCGAAAGCACGCCGCAGACCAAGAAACCTTTGACAAATTTGGCAATATCATTGTCGGAACGGATCAGCTGGCAGACGATGAAAACCAGTAGCACTTTGGTAATAATCGTGTGCAGCCGCATGATCGCGGTCATTCTTCCCCCAAAAATCGAGGTGAAGGTAAAAATGATGATCAACGCGCAACAGATAAAGACGATGGGCTCAAACCGGACCGGCCAGCGCTCCACCGACAGGATGATGATGACCGATAGAAATGCCACCAAAAAGGCCGGGTCCGAGGGATCGATGGGCCCCAGATTGAGCCCCGCGAAAAACGGCGCGACGGTCACGAAATAAAGCAGCAATTCTTGCCGGTTGCGATGAATCCAGTCGCTGCCACCCCAAAGCAAAGTGGCGCAAAGGATCAGTACAAGAACCAAGGCGGTCAGCGGCCAAAGATAAAGATCAGCCGCCGATTGCGACAGCGGATAGAGCCCGGTGTTAAACAGCCAAGCGGGTTCCCACGCGACACCAGTTCCTAAAACAGCGCCTAGGCCAATGGCCAGAAGCACCGTAAAAAGCCCCGCCAAAATGGCTTGGGCAAGCGGGGGAAGAGGAAAGCTAGCGAGACCCAAATTCAATCAAAACCACTGAATTTGGAGGCATTTGCAAATCAAAATTCAGGCTTTTCTGCCCTGCCACGGATTTCGACTGCGCCACGGCAAAGCCCGTTGCCGGATCTTCCAGCGCCGCTCGCGCTGTGGGCAAGCCCACGGAGGCCTCTATCCCGTTGAGCGTCGCCACCACCCCATGCAATTGATCCAGCTGCGCAGAACTCAGCGCCCCAAGCGCGGCCACTTTATCCCCAGCCCGCACGGTACGCACTGTCATTTCAATATCAGCCCGACTGAAACCCGCCTTTTGCAGCGCTTCCAATTTGCGTTGGTCGCTCAGACTGGCACGGGCGGAATTGATCTGTTTGTCAATCGCGCGCCCCTTATTCTTGGCGACGCCATAGCTGTTATCGATGCGATAAATATTGACGATCTGCCCCGCCCCACCGGCCAGACCGGATATATCGACAGTGACTTGCTTTGGGGATTTGGCGGCGGATTTCCAATTGGGCATCCGCGCTTGGGTCTGGGCATAGGCGGTGTCATGCGCCTCGCCCAAAGCCCCGCCGCGAATATCCATTTTGCCAAAAGCCAGCTTTTCCAGATCTTTCGCGCCTTTCAGCTGATCGGCCAAAACGTCATTCAAAAAACCCGCGCCCCGAAGCTGGTCTGCATAATCTTTGATGGCGATACGCTGATCCGGCACGAAATTGGCAATCAGCAGGCGGGTGACCCCGCCCTCTTTGCTGGCCAGGGCAAAGACCGTGTCATCTGCAACCGTCACGGGCAAACGGCGATTTCCCATACGGTCGATCATCTTCATGGCAATCGCCGCCGGGCGCATCACCATACCCCGCGTAAACAGCCCAAAACCGCCGCCAAATTCGGTGCTTTCATTGATCTGCTGTTCGGTCATCGAGGTATAGGCCTGCATCTCGATGCCCGCATCCGCCATACCGATCATATTCGCGACCATATAGGCGGCGATATAAGACTCTTCGCGCAAAGGACTAAACGGACCCGGCTGATCCGACCATTCGCCGATAAAGACCGGCTTATTCGCATTCAGCCCCGCCTTGCGCAAAAGCCGCGCCACCTGGCCGGCATACATATCCCAGGACTCCCAGGGGCTGGTGCCAAAACCATGCACCGCCACAAAATCCAAAGGCGCGCCAGTTTTGCTCACATGGGCCAGGAAAGCTTCGAGCATCGAGGGGCCCGAGCTATCGCGCCAATGCCGTCCCAGATCGCTGACGCCGGGTCCGCCAACTTTCGCGCCGCCCCGTGCTGCTTTCACCGCTTTGGCCGTGTTCTGGTAATAGGTGAAAAATTGCTGCGACGTGCCTTGCCAAACCTTTGTGTCCGGCTCCCAGCCAATGCGCACCCGCAAATTCCGCAGGCCAGAAAATACCCGCACCACATCGCCGATAAAGCCGCGCCATTCGCTATAATCCCGCGGCGGTGATGCGACCGCCACAGATGTGCCCTCGCCCTTGGCGACAGATTGGCCATTATTGCTAGAAGACAGCCAGGCCGGGATTTTCGAAATCGAAACCATGACTTGCCCGCCATTCGCCTCGACCCGGCGAGCAAAAGCCGCGACCCGCCGCGCACGGGCCAAAGCATCGGCCTTATTCGCGGATTTGGCGAAGACCTCATTGCCCAAATCCACTTGGATCAAGCCTGGCGAAAAGTTCTTAAAGAACCAGTCTTGCTCCGCCGGGCTGACCATCGGGTTAAAGGGCCAAGTGCTGACCGATATTGCGGGCGGCATCGCCGAGGTCCCCGCAGCCGCATTTACCGTGATCCGCTCCGCCCAAAGAGGCGCGGCAAGCCAGATCAGCGCCAGCAGCGCAGCGAGAAAGCGTTTAGGTAAAATAGAAAGCCTCAACATCCAACTGATCCAAGGTCACCTGATAAAAGCCAAGCGTTTCGCCCGTGTCGAAGGCAAAGACGGCATTTCCGTCTATATCGTCGCCAAACTCTAACAATTCGTCGAATTCACTCGCCAAAGCGCTGTCGATCAAGACTTTATCGCCGGTGGTGAAATCGCCGATCACATCTGTGTCCGATCCGCCGAGGAAGACAAAGACATCATCGCCGCCATTGCCATATTCAACATCAAACCCGGCGCCGCCGAAAAAGATATTGGCCACATCATCGCCATAGAATGTGTCGTCGAAATCCGAACCAATCAGATTTTCCACCCCGGTGATCAAATCACCTTCGGCATGGCCGCCAATTCCGAAACCCTCAAAAAGCTCCACATAGACACCCAAATCGGACCGGGCATAAGACAGCCAGTCATTGCCGCCATCGCCATTGATTTGCTGCGCGCCAGCGGCACTTAGCACAAAGTCATCCCCCGTCCCGGCGCGAATGAAATCCGCTGCCTCGCCAGTTTGGATCACATCATCGCCGCCACCTGTATTAATGAAATGATCGCCATTGCCCGCAAGCACTAGATCATTTTCATCGCCCAAGGCCAGATCGCCAGTGGTCTGCGCTGCTTGCACATGGATCAGATCGATATCGGGCGCCACGGCCCCGGCAAGACCTGGCATCAAAAAGGCATAAAACTCTGTGAAAACGGAGGAATACTGCGCCCCATCAAACATCGCCAAAGGATCAATGGTCAGCCAGCCAGCCTCGTCCAGGGTCATGATCGGGCCATAATCGCCGCCAAAACTAACCTGCTGATAGGCATATTCGACCGCCATTTTCGACAAGGTGGTGGTGATAACCGATTGCCCAGTTTCGCTGATATAATTGGGACCGAAATAAACCGCGTCCACCACCGATAGACGAAACTCTGCATCGAAAAGCAAAGGCGTTAAAATATCCGAGCGCCCATCTAAGACCGAGGCGGTCAGATCCGACAAGGCGGAGCTCACATCGGAATAGGCCAGGCCCCACAGGCTGGGATCATAAAAGGCGCGGGAAAACCCATCGACGGATTTGTAGGCGCTATAGCCCAGCACGCCTTGGGCATGGAATTGGAAAGCATGGCTGGCCGCATAATGCAGCAAGATCGAGTCGGTAATATCACCCGACAAAATCCCATTCAGCAGTGACGATGAAAACGCCTCACCCGCATCCAATTCGGGCAAATTCGTGCCAACACGCACCCCATCGCCGAATTTTGCATCCAAAGCATCGATCGCAGCGGCATCTTCATCAGATAGAAGACCCAGATCACCGGCCACCTGCGCCGCATTGACCAGAGTGCGCACCAATTCCACCGCGTCATTCAAGATCTCGCCCGTGATCCGCAGATTGAACACGCCAGACGCATCAGGGGTAAGCGCCGCCTCATCTGGATGCAGCACCAAAAGCGGCACGAGATTTTCAATCGCCAAACTATGCGGACCTGTGGCCGAGGTCAGAGCGGGCAGATTGGAGATTGCGCCCATAACACCGGCAACAATCCCGCCCAGCGACGAGCCGGTGAATGACACCAAAGACCGATCTCCGCCGCCATAATTTTCCAGCGCATAGCGATAGAAATCATAGGCTTCTTGCAGATAACTTTCTGTAATGACGCTGGGATCCTCAGCCTCGGAAATCCCGCCTCCTAGCGGAATAGAGGTATATTCCAACTCGCCCGGATCATCTGTCCCACGATACGCCACCACGATCTCGCCCGTCGCCAAATTGCGATAAGCGGTGGCTTGCATCGTCGGGACACCTACGGATGTATCATAAAATTCCAAACTGGTGCTATTATCGCGCGGCGTGGCCCCATCATCGGTGGTTAAAACGACCTCCCACCCCTCGGGCGGGCGGTGATCCGCGCCATCAGAGGCAACTCCTGTACCGCGTCCCGAATCGACAGCCATGTGCAAATAAAGCTGAATTTTCGCCGGATCGTCATAGCTAAATGCCGGTAAAGCAGTCACCATATCGTCTGTTAACCCCCTGATTCAGCGCTGCTATTCTTACCGTTTTGCGCGCTTATCTTTTTAATAGAATCCACCGCATCCCTTGCCTTTCGGGCCAGCCCAAGAGCCAGGGAAAGTGGCCGTTTATGATTTGCTCTAAAGATGCCCAAGCGAAAACTATCTGTCGAGATCTGAGACAGAAACAGTGAGTCGCCATTCGTGTCGACCAAGCGGCAATCAGGGTCGGTCAGCCCGTTGGAGATCGACCGCAAAACCACATAACGCCCGACATTTTGCTTGGAAAATTCATAATCGGAATGGGTGACCATCAGATAGCGCACCCCGGCATATGTCACTGTGATAATATTGGCCATGAGCCGGTCGCCACAACGCGCTTCGGTCAGCTCAATTGCGCTGCTTTCTCCGAAACGTTCCGCGAGCCCCACATAGAATAATTTGGCTTCGGGCGGATAAAGCGCCCCAGGCCGGACACGTTTCGCCGCCAACCAATCTATGCTGAATAGCCGTTGAACGGTTTCGCGCGGACTGGTTTTCGGCTGGGATGACGTCAACGCAAAGCCGTCCAATTCATGACAGCGGCGGATAGCCCGGCGGAAATCTTGGCGTACCCGTTTGGGGCGGCTTTCCACGAAAGCGTCTTCGTCGCCGTCAAATTGGATATATTGCAGCGGGCGCTCCATAACCTCCCAATTGGTTAAAAATCCCGCTGCCTCGATTGCCGCGCGCAAGGACTCTTGCACCGGGCAGTTCCAAACCATGCAGTCAAAGACCAAATCGTCAAACAGCGCCGCATTCTCGGCCAGGTTTTGCGCCATGGCCGCTGTCACCGCGTCAATATCGCCGCGCGCCAATGCCCCACCCCGAGAGATATGCGGGTTCTTCACAAAGCCCAGACGGCGTAGCGAAACCGAACCACGGCGGATCGTATCGATTTGCAAAGGAGCCAACCCAACCAGCTGTTCTCCATCATAGACGGTCAGGATAACTAGATCGACATCCGACCCGAAATGCTGCTGCCAAACGTCCAAAAAATCGAAGGAATTAAAGAGCGAGCTCCCCTGGCCCGACAAGCTAAGCTCACGCCAAGACGCGGCAAGGCTTTGTGCTGCGTCCCATCCTTGTCTCAGTTCCGTATGCAAGATTTTGCCTTTCTTCCAGCCACACGCGCCTAACTACGGAGCGCTGACAACTCCCGGCTTTTCCGGCGAACTCCGCTCCGCCTCTCGTTTGCTTTTTTGAGTTTCCGCAAAGGATTTATACTGGCGTCCCATGGCGATCGCACGGGACATGGCGCCATTGTGATTGGCTTTCAAATCACCGATTGCCAGCTGGGTATTGGAAATCTGCGCCTGCAAAAGGGATCCGCCATTCATATCCAACACTCGAATTTCAGGATCATCCAGACCCAATTCCACCGAATGCCAAATCGTGTAACGACCGGCATTTGAATTGGCATACTCAACATCTGTATAGGTGCACATCAGATATTTCGTATCCCCAAAGATGATTGAAAACATAGAAGAAATCAACCTTCCGTCAATCCGCTCTGCAGTCATTTCCATCGGCCCAAATCGGTCGGAATTTTCGATTAACGCCAGATAAAAAAGTTTCTCATCCGATGTATAAAGCGCCCCGAATGTACCAACTTTAGAGGACAGCCAATCAAGGCTGAAAAACTCCCGCATGGAGTCTCGCGGCGATTTGGTGACATCAATAACAAAACTATTAAACCCGTCAAGTTCATCGCAGCGGCGCTTGGCGCGACGAATATCCTTGCGCACTGATTGTTTGCGCGTTTCCAAATAGGATTCGGAATTCCCTTCAAACACAATGCTTTGCAATGGTCGGCTCGGCTCGGCTTCGAAAGTCACAAAGCCAACCTCGCCCAATGCCTCACGAAAGGCTTGTTGTACGGGACATTCCAGAAGCAAATGCTCGAAAACGATATCATCATAGCGCCGCCGCATATCAAAAATGGCTGCGGCCAAGGCCTTCGTCACTGCCGCTATATCGCCCGTGGCCAAAACCCCGGTCCGAGAAATATGCTTATTTTGTAAGAAATTCATTCGGCGTAGTTCAATCGGGCCTTTTTTGAAAATCTTTATCTGCAACCCCGCCAAGCCGACCAAAGCATCCGCGTCATCGCGGATGGTGACAATCACTGGCGTGATGTCTTCACCGAAAAATTCGATCCAAATATCTAGAAAATCGAAGGAATTAAAAAGCGAGGCTCCTTGCGTAACCTGGTGCAATTGGCGCCAGTCATCCGCAAGCGCCTGAGCGGCGGACCACCCTTCAACAATCTGCGTCTTCACTGCTATATTCCTTTGCCAAAATCGAAAGGCTAGGCCCCGAGCCGAAGGGCATATGCTGGGCCTAAGCGAGTACTTCCATCCAATAATCCGGAAGCGGTGCCCTTTTGAGGGCCTCGCTATCCTCTCCGAACACCCCGGCGGCAATCAAACAGGTTTGCAAACCTGCCGCATGGGCACCTTCGATATCATGCAAAAGACTGTCCCCGACCATAAGGCATTCCGCCGCCGCTGGCTTACCCACCGCCGCCCGCGCCGCTTCGAACACCGACAAATGCGGCTTGCCCAGAAAGGTGACATCCCCACCAAGCGCGCGATACTCCATTGCCAGTCGACCGGGCCCAAAAGTAACACCATCTGGCGTGAAACTATGCGTGTCGGGATTTATGCAAAGCGCCGGCAAGTTATACGGCGCAATTTCGGCAATGCGCTTTTGATAGTGGGTCAGGCCAAGATCCGCTTCGATTCCCGCAATCAGGAAAAGATCGGCTTTGACGGGATCGTCACTTGCCTGTAACGGCAAACCATCAAGCGGCGTCGTGTCCCCACCACGAGACAAAAGCAGAATTTTCGCGCCTTCTTTCAGCTCGCCCGTCGCTAAGGCCGCAGATAAATGATGGAAGGCAAGCTCGCCGGAGGTGATCACAGAAGCAAACCACGCAGGATCAAAACCAAGCGTCGCAAGCCGCGCCTGGTTTCGGGCCGCACGTTTGCCTGAATTGGAGATTAAAACCAGCGGCTTGCCCTGTTTGGCCAAAGCTTCGCAGCAAGTGATCGCCGTTGGATAAGCCTTGAACCCATCATGCAACACACCAAACTGGTCGAAGAAAATGGCGCTAAGATTTGCGCTGATATCAACCAGCGAATTTACCCGTCTCTCAGGCGGGCAAAGTCGATCTTGCGGTTCCACTTTTAGTAAGAACCTTTTTGAAAGATCACGAAAGCGGTGCGGAATAGGATTTTGACATCCATCCACAAAGACCAGGTTTCAATATAGGAATTGTCATAATCGATCCGCTTTTGACAAATAGCGATATCCGTGACCGGGCCGCGATAGCCATTGACCTGCGCCAAACCCGTGATCCCCGGCCGCGCCCGGTGGCGATCCATATAACCCTGCACCACATGATAGGCCAAATCATCGCCAATGGTCATGCCAGTCGGGTGCGGGCGCGGGCCGACCAAAGACATCCGACCGCAAAGCACATCCCAAAACTGGGGAAGTTCATCCATACAAGTTCGACGCAAAATTCGCCCGATCCGCGTGACTCTTTGATCGCCTTTAGTCGCTTGTTTTCCGCCAGTTAGGTCGCCTTTTCCATGATACATTGTCCGGAATTTCGTCACGGAAATAATGCTGTCATGAACGCCAAATCTTTTCTGTTTAAAAAAGATCGGTCCCGGAGAATCCAGCCTGACGAGAAGCGCAATTAAGGCGATCAAAGGCCCAAATGCGATTAAGAAAAGCAGCGCGAAAACACGGTCGAAAATCAGTTTAGCCGTGCTGTCACCAGGAAGCGTTTTAGACTTCAAAAGGCCAGCGTCAGTACTTGCATGAAAACTATGTTCAGCAACCCCTGCTCGGTCCAACACCTTTCACCCTCCCAATTTTTAGCATTCCCAGATTTAACTTTTCGTTCATCGAACTAACACAACCCGCCTTTGGGTAAAAGGGCTCGAAAACCTTGCTTTGGGGGTTAAATGCTACAGTAGTTAATTATTTATGGCGAAATTAAGCCCTGGGTTGTTTTCGCCATTTTTCTCTTTAAGAGATTAATTTTCTTCGGAAAAATAGCGTGTTACCGTCAAAACATCGCCTGGCAAAAGCAAATCCGTCTCAGCAAGGCTGATGTTCCGGACCACCCCATCGATCATTCGCGCAACGGAAAAACGACTCTCTTCAACTTTGCCTTCTTCATTCGTCAATAAAGCGGCATTAGTCGACTGCAATTGCAAAACCCGAAGGCTATTTTCGGTGGCCGAAATATCGCGCTCCAATTGCGCAATTTCCGCCGTGGCGTCGCGAAGCTCTTGAACCAAAATTTGGCTTCGCGGCGAGCTTAGCGCTGCGAGCGATAGCTCCACACTCGCCCGGTCCTGCAAGGCCGCCGCATAGGCCGCTTCGTTTTCCAAAAGATCCACCGTAATCCGCGACAGCGAATCCTGCGCCGATGTAAGACGGTCTTTCCCGGTCAGCCCCTTATCGAATAATTGCTGCATCCGCGCGACATTTTCTTCGGCCAGCTGCTGCTGCTCGCGATATGTGTTTCGGATATCATTCCGCAGGGTGATCTGCTCATTGATCGCGTCCAATTGCTGCGTCAAAATCGCCTGATCCCGATTTCGCTCAGCTGCCATCGTATCGGCAATTTCGGTTTCCGTGCGCTCATAAAGCCGGGCGCTTTCGTCCATCGAGGTCGATGTGAAATCCTGGCCATTTATCTGCGCACTCAATCGGTTACGCCGGATATTTGCGAAAGCCAGCTCCCCCAAAAGACTGCTGAGCTGGGACTGCGCATCGACCAAAGCTAAATCGGCATTCATCTCTTCATTTTCAGGCCGTCGGAAGCCGCCAGCCTGCGCCAATCCATGCAATACCAGCATGTTTTCGCGATAGGGAAATGACCCCGGTTGTGCCACATCGCCCAAAATGCCGACCTCCCGATAGGCAATCACCCGAGTGGTGACTAAGGGCGTGATAACACGAAGCTTTTCCAATTCTAATTGAACGGCTTTATCCACCTCGACCGGGCGCATACCCGCGACAACAAACCGGCCTAAGCCGTTAATGGGAATTTCACCCTCACCATCGATGACCGCTTGTGTGGCATATTCGGGGCGCGCAAACACCTCGATTTCGATTTCATCACCCGGCGCTAAAACCGGCGCTTGAGCCCGGACCATATCAGCCGAAACGACAAAGATTATGAAGATGCTAAAGCAAAGCCAAGGAAGTAAGCTAAACCGCACCCAGTTGAAACTTGACCAAGAATTCATGCAACCGCTACACGTTGTTCTAGAAGGTATTGGCATGAACTCTGCCTAAGTGGAAGTGTCTTGAAGCTCTCATTGACAAGTTTTGCAACGACGCCTTGAATCTCGGTTAACAAGGACACGAAAAAATGTGTGGGCTTAGATTTCTCCTACGCGATATCCGCATTCAGCTTAGCTATGTGACCGCGTTTATCCTGCAATTGGCCGGGATTGCCTTTGCGGTACCGTTTTTCTTTTTCGCCGCAAAGGTTTTCGAAGGCGCGGATTTGGTGGCGTTGGATCGCTATGGCGGGAATTATTTTGCCTTCATTTTGCTGGGCATAGCCTTTGTGGATTATTCCGCATTAAGCATGCGCGTCTATAATGAAAGCCTGCGCGAAAGCCAGTTAATGGGGACATTAGAAATTGTCCTTTTATCCCCGCTCAAAGCTTGGGAAATTTTAGTTTATTCTTCTCTTTGGGGATATCTCTTCACCACTTTGCGGTTTCTAACCTATATCACCGTCGGCGCCATTTTCGGGCTAGAGCTCGGAAACGTAAACATTATTTCGGTTATCGTCACTTTGCTAGTTTCCATCGTCGCCTTTGCCTCTTTGGGAATGTTGATTGCCTCAATTGTTGTGGTTATCAAAAAAGGCGACGGCTTAACCGCAATGGTAAATGCAGCGTCGTCCTTTTTTGGCGGGGTAATTTATCCGGTGGATGTGCTGCCCGGTTTCTTGCAAAATTTTGCACAAGTCCTGCCCATCACCCATGCTCTAGAGGCGATGCGACTGGCCGTATTGCAAGGCGCGGGATTGGTCGAATTAGCGCCACTTTTGGCAAAGCTGATCATCTTTGCCGCGATCTTTATTCCCATAGCGCTTTTGTGCTTCCGCCGGGCGGTTGATCTCAACAAAGTCGCCGGAACTTTGGGACAATATTAATGCGCAGTATTATTCGACGGATTTTGGGCGCCGCTTATCGCCATTTGGCGCCAACCGGGGTGCGCAACCTTCTGTCTTCGCATCTTTTACTGACCGCCAGGGACAGTGCGCCCGCGAAAATCACTGATTTCGCCACTGGGCCGGTTTTGGTGGTCGCGCCGCATTTCGACGATGAGATTTGCGGCTGTGGTGGCGTGATGGGGCTGCATAAAACAGCCGGCAGCCAGGTCGCCGTGGTCTTTGTGACCGATGGCTCCGCCGGAGATCCGGCTTTGCGGGCCGCAAAACTCCCGGCCGAGGAAATGGCAAAACGCAAAGCCGCCCTTTCCGCTCTGCGCGAAGCGGAAAGTCGTGCGGCCTGCGCGGAATATGAGGTGGATCGTTTCGACTGTTTGGGCGGGCCGGACGGGAATTTGCAGCCGACCGCGGCGCTAAACACCGCTATGGCCCAGCTCATCGCCGATCTGCGCCCAGCTGTGATCTATCATCCCTCGCTGCTCGACGCCCATTCAGATCACTGGAACACGACCCGGATTTTGCGCCATGCTTTGGCCGATTTACCCGAGATCGCGAAATCCGTGCGTCTGCGCGGCTATGAGGTTTGGATGCCCGCCATTCCCAACCGTTTCGCCGATATCACCGAGGAAATGCCGCGCAAGCAGCGGGCCTTTGCGCATTTCGTGTCGCAAAATGCAACGATCGACTATCCGCGGGCCATTGGCGGGTTAAACACCTATCGCAGCATCTATTTTCAGGGGGGCAAGGGCTATTGCGAAGCCTTTCAAGAACTGAGTTTTGCGGAATATGAAACGCTGAGCGACGCGATTACCGCGCAAAGCCAAGCAAAGCCGGACAGTCATGGCGATCCTTCTCATTCATGACCGCCCTGGCCATTTCGCCGAAGGCCGTGCCGCACAGCGCGCGATCAATGGGGTCGTTTCCTATCTAGAAGATGTCGCCGAAGAGCTGCGCGCTCAGGGGGAAACAGTCATTCAGCTTGCGCTGAAAAAGGGGCTAGAGCGGCGCGATGCCCCTGCGGAGGGATATTATCTTCGCCCCTCCTCAGGCCTTCGGGCAAATCCCGCGGAGCAAGGGGAGATCGCGGATCTTCTGGACCAGCTAGCGCCGCGGGTGATCCATTTTCACGGGATCAATCATGTTCTGCCCAGCCGCACGATCCGCGAACTGGCCCAGGCCTGGCCGACTTTGATGACGTTTCATGATGTCGGCCCGTTTTGCCCGCGTGAAACCCGGCTGACGCGAAACGGCGAAGTTTGCGCGCGACGTCAAGGGCTTGGCTGCATCACCTCTGGCTGTTTTCGCCCTTGGGAACATGGCTCCGCCGTGAAAGTCCTGGCCAATGCCCTGACCCGTCCCGCTAAATTGCAAGCCATGGCGCAGATGAACCGGGCGCTGTGCCCCTCGGGCTATATTCGCGATATGGTGGTTCAGCATGGGATCGCGCCAGGGCAGGTGCAGGTTCTGCCCAATTATTCCCGGTTTGCCGCCGAGACCACGCCGCCGCCGGGCAAAAATCGCCTGCTTTATGTGGGGCGATTGACCGAGGAAAAGGGCTTTGGCCAGCTCGTCGCCGCCCTGCGCCAAATGATGGATGCGGACTGGACCCTGAGTGTGGCGGGCCAAGGGCCGCTGCAAGCGATGGGCCAAGAGGTCTTGGGTGCGCGGGTGAAATTCCTCGGCACTGTGCCGCCTGACGCAATGAAAGAGCTGTATCAAAGCAGCGATTTTCTGGCCGCGCCTTACATGCAACCGGAAAGTTTCGGCATGGCCGGGGTAGAGGCGCTGAGCCTCGCCCGTCCAGTTCTGGGCTATCCCGCTGGCGGCGCGGCGGTTTGGATGCGGCCGGACTATGGCTGTGTTCCGGTGACGCCTGGGGATACGGACGCTTTGGCTCGGGCGTTGCGCCAGGCTTTGCAAAGCCCGCCATTGGTGGATCCCAGCCGCCTGCCCTTTTCCCTGCCGCATCATGTGCAAAAGCTGCGCCAGCATTATGATGAGGTTGCGCAAGACCATGGCTAAGCGCATCGCTCATATCACCTGGAGCTTTGGCGGCTTCCAAGAAGGCATCAGTCGCTCGGTCACCGAACTGGCGCTTGGCCAAATCGCTGCGGGGCATCAGGTCGAAATCTTTGCCGCACGGATCAGCGATTGCGGCTTTAGCGGCGAAACCCATATCCCAGGCCTCACACGGCTAGAGCGGCGCCTGCCCTTTGTGCTGGGCTTTGCCTCGGCCTCGGCGCGGGCGGTGCGGCGGGCTGAACGGCAGTCGGGCGCTTTCGATATTCTGCACTCCCATGTGCCGACACTCGCGAAAACCGATGTGGCGACGGTGCATCTTTACCCGCCAAAGCAGCTTTTGGCGCTGGTCAAAGACACGCTGACCCGCACGGGCCAGCCGATTTCCGACGGGATCAAACGACAGTTCCGCAGCGCTTGGATCGCCCGCTGGACTTATGCGCGGAACATGTCGGGCCAGGCGCATTTGATCGCCGTGTCGCCGCGCGTGGCGCAAGCGCTGCAAGACTGCTATGGCCGCCGCCCGGACGAGATCACCACCTTGCCCTTAGGGATCGCACCGCCACCCGTAGATCTGACGCCGCAGCCCCGGCCCGATGGCCCAGATCGCGTCGCGGTGTTTATCGGCCATCAATATATCACCAAGGGCCTGGGCTTTGTGATCGAAGCCATGGCCCAGCTTGGCGATGACGCGCCCTTTCTGGTCGTTCTGGGCGAAGGCAGCGAAGGCAGCCGCAGCGCGATGGAACAGTTTGCCCGCGAAAAAGGCCTGTCCCATAAGATCCGCTTTGACGGGCCACAGCCCCAGGTCTGGAGCCATCTGGCCATGGCGGATCTGCTGATTTATCCCACCTTTTTCGATACATTCGGCCTGATCATTGGCGAGGCTTTAGCCGCTGGCTGCCCTGTGATCACAAGCCGCGCCGCCGGGATCACGGATCTTCTACCACAGACCCCCGCGCTGCATCTGGTGGATCGCGCCGAGGATGTGGATGGGCTGACCCAGGCCCTGAGAACTCTACCATCCGGGCCAGAGATCAGCGCAGCCGCCCGCCAGGCTGTCACGGATTTATCATGGAATGCCCATCTCGACGGGGTCGAAGAAGTTTACGATAAGACAGTAAGAAGCCGCTAGGGCAATTTGGCCAAGTGCGGATCAAGGGGGGGACCCAAGATGCAAACCACACTCCATCGCGCGCGCCAATTAGCAGCAAAAGTCGTGCGCCGCTTTCGCAGAGTCGCGGCGAATTTCAGCCAGCCCAGCGATGTGGAACGGCTTATGGCCGCATTGCCAGCGGTCGAAACCTCCGACGGCATCAAAGGTCAAGTCGTGCTGATAACCGGCTCGACCCGTGGCGTTGGCAAAGTCATAGCGGAAACCCTGGCCAAAGACGGAGCGCGGATCATCATCCATGGGCGCGACGGGACCCAGGCCCAGATGGTGGCGCAGGCTCTGCCAGACACAGGCGCGGGCCCGCATCTTGCCCTAGCTGCGGATCTGGGCACCAAAGGCGGCGCGGCGGACATGATCGCCCAGGCGCTCAAACTGGCCGGGCGCATCGATGTGCTAATCCATAACGCGGCGCAAATGGGTCCGGGCGATAAATTCGCTTGGGAAATCGCGCCGGACCATTTCGACCAGGTCATGCGCACCAATTTCGGCGCGGTGCATGAAGCCTCGTCAAGCCTGATCACCCATTGGCTAGAGGCGGGGCAAGTGGGGCGCATCTTACATATCTCCACCGGGGCCGCCGCCCAGCCTTCAGCGAAAATCTCTGGCTATGGGGTGTCAAAAGCCGCGCTGGAAAGCCTGGCGGCGCATTTCACCGCTGATCTGGCCAGTTCCGGGATTGCGATCACCACGGTGCGTTTGGGCAGTGTGAAAACCGATATGACCGCGGCCTATTTCTCTTGGGAAGATGCCGAGCAACTGCCGCCGCCCGAAAGCGTGATGCCGGTCATCCAACATGCGGTCACGGCGCCGGCCGATAGCGTGCATGGGCGGGTCTTTACCTCTTGGGGCTTCAATGCTGATGCGGTCTCGGCCAAGGCCATGACCCATCCCGCCGCCGCCGCGCCGATGTTTCGCTATCCGCAATTTGAAGTGGATGGCGAAAAAGTCACCCGCGATAGTGGCCGCTTGACCATCTATGACCGGGCCGAAAACCAATTTGGCCCCGCCCCTGAGGTCACCGCCGCGCTGCAAGATCTGCTGCAAAACCGGCCTCTGTCGATCTATCCCGATGACGATTATTACCAGCTGCGCAACGCCCTGGCCGCGCATCACGATCTGCCTGCCAGCTGCTTTACCACTGGGGCCGGGTCTTGGGATGTGCTTGACCGAACGCTGAAACTTTACACCAAACCCGGCGATACAGTGGTGGTCAATGACCCCGGCTGGTTCGGCTTCACTATGCTGACCCAAAGACGCCAGGTCGGGCAAATTCGCGTGCCATTTCAGCCAGGTGGCGGCGGCAATCGGGCCCATCACAATCTGGATGGGGTGCTTTCATCCATCGCTCATAACACGCGGCTGATCTATCTGATCAACCCGTCTAATCCCGAAGGCGTCTCGCTTGACCGCGATGAATTCATGAGCTTTCTGGCCCAAGTGCCAAGCCATATTCCGGTGATCGTGGACGAAGCCTATGCGGAATTCGCCACCACGCCCAGCCGCCTGAACGGCCCGGATCTGATCCGCGAAACCGATCATCCGATCATCGTCACCCGGACCTTTTCGAAATTCTACGCCTTGGCCGCGCTGCGTATCGGCTATGGTATCGCAAGCCCCGAAATAATCGAACGGCTTGACCGGGTGTCGCTGATCTTTTCCGTGTCGAAACTGGCGGAAACAGCCGCCATCGCAGCGCTTGGCGCGACCGACTGGAATGCCCAGCTCTTGGCGGAAACGGAAAGTGAGCGGCAAAGGATTTTTGACGCGGTACAAAGCCTTGGCCACACGCCGATCAAATCCGATGGCTGCGCGATGTTGGTGCCCGCGCCTTGCGAGCTAGAGAAGTTTTTTGACACTTATTCCCAACATGGCATCGAAATGCCCAGAGCCGCGTTTTTCGATGGGAAATATGTGTTCTTCCCGGTGGCTCGGCCCGAGCAGAATGACCGCAATCTCGAAATCTTCCGCAGCCTCTGCTGAGCCCCATGACCGAGCAAAGCCCCCTGCCCACCGCTTGGCCGAAAGCCCATGAAAGCCTTGGCGTCCTGTTTAACGACGAAATTGCGATTTCGGCGGGGCTGGGCCTGATTTCGCATCCGCTGCGTTTCTTTAGCGCCGAGGGGAATGGGGCGCGGGCCGGGATTGGCTTTCAGCTTCTGCCCGGCTCTGCCCGCGATCTGTGGATGGGCAGTTATCAAAGCCTGTGCAGCAGCCAAGTCGGCCTGGCGGGGATTGCCCATGATGGCGCCACCGAGGTTCTTTTCCAGAGGCTTGCCTGGGATATTGCTGCGGATAAATCCTGGCACCGGCTCTATATCGGACCATTTCCCGATTGGGATGACGCAACCCAGAATTTCGCCGACCTCTTGCGCGCCCAGGGTCATGACTGCGAAGCGCAAGACCGGATCTGGTATGATGTGACCGGCGTCACGGATCGCGAAGACTACCTGTCGCAACTTTCCTCCAACGCCCGCAAAAACATCCGTAAACAACTGAACCGGATGACTAAATCCGAAGATTACGGCTATCGCTATTATACCCGCGATGAGGCGCTAGAGGGGCTGCGCCGCTTTGTCGAAATTGATGCCCATAGCTGGAAAGCCAGCGATGGCGAACCGGTCGGCTCGACCCCGGCGGTGCTGCGCTTTTATGAAACCATGGTGCAGAAATTCGCCGAGCAGGATAATGTGTTGATCACGGTGATCAGCCTGGGCGGGCGCGATTTGGCCGCCACCATTGGCTTTATGCATAATGGCATCGGCTATACGATCAAATCCTCTTTTTCCGCCGATCCCGCCTATAAATCCTATTCGCTGGGAACCATGAGCATCTTTTTGACGGTCTGCGGGCTGATCGATACCGGGCGATTGCACCGGATCACCTTGTTATCCAACAAAGATTACGCCCAAAGACTGTCTACCACCGAAACCCAGGTGACGATGCTCTGCCTCTATCGGCGCAGCCTGCGCATGCGGGGCTTTTTGGCCCTGCGCCGCCTGGTCGGGTCCTTGCGCGGCGGCTGAAGCCCGCGCCGCTCAGCTGGTCCCCAAACGATCCATCTGTTCCAGGGTTTTACGGAAATATTCAATCGTCGCGCCCAGGCCTTCATCCAGGCTTCGCTTCGGCGACCAATCCAGCAATTTGCGCGCGCGGGTCAGATCCGGCTGGCGCTGACGCGGGTCATCTTGCGGCAGATCCTCAAATACTAACTCGGATTTAGACCCAGTCAAAGCGATGATCTTTTCCGCGATTTCACCCACGGAATATTCGCCATCATTGCCCAGATTAACCGGATAGACCTCGTCCGCGGGGGTATTCATCAGCCCCATCAAGCCTTCGATCAGATCATCCACATAGCAAAAAGACCGGGTCTGTTTGCCATCACCGTAAATGGTGATCTGCTCGCCTTGCAGCGCCTGGACGATGAAATTCGACACAACCCGCCCATCCGCGTGATGCATCCGCGGCCCGTAAGTATTGAAAATCCGGGCAACTTTGATCTCTAGCCCATGCTGGCGGTGGTAATCGTAAAACAGCGTCTCGGCGCAGCGCTTACCCTCATCATAGCAAGAGCGCGGGCCAATAGGGTTCACATTGCCCCAATAGCTTTCCGATTGCGGATGCTCGATCGGGTCGCCGTAAACCTCCGAGGTCGATGCCTGCAAAATCGGGCAGCGCAGCCTTTTGGCCAGGCCAAGCATATTAATCGCCCCATTGACCGAGGTCTTGGTCGTCGCCACCGGGTCATGCTGATAATGTATCGGCGAGGCGGGACAGGCCAAATTATAAATTTCGTCAACTTCGATATAGAGCGGGAAAGTCACATCATGACGCAGGAATTCAAAGCGGGGATTTCCCAGCTGATGCTCGATATTCGCCTTAGAACCAGTGAAAAGATTATCGACACACACGACCTCATGGCCGCGTTCTAGCAGCCGATCGATCAAATGCGACCCTAAAAACCCCGCGCCCCCGGTTACAAGGCTCCGCTTACGTAAATTATAGCGTCGCTGCATGTGTCGTCTCCTGATAGTCTTCCTGGCTGGCCCCGCTTCGGCTACCACTGTAACGTCAAGACTTAGCTAAGATTTGGTTTTACACGCGTCACCAATTACGCCTACAGAACTCCTAATCTTTTCACAGGTATGCGCAAGCAGTCACACGTCATAATTCGTAAAAATAAGAATTTAAAAACAGTCAAGATTTCCTCACCCCGGCTAGCCAACCTGCAAAATCGCCCCAAAGGAAACCCGCTCAGCTTAAAGGATCGCTTAAACTTCTTGCATATGTCGCCCCTGTGCAAAGGCTTTGCGCTAAATCATGCAATTCTGGTGGCAGTTATGTCAGACAGTGCGAGTTAACCGAATATTAAGGCTGTGACATGTCGCAATCACATCCACATCTGCCGCATTTGTCCGCAGCTTTCCGCTTCACAGCGCGCGAAACCGCGCCGTCACCCCGCTTAATGACGTGAGGACAAATCCATGAAACATGACCCGGTACAAGGCAGCGATCTTCACCCGATCCGCCCGGCGCATAACGACCAAGACAGGGAATTTCACGCAGCCCTGGGTCGCTATACGGGTGGTTTGTCACCGGCAGCTTTGGGGACGGCCACTATGGATTGGTGGCTGCATCTTTTGGGCTCGCCCAATAAGCAGACCGAGCTGTTCAATATGGCCTGGGACCAGGCGATCGAAATTAGCCATCTGCCGACCCAATGCATGCTGGGCACGTCGGAAACCGCCTGTGCCGCGATGCTGAAAGATAAGCGGTTCCGCGATCCCGGCTGGCAGAAATTCCCGTTCAATTTGATGGCGCAAACCTTTCTAAAACAAGAGGAATGGTGGAACGAGGCCACGACCCAAGTGCATGGCACTGATCCGCGCCACGAACGCATCGTGAATTTCACCATTCGGCAGATTTTGGACACCTTCTCGCCGTCGAATTCGCCCTTCACCAATCCTGAAGTGCTGCGCAAAACCAAGGATGAGAAAGGCGAAAACATTCTGCGGGGGCTGCGCAATTGGATGGAAGACCGGCAAGAGGATATGACCGGCGACAAGGATCTGGACGAGAATTTCAAAGTTGGCGAGGTGCTGGGCCTGACACCGGGCGAGGTGGTGTTCCGCAATGAGCTGATCGAACTGATCCGCTATACGCCCACAACGGACAAAGTCCGGCCAGAGCCGCTTTTGATCGTGCCGGCTTGGATCATGAAATATTATATCCTGGATCTTCTGCCCCGGAATTCCATGGTGAAATATTTGGTAGATCAAGGGTTTGAGGTCTATATGATCTCCTGGAAAAACCCGTCCGAGGATGACCGCGATCTGGGCATGGATGACTATGTTCGGCTTGGATCCCTTGCGGCAATTGATTTCGTGTCGGAGGGTAAGCGCAAAATTCATACGGCGGGCTATTGCCTGGGCGGGACGCTGCTTTCGGCGACCGTGGCGCATCTGGCGCATCGCGATTTCCAGCCGATCCAATCCATGACGCTCTTGGCGGCTCAGGTGGATTTTACCGAAGCGGGCGAGCTGTCGCTCTTTATCTCTGAAAGCCAAGTGGCCTTTCTAGAGGACATCATGCGGACCCAGGGCTATCTGGATGCGGAACAAATGGCCGGGGCCTTTACCATGCTGCGCTCCAATGACCTGTTCTGGAGCCGGGTGATCCACCAATATATGATGGGCGAGAAATCCGGCACTAATGCGCTAATGGCCTGGAATGCCGATAGCACGCGGATGCCAGCGCGGATGCATAGCGAATATCTGCGCGGCTTGTTCCTGGAAAACCAGCTCGCGCGGGGGCAATGGCGCGTGCTGGGGCATTCGGTGAATCTAACGGATATCAAATGCCCGGTCTTTGCGGTGGGGACGGAAACGGACCATGTGGCGCCTTGGCGCTCGGTCTATAAGTTCAACCTGCTGACGGATACGGATGTGACTTTTGCCCTGACATCTGGCGGGCATAATGCCGGGATTGTGTCCGAACCGGGCCATCCGCGCCGCCATTATCGGATCAGGCAAAAACCCGTGGGCAGCCCGCATTTATCCGCTGATAGCTGGCTCACAGCAGCCGAAGAGCGGCAAGGATCTTGGTGGGAAGCCTGGTCGGCCTGGCTGGGCGAAAATAGCGGCGCCGAGATTGCCCCGGCTGCTGCTGGCGAAAGCCTCTGTGCCGCGCCAGGGACCTATGTCTTTGGGTAATCCAGACCGGCACTAAGAGTAGGATGGGCAATTTGCCCATCTTTCTTTTTGGGACATATCTTTTCCTGTTTCAGGCGGGCAGACAGCCGCATCTGACGGTGATACCGCTTAGAGGTGAGGAACTGGGAATTGGCCGCAAGCTTCCGATGCGGCCCGGTTTCGTCAGATCATTCTGAATTTACATGAGATAACTCGGCACGCGATGAAGGCGCGCCGATGGCGAAGCATTTTGTCTGCCCGGCCTCTCTGACCAGGAGCCTGACGCCTAAAACAGGCCACGAAAAAACTGAAAACATCCCCTATCCCCTAGCGCGCCTCGATCTTCGAATTCAGGCAGCGCCTGGTGCATCAGCTCTTCACAGGCGGCTCTAAGCCCAAATTATTTCGTGAATTCAGTCACTTCAAAATAAATCCAAAAAATTTTGAACCCCTCTCGGGGGTGCTCCGACCAATGAATAACCGCGCTGGAAGGATGCGCTGAACATTGAACCAAGGAGACACAGACATGACCAACATCATTCAGGACAACAGCACAAACCTCAACGACAACATCCTGACAAGCGACAGCGACGACGTGATCGTCATCACAGTGGGCAGCGGCCCTATTACCCCGGGCCTGCCAGGCTCGGACGAAACCAACGAAGGGCTGATCCCGTCCGGCATTCCGACCAGTATCCCAGGCCCTGCACCGGTGATCGAGGACCAGGTTATTGACGGTACCAGCGGGGATGAGACCCTTACAGGCGGCGAAGGGAATGACACAATCCGCGCCGGTGGTGGCAATGACAGAGTCTTGGGCAATGGCGGCAAAGACGTCCTGCACGGCGAAAGCGGCAATGACGTCATCGGCGGCGGAGCGGGTGACGACGACATTTTTGGCGGCAGCGGCCATGACAAGGCCTATGGCGGCGCGGGCAACGACTTTCTGCGCGGCCAGGACGGCAATGACGCGCTCAATGGTGGCGAAGGCGCCGACACTCTCGATGGCGGCAACGGACGCGACACAGCCTCCTATACCAGCTCGGATGCTGGCGTACAGGTCGCGCTCAATATCGGCAGTGCCGCGCAGTCGGGCGGCGATGCCGAAGGCGACATCCTGCGCAACATCGAAAACATCTTGGGCTCAGCGCATGACGATGTCCTGACCGGCAATAACGGCGCGAATAAAATAGTCGGTGGCGACGGCGACGATGTGATCGATGCCGGAACTGGGCGCGACACCGTAGACGGCGGGGCGGGCGATGATACTGTTATTGTGCGCGATGGGCTGGACCGCAGCTATGAGGGCGGCGACGGCTATGACACAATGCGGGTGCTCGACCGGGTCGGGCTGCGTGGTGACGACGAGGCCACCGGTTTTGAGGCCCTGGAAATCGTGGCCGCCGCGGGTCGCAACGCCTTGCTGCGGGTCGATGCGGATCAGATGACCTTCCAAGAGATCTCTTTCGAGACCCAGAATGGCAGATCCGCCTTCGTCGAGATTTTCGGCGATGGGGAAACGGCGGTCGATCTGTCCCAGGTCGCGCTTTCGGGCTTTGACAGTGCTGACAAATTCCGCTTCTTCGGTGCCGCAGGCGACGAAGCCTTCACCGGCACCGCCCTGGCCGATGGCATCCTAGGGCGCGCTGGAGACGACACCCTGAAAGGCGACGGCGGCGACGATTTCATCGAAGGCGGCGACGGCGCGGATCTGCTGTTCGGCGGCACCGGAAACGACCTCCTGCGCGGCCAGAACGGCCAAGACGATATCCGCGGCGGCGACGGCAATGACACTCTCGAGGGCGGCAAAGGCGCGGACGATATTTCCGGCGGGACCGGCAACGACATCCTGCGCGGCGGCGACGGCAATGACGTCCTCGAGGGCGGCAAAGGCGCCGACACCCTCAATGGCGGCAACGGGCGCGACACGGCCTCTTATGCCTCCTCGGCGAAAGGCGTGCAGGTCGCGCTCAATATCGGCACTGCCGCGCAATCGGGCGGCGACGCCGAAGGCGACATCCTGGCCAGCTTCGAGAACATCACCGGCTCGGCGCATGACGATGTCCTGACCGGCAATAGCGCAGCCAATGTGATCCTTGGTGGCAACGGTAATGATGTGATCGATGCTGGGACCGGGAGCGACACGGTAGACGGCGGCGCGGGCGATGATATCCTGATCACGCGCGACGGGCTGAACCGCAGCTTCATAGGCGGCGACGGATACGACACGCTACGCGTGATCGACCGAGCCGGTTTCCATGGCGACGACACCATGCAGTCGATTGAGCATCTTGAAATTCAGGCGGTCGCCGGGCGGAACGCTTTGGTTCGCTTGGACGAAAATCAGATCGACGGTTTAGAGGCGATCACCTTCAACTCGGTAAATAATCGCGGGGTAACTGTGGAGATCTTTGCCGAGCACGATATCACTCCCAACCTGACAAATCTCACACTGAATGGGTTCGTCGACGGGCGTGACAAATTCGTGTTCAAAGGCAGCAATGGGGGCGACCTGTTCGAAGGCTCTGATCTGAGCGATCTCATCAATGGCGCTGACGGTCCCGACTATCTGAGAGGAAATGGCGGCTCAGACACGATCAATGGCGGATCTGGTAACGACAATATCCGCGGCGGCGAAGGCGCCGACATCATCGATGGCGGCAATGGACGCGATACTGCCTCCTATAGGGGCTCAGATACTGGGGTGCAGGTCGCGCTGAATATCGGCACTGCCGCGCAATCGGGCGGCGATGCCGAAGGCGACATCCTGCGCAGCATCGAGAATGTCACCGGCACATATTATGACGACGAGATCACCGGCAATAACGGTGCGAATGAGATCGACGGCGGCAACGGCGACGATGTGATCGACTCCGGGCTTGGGCGTGACACCGTCCGCGGTGACAGCGGTGACGATACCGTGATCGTGCGCGATGGGGCGGGTCGCAGCTTCTCCGGGGGCGACGGCTATGACACAATGCGCGTGCTCGACCGGGTCGGGCTGCGTGGTGACGACGAGGCCACCGGTTTTGAGGCCCTGGAAATCGTGGCCGCCGCGGGTCGCAACGCCTTGCTGCGGGTCGATGCGGATCAGATGACCTTCCAAGAGATCTCTTTCGAGACCCAGAATGGCAGATCCGCCTTCGTCGAGATTTTCGGCGATGGGGAAACGGCGGTCGATCTGTCCCAGGTCGCGCTTTCGGGCTTTGACAGTGCTGACAAATTCCGCTTCTTCGGTGCCGCAGGCGACGAAGCCTTCACCGGCACCGCCCTGGCCGATGGCATCCTAGGGCGCGCTGGCGATGACACCCTCGATGGCGGGGACGGTGACGATTACATCCATGCCGGCGACGGTAACGACCTGCTGATCGGCGGCGCAGGCGCAGACCAGCTGATCGGCGGGAATGGCACCGACCGCGTCGATTACTCGGGCTCGGATGCTGGCATCGATATCGTGCTCGACAATGGCGATCGGCGGGGCGATGGCGGCGACGCGGCGGGCGACCGCCTGAGCGGGATCGAGAATGTGACCGCTACGCAATTCGATGACCTTTTGCGCGGCTCGAACGCGGCCAATAAAATCGAGGCCGGCGCGGGCGACGACGTCATCTACAGTCTTCGCGGTAATGACCGGCTGGATGGCGGCGCAGGCAATGACCTCCTCTCGGGCGGTTCGGGCAATGATTTGCTGAATGGCGGCGTCGGAAACGACATCCTGTTGGGTGGTGCGGGTGCCGATGTCTTCGACTTCACCGAGCGGAGCGGCTTCGGGGAAGACCGCGTCGAAGATTTCCAGCGCGGAGACTTGATCCGACTGCTCGAAGAGGACGGCGTGACCGGCTTCGAGGATCTAGAGATTGTGCAGCGCTCCGAAGACCTCGCCAATGGCAGTGTTCGCACGGACACAGTCATCGAGCTGGAAAACGGCACCATCACATTGGAGGGTTTGGACTTCACTCTCCAGGCCTCGGATTTCGACTTCATCTAACATAGCTGAGGGACCGTGCATGCACTTGGTCCCCACCACCCAACGACCCGGAGTT
>JBMYSZ010000023.1:0-63097 GCA_049603835.1 Mangrovicoccus sp.
CATCGCCCATCCCCTGCCAGGCCCAATAGCAGCGCATTCACCGCCGCAGCCGCCATGGCCGAGCCGCCGCGCCGCCCCGGAAGACTGGCAATCGGGCAAGGCTGAGCGGCAATCAAAGCCTCCTTACTTTCCGCAGCCCCAACAAAGCCCACTGGAAAGCCCAAAATCACCGCAGGCTTTGGCCAGCCCCGCGCCAAGCCTTCGAGCAAATGAAACAGCGCGGTGGGCGCATTGCCGATCGCCACCACAGAGCCGCCCAAGCGTGGCACCCAAGCCTCCACCGCCGCGGCTGACCGGGTCGTACCTAGCTGAGCTGCGCGGTCAGGCGTGCCGGCCTCATTCAAGGTGACCACTGGCGCGCAGCCCTCCGGCAAGGCCCGCGCGATAATCCCCCGCGCCACCATTTCCGCATCGCAAAAGATCGGCGCCCCAGCCGCAACCGCCGCCCGGCCAGCCGCCACTACTCCGGGCGATAAAACCAGGTCTTCGGCAATCTCCACCATGCCGCAAGCATGGATCAGCCGCGTTGCCAGCGCCGCTTCCTCTGGGCCAAACCGGCTAAGATCGGCCTCAGAGCTGATGGTTGCGAAACTCTGGGCATAGATCTGCTTTGGATCGCGCTCATAGACCAGATCCATTCAGGCGTCTTTCATATGCTTACGCACGGATTCCGGGCCGAGCGGGTGATCGGCATGCGGGTAAGGCGGGTGGTGATGATCGTGATCATGATGGTGATGATGGCCCTCGCCCTCGCCATGGGCATGGCTGTGCCCATGGTCGTGATCATGCCCGTGGTGGTGGCCATGATGATGGTGATCCCCGCCCCCATCCAATCGGCACGCCCCGGTGCAGAAATCCTGACACAAAACGCAATCGGCCA
This sequence comes from Mangrovicoccus sp., assembly GCA_049603835.1. Lineage (GTDB taxonomy): Bacteria > Pseudomonadota > Alphaproteobacteria > Rhodobacterales > Rhodobacteraceae > Mangrovicoccus. The sequence goes on from JBMYSZ010000023.1 coordinate 881, forward strand.
CATTAGAGCCCGGCGCCTGCGCCCCCTGCCCTTCCACATGATGGTGATGGCTTTCTTGGGGCATGCCCACTTCGCCCTCAAAACCCAGCACCTGGGTGCGGTATTTGCACATACCGCAATTCATCGCCGTATCACCGCCCAGGATCTCGGTCACCCGCTCAGCAAATGTGGCCAGCACATCCGCGTGGTCATTCAGATAGCCTGCCTTGACCCATTGAATATCCGGGTGCTGCGCCGCGACCATATCGGCAAAGCCATAGATCCGGTCGATCAAAATCCCGGTAAAGAGGAAATAGGGGAACACGATCACACGCTTATAGCCAAGCTTGGCGGCATGTTCCAAAGCGGGCTCCACCAGCGGGAAGGTGACGCCGGAATAGCCCACCTCGGACCAGCCAAAGCCCATGCCTTCCCATAAAAGCCGCGCGATCTTGCTGACATTACTATTTGCGTCTGGGTCCGATGCGCCGCGCCCGATCACCACGAGGCAGGTTTCATGCGGTGCCACTTCGCCCTGCTCCGCATCTGCGGCGGCGACAGCCTCGGCGATCCGGGCCGATGCCGCGCGCACCATTTTCGGGTCCACCCCCAGCTCGCGCCCGTAATCAACGGTAATCCCATGTTCCTGCGCATAAGCATTCAGCACGGAAGGGATATCATTTTTCGCATGCATCGCCGCAAAGAGCATCCCCGGCACCGCCAAAATCCGCGTGCAACCAGCCTCGCGCAGATCATCAAGCCCCTTGCGGATCACCGGATTGGCAAATTCGAGATAGCCATAAGAGACCTCCCATTCTGGCGGCAGGTAATCGGGCAGCTTTTCAGCCAGCACCGCAAATTCCGCTACGGCGGCTTCACTGCGCGAGCCATGCCCGCACAGCATCACGCCGATCTTGTCTTGGGTCTCTTGCGACCCTAGGTCTGGGATAGTTGCGGTCATTGGCCTTGGCTCCTTTCGCTCAGGCGGATATCCCCGGCGACAGGCGCGCAAACGCTCTGAACTCCGACGATGGGGCCTTGCATTCCCGATTTGGGTCAATGCGCCGCCCTCTCCGCTCCGCCCCTATGGGCATCGTCGCGCTTGGCTCTAACAGCGCCGCGCCGCCGCATCAAGCGGCAGAAAGTCGAATATTTGGCGCAATACCTATGCCGCGACCTTGACGCAGATTGACTGAAACCGGCGAATTCGGCTTTGATAGCCTATCTTTTTAAGGGGTTGCTCCCATGGCTGTAGATGTAAGTTTCGAAGTAACGGGCCTTAGCTGCGCCGGATGCGTGCGCCGGGCGGAAAACGCCCTGAGCGGGGCAGCGGGTGTCACCAGCGCTCAGGTCAATCTTGCCACCAAACGCGGCAAAGTCGAAGCAGAAGATGCCGAGGCGCTGCGCAAAGCGGCCCAGGCGCTGGACAGCGCGGGCTACCCGGCGGCAGTGGAAACTTTGCGGCTAGAGATCACTGGATTGCATTGTGCCGGATGCGTGCGGCGGGCGGAAACCGCGCTGGATGCGGTGCCGGGAGTGATCAGCGCCTCTATGAGCCTGGCCAGCCATTCCGCTGTGATCCGCGTGCTTGCCGGGTCGCTCAGCGCCAAGGCAGCAGCCAAAGCCCTGACCGAGGCCGGCTATCCCGCAGAGCCCAAAGGCACGAGCACGCCGCAAGACCGCGCCGCGAAGGAACAGGCCGAAGCGGATGGCCTGCGCCGCCAGGTCATCACTGCAGCCGCGCTGACTTTGCCGGTCTTTATCCTGGAAATGGGCGGGCATCTTTTCCCTGCCTGGCATCATCTGATTGCCCGCAATATCGGTCTGCAAACCAGCTGGTGGCTGCAAATGATCCTGACCGCTTTGGTTCTGGCTTGGCCGGGGCGGGTTTTCTTTGCCAAAGGCGTGCCGTCGCTGCTGCGCCGCGCGCCCGAGATGAATTCGCTGGTCGCGCTTGGGACTGCTGCGGCCTTTCTCTATTCTATGGTCACAGTTCTAGCGCCGGGGCTTTTGCCCGAAGAGGCCCGCGCCGTCTATTTCGAAAGCGCCGGGGTGATTGTCAGCTTGATCCTTCTGGGTCGCTGGCTAGAGGCGCGCGCCAAAGGCCGCACTGGCGCTGCCATCCAGCGCTTGATCGGGCAACAGGCTGTGACTGCTTTGGTGCTGCGCGGCGAGAAAACCGTTGAAATCCCTGCCGAAGACCTGATCCCCGGCGATCGGGTGCTGGTCCCGGCTGGGGCGCGGCTGCCCGCCGATGGCGTTATCGAAAGCGGCGCCTCCGCGCTTGATGAAAGCATGCTGACCGGCGAACCGATCCCCGCCCCGCGCGGCCCCGGCGAGGACGTGACCGGCGGATCGATCAATGGATCGGGCGCTTTGACTGTGCAGGTCACTCGGGTGGGCGAAGACACGGCTTTGGCGCAAATCATCCGCATGGTCGAAGACGCCCAGGGTGCGAAATTGCCGGTGCAGTCTTTGGTGGATCAGGTCACCGCTTGGTTCGTGCCGGGCGTTATGCTGACCGCTTTGACCACGGTTATTCTCTGGCTGATTTTCGGCCCCGCCCCGGCCCTGCCCCATGCTTTGGTGGCGGGTGTGTCGGTGCTGATCATCTCTTGCCCCTGCGCCATGGGGCTGGCTGTGCCGACATCTATTATCACCGGCACCGGCCGCGCCGCCGAATTGGGCGTGTTTTTCCGCAAAGGCGATGCGCTGCAACGGCTGGCCCAGGTGAAAACCGCCGCTTTTGACAAAACCGGCACTCTGACAGAGGGCAAGCCGCGCCTGGTGGATAGTCTAGATTTCGCCGCCACCGCGCATGAGGCTCTGGCCGCCGCCGCCGCGTTAGAGGCCCAAAGCAGCCATCCGCTGGGCCGAGCGATCCTAGCCGCCGCCGATATGCGCGGCCTGACTGTCCCAAATACTCAAGAGGTGAGCGAAACCCCAGGGCGCGGCATGATAGGCCAGATCAACGGCGAAAATTGGCTGATCGGCAATGCACCCTTCCTAGAAGAGAACGGCATCAGCACCAGCCAAGCAACCGATGCGCTAGAGCAGATGGCCTCTATCGGGCAAACCCCGCTTTTGATGGGGCGGAATGGCGCTTTGGCGGCGGTTTTTGGCCTGAGCGATCCGATGAAATCCACCACGCCCGATGCCCTGGCGGCGCTGAAATCCCAGGGGCTGGGCCTGGCGATGATCACCGGCGACCGACAGGCCACCGCGCAAACTGTGGCGGATCGGCTGGGTCTGGATATCGTGCGCGCCGAGGTGACTCCGGCGGGTAAATCCGCGGAAATCACCGCCTTGCAAGCAGGTGGCCCGGTGCTTTTCGTCGGCGATGGTATCAATGACGCCCCGGCCTTGGCGCAGGCGGATACGGGGATTGCCGTGGGCACGGGCAGCGATGTTGCGGTTGAGACCGCCGATGTGTTGCTGATGGGCGAAGATCTGAGCGGGGTTGCGCGGGCCATTGCGCTGAGCCGAGCAACCATGCGGAATATCAAGCAAAATCTGGGCTGGGCCTTTGGCTATAATATCGCGCTGATCCCTGTGGCCGCGGGGCTATTAGTGCCCTTTGGCGGCCCGCAGCTGCAACCGATCTTCGCCGCCAGCGCTATGGCGTGCTCCAGCGTTTTGGTTGTGTCTAACGCTTTGCGCCTGCGGTTTTTCACCCCCGGATTTGACCGCGCGGCGAAACCCAGCCTCGTTAAGACAGCGGAAACTTCTTTAAATCCTGCGGAATAATTGAGGCCAATTCCTAAAATCGATTGGATCTTGCTTACACTTCATCAAGACTAATCTGCTTTTAACAACCGCATGTCCCCGCCCTTTTGCACAAGGATATGCTCATGACTGGCTCTATTTCACGTAAGCTTTCAATTCATGTGGGGCCGCATAAAACCGGCACCACCTCGATCCAACGCGCGATTGAAAAACGCGCAGCAGCTTTGGCGCGGGTCGGGATTTACGCTTATGATGAACAACATAGCAGTAATGCGGCGATCTTTAACTGCCATGATCTGGCGCATGAATTCCTGCGTCCCGAATTGCGCACTCCGATGCGCCGGCGCGATGGGACAATCGATTTTGAGGGCGATTATCGCTGGTCGCGGTTTTCCAGCAAAGTCCAGGCCCAGCCCTGCGACCATGTTCTTATTAGCGCCGAAGCGTTTTCCTTCTGCCGCACCATGGCCGAGCAGGAAAAACTGACCCGCGCTATGGCTGAGCTGTTTGACGAGATCGAAGTGCTGATGGTGCGCCGGGCCGATTTGGATTGGCAGCGTTCTTGGTCGGCACAAGTGGCCCGCAGTGGACTATACTCAAGCCCCAAAATTTGCGACGAAGTCCCACCCGAAGAGCGGCTGACCGCCCAATGGTATTTCGACTGGCCGGAGCTCCTGAATTTCTGGCAAGGGATTGGGTCCTGCACCGTGCTTCATTATGATATGGAAATGGCGCGGCATGGATCGGTTTTGCCGGGCTTCTTCTCTTGGATCGGCGCGGCGCCCCTGGCCCATGGGCTGGATCTGCATCTCAACCAAAGCAAGGCGATGACCGCCTGAGCCGACCTTGCGGCTTTACGGCATGTCCAAATGCGGCAGCAGGGTTTCACGGTTCTCTAGCATCCATGCGCGAACCACCTGTGCCGCATTGCTCAGCTCTTGATCCTGGCGCTCGACCAAAAACCATTGCCGCTGAACCGGCATTCCCGGACAGGCCAGGGCCACTAAGCGCCCGGATCGCAGTTCTTCCACACAGGTATGGCCCGATAGCATCGCAATTCCGAGACCGCTGATCACCGCCTGTTTGATGGTTTCATTGGACGTCATCTCTAAAAATTCGACCTCGCGCCCCTCGCCCAGCTCATCGAGATAGCGCGTGGCCAGTACCCGCGTCCCGGATCCCGGTTCGCGCATGACAAATTCCTCTTCGAGCAGATCTTCGACGCTCACATAATCGCGCCCGGCAAGCGGGTGATCCGGGGCCGCAACGATCACATGCGGATGCGCGCCCAGAGCCTCGGCATTCACCGGCGGAATGCGCGGCGGCCGCCCCATAATGCAAAGATCATAGCGGCGCGCCTCTAAAGCGGCTAAAGTTTCTTGCCGGTTACCGATTTCCAACTTTACACGGACCTTAGGTAAATCCTGCCGCAAACGCCCGACAATAGCCGGGGCGAAATATTTCGCGGTAGAAACCACCCCCAAAACAACCGAACCAGCAAGACCTTTGGAGAGGGCTTCGATATGGTGACAGGCCCGCTGCATCGCAGCGTTGCCCTCGCGGTAGGCGCTAAGCAAAGCCTGCCCGGCCTCGGTCAAATGAAATTCCGGCCCCGAGCGATCCACAAGGGAGCACTCCATGAGATCCTCCAGCGTTTTCAGCTGGTTGTGAACCGCCGGCGGGGTCAGATGCAAGATATCCGCGGCCCGGTTAATAGCCTTTTCCCGCGCCACAGCATCCAATGCTCGCAACTGCCGAAAGGTTATTTGATCGAGGCTTCGTTTCATTTTTTCTGACTCCAAAGTCAAAATGATTAAATTTCCATACGGGTCGTTTTGAGGATTATCAAGCTCAACCAGTTGAGGAAGGGAGGCCTTGACGATGAGTTCTGCCATTAAGGCCAAGCCGGGCTATGTGCCCGAGCAGTTGGCGACTGTCATCGAAAAGCTAGCGCAAGTCGCCCGCGATTTATCGAGCGAAATTGCCCGCGCCGGTTTGGGCGAGGCTCTGGGTGCCGAGCTGGGCGCCAATAGCGATGGCGATACGCAAAAAGCGCTGGATGTGATGGCTGATGAGGCTTTCGCTGCCGCGCTGACCGGCACCGCCATTCGCTATTATGCGTCGGAAGAGCAAGATCGCGTGACCGAGCTGAATCCAGGCGGCGATTTGGCCTTGGCTATCGACCCGCTGGATGGGTCATCCAATATCGATGTAAATGTGTCGATCGGGACGATCTTTGCGATTTATCCCGCAGGCCAAAGCGCTGAGGCTAGCTTTCTACGGCCCGCGCGCGAAATTATCGCTGGAGGCTATTTCGTTTATGGCCCCTCCACCCAGCTTGTCGTCAGCTTTGGTCAAGGGGTGATTGCCTTTGTGCTGGACCCGAAAACTGGCGATTTCGTGCAAACTGATGATCAGCTTTGGATCCCCGAACAGTCGAAGGAGTTCGCGATCAATGCTTCTAACTTCCGTCACTGGTCCGCACCCGTGCGCAGCTTTATCGATGACTGCCTGTCGGGCGAAGACGGCCCCTGCGCCCAAAACTTTAACATGCGTTGGGTGGCATCGCTGGTCGCCGAAACCCATCGGATCCTGACCCGCGGCGGCATCTTTCTGTATCCCGCTGACGCGCGCAAAGGCTATGAGCGCGGGCGGTTGCGGATGATCTATGAATGCGCGCCGATTGCCTTTTTGATCGAGCAAGCTGGAGGCCGCGCCACCACGGGCACGGACCGGCTGCTAGATCAAAGCCCGAGCGAGCTGCATGCCAGATCGCCGCTGATTTTCGGCTCTCTCAAAAATGTGGATCGGCTGACTGTCTATCATGATTTGCCCGACGGAGAGGTCTCTGCCCTCTTCGGAACGCGTGGGCTGTTTCGCGTGTAAGCGCTTGTAAGGAAATACCAAATGTCTAAGAAGCACCCCATCATCTCGGTGACGGGCTCGTCTGGTGCGGGCACCTCGACCGTGAAGCATACTTTCGATCAGATCTTCCGCCGCGAGGGTGTGAATGCGGTCTCGATCGAGGGCGATGCTTTTCACCGCTATAACCGCTTGGATATGAAGGCCGAGCTGGCCGCGCGCAAAGATGCAGGCGACGAGACCTTCAGCCATTTCTCTTATGAGGCCAATGTTCTGGGCGAGTTAGAGAATGTTTTCCGCAGCTATGGCGAAACCGGCACGGGCCGCACCCGCCATTATGTGCATGATGATCTGGAGGCAGAGAAATACGGCGTGGCGCCGGGCAATTTCACCGATTGGGAAGACTTCGACGCTGAAAGCGATCTGCTTTTCTATGAAGGTCTGCATGGGGCTGTGGTGAATGACGAGGTCAATCTGGCGGCCTTGGCGGATCTGAAAATCGGGGTTGTGCCGGTGATCAATCTCGAATGGATCCAAAAGATCCATCGCGACCGGGCCAGCCGGGGCTATTCCACCGAGGCCGTGACCGATACGATCCTGCGCCGCATGCATGCTTATGTGCATTGCATCTGCCCGCAATTCACCGAAACCGACGTGAATTTTCAACGGGTTCCGGTGGTGGATACCTCTAATCCATTTGTCGCGCGCTGGATCCCGACCGCCGATGAAAGCCTTGTGGTGATCCGGTTCAAAAATCCGCGCGGCATCGATTTTCCCTATCTGACTTCGATGATCGACGGCAGCTGGATGACCCGCGCCAATTCCATCGTCGTGCCTGGCGGCAAGATGGATTTGGCCATGCAGCTGATCTTCACCCCGATGATTGACCGGCTCGTCCGCGAGTCCAAACGCGCCTGAGGAGGCCCCCATGAACGAAGTTACGGCGATAAACGTTTCTGAAACCGTCATGGCCAATGCCATTCGCGTGCTGACAATGGATGCGGTGCAGGCGGCAAATTCTGGCCATCCGGGCGCGCCTATGGGCCTGGCTGATGTGGCGACGGTGCTGTTCAACCGCTTCATGCGGATCGATCCCAGCGCAGATCTCTGGGCCGATCGTGATCGGTTTGTGATGTCGGCGGGCCATGGCTCGATGCTGGTTTACGCGATCAATCATCTGCTGGGCTATGACGATATGGGCATGGATCAGCTGCGCGCCTTCCGCCAAATGGGCGCGCGTACGGCGGGCCATCCGGAATATGGCCATGCGAAGGGTATCGAGACAACCACAGGTCCGCTGGGTCAGGGGATTTCGACCGCGGTTGGGATGGCCTTGGCGGAGCGGATGCAAAATGCCCGTTTCGGCGATGAGCTGGTGGATCACTATACCTATGTGCTGGCGGGCGATGGCTGCCTGATGGAAGGCATCAGCCATGAAGCCATTGATATGGCAGGGCATCTTGGCCTTGGGCGGCTGATCGTCTTTTGGGATGATAACAAGATCACCATTGATGGCTCCACCGATCTTTCGACCTCTACCGATCAGCAAGCGCGCTTTAGCGCTGCGGGCTGGCAGGTTCAAAGCGTTGATGGCCATGATAACGAAGCCATTGCCCGGGCTATCGAAGTGGCGCGGCTCGACCCAGCGCGGCCTTCGCTGATTGCCTGCCGCACAGTTATTGGCAAAGGCGCGCCGAATAAAGAAGGCTCCCATAAGGTGCATGGGGCGCCCTTGGGAGATGAGGAAATCGCGGCTTCCCGCGCGGCGCTTGGCTGGAGCGCGCCTGCCTTTGAAGTACCGGGCGAAGTGTCCGAGGCTTGGCGGCAGATCGCAGCGCGGGGTCGCTCGGCGCGGCAGGCATGGGAAACGCGTTTGCGGAGCCATGCCAAGCGCGAGGCCTTCGAGGCCAGCATTGCCCGCCCCGATACCGCGACGCTGGATGCAGCGATAACCGCTTACAAAGCGCGGCTCTCAAAGGATGCGCCCAAAGTTGCCACCCGCAAATCCAGCGAAATGGCCCTAGAGATCGTCAATGCCACCCTGCCCAATTCCGTGGGCGGCTCGGCGGATCTGACCGGGTCCAATAATACCCGCACCTCTGAAATGCGCGCCATCACCCGCGAGGATTATAGCGGCGACTATATCCATTACGGCATTCGCGAGCATGGCATGGCGGCGGCGATGAATGGCATCGCTTTGCATGGGGGCTTTTTCACCTATGGCGGCACATTCTTGGCCTTTGCCGATTACTGCCGCGCATCGATCCGGCTTTCTGCCCTGATGGGCGTGCCGGTGGCCTATGTGATGACCCATGACAGTATCGGCCTTGGCGAAGATGGCCCAACCCATCAGCCGGTGGAAACCATTGCCAGCCTACGCGCTATTCCGAACCTCACCGTTATTCGTCCTTGCGATGCGGTGGAGGCCGCCGAGGCCTGGCAGCTGGCGGTTGAAGCCGAGCGCACGCCAACCCTGCTTTGCCTCAGCCGCCAGGGCCTGCCAACCCTGCGCAGCCGTCACGTCGATGGCAATCAAGTGGCCCGCGGTGCTTATCTGCTGCGCGATCCCGGCGAGCGGCATGTCACGCTGATCGCCACCGGCTCGGAAGTGCAACTGGCCATGGAGGCCGCCGAAGCCCTCGCCGCTGACGGCATTCAAGCGGCGGTGGTCTCGGCCCCCAGCTTTGAGCGCTTTGCCCTGCAATCGCAGGACTATCAAAACGACATTCGCGGCACGGCTCCGCGCATCGGGATTGAGGCCGCGATCCGCCAAGGATGGGAGCTCTTCCTAGATCGCGAAGATGATTTCATCGGCATGACCGGCTTTGGCGCATCCGCGCCCGCCAATGAGCTTTTCGAACATTTCGGCATCACGGCCAAAGCCGTGATCCAGGCCGCCAAAGCGCGGCTGTAACGAGGGGAGACCACACAGATGACCACACGCGTCGCTATTAACGGATTTGGCCGGATTGGCCGCAATGTCTTGCGCGCCATCGAGGAAAGCAGCCGCAATGATATTGAGGTTGTCGCCATCAATGATCTCGGCCCGGTCGAGACAAATGCCCATCTGCTGCAATTCGATAGCATCCATGGCCGCTTCCCCCGCGAGGTGAAAGTCACCGGCGATGCCATCGATTACGGCAAAGGTCCGATCAAAGTCACTGCCGAGCGTAACCCTGCCAATCTGCCCTGGGATGGGGTCGATGTTGCGCTGGAATGCACCGGGATTTTCACCGCTCGCGACAGCGCCGTGCAGCATTTGGAAAACGGCTCTAAGCGCGTGCTGGTTTCGGCTCCGGCCACTGGCGCCGATAAGACCATCGTGTTCGGGGTGAATGACGAGAGCCTAACCGCCAAGGATGTGGTTGTCTCGAATGCCTCTTGCACCACCAATTGCCTGAGCCCCGTGGCCAAGGCGCTGAATGATGCGATCGGCATCAAGCGCGGCTTTATGACGACGATACACAGCTATACCGGCGATCAGCCGACGCTGGATACAATGCATAAAGATCTCTACCGCGCGCGTGCTGCGGCGATGTCGATGATCCCCACCTCTACCGGTGCGGCCAAGGCCGTGGGCCTGGTTCTGCCCGAGCTGAATGGCAAGCTAGACGGGGTGGCGATCCGCGTGCCGACGCCGAATGTCTCGGTGGTGGATCTGGTCTTTGAGGCCAGCCGCGATACCAGCGTTGAGGAAGTGAATGAAGCCATCCGCGCCGCCGCTCATGGCTCGCTGCAAGGGGTGCTCGGCTATACAGATAAGGCGAATGTTTCCATGGACTTCAACCATGATAGCCATTCCTCCGTTTTCCATATGGACCAGACCAAAGTGATGGATGGCAATATGGTGCGCATCCTCAGCTGGTATGATAATGAATGGGGCTTTTCCAATCGCATGGCCGATACCGCCGTTGCCATGGGGAGACTGATCTGATGCAGATCCCTTCCCTTGCAAATGTGGATGTGGCCGGCAAGCGCCTTGTGGTGCGTGCTGATCTCAATGTCCCGGTGGAAAATGGCCGGGTCAGCGATGCCACCCGGATCGAGCGCTTTGCCGCTGGCATGCGTCCGCTTCTGGCCCGCGGGGCCCGGCTGGTGATCCTCACCCATTTCGGTCGCCCCAAAGCCGAAGAGCGCGATCCGGAATTCAGCGTAGATAAGCTGCGCCCCGAATTGTCCCGCGCCCTTGGGGTGAAGGTCACCTTCTCGGATGTCTGCGCCGATCAGTCGGCGGTGATCTTGTCGGAGCGGCTGAAAGACGGCGAGGCCCTGCTTTGCGAAAACCTGCGCTATAATGCGGGCGAGACAGCCAATGATCCGGGCTTTGCGGCAGAGCTGGCCAAGCTGGGCGATATCTATGTGAATGACGCCTTCTCTTGCGCCCATCGCGCCCATGCCTCTACAGCGGCGATTGCCGATTTGCTGCCCGCCTATGCAGGCCCGCTGCTGGAAGAAGAGCTCAACGCGCTTTCGGCGGCTCTAGAGGCACCGCAGCGGCCCTCCGTGGCGATCGTCGGCGGGGCGAAGGTTTCGACCAAAATCGCCGTGCTGAAAAACCTGGTGGCAAAGCTTGATCATGTGATCATCGGCGGTGGGATGGCCAATACCTTCCTTTATGCCGAGGGCGCGCCTATGGGCAAATCTCTGCATGAGGCGGATCAGATCGACACGATCACCGAAATCCGCCGCCTCGCCGATGCCCATGGCTGCACCCTGCATTTGCCGCAAGATGTAGCGGTGGCACGCGAATTCAAAGCCTTTGCCGAGGCAGAGATTTTGCCCGCCAATAAATGCCCCTCCAATTCGATGATCCTCGATGCGGGACCGCAAGCGGTGCAAAGCTTTACCGATGTGCTGGAAGGCTGCCGCACGATCCTTTGGAATGGCCCGCTCGGCGCTTTTGAGATCCCGCCTTTTGACAAGGCCACGGTCGCCCTGGCCCAAGCCGCCGCCCGGCTGACTTGCGTTGGCAAAGCCGTCTCCGTGGCGGGGGGTGGCGATACGGTTGCCGCGCTCAATGCGGCCAAGGCCACACCGGAATTCACCTATGTCTCCACCGCTGGGGGAGCCTTCCTAGAATGGCTCGAAGGCAAAGATCTTCCCGGTATCAAAGCCCTGCAACGGGCCCCAGCAGAAGCCGCCTAAGGAGGACCCAATGGCTTTAATCACTCTACGCCAATTATTGGATCACGCCGCCGAAAAGGGCTATGGCGTGCCCGCCTTCAACATCAATAATATGGAACAAGGCCTGGCGATCATGCGGGCGGCTGCGGCCACCCAATCGCCGGTGATCTTGCAAGCCAGCCGCGGCGCGCGCTCTTATGCCGGGGATATCATGCTGCGCCATATGGTGCAGGCCCTGGCCGAGATGAACCCCGATATTCCGGTGGTGATGCATCAAGACCATGGCAATAATGATGCCACTTGCCTGTCGGCGATCCGCCATGGCTTCACCTCGGTGATGATGGATGGCTCGCTCGAAGAGGATATGAAAACCCCGGCAAGCTATGAGTATAACGTCGAAATCACCCGCCGCGTTACCACCGCCGCCCATGCGGTTGGCGCTTCGGTAGAGGGCGAGCTGGGCGTTCTGGGTAGCTTGGAAACCGGTGAGGCCGGGGAAGAGGATGGCTCGGGTGCCGAAGGCAAGCTGACCCATGATCAGCTGCTGACCGATCCCGATCAGGCCGTGGATTTCGTGATGGCGACCCAATGCGATGCCCTGGCGATTGCCTGTGGCACCTCCCATGGCGCTTATAAATTCTCGCGCAAACCCGATGGCGAGATCTTGGCCATGGATACCATCGCGGCGATCCATGAAAAGCTGCCCGATACGCATTTGGTCATGCATGGCTCCAGCTCGGTTCCGCAAGAGCTGCAAGATCTGATCAATGCCCATGGCGGCCAGATGCCCCAGACTTATGGCGTGCCGGTGGAAGAGATTGAGCGCGGCATCAAGATGGGCGTGCGCAAGGTCAATATCGACACGGATTGCCGGATGGCCATGACCGGGCAATTCCGCAAGATCGCAGCCGATAAGCCCGCCGAATTCGACCCGCGAAAATTCATGATCCCGGCCATGACCGAGCTCGAAGAGCTCTGCCGCGATCGGTTCGAGCGCTTCGGCACCGCCGGACATGCGCAAGATATCAAGCCGATCTCACTAGATGAGATGGCCAAAGCTTATGCCAGCGGGGCGCTTGCCCCCCGGACCCCAGCCGCCGCTCAGGCCGCGTAAACACCAGTCAACAGGAGAGACGAAATGAACGATATGACCAGCGTCAAAACCGAGACCGATGCCAAAAAGCGCTATTCCGCAGGCGTGATGAAATATGCCCAAATGGGTTATTGGGAGCCGGATTACACCCCGAAAGACACGGATATCATCGCGCTGTTCCGGATCACGCCACAAGATGGTGTGGATGCGATTGAAGCCGCAGCGGCGGTTGCGGGCGAAAGCTCCACCGCGACATGGACAGTGGTTTGGACCGACCGTCTGACCGCTTGTGATAAATACCGCGCCAAAGCCTATCGCGTGGATCCGGTGCCGAATTCCGAGGGCGAGTATTTTGCCTATATCGCCTATGATCTCGACCTGTTCGAGCCGGGCTCTATCGCAAACCTTACCGCTTCGATCATCGGCAATGTGTTTGGCTTTAAGCCGCTCAAAGCTCTGCGCCTTGAGGATATGCGCCTGCCCACCGCTTATGTGAAAACCTTCCAAGGCCCGGCGACCGGGATCGTGGTAGAGCGCGAGCGCCTGAACTGCTATGGCCGCCCGCTGCTTGGCGCGACGGTGAAACCAAAGCTGGGCCTGTCGGGCCGCAATTATGGCCGGGTGGTGTATGAGGCGTTGAAAGGCGGGCTCGATTTCACCAAGGATGACGAGAATATCAACAGCCAGCCCTTCATGCATTGGCGCGATCGCTTCCTCTACTGCATGGAAGCGGTGAACCGCGCATCGGCGGCCACAGGCGAGGTGAAAGGCACTTATCTGAACGTCACCGCAGGCACCATGGAAGAGATGTATGCCCGCGCCGAATTCGCCAAAGAGCTGGGTTCGTGCATCATCATGATCGATCTGGTGATCGGTTACACCGCGATCCAGTCCATGGCGAAATGGGCCCGCGATAATGATATGATCTTGCACCTGCACCGGGCGGGCCACTCGACCTATACCCGTCAGCGCAGCCATGGGGTGAGCTTCCGGGTGATCGCAAAATGGATGCGCCTGGCCGGGGTGGACCATCTTCATGCGGGCACGGTTGTGGGCAAGCTTGAGGGCGATCCGGCAACCACCAAAGGCTATTACGATATCTTCCGCGAGGAATATAACCCGATGGCTTTGGAAAACGGGATCTTCTTTGACCAGGACTGGGCATCTTTGAACAAGATGATGCCGGTGGCCTCGGGCGGGATCCATGCGGGCCAGATGCATCAGCTGCTCACCTATCTGGGCGAAGATGTGGTGCTGCAATTTGGTGGCGGCACCATTGGTCACCCGCATGGGATTGCAGCGGGCGCAACCGCAAACCGCGTGGCCCTAGAGGCGATGGTTTATGCGCGCAATGCAGGCCGCGATATCTGGAATGAAGGCGAAGATATTCTGCGCGATGCGGCCAAGACCTGCACCCCGCTGAAGCAAGCGCTCGATACCTGGAAGGATGTCACCTTTGACTATGCCTCCACCGATGCGCCGGACTTTGCCCCGACCCCGGAAGTCTCGGCCTAACCGCTAAGCCAGAATGGTGGGCAAATTGCCCACCCTACTCGAAGCTCACTGTAGGATGGGCAATTTGCCCATCGCACTTAGATCAAAGGACAACCACCATGCGCCTCACCCAAGGCTCTTTCAGCTTTCTGCCCGACTTCACCGATGAAGACATCCGCATCCAAGCCCAATATGCCATCGATAATGGCTGGGCCGTCTCGGTCGAATACACGGATGATCCGCATCCTCGGAATTCCTATTGGGAAATGTGGGGCCACCCGATGTTCGACAATCCCGATGCCGCCGCGGTGGTCTATGAAGTCAATGAATGCCGCAAAGAGCATGGCGGCAAATATATCCGCGTCATCGCCTTTGACAGCACTGCGGGCTGGGAATCCATCCGCATGTCCTTCATCGTCAACCGCCCTGCCGTGGAGCCTGGCTTCAAACTGATCCGCCAGGAAGTCGAAGGCCGCTCGATCCGCTACACGATCCAGTCCTATGCCTCTGACCGGCCCGAGGGCGAGCGCTACGCCAGCGCCTCCTAACCCTGCCCAATAGACGGGCGCCTGTTTCCCGGCAGGTTCGCGGATGCTGGTCCCCTCCGGTCCATATAGCATCCCGAGCGCCGCTCGCCTCGCTCCCGAGCGTCGGCCGCCCGTCTTGGACCGCATCCCCGTTTTTTGCCTTTGGGGGGATGCGGTCCACTAATTGCCACCCCCTCCACCCCCCGTCGCATGAAGCGCAAAGAGGCCGTTTATGTCTGAGCCAGAGCAAACCCCGCCAACCAGCGTCGATCTCGCCAAATCTTTTGCCGAAAGCGGTGTGAAAGATGTGCTGCGCGAGCTTGATGAAACCATGATCGGCCTCGCCCCGGTGAAAAACCGCATCAAGGAAACCGCAGCTCTGCTGCTGGTGGACCAAGCCCGGCGCGAAATGGGCCTGGCCACGGAAACCCCCACTTTGCATATGTCCTTCACCGGCAATCCCGGCACGGGCAAAACCACTGTCGCACTGAAAATGGCCGATCTGCTACACCGTTTGGGCTATGTGCGCAAAGGCCATTTGGTGACCGTGACCCGCGATGACCTGGTGGGCCAATATATCGGCCATACCGCGCCAAAGACCAAAGAAGTGCTGAAGAAAGCCATGGGCGGGGTGCTGTTTATCGATGAGGCCTATTACCTCTATCGCCCAGAAAATGAGCGCGATTACGGGCAAGAGGCGATCGAGATCTTGCTGCAGGTGATGGAAAATAACCGCGATGACCTGGTGGTGATCCTAGCGGGCTATGCGGATCGGATGGACCGCTTCTTTGAGAGCAATCCCGGCTTCCGCTCGCGCATCGCGCATCATATCGAATTCCCCGACTATTCCGATGACGAGCTACTGCAAATCTCGGAAATCATGCTGGCCGTGCAGAATTATGGTTTTACGCCCGAGGCCCGCGCCGCCATGGGCGAATATATCACCGCCCGCCGCAGCCAGCCGCATTTCGCCAATGCGCGCTCGATCCGCAATGCGCTGGACCGGGCCCGTCTGCGCCAGGCCAATCGCCTGTTCAATGAGGCCAGCGGCCCGCTGGATCGCGACGCGCTTAGCACCATTTCCGCGCCTGATATCCGCGCCAGCCGTGTCTTTAACGGCGGGCTAGATGTGGACCGGGCGCATATGCGCGAGGCCGCCGAATAATCGCAAAGACCGGGAGGACCCATCAAATGACTCTAGATCGCTCGATCAAAATCGCCCCATCCATCCTATCGGCGGATTTCGCCAATTTCGGCCAAGAAATCCGCGCCATCGAAGCCCAGGGCTGCGACTGGGTGCATGTGGATGTGATGGACGGCCATTTCGTGCCCAATATCACCTTCGGCCCGCAGCTATGCAAAGCCATCCGGCCGCATATCAAAACGGTGATGGATGTGCATTTGATGATCGCCCCGGTTGATCCCTATATCGAAGCCTTTGCCGAAGCCGGCAGCGATATCATCACCGCCCATCTCGAGGCCGGGCCACATATCCACCGCACGCTGCAAGCGATCCGCGCCACCGGAGCGCGCGCAGGTCTGGCGATCAATCCCGGCACCGGGCTTGAGGATATCGAATATCTGCTCGATCTTTGCGATCTGGTCTGCATTATGACCGTGAATCCAGGTTTTGGCGGACAGAAATTCATTCACTCCCAGGTGGATAAAGTCCGTCGCCTGCGCGCCATGATAGGTGACCGCCCCATTCATATCGAGATCGATGGCGGTGTGACACCAGACACCGCCCCCCTCGTCGCTGCGGCGGGAGCTGATGTTTTGGTCGCAGGATCGGCAGTTTTCAAAGGCGGCTCTGTCGACAATCCCGGCCCATACGGCGACAATATTCGGGCAATCCGCGCAGCGGCCGAGGGCTCCCTCGCCGCCGCATGACCCGCCGCATGACCTAAGGAGTCCTAACATGCCCGTATCCCCCCCGATTTGTGACTTTGGCTGGAAAGCTCCGGCTTTTACTCTGACCTCGACCCATGGCGATCAGATCAGCCTAAGCGAAGTCGCAGGCGAAAAAGGCACGCTGGTAATGTTCATCTGTAATCACTGCCCTTATGTCATCGGCATTTTGGACAGGCTGGTGAGCACCGCCGAACAGCTAGAAGCCATGGGGGTCAGTGTTGTGGCGATCTGCTCTAACGACGCCACAACCCACCCTGCAGATAGCTTTGAGAAAATGGGCGAATTTGCCAAGGCCAATGGCTTCCCCTTCCCCTATCTGCATGACGAAGACCAAAGCGTTGCGCGGGCCTATGACGCCATCTGCACCCCGGATTTCTTCGGCTTTAACGCAGATCTAGAGCTGCAATATCGCGGCCGTTTGGACAGCGCCGGCAAGAAACCAGCCGATGACACAACCGTGCCCGAGCTGCTGGAAGCGATGCGGCTCATCGCGGAAACCGGCAAAGGCCCAGAAGAGCAGACCCCCTCCATGGGCTGTTCGATCAAATGGAAGGAAGCCGCGTGAGCGCGATTGTCTTTGACCTTGATGGCACGCTGATCGATAGCGCGCCGGATCTGCATGCGGCTGGGCTGAAAATGCTCGCCGCCGAGGGCCTGCCGGGCGTGACCATAGATCAGACCCGGTCTTTCATCGGCAATGGCGTGCCCAAGCTGGTGGAGCGGCTCATGGGGGCCGTCGATTTGCCCACGGACCCAGAGCGCCACAAAGCCATGACCGAAAGCTTTCTGCGCTTTTACAATGCCGAGCCTGCGCTACGGACCGAGCTTTACCCAGGGGCGCGCGCGGCGCTTGAGGCCTTGGCGGCGCAGGGGCATAAATTGGGACTTTGCACCAATAAGCCCGAGGGACCAGCGCGGGTAATTGTCGAAGCCTTTGGGCTGGATGATCTGCTGCCGGTCATTATTGGCGGCGATAGCCTGGCGGTGAAAAAGCCCGATCCCGCCCCGCTAAAGGCCGCTTATGAAGCCCTTGGCGCCAAAACCGGGATCTATGTGGGCGATAGTGAGGTGGATGCCGCCACGGCCCAAGCCTTTGGCGTGCCCTTCCTCTTTTTCACCGAAGGCTATCGCAAATCCCCGGTGGATCAGATCCCGCATACGGAAAAATTTGACCATTTCTCGGCTTTGGTCGGGTTGGTCGCTGATCAAGAGGAAACCACCGCATGACCCTTCAGGCCCTCATCTTCGATGTGGATGGCACTTTGGCGGAGACCGAAGAGGCGCATCGCCAAGCCTTTAACGAGATCTTCGAAGAAGAGGGCCTGCACTGGCATTGGAGCGTTAAGGACTACACCTGGCTCTTGCGCACCACTGGCGGCAAAGAACGCATGCGGGCTTATCGCGACCATCTGGACGATGCACAAAACGGGCCGAGTGATGCGGATATTGTCGCGCTACATAAACGCAAAACCGCCCGCTATGGGGAAATCTTGCGCGGCGGCGGGCTAGAGCTGCGCCCTGGGGTGGCGCAACTGATCCGCCAGGCCAAAGAGGCGGGGCTTCGTCTTGCCATCGCCACCACCACTAATCGCCCCAATGTAGATGTGCTGGCCCGCGCCTGCTTCGGGCTAGAGGCAGAAAGAGTGTTCGACATCATCGCCGCTGGGGATGAGGTCGCCCATAAAAAACCGGCCCCAGATGTGTTTGAGCTGGCCCTGGCCCGGCTTGGCCTGCCCGCAAGCCAGGCGGTGGCATTGGAAGACAGCCGCAATGGCCTGCTCTCTGCCAAGGCGGCCGGATTACGCGTGCTGGTCACGCCTTCGGCCTATACAGCGCGCGAGGATTTCACCGAAGCTGACTGGGTCTTGCCCGATCTCAGCGCGCCTTTCCCCCTGCCCCTCAAAGAGGCCAGCCATGTCTAAGCCTCAGGCGAGCGACGGTGCGATTGGCATTGATCTGGGCACCTCTGGACTTAGGGCTATCGCAATCAACAGCCGCGGCGAGGTTTTGGGGCAAAATGCGGTAGGCTTTACAAATCGCCAGATGCGGCGGGATCCTGAGGTCTTAATCGCCGCTTTGCGGGATTGTTTGCGCGGGCTCAATGCTGGCCAATATCTGCAAAGCGCGGCACTTGCCATTGCCGGCACCTCTGGCAGCCTTGTGCCGCTGAGCGCCTCACATCAGCCGGTCGGGCCTTTGTCGCTTTACAATGACCGGGTGGAAGATCCGCAAATCCTAAGCCGGATTGCCAAAGCCGCCCCCGATGAAAGCCCGGTGCAAGGCGCTAATTCGCCATTGGGCCGCGCCATGGAGCTTTTGCAAAATGGCGCCCAGAAAATCGCCTGCGAAGCGGATTTCCTGGCCAGCTATCTTTGCGCGGCGCCAGTGGCGACGGATGTGAATAACGCGCTGAAACTTGGCGCAGATCCCCAAGCCGTGACTTGGCCCGACTGGCTCACTGCCTGCCGCGTGTCAAAGGCGGCTTTGCCCAAACTCACCACGCCTGGCGCACCTCGTGCGGCCTTAGCGCCAGATCTTGGGGTCGAGCTGCGCCTGCCCAAAGACACGCAAATCCATGCGGGCACTACCGATGGCTGCGCCGCCGCGCTGGCCGCAGGGGTTTCGCAAATCGGCGATGCGGTGAGCTCACTGGGATCCACATTAGTGCTAAAAATGCTGACCCGCCGCCCGATCAATGCGCCGCATATGGGGGTCTATAGCCACCGTTTGGCCGGGGGCTGGCTGGTGGGCGGGGCCTCTAACACGGGCGGCGCGATTTTGCAGCATTTCTTCGATGATGCGCAAATGGCCGAGATGGCATCTCAGATACAAACGAACCGAGAAACCGGCCTGCATTACATACCCCTGCTCAGCTCGGGCGAGCGTTTCCCAGTGTCTGACCCTTATATGATGCCGCGCCTCACACCGCGCCCGGTCGAGGATCACCTGTTTTACCAAGGACTTCTGGAGTCCCTGCTGCGCCTAGAGGCCCAGGCCTATGACGCGCTTCGCCAGCTAGGTGGACCGGCCCCAAGCCGGGTTTTCACCGCCGGTGGCGGAACGAAAAATCAGGCCTGGATGGCCCTGCGCAAAGCGCGGCTGCCCCTGCCATTTATGCCAGCGCAAAGCACTGATACCGCATATGGCGCGGCGAAACTGGCCCTGTCAGAGACCAAATCAATGATGGATCTTGCGACCATATCCTAGCCTCTCCGCAGTCCAGGCATGGTCGCAATTTATCCTTTTTAGGTCACCAATCTACCGGGGCAAAACCGTGAATTCACAGGCAAAGGGGCCGCAACTCCCCTGTAATTTACCCGATCATCTTTCGGCTCGTGAAACGGCAGACGATTTATGTCGATACTTGGTGATGCATCGGCTCATCCGCTGTGGCCCGTCTTTTCCCTTCGCAAACTCGGCTCTTTGACCTTATGCTTTTCTTCCCAAAGGCGCGGGGCAAGATCCAGCGAAGCTTTCTAAGAAATAATAAAAAACACGCTTTATCAAGGCCTTGCAAAAATCACAGCAAGATGGGCGCCACACCATTCATCTGAAAGCCACGATTGCGCAGGGTTTTTAGCTCGAACCCAAAATCCGCCATTGGGTCAAGTTTGCGCCGCAACTGCCCCACATAGACATCCACCACATTAAGCGAACTCGCCCCCTGCCCAGCCCAAACAGTGGCAAAAATCTCATCTCGGGTCAGCACATCGCCAATCCGCAGGGCAAAGCATTTAAGCAGCGCGAATTCCCGTTCGGTCAAAACAATTCTTCGCCCCGCCCCGGTGAGGATCCAGCCATTGGGATCGAGCTGGGCCGTGCGTTGGCGCATCCGGCGCTCTTGCACTTTGAGCCTGGCGATCAACTCGTCAAAATTGAAGGGTTTGACCACATAATCATCCGCCCCCGCATCTAACCCGGCCGCCCGGTCCTCGACAGTCGCTAAAGCGCTAAGCATCAACACCGGCAGTGCCACCCCATCACTGCGGAGCGCCCGCACCAGTTCCAATCCGCTATCGGGCCCAAGCATCACATCGACAATAGCCGCCGTCCAATTCTCCTGCCGCAGCCGTATATTGGCCTCGCTCACGCGAGTTTCCAAATGGGCCTCATAGCCATGAAGCTTGAGCCCTCGGATCAAGCCAGAGGCAAGTTCAGGATCGTCTTCGACAATTAAGATTTGCGGCATATCTGACATAGCCCTGCTTTACCCTTCCGCTAACGGCATGACCAGCAGCACAGTCGTGCCCGGCGCCGCGCCCAAACGATCCGGCTCTGGTGTGGGCGAAAGAAGCTGCAATTCCCCGCCCTGAGCCTCTACCACCCATTTCGATAGAGCCAGTCCAATACCGAACCCCGCCGAGCCCTGCCCCTTGCCGAAACGTTGCAGCAGATGGGTTTGGTCCTGGGCCGAAATGCCCGGCCCGTTATCGATTACCCGCAGCTCTGCCTGCCCCTGGGACACGGACAGAGTGACCAGGATCTGCCCGCCCGCGCTGGCATGGCGCAACCCGTTGCGGACCAGCTCTGTCGTGACCTGGCGCAGCCAATTCGCGTCGCCGATCACCAAAGCCGGGCAAAGATCGCCGCAGTCGAGCTGCACCCCATGAGAGCCCGCCTCGCTTTGGGTTTCGGCGACGGCTTCGGTCACCATATCGACCATCTCGACCCGCTCGGCCATAAGATCCAGCTGCCCGCTTTCAGACCGCGCCACCCGCAACAGATCATCGACCCGCCGGTTCAGCCGCTCGGCCCGATGGCGAATAGTGGTGAACGCAGCCGCCAAATCCGGGTCGGGCACGGCTTGACCGATCTGCGCCTCCATCATGATCACAGTCAGCGGCGTGCGTAATTCATGGCTGATATCCGCGAAAAACCGCCGCCGGTTCTGGTCTTGCTGGGTTAGGGCCGCATTGGCTTGGCGCAGATCTTCGGTGCGTTGGGCAATGGTTTCATTCAAGCGCGCCCATTCCGAAGTCACCTCGGATTTCCGCAGCGCCAATGCCCGCGCCATTTGATTGGTTTCCGCAAAAAGCAGGCCGATTTCATCGCGTGGCGTTTCTGGCAAGCTGACGGCAAAATTCTGCGCCCCGATCTGGCGCGACGCCACTTGCAGCTGAGTCAAACGGCGAAATTGCGGCCGGATCACCCCCAGATAGCTCACCACGGCCAAGCCGATTGCCAAAGCCCCAACCCCATAGCCCCATCTGGTCAAACGCTGCTGCAATTCGTCAATCTGATCGCGGATTTTCGCCCGGCCACGCAGCTCTTCGCTAATCGCTGCGTTCAGATTTGGGTCAAACCCGATGGCGAAACTGTCGATATAACCTTGCAGCCGCTCGCGGCTTTGGGCTGGCGCCTGCAAAACCCGATGCGTGGCGTTAAACTGCGCCTGCATCCGGGCGATCGATAGGCTGATCGTGGCCCGACGGCTTTGCTCATTCAGCCCCAAACTTCCGGCTGCGGCCACGGCTTTTTCCGTGTCGTCATGCAGCTGGGCAAAAGTGGCGGTCACATCCAGCGCCAGCTTTTCCAGCCGCGCCGCCCGGTCGCTTTCATCCAGCCCGGTCTGGATCGCCTCGGTCGCCACCACCAAATAGCGGCCAATCTGGGTCGAAAGCACCGAATAACGGTCAATCCGGCTTTCCGCCTGCAACACAGCCTGCATATGGCGCGACATTTGCCCCATACCGCCCACCACCAACCAGGCCGCCAGCAATGCCAAAAGCCCTAAAGCTGCGGCTCCGATTCCTAATTTCGCCTTTAAAGGCAGGGTGAGAGGCGGGCGCATAGGCTTGGTCATGACCTTGCCTCGCTCTCAAGGAGGTCACTTTTTAGGCATTTGCCTGACAATTCATCCGAAAAATAGGGTAGTACATCTGACATACTCGTCAAATCGCCGAAGTTATTAATTGGACCGATAAGATCTGGCACACTCTTCCAATCCGAAGGTATTAATTGACACGAGGCTATCATGATCGAGTTGTTGTTTGTCGCCTGCCTTGCAAGCAATCCTGACGCCTGCGAAGAACGCAGCCTGCTTTTCTCTGATATTTCGCCAATGACTTGCATGATGGGCGCACAGCCCGAATTGGCCAAATGGACCGAAACCCATGCAGGCTGGACCGTCGATAAATGGAGCTGCCGCATCATGGGCACGGGTGAGCGCGAAGCCTGAGCCATTTGCTCTAACCCTCCGCGCGCAGCACCGCCGGTGATCCAGAAAGCGTGAGGATGCGATCGGCCAATCGGGTTGCCTCTTCTCGCGCATGGGTTACGAAGATTAAAGCTGGGCGCAGTTCGGCCAGTAAGCTTTCCGTCAAAAGCAGCATGGTTTCCGCCGTGGCGGGATCCAGCGAGACGAAAGGCTCATCCATGATCAAAAGCTTTGGCCGCCCCATAAAGGCGCGCGCCAAGGCTAGCCGTCGCTGCTGTCCTAGGGAAAGCTGACCGGGAAAGAGCCCCTCTTTGCCCACAAGCCCCACCCTTTGCAGCATCAAGCGCGCTTCATCATCGGTTTGCTCCGGATGCACCAAGGTAAGATTGCGCAAGCAAGACCGCCATGGCAGCAAAACCGGCTCTTGGAACACCATCCCCATCGGGCCCGGATCCGATATGGACCCTTCGAATTTTGTATCGAGCCCAGCAATGATGCGCAGCAGGGTCGATTTCCCGACACCGGACGGCCCAAGGATCGCCACCGACTCCCCCTGCTCTACCGTCAGACGGATCGAGCCTAAGATCCGCTCGGAGCCGAAGCTTTTGCCAGCGATTTTGACGTCGATCATGCGTCTCGCCAAGCACGGGCTTGACGCTCCCAGGGTTGTAGAATCAGCCATTCGACCAAGAGCATGACAGTGACAAAGCTAAGCGCGTAAATCAGCACCATCCCCACATCGAAAAGCTGGAAAAACAGATGGATCTGAAAGCCGATCCCATTGGACCGGCCCAGAAATTCCACCACCAGCACGATTTTCCAAATCACCGCCACGCCGGACCGGGCGGCCGCGGAAATGAACGGCGCTAGCTGGGGCAAAAGCACATGGCGCAGCCGAGCAAACCGCCCCATACGATAGACCCGCGCCATAGCATCAAGATCCGAGGAAAAGCCCCGCGCTCCTTCGCGAATGACCGTGGTGACATTGGGCACTTTGTTCAGGGTCACTGCCGCGATAGCTGCGGTTTCGTTCAGCCCGATCCACAAATAGCACAGCACGATCAGCACCAAAGCCGGCAGGTTCAAAAACACCACCAACCAGGGGTCGAGCCAGCGATTGACCCGCTCATAGCGCCCCATGACAAAGCCCAAAACAATGCCCAGCGACATAGCCAGGGCAAAAGCCCAAGCCACGCGCACCAGGGTCTGCCCCAGATGATAAGGCAGATCGCCCGAGCGGATCTCGGCCCAGGCCGGGCCGATCAGCGCAAAGGGCTGGGGCAGGATTTCGGCGTCATTGGTGAAACTGGCGGCCAAAATCCAAACCGCCAGCAGCCCCAATAAAGACGCCGCCGGAACAGAAGCCTTGCGGGTCACTTGCGCAGATTACTCCACCTGCAAGAACAGACCCGCAGGAAGGGTCGTCGCCTCGCCCACAAGCTTTTCACCGCCAAGCTCGGCCATCAGCTGCAAAAGCTTGTCTGCACCGGCCTCATCCACCGGCCCCGGCTGCGGAATACCCGCGCGGAAATCGGTGCGAAGCTGCTCGAATTGCGCATCGGATTTGGCGTTCATGATCGGGCGGATTGCCTCCCATGCTGCATCATCGCTGGCCAGCAGATCCTTTGAGGCGCGCGATGCTTGATACAGCGCTTGGCCCAGCTCGGGATGCTCCGCCAGGAAGCTTTCCTTCATCACATAGCCCAAAAGCGGAGTTTCGGGATCAAGCCCCAAAGCCAAAGCCGCATCACTGACCGAAATCAATTCGCGCATGCCACCGGCTTTCATCTTGGCCAGGAAATGCCAGAAATTGATAGCACCATCGAGATCGCCACCCAGGCCAGTTTTGAAGATCAGCGGCGGCGCGCCATAGACTTGCTCCGTGCTGCCCGCCAGATCAAAACCATATTCCTGCTTTGCGTAAGCTTGCAAAATAAGCCAGCTTTTATCCAGTGGACCACCCGCAATCCCGATTTTGCCGCCTTCTAAATCCTTCAGGCTTTGGGCTTCGCTGCCCTTAGGAACAACAACCCCGCCCACAGCCTTGGAATAGGGAATAAAGACATAATCTTTGCCCGCCGCCCGCTGCCGCGCAACCCAGATCCAATCGGCCACGGCCAGATCGGCTTCGCCGCCCTCAAGCGCCACGCGGGTTGCGTCATTGCCCGCATAAGGCTGCACCACCAGCTCAAAGCCCGCATCCTGGTCAAAGCCATTGTCTTTGATGGTGGTCAGCTCCCAATTCACCGTGCCGATTTTCAAAACGGCGGCGCGAATTTGCGGCAGATCATCATTTGCGAAAGCCGCCACAGCGGTCGCAGTGGCCAAAGCAGCCCCTAAAAGGCCTTTGCCAGCCAAGCTTTTGAGAAACGTCATTTTCCCTCCCATGCGCGGTGTTTTTCCCGCGTCTAAATTAGTCTGGCCCAACCGAAACACCGGCTGGGCCAAAGGTCAATGAGACCAAGGCAGGAATTTGCAAACAGCCCTGCCAAAGGGAACTAAGTTACTCGCTACAAAACAAATTTATTCCGCGCGGCGACCCACTTCTTTCAGGTCTTTATCCAGCTCGATATCGAATTGTTTGCCGCCTTCGCAGATCACATCATCCAGCTCATAGCCGCCATCTTCGACCTCGATATCATCCGGATCCATTTGGCATTTCATTTCCGCGAGCATCGCTTCGATTTTCGCCACGGTTTCAGGCGAAACCGCATGGCCATCAGCGAAAGCAGACGTCGCAACAAGCAGAGCAGCGGCGGTGGTGGCGAGTAGAGTTTTCATAATGTCCTCCCAGACTTTACTTATTGAATTTGGAACGTGATTTGCTGGCTTTCGCCAGTGGAGCCCGGAATGCGCAGCACATGGGCACCGGGTTTGATCGCGATAAAGGAAAGCTCTGCCTCCCCTGCGGCGTCAAATTCGAGGCTATCAATGGCCATGGGCCGCACTTCGATTTGGTTGATGACGATTTCATTCATCCAAATCGCACGGAAGAAGGACGCGCCTTCGATCGCCAATTCGGCCGAGCCATCCGCCACAATGCGCAGCTTATAATAAGCGCCCGATTGCAGCACCTGATCCTCGCCCAAAGGCTGCCCCGAAGCCAAGGTCAGGGTAATCGGTTCGCCGCGATTGCAGCTGGCCAAAAGCCCAGCAAAGCCGAGATTGTCACAAAGGGGCGCGGCCCCAGCGATACTGCCGCAACTCATCAGAGCCGCAGCAAGAGCGGTTTTCAGTTTCACAGGGATCTCCTTGAATTGAAACGGAGGATTAATTCGGCGACACCACCACGCCCCAGGGCTGCTGCCCCACCGGCACGGATTTGATCGCCTTTTGCGCGGCCACATCGATGATGGTCACGTCATTGGAATTGCCATTCGTGGTGATCAGATATTTTTCATCCGGGGTGAAATCCATCTGCCAGACCCGCTGGCCGACAATGATATAGTCTTTCACCTCATAGGTTTCGGCATCGACCACCGCGACCCGGTTAGCGGGCCCAAGCGCCACGAAAAGCCATTTGCCGTCAGAGGTCACTTTTGCTCCCACCGGCTGCAACCATTCAGGCAAAACGCCCGGCACTTCGAAGCGGATCTTATGGACCAGCTCGGGCGCGCCATCATCCTCGATATCCATGACACTGACAGTGCCGCCAATCTCGGATGTCACGAACAGCTTATTCCCCTCATCGGTATATTGCGCATAGCGCGGCCGCTGATCGACCAACACATTATGCTTGATCTGATAATCACTGGTATCGATGAAATGCGCCATATTGGTGGTTTCAGAGGTATTCACCACCCAGCGGCTATCGGGGCTGATCGCCATTCCCTCGGGCTCCACCCCGACTGGCACTTCGGCCAGGATCGTGTGGGTCTCTGTATCGGTTACGGTGACGAGGTTATCATCCTCATTAGCGATATAAAGCGGGTTGCCAGACGGATGCAGCACGAAAAGCTCGGGATCTGGCCCAGAGGGCAGCGTGTAGAGCTCTTTGTAAGTGCTCGTGTCAAACACCCGCACAATATCATCATCAGAGGCGCAAACATACAGCTTGGTGCCATCCGGGCTCATGGTGATCCCGCGCGGGCGATTGCCGGCAGGAAACTCGGCCAGGACCTCCCAAGTGTCACTTTCCAGAACGGTGACGGTGTTGCCCTTCTCATTGCTGACAAAGACTTTATTCGCCATCGCTGGACCAGCCAGCAAAGCCGCTACAGACGCGGCCAAAGCCAATTTCATCGCCATGTTATTCCCCTCCCTCAAAGGCATCACAAAGGCTTTCCGGAGCGTCGAGCCCCAGAGTATCGAGCGGAGAGGTTTGATGCAGGAATCCATCCTGCGGGGACACAGATGCGGTTATGCGCCCATCATAGAGAAGTATAGGCTGACGCAATTGCCCATTCCAAGGCCTAAATGTAACCTTGGCCCCTTTGAACGCCGCCAACTCAAACTCATCGCTCAGCATATAGTTACGCAAAGTATTGATATCATTGGACCCTGTCCGGGTCACAGCCTCGCCGAGCACGCGCAGACTAAGCCAAACGTCGTAGTCTTCGTCGCGCACATAGCGGCGGGCGAGCTTATCAAACCGGCGCTGAAACTGGGTCGCGCCCCAAGCTTCGGTCGATGGTGACATCGAAACTGGCCGCAGCCCGGCCGAACCCAAAACCGGGCGCGGATCCCAAAGGTGATAAGGTAGATAGGCGGCGAAGACATCGGATTCATCTGCGGCGATCACCACATCATGTTTGCGCGCGCCTTCGGTGAAAACCGGCAATTGACGCTGAACCAGCACATGCCCCGTATCGGTGCGCCGCGATCCGCCAGTATCCTCAAACTCCCGCTCTTCAACAATCCGAGCCCCAAACCGCGCCGCCGCCCGGCGATATGCATCCGCCAAGGCCTTATCGGCGGGGTTAGAGCCTCGGATCAGGTAAAGCTTGGTCCATTTTTTCCAAGACGCGAATTGAATGACCCCATCGGCCAGCATGGCGCGGCTTGGGGTAATATGCACCATATTCGCCCGGCAATCGCGGCTGCGCAGCTCCGTTTCATGGGCGCCAGCATTGAAAATCAGCGCCCGATCTCCGGCCAGATCCGCCAAGCGCAGCAAATCCGGGGCAGAGGCCAGAACCACAACCGCGTCTATCCCCTTGGCCAAAATCTGCTCTAACGCGGCCTCTGCCATTTCGGGGCTCGTGGCAACAGACTGGGTATCATATGTATGGCCCAAAAATCGGCCCGTGGTCATATTATCTTCGGTGGCCAAAACCGCGCCCGCAAATCCCATATCTTCAGGGATTTCTTCGAGCCGGGAAATCGGCGCCAATTTGGGATAATCTACCCGCAAAACCGCCGCGCGCATCTCTACCGCCGCTGCCTGACCCATAGCCCCAATAGCCAAAAGCCCGGCCAGGGCCAGCTTACGAAATAAGTTCAATGTTTCCTCCCAGGCTCCAATTTTTGCAGAGCTCTTAGCTTACTTAGGCCAGGCTGTCGCAGCTGGCAAACCGCTCCAATACCGACCTTTGGTGGTGTTGCCCCTCGCGGGATGCGGCGTAGCCTCCCCTTATGAGATACGCCCTAATCCTTTGTTTGCTTTGCAGTCTCTGCACATCAGCCCAAGCGCGGGAGGCGCTTAGGGCTAAGGCAAATGTCGCTTTTTTCGGCATTCATCTGATCGACACATCCGTGCAAAGCGCCCAGAGCGGTGGCGCAGCGGAACAAGCCCGTATTGCCCTGCTAGAGGCGGAGGTTCGGGAACAGTTCCAAGAGCGTGGTTTTGTGCTGATGGATCTAACGCCGATCGAAGTGGATCTGAATCGCATCGTAAATCCGGCCAAATGCTATGGCTGCGATTTACGCATGGGGCAAAAACTGGGGGCTGATTACATTTTGTTGGGCGAGGTTCAGAAAGTTTCAAACCTGATCCTGTCTATGAATCTCGTGGTCAAAGACCCTGAAAATGGCACCATGCTGCGCGGGCGCTCTGTCGATATCCGAGGCAATACGGATGACAGTTGGCTGCGTGGCATGAGATACCTGTTAAAAACTGAAATCTTCAAGGAATGAGGGAGGATTTATGCGCATTCCTAAGATAGTTGCGTTACTCATCGGGTTGTTGATCCCGGCTATGGCTTTGGCCCATGGACCGACCCGGCAGAAAGTGACCCTAACCACCGAAGTCGCAGCGGCACCCGCCGATGTCTGGGCGGCAATTGGCGATTTCCAGGATATGAGCTGGCACCCGGCGGTGTTTGCTTCTGAAGGCGCAGGCGGCAATGATATTGACGCAACCCGCGTTCTGACCCTTGGCGAAGCAGGCGGCCCGACCATCAGCGAGATCCTGTATAAATACAGCGCCGAGAAGATGAGCTATTCCTACCGCATCACCGAAGTGGATGTAGAGGTTCTGCCGGTTACCAATTACTCGTCGCATCTGACCGTCAAGCCGGGCGCGAATGGTGGATCCCTGATCGAATGGCGCGGTGCCTTTTATCGCGGCTACCCCAATAACGACCCGCCCGCGCATCTGAGCGACGAGGCGGCCATCGCAGCGGTCAGCGGTGTGTACCAGGCCGGTCTTGACGCTTTGGCGCAGAAATTCGGTGCCTCTAACTAGGCTGATCATAGGTCTAAGCCTTGCCCTTGCCGCTGCTCCGGCGGCTGGGGAAATTGCCTTTGTCACCAATCAAAATAGCGACGAGCTGAGCATATTGGATTTGGACAAAGGCACTGAAATTGCCCGCCTCCCCGTTGAGGGAAAACCGGCAGGTGTGGCGGTGGGCAAAGGGGCCGAGATTTATACAGTCTCCCCCGATAGCAAAACCATCAGACGCTTTGACAGCCGAAGCGGTGAAATCCTGGCCGAGGCGGTTTTGGATGGCGGGCCGATTGGCATTGCCTATGATCCTGCCAGCGAGCGGGTTTTTGTGTCGGATTGGTATAATGCGCGGATCTGGGTGCTAGAGGCCCGGTCCCTGACGCAAATCAGCACTCTGACCACTGGGAGCGCCCCGGCGGGGCTGGAAGTCTTTGGCAGTCTTTTGGCCTCGGCCGACCGAGACGCGCATCAAGTGTCCATTTTCGACCTCAATGATCTAACCCTACGCCACCAGCTAGATGTGGGCGAACGCCCTTTTGGCCTGGGCTTTGCCCCGGATGGGCGGCTTTTCGTCGGCAATGTGGGCAGCAATGATGTGACCATTCTTGACCCGCAGCAGGGGGAAATCCTGGCAACACTTCCTGTGGGCGAGCGGCCTTATGGGGTGGCCTTTGCCAAGGGGCAAGCCTTCGTCACCAATCAATATGAAAACACCGTCAGCGTGATCGATTTGGATAGCCTGACCGTCACCGCCACTTTCGAGGTGGGCGAATATCCTGAGGGCATCGACAGCACCTCGGATGAAAGCCTGGTCGTGGTGGCGAATTGGTTCGACAATACCGTAAGCCTCATCGACCCGGTCAGCCTGTCGGTCATCGGCGAAATGGAGACCGGCGATGGTCCCCGCGCCTTTGGCCGATTTATCAGCGAAGGAGCCCCCTAAAATGCGCGCTATTTCTTTTGCGATCGCGTTAAGTTTGGCTGCCCCTGCTTGGGCGTTTGAGCCATCTTGGCCGGATATTTCGGCGGCGCTTTTTGCCCCAGATAGCCCCAGCTTGGCGCCTGATCTGATCCAAATCGACAGCCCCTATCGCACCAGTGACGATGCCCGCACGCATATTGGTGCCAAAGTCACCGCGCCGCAGGGTCAGCTATTGTCAAAGGTCTGGCTGGTGCTTGATGAAAATCCGATGCCAGTTTCGGCGGTGTTTGCCTTTGATCGCCCGCTGCCGCAATTCAGCTTTGACGCGACCATGCGGATCAACGGCCCGACACCGCTGCATGTGATCGCCCAAACCAGCAATGGCGCGCTGTTCATGGCTGAGGGGCATGTAAAAACCTCGGGCCAAGGCGCTTGCGCCGCCCCTCCCGGCACGGATCCGGAAGAGGCTTTGGCAACTCTTGGCGATATGCTGCTGCAATTTGACGAAGCCGGTAGCCTAACCGGAAAGTTACGGGAAATGGCGGGGCTGGATCAGCGCCTCAGCGTCGATATCCAGCATCCCAGCCATTCGGGCATGCAGATGGATCAGATCAGCCTGCTCTTCATTCCCATGCGTTATGTGGATAATCTTGATATCGAGCTCGACGGTCAGGGCTATGTGGATATCACTGGCAGTATCTCGCTGTCAGAAAACCCGGCGCTCAGCCTTTCAGTCCCCGCTGACACGGCCCGCGCCAAAGTCACGCTTCATGACACGGATGGCACAAGTCGCAGCGCCGAAATAGCCCGGCCCGGCTACTGACCGCCGGGCTCCGGCGCGATGATTTCGGTAGGATAGTCTTCGAACACCCAGCCATCTGTGCCTTCGGGCATCCAATAGACATTTTGATAGCCACACTCCAAAGCCCGCTTGGCCGCATTCCAAGACATCCAGCAATCCGCCAAGCAAAAGATCACCAGCGGCGCGTTTTCATCACCGCCCGTGGCTTTGGTCAGGCCCTCTTGGAAATAGGCATGCATCACATCCGCCAAAGCGCCATAGCCCACATTGGGCAGCCAAAGCGCGCCGGGGATCGAATGGCGCGGCTTGTCCCGCCATATGGTGCCTTCGGGTAGGTTCTGCGGCTTAGGCGCTTGCGGCAGCACATCGACGAAAACGGCGCCAGACTGCCAGAGCTCATAAGCCTCTTCGACAGAGACCACGTGCGCGCCCGCCAAACTTTCAGGCACAGGGGAGCGGTAATGATCCATACGATAGGCCTGAGGCTCTGGCACTGTTTCCAATGCCAAAGCCGCCCCGGCCCAGAGTGACAGGACCAAGGCGAGCCGCGTCATTTTTCGGCCAAAAGCTCTGTGCCCATATCCGTGACCAGGGGCACCCCTGCTTCGGAAAGGATCGCATTGATTTCCGATTGGTTGCGGCGGATCAGCGAGTTCAACTTCCGCTGCCACACCTTATCGCCCAGGCGCACGCCCATCGTGATGCGGTAAAACAGTCGCGGCGGCAGGGTTTCTTGCAAAAGCGGGATCACCATCAGATCCGGGTGATCGGCCTTGACCAGAGGCCCTGCAATCGGCCCCCACAAAATTGCCGCATCGGTTTTGCCAGCCGACAGGTCATTAAGCATATCAACCACCGGCGAGTCATATCGCCGGTCCGTCACTAGACTATAAGGCCGCGCTTTCGCGATCAGCCCATTGCGCGCCATATGCGTGGCGGGCGGGCTGCCGGCGATAATGCCAATACTCAGATCCTTCAGCGCAGGATCCGACAGAGTAGTGACCTCGGTCAGCGCGCTCTCTTTCGGCACCACCAGGGTAAAGACGGATGTGAGATAATGATTGGTGTTTTGCACCATTTCATGGCCTTGGGCATAGCCGATCACCACATCGCATTTATTGGCGCGCAGGGTGTTGCGGATAAAACCAGTGGCCATGGGATACCAGGTATATTGCACTGGCAGGCCCAGCTTCTCGGCGAAGAGCTCCGCCAGAGTATTTTCAAAACCCTCGCCCTTATCATTGGACATGGGATAATTCGCAGGATCGGCGCAAACGCGAAAGGCCGACTTGGACACCAGATCCGAAGTCTGCGCCTGCGCCTGGTTCCCTGCCCCCGACCACGCCAGCACAGCCGCCAGCGCGATCAGGTGACGCGAAAGACTAGCCCAGGCAGGCATTCTCATCTTCGCGAATAACATCGGATTTTGCTTCTTTCTTGCCCGGACGCCCGCGCGGTACGACCTCTGCACCACGTGCTTTGAGATAGACATAGATATCGTCCAAATAGCACATGACATTGGGATTATCGCCAAAGGCCGGCATCACCGAATTCGCGGCGGCATTGATGACCTGACGGCCGTTCGTCACCACATCCACGAAGTCATAGTAATCCATGTCGATGGCGGAGTTCTTCAGCGCAGGTGCATAGGTGGAGCCTTCGCCCTCGGGGCCGTGGCACACATGGCATTCGGAGTGATACCGGCGGAACCCGGAATATGTCAGCCAATCGACCGCCCCATCATCATTGATATTATAGGTGGGGATATCGTCTTCGGTATAATACCGACCATCTTCGCTATAGGTTGCGGTTAGATTATCGATACTGTCATCGGCCAAAACCAGGCCCGATCCTGCCACCGAAAACACCAATGCGGTAAGCGCGCTAGTCAGAAGCTTCATGAATTCTTCCTGCCATCTGAGAGGGATGGCCCCGACATTAGGTCAGAGCCACACCATTTATTGCATTAAAGGATAGGATTAGTTCGGCAGAGCGAACACGGTCAGCTGGCCACCCAGAGCGGTATAGTCGCTCAGCGCGGAATAGCCGCCCACAGCACCCAGACCATCATTCGGGTTGGTCAAGCCTGCTGCCAGACCGATACCGGCCCAACCGCCGACACCCGAAAGAATGCCCACATACTGTTTACCGCCATGCTCATAGGTCATCACGTTACCGATGATGCCGGACGGAGTTTTGAAGCGATACAGCTCTTCGCCAGTTTTGGCGTCGATCGCTTTCAGATAGCCTTCAAGCGTGCCGTAGAACACAACATCGCCCGCAGTTGCCAGAGCACCGGACCAGACCGAGAACTGCTCGGGGATGGACCATTTGATTTCGCCAGCGATATTGTCCCAAGCGATGAAGTTGCCCATGCCGCCATGGCTATCCGGTGCCGGATACATGGCCAGGGTCGCGCCCACATAAGGCTGACCTGCGGTATAGCTCACGCGGAACGGTTCGTAGTCCATGCAAACATGGTTGGTCGGAACATAGAACAGCTCGGTGCCCGGATG
The DNA here is from genome assembly GCA_049603835.1 of Mangrovicoccus sp. Classification (GTDB taxonomy): domain Bacteria; phylum Pseudomonadota; class Alphaproteobacteria; order Rhodobacterales; family Rhodobacteraceae; genus Mangrovicoccus. The sequence continues at coordinate 34,601 of JBMYSZ010000023.1, forward strand.
ATAGGCTGCTGGCTGCTGGTCTTTGGTGCCAAGCGCTGCCGGGCAGATGCCGGTGGAGTTCACATCTTCGCCGTTTTGCTCGGTGGAGTATTCCGCCACAACAGCCGGGCGGCCATATGTGTCAGAGCTCGGATCCATATCGACGCCAGTGGTCCAGTTCACCGCCGGGTCAAATTTCTCCGCAACCAGCAATTCGCCAGAGACGCGGTCCAGGGTATAGCCCAGGCCATTCCGGTCGAAATGGGTCAATAGCTTACGCATTTTGCCGTCAACTTCCTGTTCCGTCAGGATCATTTCGTTGATGCCGTCGAAGTCCCACTCGTCATGCGGGGTCATCTGATAGACCCATTTGGCCATACCAGTATCCGCATCACGGGCAAAGATCGTCATGGACCAACGGTTGTCGCCAGGACGCTGCGCCGGGTTCCAAGTGGAAGGGTTACCAGATCCGTAATAGACCAGGTTTTCTTCTGCATCATAGGAATACCAGCCCCAAGTGGTGCCGCCGCCGATTTTCCACTGGTCGCCTTCCCAAGTGGTGATACCGGAGTCAACGCCCACGGACTCGCCCAGATGGGTGGTTTCAGCGGACATCAGAGTGTCGCTGTCAGGACCCATGGAATAGCCGCGCCATGCCAGCTCGCCGGTTTCCATGTCATAAGCGGTCACGGAGCCGCGCACACCGAATTCACCACCGGAAATACCGACGATGACCTTGTCATTGACCGGCAGAACGGTTGCGGTGTTAGTTTCACCGATGGACGGATCGCCATTCACGACGCTCCACTTAACTTCACCGGTTTTCGCGTCCAGAGCCACAACAGTGGTGTCCGCCTGATGCAAGAAGATCTTGCCATCGCCATAAGCCACACCGCGGTTCACAGTGTCACAGCACATAACCGGGATCACATTCGGATCCTGCTTAGGCTCATATTTCCAGATGATTTTGCCTTCGTTTTCCAGATCCAGCGCGTAAACGATGTTCGGGAAAGGCGTATGGACATACATGATGCCATCAACAACCAGTGGGGAACCTTCATGACCGCGCAGAACGCCGGTGGAGAAAGTCCAAGCCACCTGCAGGTCGCCGACATTTTCGCTATTGATTTGGTCAAGCTGCGAGAAACGCTGGTTTTTATAGTCACCAGTCTGCAAAACCCACTGTTTTGGGTCGTCAATCTCGGCTTGGATACCTTCATTGGCAAGGACCGCGCCCGCGCTCAGCGCAAGGACGGATGTAAACGCCACAAACTTTTTCATTGTTACCTCCCAGTTGCGGTTTTCTGCTTGCGGAAACAACGCTCACCACAGCGTCGATGATTTTCCGCAGCAGGTCATTGCATGGGTCAGCTCCTCAACTTCGCCATACAAATTCTTTGTCTAGCCAGCATTGACTGCTGGTCTAAAAAGCTGCGCTCGATTTGCTCTGCTATTTGCCCAGAGATTTATTCGAACGCAGCCTGAAATTCTTATTCGAATGTAGCCAAGTAAGCGACCACATTGTCAACATCAGACTGCTTGCGCAGACCGGCAAAGGCCATCTTTGTACCTTTGATATAGTCTTTCGGCTTGGTCAGGAATTCACCGATGGTTTCCGGCGCCCATACCAAACCTTCTTCGCCCGCAGCGATCATCGGAGCGGAGTATTTGAACCCGTCAAATGTGCCGGCAGTACGGCCCAAAACGCCGTTTAGTACCGGGCCAACTTTGGATTTCGCGCCATCGCCAACCATGTGGCAGGCTTTGCATTTACGGAATACTTTTTCGCCTTTGGCTGCATCCCCTACGATTTCGTAGTCCGATGCCATGACAGGCGCGGCGACAGTGCTAGCTACAGCGATCAAAGCTGCGGTGGCGATGTGGCTGAATTTCATCAGGTCTTCCTCAGATCTAGGCTTCAAGCATTCGCCAGGCGTTCTGCATGCCATTTCACATGGTCTTCGGCGAATGTTGAAATGAAGTAGTAGCTATGATCATAGCCAGGCTGCATGCGAAAGAAAGCCGACTGACGGCGACGTCCTATCGCAGCGGCAAGTGCTTCGGGGCGTAACAGATCAAGAAATTGGTCCGCAGTACCTTGATCGATCAATATGTCGTTTTTCCATCCATGCTCTTCGACCAAAATACTAGAGTCATGGTTTACCCAAGACGCCTCATCTTCGCCCAAATATGCCGATAATTGCTTGCGACCCCAATCAGACTGAGTCGGATTCGCAATCGGCGCAAAGGCAGACAGGCTGTGATATTTGTCTTGGTTGCGCAAAGCGAGGGTCAGCGCCCCATGCCCGCCCATAGAATGGCCGGTGATGCCTTGCGCTGCGGTAACCGCAAAATTGCCCGAGACCAGATCATAAAGCTCGGTTACGATATAGTCATACATCTGGAAATGCGGCGCCCAAGGATCGCGGGTTGCGTTCACATAGAACCCAGCCCCCTGCCCCAGATCATAGGCCTCGTCATTGGCGACGCCTTCGCCGCGCGGGGACGTGTCAGGGAACACCACCGCCACACCATGGCGCGCTGCATGTTCCTGAAACGCGCCTTTCGTCATGGCGTTTTCATGGGTGCAAGTCAGACCCGAGAGATACCACAAACAGGGAACCGGCCCCGAAGCAGCTTGCGGCGGCAAATAAACCGCAAAGGTCATGTCGCAATTTGTGGTCGCAGAGGCATGTTTATACACCCCCTGCACACCGCCGAAGCTTTTGTTTTCCGAGACCGTTTCCAAAGTCATTAGTACACCACTACCGCGCGGATGGATTCGCCCGCATGCATCAGGTCAAAGCCCTTATTGATGTCTTCGAGCGGCATTGTATGGGTGATCATCGGGTCGATCTCGATCTTACCTTCCATGTACCAATCAACGATTTGCGGCACATCGGTCCGGCCACGCGCGCCACCGAAAGCGGTCCCGCGCCAAACGCGACCTGTGACCAGCTGGAACGGACGGGTAGAGATTTCGGCCCCTGCCGGCGCCACACCGATGATGATGCTTTCGCCCCAGCCTTTATGGGCGCATTCCAGCGCGGTACGCATCACGCCCACATTGCCGGTCGCGTCAAAGGTATAATCTGCGCCGCCGCCGGTCAGCTCCACCAGATGGGCGACCATATCGCCCTCCACATCCTTTGGATTGACGAAATCGGTCATGCCGAAACGCGTCGCCATTTCCACTTTGGACGGGTTCAGGTCGACACCGACAATCTGATCCGCGCCTGCCAAGCGAAGCCCCTGGATCACATTCAGGCCGATACCGCCCAGGCCAAAGACCACACAGCGGGAGCCAATTTCGACCTTGGCGGTGTAGATCGCCGCGCCGATGCCCGTAGTTACACCACAGCCGATATAGCAGATTTTATCGAAAGGCGCGTCAGGGCGCACTTTGGCCAGGGAAACTTCCGGCAAAACCGTGTGATTGGCGAAAGTGGAGCAACCCATATAATGCAGGATCGGCGTGCCATCGAGCATGGAAAAGCGCGATGTACCATCCGGCATCAGGCCCTGGCCTTGAGTGGCGCGAACCTTCTGACACAGATTGGTTTTCGGGTTCAGACAGTATTCACATTCGCGGCATTCCGCAGTGTAAAGCGGGATCACGTGATCGCCAGGCTTCAGCGAGGTCACACCAGGGCCGACCTCTAGCACAACGCCTGCGCCCTCATGGCCCAGAATGGCCGGGAACAGACCTTCGGGATCCGCGCCAGAACGGGTGAATTCGTCAGTATGACAAATGCCGGTCGCCTTAATTTCGACCAGAACCTCGCCGGCTTTGGGGCCTTCAAGGTTTACTTCCATCACCTCAAGCGGCTTACCCGCCTCAAGCGCAACAGCAGCTTTGGTACGCATGTCTGTCTCCTCCCTGTCCGCTCAAAGACGGCTCTTAAAAACATGTGAAGACCGTATAAGCGCCCCCGCGCCCCCACAATTCATACCTTCGGATCGGGCAATAGATTGTGATGCTTGATGGACTCTCCCACGGTCCTCGATATCCTTGGCATTGGGGAGGTAAAAGCTTCATGAAGAAAAAACTCATATCCGTCTTGACCCTAATGGTGCTGGCCAGTCCCAGCTGGGGGGCCGATTTCTCTGATCCCACCTGGCCTTGCATTCAACGGAAGGTAGAGCGCCTTTCCCCAGGATTAATGTGGCCTGCCGTGGTTGAGCCCAGCCAATTGCCCGCCCAGACCGCATCAGACGCCAAGGATCTGGTGGCACGGCTCACCCTGCGTCGGCTGCCATTGGAAGAGGTAGAGCCCTATCTGACCGCCTTTACCGATAGCCATGGCGCTAGTCCCGAGCTGTTGGGACAGGTTTTCCTGGACAGTTTTACCCAAATGTCGCGGCTAAGAACCCGTATCATCCAAGGGATCGAGAAATATTCGCTCAGTCAAATCGCCCTGGCAGAGCGAATCGACAGCACCCGGCAAGAGATGGATCAGATCATGTCCACGGATGCGCCGGATTTCGACAAGGTCGACGCGCTGGAAGAGCAGCTAGACTGGGATGAGCGGATCTATTTGGACCGCCAACGCTCGCTCACCTATATCTGCGAAACGCCTATACTGCTGGAAAAACGGCTTTATGCCATTGCCCAGATGCTGCAAGGCGCCACAGACAGCTAGGGGTTATTCCCATTCCAGCTCCGTATAGGCCACGGTGGCATTGCGGGGATTGAAGACCTCAAAAAGCTGCCAATGCGGCGCGGCGCTCTGGCCGATGACCGTCACAGCCTCCCCCAGGCGCTGCCCTTGATCCAGCGCTTGGCGCGTCTCCACCGCCAGAATTTCCAGATAATTTTTCATCGGTGTCATCCCGGACGGCCAGGGCAATAGCGGCCCGCCATGCCCAGGAATGACAGCCCGAAGCGGCTGAGATTCCAACTGGTCCAGCACATTTTGCCAGCCGCGCAGCGACCCATCCAAGGCGGGGCTATGGCGGTCAAACACCAGATCTCCGGCAAAAAGCAGGCCGTCTTCCTCTAGCACAACCGTCAGATCCGTGGGGCTATGGGCAATCGGCCAAGTCCGCAGCGACAGAGTTTTGCCGCCCAGATCAAGCTGCATCTCTCCGTCAACGAGCAGATCAATGGCAGGGCTTTGGGTGCCGATCATCGCCGCCTGGCCGAGGCTGGTGGTCAGGCTTTGCAGATAGTTTTCCTGCCGATCCGCCAAAGCCCGCGGCAAAGAGGGATGGCCGATAATCTGCGCCCCGGCTTCGGCCAGAATAGTCGCGCCGAAGACATGGTCGGGATGCATATGGGTAAGAATCACATAAGCAATCGGAAGATCCGTGCGGGATCGGATCGCACGATAGAGCGCCTCTCCCAAAGCGCGCGTCGTGCCGCTATCGATGACCGCAACCGCCCGCTCGCCGATCACAAAGCCCAGATTAGAGACATCGCCGCCATTCTCTGACCCTGGCTCTGCAATCGCGCCGAGATGCACAAAAACCCCTGGGCGCAGTTCTTCGACCGCTAAGGCGGACCCGCTGGCCATGCAGCTGGCCGGGTTGGTCGCGGTTTGCCCCTCTGGCCAGTTTTGCTCTGGAGTCCGGCTTTGCAAATTCGCCTCGCATTGAGCCTGGCTGGCGGCCTCATAGCCCGGCAAAAGCACCGCGCGGCATGGATCGCCGGCCATCACGGCACAAATTGTGATCACCGCTTCGAACATGCCCCTCCCCCGGTTTCTGCGCTGCAGCGCACAAAACTGTGTTTATTGCGACTAAATTTTGTTTTCCCGCACGACCAGTTGTCATGCCATATTCAAAAACGTCAATCGCATGGGAGGAGTATGCGGATGAAAAAATTGTGTGTTGCGATGCTCGCCCTGTCCTTGGCCGGACCGGTTTGGGCTGCTGACCCTGTGCAAAATCCGCTGATCGATGGCGAAAGCTGGGCGGCGCTGAAATATGATGTTTTGGGCGATGCAGAGCCCGGTGATGGTCGCGCTCTATTTGAGGTAGAGGCCCCTTATCGTGCCCATGATGCCGCAACGGTCCCAGTGGTGATCCGGCAAATCGATGAGGCGACCAAGATCACCAAAGCCTTTGTCATTATTGACGAAAACCCGGCTCCGGTCGCGGCAGAGCTTCATTTCGGCCCCTCTATGGGTGTGCTGGATTTGGAATTGCGGGTCCGGGTGAACCAGTATTCGAATGTGCGGGTGATTGCGGAAACTCCCGAAGGGCTGGCGATGAATGGCCGCTTTGTGAAAGCTTCGGGCGGCTGTTCGGCCCCGGCCACACGGGACCCGGAATTGGCCCTGGCCTCGATGGGCCAGATGAAGCTGAAAAGCTTTGCCCCAGCGGCTTTGATATCGACGCCTCGGCAAGAAGCGCAGATAATGATTCGCCATCCGAATTATTCCGGACTGCAACGCGATCAGATCACCCAGCTCTTTATCACCGCGCATTTCATCAATGAGCTAGAGATTTTCCAAGGGGAGGATCTGCTATTTTCCCTCACCGGCGGCATTTCGATCAGCGAAAACCCGGTCTTCCGGTTCAAATATGATGATAATGGCGCGGATAGTCTGCGGGTTCGGGCCACGGATACCGAAGGCAATGTCTTTGAACGCGTCCTGCCCAAAGGCTCTGCCACCTAAATCCTTGCGCGAAAAACTTGCACCACCTTTCTCTGCCTGAAACCAAGATTTCAACGCGAAAGGTGGTGCATGCTAGACCAAGCTATACGCAAAGCGGCTTAGAAGCACAAGATCTCCGCCTCGGCCTGAGCCCGGCGCAGCTCTGCCACGATGGTGTTGGCCATCACCGAAGAGCGGAACATGGACATCCGCTCCCCTCCGACCAGGCGCAGTGACAGAACTGTTTCTGCCTCTACATATTTGTCATAGGGCAGGATCGACGCGATTGTGTCGATGGAACAGGCGCATTTTTCCATCACATCCCGCCCCTGCCCATTGGTCGCCATACAGCCAAACACATAATCAGCGCGCGCAACCGTGGGATAATCGTTTAGCTGCTGCGCAATATTTTGCCCCTGCACCGGCCCTGCGGCCATGAGAGCCAAGGCCAAAACGAACCTCATTGCACCGCCCCAGCCATCTGGAAGGAAATGACATTGCTATAGATCTGGGCCTGATCTGCGGTCACTGGCACTTCGGCGCGCAAGCTGTGATACCAGCCTGGGATATCTTCGGACATGATCACATGCATTTCCAGATCGGCAAAGCCATCCATCCGCTCTGCATTTGGATCCCCTTCAAAGGGGCGCAGAATCACATGTTGCGCAGGCAAGCTCGTGCCATTCACGTCAATAGAGCTGTCTTCGATATCGGCAGGCGTGATCAAAGCGTTTTTCAGACGATTGCGAATATAAAAGGGGCTCCCGCCGGTTGTGGTCGCCATATCGCGGATGATGCTTTCCATGAAATACATGATCATCGGATTGCCGACACTTGCAGGAAAATCCCCAAGCTTGCGGTATTTCTCATCTTGGAAAAACTGCAGCCGCACCGTTTCGGGCGCACCGCCGGTAAAGCTAAGCTCGATCACCCCGGTATTATGCGCTGCCATATCCGGCGCGGCGGTGATTTCCACCTGACGCTGATAGGTGATCTTTTCTGCCCGCGGCACCGCATCAAGCGTGCCATCCCGGAACAATAAATCATAGCTGGGCTCTGATCGTGGCTCTGCCGCGAGGCTCGCCTGACCCAAACCAAGCACGAGAATACCGGCCATCAAAGCCTTGGTGACTTGTTTCATTTTTTCCTCCCTTGAATGCTCTGCTAGGATGCGGTCATTGCCGCAAATGCCCGCTGATCGCGGGTCTTGGCAGAAATCAATCGTCTAAGCCGGGGCAATTCCACCGGTTTTGTCAGCACATCAAAGCCAAGTGCTTTGCCAATTTGCAAAAGCTCTGTGCCCCGATCCGCCGTAATCATCACCGCTGGAATACGCGCCCGCGCCGCTGAGCGCACCGCGCGGATGGCATCCACACCGGTTTCGCCATCATCCAAATGGAAGTCAGCCAGAATAATATCCGGCGGGATGCCGATTTCGCGGGTCACTTCCAGCGCCTCTTTGATCGAGCTGGTGCCAAAGACACTTGCCCCCCAATTTTCCAAAACCTGAACCGTCGCAAACAGCAGATCAGGATCATTTTCGACCACTAACGCCAAAACATCTAGCTCTTGGCCACTATCCGACCAGTTGGGTTCTGGCCTTGGCTTTGCGGCATCCGGCTGCGCAACGGCGTTCATGGTGATAGAGAAAACCGAACCCTGCCCCATTGTCGATTGCACCGAAAGTCGGTGCCCCAAGAGCCGACAGGTCCGATCCACGATGGACAGGCCCAGCCCCATGCCCGGAGAATTCTTTGCACTGGCCGCGCGTTTGAATTCCTCGAAAATTTCGTGCTGCTCTTCGGGGCTAATCCCAACGCCCGTATCCCAGACCTGCAACACCACATCCGTTCCCTGGCGGCGACAGCCCAAGAGAACTCGGCCGGTTTCCGTATATTGGATGGCATTGACCACCAAATTTTGGATCGAGCGCAGCAAATAGCGTTGATCGCTATGCACCCAGATCGAAGACGGAACAACATGAAGGCGGACATTTTTCTGTGCCGCCAAAGGCGCTTGGTCCTCGATGACCGAAGACATGAGCGGCCCCAAACAAACCGGCGATGGGGACAGATCCGCGCCAGTGCTGTCCAGGCGAGAGATATCCAAAATCGCCTGCAGCAAGGATTCCATCGACGAAAATGACCCCTGAAGCCGCTGCACAATGCCAATCAATTCACTATCGCGCGCCTTATCCGCTAAGGTGGATAAAAGCAGCTTTGCGGCATTGGCCGGTTGCAACAGATCGTGGCTGGCCGCTGCCAGAAACCGCGTTTTGGAACTGACAGCTTCTTCAGCCAGCTCTTTGGCCTGGCGCAGTTGCTCTTCGACCCGAGCTTGCCGCTCTGACTGTTCAAGCAGCCGCTGATTGGCAGAGGTCAGTTCCGCTGTGCGCTCTTCAACCCGTTGTTCAAGCAACTCCGTGGCCTGCACTTCCAAGGTCACATCCGAGATATCCACCAGAAAGCCGCGATCGGGCAATTCATGCACCAAAAGCCCCAAAATCCGCCCGCTCACATGACGCAGCTGTTTGCGGATCCGCCCTTGCGTCCGCAGAACCTGTCGCCATTGGCGCATATCCAGCAGATCGGTGATCTGAATTTGGTAGGTGGTCTTAATGAACTCTAAAATATCGGAAAAATGCGTGCCCGGCTGCACCAGCTTTACCGGCAGGCCCAAGAGGTCTTGGAACCGTTCATTATGGGTCTGCAATTCGCCCTTATTGGAAAAAGTGCACACCCCCGAACTCATATGATCGAAAGCCGCCTGCAAATAATGGGCGTGCATATCGATCAGATGGTCTTTCTCCAGCCGCGCGCGCCGCACAATATCGCTAATATCGGTTTGCAGGATGATCTGATTATCAGAGCTGGTGCGCTGCAGGCTAAATTGAAACCAGCGATCGCCCTTTAGACCCACCACAAAGGTCAGCACCATCCGCTCTGGCGGCATTTCCCGCGCTTGGGCCAAAGCCTCGCGGGTCCGCCCATCTTGGTTAAGCACATAGCTACTACTGCGCAGCCCGTCGAAATAATCGCCGACGGTCAGACCCTGGCAAATCTGGTCGGAAAAATCCGGCAAGAGCGTTTTGAACAGGTCATTGCAGACTTCTAGCTTGCCATCGGTAAAAAGCGCAAAACCGCCCTCCATAACCGACAAAGCATCGGCCAAGGTTTTTTGACTGCGCTCCCGATCAAAGCGGAGATATTCCAGTTCATGACTGGCTTTCTCCAGGTCGCGGGTTTTGGCCCAAACCTGTTCTTGCAACGAAACCGCGGATTGGAAGGCCGCATAGGCCGATTGCCCAACCCCCACATCATGTTGACGATTCATACGCCGCAAAAGCGCATTGATGATTTTGCCCTGTTTTTCGATCTGAATTTCGGGCGGATCGGTTGGATCAATCAAAGAATGCTGTTCCATGCTGGTTGGAAAAAGGCAACGCCAACAAAGGTTTGATTAACATGCACGCCGCAATGCTGCTCACCATATGTATTAAAGCCAATCACATTATACCGACGTAGAATGTCAGAGGCGGGTTCGGTCAGCGATTTTTGCGCGATCTCAAGCTTGCGCAAAAAGCAATCGAAGCCAAGGATAAATTCGGGAAAATTCCCCCGATCATCCTGAAGCGTCAGGCCTTTTTCCAGGCGGTGCAGAATTTCTTGCCCTGTGCCAAGGGTCAAAAGCAGCCCGTCCTCGATAGCCGAAAGGAAAGCCAAGCCACCATCCGTATGCGCCTGTTGGATGCCGCGCACATGATACATGGCGTTATTGCGCACCAAGACCGGGTTTTCGGCGAAAACCAGCGGCGTCAACTCGTCCATGTCGCGCCCCAAAAGCCGGGCATATTCTTGCGCGGCTGGGGCGCCATTGAGTTCCAGTACCAGCCGTTCTTCGGGAATGGCTTTGGTGACGACCATTTGCTTATCGCTGGGTAGGAAATGATCGAAGCCAAGCCCGGTGAATTCCATATCGGTTTCGATCAAGATCACGATAGCCGCATCCCGATGAAACCGCCCAGAATGCAGCACAAAGGTTTCCTTGAACTCTAACGCATCCCCGGCAGAGCCACCGAAAAAGGGCAGATCCTCTAGCGATGACACGATCGTGGAAACCAGCATGTCTTCTTGCTTGGAGAGCCCATCTGCGATGGTCAGCCCCAAACGACGCCATTGCCCCGTGCGCGGGAACCGGTCGGATAAGCGGCGCAGATCCTCGGCAATTTGGCGAATGGGCAAGGGGTTGAGCCTTGGGATCAGCATCGAGGCGCAACGGAAATGCGCCTTGGGGAAAGCAATCGCCAAGAGCGCATCGGATTCGTAGCCATCCGGTGTGATCTGACCAGCGGATGTACAGCCAAAGACCGGCACCCCCGCAAAGGCCTGTCCCATGGCAAGCTCTATCTGATCGCGATCCAAAGCTGCCGGCACAAACAGCAAGAGGAAACATGTTTCGCTCAGATTGATCTGCTCGGCCAAATCCGCCACCGCGGCGCCCGCTTCGGGCGCACGGGACACCGCAACGGTTATGGTGTTGAATGTCGAGGGCGCATAGCCGCCCCCGCCGCCATCACTGGCCACCCGCCCCTCGCGGCTCTTGCTCAAACAATTCGCGCGATGCTTTTTCTTCGAAGCTCACACTTTCGATCATCACCGCGGCTTGCGTCCGGTTCTGCACCCCAAGCCGACGCAGCAGCGCGGTGACATGGGCCTTGACCGTCGCTTCGGCAAGGGACAGCTCATAAGCGATCTGCTTATTCGCTTTACCAGCGCAAATCAGCTTCATGATACGCAATTGCTGCGGCGAAAGCTCGGCGATTTTACGGCTGATGACTTCCAGATCCTTCGGCACCGGATCCCGGCGGCGACAGGTTTCTTGGTATTCCAGCGGTGTGTAAGTCTTACCCGCCTTCACATCCCGCAAGGCGCCTTCGATATCGGCCAGCGGCATTTCTTTGGGCACAAAACCCGCCGCGCCCGCCTGCATCAAAGACTGCACCACATCGGGCGAAGTCAGGGCAGAAATGATCAAAATCGGTGTCTCGGGCAGCTTTTCGCGAACCCGGATATAGCCACTAAGCCCCGATGCATCCGGCAAACGCAGATCCAACATCACCAGATCTGGGTGAAAATCATTAGTCAGGCTTTTCAGCCCGGCCTTCACAGTTGTGGCGGTTTTAACTTTGCACCCTTGAAATACATGTCCAAGAGCGGTGCAAAGCGCATCCGCATAGAGGGGATGATCGTCGATAACGAGAACAGAGCGAATAGCCCTATCCTCCACGATTCCGCGGTCATGCTTCATTAGTGTTCCTCCCTGACAGGAAGAAACACCAAAGATGCAACTGTTTCAATGGCGATACAGTAGAAAAATCGCGATCTGTCGTCTGTCACGCAGCAAGCGCACCGCTGGTCTTGGCGATATGGGTTGCAATCGCATCCATCAGAGGCGGCGATAGGCAATCATAAGGCTCAAGCCCCAGCTCTTCTAAGCGCTCGCGAATTTCCGGCAGTTTTTCAGGCGCGACGCCCGCTTCGATGATCGAGGACACAAATGCCGCGAATTCCGCAGGCGACCAGCCAGATTGCGGCGATAACTCCGTATGCACGAAATCCAAGCCATAGAAAGGATGGCCCGTATTTTCGATCCGGCCATACATATGCACACCGCAGCCAGTGCAGGCATAACGCTGAATCGCGGCAGTGGGATCAACGATTTCCAGTTTCTGAGCATTCGCGGTCACCGCGAGCTTATCGCGCGACACAACCGCGACCTGGCTAAAAATCGCGCCCTCGGGCTTCCAGCATTTGGTGCAGCCGCAAACATGGTTATGGGCGGTTTGATCCCCCAAGGTCACCTCGACCTTATCGCTGGCACAATGGCACTGCAAAGTCCCGCCCCCAAAACCGGGCGAAGCGGGCTTCACGCCGCCATCAACGGAAGGATGAATTTTAACATGTGTTAGACGGTTGGTCGGCAAAGCAGCCTCTGCCGTGCCGCCGAAAAGTTTCGAAAGCAGTCCCATAATTTCCTCCATAAGCCAGCTGTGACCAATTATTTTCCTTCAGTCTGGCAGGCGAAGCTTGGTGGGAAACCTACAACCAATCAATTCAGTCAATAGTCTGCATATATGCAATCCCGCGCCTAAGCCCGGTTTTGGCGGTCGAACATAGCGCGAAGGCCGCAAATTGGTGGCCTTAGGATAGCGCGAAAGGCGGGAACGACGGCTCAGACTGACCAAGCTGTTATTGCCAAATCCCGGCTTCAAGTTAGGTGACAGGGATATGCGTTCAGTCGGGAGTATGCCTTTGGCACTGATCATTGCCTGTATCGGCGCGGCGGCCCTGTTTTGGCTTTGGGGGATATTTCTGCATGCGCTTTTTAGGCCCGCCTCACGCCGCTGGCCACCACGTCGGTTCACATGGGCCATCGCGGTGGAGATCTGGGCTTTGGCCAGCCTGGCCGTGATCAGCTGTTATGCATTGGCAAGCTTGGCGCCAGGCGGATTGGTCAAAACCTCCCCGGCTCTCAGCACCTTTGGCTGGGCCTTAGTGATTGGCGGCGGCGGGTTATCCGCTTGGGGTATGGCCAGTTTGGGACTGGCACAAACCAGCGGGGCCCCCGGCCCGATATGCAAGCGCGGCCCCTATCGCTGGCTGCGCCATCCGCAATATTGGGGCCATAGCCTGGCGCTTTTAGGCTGGCTGCTGGTGACCGGATCGCTTGCCGCCATGCCCCTGATCTTGGGCGTGATTGCCGCATTTGCCCTGGCGGGAATGGCCGAAAACCGCGCCCATGCCTTCGGATTAGATCAGGCAAAAAGCCCTTCATAATCCTTGCGCAATGCCGCCTTTTGCACTTTGCCCATCGTATTGCGCGGCAAAGCCTCGATCACCCGCAGGGCTTTGGGCTGCTTAAACCGAGCCAGCTCGCCCCCCAAAGCCGCCTCAATGGCCTCTAGGTCAAGCTCTGCCCCAGCTTCGGCCACCAAAACCCCCACCGGGCTTTCGCCGAAATCAGGATGTGGCACGCCGATCACCGCAGATTCCAGCACGCCCGGCTGCGCATCAAGCACCAGCTCGATTTCCTTGGGATATATATTATAGCCGCCCGAAATGATCAGATCCTTGGCCCGGCCGACAATCACCACATAGCCATCTTCGTCGATTTTGCCCAAATCCCCGGTGATGAAAAACCCATCTTCGCGCAGCTCGGCGGCGGTCTTTTCCGGCATTTGCCAATAGCCCTTGAAGACATTCGGCCCCCGGACTTCGATCATGCCGGTTTCCCCATCGGCCAGGCTTTCGCCGGTTTCGGGATCGCAGATCTTCACCTCCACCCCCGGCAGGGCCGGCCCAACCGTGCCCGGTTTGCGCGCGCCCTCATAGGGGTTGGAGGTGTTCATATTGGTTTCGGTCATGCCGTAGCGTTCAAGGATCTTATGGCCGGTGCGCGCTGTCCATGCCTCATGGGTGTCGGCCAAAAGCGGCGCGGAGCCAGAGATAAAGAGCCGCATATGCTCCACCATCTCATGCTCTAGCCGGTAATCATCCAAGAGCCGGGTATAAAAAGTGGGAACGCCCATCATAGAGCTGGCTTTGGGCAGAGCGGCAAAGACCGCCTCCAGATCGAATTTCGGCAGGAAAATCATCGACCCGCCAGCCAAAAGCATCACATTCGTCGCCACGAAAAGCCCATGTGTGTGAAAGATCGGCAGCGCATGCAGCAGCACGTCATCGGCGCTAAACTGCCAGAAATCCACCAGCATTTGCGCATTGCTCAGCAGGTTATCATGGCTCAGCATCGCGCCTTTGGACCGCCCGGTTGTGCCCGATGTATAGAGAAAGGCCGCAATATCATCGGCCGCTTTCGGTTCAGTGGGGTAAGTATCTGGCTGGCCGGTCGCGGCCTCCATCAAGCTGCCCTCCCCTGACGCGCCCAAAGTCAGAAGCTGCGCGCCATTTGCGGCGACTTCGCCCAAGGCCTCTGCATCCTCCGGAGCCCCGATCAGCAGTTTTGCGCCGGAATTGCCAACAAAGTAATCCAGCTCTGCCGGAGTATAGCCAGTATTGAGCGGCAAAAACACATAGCCCGCCTGGATCGCCGCCATGACCAATGCCAGAGCCTCGGCGCTTTTGGGAACTTGCAGCGCTACGCGGTCGCCGGGCGTCAGCCCCTGCGCCGATAAAGCATGGGCCAAACGCGCCACCAAAGCCACGAATTCCCCATAGCTTAGCTGTTTGCCATCCGCATAGTGCAAAAAGACCCGTTTGCTGCCCGCATGCGGCGCCAATAACGCATCATAAAGGTGGTTCATGCCCTGCTCTCCTCGCCCCGGCGGGTTTGCTCCGCCTTGGACGTGGCTTGTCGCACAAGCGCTTGCACCTGGGAAGAGGCGACAACCTGCTTTTGCCCCGCATAGGCTTCGTGATTGCGCGCCACGCGGGACAGGTCATAGAGGTAATTCACCATCGCCCCCGCCGAGCGGGCTTGGCCATTGGGGCTTGTATCGGCGCCCGCATGCACATCATGCAGCATCGCGCCGTTATTTAAGTGGAACCGGGCCACCGGGTCTTTCGGACTGCCATTGCCACGTTTTTCTTCGACCAGATAGCGCGCTGTCAAAGCCCGCAGCCGATCCGGGTTATCCACCTGTCCGTCCAGCCCCTCGGCCTTCAGCCAAGTCATCAAGCTCGGCACCGGCGACAGGGTGACAAAGGTTTTCAAGCCGCTCAGCTGACGGCTAAGATCATCGGCCACTTGTTTGATCAAAGAATTGCCAAAGCTGATCCCCGCCAGCCCTTTCTGACAATTGGAGATCGAATAAAACACAGCTGTATCCGCCTCTCGCGCCTCCAAAACCTCGCGCTCTTCGGCCAAGACAGCTTGAATCGAATTTGGAATACCCTTGGTCAGGGCCACTTCCACAAAGATTAGCGGCTCATCCGGCATGGCGGGATGGAAAAAAGCGAAACAGCGCCGATCCTGAGGGCGGAGGCGGCGGCGCAGATCTTCCCAGGAATGGATCGCATGCACCGCTTCATATTCGATGATCTTTTCCAAAATATGGGCAGGGCTTTCCCAATTGATCGGCCGCAGCACCAAAAAGCCGCGATTGAACCAAGAGGCAAAGAGATGGCGAAAATCCATATCAAGCTTGGTCAATTCCGGATGCTCCGCCAGAAAATCGATCAAATCGCAGCGCATCTGCACCAATTGATGCGTCGCACCGGGCACTTGGTTCATGCGGCGGGCCAGTTCCTGGCGGCGCGGCTCCACTTCATGCATCAAATCGCGATAGGTTTTGGGATCCCGGCTTTGGCTATAGCGCTCTAGGGCGAAACGCAGCTTTTCCGGGTCGATATCCATTTCCGTGTCCAAAAACCGGAAAAAGTCCAATTTTTGCGCGTCGCTTAGGGTGGCGTAACTAGTCAAAATCATTCCCGCCAGCGTCTGCCCGGTCACTTCGCCCTTCGATGTCAGGAGATCGCGGCACAGCTCGTCGATTTTGCGACCATCCTTCGCCCATCTGCGAAAAGGCACATAGCGTTGGTCGAAAAGCGTTGATGTTAAATCCGCAAGCAAAGACATGTAAGCACCTCAAGAATATCGGGTTTACTGCTGCAAAGCTTAGCTGTTCACGGGGTAAAAATCCACGTGCCGTTTGGTCGGGCTAAGCAGAACTATGCCGAATTCTTAGAATATCGCATGGGGGTTAAGCGCTGATCTAGCTGCAACAGGCGCAGGCTTTGCAACGCGCCGCCAGAGTGTTGTTGCAACAGGCGCGCGGCCCGATGGCGGCGCCTGATCCAAATGGCACCAGCCCGTTCATTTGTTCCACCATTTAAGAAAAATGGTGGGCGACCCTGGAATCGAACCAGGCATGGGTCTCCCCGGCGGAGTTACAGTCCGCTGCCGCACCTTGCAGCTCGTCGCCCGACGTGCGGGGCGGTTTAGCTTCGGCATCAGCGGGGGTCAACAAGAAAAATCCAGCTTGCCTTTCTTTCTCTCGCGCCGCATCTCTTAAGGCCATATTTCAAAGGCAGTGCACATGAAAAAGCCCAGCTGGGTCGTGGCGAAGGAACGCGCCTCTAAGGCTCAATCGACAGAAACCTTTTGGCTCTTTGGCCTGCATGCTGTGCGTGATGCTCTGCGCAATCCGGCGCGGCAAAAATTGCGCCTGGTTTTGACCCGCAATGCAGCCGACCGGCTAAGCGATGTTTTGCCCGATAGCCCGCTAGAGCCCGAGATTGCCGATCCGCGCAAATTTCCGGTTCCGCTGGATCCCGGCTCTGTGCATCAGGGCGCAGCACTTGAGGTCAAGCCGTTGGATTGGGGGTCATTGCCGCAAATGGCCCGGATCGAGGATGGGCAAAATCCGGTGATCATTGCCCTAGACCGGGTAACGGATCCCCATAATGTGGGGGCGATTTTGCGGTCAGCCGAGGTTTTCGGCGCCCGCGCGGTGATTGCTCCGGCCCGTCATTCCGCACCGGAAACCGGGGCTCTGGCCAAAACCGCATCTGGCGCGCTGGAACGCCAACCCTATCTGCGCATTCGCAACCTGTCCGACAGCCTGCTCAAATTGCAAGAAATGGGCTATCAAGTGCTGGGTCTAGACGGGGAAGCCGAGGCAAGCCTAGACGAGGTCATCGCCCAAACGCCGCCCCTGCCCCGTTGCTTGGTGCTGGGGGCCGAAGGTCCTGGGCTGCGCGAGCGCACCAAAAACACCTGTGATCAGCTGATCAAAATCCCAGCGGCTGGGAATTTCGGGTCACTCAATGTGTCCAATGCGGCGGCGGTCGCGCTTTACGCCAGCACACGGACCTAAAGGCATGCAGCCGAAAATCATCACCTGCAGCTATTGCGGAACCCGCGATGCTTTGGTGCTGACGGGGCAAAGCTTTCACGAACTGGCCTGCCGCACTTGCGGCGCGCCTTTGCACGATATCAAAGCATTGCCATTGCACGACTCTGTGAAGCGTAGGAAAAAGGCAACAGCCCCTAGGCCGCGCGGGTCAGAGCCAATCGCGCCACCCAAAAGCTATCGCAAGAAAAAACGCAAAAAAACCAAACGCTTAAAAAAGAAGCTTTTCAAAGCCGCGCTTGATTTACTTGACGATATTTTCGACTGAGTCGTGGAAGCTTTCCTTGCGGCAAGGAAAACACCCCTTCCATATTCCGCTGCTTCGCCTAATTGAGGAACTATCGCAGGTCTGGAACTCCTGCGATTTCACTGTCCCTCGTTCCGTACTTGGCGCCTTGGGCCGCGTTGCGTGCCCGGGCGCGCTTTTTTTGTCGCCTTCGCTTTTTTGCAATTTCGCGTAGAGTTTGTTTATGACCAGCGACCCAGATCTTCGCCGCATCCTCAATAAAACCAAAGTGATCGCCTGTATCGGCGTTTCGCCCAACCCTATTCGCCCAAGCAATTATGTGGGGCGCTATATGTTTCTCAAAGGCTATCGGGTCATTCCGGTGAACCCTGTATGCGCCGGCGAGACGCTTTTTGGCGAAACCGTGCGGGCGCAGCTCAGCGATATTACCCCGGATATGGCGGTGGATATGGTCGATATTTTCCGCCGTTCGGAATTTGTGCCCGAAATTGTCGACGAGGCCATGGCCCATCTACCGCATTTGAAAACCATTTGGATGCAGATCGGCGTGAGCCATGCTGAGGCGCGGCAAAAAGCGGAAGCCGCGGGCCTGCAAGTGATCGAAAATCTGTGCCCCAAAATGGAGCATCAGCGGCTTTTCGGTGAATTGCGCAAAGCCGGATTTAATACCGGGCGGATCAGCTCGAAATTTTAGGGCGAAAGCCCTCAGCTTTTGCGGCTGGCTTTTTCCGCGACGCCAGACATGCCTTGGCGGCGCGCCAATTCGCTCAGCACATCGTCAAGCGGCACATCCCGCGCAGCCAGCATGACCAGCAAGTGGTAAAGCACATCCGCCGCCTCATAAGTCAGCTCGGCTTTGTCATTTTTGACCGCGGCAATGATCGCTTCAACTGCCTCTTCGCCGAATTTCTCAGCGCATTTTTCCGGCCCTTTGGCGAAAAGCTTTGCCGTCCAGGAACTTTCTGGATCGGCGGTTTTGCGCGCTTGGATCGTCGCTTCGAGCTGCTCTAGCACGGTCATGACAGCCGCACCGGAATACCCGCCTCGGCCATATGCGCCTTGGCCTCGCCAATCGTGTAATCGCCGAAATGGAAAATCGACGCGGCGAGAACCGCGCTTGCTTTGCCTTCGGTCACGCCTTCGACCAGATGGTCGAGATTTCCCACACCGCCCGAGGCGATCACCGGCACTGGCACGGCTTCGGAAATGGCGCGGGTCAATGGCAGGTTAAAGCCCGCCCGGGTGCCATCGCGATCCATAGAGGTGAGCAAGATTTCACCCGCTCCTTTCGCCACAACAGTCTGAGCAAATTCCACCGCATCAATCCCGGTTGCCCGGCGCCCGCCATGGGTGAAGATTTCCCACCGCCCCGGCTCTACGGTTTTTGCGTCAATCGCCACCACAATACATTGGCTGCCGAACCGGTCCGCAGCCTCTGCCACCACATCCGGATTTGCCACCGCCGCTGAGTTAAAGCTGACTTTATCCGCGCCCGCCAAAAGCAGCGCGCGCACATCCTCATGGGTTCGGACCCCACCCCCAATGGTCAACGGCATGAAGCATTGTTCAGCCGTGCGCGTGGCCAAATCATACATGGTGCCGCGATTTTCATGGGTAGCATTGATGTCGAGAAAGCAAAGCTCATCCGCGCCCGCCGCATCATAGGCTTTGGCCGCTTCGACAGGGTCGCCCGCATCGATCAGATCGACAAAATTCACGCCTTTGACCACGCGGCCATCTTTGACGTCTAAACAGGGAATAATGCGTGTTTTCAGCATAGGCGCCTCTTAGCGCGGCTGACCCGCAAACGAAACCTGAAAACAGGCGGCATTGCGCTGCAAATACGCCGCGCACAAAAAAGGCGGGCTCACCTGCCCGCCTTCTCAAATCATATCTTTGACTGGCTTTTCAGATCAGACCGGCAGATTGTCGTAAAATTCTTCGACAATCTCGCCTTCAAGCTCGGCCGCTGCATCTACCAGATCTTGCGGCACGGGCAGAGCCCGAATGCGCAGCTCGTGGAATAGTTCTTGCAGCCGATCAAAAATCGCGCGCGGATCAACATGGTCGCTCGCGACTGTTTGGCGCATTTGTTCGACATTTTGCATCAGAGCATCACTTGTCATTTCTTCGCTCCCTTTCTCGGGTTCTCTCATGCGGTCTCTCCTCCGCATCCTCCTCTAAGGACAGTTTTGTTACCCAAAAATCCAAACTGTCGCAAGGTAAGCCCCTGAAACAACTTAGATTCACCAAAACTGAAACTCACCCTATTTGCCAGATCCGCCGTTACGAACGGACTAACATTTGACACAAGCACCAGTATGGCAGAGCCCGTTTAGTCCCGACTTTGCGTCAGTTATTCCGCGAGCACCCAGGTGAAACAGGTCGTCCTCCTGAGTTCAGTTATGCCATACTTTAGTCTATGCCTACATTGATAATGATCAAAAGACGTAAGTTTCCAGAGGTTCTTGCAATCGAATGCCAAAAAACTCATCTAAGAAGTTAACAACTCCTGCGCTCGCTATGTAAATGCGAGCGCGTAGATACAAGATGTAGGAAAATGGAAACAGAGTGGATCTATGGTCTGATCGGCGGTTTGCTGATCGGCAGTGCCGCAGCTTTGCTGCTTTGGGTGAATGGGCGAATCATGGGCGCGAGCGGTTTGGTCGGTGGGCTGATCGATGGTAGCGGCCGAAACAATGCACGAGAGCGGATTTTCTTTGTCGCCGGTTTGGTGGGTGTACCGCTGATCATCGCTCTGTTTCGTGGAGCGCCAGCTTCGACCGTGACCAGCAATATCGGCGTTTTGATCATTGCCGGGCTTTTGGTTGGGGTCGGCACCCGCCTGGCCAATGGATGCACCTCTGGCCATGGGGTTTGCGGTATCTCCCGTTTCTCGCCGCGCGGCATTATGGCGACATTGATTTATCTTGTGTCCGGCGTGCTGATCGTGGCGGTTTTCCGTCATATTTTGGGAGTGATCTGATGCTGAGATATGTGACCGCTTTGGCCTCCGGGAGCGTTTTTGGTATCGGCCTGATGCTGTCGGGCATGGTGAACCCGGCAAAGGTCCAAGGTTTCATGGACCTCTTCGGCGCTTGGGATCCGACGCTTGCCTTTGTCATGGGCGGTGCAATTATTCCAATGGCGATCGCCTGGGGGTTGAGCAAAGGGCATCGTCCCGTTTTGGCGCAGAAATTCCCTGCGCCCCCCGAACTGCATTTTGATCGCGGCCTGATCATCGGGTCGGTGATGTTTGGCGCAGGATGGGGACTGGCGGGGCTTTGCCCGGGCCCGGCGCTTGCCTCTATCGGATTTGGCAATCCAAGTGTCTGGATTTTCGTCATTTCGATGTTTGTGGGCATGTGGGCGGCCCCTCTTGCGCGCCGCAGGCTGGACGGGCTAGCGCAACAAAGCTAGCCTGCGCCTATGGATATTCGAGCATTAACCCCGACCTTTGCAGTAGCCCCACAACTGAATCCAGCTGATTTGGCTGGCGTCAAAGCTGCGGGCTATACAACCCTAATTTGCAACCGTCCGGATCACGAAGTTCCGCCCATGTTGCAAGCGAAAGCGCTACAAGCCGCCGCGGAAAGCGCGGGGCTGAAATTCATTGTGAACCCGGTAGAGGCGGGCACTTTGGGCGACGAACAAGCACCGGCCCAAGGGCAAGCGGTAAGCGAAGCGGATGGCCCGGTTTTGGCTTATTGTCGCTCTGGCACACGATCCGCCGTTGTTTGGGCGCTCAGCCAAGCCGCTGCGATTTCGCCCGATGATATTATCGATGCAGGCAAACGCGGCGGCTATGATTTGACCGGTCTACGCGCCTATCTGGAAGCATCCTATAAAGGCTAAGACAATTTCAAACTGCGAAGCGACGGACCCAGCCTCGATTGATTTCGGGCTGGGTTTTGCGTTTTTCTGTGTCTTTGGCGAATACTGCGCGTGGATCCCCCCGGATCAATCCATCGTCAGTGGCAAATCATCTAGATCGTCATCATCCGACATGGAGATATCAATCTGAGGGAAATCACTATCGCCCGTATCATCAAGCGAATCTATCGCGCCGATGTCAATTTGCGGCATCGCCCCGTCGTCATCCATGGGCAAATCCCCCATAGGAATATCCGGCATTCCCATATCCGCCATTGGCATATCCATATCAGGGCTATCAATCGACGACATATCAATCGTCGCCCCATCGCCACCGAAATCGCCCCCACCGTCATTTTGCGGCATCATCGCTAATCCACCCACATCTGCCGCCCCTACGTTGGGCAGCTCCATCTCGTCGCCCAAACTGTCTTCATCCGGGAGATCGGGATGGGTAATGCGCACCGCACGGAAACCTTGGGATTGCCCAAGACGAACCGTCGCCACTTTTTCCCCGTCTAGATTTTCCAACGACACCTCGCCGATACTTCGCAAGGGGATCTTAATCAAAGTGCCGGGCGTAAATTGCGCCACATCTGTGAGCGTCATTTTCTTACGGTAGAGGACGGCTTCCAATTCCGCTTTGGCCGGTAAAACCGCCTGATAGAGCGCGTCTTCCCACAGCTCGTCAGAATCCTCTTCGATTTCCTCGCGGAATTTCGAATATCGACCGCGCCACGGCATAACCACGACCATTTTGCCGGATTTCGCGCCCGCGTTGAAATCAACGGGGATCGTCTGCATCCGGTATTCTTCATCTTCCAACAGCAATGGAAGACGCCGAAGATCGCCTATCGCCTCATCAGGGACGAATCCCGTCGCCCAGCTTCCCGCGGTTTCGTCCTTCAGCCTTTCCCCAAAGCCAGCCATTGTTGACGACAAAAAGGGCAAACAAATCAGCGCATCCGTTGCGGTCGGCTTGCGGTCAGCGGCCTCGTTCTTTGTAACCCGGCCGGTTGTTAGCGCCTCAACCACCGCCGTCATGGCAGTAACATCCAGGCCAACAAGCCCACGGCAGTCTTTCGGTCCATGCATCAAGAGGATCATCGCCCCTTCTGGCATTGCCTCGGACATTTTATCCAAAGTGAGACGCTGTTCTTCGACAGTCCCGGCAGAGACAGCAACGCGCAAAATATCCTGCCCCGCTTTTGAAAGCGAAAGGCGGATTGCCTTTGCCGGCGTCATCTCGCCAAACTCCGCTGGCGCTCTGTTAGCACCAGCTTTGCGGCGGAGTACCGAGTTAAGCTGCTCTTCTGACATAATGCACGTAGCCGCCCCTAATAACGAGAGGACAATGCCCCAAACACAGTTACCAAAACTTGAAAAATCTCCAGATCAGTTAAGCTAGGCCAGAGTTCGGTTTGAAACCGTGGGAAAAGTGACGCGAAATGCAGCACCGCCCTGCCCTGGCAAGTAACTTAGCGATCCTCCCAGTTTTGTCATGATCTCTTTTGAGATCGCCAGACCAAGCCCGGCACCACCAGCTTTCGCCTGATCCGACAAACGAGAAAATTTCTCAAAAATAACAGTCTGTTTATCCGTGGGAATACCAGTTCCATTATCCACGAAATCCACATCCACCAACGGGCCTCGGCGGCGTATATGAATATGCAATTGAGGCGGGTCCCCATCACAGTATTTTCGGGCATTAGCCACAATATTTATGAAAACTTGAGACAAACGATCCGCATCTGTTCGCAATATGATGGCCTCATCCAAAAGAGAGCGTTTAACTTGCAAAGGGGCATGGCCCTGCACAGAGCTAGTGGCGGTCAGAGCCCGTGTCAGTAATTCACTGAGGCGTATATCCTCCAGGGTCAGTTGCACACGGCCATGTTCAAGAACATTCAAATCCAAAAGATCGTCCAGCAATCTAGTCAATCGCAACGCTTCAGCGTGGATAACACCAGAAAAATGGGCGCGCTCCTCTTCTGAGAGGCTGCGATCGTTCATCAGAATTTCTGATAATGCGCGGATTGAGGTCATGGGTGTCCGCAATTCGTGGCTGATCTGCGCTAAGAAAGCGTCTTTTTGCACTGAAAGCTCTGTCAGCTTGGCGTTCGCATGGCGTAATTGGCGCGCTGTGCGGGTCAGCTCTTCGGATTTTGCCTGGATCTGGCTGGTTTGCTCCATGATTTGGGCGGTCTCGTCAGCCACCGCCAAAAGATCATCCACGGAAACCGTCGCGCCACTCACTACCTGACCCACCATCGCATGGGCCGTGGCCGCGCCAACCGCCCCGGCGAGGCGCCGCTCTAAGCGGTCAAGAAAATCAACCGTGATTTCGGGCAAATAGCCACCAGTTCCTTGCGCCTGCGCCTCTCGCTGAAAAATGTCTTGCGCAGCGTCGGGGCCCAAAATTCGCTGCAACATTGCCAGCAGGTCTTCTGCCTCTGCCGTACTATATCGACGCCCGCTTGGGTTTGCTGAATAGTCAAAAACATCAACAAACTGCGCCCCCTGAAGCCGCTCCAGCGGGCCCGGAAAACTGGTAAGCGAGCCAAGAATAAAGGCCCCAATATTGAAGCCCATGCTCCACATCACGGCGTGAACAACCGGATCCAAACCCTCTAAACCAAATAGCGCATGCGGCCTAAGCCAGGTCAGGCCCAAGGGTCCGTGATTTAGCATCTCTGCGGAGAAAAACGTCCCTGGCCCGATACTTGGCAGGAAGAGCGTATAAATCCAAACGACAAATCCGACGCTCAGCCCCCATGCCGCCCCTCGATGTGTGGCACCGCGCCAGAAAATTCCGCCGATAACTGAGGGCAAAACCTGGGCCACACCGACAAAACTCACCAAACCGATAGCCGCCAAAGCCGTCCCACCGCCGGAGAAACTGTAATACAAATAGCCGAGCCCCAGGACCAAAACGATACTGATCCGCCGCGCCGCCAAAAGCACCAACCTGACATTGCTGGGATTTCGCCCCGTGGCTTCCAAAAGTTGCAGCCAAAGCGGCATAACCACATGGTTTGACACCATAGTTGCCAAAGCAATTGCCGCTACAATCACCATTGATGTCGCGGCTGAAAAGCCCCCCATAAAGGCCAAAAGCGCCAATAGATCTTGGCCGAAATACAGGGGCAAAGTCAGAACAAATAAATCAGGATTTGCATCTCCGGGCAGCACTGCAAGCCCCACAGCAGCAATCGGAATGACAAAAATGCTAATCAGCGCCAGATAGATCGGGAAAGCCCACGACGCTGTGTGCAGCGAGCGTTCATGTTCATTTTCCACCACCAGAACTTGGAACATACGCGGTAGGCAGAAAAACGCAGCCCCAGACACAAAAATCATTGTAAGCCAACGACTTTCCTCTATCGGCACATCCGCAAGGGGGGAGGCATTGATCTGCTCCACCGCGGCTTCGATGCCCCCAGCGACGCCCCAAACAACGAAGATTCCAACGGCCAAAAGCGCCGCCAGTTTCACCAATGCTTCGATTGCGATCGCGATGACGACTCCATGATGGCGTTCATTCGCATCCAGATTTCGGGTCCCGAATAGAATGGTGAAAACCGCCAAACCGATGGCCACCCAAATCGCGGTTGCGCGCTGATCCGCAATGGGGAAAATCCCGGATTGGCCCACGGCGAAAACCGCATAGGACACCGTCACCGACTGAAGCTGCAGCGCAATATATGGGGTGGTGCCGACCACCGCCAACAATGTCACCAAAGACGCCATCAAGGGCGATTTACCGTAACGCGAAGACACTAAATCCGCGATAGAGGTAATCCTCTGGCTACGCCCAATTTGCACCAATTTCCGCAAGATCCACCACCAGCCCACCAGCACCAATGTCGGACCGATATAAATGGTCAAGAACTCTAACCCAGAGCTGGCCGCGTAGCCGACCGCTCCGTAAAAAGTCCAAGCAGTACAATAGATTGACAGGGAAAGCGTATAAATCCACGGCGAGCGCAGCCAATTGCTTCGCCCCGCGCGGGCAAGGCCCTCGGCCCAATAGGCGACCGCAAATAGAATGATCACATAGACAAGGGAGGCCGAGACCAAAATATCGAAGGAAATCATAACTCGGTGTCGGTTCGTGACTTTTTGACGGTGCTGCGCGGAGCTTCGTTTAAATGCTGCGTCAATTTCATGGATAGCCAGGCGGTCGCCCAAACCAAGCCGAACCAAACTGAAAAAATATACGCCCCGCGTTGCGCCAAAGCGGCGCCTTCAGTTGGAGCCTCTGGCCATAGAAGCGGAATCAAGAAAAAAGCCAAGCCGAAAAGAGGAACAAGCCGACAAGCGTCCACCACCCGCCTTTGCCGGTAGGATTCGCGTTCAAGAAAGACCGGGCGGCCGGGGCGTTTCATTATGCTTCGCTCAATAATCCGTGCAATCGCTCCACCAATTCCGAGTTGGAAAATGGTTTAGACATGAAGTCATTGGCCCCATAGCTTTCCGCTTTTTCTTTTTCTTTGCTTTGCCCTCGGGCGGTCAGCATTAGAACTGGTAAATCGCGCAGCTCCGTGCCTTGGCGAAGATCCCGCAAAATTTCAAAACCGCTCCGGCCGGGCAGCATGACATCCAATACCAACACATCCGGACGATGCCGCTCAATCGCTTGCAGCGCAGTTCCACCATCCGCATGGCAACTGACACGCCAACCATCGCGCGCCAGAATAAACCGAAGCGCTTCCGTTATATTCGGCTCGTCTTCGATCAATAATACATGATGCTCCATCCATGCTCCTCCGACAACGAATGGGCGATTTACGCTGCAGCCCTTACACCTGAATGCGCAAGAATTACAGTCCCTCGACTAAGACTGAAGGCTCTTGCCGCGCGGCACAAGCGTCAATCGGACATAATCGACATGTGGATCCTACAGAGATTTCACCTTGCGATGATTTTGAATCCATACATTCAGCCGGAATTAACAGCATGCCCGCTTGAACAACTGGCGCGTCAAAAATTCCTTCCGGCCAAACGGTTTCAGCAGCTGCGAAAGCATGGAATTTCTGCGATGAGGTCGCCGCCTGATGGAGGAAAGCATAAACGGCCTGCCCAGCCAGCCCCAAGGCGCGAAATAAGGGCCATCTGGGGCATCCTACCCCGGATCTTGGCAGGGAAAACCCTGAAATAGGTTTTCGCCAGGTCAGCAAGCCTGAAGCGTCGCACGCCACATAGCCAAAGGCCGGCACATCTCCGGTCGGCAGGCAAGCAAGGCGGCGGCAGGCAGCCGCAACTGTTTGATCAAAATTCTGCGCTATTAAGCTGGGGTCAAAGCCGAATTCCGCAATATGCCGCATCAAATCACTGCGGGGCATTCCAGACGCATCGCGCCGGTACTGAATAAAGAAACTTTCCATCAACCGCTTAGCAAACGGGTCATCTTGCCCCTCAAAACCATCTAACAGAGCTGATATCGCGGCCTCAGATCCGTCCGGATCCTCCAAACTTGGGAAATGAAAACCGGCCTCTTCTAAATATTTCTGAACCTTACCGCGGGGCGGTTCGACACCCATATTTGGGCCAGCTTCCCCTTCCAGAAACGATACCAATGCTTGGGCACTATCAGTAAGCTGACCGCTATCTTCGAACAAATTTCGTTGAAAACGTTCTTGCCAGCTATCTTCTATGTCTTTGGTTTCCACTAGAATTGTCGCAGTAGACCGGATCGCTGCAACCTTTGAGAGGACCTCATGCACCGCCACCGATAAGCGCGGATCATGGGTCAAGCGATCGGCCAGCGCCTCCATCTGCAACTTTAGCTCTGTGATATGCCGATTTTGTGCGACGATTAGCGCAGCCCAGCCAGGAAAGCGTCCGGCGAATTCGTCTAGCCGGTCCATTTCTGCTTGGATATCCGCCAATCCGGACGCAGCGTCAGCCAGTTGCCCCAAAAGCTCCGCCTCGGCACCCTGGGTCAAAGTTGTTACATCCGCGGCCAGAGCTTTTGCTATTTCTGCCAATAGCTTACCAGCAATCCGGCGGCGATTATGTTCAATGAGATTTAGGTAAGACGGCGAAATTTCAACCAGCCGAGCCAGATCGGTTTGCTTCATGCCAAGCATGATACGCCGCTCTCTAATGCGGGTGCCTGTCAAAGCACTTTTCGGCATTGATCAATTTCCTATACTATTACGATCTTCGTCAAACCGGCACATCTAAGATGCTGGATACAAGGAAGCTTTACTGATCTCTACCTGACGAAGGCTTAATTTTTTCAGTCAAAAACTGAAAATTTACATCATCGCGCAATGACAGGCGAAAATTTGGGATTTGCTGTCATGCTACGCAATTGCCGCATTGTCACTAGCCGCTCACGCATGATCCTTACGCCTAGACAGTGGATGCAACAATATTCCTGCGCGAGCAAGGATGGGCTTAAGCATCTGACTGCATAGAATTCGAAGAAACCGGTGCAGACGAATGTCCGCGCCGCCGCCAAGAACGGGACGAGGGAGAGAGATATGCTTGAGAAGAGCGATGGGATTTATCCGCCGAGCGATGAGTTTCAGCAGAATGCGCTGATCTCGGAAGCGAAATATGATGAGCTTTATGCGCAATCTATCAATGATCCGGAAACCTTCTGGGGCGATGCTGCGCGGGAGCGGCTCGATTGGATCAAACCTTTCACACGGGTTAAAAACACCCGCTTCGATCATGGCTCCGTGTCGATCAAATGGTTCGAAGACGGCTCGCTGAATGTGGCCTATAACTGCGTCGATCGCCATCTGGAAACCCGCGGCGATCAGACCGCGATCATCTTTGAACCCGATGATCCAGAAGAGCCGGCGCAGCATATCACCTATAAACAGCTGCATGCCGAAGTCTGCAAAATGGCTGGCATCCTGGAACATCTGGGCGTGCGCAAAGGCCATCGCGTGGTGCTTTACCTGCCGATG
>JBMYSZ010000024.1:0-61706 GCA_049603835.1 Mangrovicoccus sp.
TGGGAGCGCTTTGCCTGAGCGGAGGGGCAGGTCAGATCTCTGCCGCCCCCGCGCAATGGCGAATATGGGTCACGGCCATCACCTGATCGAGCAAGGCCAAAGCAAACAGGGTCGGCAAACGCCCCATGGGCGGCAAGGCAAAAGGCAAAGGCGGCAAAACAGAGATACGCCGAAACAGCCCCAATTGCCGCAAAGCCACCAAAGTTTCCGCTCCATCCCGCACCCGCTCGATCACCACTTGGCGGCAATCGAAACTGGTGGATCTGGCCGCAACTTGTAGCCCCAAAGCGCTATAAGCTTGGGTCGCTTCCTGCATCTCCGCCCAACTCAGATCCCGATCTAAGAGCAAAGGCACATCCTCGCCCATATCCTGCACCTCCTCTGGCCCAAAACCCGCCAGGTTTTGCAGGGCAGCGCGAAGCTGCGGTAAGACCGGCATTTCTGTCAGATACAGATCGTAATGTTGGAAAGGCTGCGCCAAAACCACCACCCCTTTGGCAGAAGGTTCCCGCATCAATGCCTCCGCGATGCCAAGGCTCACCCCCTGGCCCGCCGTGATCCCGCGACTTGCCAAATAGCGCCGCAGCCAATTACGGTCCCCGTTCTGCAAATCCGATGCATTCACATCATAATTCACCTGTTTACGACGAACGGAAACGAGCCGCGCCCCGAGCTGCGCCAGACCCAGGCGCAAAGCTTGCCGCTGCGACTCGGTCGCGGCTTGAGCCACAACCGCACCGGGTTGGTTCAGTCGCTCGCGGGCCTGCCATTTCGGGATCCGCAAAGCGTGGCTAATAGCACGCACGACCCGGGGAAAATCCATCGGGCAACTCATCTCAACCGATAGGTCAAAACGGCCAGACGCCTCTGCCGATCCGGTTTCTGTCCCCGGATCGTTATATCGATCATAATCTGTCATTTTCTTTCACGGATCGAAATCCGCGCTCCTCCCAAAGCATCGCGGATCAAGATTGCCAAAGCCCAAAGGCGCGACAATCTTACCCGGTCATAGGCAAAGGGTTTCACGACTCTGCTCTTCTGAGAAGCCTGAATTTCAGAAATTCGCCTAATAACGCGGCAAATTCACCAAAAACACATGTGATTTTCACAGCAAGTTGACCGAGATCAAAGCAATTCACACATCCCGGAGGCAGGTTTGTTTGGCTAATAGGAGGATCCACAGCCCATGCGCCTGACGCTTCGAACCAATATTGCCATGCGTGCCTTGATGTTTTGCGCCGTGAATTACGGCACGACTGTGCGCAAAGCAGAAGTTGCGCGGGTCTGCAATGCCTCGGAAAACCATTTGGGCCATGTAATCGTCACCTTAGCCCAGGCGGATTATTTGGAAACCACACGCGGGCGTAATGGCGGCCTACGTCTGGCGCGCAATCCGCAAGATATCGATATTGGCGCGGTGATCCGCCTGCTAGAGGCTTGCGTGCCTTTCGCCGAATGCTTTGACGGCGCGGAAAATCACTGCCCGCTGAAATGCAGCTGCCGGTTGCGCGGCGTGCTGGGCAATGCTTTGGAAGCCTTTTATAGCGCGCTTGACGGTATTACCCTTGCGGAACTGATCGAGGATAACTCCGATCTGGTGGGCATTCTTTCTTTGGAAGACCAAGAAAACGCGCCACTTCACGCCTAAAGCGTTTCGAGAAAAGCTAGAAATAATGAAAATCACTTTTCGCCTTGGAGCAACGCGACAGGCAGCGAATAAGTGAGGCAATGATTTCTCGAAACGCTATAGAGCGTTTCTTACGCGAAACGCACTAAGGCAAATTAAGAGGCGATCCCGGTTCATGTGAGCCAGGGTTTTCTCCGCCAGGTCCCCCCATGCTGGAGCTCTGCTGCGCGCTATCGCCCATCTCTTGCGCAGCGGCCATTCCCGAATGCGATACTGACTTCTGCTCGGATGATTGGCCGGACTGGCTAAGCCCTTCGCCGCCATCACTGTCAGAAAAGCGCGGCGGAGAGGTGGGACGCGCCAGGTCAGAGGCCACCACATCCACCGAATGGCCAGTCTGCGCCATGCCGGCACTCCGGGTCACGCCTTTGATCGGAGAAATATCCGAATAATCCCGACCATAGCCCACCACGACATGATCTTCGGCGGCGAACATGGCATTTGTCGGGTCATATTCGACCCAGCCCAAATCGCGGCCACACCAAGCCGTGACCCAAGCATGCATCGCGTCAGAGCCCTCAAGCCGCTCCTGCCCCTCAGGCGGGATAGTCCGCAAAAAGCCGCTCACATAGCCCGCTGGCACGCCCAAACCGCGCAAAGCGGCGATCATGATATGGGCATAATCCTGGCAGACGCCTTCGCGACGCTCAAACGCGTCTTCGGGGCGGGTATCCGCATCCGTGGCACCGGGTAGGAAATTCATATCCCGATGCAGCGCTTCGCCCAGATTTTGCACAGCCTCAAGCGCCGTCATCCCCCGTTCCGACAGGCTTTTGGCGTAATGGATGATCTGCGGCGCTTGGCCAATCCGGGCCGACTGCCCTAGGAAATGGTGCGGCGCCCGCCCGGATAATTCCCGCATCGCCGCGATATCCAAATCAAGCCGCCGCAAACTTGGCGAGATATCCAAAGGCCGTCTTTCGCGCCGACGCTCTACCCGCGCTTTGAGCAGCAGCTCCACCTCCGAGCCCACCGCGTCAAAGCCGATCTCCACCATATGATTGCCGAAGAAATCCGTGCCATCGACCCGATCCGCCGGGCCAGGGGTAATCGCCAAATGACGCCGCCCCAGCTTTTGCTTGCCGGGGATATCCAGCGGCATGACGCGCACCAGATGCCGCCCCAAATCCACCGCTTGGCCATAGCGATAAAAGATCCGCAAGGTGATGTCGTAAAGCACGGCCATATGGCCCCTCCCCCGCCCCTAGCGGAAATAGCGAAGCGTCAATTGCTCTGACACTGCGGCCAAACCATCCCGTGTCTGCCACAAAGCGGCCGTATCCAGGCTGCCCGGCCGGTGCAATTCAATATCCGTTTGCACCCGGATGACCTGACGATAGAACTCTGCCAAATTGCCATGCTCTTCAGCACCAGGCAAGCGCTGCGCGAGACTGCGCAGACGATTGAGCTGATAGAGCATCGCCCGCGGATTGCGCCCATCCAAAGCCAGCAGGTCAATCACCGTGTCGCGATTGGTGGTAATGGTATAGCGCCGCCGATGGGTCAGCCCGCTATCGCCCAGCTCCACCGCAAGATCCAATGCCCCCGGCGGCGCGTCAGGATCGGCAAATTGCGCCAGCAAGGTGCAGATGCTCATGGCGCGCTCCATAGCGCGGCCAATGGACAAAAAGCGCCAGCCGGTGAAGCGATACATATTATCTTGGACCAGACCGGAAAAGCCCGTTACCTGCCGCAGCAGCCCGCCAATTTCACGCGCCAGGTCATCTTGGTTGCCCACGGCCAAAGCATCGATATCTTCGGTCTTGTAGCGATTTTCGATATCAAGCGCGGCGCGTTGCAGTTCCTTCAGCGCCAGCCACCCATCCAGCGAGAACCGGTCCCGCACCTGGGCCGCCGAGCGCACCGCCGCATCGATCATCTGTTGCAATCCAAAAGGTACAGCCGCCGAGGGCTGGGCATTGGCCATGGACAGAGCGAATTCAATACCATTGAGCAAGGGGCTCTCATTGCCCGCGCTTTCGCCGCGCCGCAAATGATAGGCCCGCAACAGGCGCATCGTGCCCTCTGCCCGTTCCACATAGCGGCCCATCCAATACAGATTATCCGCCGCGCGACTGGGCAAAAGCGACAGATCTGGGCGCGTCTCAGGTTCATATTGCGCTTGGTGGATACTAGCCCCTTGCGCCAGCCGGTCGCGCATCAGCCAGACATCGGCAACAGTCCCCCCCTCTTGTAGCGAGATCGCGGTGCTATCATCGCTCGACCCGATCCGGGCATAGCCGCCTGGCATCAGTTTCCAGCCGCGCGCGGTCCGAGCTGCGAAAATGCGCAGCGACATGGGCCGGGGCACAAGTTTGCCATCCGCGTAAGCCGGGGTGGTCGATAGGCGCACGGCCTCTTGCCCGACCAGACGCCCGGATTCTTCCTCGATCCACTCGCTCACCGACAATTTGGCCGAGCCGCGGAATTTACCGCCCAGAACCGTTGTGGCATCCAGATCGAAAGGCAAACGCGTGCCAAGCGCCGGGCCAATCATCATCTTTTCGATATTGGATTTGACGTGATCCCGCTCTGTCGGTTGGCCGCACCACCAAGTGGCGATATTGGGCATTTTCAACTGCTCGCCCCGCAGCGCTTCGCAGATGCGCGGCACAAAGGCCAAAAAGGCGCGGGTTTCCAAAATCCCACTGCCCAAAGCATTGACCAAAGTCAGGGATTGGCGCCGCAGCGCCCCCACCAAACCGGGCGTGCCAAGCCGGGATTCTTCGCGCAGCTCTAGCGGATCGGCCCAGGACGCATCGAGCCTGCGCCACAAAACCGACACGGGTTGCAGCCCATCCACAGTGCGCACCATGACCCGGCCATCGCGCACCACCAGATCCTCGCCCTCAAGCAGGATAAAACCCAAATAGCGGGCGATATAAGCATGCTCAAAATAGGCCTGGTTGAGCAGACCCGGCGTCAAAACCCCGACCCGGCCCTCTTGACCACCGCGCAGATCCTCTAGCGCGGTGCGGAATTCAGCAAAGAAATCCCCCAGCCGCGCGATTTTCTGATCCGAGAAAAATTCCGGCATCATGCGCGACATGGCCACGCGGTTCTCAATCGCAAAACCCGCGCCCGAAGGTGCCTGGGTCCGGTCGCCCAAGACCCACCAATGGCCATCCGGCCCGCGCCCGATTTCGAAGGCGATGAAATGCAGATAATGGCCCGAGCGCGGTTTCACCCCCACCATAGGGCGCAGCCATTCGGGCATTGCTGCAATCAGGCTGGCGGGCACATGGCCATCGCGCACCAATGTCGCGGGGCCATAAAGATCGGCGATGATATCTTCGAGCAAATCCGCCCGCTGGATCAGAGCGGCTTTGATTTCCTCCCAATCCTCATCCGAGAGCAGCACCGGAATATGGCTCAGCGGCCATGACCGTTCGGTCGAGCCCTCATCCATATAGGCCCGGTAATACACACCCGCATCATGCAGATATTGTTCAGCCCGGTGGAAGCGCTGGCTAATATTATCCGGACTCAGCCCGCCGAACATTTCCAGAAATTCGCGCCAGACGGGACGCAGATTGCCATCAGGGGCAATCAGTTCATCAACTGTCCCCGGCTTTGGACGGTATTCCGCCAAAAGCCGGTCCAGATCTGTCACATCAGGCGCATCCGAGGTTACCAAGTGTTAGATTCCTGGCATGCGACGCAAATCCAGCGTCATGGGATATTCAGGGTGAACCAATTCTTGCGGTGGCAAGTAAAGCCCAGGTGTATGCCCATGCTGGAAAAAGCGCGAAAGACGCCTTGATTCCGCTTCATTTGAGTTAATTGGGAAGGTGTCATAGTTCCGCCCGCCCGGATGGCTCACATGATAAGTACAGCCCGCAATGGCGCGATTTGACCAGTTATCATAGATATCCAGCGTCAGCGGCACATGGATTGGCACCACCGGATGCATAGAGAGCGGC
Source organism: Mangrovicoccus sp. (assembly GCA_049603835.1). Lineage (GTDB taxonomy): Bacteria > Pseudomonadota > Alphaproteobacteria > Rhodobacterales > Rhodobacteraceae > Mangrovicoccus. The sequence goes on from JBMYSZ010000024.1 coordinate 5,611, forward strand.
GCTTGCCAGGCCTTATAGCGCACCGCCCCGACCGAAACGCCATTTTCGCCGGTTCGGGTCATGGGCACGCGGCGGCCATTACAGCAGACCGTGTAGCGCTCGGGATCAGAGGTGGTCAGCTTGACCTGCACCCGCTCGGTTGAACTATCCGTATAGCGCACCGTGCCACCGATTGCGCCGGTTTCCCCCATCACATGCCAGGGCTCTAGGGCTTGGCGCAGCTCTAGATGCACGCCGGGGCCTTCGACCTCGCCACAGAAGGGGAAGCGGAATTCGGCCTGAGCTTTGTACCAGTCCGGGTTCATGGAATAGCCATGCTCGGTCAGATCGCCCAATACATCTAGCAGATCTTCCCACAAGAAATGCGGCATCATAAAGCGGTCATGCAGGGTAGTGCCCCAGCGGGTCAGTTTGCCCTTTAGCGGATTTTCCCAGAAACGCGCAATCAAGGCCCGGATCAAAAGCTGTTGCGCCAAAGACATGCGCGCATTGGGCGGCATCTCAAAGCCACGGAACTCGATCAGGCCCAAACGACCCGTGGGGCCATCCGGCGAATAGAGCTTGTCGATACAGATTTCCGAGCGGTGGGTGTTGCCGGTGACATCCACCAGCAAGTTCCGCAGCAGACGGTCCACCAGCCAGGGCAAAGGCGGGGTGCCTTCATCGGGGCTTGGGATCTGTTGCAGCGCGATTTCCAGCTCATAAAGATGGTCGGCGCGGCCTTCATCCACACGCGGCGCCTGAGACGTCGGGCCGATAAAAGTGCCAGAGAAGAGATAGCTCAAAGCCGGGTGACGCTGCCAATGCAAGATCAGCGAGCGCAGCAGATCCGGACGGCGCAAGAAGGGGCTGTCCATGGTGGTTTCACCACCGATCACCACATGGTTGCCGCCGCCTGTGCCGGTATGTTTGCCGTCGATATCGAATTTATCCGCCCCAAGCCGCGATTGCCGCGCTTCTTCGTAAAGCACTTCGGTGACTTCGCGGGCCTCTTCCCAGCTATGGGTCGGGTGAATATTGATTTCCAACACGCCTGGATCCGGCGCGACCTTGATCACATTCAGGCGCGGATCATGCGGCGGTTGATAGCCTTCGATCTGCACCGGAATTTCCAAGCGCTTGGCGGCCGCTTCGGCAGCGGCGATCAGCTCTAGGTAATCCTCTAGCCAGGCCACAGGCGGCAAGAAGACCGACAAAGCCCCATTGCGCGGCTCAATCGACAAAGCGGTGCGCACATGGCCGTCAATTTCCAAAAAGCTCTGATGGGTTACGCTCGCGCCGGGATCATCAAGCTTAACCGAAGAGATCTTCTGCTTCAGCCATTCCTTGCCGAGACGATCATAAAGGTTTTTGACCGTATCGGGCAGTTCAGGACGTTCGAGGGTTGGATCTGCGTCATTGTGATAAGGATATTCCGCAGGGCTCAGATATGGCAGCGAGCTCAGCGGCAAACGATAGCCCAAAGGACTATCGCCCGGCACCAAGAACAGCTTGCCACGGCGGGTGCGCCAACGCTCGGACATCCATTTACGCCGATCCGTATGCTTCACCTGCCAAGGCTGGATCGGCAGCACATAGCCGGAGGGTTTGGTCAGCCCGCGCTCAAACACTTTCGCGATCCGGGCGCGTTCCTCGGGATCTTCGAGCTTCGAATTCTCCGGCGTCACATTATCGGGCAGCTTGCCTTCGCGCAAAAGCCATTCCGCGGGGTCTTCATAAGCCGGTAGAATGTTTTTGGCATTCACCTCTAGCGCTTCGGACATGGCCAGCATCAGCTTAGCCGCATCTTCGATATCGGGCTCTTTTGTGTGACGCTTTTCCTGGCCTTTAGGTTTGGGCAGATTGTCATCTGGCATCGCTTCGCGGGCGATCAGATCTTCGTCTTTCCAGATCGGCTTACCATCGCGGCGCCAATAGAGCGAAAAGGTCCAACGCGGCAGGCTTTCGCCTGGATACCATTTGCCCTGCCCGTAATGCAGGAAGCCTCCGGGGGCGAATTTATCCCGCAAGCGGCGGATCAAATTATCGCCCAAAGCGCGCTTATGGGGGCCGACCGCATCAGTATTCCACTCATCCCCCTCGAAATCATCGATGGAGACAAAGGTCGGCTCGCCGCCCATGGTCAGGCGCACATCATTTTCGACCAGTTTTTTATCGACCTTTTCGCCCAGCTTATTGAGCGCATCCCAGGCCTCATCCGAGAATGGTTTGGTGATCCGGGGATGTTCATGCACCCGATGCACCTGCATATCGAAATCGAACTCGGTTTCGGCCTTGGTATAGGTGTAGCCAGTGATCGGCGCGGCATTCTTGAAATGCGGGGTACAGGCCAGCGGGATATGGCTTTCCCCAGCCAAAAGCCCCGATGTCGGGTCCAAACCAACCCAGCCCGCGCCAGGCAGATAGACCTCGCACCATGCATGCAAATCGGTGAAATCGACCTCCGTGCCCGAAGGACCATCCAGCGCTTTCAGATCAGGCGCCAGCTGGATCAAATAGCCCGACACAAAGCGCGCCGCGAGCCCCATGCGGCGCAGGATATGGATCAATAGCCAAGAACTGTCGCGGCAGCTGCCTTTGCCTTTGCGCAGGGTCTCTTCAGGGGTCTGCACCCCCGGCTCCATGCGGATGACGTAATCGACCTTCAGCTCGACCAGGCGGTTCACCTCGACGATCAGATCGGTGATACGCATCTTTTTCTTCGGCATCGTGCCCAAGAATTTCTCGAAAAGCGGCCCCCAAGGCTGGGTTTCCAGATAGATGCTGAGATCATCCAAGATCTCTTCGGGGTAATCGAATGGGAAAAATTCCGCGTCGTCATTCACAAAGAAATCGAACGGGTTATAGACCGACATATCGGCGACCAGATCGACCTCGATCTTAAATTCGGTCACGGGATCGGGGAAATCGAACCGCGCCAGCCAGTTGCCATAGATGTCCTGCTGGTGATTGACGAAATGTTTGGACGGGCCGACTCTGAGCGAATGACTTAGAACTTTGGTGCGCGACTGCGGCGCCGGACGAAGACGGATGATCTGGGGCCCCAGAATCACCGGCTTGTCATATTTGTAATGGGTTAAGTGGTAGATACTCGCTTTGATCGACATGCCTGGCCCCTGCGTTTTGGCTGGGGCCAAACTTTCATATCTGCCGCTCCGGCACCAGACGCACCACCGCCCAATGCACAGGCTTTAAGTCGCATGCATAATCTTTAATCGCTAAACCAGCACGCCTTTGGCTGCATTTCGGATCTCTGCAATTTGTGTGCCATATCCGGCAGGGTTATCCACAGAGCCCGCCTTGAAGACCGCCGATCCCGCCACCAAAACATCGGCCCCCGCTGCCGCAACAAGAGGCGCGGTTTCAGGGGTTACGCCGCCATCGATTTCGATATGGATCGGCCGATCGCCAATCATCGCCCGCAAGCGGCGCACTTTATCGATCTGGCTATGGATGAATTTCTGCCCGCCAAAGCCGGGATTCACCGTCATCACGCAAATCAGGTCACATAGATCCAGCAGATATTCCACATCCTCAATGCCGGTGCCGGGGTTCAGCGCCAGCCCCGCCTTGGCCCCGGTGGCCCGGATCGCCTGCAAGGTACGGTGGATATGTGGCCCGGCCTCTAGATGGGCGGTGATGATATCGGCGCCCGCTTCAGCGAAAGCATCGATATAAGGATCCACCGGCGCAATCATCAGATGCACATCCATCACCGTCGTCACATGCGGACGGATTGCTTTGCACATTTGCGGCCCAAAAGTGATATTGGGCACGAAATGGCCGTCCATCACATCCACATGCACCCAATCGCAGCCCTGCTCTTCGATAGCGCGGCATTCGGCACCGAAATTGGCGAAATCCGCCGCCAGGATCGAAGGAGCGATTTTGATATCGCGGTGAAAGCTGTCATAGGGCATGGGTTTTGGCCTTTGAGCTATGGGGCAAGGGCGCAAAACATACTGCATCCTTTGAGCTTTGGCCAGAGAACTCGGACCAGCCGCGCTAGAGGATCTAGACAGTCCCGCCGCTGCATGCGACCAGTTTTGCATCCCATGGCTTGATAAGAGGTCTTCCATGATGAGCGACACCGCCGCGCATAGTCCGATCTTAGGTGAAGCGGCGCAGATGCCCAGCCTTTCCACCCAACGCAATCCGGGCATACCCCTGGATCTCGCTTGGGTCGAAGCCTGCACCGCCAATCGTAGCGCGATCGAGCAGTATTGCGCTAAGCTTCCGGCGCGGCGCGGCTTGGGCAAAGCGCAGCAGATCGACTGGGCCTTGCGCGCGATTGCTTGCATCGATCTGACAACCCTCGCCGGGGACGACACCGAGGCAAGAGTGCGCCGCCTCTGCGCGAAAGCGCGCCAGCCCCTGCGCCCGGATCTGAAGGCCGCGCTTGGGCTAGGCAAGCAGCCGCTCAGCACCGGGGCGGTCTGCGTTTATCACGAAATGATCCCTGCCGCGCTGGAGTCTTTGCAAGGCAGCGGTATTCCCGTGGCGGCGGTGTCCACGGGCTTTCCGGCGGGGCTCTCGCCATTTCGTCTGCGCGTGGCAGAGATCGTCGAAAGTGTCTCTGCCGGGGCCAGCGAGATCGATATCGTGATTTCGCGCCGCCATGTGCTAGAGGGCAATTGGGAAGCGCTTTACGATGAAATCGCCGCTTTCCGGGCGGCTTGTGGCCCGGCGCATTTGAAAACCATCCTGGCCACGGGCGAGCTGGGCAGTTTGAAGAATGTCGCTAAGGCCTCGCTCGTAGCGATGATGGCCGGGGCGGATTTCATCAAGACCTCCACCGGGAAGGAAAGCGTCAATGCCACCCTGCCGGTTTCCCTGGTGATGCTGCGCGCGATCCGCGCCTATGGCCGCGCCACGGGCCATGCGGTGGGCTATAAACCGGCGGGCGGCATTTCCACCACCAAAGACGCGCTGACCTATCTGACTTTGATGAAAGAGGAGCTGGGCGATCCCTGGCTTAGCCCCGCTCTGTTCCGCTTCGGCGCCTCATCGCTATTGGGCGATCTTGAACGCCATTTAGACCAGCAGGTGACCGGCACTGTCTCTGTCGCTTACCGCCATCCTATGGGATAAGATCATGACCCTTGCTGCTCCTTCCGCCCCGCTTGAATACAGCCCCAGCCTGGAAAGCGACACCGAAGCCCAAGCCTGGCTCGACAGTCATCAGCGCAGCTTTGGCCTGTTTCTCAATGGCAGTTTCACCGCGCCGCGCCGGGATTTCACCAGCCGCCGCCCGGATAAAGCCGCCGACAGCCCCGAAGCAGAGCTGGCCCATCTGACCCAAGCCAGCGAGGCCGAGATCACCGCCGCGATAGAGGCCGCTCGCACCGCGCAGCCCGGCTGGTCCGATCTGGGCGGCCATCAGCGCGCAAGGCTGCTATACGCGCTGGCGCGGCTGGTGCAAAAACATGCGCGGCTTTTCGCGGTGCTCGAAAGCCTGGATAGCGGGCGGGCGCTTTATCAGACCCGCGATCGGGATATTCCGGCAGTTGCCCGAGTCTTTTACCATGCGGCGGGGCTGGCTCAGCTGATGGAAACCACCCTGCCCGATCGGCAAGCTTTGGGGGTTTGCGGCGCGATTTCGCCCTGGGCCACGCCATTGACCAGCCTTGCGCGCCAAACGGCAACGGCTTTGGCTATGGGCAATTGCTTGGTTGTCAAACCCGATGCCTGGACCTCGCTGACCGGGCTTTTGCTGGCGGAACTGACCTTAGAAGCAGGCTTGCCCCAAGGCGTGTTTAACCTGCTCACCGGCGATCAAAGCACCGGATTGCTACTGGCCGCGCAAGACGGGCTAGACCATCTAAGCTTTGCTGGTGCCACCGAAACCGGGCGGCAGATCCGCGAGCGCAGCGCAGGCAAGGATATCCGCCTAGATCTGTGCCTTAATGGCAAAAACCCGATCATTCTTTGCGATGATGCGGATCTTGATAGCGCGATTGAAGGCATTGTTGACAGTATCTGGACCGATACCGGGCGCGGCAATCAAGCCGGGGCCCGCCTGCTAATCCAGGCCTCTATCGCAACGGATGCGCTAAGCCGTCTGCAAGCCCGAATGCAAACCCTGCGCGTCGGGGCGCCTTTGGACAAATGCATCGATTTGGGGCCGCTGGTGGATCCGGCGCGGCTGACCCGGTTGAATAGCCTATTGGCGCAAACCGAGGCAGAGATCACCACCGCGCCCTGCGATTTGCCCGGCGAAGGGGCCTTTATGGCGCCGAAACTTCTGGCGGATCTAGCGCCCACCGATCCGCTGATGCAACAAGATCTCCAAGCGCCGGTTCTGGTCTCCACGACCTTTCGCAGCCCGGCAGAGGCAATCGCCCTGGCCAATAACAGCCCGCTGGGCCAAGCCGCGATCCTGTGGAGCGAAAATCTCGCCCAAGCTTTGGATCTGGCCGATCAGCTTCAGGCCGGCACAGTTTGGATCAATAGCAGCCCACAGCACGACCCCACAGCCGCCATCACAGGACGACGCGATAGCGGTCAGGGCAGTGCCAGCGGCTGGGAAAGCGCTTTGGCCTTCACCTCCGCCAAAGGCAGCGCTCCGACCCCGCCCCCAGTTCCCGCCCCTATTCAGCCACCAGAAAAGCCGGCCCCAGCCTCGGGGCTAGACCGCACCGCCAAACTTTATATCGGCGGCAAGGAACATCGCCCCGATAGCGGCTATAGCCGGGCGATCTGGTCGGCATCTGGCGCGCTTTTGGGCCATGCCCCCGAAGCCAATGCGAAAGACGCGGCCAAGGCTGTTTCAGCCGCCCGCAAATCCCAAGCTGGCTGGCACAAATCCAGCGCGGCGCTTCGGGCGCAGATCCTCTATTATACGGCCGAAAATCTTTCGGCTCAGGCGCCCCGCATGGCCGCCAGTCTCGAAAGCCAAACCGGCGCCACGCCAGAGGCCGCGATGGCGGAAATCGACAGCGCGATTGATACGCTTTTCACCTGGGCGGCCTGGGCCGATAAAGCCGAAGGCGGGGTGAAATCCAGCCCCTTGCGCGGTCTGACCCTAGAGGTGAAAGAGCCCAAAGGCGTGATCGCCGCCCTATGCCCCGAAGCCGCGCCGCTTGCTGGCCTTGCCGCTTGCCTTGGCCCGATCCTGGCTTTTGGCAATAGCGCTGTTTTGGTGGCCTCGGATCCTTTCCCGCTGGTGGCGCTGGATTTTGCGCAGATCCTGGCTGTGTCCGATCTGCCCGCGGGCGTGGTCAATATCCTGACCGGCAATCCGGCAAGCCTGGGCCTAAGCCTGGCGGCGCATATGGATCTGGATGCGATTTGGTCCTTTTCGGCCTTGGTCAATCCCGGCGAATTGGAACGCGCCAGTGCTGGCAATCTGAAATCCAGCTGGTGCGCCCCAAGCCTTCCCAGCGACAGCCGCACTTTCGCCCAGGCCGCCACCATCAGCAAAACCCTCTGGTTGCCGAGCGGCGCGTAAAGCCTCTGGCATTTCTCGAAACGCTTCAGCGACACAAAAAAGCGGAAATGGCATCGCCATTCCCGCATCCAGCATCCCGTATGGGCAAAGCCATTCCTTTTGGGAAAAGCCCGCCGGGAAAAACCCGGCCTAGCGGCCCAAGATCTTGTCGATCCAGCTACGCTTACCGCTCGCTTTGGTTGGCGGGGCAGTACCGCTGTCATCATCGCCGTCAAACACATCTGCGATGCTTTCCAGCTTGGGATCGATGCGACGCTCTTTGAACCGGCGCAGAACGAAATAGAGCCAGCCGAACAACGCCGCCAATCCCGTCAGCACGACCACATTAAACACCGGGAAGGGTTTTGCATCCGGCCCATCCACTTGCTTGACCGACAAAGCATTGGGGAACACCGAATAGAGCTGCACCCGCCAGCCATAATAACGCACCACAACCCAGGCGCGCCCTGCACCGCTATTATCGGTAAAGCTCGCCGCGCGGGCCTGCACATCCGATGAGTTGAACTTAAAGAAGAACGGCCAGCCAAAACCCGTATCTTCGTTGCGATAAACCCGCTCGCGGTCATTGCTATCAATGCCGCTGATGAATTTGATATCGCGGGTGCCTTGGGCGTCTTGCGGTTCGTTATTGGCATAGAACCAAGAATTATCCACCTGCACCCGGCGCACTTCGGTATTTGCGATGCGAACAACATCCTGGCGCGGCAAAGTATAGTGCAAAAACCCGCCCACAAGCAGGATCATCACCCCATAAAGTCCCCAAACTATATATCGCATCTGTGCTGCGCCCCATTCTTCGCTTTTAGTCCATCGCCCGGCGAACCGCCGTTACAGCGCCATCATAGCTCCGGGCCTGTCACACACTAACGCCGCTGTCCATAAAAGGATCCCAAAGCTTGCAATTCGGGTATCCCATGACACAGTCAATATGGGCTTTTGCTACGCCAAAGTCATGGCAGGCGCGTGACAAGTAAGCAGGCCAACCCTGGATACAAGCCCCCAAGATCACAGAGAGGCAATATGACCCCAGGCGCAAAAAACACTATCTGCGATATCGACGGGCTTTTCGTGGGCCATGCCGGTGATGCGCGGGTCAAGACCGGGGCGACGGTTTTGACGGGTGACAAAGCTTTCACCGCGGCGGTGCATGTGATGGGCGGCGCGCCCGGAACGCGGGAAACCGATCTTTTGGCCCCGGATAAGCTGGTGAATGAGGTCGATGCGCTGGTGCTTGCGGGCGGCTCGGCCTTTGGGCTGGATGCGGCCAGCGGGGTGATGGCCGGGCTGCGCGCAGCCGGGCGCGGCTTTGCCGTGGGGGATCAGCTGGTGCCGATTGTCCCCGGCGCGATCTTGTTTGATCTGCTCAATGGCGGCGAAAAGACCTGGGAAGACGACTTTTATCACCGCCTGGGCCGGAAGGCATTTGCAGCGGCTGCGCCAGATACCCCGCTTGGCTCGGTTGGCGCAGGCATGGGCGCGACAGCGGGGGCCTTGAAAGGCGGGCTGGGCAGTGCATCATTGGTTTTAGAATGCGGGTTTACTGTCGGCGCGCTCGTGGCGGTGAATGCTATGGGCGAGGTCTGCCAAGGCGATCAGGGCCATTTCTGGGCTGCCCCCTTCGAGATGGGCGGCGAATTCGGCGGGCGCGGCCCCTGCCCGAAGGTGCCGCCCTTGCAGATGCCGCAACTTCCCAAAGCGCCGGGCGAAGCCACAACCATCGCCATTGTGGCGACTGATGCAGCGCTCAGCCAAGCCCAGGCCCAACGCCTGGCCATTGCCGCCCATGACGGGCTGGGTCGCGCGATTGTGCCGGCGCATACGCCGCTTGATGGGGATCTCGTCTTTGCCGCCGCCACTGGTGCAAAACCCCTGAGCAATCCGGTGGAAGACAGTATGCAGCTTTGCCACGCCGCTGCTATCTGCCTGGCCCGCGCCGTGGCCCGTGGCGTTTATGAGGCCCAGCCCGCGCCAGGGGATGCGAAACCTTGTTGGCAAGCTTTATACGCCTAAAGCGACGTTCAAAATCTACTCGCCCAAAGCCTCAACAGCGGCGATAAAGGCGTCGCCTCTCGCCTCAAAGCTGCGATATTGGTCGAAACTCGCAGCCGCCGGAGCTAGCAGCACGGTTTCCCCTGGCTGCGCCTCTTGGGCCGCGCGCTCTACTGCCCGCTCCATGGTTTCGCAGATCTCTTGATCCAATTCCCCCAATTGAAGCCCGAATTCCCGCGCCGAATGGCCGATGAGATAGGCTTTGACCACCTCGCCCAAATAGGGCTGGAGCGCCTCAATCCCGCCGTCTTTTCCGAGCCCGCCCAGAATCCAGCGGATCTTTGGGAAAGCCTGCAAAGCCTGGGCCGCGCTATCTACATTCGTGGCTTTGCTGTCATTGACGTAAGTCACCCCGCCGCGTTCAGCGATGATCTGGCTGCGATGGGGCAGCCCCTGGAAGCTCTCAAAACCCGCCGCAATCACCCGCGGCGCCAGGCCAAGCGCGCGCAAAGCCGCATAGGCCGCGCAGGCATTTTGGTGGTTATGCCGCCCCGGAAGCCCGCGCATTTCGCGCAGATCGATATCGCTGACTTGCCGCCCCTTACGCCATTCCGCCAAAAAGCCCTTACGCGCAAAAACCGACCAGCCCGGCCCTGTCAGCTTGCCGCTCACCCCGATACGGATCACCCGCATATCTTCGGGTGCGACGCTCAGCTGGCCGGCTAAAAACGCGCCTTCCGGCTCATCGACGCCGATCACAGCGCGCTCTGGCCCACCCTCGGCGAAAAGCCTGCGCTTGGCCGCGAAATAGCCGCCGAGCCCGCCATGGCGATCAAGATGGTCCGGGGTAAGATTGGTGAAAACCGCCACATCCGGTGTCAGCGCACGGGCCAGATCGGTTTGATAGGAAGACAGCTCTAGCACCACCACCCCACCATCGCTGGGCGGCTCGATATCCAGCACACCCCGGCCAATATTGCCCGCAAGCTGGCTTTCATAGCCTGCCGCCTCCAGGCAGTGATGGATCAGTGCCGAGGTGGTGGATTTGCCGTTAGAGCCGGTGATCGCCACAATCCGCGGCGGGCGTTCGTAATAATTCCAATCCTCGGTGGCGAAGGACTGAAAGAAAAGGCCAATATCATTATCAACCGGCACGCCTGCCGCCCAAGCTGCGGCAATCGCTGGATGCGCCTTTGGGTAAAGATGCGGGATCCCCGGCGAGGTGATCAGCCGCGCCACCCCGCTTAGCCCATGGGGGCGGGTCGGATCTTGGCAGGTAAAGCCCAGCTCTTCCGCTTTCGCACGCCCCTCGGCACTGTCATCCCAGCAAAGCGGCTCTGCCCCGCCCTCAGCCAAGGCCTTTGCCGCGGAAAGCCCCGAGCGCCCAAGCCCCAAGACCAAAACCCTCTGCCCTTCTAGGCCACGCACTGGGATCATCGGCTTTGCTCCTTAGCGCAGTTTCAGCGTTGCCAGACCGATCAGGCCCAAAATCAGGGAGATGATCCAAAAACGGATCACGATCTGCGGCTCCTGCCAGCCCTTTTTCTCAAAATGGTGATGGATCGGCGCCATCAGGAAAACCCGCTTCCCGGTACGTTTGTAATAGCCCACTTGGATGATCACGCTCAGGGCTTCGACAACAAAGATGCCGCCGACAATGCCCAGCACGATTTCATGCTTTGTCGCAACGGCAATCGCCCCAAGCGCGCCGCCCAAAGCCAGCGAGCCAGTATCGCCCATGAACACAGCCGCAGGCGGGGCGTTATACCACAAAAAGCCAAGCCCACCGCCCGCAAGGGCCGAGACAAAGATCAAGATCTCGCCCGTTCCCGGCACGTAATGCACATCCAGGTAATCGGTGAAATCAACCCGGCCCACCGCATAGGCGATAATGCCCAAAGTGCTTGCCGCGATCATCACCGGCATGATTGCCAGCCCGTCCAATCCATCGGTCAGGTTCACCGCATTTGCCGCGCCAACGATCACCAGCATCGCAAAGGGAATGAACAGGTAAGACAGGTTCAGCAGCGCATCCTTGAAGAAGGGGAAAGCCAGCTGAAAGGTCAGTGCGTCGGGATGCAGCCAAGAGGCCCAGATCGACGCCACCGCCGCAATGGCAAAGCCAATCGCCAGACGCAGCTTACCGGGCACGCCTTTGGTGTTGTTTTTGCTGACTTTTGCATAATCATCGGCAAAGCCAATCGCGCCAAAGCCCAAAGTGACAAACAGCAAGATCCAGATATAGCCCTGATCAAGCCGCGCCCAAAGCAAGGTGGAAAAAAACAGCGCGCCGAGGATCAGCACACCGCCCATAGTGGGGGTGCCGGCTTTGGTTTCGATATGGCTTTGCGGCCCGTCTTCGCGGATCGGCTGGCCATGCTTTTGCTTGCGGCGCAGCAGATTGATCAGCGGTTTGCCAAAGAGAAAGCCAAAAACAAGCGCCGTGGCAAAGGCCATGCCCGCCCGGAAGGTGATATAGCGAAACAGGTTGAACAGGTCGCCGCCATCAGACAGCTCCGTCAGCCAATAGAGCATTTGGGGGGACTCCTTACAGTGAAGGCTCAGCCTCGGTGAGCTGGCGTAATGCGGTGACAATTTTGGCAATTTGCGAGCCGAAAGAGCCTTTGACCAAGACCACATCTCCGGGTTGGAAGGCCTCGCCCAAAGCTTGGGTCAGATCTGAGGCCAGATCTTCGGCCTTCTCGCGATGCAATCCGCGCTTGGCCTCTGGCAGGGCTTTGATCAGCGCGGCCATGCGCGGGCCTGCGGCATGGACTATATCTATATGCCCAATGCTTGGATGATCCGCGACGCGTGCATGTAGCTCGGCTTCCTCTGGGCCAAGCTCTAACATATCGCCCAAAATGGCGATGTGACGACCTTTGCCTTGGGTTTTGGTGGCGACAAGCACCTCTAACGCGGCGCCCATGGAAGTGGGATTGGCGTTATAGGCGTCATCGAGCAAGCTGATCTTCCCATGGGGAAGCGCCAGATGCTCTAGCGTACCGCGCCCGGCCGTGGGGCGCCAATCGCCTAAGTCTTGCGCCGCTTTGGCCGCATCCCCGCCCGCCTCATGCACGGCGGCCAGCACTGCCAGAGCATTTACCGCGAAATGACGCCCGGCGGAGGTCAGGTTATAGTGAAGCGGGCCAAGCGGTGTCGCAGCCTCGGCTTTGGTTTGGCCCTCTGTCAGATCCAAAGCGCTCAGACGCCACTGCGCCGTATCGCTTTCACCGAAGAGGATCTCTCGCGCCTTTGCCGTCTGCGCCGCATCGCGCAAGATCGGGCTTGTGTCCAAATCGCCATTGATCAAGGCCGCCCCGCCAGGGGGTAGCGCGCCATAGATTGCCGCTTTTTCCCGCGCGATGCCGTCGAGCCCGTCAAAAGCCGCCAGATGCGCCGCCGCAACAATGGTGACGATGGCGATATCAGGCTGGGCAAGCGCGGCAAGCGGGGCGATTTCGCCAGGATGGTTCATGCCGATTTCGATCACGGCGAAATCCGCCTCTACCGGGCAGCGCGCCAGCGTCAGCGGCACCCCCCAATGATTGTTAAAGCTTTTCTCCGCCGCATGAACTCGGCCTTGGCCCGCCAGCACATGGCGCAGCATATCCTTGGTGGAGGTTTTCCCAACAGAGCCGGTCACGCCGATCACCTTGGCCTTGGTCCGCGCCCGTGCCGCGCGCGCCAGATCGCGCAGGGCCTCTAACACATCCTCCACGATCAAAAGCGGCGCATCCTCGGCCACGCCTTCGGGACGATGGGTGACCAAAGCAGCGGCCGCCCCTGCCTCAAAGGCTTGGGCCACGAAATCATGCCCGTCGCGCCGATCCTTGAGGGCGATAAACATGTCGCCCGGCTGGATCGAACGAGTATCGATCGACAAGCCCTGCACCGCGAAAGCCGCCGTGGCCTGGCCAGAAACCGCCTTGGCCGCGTCGTCAGATGTCCAAAGACTGCTCATAGGGACCGCCCATCCAGCGCCGCAACCGCAACGCTTGCTTGTTCCGTATCGTCAAATGGATAGACCGTATCGCCCACCACTTGCCCGGTTTCATGGCCCTTGCCAGCAATTAGCAAGGCATCGCCCGGCCCAAGCGCATCAACGCCGCGCAAAATCGCCTCGGCTCGGTCACCGACCTCAGTCGCTTCGGGCGCCCCTTGGCAGACCATGGCCCGGATCGCCGCCGGATCTTCGGAGCGGGGGTTATCATCGGTCACGATCACCACATCCGCATTTTCCGCCGCGGCCTGCCCCATCAACGGTCGTTTCGAGCTATCGCGATCGCCGCCCGCCCCCAGCACCACCACCAGACGTCCCAAGACATGGGGCCGCAAAGCGCGCAGGGCCGTTGCCACCGCATCAGGGGTATGCGCGTAATCAACAAAAACCGTGCCGCCATTATCGCGGGTGGCCACATGCTGCATCCGCCCATGGACCGTAGTCAGGCGCCAGAGCGTGTCGAAGACGTCGTCGGGGCTTTCGCCTGCGCCAATAGCCAAGCCCGCCGCCACCAATACATTGCTGGCCTGAAACCCACCGATCAAAGCAAGCCGCGTCTGGTAATGCCGCCCATGCCAGGCAAAGCGCAGTTCCTGGCCTTCGGCATCATAGCGCTGATTGGAGATTTGCAGATCCGCATTGCGGCTTTGGCCGATGCCGATCACCTCTTGCCCTCGGGCACGGGCGATCTCGGCCATTTCTGGGCCACGCTCCGCGTCGAGATTGATCACCGCCACCCCGTCATCGGTCAATACGCGGTTAAACAGCCCCGCCTTAGCCGCGAAGTATTCGTCTAGATTAGCGTGATAGTCCAAATGATCCTGGCTAAAGCTGGTAAAGCCCGCCGCCGCCAAACTGACCCCATCAAGCCGCCGCTGATCCAAGCCATGGGAAGAGGCTTCCATCGCCAGATGGGTCACACCCTCATCGGCCATTTTCGCCATATGGTCATGAATGGTCAGCGGATCCGGCGTGGTATGGCCCAAAGGCGCACTATAGCCGCCCTCGATCCCGGTCGTCCCCATATTAGCCGCCTGATATTTCAGACTTTCCCAGATTTGCCGGGTGAAACTGGCCACCGAGGTTTTGCCATTTGTGCCGGTCACCGCAACGCAGATTTCCGGCTGACGCCCATACCAAAGTGCAGCCGCAGCGGACAAAGCCTGACGCGGATCTTCGGTGATCACAAGCGCCGCATCGCTTTGCGCCAGCTTGTCAGCGGCGATCTTTGCGCCAGCGGGATCGGTTAGGATCGCCCGCGCGCCTTTGGCCAAAACCGCGCCAATATATTCCGCCCCATGGATTTTCGACCCTGGGAGAGCGGCGAAAAGATGGCCCTCTTGCACCGCACGGCTATCCAGCGACAGCCCGGTGACCGCGCAGTCAGAGCCGCTTTGGGGATGTAGGCCGAGCTCGCCTAGGATCTTTGTACTTGCCCTCGAAGTTGTCATGGCGCGCCCTCACTGTGTTGTTCGCGCCTCTCGTATCTCACTTTCGGCGACCTGTTCAATCTCTGGACGCAAGCCTAAAAGCGGTGCGATGCGGGTAATCATCTCTGCGGCGACCGGAACCGCTGTCCAACCGGCGGTGCGGCGCTGTTTGCCGCCAATCATTTCATGGCCTTCATCCAAAGTCACGATGACCACATATTGCGGATCATCCATGGGAAAAGCGGAGGCAAAAGTTTGCAAAACCCGGTCGCGGTAATAGCCGCCGCCAGGTTTCGGCTTATCCGCCGAGCCGGTTTTGCCGCCAACTTGGTAGCCTGGCACATCCCCAAAAGAGGCCGTGCCCTCGGTCACCACCGCGCGCAGGATCTGACGCACCTCACGCGAAGTCTGTTCCGAGATCACTCTTGGGCCCAGCTGCGGCCCGCTTTGTGCCAAAAGCGTCGGCCTGACAGAAAAGCCGCCATTGACCATCGCCGCATAGCCAGCCGCCAGATGCAGCGGGCTGGTGGAAATGCCATGACCATAGGAAATCGTCATCGAAGACAGCTCGCCCCAACGCGGCGGCAAAAGCGGACGGCCGGATTTCGCCTCTAGGATCTCGAAGGGGGTGGCCTGCAAAAAGCCTAGCTTGCCCAAGAATTCTTTCTGCCGCGCTTGACCGATCATCAGCGCCAAATGCGAGGTGCCGATATTAGAGGACTCGACGATGACATCTTTCACGCTCAGGCTGGGCCCATAATCATGAAAATCGCGGATCGTGAACCGGCCATGTTTCAGCGGGCCTTTGGTATCGATCATCGTTGTCGGATCCACCAAACCCAATTCCAAAGCCTGGGCGGCGGTGAAGATCTTAAACACAGAGCCCAGCTCATACACCCCTTGCACCGCGCGATTGAAGAGCGGGCTATCTGCTTGGTCGCCTTTGGTCAGAGGCGTGGGCCGGTGATTTGGGTCGAAATCCGGCAGGGAGACCATGGAAATGACCTCGCCGGTTTTGACATCCATCACCACAGCGCTTGCGCCTTTGGCCTTGAACATCACCATCCCTGCATTGAGGATTTTGCGCACCGCGGCCTGCACCGTCAGATCCATGGACAAGCGCAACGGCATGTCCAAAAGTTCGGGATCGCTGAGTCGGTCATTTTGGTGCCGCTCGACACCGGCAATGCCGATCACCTCGGCGGCGCCCACGCCTTCATGGCCATAGCCCGCCCCGCCCAGAATATGCGCGCCCAGCGGCCCATTGGGATAAAGCCGCAAATCGCGACTGGCAAAAAGCAAGCCCGGCTCGCCGATCTCATGCACTTTCTGCGCCTCTTCCGGCGATAATGTCCGGCGGATCCAAGCGAATTTCCGGCCCTTTGCGAATTTCTTTGCCAGGTCTTCGCGATCGAGATCGGGAAAGATCTCTAGCAGTTTTTCAATCGCAAGCTCTCGATCCACCATTTGATGCGGATGGGCATAGAGTGCGCGGGTGCGTAAATTCGTGGCCAGCAAGCGCCCTTCGCGGTCAACGATATCCGCCCGCGCGCTGGTGATTGAGGGGCCGGGACTGGACGCATGCGGCTCTACCGGCTCGGCGGTGGCCAGCTGGCCCATGCGCACCCCAACAGTACCAAAGAGCAAAACGAAAAAGAGCGCCATGACAATCAGGCGCCCCTCAGACATGCGTCTTTGCCGATCGGCCATCACCGCATGTCGACTATCTTTATTGGCGCGCTCAATCAGATCGGGATTTTCCCCCTGTCCTCTTGCGCGCAAAATTTCGGGCAAAGGGCGCAGCGGGCGACGGACCGAGCCGGGCGCGTAATAATCGCTCATGGCCGCGCCTCTTGCTGTGGGGAGATCACCACGAGATCACCACTGGCGAGTTCCAGCTGCGAACCGAGTGAGATGTCCTCTAAGCTTTGCTGCGCCGGATAGCCCACCTGATCGAGCGCGCCGAAATGCTGCGGCTCCATATCTTCGAGATCCAGGCTGGGCATATTCAGCTCGACCAGATCGCGCAGTCTTTCGGGACGGTTCAAATAGGCCCATTCCGCCCGCAACATAGCCGAACGGTCTTGCAAATCCGCGATCTCGCTTTGCACCACACGGATTTCTTTGAGCACTTCTTTGGTTTGATAATTCTCGCGATAGGCCCAAAAAGCCAGGCTAAGAGCGGTCAGGCCTAGGATTAGTCCAAATAGAAATCGCATCAGGAGCGCTCCTTTAATGTGAGCGGAGGAAGCCCGATCTGGCTTCGGTCAAATGGGGAGGATGAAGCATCGCTGCGCCGCGCCAGACGCAGTTTCGCCGATCTTGCGCGGGGATTTGCGGTCAGCTCTGTCTCATCCGGGCCAATGGCGCGGTTGGAAATCATGGTAAAGGCCGGGGCATCGGCCTGAATTTCGGGGGCATAGCGATTGGCCCGGCCCATACGGCCGCTGCGCGCTTGCAAAAACCGTTTCACCACCCGATCCTCCAGGGAATGGAAGGTCACAACCGCCAAAGCGCCACCAGGTTTCAAGGCCCGCTCCGCCGCTTCTAGACCGGCGGCCAACTGGCCAAATTCGTCATTCACCGCAATGCGTAACGCCTGAAAGCTCCGGGTCGCGGGATGCGATTGGCCGGGCTTGGGACGCGGCAGGCAATCGGCCACAATCTCCGCCAAAGCGGCTGTGGTTTCAATCGGCGCGGCTTTGCGGGCTTTGACAATGGCTTTGGCAATCCGGCGCGAGGCCCGTTCCTCGCCATATTGATAGAGGATATCAGCCAAAAGCGCCTCTTCACCCTCATTCACCAAATCGGCGGCCGAGGGGCCATCCTGCTCCATCCGCATATCCAGCGGCCCGTCGCGCAAAAAGGAAAAGCCACGTTCGGCCAGGTCCAGCTGCATCGAGCTGACGCCCAGATCCATCACGACCCCATCCAGATCCGGCCCCGCCAACTCATCAAGCTGCGAAAAAGTGCCCTGAACAGCGCGAAAGCCAGGAAAGTCGCGGCCCCATTCTTCGGCCATGGAAATTGCCAGAGGGTCGCGGTCAATGCCGATCACCTGGCTTGCACCGGCCTGCAAGAGCCCCCGCGCATAGCCCCCTGCCCCAAGGGTTGCATCGGCCCAGCAGCCGGAAATCGGCGCGACACCCGCCAAAAGCGGGGTCAGTAACACGGGAATATGAGGCGCATCCGGGCTATCGGTCATGCGAGCCCCCTCAATTGAACTGCTCCAAGATCAAAAGCGGATCCGCATCTTCGGGCAATCCTTCGAAAGCGGCCCCATCCTGGACCGCATTCTGCGCTTCGTAATCTTGCGGGTTCCAAATCTGGAACGTGCCGCCACAGCCCGCAAAGACAACCTCGCCCTCGCCATCAAGCCGCAGCTTCTGGCGCAGTGTTTTGGGCAGGACCAAACGGCCCGTGTGATCAACGGAAAGCTCTTCGGAGAGGGTATAAAACAGCTTTTGCATATAGGCGCGCTGCGGCGTCCCACGAGGAATGCGCGAGATTTTCTCGTCGATCTCTGCGAGCTCTTCCATCGTATAGCCTTCGAGAAACTGACGCCGAGTATCGCCGAACACGATCACAAGATTGGCGGCTTTGCCCTCTACCCAGTCAGGATCGCAGGTTTCCAGAACGCGGCGAAAATTCGCGGGAATGGACACGCGGCCTTTGCCGTCCACTTTCTGCCAATATTCGCTTCGGAACCGTCGCCCCACCGGTCGAACCTCTGCCTAAGGACCAAATTGAAACGGCGGATTCGACCGCTGCCACAGCCAAATCCGCCGCATTTTATTCCCTCACGGGTGACCGCTTGCGCGCACATGTCTTGGGGGACCTCAGTTACGCGCCGCAGCCTTATTATCGGAGGAAAGCGAGTTGCCTGTATGAAACTGCCGTTTTCTATTTTTGTGCCTTGCTCCGTAAGCATGTGTGCCACGAGGTCACTAAATTTTCAAGGGAATTTTTGGGAAAATATGGGAACTTAAGGGCGGAAGCCTATATGGAAGATATGGCGAATATGCCCACTAGATATAGATATTTAGCCGCGGCTTTCAGGATACCCCAAGACCTCCACCCACGGATTTCCATCAGAGTGACAGAAGATCCCATGGGAATCCAATTCCGTCCCAAATCGCATTTAAGTGACTCGCTTGGCGACTCGGTCTTCGAGTCGCTTAACCCCGGGCGCGGATGGAAAAACCTTCCAATAACGTTAGGAAATTTTGCAGTTGCAGCAATAATAGGATCAAAACGGGGGTATTCCCCCAGCCAAAACCGTTACTTATGCAATTAGCGCATATCAGAACTGCTATTTACGCCCATTGTGCACGCGCAGCAAAATGATATGTTGTTTCTCACAGGACGAGACAGTGAAGCGCAAGAGAGGCAAGCAGCCCCGCTCCGGATCGACCTAACAGAATTCGGGATAGACTTTATCCCAACGCAGATCAGAAAGCCCCTCCTCCTCCCTGGGTTTTCTGTCCTTAGCGGCGGCACCCTCCTCCTCCCTGGTGTCGCCGCTTTTTTTATTCCCAAAGCAAAGAGACTTATGAAATTATTGGAATTTCAAATATGAGATGGAATTTCAAATATGAGACATCCATTAAATGGATATCTATCATGTTTGGGAATTCGGGGGGCAAAGCGTATCGGGAAAAGCTTTGGCGCAGCTCATATGGACCAGGAAAAGGCGGGCAGCGGCAGCCTTAGCCGCCCAGCCGCTCTACGGAACGTTCTGAATTCGATCTCAGGGTTATCGCGCCCGCATGCGCGTGATCACAGACAGCAACCAAATGTTCGATATCCACGGGCTTGCGCAAGACTGAGGCGATGCCCGGCGCCATTTCAAACAGCTCACCATTGGGAAAGACCGAAGAGCCCGTCACCACGACAATACGACAGGCCGGGTTTTCCTGATGCGCCAAAGCCGCCACTTCTAACCCAGTTTCGCGGCCTAAATACAAATCCAGCAAAACCAGATCAAAGCAATGTTGCGTAAGTAGTCGGCCAGCATCACTAACCATTTCAACTGACCAGACCCTATGGTCGCGCTCTTCAAAAACCAGCGCCCAGAGTTTTCGCAAATTCGGATCGTCTTCAACGATGAGGATGTTCATTCTTAAATTTGCCTCCCCTCCTGCCGTTAGGACATGACCGACATTAAATAAGACTTACCTAATCAAATCGCCTCAAGCTAGCAGGAATCGACACATCTCACATTCCGATTAAAAAGGGGGTTCATCCGCCAAATGCGCCGGGCGAAGGAATTTGGCGATCACATGCTTTTCACCGGCCTTGTCGAAACTGACGCGCAATTTGTCGCCTTCGATATCCAGCACCGATCCATTTCCAAATTTCTGATGGAAAACACGGTCTTGTACGGCGAAAACTGGCGTGGCCTCTAGATCTATTACCATATGCCGCGCCTCACTTGGCTGGACATTTCCCGGAGCAGCCCCGCGCGCCTGAAGCCGTTTCCAGCCCGGTGAATTGTATACATCTGCTTTAGAAGCCGCTTGATCGACCCTGGATTGTCCTCGTTCCGGCATCGAACTGCCTGCAAAACCAGCAGCAGATAATCCCGAGGAACTCAGCACATCCACATTCACAGATGGCAATTCATCGATAAATCGTGACGCAAGGGCCGATTGCCACTGACCATGGATACGCCGATTCGCCGCAAAAGAGATGGTGCAGACCTCTTCGGCGCGGGTAATTCCCACATAGGCCAGGCGCCGCTCCTCTTCGAGCGACTTGATCCCACCCTCATCCATGGAGCGCTGCGAGGGAAATAGGCCGTCCTCCCAGCCTGGCAAAAACACCACCGGGAATTCGAGCCCCTTAGCCGCATGGAGCGTCATGAGCGTCAGCTTTTCTTCGCCGCCCTCATTTTCATTATCCATGATCAGCGCCACATGTTCGAGGAAGCCTTGCAGGTTTTCGAACCCCTCAAGCGCTTTGACCAGTTCTTTGAGGTTTTCCAATCGCCCCGCCGCTTCGGGGGTTTTGTCATTTTGCCAATGAGCGGTATAGCCGCTGTCATCCAGGATCTCTTGCGCCAGCTCGATATGGTCGCGGCCTTCGCGCACAGCCCGCGCCCAGCGATGCAGCCCATCCAGCAGGTGCCGCAATTGCCCCGCACCCTTGCCGCTCAGCCCTTTTTCCGCCAGCAGGATTTCAGCGCCCTCCACCAGCGACACGCCATTTTCACGGGCGCAGATCTGGATTTTCTGCTGCGCCTTATCGCCAAGCCCCCGTTTGGGCGTATTCACGATCCGCTCAAAGGCCAGATCATCTTCGAGGCTCACCGCCAGGCGGAAATAGGCCATGGCATCACGGATTTCGAGACGGGCATAAAATTTCGGCCCGCCGATCACCCGATAGGGCAAACCGATGGTCAGAAACCGATCCTCAAAAGCGCGCATCTGATGGCTGGCCCGCACCAAGATCGCCATATCATTTAGGCTATAGGGATCTCGCTCACGCAGCCCGCGCTGCAGCGCCTCCACCTCTTCACCGATCCAGCGCGCCTCTTCCTCGCCATCCCAATGGCCAATCAGGCGGACTTTCTCGCCGCCCTCTTTCGCCGTCCACAGAGTTTTGCCAAGCCGGCCCTGATTGGCGGCAATCACCCCAGACGCCGCGGCCAGGATATGTTCGGTGGAGCGATAATTTTGCTCTAGGCGGATAGTCTTAGCGCCTGGGAAATCCCGCTCGAAATTCAGGATATTGCCCACCTCGGCGCCGCGCCAGCCATAGATTGACTGATCATCATCGCCAACACAGCAGATATTTTGATGCTTGGACGCCAAGAGCCGCAGCCATAAATACTGAACCGTATTCGTGTCTTGATACTCATCCACCAGGATAAAGCGGAACCAGCGGTGATATTGCTCTAGCACATCAGGGTTTTTCTGGAAAATCGTCAGCACATGCAGCAGGAGATCGCCGAAATCGACTGCGTTCAGCTCTAGCAATCGACGTTGATAATAGTCGTAAAGCTCGGTGCCCATATGATTGAAGGCCGAAGCCTCTGACGCGGGCACGCTATCGGGCCGCCAAGCGCGGTTTTTCCAACCATCAATCAACGAGGCCAAATGCCGGGCTGGCCAGCGCTTTTCATCAATATTTTGCGCGCGAATGATCTGTTTGAGCAGGCGCAGCTGATCATCCGTATCGAGAATGGTGAAATTCGATTTCAGCCCGACCAGCTCCGCATGACGGCGCAAAAGCTTGACGCAAATAGCGTGAAACGTCCCCAGCCAAGGCATGCCCTCCACCGACTGCCCCAAAAGCCCGGCCACGCGGTTTTTCATTTCCCGTGCGGCTTTATTGGTGAAGGTCACCGCCAGGATTTCATTGGGCCGCGCCGTACCGGTATTCAGCAAATGCGCGATCCGCGCGGTCAACGCTTTGGTTTTCCCGGTTCCAGCGCCCGCCAGCATCAAAACCGGCCCGGTCAGCGTTTCCACCGCATCCCGTTGCGCGGGATTGAGACCTTCCAAATACGGAACAGGGCGCGCAGCCATAGCTTGCTGCGAAAGCGGGATAGCGGCCTCGAAGGCGTCTAGATCGTCAAAATCATGCATGCCGCGACATTAAGGCATTTCCACGACAATGCAAAGCTGTGTTCCAACTTTGTTCGAAGTTTGCTGCGCAATTTTATATCGGTGAATACTCGGTTTTCGCCAAAAGATTGCGGCGCAAAAAATTCAAAGATTGTTTGAAAAGCAAAGCTCGGCTATGAAAACCGGGAAATTGGTAAGGAAAGATGACCATGTCCGAGTTTCAGAAGCTTTTGATCGCCAATCGCGGCGAGATCGCCATCCGGATTATGCGGGCCGCCAATGAGCTCGGCAAGCAAACTGTTGCGGTTTACGCCGAAGAAGACAAGCTTGGCCTGCATCGTTTCAAAGCTGACGAAGCTTATAAAATTGGCGAAGGCTTGGGGCCGGTTGCGGCTTATCTTTCTATACCCGAAATTATCCGCGTCGCCAAAGCTTGCGGCGCTGATGCGATCCATCCCGGTTATGGTCTGCTGTCGGAAAATCCCGAATTCGTCGAAGCCTGCGACGCGGCGGGCATCACCTTTATCGGTCCGAAAGCCGAAACCATGCGCGCTTTGGGCGACAAGGCCAGCGCCCGCAAAGTCGCCATGGCCGCCGGGGTGCCGGTCATTCCCGCAACCGAAGTCCTAGGCAATGATATGGAGGCGATCCGCGCCGAGGCGGCAGACATCGGGTATCCGCTGATGCTCAAAGCCTCTTGGGGCGGCGGCGGTCGCGGCATGCGCCCGATCATGGGCCCGGAGGAACTAGAAGACAAAATCGCCGAAGGGCGCCGTGAAGCCGAAGCTGCCTTTGGCAATGGTGAAGGCTATCTGGAAAAGATGATCCTGCGCGCCCGCCATGTGGAAGTGCAGATCCTGGGCGATAAGGCGGGCGAGATTTATCACCTCTATGAGCGCGACTGCTCGGTCCAGCGCCGCAACCAAAAAGTCGTCGAACGCGCCCCTGCCCCATATCTGACCGAAGAACAGCGCGCCGAGATTTGCGATTTGGGCCGGAAAATCTGCGCCCATGTGAATTACGAATGCGCCGGGACGGTCGAATTCCTGATGGATATGGAGACCGGCAATTTCTATTTCATCGAGGTGAACCCGCGGGTGCAGGTGGAACACACAGTCACCGAAGAAGTGACTGGTATAGATATAGTCCAAGCGCAGATCAAAATCGCCGAAGGCAAAAGCCTGGCCGAGGCCACCGGCAAAGCCAGCCAGGACGAAATCACCCTAAACGGCCACGCGTTGCAAACCCGGATCACCACAGAGGATCCGCAGAATAACTTCATCCCCGATTATGGCCGTTTGACGGCTTATCGCTCGGCCACTGGTATGGGCATCCGGCTGGATGGGGGCACGGCTTATGCTGGCGGGGTGATCACACGTTATTATGACTCGCTGCTGGTCAAAGTCACGGCCCATGCGCCGACCCCCGAAGCCGCTATTCGCCGGATGGACCGGGCTTTGCGGGAATTCCGTATTCGCGGCGTGTCGACCAATATTGCTTTCGTGGAAAATCTGCTGAAGCACCCGACATTCCTGTCGAATGAATATACCACCAAATTCATCGATACGACGCCAGAACTATACGAGTTCAAAAAGCGCCAAGACCGCGCCACCAAGGTTTTGACCTATCTCGCCGATGTAACCGTCAATGGTCATCCAGAAACCAAAGGCCGCGCCCGCCCCGCCGAAGCCAAAGAGCCCAAACCGCCTTTGGTCATCGATGCCGGGGCCGAGGGCACGCGGAACTTGCTGGAACGCGATGGGGCTCAGGCCGTGGCGGATTGGATGGCCGCTCAGCCGCAGCTTTTGCTGACAGACACCACTATGCGGGACGGGCATCAGTCCCTGTTGGCCACGCGTATGCGCTCGATCGATATGATCCGCATTGCCCCCGCCTATGCCGCCAATCTACCGCAGCTTTTCTCGATGGAATGCTGGGGCGGCGCGACCTTTGACGTGGCATATCGCTTTTTGCAGGAATGTCCTTGGCAGCGCCTGCGCGATCTGCGCGCTGCTATGCCCAATCTGATGACGCAAATGCTGCTGCGTGCCTCGAATGGTGTCGGCTACACGAATTACCCCGATAATGTCGTGCAGTCCTTTGTGAAACAGGCGGCAGAGACCGGGATTGACGTGTTCCGGGTGTTTGACAGCCTGAACTGGGTCGAAAATATGCGCGTCGCCATGGATGCGGTGATCGAAAGCGGCAAAATCTGCGAAGGCACGATTTGCTATACGGGCGATATCCTGGATCCGGCCCGATCGAAATATGACATCGCCTATTACGTGGATATGGGGCAGCAGCTGAAAGACGCCGGCGCGCATATTCTAGGGCTGAAAGATATGGCGGGGCTATTGAAGCCCGAAGCGGCGCGTCTGCTGATCACCGCTTTGAAACATGGGGTCGGCCTGCCGATCCATTTCCACACCCATGACACAAGCGGTATTTCCGCTGCGACGATCATGGCGGCTGCGAATGCGGGGGTGGATGCGGTTGACTGCGCTATGGATGCTTTCTCGGGCGGCACCTCGCAGCCTTGCATGGGCTCGATCATCGAAGCCTTGCGTAACACAGATCGCGATACCGGCCTGGATATCGAGGCAGTGCGCGAAATCTCGGATTATTGGGAACAGGTGCGCGGCCAATATGCGGCCTTTGAAAGCGGCCTAGCCGCCCCAGCCTCGGAGGTCTATCTACATGAGATGCCCGGCGGCCAATTCACCAATCTCAAGGCTCAGGCCCGCAGCCTTGGCCTAGAAGAGCGCTGGCCCGAGGTTGCCCGCACCTATGCGGATGTGAACCAGATGTTCGGCGATATCGTGAAGGTGACCCCCTCTTCGAAGGTTGTCGGCGATATGGCGCTGATGATGGTGAGCCAGGGCCTGACCCGCGCTCAGGTGGAGGACCCCGGCACTGATCTGGCCTTCCCTGACTCTGTCGTCGATATGATGCGCGGTAATCTGGGCCAACCGCCCGGCGGCTTCCCGGAAGCCATCCAAAAGAAAGTGCTGAAGGGCGAAGCGCCCAATCCGGAACGGCCAGGCAAGCATCTGCCAGCCGTGGATCTAGAGACCACCCGCGCCGATCTCGCCACCCAGTTGGAGCAAGATGTGGATGACGAAGACCTGAATGGCTATCTAATGTATCCCAAGGTCTTCACCGATTACATGGCCCGCCATGGGGAATATGGCCCGGTGCGGACGCTACCGACCCATGCGTTTTTCTATGGGATGGAGCCTGGCGCGGAAATCTCGGCAGAGATCGATCCAGGCAAGACCCTGGAAATCGTGCTGCAAGCCGTCGGTGAAACCCAAGAAGATGGCACAGTCCGGGTTTTCTTTGAGCTGAACGGCCAGCCCCGCGTGATCCGCGTCCCAAACCGCGCAGCCACCGCGGCCCAGGCCAGTCGCCCCAAAGCCGACCCAGCCAATCCCGGCGATGTGGGCGCACCGATGCCCGGCATCATTGCCTCTCTGGCAGTTAAGGCAGGCGATACTGTCGCCGAGGGAGATATGCTTTTGGTTATCGAGGCTATGAAAATGGAAACGGGCATCTATGCCGAAGCAGCCGGGCGAATCGAAGCAGTGCATGTCAATGTAGGCTCACAGATCGATGCCAAAGATTTGCTGGTAAAAATCGTCCAAGACTGACCATTGTCGCCAAGTTTTGGACGCATTATACAAAACATACAGCTATTCCCATAAATATGGGGATAGTTTGTCTACAAATATCGCATAGTTAACCTAAAGAGTCTAATTCCGTGGGTTAACGCCACCCCAAAGGCTATCACTCCCTCAGTAAGTTTTTCTTCACCTGGAGTGACCCCAATGAAATCTATGTTCGCAGCGGCCGTTGCCGCAGTATTCGTCGCTGGCGCAGCCAATGCAGCAACCACCAGCTACTCTGACAGCATTTCCATGACCTCGCTGGACTTCGACACCACCCTGTCTGTCGCCAAATTCGACAGCGCCTTGGGAACCCTGAACTCCGTGACCGTCGAATTGACCGGTGTTGTCGATGGCGGTGCTGAGTATGAAAACCGCTCCACCAGCAGCGGCACCACCTTCAAACTGAGTGTAGCTGCCTTGATCGAAGCGGCGTTCTCTTTTGGCGGTTCTGTCGAAGTAAATGTATCTCCGACCGGCCTGTCTAGCCCCATCACAGTAGGCGTCTTTGACGGCACGCTGGATTTCGCCGGTACATCTGGCGGCAGCGTTTCCGGCCTGACCGATACCGACACTGATAGCAAAATCTACACCACCGGCCTGTCGAACTTCATCGGTGCCGGCAATCTGGATATCTTCATCAACGCTGACGGCACATCCCAAGCCATCGGTGGCGCGAATGTTGCAACCATCTTCACCACCGATGCCTCTGCATCCGTAAAAGTCACCTATGACTACAGCCCAATCCCGCTACCGGCTGCTTTGCCGCTTCTGGGCGCAGGCATCGGCGCATTGGCAATCGCGCGGCGTCGCGCAGCGTAATCTTGGAAACGGGATTATAGCGAGGCTAAGCCGGCAAAACCGGCTTCCCCGTGACAATTAGAAATGAAAGGACTCGCAATGCGGGTCCTTTTTTGCATTCAGCAATCTATAGCGTTTCGAGAAATCCCTGACTCACTTATCCGCTGCCTGTCGCCTTACTCCATCGCGAAAAATGATTGTCATTGTCTTTAGCTTTTCTCGAAACGCTATAAGGCAATTTTTCCATCAAAACTGTAGTGAAAAAATGCCCCCTCAATGCGGCTGCAACACGCCAATTGAGGCTATAATTTCGGGTAAAATGGTGAGTAAAGAACTTAATATTTTTGTCGTGAAGGGCATGAGAATACTAATTGCAAATTTGTAAAATGACCTCAAATTTCCTATTGTGAATAACAAATATCGCCCTACAAACGAATCACTTAAGCCGCTTAAAAAACGACGAATTTTAAAATCAATATTTTTAATTCCCTAAGAATAAAAACAATAGCGAAAATATGGGCCATTTTTCTGGTATTTTGGGATCAAAATCCCCCAAATACCGTTCATACAGTAAATTAACAATTTACGTTAATTAGTTCTGTTTGATAAGCTATTTTTAATCGACTACATCCGTTCAAAGTAACCTGTTCACTAGGAGTTAACTATGAACAAAGTATTCGTCGCAGCTGTTGCAGCCTCTTTTGTCTCGGGCGCAGCCTCCGCAGCATCCATCTCCTTCTCCGACTCTGTGTCCCTGCAGAGCACCAACTGGAATGAAACCGCGTCGCTGTCGAAATTCGACTCGTCGCTGGGCACTCTGACCTCCGCAACCGTTACCCTCAGCGGTACCGTTTCCGGCGATGTTCGCGCTGAAAGCACCGATGCTCAAGCGGCAACCGTCACTCTGAACCTGTCCGCGCTGATCACCGCGAACCTGTTCGGCGACTCCTCCGTTTCCATCGATGTTGAGCCGATTTCCGCGAACACGCTGAACGCGACTGCGTTTGACGGCACCCTGGATTTCGGTGGCACCTCCGGCACCACCCTGACCGGTCTGACTGCTTCTGACACCGACTCTGCGACCTATACCGGTGCAGACCTGGCGCAGTTCATCGGCACTGGTTCCTTCACATCCGATCTGCTCGCAGCGGGCAGCTCCTCCGGCTCCGGCGCTGGCAACCTGTTCACTGCCTTCGCAACTTCCGCGCAAGCAACTCTGACCGTCGTATATGAATACACCCCAGATGTTGCACCGGTTCCGGTTCCGGCAGCTCTGCCGCTGCTGGGCGCTGGCCTGGGCGCATTGGCAATGATCCGCCGCCGCGCAGCCTAAGTCGCTCCGACTTAGCAGTATATTTTTGGGAAAGGCTCGCCTCTGGCGGGCCTTTTTCTTTTCATCACCACATATTTTTCAGATGCTTACAGGCAAAATCTCTTTGATTTTAAGGCGACCTTGCGGCAACTCGCAAAGTTTCCTGAAAAAAGCGCATTTTCCCTCTTGCAGCCCCCGGCAGCTAACTGTAGTCATCCCCTCACTTCGACGGGATGCGGGTGTAGCTCAGGGGTAGAGCACAACCTTGCCAAGGTTGGGGTCGAGGGTTCGAATCCCTTCGCCCGCTCCAGTCGAAAGTCTGCTTCACCCCGGCACTGGCGATTTCGCCCCAAAGTGAAGCGCGCTGATGAGCGAAAACAGAATTCCCAAAACAATCTATATGCTCTGGGACAAGCCACGCCCTCTTTGGCCCGGCTCGGTCGAACTCTGCGTCGATCTATGGACCGCACTCAATCCCGGCTGGAATGTAACCGTGCTGGATGGCGGACAGTTAGAGCAAATCTTGCGCCGTGACTTTCCGGGCAAAGTTCTGATTCCCATGTCGGTGCAGATGAAGTCCGATCTTTTGCGGTTAAAGCTGCTCAGCGAAAAGGGTGGCGTCTGGGCGGATGCGACCTGCCTGCCACTGAAGCCGATGTTCAAATGGTTTGGCCCCTGTGCCCATCTGGATTTCGCTGCCCCCGGCTTTGACCATCTGCGCGAGACGGGTCAGACCCATCCCCAAGGCCGCGACTATGGCAATTGGTTCATTGCGTCGAAAAAGGGCAGCTATGTAGCGTCCAGGCTGTATCAGCGGCTGCAAGAATTCTTTGACCGCCCACGTTTTGCCCTGCCCTATGCAGAGCCGCTGCAAACCCATATCGCCGCCCATTGGCGCGATTTTATCGGCCCTAGCGCTGACCAGTTATCTGTCTTCCCCTATCACACGATGCATTACCTCACCGCGCGTGAAATCGAGGCCGACAGCAAATTTCGAAAGCTGGTCTTGCAAAGCGCTGTGCCCGCGGGCGTCTATAATTACGTGATGAAGCGCATGGCTTATCCGCAGATGAGCCCCAAGCAGATTGAGGAGGTCAGCCGCTTTCTGCGCAACGCTCCGGTGCCGATCAATAAGCTCGACTGGAAAATCAAACACGAACCCGACTGGGGATTTGTGCGCGATATTCTTTGGCAGAAGCGTCCAGGGGCTAGTGCCTGAGGCGGCCTGGGGAGAGCCATAGCCGTCTAACGCAGGCGCGGCCTAAAATGGGGCATCCCCTTCCGCGCAAGGCTCATCGAGACGCGCGGCAAGCCCATTGATCAAAAAGGCCACGGAATTGCGGCAGCAATACGCGACCCGGCTCGACACTAAAAAGGCAACGCTTTCGTCATCATGGACCAGGGAACGGTCTAGCAAGCGCAGCAGCCAAGCCTCGTCAAATGTGAGCTGCCCACTGCCTGGCGCCGCAAATTGCACCTCGCGGCCCAAAGCTTGGCTCGCACTCAAAGCCAAGGCCGTGGCATAAGTTTGCGCGGCTGCATAGCGATCAAGCGCCAGCAACTCGCAAGCCTCGAATAGGTCCACTTGCTTTTCGTCAGGCTCGTTCAGATGAGCGATCCGAAAAGCATTTAGCACCCAATCCAGCCTTTCGGGACGATCAGCCCAAGCCCCGCGCCGACAATTCTGATCGCAGTCAACACCGCTTACAAACATGCGTATAACTTCACTTCCTGCCGAGGATGACCCATCGGCATCAAGGAACAACCAATCAGTGATTGAGACCGAGTATAACAGAAAAACGAATTTTTTCGATATCAGGGGACGCGGCAAAGACGCCGCAGTGACAATCGGCCGAAAACTAGCCGGTGGCGGCAGGCCCCAATAACCGCTCCGCGCCCATGCGGACAATGGCGGGGATATCGCGGATTTCATCATCTTTACTAGATAATTTGCCGTCGATGGTCAGAAAGGCAATCCCATGCACAAAGGTCCAAATCGGGAAAGTGGCAGCGCGGGTTTCTGGTCCCGGCTCCCCATGACCCAGATACACAGCAACATGCTGCTGCACGATATCATAGCAGCATTGGCTCGCATTACTGACATCTTCAGGCGTCGCGTCATCGGCGGCAAACATCACGCGGAACACGCCTGATTCTTGCTCTGCAAAATGAATATAGGCCAGACCAATGGCGGTGATCGCCTCTATCGAGCCCACGGATAGGTCTTTGACCGCGTCTAAGAACCGCTCCGCCATGCGTTGATGCCCGTCTACCGCTACCGCATCCAGCATGGCCGCACGGTCTTTGAAATGGCGATAAGGCGCCGCCGAAGAAACCCCCGCCGTTCGCGCCGCCTCTGACACAGAAAAAGCATGCGCGCCTTTACGCTCCACCAGCTCGCGTGTGGCAGAGATCAGATGCTGGCGGAGGTCGCCATGATGATAGGCTTGTTTCTTTGACAATACGGAACCCGGTCTTCTTCCAGGAGTGGCAAGAACATTTTTTTCTGGTCAGATGCAACTAAACTATTTCGTTCAGATCGAAGTTATGGCATCTAACATTATGTGAGAAGCTCTAACATGAACTGATTCCTGTTTCTAGCCCCATGGGCCAGATCCGAGAGAAAGAATGTGCCATGACAAAGAAATTGCCTCAGGCGGAGCTTGCCCGCCCTTTATGGAAACGCGCTTTGCACCGTGCCGGAATTTTGACGGGAACGGCTTTGGTCGGGGTTTTGGCTGTGGGTTTGACCATTGGCACGACCCAGCAGATCGCCGCGAATAGTGTGCGCATCACCCAAGGCGAAGATCGGCCGCCGCTGACCGTCGCGACGATCCCGGTTGTGATGCAAAACAGCTATGACATCCCACAAAGCTTTCTGGGTCAAGTCGAGCCGCAGCAAGAGGCGGATTTGGGTTTTGAGCTAAGCGGCAAGGTCGAACACATCTATGTGGACGAAGGCGATTACGTTACCAAAGGCAGTCTGCTGGCAGAGCTGGATCGCCGTGTCACCCTAGCCCGCCTCAAACAGCTGCGCGCCTCTCGTGATGCTTTGCAGGCGCAGCTTGAGCTGGCGGAGCTGACTGAGACCCGGCAACAAGCCCTCGCAGATCGCAGCTTTGCCTCGCAGCAGCGCGCGGATGAGGCGCGGCTTGCGGTAACCGAGCTGAAAGCGCGTCTGGCCGGTGCCGATGCCGCCATCACAGAAACCGAAGTTCAGCTACAAATGGCAGAGATCCGAGCGCCTTTCGATGGGCGGATCTCGGCGCGCTATGTGGATGATGGCACACGCGTCACCGCCTCGGCCCCGGTCATTGATCTGCTGGCCGAAGACGCCCCAAGACTGCGCATCGGTATATCCTCCACGCTGGCCAATTCTCTGACCCCAGGCGATCAGTTCGAGGCTTGGATCGACGGCCAGGCCTATAAAGTCCAACTCGACGGGTTGCGCAGCGATTTGGATCCGGTGACACGCACGATTTCGGCAATGTTTACGCTTGAGCCCGTGGCGGCTCAGACAAAGGCCCCGGCTTTCGGCTCTGTTGTTCGGCTGCAAACGCTTCGAACCGTCCAAGACCAAGGGCTTTGGCTGCCGCTCTCCGCTTTGACCGAAGGGCCCCGTGGGCTTTGGACAGTCTATATCGTGGCTGATGCGGAGAATGGCCAAGTGGTCGCGCGCGAGGCGGTTGAGCTGCTTTATGCGGATGAAACCCGCGCCTTTGTGCGCGGTGCCTTTCAGCCGGGCCAAGAGGTGATTGCCGATGGCCCGCATCGGGTCGCGGTCGGCCAATATGTCCAAACCATTGACGCAAAGGGATAGACCATGGACACGATCACCTTTCGCAATCCCCGTCTTGTCGCTTTGCTTTTGCTGGTCATCGTCTCTGCAGGGCTTTCGGCTCTGCTCGCTTTGGGGCGGCAAGAAGATCCGACAATCACCAATATCCAAGCGACTTTGACCACCATTTATCCGGGAGCCGATCCGGCACGGGTCGAAGCCTTGGTGAGCCAAAAGCTTGAAGAGGAGCTGCGCGAGATCCCCGAAATCGATGTGATTACCTCTACCTCCTCGACTGGGGTGTCGGTGCTGCAAATCGAGCTTTTGGAAACGGTGGATCCCGACATTATCGAAGAGGTTTGGACCGATGCCCGCGATGCGGTGGCCGATGCCCAGCGCAATTTTCCAGACGGTGTCTTAGCGCCTGAATTTAATTCCGACCGGTTTGGCGCATTTGCCGCTTTGGTGGCCTTGGTCCCGCGCTACGACTCTGCCTCACCGGCGATCCAAGCCCGCTATGCCGAAGAGCTGGCGGATGTGATGCGGGCCGTGCCAGGCACAAAAAATGTAGAACTCTTTGGCAGCCCCGAAGAAGAAGTGCTCGTGCAACTCGATGCGGCAAAGATTGCAGCACTTGGCCTGACAGCCGATGAAATCTCTGCTCTGATCCAAGCTGCGGATGCCAAAGTGCAAGCTGGGCGTCTGCAAGGCGCGCGCTCGGATGTTTTGCTAGAGGTCAGCGGTGAAATCCAAACATTGGATCGGCTGCGGGGCATTCACTTGACCGCTAATGCTGATGGGCGGATCATCTCCCTGGGTGAAGTTGCCACAATCACCCGTGGCCCGAAGGAGCCCGCTGATAGTTTTGCTCTGTCAGGTGGCAAACCGACGATTTTGATCGGGGCGCGGCTGGAAGATGGGCTTCAGGTGGATGTTTGGATGTCCCGCCTGCGCGAAGATCTGGCCGCTTTTGAAACGGAGCTGCCCCACTCCCTCTTGGCCGATATCATCTTTGACCAAAGCCGCTATACCGCCGACCGCCTGAATGAAGTCGCGGGGAATATGGCAATTGGCGTTGGGCTGGTTGTGGCGGTTTTGCTGCTGACTTTGGGCCTTCGTGCCGCGATGATTGTCGGTTTGGTGCTGCCGCTGGTGAGCCTGGCCACTCTGGCCTCGATGAATATGATCGGCCTGCCACTGCATCAGATGTCGGTGACAGGCTTGATCGTGGCGCTTGGGCTCTTGGTTGATGCGGCGATCGTGATGACCGATGAGATCCGCCAGCGGCTGGTGCGTGGCCTGAACCGTCTAGAGGCGGTGGGCCAAGCCGTGCGTCGCTTGTGGATGCCGCTTTTGGCCTCGACCGTGACCACTGCCCTTAGCTTTGCCCCGATGATCCTCCTGCCCGGACCTGCAGGCGATTTTGTCGGAGCCATCGCCATTTCCGTGGTGTTTATGCTCGGCTGGTCCTTTGTCATCGCGGTGACGGTGACCTCGGCCATCGCCGGTTGGATCCTGCCATCGGGCCAATCGAGCAATCCATTTGCCAGCGGCATTCCCGGCGGCTGGCTGGGTCGGCGGTTTCGCGACACGGTCCATTGGGGGGTAAAGAACCCTGTGCGCTCGGTCATGCTGGCGCTGGTCCTGCCTGTGTCGGGCTTTATGAGCATGAGCACACTGACCGCGCAGTTTTTCCCCGGCGTCGATCGCGACCAGTTCCATATCGAGGTCGAGCTGGCCGAAGGCCGGGCCTTGGCGGACACAAAGGCTTTGATTGCCGAAATTGACACTCAATTGCGTGGGACCGAGGGCGTCACCCATGTGGCTTGGACCTTGGGGGAAAGCGCGCCTGCCTTCTATTATAATGTGGTGGGCAATAAACGGAATGCTTCAGGATTTGCTCAGGCTCTGGTCACAACCCAATCCCCCCAAGCCACAGCAGAGCTGCTGACCCCGCTGCAAACCCAGCTGGATCGCGACTATCCCCAGGCCCGTATTCTCGTGCGTGGCCTGGTCCAAGGCCCGCCGGTCGAAGCACCCGTAGAGCTGCGGCTGGTTGGTCCCGATTTAGATGTTCTGACGCAAAAGGGCGAAGAGATCCGCAGCTTGCTTTTGGCCTTGCCGCCGGTCACCTCTGTGCGCAGCTCGCTAGAAAGCGGCGCGCCGAAAATTCAGGTGGATGTGGATGAAGCCGCCGCCAAGCTCGCAGGGCTCAGCCTAGGCGATGTGGCCCGGCAATTGCAGGCCGGACTTGAGGGTGTCACCGGCGGCTCCTTACTGGAAGGCACCGAAGAACTACCGGTTCGGGTGCGCTTGGGCGATGATATCCGGGGCGACATGACCGCGATCTCGAATCTGACGCTTTTGCCGCCCACCGCCCGCAGCCAAGCCGCGGCAGGCGAATTTCCTGGCCTGCCCCTCTCGGCCATTGCCGATATTCGCCTAGACCCCGCTGCCAGCGAAATCACCCGCCGCAATAGCGAAAGAATAAATACAGTTCAGGCCTTTGTGGCTCCGGAGGTTTTGCCCGAAGAGGTGCTCGCCCTTGCGCAAAACGAGCTTAAGGCGCGTGGCTTCGAGCTTCCTATAGGCTACCGGCTAGAAATCGGCGGCGATAGCGATGCGCGCAATGATGTGGTGACAAATCTCTTGGCGCCTTTGGGGCTGATCGGCATGCTCGCCATCGCAACGGTTGTGCTGACTTTCTCTAGCTTCCGCCTGGCGGCCGTAACTTTTGTGGTTGCGATCCTGTCGGCAGGGCTCAGCATTCTTGCGCTTGCGGTGTTTAATTACCCCTTCGGCATCACGGCGATTATCGGGGTGATTGGCTCCATCGGGGTGTCGATCAATGCCGCGCTGATCATCCTATCGGGGCTGCAAGCCGATCCGGAGGCGCGCCAAGGCGATCCAGATGCCATGACAAATGTGGTTATGGACTCGTCGCGACATATCATTTCCACCACCGTGACCACTTTCGGCGGCTTCCTGCCATTGATCTTGGGGGGTGGAGGCTTCTGGCCGCCCTTCGCCATGTCGATTGCCGGTGGGGTTTTGCTGTCCACGGTTGTGAGCTTCTATTTCACCCCGCAAGTCTTTGCCCTGATCTATCCGCCAAGAGGACGTCGGGAAACTGCGCAGGACGCCAAAAGCATTCCGGCGCACTGTGAGGGAAGCAATCTTGCGATGCTGCATTTGGCCGCCGAATAACGGCCAAAGGCTTTGACCCAGTCCAGCAGCCTGTTACGCCTCGCGGATCAAGCCGGGCTGCTGGGCCGTTTTCCAATTCCGCCACAGCCAGACTGCGGCCAGGCTCGGCACCCAGCAGCTCCAGGCGACAAAGATATAGGCTGGCTCAATCGGCAGCCCCGCCAATGTCAAAAGCGGCAGTTGCACTCTTAGACTGACTGCCGCGCAAGTCAGCGCCGCTGAATAGGTCATCCAAACCCTGTGGCGCGAAATTTGTTTGGTCATCGCCAGGTAAATGCCAAAGCCGGTGACCGCCAGCCATGCCACCGCCAAAGCCCCAAAGCCAAGCGCTGCTGGCAATGGACTATCGGTTGTGATCGACAGCCAAAGCCCAGCCAATCCGCCGATCAAAATCGCAACCCCATAAAGCCGCCCAATCCAGCGGTGCCAAGCCAGCCAACGCCCCTGGCGCAAACGCTGCGTGAATTGCAAAGGCAGCACAGCCAAAGCAGTCGCGCCGCCAAAGATATGCGCCATAAAGACCAGCGGCCGAGCCTCAAGATGAAAGGCCAGAAATTGCAATTTCTGTGCAGCATTGCCGAGTGGCGCCTGAAAAGCATAGGCCGCCACACCCAAACACAAAAACCAGCCAAGCCCAGTATATATTTTCCGTGCCAAATCCATTGGCTCTCTCCAGTTATCTCTTCAGCTACTTCTTCCAAAACTTTACACTGGAAAGTTCCCATGATAACTTGACGCTGTCAAGTTTGAATTGCAAACTCACCATATGAGCAAGACCAAAGATAAGCCGCATCACCATGGTGATTTGCGTAACGCCTTGATCCGGGAAACGATTTCCATGTTGGATGAAATCGGAGCCGAGGCGATTTCTTTGCGCAAACTGGCTGCCAAAGCGGGGGTCTCTCACGCCGCTCCGACGCATCATTTCGGAAATTTGGCCGGTTTGCTCGCTGCGGTGGCCGCAGAAGGCTATCGGCGATTCCGTTTATCCATGGTCGATGCGGTGCCTGAAAACGCCTCGGATCAAGACAGGCTTTTTGGCATTTGCCGCGGCTATCTACGCTTTGCCGAAGAGCATCCCGCACTCTTGGATTTGATGTTTCGGATCCAAGCCCCGGAAAAGGAAAGCTGCAACTTGGATCAAGAAGGCTCGGACAGCTACGAAATTTTGCGCCAAGCCGCGGCGCCTTTCACGCGTGACCCAACCCATGCGCGGGTGGTGGAGGCGCAGATTTGGTCCTTGATCCATGGCTATGCGGTGCTGCGCATGAATTCGCGACTGGGGGCCGAGCCGGATGATCCAGCCGGTGATCTTGATCAGATCTTGGGCTTGCTTGAAGGGCTTTGGGCAAAATAGCCTTGCGCCGCCTTTGGACTGACAACCATTCTGGCAGGCTGAATTCCCCTTGGGGCCTTCTCAATCTGGGTTTCGCGCAGTAGAAGGCGCTGAAATCCACGGAGAGCCTCATGCGCAAAGCAGAAATCACCCGCGAAACCGCTGAAACCCAGATCACCGTTTCGGTCGATTTGGATGGCAGTGGCAGCTATGATTGCCAAACCGGCGTCGGCTTTTTTGATCATATGTTGGATCAGCTGGGCCGCCATGCGCTGCTGGATCTGGTGGTCAAAGCCAAGGGCGATCTGCATATCGATGACCATCACACGGTCGAAGATACGGGCATCACCCTGGGCCAAGCGCTGACACAGGCCATGGGCGACAAGAAAGGCATCCGCCGTTATGGATCCTGCCTCTTGCCGATGGATGACGCATTGGTGCGTGCGGCCCTAGATCTCTCCGGGCGCCCTTATCTGGTCTGGGATGTGGAGCTGCCCACCCAAAAGATCGGCACATTCGACACGGAATTGGTCCGTGAGTTTTTCCAAGCGCTCTCGACCCATGCGGGGATCACCTTGCATGTGAGCTGCCTGGCCGGGATCAATAGCCACCATATCGCTGAAGCAGCTTTTAAGGCGGTGGCGCGGGCGCTGCGCGATGCGTTGGAAATCGACCCACGCAAAGCCGATGCGATCCCCTCTACCAAAGGGGCGCTGTGATATGATCACGGTTTTGGTCGATTATGAGAGCGGCAATCTGCATTCCGCCGAGAAAGCCTTTCAACGCATGGCGAGCGAAACTGATGCGGGCGAAATCCATGTGACCCATGATCCGGCCTTGGTAGCGATTGCCGATCGGATCGTTTTGCCGGGCGATGGAGCTTTCCCGTCTTGCATGGCGGGGCTGGGCCGCAATCCCGAGCTGCTGGACGCGATCAAAACGGCGGTGACCGAGCGTGGCGTGCCTTTCATGGGGATTTGCGTCGGTATGCAGCTTTTGGCCAGCTGGGGCCGCGAATATGAGGATACGCGCGGGCTAGATTGGATCGCTGGTGAGGTGGTGAAAATCACCCCCGAGGATCCGACATTCAAAGTGCCGCATATGGGCTGGAATGATCTGGTGATTGATGGCAGCCACCCGGTGTTAGCTGGGATCGAGAGCGGCGCCCATGCCTATTTCGTGCATTCCTATCACATGCGGGTGGAAAAACCGGCAGAGCGTCTGGCGCATGTGGATTATGGCGGCGATGTGACCGCGATTGTGGCGCGGGACAATGTGATCGGCCTGCAATTTCACCCGGAAAAGAGCCAAGAGCCCGGATTACGGATGATTGCGAATTTCCTGCAATGGGCGCCCTAGGGACAGCCGAGACCCCGCGAGCGGCCATAAGCCCCCTTTCCTGCTCAATAACTGCGCCTGCACCGATCAGAGCCTTATTTCACTGGTGCACTCATTTCACCTTTGCCCGCGCTTGTAGCGTTTCGAGAAATCATGGACTCACTTCTTCGCTGCCTGTCGCTTTGCGCCAACGCGAAAAGTGATTTTCAGTGTCTCTAGCCTTTCTCGAAACGCTTTAGCTCTGCTGAACCGCTTGGCAAATGCGTCGGGACATGGCACTTCCCGCGCTACGGAACTTGCTTCGGAGACCTGCCCCATGATCCTTTACCCTGCGATTGACCTTAAAGACGGCGCCTGCGTCAGACTTCTGAAGGGCGATATGGATCAGG
Source organism: Mangrovicoccus sp. (assembly GCA_049603835.1). Taxonomy (GTDB): domain Bacteria; phylum Pseudomonadota; class Alphaproteobacteria; order Rhodobacterales; family Rhodobacteraceae; genus Mangrovicoccus. Next base: position 43,880 of record JBMYSZ010000024.1, read on the forward strand.
CCACAGTGTTTAACACTGATCCCGCAAGCCAAGCGGAGTCTTTTGCCCAAGCAGGCTGCGAATGGCTGCATCTGGTGGATCTCAACGGGGCCTTTGCCGGGGAGCCCGTGAATGGCGATGCGGTGGAAAGCATTCTCAAGCGGATCAATATTCCGGTTCAGTTGGGCGGCGGCATTCGCAATATGGACACGATCGAGATGTGGCTGTCGCGCGGGCTGGCGCGGGTGATCCTCGGCACCGCCGCAGCTGAAAACCCTGCCCTGGTCATCGAAGCGGCCCAGACCTTCCCCGGCAAAATCGCCGTAGGCATTGATGCCAGAGGCGGCAAAGTCGCTACTCGTGGCTGGGCCGAAGAAACCGAGCTGCCCGCCCGCGACCTGGCCCGCCGTTATCAAGACGCCGGCATTGCCGCCATTATCTATACCGACATCAACCGCGATGGCATGATGCAAGGCCCCAATATCGAGGCCACGGCCGAACTGGCGCAATCTGTGCGGATCCCGATCATTGCCTCGGGCGGTGTTTCTTCGTTGAAAGACCTGATCGCGCTGCGGGATTGCGGCGTCGCTCTGAACGGCGCCATTTCCGGCCGCGCTATTTATGATGGGGCAATTGACCTGAACGAAGCCCTGACGGAGCTCAAATCGCCCCGAAATTAATCTTTGCCCATCTTCTGGGCAAAACACCTGACCTGGGCCCTGCCGCAGACTTGCCCTTGCCGCCACATGCACCTAGTCCGATAAGCTGACAGGCAGTGCTGGAAAGGCGAGCAATGGCTGAGACGCCCTCTTCGACATATGGGCTGAGCGCTTTGCGCCAGCTCACAAGCCCATGGACTTTGGCCGCGCTTCTGATTGGCTGTGTGGTGCTGTTGCCCATCGCCACGGTTTTGGCGCTGAGCTTGCAACCGGGGGACGGGCTTTGGGCGCATCTGGTCAGCACCACCCTGCCCCGCTATCTTAGCAATACTTTGCTGCTCATGGTTTTGGTGGGCGGCTTTTCAGCCCTGGCTGGCACGGTCACCGCTTGGCTCGTGACGATGTTCCGCTTCCCGGGCGAGCGCTGGCTGCAATATCTGCTCCTCTTGCCCCTGGCCATTCCCGGCTATATCGGCGCTTATGCGCTGACGGATTTCCTGGAATATGCGGGGCCGGTGCAAACTGCCTTGCGCGATCTATTCGGTTGGCAGACCTCGCGCGATTACTGGTTTCCCGAAGTCCGGTCTCGCTGGGCTGCTGTGCTGGTGCTCAGCGCCTCGCTTTACCCCTATGTCTATTTGCTGTCCCGCGCCGCATTTCGAGAAATGTCCGGTGTCAGCTTCGAAGTGGCGCGCGCCTTGGGAAGCGGCCAATGGGGCGTGTTTTTCCGGGTCGCTCTGCCTATGGCGCGTCCCGCTATCGCCGCAGGCACAGCCATTGTGATGATGGAAACCGTGGCGGATTTCGGCGTTGTGGAATTCTTTGCCGTCCAAACCCTGACCACTGGGATCTTCACCACCTGGCTTGAGGCGGGCAATGCGGCCGGCGCGGCTCAGATCGCTTTGGTCAGCTTGACGCTGGTCCTAAGCCTGATTTGGCTGGAACGGGTCAGCCGCCGTCGCGCCCAAAGCTTTGGCTCTGCTCGGCAACATGCGGTGCATGAGCAAACCCAACTGAGCGGATGGAAAGCCGGATTGGCAAGCTTTGTCTGCTTTGTGCCCTTTACGCTAGGCTTCCTTCTGCCCGGCGGCGTGATTTTGAAACTCGCCCTGAATAATGCCGAAGAATGGCTAAACCCGGATTTGATCGAGGCCATGTGGAATACGGTGAAAGTCGCCAGCATCGCCGCCGTGATCACGGTCAGTGCGGGTCTGATCATGGTCTATGGCATTCGGATCAGTCGCAATCCGGCCTTGCGCGCATTGCTGCCCCTGACCGCACTTGGCTATGCAGCGCCAGGCGCGGTGCTTGGCCTCGGCCTGCTGATCCCGCTTGGAGCTTTTGACAATGCGCTGGCGGATGGGATCCTAGCAGTGACGGGGCATGATATTGGGCTCTTGATGACGGGCTCTGCGGGGGCGGTGATTTTGGCCTATGTGGCGCGGTTCTTTACTATCGCTCAGGGGTCTGCGGACGCGGCCATGGGGCGTATTTCGCCGAGCCTGCCCATGGCGGCAAGATCCTTGGGACGCGATGCCAAAGGGACGCTTAGCGCAGTGCATATGCCGATGATGCGCGGCTCCATCGCCATGGCCTTGCTCTTGGTCTTTGTGGATAGCGTTAAGGAATTGCCCGCAACTTTGCTGCTGCGCCCGTTCAATTTTGAGACCCTCGCCACGCGCGTCTATGGCCAAGCTTCGCTGGAACGGATCGGTGACGCTGCGCCACCTGCCCTGCTGGTCAGCTTTGTCGGCCTTTGCGCTGTGATCTTATTAGCTAAAACAGGCGCGGATGCGTCTTGACGGCGCTGGCTGAAGGATTTAGTCGGAACGCCTGAGTGCCCCTATAGCTCAGCTGGTAGAGCAACTGATTTGTAATCAGTGGGTCCGCGGTTCGAGTCCGTGTGGGGGCACCATAAAATCAATTGCTTACAGATAGACCTTAGAAAGGTCCATCAATCGGGCGAGCACCGAGCGAGCACGGGTGCTTTGTGTAGTGATTGGGAAGTTACTTGAGTAGAAGGTAGCGCTCCACTTGGTATCTTGAGGGCTCTATCAGGTCTTAAGTTTCTCCGCGTCGCTCTGGCGGCCTACACTTTTGGCCAGGATGGCGCTTTGGCATTTGCGACAACGACCCGATGTAAGTGGAGACGTCCAGTCTCGGCCGGAAAAAGTTAATTTTTCTGATACCGGGGCGCGCTCTCTCGCTTATTGCCGAAACAGCCTGACGAATTATTTATAGTCCAAATCCATCAGGAGAGCATACACGCCCGGTTTCTCTGAAACTCTTGTCAAGCCTTCAAAGGGTGATGGATGAGTAAATTCGAAAGACTATTGGATCGCAACCAAGTGGAAAAGCAGTTTGGCATTCCCAAGCGCTTGGAGCGTTGGAGGCACCAGCCCAAGCTATTGCGGGCCTCACCGCCGCGCCTGTCGCCTTGGCAGCGCAAAGCATTTTGAGTGTGGCCAGTTTCGCGGCGCAATCACTTGCAGATGTTGCCCTGAAAGTGGGGAGCAAACCCCTGTCACTTATTCTGATCTCCGTTGCAGAGTCAGGGGAACGCAAATCAAGCTGCGATAAGTTGGCGTTGCGAGGGCTCCGTGCTTTTGAAACTGACCTCGATCAACAAAGCCAGATCGCTTGCGCGAAATACAAAGATGACAAGAACATTTATGACAGCCAAAGGCGGGCAATCCTGAGTGGCCGAGAGGATGCAGCCGAAAGGCGGAATGATTTGGAACAGCTTACAGAGCCAAAACCTCCGCTAGCGGCGCAGCTCATTCTCACGGACCCAACAATTGAAGGTCTGTATAAGCATTTCGAGGTCGCGCATCCGTCGCTGGCTATTTTCTCTGATGAAGGGGGCCAATTCATTGGAGGTCATGGAATGAGCGAGGATAACAAGCTCGAGACCGGCGCCGCTATTTCGGTCCTTTGGGATGGTGGGGATGCAAACCGAACACGCGCTGGAAGTGATCGGTCCATGACCTATCGCGGGCGTCGGGTATGTTGTCATCTTATGATTCAGCCCCTTATTGCAGAAGGATTTCTAGGGGATAAGGCGCTGCGATCTCAGGGCCTGCTGTCACGCATGCTGGTCGCTTACCCAGAAAGCAGAATCGGAACGCGGTTGGAGGACCCTAACCGTAGTTCACGCGAGGATCAGACGTATTTTGACACACTGGAACAGTTTCAAGCCCTGATCAAAGAACGCTTGGAGCTTGGTTTTATGGATCATCAAAGAGAACTTTCGCCACGAGGGTTGCCTCTCAGCGCCGACGCACAGGCCTTGTATATACACTTCTACAATAAAATAGAGCGCGCGCAGGCTAAAGGTGGGACCTGCGCAAATATCACGGGATTTGCGTCGAAACTCGCGGAGCAAGCTGCACGACTGGCCGGAATTCTGCAGATAATCGCGAATCCGGGTGCCGACGACATATCGGCGGAAATGATGAATAATGGCATCACATTGGCGGAGTGGTATTTGTCCGAGGCTCTGCGATTGTTTGATAACTCCGTTGTTCCCGAAGACCTAAGCCAAGCGGAAACGTTGCGCCAATGGCTGCAAAAAAAGTGGCAGGAACCGTTTATTGACTGTCGCACTTTGCAGCAACGGGGCCCAAATGCGCTGCGTACAAAAGCCTTGATCCAAAAGCTGGTGAGGATTTTGGTGGATCATAATTGGCTGGTGCCAGAAAGCACGCCGCAGCGCGTGAACGGGGCGCGATCTAGTACATGTTGGCGTGTGGTGCGCGAGTGAGTAGGCGCAACGGGGCGGCGCTGGCCGTTCCGCCCTCATCGTCGCAAAAGTCGCGGTTGTCGCGGGCTACGCCCTGTGAGAGCGGGTCGGCATCCGGCGGTGAAGGTGGCACGGGCGCCCTTCATCGCGCTGACCCATGCGGTCTGCCCCTCTCGGATTTCACCGCCGTTGAACGCGACCAGTTCGAAGAACGGGCAGCGATCCTTGAATACGCTGCCGGGTTTGCGCGCGCTGAAGCCGAGCGCCGCGCATGGATAGCCACCCGCCAAGCCCGACACTCTTCGCCACGGGTCCTTCCCAACCGATCCCCACACGGGTAATTCGCACCCCGCCCCGTGAATATCTTCGGCATCCCACCAACCAACCTGTTTGGGTTGAGGTTGTTGTTCCAAAGACGCGCTTCGCCAGCCAAGACGAGGTGCGCGATTCCACGCTTTGTGAACTCGGTCTGACGGTATATCGTTAACCAAATCCAAGACGCCGAATTTCAGACCAGTGACAGATACGTTTCAAGCCTTCTTCAGTTACGCAACCGCAGATTGGGATGACCCGGTCGAGGGCGAGCATGTGCAGAGCCTTGTTAATGGGCTGTCGCCGCGAACTAACACGATCTTGGTCAACGCAAGTTTCGATCTTTGGCAGGACCGGCAAAAACTGCGTTGGGGGGATACGTGGCTGCCAAAGCTGAAGGAAGAAGTCTCCAAGTCTGACCTGTTCATTGCGCTTGTCTCGCAAAAATGGCTGACATCGTCCTACTGCGCATTGGAGTATCAGACCTTCAAAGACTGCGCCGCCAAATGGCCGGGCGAAGGGCGCATTCTGCCTTTGCTGTTGCGCCAAATACCTGACAGCGACCTTGTCCACCTCACCGACAAACAGCGATGCGTCTATGGCGAGCTGCGCACGATCCAGATGCAGCGCTTCCCGAAACTTGCCAATATCACGGCGGAGGGAACCGCACCAAGCCTTGAGAGATGTAGCACCGAGATCAAAAACCGTATTGGCGATTTACGTGGTCTTCAAAAGCCGCCAACGGAAAAACAGGAAACACGTTCTCCCGCCCCGACCTCGCCACCCATCAATGTCAACACCGTTGCCCCCTTTTCGAGTACGGTCGAACTGGACGGGCGACAGGGGGAAGGCTGTTTTCTGGATTTTTTCAGCGCGGGGTTGGCCAAAGCAATAACTAATGAGGGGGAGGTTGTTTTTAGGGTGCGCGAATTGGTGCTCAACGCGTCGGTCACAGACGGTACACCGACGAGGACCAATCCTGATTTCCACTTTGGTTGGCAAGGCGCCTTGGCCCATGTGCAGCAGCTGGGCATCGACGCCAACTATCAGCTGTATCTGTCCTTTCACGAGGATGCACGGCCGGGCTATCCGCTGGCGGATCCCAAAATGGGCAAATGGGTGCGCTTATTCGATGTGGAAGGCGCAGCAGAGGGTGCGCCTGAGGTGCATATAAGCCTGTCTATCCAATGGGACTGTATCGAAATTGTGACAGACGGCGCGCCACCAACAGAACAAGTGCAACACATGCAGCGTAAAATCCTGTCGATCCTGCAAAACACGGTGCAGCCGGATATGCCTTTGCGAGATGACGATGCGTGACTCCAAACCTCATATGGCGCTTCTCGATTTTGATTCGGAGATGTCAGAAAAGGTCGCGAGACTTTTGCGCATCAAGGAACCGATTTTTGTGCAAATGGCACGGGCGGCAGGCCTTGACCCGGCCAAAGACTTTCGCGGGCGGGATTTACGTGGGATCGATTTTGCCGGGTCAGATTTGCGTGGATTTGATTTCAGCGGCGCTGATCTGCGCGGCTGTGAATTTCGGCATGCCAAAATGGATGGCCTGATCGTTCAGGGTGCTGATATTCGTGGTGTTCCTGATTTGCTAAAACGGGTGCTAAGCGCCCGAAAAAACTCCGCTGAACCACGGTTCCTGTTGCTGCGCGGGCATGAGGGCTCGGTGAATAGCGCCGCCTTCAGCCCCGATGGCCGCCGCATCGTCTCGGCCAGTAGCGACAAAACGGTTCGGCTGTGGGACGCGGATAGCGGGGCAGAGATCGCCGTGATGCGCGGGCATGAGAACTCGGTGCTCAGCGCCGCCTTCAGCCCCGACGGCCGCCGCATCGTCTCGGCCAGTGGCGACCGCACGGTTCGGCTATGGGACGCGAACAACGGGGCAGAGATCGCCGTGATGCGCGGGCATGAGGACTGGGTTTACAGCGCCGCCTTTAGCCCCGATGGCCGCCGCATCGTCTCGGCCAGTGAAGACGAAACGGTTCGGCTGTGGGACGCGGGCAGCGGGGCAGAGATCGCCGTGATGCGCGGGCATGAATACGGGGTGGAGAGCGCAGCCTTCAGCCCCGATGGCCGCCGCATCGTCTCGGCCAGTGACGACAACACGGTTCGGCTATGGGACGCGGATAGCGGGGCAGAGATTGCACTGGTGAAGCTCGCCACGTCAGTCCAATCAGTCGCCTTCCACGACAACAAGATCATTTGCGCCATGGGGGCCAAAGTCCTTTGCTTTGATGTCGTTGACTAGCCCGCCTGATCTGGTCCGTCAGTTCTGCCCCCCTTGATCAGCGCCCCAATCACCGCCGCGCTTTCATGTTGCACCGAGTCTGCCAGATGAGCGTAGCGGGCGGTTGTCTGGGTCGATTTGTGGCCCAGCAGCGCTCCGATCATTGGCAGCGACATGCCTGCCGCCGCTCCGACGCTGGCGAAGCTGTGGCGCAGGTCATGCAGGCGCATATCGAACAGCCTCGCCGCCGTGCGGATCAACTCCCACGGTTTCTTAACATCATATAAGCGGCTGCCCGGCTTCGCGCCCGGAAACACATGGGGGTTGTCGGCCAACCGGGGTATCTTGCTCAGTCCTTCCCGCGCCTCGGGAGAAAACACAAGGGAGCGCCTGCCGGTTTTGCTATCCGGTAGCTCCGCGACACCCCTGTCCCAGTCGATCCAATCCCATTGCAGCCCCAAAATTTCTGACCGGCGCGCGCCTGTCATCGCGATCAGGCGGATGGCCGCGACGGCATAAGGAGCCACGATTGAGCCTTTCGCTGTGCGCAGCTCGCCGCGCTCCGCCTGATCCAGCGCATCAAACAGGCGTTGGAATTCCTCTGGGCTAAGATACCGTTGGCGCCTGTTTTCTTTGAACTTTTTGACGTGACTGCACGGGTTCGAATTGATTGGGCGCAGCCCCCATTCCTCGGCCAAATTCAGCGCCTTGGACAACAGCATCAGCGCCCGGTTCGCCTGAATAGGCCGGTCGCGCTGCTTGCTGTGCCACCGTGAAATATCGGCAAGCGCAATGTCGCGCACCCGCGTTGTCCCAAAGCATGGTTCGAGGTTTTTTGCGATCAGGCGGCGGTCCTCATCAAAGCTACGTTGTTTTTTATGCACCGCAGCGTGATCCGCAACGTAGCGGGCAAAGAGGTCGGACATCCGCTCATCTTCCCGGTCCTTTTGCCGCTGACCTGCTGGGTCCTCACCTAGCGAAACTTTGGCAGCACAAAGCTTTTCAAAGCTGGTCTAGGACAGGGACCCACTGGGCGAGGCCCCTTTAACCGCGGCGTGTTTCACGCCTGGCTATAGGCCATCCGGCCAAGGGTTTTGGGCAAGCTCTGGCGCTTGGCCACATCCCTCGCGCGCGGGCCATAGGCAATCTCCGCAGGCTGATGGACGAGATCCGGGAAAAGCTTGGCCAGCGACAAACGCTCTCGCAGGCCCAAAGCCGCGATGGCGAAGCGGCCGGGATAGAAGCTTTCGGTTGGGGCGCCATTGGAAAATAGGATTTCGTGGCGCTCAAACAGCAGATGGTAATAGGTCACCGGCTGACTTGCCCGCATCACAACAGCATCTGCGCCGGGCATCAGTGCCAAATGCCGGGCGCGCACCAGATGTTCTTGACCATTTATGTGCATCAACAGGCAATGCTGCGGCGAAACGATCAGCGGCGCATCCGCCCCGATGGCCTCAGAGCGCAGCCAAACCGGCCTAAGGTTCGGCGCATCTGCCAGCTGCGCTTGGCTTAGATGGCGTCGCCCGACCCAAAGCAGTTTTTGCACTCCGTTATCCATGGTCTGCACCAGATCACCGGGGCGCAAATCCTGCACCAGCCGGTCGCCCTGGGCCGTGCGGATCCGGGTGCCTTCGGCGAAACACACCACCCCGGTATTTTCGACAGTAAAGAAACTGCCATCCGCCGAAGCCCCGGTAAATGTAAGCGACCCCCCAGCAAATTGCGAATTGCCGGAATAATCGACCCCGCCCACACCATCATTGGATTGGTTAAGAATGCCATCATCGGCCTGATCTGCCTGAAGCTCCCAAATATTGCCGTAAAACGCAGATAGATCGATGAAATCATTGTTGGACGCGTTTCCATCCGACAATGTGCCTGAATTGCCCGTATTGAAGTCAGCGATCGTGTCATTGCCGTCACCAACCGTGTAAGTGAAAACATCGTCATGACTGCCGCCGGTTAGGATATCATCACCGACACCACCGATCAGCGAATCCGCCTCACTCCCGCCGAGCAGGGTATCAGCCCCCGCGCCACCAATTAGCGTGTCCTGCCCAGTCCCGCCCAGAATGGAGTCATCACCGCTGCCGCTATTGATATTGACTCCGGTGCTGGAAGCAGAGCCATCCAGCGTGTCGCCATAATCGGACAGCACAATATTTTCGATTTCGACGAAGGTCAGAGTATCGGTGCCCATAACCAGGGTCCCGGACTCATCGCCGGAATAGGTGACGCTAACCGCTTGGCCGAGCCCCGACACATCCAGCGTATCGTCATCAGTACCGGTGATCACGGTTTCGCCGCCGATGATCTGCTCGCCATTGGTGATATCGGAAAGCTGGAACAGATCCGCGTCAGCGCCACCATCCAGCGTGTCCTGACCCGCGCCGCCAATCAGAACATCATCACCCGCCTGCCCTGCCAAGCTGTCATCGGTCGCCGCGCCGATAATCGTATCATCTGCCCCACTGGCGATGACATTTTCGATATTGGAGAAGGTGATCGTGTGAGTGCCGTCCGAGATCGTCCCCGCCTCGGCACTGAGATAGGTGATCGTCAGCGGGACGGTAACAGCGGATAGATCAATGACATCGTAATCCGAGCTGCTGCCAGACCCTTCGCCGCCATCGATTGTGTCATTGCCAAAGCCGTCAAAGATATAAATCGTATCCGCGTCATCACCGGCAGCAATACTATCGGCGCCACTGCCGCCGCTGATCGTGTCCGAGCCGGCGCCTGCGACTAGCTCGATCCCGGCGGTTTCGGCACTGGCGTCGAACACATCGCCATAGGCCGTGCCGATGAACGCCTCGATCTCGGCAAAGCTTCCTTCACCGCTGGCGGCCGCATCGATGAAGTCATAGCTTCCGGCTTCGGCGCCGGAAAAGGTGACGCTGACACCATCTGTGCTAGCCCAATTAAAGAAAGCCAGCGTGTCACTATCGGTGCCGCCTTCGCCGCCTAGGATGCTATCCGTGTCATGATCATCGGTGATCTGGAAAAGATCGGCATCATCGCCGCCTTCGAGCGTGTCATTGCCCGCATAGCCCGACAAGGTATCGCTGCCCGCGCCACCAACCAGACTATCGTCACCATTGCCGCCCAAAAGCTGATCCGCCCCGGCGCCCGCATCTACGGTGGCCCCGGTGTTGAAGCCGCGTGTATCGAAGGTGTCGTCATAGTCGGAAAGAGAGAAAATCTCGATCTCGGAATAAGTTAGGGTGGAGGTGCCATCTGTGGCTGTGCCCGCCTCTTCGCCGGTGGCGGTGACATCCACCGACCGATCCATATAGGAGAAGTCGAGATGGTCGATATCCGTCCCGCCCTCACCACCCGTGATGATATCAGCGCCAAAATCGCCCCAAGTATTGTTGATCTCAAATGTATCTGCATCGTCGCCGCCAAAAAGCGTGTCATCGCCCTGATCCGCATAGATGAGGTCACTGCCAGAGCCGCCATCGACCCAGCCGCCAAGATCGCCATTCCAAATCGTGTCATCGCCAGCATCGCCATGGATTTCCGCCCCATCGCCACCGCCGGACAGATAGTCATCCCCCGCGCCGCCATAGATCGTGTCATAGCCGGCACCGCCTTGGATCGCGTCGCTACCGTCGCCGCCGGAAAGGGTGTCATCACCGCTTCCGCCTTCGATCGTGTCGTCGCCTTCTTCGCCTAAAAGACTATCGGCACCGCCATCTCCGACAATAGAGTCATCCCCAAGCCCGCCAGTCACCGTTTCCGCCCAAGACGCCCCCAGCAGCGTATCGCCGTAATCGGAGCCATCCATGGCCTCGATGCCGCTAAAACTGGTGGTGCCAGTGGACCAGCTTGCAGTGCCTGCGCCCAGATCGGCGGTAAAGCCTTCGGTCAGCTGTTCGCCTGAAATCCAATCATAAAGACCGCTCCAGGTTTCGGATGTCCCCCCGGACAGAGTGTCATTGCCATCCGACAGAAACAGCCATTCATTTTGGTTATCAGCGCCCAGAACCAGATCATCCCCAGCCCCGCCCCAGGCGATATTAAAATTGCCAGCACCGGGTCCAGGGCCGGTGGTGAAATCCAGCGTGTCATTGCCGGCACCGCCCTCAAACCAGCCAGTGCCAGAGATGCTATCATTGCCGCCTTCGCCATAGACCGTGTCATAGCCGCCCCAACCGGTCAGCGTATCATCGCCCGATCCCAGCGTGACCAGGTCATGACCATCGGCGGTTTCGATGGAGACCCCGCCGGTTGAGGCGCTGGCATCAATCGTATCCGCGCCGGATCCTGCAACCAGATGCTCGATCTCGCTAAAGCTGATCGTATCCGTGCCATTGGTGATCGTGCCGCTTTCATCGCCCGAATAGGTGATGGTTAACGCGCCAGTAATGCCAGCCAGGTTCAGCGTATCGTCACCAGTGCCGCCTTCACCGCCGATGATCGTGTCATTGCCGAAACTGTCTTGGAGATTAAACAGATCCGCGTCATCGCCACCCGATAGACTATCAGCACCTGTGCCGCCGGTGATCGTATCATTGCCCGCGCCACCCGAAATAGTGTCGTTCCCGGCCAGACCATCGATCGAGTCATTTCCGCCAGTGCCGGTGAGGCTGTCATCGCCGCTGGTGCCGCTCATCTCTGGGTCCTCTTATCGGTGTTGCGGCTGCGAAAGGATCAAAGATTTTAACCAAGCCGAAATCTCATCATGGTTAGCGCCACAATCGTCAAAAAGTTATTATTCAGCAATTACTTATACAATTTTCGAGGATTGGGAAAGAATACGCAAGTATAGCGCCCAGGCGGCCTATAGCGCCTCTCCCTGAACTGGATTTTTATGTTACTTCACAGATGTTTGCTGGAATTTCTTAGCCAGCTCCATCAGATCCACCGCTTCGCCACCTATCCCAAAGATATACTTATCTATAGCCGCAAACGCGGCTTGGCGATGGGGACTCACCTGACTGACGTCACGTTCCATAATTCGCAGCGCCGCGCGGCGCATTTCCGGGGCGTCGCCTTTTGCTGCGGCGTGACGCATGCGCCAGGCCTGAGGATCAAGCCAGCTCCACCGCGTCAACCAAGGCCCAAGCGCGAAATCGCGCCCGCGCAAAGCCAATCCAAGCCCACCGCAAAACGCCAATAGCGCAGCCAATGCCGCCGCAAGCCCCGGCAAAGCGCTCTGCTCTGTATCAGACGCCTCGGCGATATCTCGTTCCGCATAGGCGATCCGCTGCGCCGAAATCTCTGCGACCCGCGCCACGCGATTGCGGGTGTCATAGAACGGAACCTCTATCGGCTCGATTATCGCCGAAGTGCCATTGGTTGGCCGAATAGTCCAACGCCAAAAGGCATAGGTGACAGGGCCATAAGGCGTTTGCTCCACCAATCGTTTTTCCGGATGCGGAAAGATCAAAGCCGAGGGCGAGTGCATTTGTGGCATGGGTGGAATCATATCAGGCATCGCGCCCAAAGCCTCTAGACGGATCACCCGCAACACGCCTTCGCCCTCTTGCAGCTGCGTGGCCGGGTTGGACCAGTTATCGGAAATTTCCAGCGAAAAAACCGGAAACCACCATTGCGTATCCGCAGGCGCCGGGTCCACATCGACAGTGATCGGTTCGGATTTCACATCATGATCGAACCAGTCATCGCCTTCATCGGTGAGGGTCAGATGATGGATAAAGGGCCCTATGGTCAGACGCCCCGACCGCGTCGGATAAAGCGCCATGCGTCGCTCAAACACTTTGACCGGGCGGCCATTGATCCGCTCTTCGGACCAGTGATCCGGGCCAAGCTGCGCCCAGCTAAACCCGTCCAAATCCGGCTGCTCTAGTTTTTCCAGGGTGATATGCCGTCGATATGCGCCGCGAATGCGGATCATGACCATTTCACGCTCATAAGGCGTGTGGCCTGTGTTTTCGACCGTCACCGACAGCGCCAGCTCGCCAGGCCGCACCGCGCCGGATTGCGCCAGGGCTGGGCCGCAAAGCAGCGCAGCGAGAACCAGGAGCCACAGCCTCACCGGGGATCCTCCGGCTCTGGTGGCGCAAGCCCCGCCGCGTCTCGAGCCTTATGCTCGGCCAGGATCCGCGCTTTGAGCCAAGCCCCCGGCACATCCGACAACTGACGCAACCAGCGCCCATCAGCGATCATATGCAAATCATCATAGACCCGGCGCACGGCCAATTGACCACGCGTCGAGAGCTCGGCCATACCCAGCATGGAATTGGCATTGGTCACCTCATCGCCACTGCCCGCCCCGCGCGCATCGCCTTGAGCCACGGGGGCTTCGGCGGTGGGGCCGGTGTCACGCTTTGCAAACAGCGCCAAAGCCTCGGGATCGATCGCGCCACGGCCAAATAGAGCAAAGACCAAATCGAAATTGGTCCGCGCCTCGGCAATACCCATGGCGATGGCGATGTCATAGGCCTCTAGCGCGGCTGCATAAAATCCGCTCTGAGCCAAGGCATTGCCAAGATTATAGAAATCCCCCGCTTCGCGGAAATCCTGCGCGGCTTGGTCCATATCACCGGCCCGATAAGCCGCCACACCGCGCCAGGCCGGATCGTCAAAGAATGGCCGCGCCAGACCAGGTAAACCGCTGGCCAAAAGGACCCGACCGAAAGGCGATGCACCGCCCCCCATCCCCAGGGCCAGCGCCGCGGCCAATGCGGTTATGATCAGCAACCATCTCATGGGCCAGACCGCCGGAACAGCATCAACAAGGGCAAAAGGGCCAGCGCCAACCCCCATCGCCCCAGATCGCGCCAATATAGTAGCGGAAAGCTCTGGCGAACCATTTGGCTGCGGCTCATATCAGACAGCCAAGTGGCCAAGGCATCAGTTTCCTCTAGGGTGAAAACCCGACCACCACCGAGCTGCGCCAAAGCGGTCATCTCTGGCCCCGGCGTCTCAAGCGCGATGACGGATAGCCGCAAATTGCGCTGCCTCAGATCCTCGACCAAGGCGAGGCTTTCCGGTCCAATTCCCGCCCCATCGCTCAGCAGCAAAACATCGCCCGATAGCAACTCGGACTGCGCCACCATCTGCAAGGCCAGCGCCAGTCCCCGCGCCGGGCGCGACCCCGGATCCGGCACGGTTTGCGCGTCCAAAAGCGATAAGGTCTGGCCCAGCTCGCGGTGATCCATCGTCAAACCACTGGCCAAGTAAGCATCGCCCGCGAAAACCACCGCCCCTGCCGGGCGATTGCCCAAAGAGCCCATCGCCACCCGCGCCATAGTTTGCATCTGCGGCCAGCGCGGGCTTTCGGTGACACTTGGCGACACATCAAGCACCAAGATCGCCCCATCGAGATTGCGGAAAGACAGGGTATCCCGGCGCTCGATGGCCGGACCAGCCAGAGCCAGCAAGATCGCCACCGCAACCGACGAACTCAGCCAGATGGTGACCCGCCCCCCCTGTGCGGAGACCCAGCCAAGCGCTGACAGGGCTTGCAATATTTCTGGGCTGGCGGCCTTTTGCCAGGCTCCGGCCATTCCCTGACGGCGAAGCCAATACCATATGAACGCGCCCAATAGCGGAACTGCCAGCAAGAAAAGCGGGCGCAGCAAGGTGATATCCGGCACGCCGCTCACTCTTCCCTCCATATGAGGGCCAGAGACAAGACCAGCGCAAAGCCCGCGGGCCAAACCCAAAGCTCTTTGAAAAGCCCAGCACTCAGCCCTTGGCCTTCGGTGGATTCTAGCTGGTCAAGGGCAGCCCCAACAGCGATAAGATCATCGGTTGTGCGTACGCGAAAGGTTTCGCCGCCGGTGATCTCCGCCAGAATGCGCAGGGTCTTTTCATCCACCACGCCCTGATCCGAGGGGGAGGCATCCGCCGTATCCTTGGGCCCCAGGGCAATCGTGTGAATGACCACCCCCATCTCTTTCGCCATCGCCGCAACGCCCACCGGCTCGGTAGCGCCGGCATTGCTGGACCCGTCGGACAGCAGCAAAATAACCTTCGAGGCTGCGTCCGAATGTTGAAGCCGTTTCAAGGCCAGGCCAAGCCCATCGGGAATATTTGTCGCCCGGCCAGAAATACCGATTGTCGCCGTCTCTATCCGCTGCGCGACCGCTTCGACATCATAGGAAAAGGCGGCGGCATAATAGGCCTCGGACCCAAACACGATCAGGGCCACCCGATCCCCCGCCCGGCGTCTGACGAAATCAGCCCCCACATATTTCACGGCATCAAGCCGGGTGATGGGCTGATCGTTCAGATAGAAATCATCGCGGATCATCGACCCCGACAGATCCAGCACCACAGCGAAATCGCGACCAGACACCCGCAGCGCCGAAACCGGCGACACGATGCGCGGCCCGGCAATGGCGATGACCAGCAATACCCAAATCGCCCAAAGCAAGATCTGCCGCAGTTTCCCACGGGATCCGCCAGTATGGGCGCGCCCCGCCGCCATCAGCGCCGCTCCGATCCGGTCCGGTACTTCCAAAGCCGCCCCGCCGGTCTGCAGAGCAGGCAGAAATCGCGCCCCAAGCAAAGGCAGCGGCAAAAGCAAAAGCGCCCAGGGATCGGCCAGTTCAGGCAAGATCCCGCAGCTCCGTCTCTAGCCGCTGAGTGCTAATTTGCGATCCGGGGCGATAGAGATCTTTGGCCAGCTCTGCAAAGCGATCCGGCGCATAGGTTTTGAGTAAATGCAGCAGCTCCACCCGGCGGCGCGGCTCTGTGTCCGTGTTAAGGCGGTCAAGAAATTGCGCGAGGCTGGTTTCCGCCCTTGCGGCCCGCCGCTGAGACAGCAGCCGCAAAACAAGCGCAACCGTCAAAGCCGCTGCACCGCCAAAGGCAATTGCCGCAGCAATTTCGGCAATCTGGCCCCCGCCCGCCTCCAAAGGCAAATGAATATCCAGCAGCGCCGCCCGCATTGCAGCCTCACTCAAAGCGGCCTCGCTCATTGCGCCAGCTCCGGTTCCAGTCCGGTCACAAGTTGGCGCGCCATGGCTTCGACCGGGTCCCCCGCATCCAGCGACGTCACGGGCCAGCCTTCGATCCGTTCAGCCTGCGTCTTGGGCCCCGCTCCCAAATTCACCCGTAGCCGCTGCCCATTGGGCAAGCGGATCGGATATGATCCGGCAGGGAGTTTTTCACTCTGCGCCGCAGTGATATTCAGCAGTCGGAGCCGCCGCCTTCGAGAAATTTTACCCAATTCCTCGGCAAATCCCTGCCCCGGGTGATCAAATCCCGATGCAATGATGATCTCCGCCCCCGCTGGGGCAAGTCGCATGACGCGGCCAAGTTGGTCATCAAGCGAGGTTTCCGGCAGCTCGCCCATGGCCAAACGCGCGAGGCCGGCTTGATGGGCAGAGACCAAGCCACCAATCGCCGCCAACATCGCCCGATCGCGGCCACGGGGAGGCAAAACCACCGGCTCGTCATCCCCTAAGGTCAGCAGACCAACCCGCCCGCCATCGGTAATCACCGTCCAACCGATCAGGCACAGCGCCTCTGCCGCTGCCACCGAACGCAGCACACGCGTCAGGCCCCAGAACATAGGCGCGCGAAAATCCGCGACCAAAAGAACGATCCGGTCCCGCTCTTCCTGAAATTGCCGCACATGAAGCCGCCCCGTGCGCGCGGTCGCCCCGCGATCCAGGTGGCGCAGGTCATCGCCAGTTTGGTATTCCCGCAGATCGGCGATTTCCAGACCGCGCCCTTTCTGGGGCGAGGCAAATCCCCCCGGTGAGGCCGCCAAAACTGCGTCTTCCCGCGCCGCCAGTGCCACATGGCGCAAGCCGATCAAACGATCCGCGCTCAGGGCAATGCTGGGATGGGTCAGGGCGGTTTGGTTCACAAGGGCTGCACCTCTTGCAAAATATCAGCGATTACGGCGCGCGGGCTCCGGCCATCTGCGGTCGCGCGCCAAGTCAAAACCAAGCGATGCGCCAAGGCGTCCTCTGCCAGCGCCACTACATCTTCGGGCAGCGCATAATCGCGGCCCTGCAAAAAGGCCCGCGCTTTGGCCGAAGCCGCAAGCGCAATCGAGCCACGCGGCGACACCGCATGTTGGATCTCATCCGCGAAAGCCCCTTCTCGGGTCGCCATAACCAAGCGCACAATATAGTCGCGCAATTCGGGCGCCAGATGGATTTGGCGCACTGCTGCGCGAGCCTCGGCCAATTGGCTTAGGGTCAGAACTTGCTGCGGCGTGGTGCCGTCATGGGTTTCGGCTTCTACCAAATCCAAAATCTGCCGCTCGGTCTCTAGGTCCGGTAGGGCCAAAACCATATGCAACAAAAACCGATCAAGCTGGGCTTCGGGCAAGGGAAATGTACCGTCATGCTCAATCGGGTTTTGCGTTGCGACCACTAAGAAGGGATCCGGCAATATATGGGTTTCATTGGCGATGGTGACTTGCGCCTCGGCCATGGCTTCGAGCAAAGCGGATTGCACTTTCGGCGGCGCACGGTTGATTTCATCAACCAAGATGAGATTGTGAAAGACCGGGCCAGGAATGAATTCTGTCCGCCCATCTTGCGGCCGAAACACAGTTGTGCCGGTCATATCCGCAGGCATGAGATCGGGGGTGCATTGGATCCGAGCAAAACCGCCCTCGACCGCCTGGGCTAGCCATTTCACTGCGCGAGTTTTGGCGATACCCGGTGCGCCTTCGACCAAGAGATGGCCGGCGGATAGGATTGCGATCAAGAGCCGCTCGATCAACTTGTCATGCCCAACCAAGCCAGATCGCATCTGCCTGGCAAGCTTTTCGACCGACGCATGTATCGTAGGAAGATGCGGCTCCATCAAATATCCTCAGGCCCCGTGAAAGATCGGATGTTTTGAGGGTATTTACGGATGTGCTTTCGGTAAACCGGTTCGAATGTCGGTATTTTTTTGATATTTTTGGTTGCGGGAGCAGGATTTGAACCTGCGACCTTCAGGTTATGA
>JBMYSZ010000025.1:0-51990 GCA_049603835.1 Mangrovicoccus sp.
TCCATCGGATCAATTCCTAGACGGCCATCACTCCCTTTGCTGCCTCGGCGAGGATGAGCTTGTCCAGCGTCAGGTCAGACACCGCGCGCCGAAGCCGCTGGTTCTCCTTCTCCAGCTCTTTCAGCCGGGCAAGCTGCATGCCGCCATAAAGCTTCCGCCAACGATAGAACGTCTGCTGCGTCACGCCAATCTGGCGCACCGCCTCGGCAATTGTCGCGCCTTGACCTTGCAAGACTTCAACCTGCCGAAGCTTCGATACAATCTCTTCGGGTTTCTCTCGTTTTCCAGCCATCGCTGATCCTCCAATTTGAGGGATAAACTATCCCAGTTGGTGGACCACTTTCAGGGGGCTATTCCAATCTGCTGCCTTTGGCTGTCAGGTCGGCTGCGATAGGCGCGCAGGCCGCGTTCGCTGACATCTAAAACTTTGCAAAGACGGTTGGTCGGAAAATCGCGGCCATGCTCTTCGATGAACCTAAACCTCATGGGTTCAGATATTCATTCGGACCGGTGGCATTTCCATCCTCACTGGCTCGCGAAGAACACTGTTGCCTTTTTTAGAACATCCCCCTTGCTGCGGGAAAACAGTCCCCCGGACTGTTTACTGATCCTTGCAAGTCCCGAAGCATACGGTTCTCTTTTCGCAGCTCCGCGATCTCGCGTTCCAGATCAGACTGGACGCTTGGTTTCTCGGGATTGCGCCGGTCCTGCTGAATCCAGCGGTTCAGCGTTGAGAAGCCGATCTCAAAATCCGCCGCCGTCTGCTTGCACGGCAGCCCGCTGGTTAAAGCCACCCGCACTGCTTCTGAACGAAATTTCTCGGTAGGTCGTGATGCCATCTGTGTTCTCCTTTGCGACACAATACGTGGTCAAAGGAGCGGCATCAAAACGCCGCAGGTCCATAATGCCTTCATCGAGGCCTTCAACGGCAGTCTGCGCGATGAAGTTTTGAACGAGGAGATGTTCGAAAGCCTGGACGATGCACGGCGCAAGCTGGCCCTTTGGCGATATGACTACAGCAATGCCGAGCCGCGATCATCTCTCGGGAACCAAAAGCCCGCAGAAGCGTGCCGGACGTTTGAGCAATTTGAGGGCTCCACGCCCGGCGCGCTTTCCCAAACTCACGACGAAGAATAGGAAAACCAGACCCGCAGACTATCGCTATGAATGAGGGAGAACCGGCGGGCAGGCAATTTTTACCGTATCGCCGTCAACCACATGAGTGATCCCGCAAGTGCCAAATTGAGAGATGGCAGCACTTATTGGCCTCGGTTTCGGTTGCAATTCGGGCTGGGAGCACAGCCAATTGTGCCTAAGAAAGCCGCCAACGCAATCAGATGACAGCGCTGGCATAAATATGCCCGCGCCTTAAGCGATGGACTGGCTCGCAGCGCTTTCGGGCAGCTCTTCGTTGAAGGCGCGCTGATAGAATTCGGCCACGGTCTGACGCTCTAGCTCATCGCATTTGTTGAGGAAGCTCAGGCGGAAGGCAAAGCCCACATCGCGGAAGATCTCGGCATTTTGCGCCCAGGCAATCACAGTCCGCGGGCTCATCACCGTGGACAGATCGCCATTCATGAAGGCCGTCCGGGTCAGATCCGCAACAGTCACCATCTGGCTAATTTGCTTGCGTCCCTCAGCGGTGTTGTAATGCGGGCATTTGGCCAGAACGATGGCGCTTTCCGCATCATGGGACAGATAGTTCAGCGTGGCCACAAGGCTCCACCGGTCCATCTGGCCCTGGTTGATTTGCTGAGTGCCGTGATAAAGCCCGGTCGTATCGCCCAGGCCCACAGTATTCGCAGTGGCGAAAATGCGGAAAGACGGATGCGGGGTCAGAACTTTGTTTTGGTCAAGCAGGGTCAGCTTACCATCGGTTTCCAGCACCCGCTGGATCACAAACATCACATCGGCGCGGCCTGCATCATATTCGTCAAATACAATCGCGCAGGGATTGGACAGCGCCCAAGGCAGAATGCCTTCTTGGAATTCCGTAACCTGCACGCCGTCTTTTAGCTTGATGGCGTCTTTCCCGATCAAATCGATCCGGCTGATATGGCTATCAAGATTGACCCGCACAGCAGGCCAGTTCAGGCGCGCGGCGACTTGCTCAATATGAGTGGATTTACCTGTGCCGTGATAGCCCTGGATCATCACGCGGCGATTATGGGAAAAACCGGCGAGAATGGCCAAGGTGGTGTCAGGGTCGAACTTATAGGTGGGGTCCAGCGCCGGGACACGGTCTGTGGGCTCAGCGAAAGCTTTGACCTTCATATCCGTATCGAGGCCGAACACCTCGCGTACAGAAATTTCCTCGGTTGGCTTTGCGTTCATATCCATCGCACCGTCCGCCATTTGTAAAACCTCTCCGTCAACCTTTGCGGGGATGCCTCATATGCTAACCAAGAGCAAGGGCAGCTGGCGCGGAAAGAGGCAGTTTCATGCGAGAATGAGATTTCTGCGCCGCGGGGCGGGCTGCTGTGATGGGAAAATGGCCAGGTTGGGCGTCATAGGGAATGGTTATGGGGCAATGTTTTCACACCCAATATACTCACAAAAATATATAGGGTGGTAAAAAAAGCTAGTCGAAACTCATGCTAACGCCGACTTTCGGTTGAAAAACATTTCTAACGTCGAATACCCAATACGAGGTGTTTGACCAGATTCTGCCGCCAATTTCTAGATCGGAGTGGGTTGAAGGCCACTTTCTTTCAGGAAATGTTATAGTGTTTTTTTTACTCATGTACCTACTGGTTTCTGTCCAACCAACCCGACCGCCCGAAACCGACATCATAAGATAGCGAACCATTTTGGGTGCCTTGTCATCTCTATTTTGCGAATTTTCTATGTACCATTTTTTAGAAAAGCAAATATCCACACAAGCAGCAGTTTTGTACCTCGTACTCTCACACACGGTAACTATGACTTTCTTGCTGGGCGTCGCTTCGCCAAAACAAATCCCGTTGTTTGCGAATGCTGTAATGGGCAAAGCAAGAAAAATGATCAGCCAAAGAGACCAGTTCAATCTTTTGATTTCGAGCATTTCAATATCCTTAGTTGCAAAGACCTTCTGAGAGAAATGATATGGCTATGACCTGTCTCAGTTACTGCCTTTACTCTAGGGTAGATTTGAAGAAATGCTATTTAATTCTGCTCCTACTAATATCCGCATGTTCAAATTGCATTGATTACAGGCGTTCCGCTAGTTTCTTTCAATTTCGCATTTTGAAATCCCTCACTCCCCAGTCGGCTGTTTCGGCAGGCGGGCGAATTTTTGGCTCCATAGCACAATGCAGATATAGACAAAGCTTAGCAGAGCCAGTGTTGCCCAAAGATAGGTGAGCAAAGCCGCGATGAGTAGGACGGTGCCGAGCAGCACGAATTTCGTATTCTTTTGCGCCACCATGACCCGCTTAAAGGAATAGGTGGGGATGCGGCTGATCATCAAAAGCCCAATGGCGCAGACATAGGCGGCGGTCAGAACCGGGGAAATCAGCGGCTCGCCGGAAAAGGCAAAAGACAGCACCATAGGCAGCAAAACCAACATCGCTCCGGCAGGGGCTGGCACGCCCACGAAGAAATCAGCAGCGGCGCTATCGGTTTCCAAACGGTTGCTCACATTGAACCGGGCCAGGCGCAAGACGCAGCAAATGGAATAGCTTAGCGCTGCAATCCAGCCGGCGCCGCTAAATTCGCTTAGGATCCAACTATGCAGGATCAATACCGGCGCCACCCCGAAATTCACGAAATCTGCGAGTGAGTCTAGCTCTGCGCCGATGGGGCTTTCTGCCTTGAGAATCCGCGCCAAGCGCCCATCCAAGCCATCCAGGATACAGGCCACCAAAATCAGCCGAACCGAGGTTTCGTAATTCCCCTCAAAGCCAAATCGTATTGCCGTGAGCCCGGCGCAGATGGCCATGATCGTCATAAGATTTGGCAAGAGCTGGATAAGCGGCACGCTGCGCTTTTTGATGGATGGCTTGGTCATGGCTTAGTCGGTCCGGGCCGATCGGGCGGGCTCGTTAGAGGTGAGATCCGCTAGAACCGTTTCGCCTGCGATCATTGTTTGGCCCAGGCTGACCATGGGATGTACATCATCGGGCAGATACACATCCAGGCGAGAGCCAAAGCGGATCAGGCCAAACCGTTCCCCGGTTTTCAGCGTATCGCCAGGCGCGGAAAAACAAACGATCCGCCGCGCGACCAGCCCCGCGATTTGCACCACAGCGATCTGACGACCATCACCCATTTCGATGCATAGGCTGTTGCGCTCGTTATCGACGCTGGCCTTGTCCAGGGAGGCATTGAAGAATTTGCCGGGGCGATAGGAAATCGCCGCTAGTTTTCCCGCGATAGGCGCGCGGTTCACATGGCAATTGAACACGCTCATGAACACGCTGACACGGGTCAGCGGCTTGTCTTCCATGCCCAGCTCGACCGGTGGGACGGCTTTTTCAATCAAGGAAACGATGCCGTCGGCTGGGCTTACGATCAGGCCTTCGCGTTCAGGCGTAGCGCGGGCAGGGTCGCGGAAGAAGTAATAGCACCAGACGGTTAGCCCAACCCCGATCCAGCCCAGGAAGGTGCAGATCAAGAAAAAGACAAGTGTTATGGCCGCGAAAATGGCAACAAATTTGCGCCCTTCAGGGTGCATGGGTTTGATGAAAGTATCGCGCATTTTCATAGTGGGTCACCGGATAGAAACTTTAGCGCTCGGTTCTATCGCCTTTCCCATCAAGAGTCCAAACCCTAGTGTTACAAAAGTTTTAAATTCTGTAGGCGTGGTTTTATTGGATATTTCAGTGGCTTGCAGGCTTAAAGTGCGTCGTACCTCATCAGGATAGGGCGGCTCACCCCTGCCGCTTCGCGGTAATATCCCGCCCAGCGGCGACACCGCTCGACCAGGCCCATTGGAAATTATACCCGCCCAGCCAGCCGGTCACATCCACGACCTCGCCGATAAAATAAAGCCCTGGCAGAAGGCGGCTCTCTAGGCTGCGGGCGGTCAGGTGATCTGTATCGACCCCGCCCAAAGTAACTTCGGCCTTGCGATAGCCTTCTGTCCCTGTGGGGCGAAGCTGCCAGTCGGTCAGGCTATGGGTAAAGGCGCGTAGCTTTTTATCCGATTGATCGGCGAGATTTCCCTTTAGCCCCGAATTCTGCGCGAAAAACTGCGCCAGGCGTTTGGGCAAAAGCTCTGCCAGCACTGTGCCCAGATCCCGCCGCCCGGCGCTTTGCCGCTCAGCTTGTAAGAAAGCCAGGATATCCGTGCCCGGCAAAAGATGCGCGCTTATGGTGTCGCTCTCGCGCCAATAGGAAGAGATTTGCAAAATCGCCGGGCCGGATAGACCGCGATGGGTGAAGAGCAGGGCTTCGTCAAAGCTCGCCCCATTGGCGCTCAGGCGGGCTGGGCAAGCCAGGCCCGACAGCTCTGCGAATTGATCGGCAAAGGTCAAGGGGACAAGGCCGGGTCGGGTCTCGATTATCTGATGGCCGAATTGTTGAGCGATCTGATAGCCCAGCCCAGTTGCGCCGATTTTTGGGATGGATTTGCCGCCGGTGGCCACCACCAAATGCGGCGTGATCACCCGCAGCGGTCGGCCCTGGCGGATCAGGCTTAGATGAAAGGCCCCATCGCGATGGGCGATGTCTGTGATCTCTGTTTGCAGCCAGATCTCGGCCCCGGCTGCGTCGATCTCGGATTTCAGCATCTCGATGATTTGCAGCGCGCTCTCATCGCAGAACAGCTGGCCCAGAGTTTTTTCGTGATAGGCGATGCCATGGCGCGCCATCAGGTCGAGGAAATCCCATTGGGTATATTGGCTGAGCGCCGATTTCGCGAAATGCGGGTTTTGGCTTAGGAAATTTTCCGCACTGGCATAGAGATTGGTGAAATTACAGCGCCCGCCGCCCGAGATACGGATTTTCTCGCCCGGTTTTGTATTATGGTCTAGCACCACTGCGCCGGGTCCGGCCTGGGCCGCACAGATCATCCCCGCCGCACCAGCGCCTAGGATCAAAGCGGGCAGATGGATCGGCGGTTGGGGCATAGAGGTCTCCGGGCTGGTTTGGGGCGGATCTGCCGCGAAGTTTCGGGCGGGACAAGAGCAAAGCTTGCACCTCCCCCCCGGCTTGGGTCAAATCAGTCGCAAGAATGGAGCCTGCCTAATGACCCTAGACCCTGACGCTTTCTTGACCACCAAAGAAGTGGCGGATCTTTTGCGGGTGAAAGAGCGCAAAGTCTATGATCTGGCAGCCGCGGGCGAGATCCCGCATCGGCGGATTACCGGCAAGCTGCTTTTCCCGCGCACGGATCTAACCGCTTGGCTTAAGGGCGATGAGGCGGTGTCAGATAACCAAGCGCCCATGGTTCTGGCGGGCAGTCATGATCCGCTTTTGGATTGGGCTTTGCGGGCGAGCGGCTCGGGTTTAGCCAGTTTCTATGATGGCAGCGGTGATGGGCTGCGGCGGTTTTGCGATGGGCAGGCGGCGGCGGCAGGAATGCATTTGCCCGAAGATGGCCGCTGGAATTTGGCCTCTGTGCAAGCATCGGCGCCGAAGGACGCGGTTTTGCTGGGCTGGGCGCGCCGGGTGCAGGGGCTGATCTTGCCCCAAGGCAGTATGGTGGCGCGTCTGTCGGATCTGCTGGGGGAGCGCTTGGCGCTGCGGCAAGAGGGCTCTGGCGCGCGGGGCTTATTCGATCAGCTAGCCCGCGAAGAAGGTCTGGAGCCTAGCGCCTTTGAAGCTCAGGCAAGCCTGGCCAGAACCGAAACCGAAGCGGCGGCGGCAGTGGCCGGCGGTGAAGTGGCGGCGGCGCTTGGGTTAGAGGCTATGTCGCGGCAATACCGGCTGGGCTTTGTGCCGCTTGCGACCGAAAGTTTTGATATTTTGATCAATCGCCGCGCCTATTTTAGCCCGGCCTGGCAGACGCTCTGGGCTTTTACCAAAACACCCGAATTCGCGGAACGGGCCGAGAGCCTTGGCGGCTATGACTTGCAGCAGCTGGGGCAGGTGCGCTGGCTTTCACCATAAGAGTAGGATGGGCAATTTGCCCATCGCTGGTTTGAAATTCAGGGGAAGCGGTGGGCATATTGCCCACCCTACATCAAGGATCGCCCTCAGCGCCTATTTGGCATTGGGGTAAAAGAGCTGCTGCCCCTCTAGCTGAAAGCCCGCAATTACGGCTTGGCCCGTCTCAGAGCGGAGCCAATCCACAAAAACCTGCGCATCTTCGGCGTTCACATTTGGATGCGCGGCGGGGTTCACCGCGATCACCCCATATTGGTTGAACAGCACCGGATCGCCTTCGACCACGATCTGATGATCGCCCTTATTGCCAAAGGCAATCCAAGTGGCCCGGTCGCTCAGCGTATAGGCGCCCATGGCCACTGCCGCATTCAGGGTTGCACCCATTCCTGAGCCGGTTTCGCGATACCAGCTGCCTGAGACATCCGCAGGGGTCACATGGGTTTTCGCCCAAAGCCGCAGCTCTGCCTTATGGGTGCCGCTATCATCACCGCGCGATGCAAACAGAGCCTCTGCCTCTGCTAAAGCTTCCAGCGCTTCGGCGGCAGATTTGGCGCCGGCAATTTGCGCCGGATCCGAGGCCGGGCCCACCAGCACGAAATCGTTATACATCACATCATACCGCGCCACCCCATGGCCCTCGGCTACGAATTTCTCTTCTGCGGCTTTGGCATGCACAAATAGCACATCTCCATCGCCATTCGCGGCATTGCGGATGGCTTGGCCAGTGCCGACCGCGACCACATGCACTGTGATGCCGCTGTCTTCGGTGAAGGCGGGCAGGAGCACATCAAACAGGCCGGAATTCTCGGTGGAGGTCGTCGATTGCACCAGGATGGAGCGATCATCATCCGCCTGGACAGGCGCTGCAATCGGTAGCGTGGAAGAGAGCGCTAAAGCGCAGGCAAGGATAATTGGGCGATACATCGCAGTCTCCGTTTGCGAAATGGAATGGGGCTTCAGGGCCTGGTCATGGCGCGGTTACGTTGGGATCATGGCGCAGGCGACAGGTAAATTTCACCAGCCAGCCAAGCTTGCATGGCGCGGGATTGAGGCTGGTCTAGGCATTGGGCGGCAAGGCCCGCTTCGGCGATTTGCCCTCGATGGAGAAACACCAGATCATCGGCCAAACGCTGGGCTTGCCCTGCATCATGGGTGACCATCAAAATAGCCGTTCCTGCCAAGCGCGCTTCGGCGATCATGGTTTCCACCGCAAAGGTTGAGGCGGGGTCGAGACTGGCGCAAGGCTCGTCAAGCAATAGCAGTTTCGGTTTCGTGCTCAGCGCACGGGCCAGGGCCAGCCGGGCTCTTTCGCCCCCCGACAGGCAGCGGGCCGGGCGATTGGCCAAGGCGGTAAGCCGCGCAGTGGTCAACGCCTCTTCTACGCGCCTTTTCCGCTCTGCCCGTGTAAGACCGCGATCCGCTAATGGAAATTCCAGATTAGCCCGCACCGACCGGCGCAACATGACCGGATCCTGGGCCATCATAGATTGCTGCCGCCGCGCAGCGCGATCTAGCACCCGTCCTTGCCACAGGACCTGCCCCTGGCTCGGCGACAAAAGCCCATGCAGCAGGCGCAGGGTCAGGCTTTTGCCCGCCCCATTCGCTCCAAGGATTGCGCAGCAGCGACCAGGCCAGAGGCTTAGGGACACATCCCGCAACAGGGCCTGTCCCCGCAACGTAAATCCCACCCCCTCGACCCGCGCTAGGGCTAGGCTGTTTTGCTCTGTGGTCATTGCCATATCACGCATAAGCGGTGCCCTCTTGCTGCTGCTGAGATTGCAGCGCCATGACCAAAGCATTGACCAGAACCGCAATCACCAACAGCACAATGCCCAAAGCTAAGGCGAGCTCTAGATTGCCTTTCGAGGTCTCTAACGCGATGGAAGTGGTCATCACGCGGGTCAGATGGTTGATATTGCCGCCAACGATAATCACGGCACCGACCTCGGCAATGGCGCGACCAAACCCGGCCAAGGCCACTGTGGTCAGACGCGACCGGGCTTCCCATAGAAGTGTCGCAATGCGGCGAGACGGGCGCAGCGCCAGTGAGGCAAAGAAATCGCCATATTCGCTATTGAGATCGGTAATCACCCGTGCAGACAGAGCGGCGACAATCGGCGTGACCAACAGGCTTTGGGCAATGATCATTGCGGTCGGGCTGTAAAGCAGCCCCAAAACGCCCAAAGGCCCCGATGCGGAAAGCATAAGATAGACAAAGAGCCCAACAGTCACCGGCGGCAGGCCCATAGCGGCATTCAGCAGCGCCAAACAGGCCGCGCGGCCTGGAAACCGCAATGCTCCAAGCAGAGCGCCCAGGGGAAATCCGATCAGGCACGCAATCAACACGCCGCAAAGGGAAACCCGCAAAGACAGGCCGACAATTTCCAGCAAATCAGGATCTGCGGAGCCGATCAGCTGCACGGCTTGTGCAATAGCTGCAAAAATTCCCGACATATCTGCGCTTTCCTCCCTAAATGGGAGAATATGCAGGAAAACGACAAGGAATCCACAAAAGAACACAGAAATGACATGGACATTGGTCGTAGATTGGGGGGATTGGGCACGGATTTGTCGGTATTCTAAGAGTGCGATACCTGAAAAAACGTCCCAGCTATGGCTGTTGTGATCTGAGCGCTCGCGCCCAGAACGGAGGCGATCAGCTCATCCTCGCCCGGAGGAAATATAGGGGATAGCCATACTCTGCGGCTATTAGGTCAGAAGAATTAAATTTATCAATAAGTTAGGTGCTAGCGGCGCTCGAAGGATCAGATCGGTACTCCAACACGCTTCAGCCGGCTGCCATATAATAAGGCCAGCTCTTCATGCGGCGCGGCTCTTGCCGGTGAGTTCAGCAAAAGCCGCGCAGAAAGGCATTAATCGCGGAAGTTCCGGCTTTCTTTGATTTGATCCCAGGCCCAGACCACCTCTTGCAGCCGTTCTTCATCCGAACGGTCGCCGCCATTCATGTCAGGATGCAAGATCTTGATCAGCCCCTTATAGGCTTTGCGGATCTCTGGCTTGGTCCAAGTGTCGCGGGCTTCCAAGATCTCCAAAGCGCGGCGCTCCGTCGGGGGCAGGCGGCGCGTGCCCGAAGGCGTCGCATTGCGGCCTGGATTGCGCGTCGCATTCTCGCCCAGCACCTGATGCGGATCATCCACGCCCAGACGCGCCCAGGCCCGCTGTTCTTCGGTTGGCTTGCCAAAAGGCTTGGTTTCGCGATCCCAAACCCGATCCTTATCGATCTGGGCTTGCATCTCTTCTTCGGTCTGACCGTTGAAGAAATTCCATTTCAAATTGTATTCCCGCACATGGGTTTTGCAGAACCACAAATATTCGTCTAAATGATCGGGGCTTTTGGGCGCGCGGTATTGCCCTGCCTCCTCACAACCGGGATGATCACAGACGCGCTTTGAGGTCTCGAAAGCGCCTGACATGCCTCGGCGTCCACGACCGCGTTTCTTCTTGGAAGAAGACACCGACATGTCAAAACCGAAGGGATCGTCTTTTGTCATAGGTGCTCACCTTTTCTCTGGGCCGGGGCTTGCGGCAAATCTAGAATGCGACGCGGGAGTCTAACCTCTCTGTCAGGAAGAAAAAGGGGAAGTTTGCGAAAAATGAGTGTTGCACAGGAGATTCGTGAAAAACTTGAAGCCGCATTCACGCCAGAGCGGCTTGAAGTTGTCGATGAAAGCGAGGCCCATGCGGGTCATTCGGGCTATCAGGACGGTGGCGAGAGCCATTTTCGGGTTTTGATCAAAGCAGAAAGCCTAGAAGGCAAAAATCGCCTCGGTCGGCACCGGGCGATTCATGCGGCAATTGGTCAGGACACTATCGACCGAATCCATGCCCTAGCGATCGAGATGCCGAACTAGGCCGGCGCTAAATTGGGGGGATCACACCCCAAAAGCATTCGACGGCCGCTCCATCATGCGAAGCGCTTCGCGGGTGGCGCGGTCTTCGGCTTGGTTCGGGTCGCGGCGGAAAACCAAAACATTAACGATGACGGATTTCGATCCGGCTAGACCTTTGCGCTCTTGGCTTGGCAGAACCTCGGCGCGAACAAATTCCCAGCCCTTTTCTGCCTCTGCATTTAAAACCTCTGTCAAAGCAGCGGCATAGCGCTCTTGCGGGGATTTTAACCCACGCTCTTTGCGGCCCTTTAAGGGGGCGGGGATAACGCGATATTCATACACCATAGCCTACTCCTTCGAAGGTTCACCTATCTCTTTGGGACCTTGCGGTCAAAGGCGTTGTTAATCATCTGTTATCTGTGAGGCTTATAGCGTGGGACCATGTCGCGGTTAGAGATCTTTTTACTTTGCATGATGCTGGCAGCCTGTTCCGGCCCCGATCCGTTAGAAATCGCGGGGATCGAGGGGACGGGCTATGACGTCATTGAGGATATCGATGAATTCCAAGAACATGTGGTGGGCCAGACCCTGCGCGGTTCGGGCTATTGGATGGAGGTCCTGACCGGCGGCCGTTTGCGCGGGCAATATCTGGGCGAAACCTTCTACGGCACCTGGTCTTTCCGTGATGGCATCTTTTGCCAACGCATCAACCCCGCCGCCGCATCGCAAAGCTGCTATTGGATCGCCTATGAGGGCGAAGATCTGCGGCTAATCCCGGCGGTGGTTGAGGGCTAAGACTTTCGCGCTTAACCGGTCACGTCGAGCACTCCCTGCCGCTTGGAGAGCTTTTGCTCGCCGCGAATGCTGGGCCGAGCGTAGCGCGAAATTCTATAAATCACCCTTTGGGCGAAATCAAAAAAGGCCGCATCGCTGCGGCCTATTCTTTCTTAACGCTTTTCTCGAAACGCTTTAGTCAGCGAGTTTTTTCGCCACCAATTCATTCACCGCTTTCGGGTTTGCCTTGCCGCCGGTGGCTTTCATCACCTGGCCCACAAACCAACCCGCCAGTTTCGGGTTTTGTTTGGCTTTTTCCACCTGTGCCGGGTTTTCTGCAATCACTTTATCAACCGCCGCTTCAATCGCGCCTGTATCTGTGACCTGTTTCATACCGCGGGCCTCGACGATTTCCGCCGGATCGCCGCCTTCGGTATAAACGATCTCAAAAAGATCCTTGGCGATTTTACCGGAAATATCGCCTTTGGAAATTAGCGCGATGATGCCGCCCAATTGCTCCGGCGAAACCGGGCTTTCGGTGATTTCTTTTTCGTCCTTTTTCAACCGGCCAAACAGCTCATTGATTACCCAATTCGCGGCCAATTTCCCGTCGCGACCCTGAGCCACTGCTTCGAAATAGGCGGAATTATCGACATCGGCGGTCAAAACCGAGGCGTCATAATCGGTCAGGCCGAAATCCTGAATAAACCGAGCTTTTTTCGCATCGGGTAATTCCGGCAAATTCGCCTCGATATCATCGACCCAAGCTTGCTCGATTTCTAAAGGAAGCAAATCGGGGCAGGGGAAATAGCGGTAATCATGCGCCTCTTCTTTTGAGCGCATGGAGCGGGTTTCGCCCTTGGCCACATCATAAAGCCGGGTTTCTTGATCCACCTCGCCGCCATCTTCCAGGATCGCGATTTGGCGCTTCGCCTCATAATCGATCGCCTGCTGGATGAAACGCATGGAGTTCATATTCTTGATTTCGCAGCGCGTGCCCAGATGGCCGAAATCCTGGGTCTCTTGGTATTTCTCATACTGCCCAGGACGGCAAACCGAGACATTCACATCCGCCCGCAGCGAGCCATTTTGCATATTGCCATCGCAAGTGCCGAGATAGCGCATGATCTGGCGCAGCTTGCCCACATAGGCGGCTGCTTCTTCCGGGCCGCGAATATCGGGGCGGGACACGATTTCCATCAACGCAACGCCGGTCCGGTTAAGATCGACGAAAGACATATGCGGATCCATGTCATGGATGGATTTGCCGGCGTCCTGCTCGATATGGATGCGCTCGATACGCACCAGACGCGCCACGCCTTCGCCCATTTCGACCAGAACTTCGCCTTCGCCCACAATCGGGTGATATAGCTGGGAGATCTGATAGCCTTGGGGTAGGTCAGGATAGAAATAGTTCTTGCGGTCAAAGGCGCTAACCAGATTGATTTTCGCTTTCAGCCCCAGCCCAGTGCGCACGGCTTGTTCAACGCAAAACTCGTTGATCACCGGCAGCATGCCCGGCATGGCCGCATCCACAAAGGCCACATTCGCATTCGGCTCGGCACCGAATTGAGTGGAGGCCCCGGAAAAGAGCTTGGCCTCGGAATTCACCTGTGCATGCACCTCCATCCCGATGACCAGTTCCCAATCCCCGGTGGCACCGGCAATGACTTTCGGTTTCGGCGCTGAATAGGCTAGGTCGAGCATGGTCTCTCCGTCTGTGCGCAATGCATTTGTTGGCTGGTTCTATGCGAGGCAGATAGGAAAGGACAAGTGGCGGCAGAGACTCCTACCGCCAAAATTTTCGCGCTGCTTAAACGCTGAACTGCTTCATCCAGCTGGCAAAGCGGCTGGTTTGCACCAATGACACGGATGGCGCATGATCCCCGCCCAAGGCGAGCGTGGCTATGCGAAGGATTTCGATCCCTTGCTCGGATTTCGCGGGCAGGGCCTTTGGCGAAATCGGCTCGCCCACGGTCACGCGATAGGGCTGTTTGTATTTGTTGAAGGTCTCATGAAACAGGGTGATATCGCGCAAAGTCGGATGGATGAAATCAAAGGCGTAAAACAGCCAAGAATTCCGCGCCCGAATATTGATCGGGATCACCGGCATATCGAATTTGCGCGCGATCATCGCTGCCGAGGCCATCCAGGGCCGCTCATATAGTTTCAGCCCCCGGCGTTTGGCCAAGCGCCCCGACGGGAAGATCACGCCAAGGCGGCCTTCATCCACTGCGCGGCGGGTATAGGCCATGGTTTCGCGGGTTTTGCCATGGCTGCGCTTTTCCAACCGCCATTCCACCGGCGCGATAAAGCTTTCCAACTGCGGCAGTACCCGCAGAATATCGACATTTGCGTAGAAATACACATCTGGCCGGATTTTCGCCAAAAGATGATACAGGATAATCCCATCCGCAATGCCGGTCGGGTGATTGGCCACGACCATCGCCGCCCCCTGGCGCGGGATATTTTCAAGCCCCGAAATTTCCACATCCTGGGCCAACATTTGGCCCATGGCGCCCATGATTTCTTCGGTGCTTTGCGGTTCGAAATGTTCAGCCAGGCGAATGGTTTTCGAATAGCTCAGCATCCGGGTCAACGCAAAGCGAGACGGGCCAGCCCAAGGACGTTGCGAAAACAGCCAAGGCGCGCGTTCTTCGATCAGGGGGTCGATTCTATCCTGCATCCGCCCTCCATGGCGTGCATTTGCGTCGTTCTTATGACAAACGACATGATAGCTCTAATCCGTCGCAGCGGCAACGCCAGAGCCTTCACAGATATTGGATCGGCGGATTACCCCGTCAAGCGCACGGGCTCTGTCATCAGTTCGCAAATGCGTGCATGCAACTGAGCAGGGTCCAGCGGTTTATGCAACAGATCCAAGCCGCGCCGCTTCACCTCGGCACGCAAGTCTTGGCTGCGATTGGCGGTGACCATAATGGCTGGGACTTTGCCAATTTTCGGCGTGAGCTGGTCGAGCGCATCAAGACCTGTCGTTCCGTCATCAAGCTGATAGTCACAAATCACCAGATCAGGGGTGATATCGACCTCTTCTAGCAGCTCTTGCGCCGATTGAATACCTGGCACATCCAAAACGCTTAGCCCCCAGGCTTCGAGCTGACGGCACATAGCGATGCGCAATTCGTGATCATTTTCGATCAGTAGAACTAAGACATTTTCCAAAGCTTCCGCTGTCAGGCGCGGCCCGTCGATACGCGGTTTCGGCAGGCTCGAACCGGCGCAATCGGCCAGATCGAAAGTGACAAAAAAGCCACTGCCGCGCCCCAGTTCCGACCAAAGCGATAGGTTATGGCCCAAAAGCGTGCAGGCGCGATCAACGATAGCAAGCCCCAGCCCCATGCCTTCGCCAGCGCTGGACGTGGCGCCAACCCGGTGGAATTCGCCAAAGATCTTTTGCTGCTCATCGGGTGGGATACCCGCGCCAGTATCCCAAATCTCCACCCGCACTTGGCCCTTCAGGCGACGCGCGCCAATGATCACCCGGCCCTGATCCGTATAGCGAATAGCGTTTGCGATGAGATTTTGCAAAATCCGTCGCAGATAGGCCGCATCGCTGGTGACCGTCACATTACAGGGGATGATCCGCAGCCGCAGGCCTTTCTTCGCGGCTAAGGGGGTGAATTCCTCGGCCAATGTGCGCATGACCAGACCCAGGGGCACCGGGCCCGGCTCCATCGCGGCGAGGCCCGCATCAAGTTTGGAGATATCCAGCAAGGACCCCAAAATCGTTTCCACACTGCCCAATGCATTCGTGGCACGCTTGACCGTATCGGCCACATCGGAGGGGCTGGCGCCGCCGCTTTCTAGGCTAGAGAGAAATAGCTTTGCCGCCGAAAGAGGCTGTAGCAGATCATGGCTGGCCGCAGCCACGAAGCGGGATTTCGATGCATTCGCCCGCTCCGCATCGGCCAGGGCATCTTCCAGGGCCAAAGTGCGATCCATCACCCGCTGTTCGAGGGACTCATTCGCATCCACCATAGCGCGCACGGCTTCGCGCTCGGCGGTGACATCGGTGAAGCTGACCACAAAACCGCGATCTGGCGTTTCCGCCGCAAACACATCAAGGATCACATTGGATCCACGCTGAATTTCAAATGTCAGGGCAGGGCGCGGGCCTGTGTGATTGACCCAATCGCGCATCCGATCCGCGGCCACCGGGTCGGAAAATTTCACCCGATCCTCCATCAGAGCAAAGAGCCGGTCAAAGCTTGTGCCAAAGACCAACCGCCCCGCAGGCAGGGCCAGCAAACTACTGACCCGGCGGTTCCAGCCCACCAACAGTTTATCGCGGTCGAAAATGCACACACCTTGGTTGATGTGATCCAAAGTGGCGCGGATGATCCGGGCTTGGTCATCCAGCATCCGTTCCCGTTCACGCCGCTCCAGCCGCATCATATCGGTGACATCTGTATGGACGATCACAGTACCACCTTCGGCAGTGCGATGTTCGCTCACCTGCAACCAGCGATCCCAAATCAGTTGCACATTGAACACCACATAATCATCGCGGTGCTTTTCCAAACGCTGGGCGACCCAGCTGGCTTCGGTTTCTTCCAGCGGTAGGGATAAGTGCCGTGATCGGCTGACCAGTCGCACATAATCGGCGAATTGCAATCCCGGCTGCAAATGGCTTCGTATATCGGGCATATGCTGACCAAAGCGCGAATTGCACATGATCAGGGTTTCATTAGCATCAAACAGCCCAAAGCCTTCTTGGATCGTCTCAATCGCACTGGATAGATCGGCCCGCGCTTGTTCGGCGCGCTGCGTCGCCTCGGCCAGCTGACTATTGGCCAAATTCAGCAGATCCAGGGTCTTTTCCAAATCCCGCGTGCGGGCGCGCACTTGCTCTTCCAGCATCACGGCGCGTTGGAAATGCGCATAGCCTGCATCTTGGTCCGTCGCGACCTGTTCCACCCGCTTCATCAGGGCAGAGGTGATTTTGAGCAGTTTATCGCGCTGGCGTTCGACGCTATCGTTGGGATTGATCAGCATGTGGAGTGTGGTCGCATTGATCATGGCTGTGGCTTTCAGGCGGGTAGATCGCAACACCGGTGAAAGTTTGGTTCACATGCATGCCGCTAATTTGTTCGCCATAAGTATTGAAGCCCACAACCCCATGCTTGCGCAAGATCTCTGACATGCGCACATTCAGCTGTAGTTGTTCCGCTTCGACCCGGCGCAAAACGCAGTCAAAGCCGAGTATCGCCGCTGGTTTGCGGGCGCGGGTGAGCGTTGCCAGCTCTTGTTCCAAATGGTCGGCGATGGGGGCCGCCTCGGCCAGGGTCAGGACAACACCTTCGCCAATGGCCGAGAAAAACACCAGATTGCCATCTTCGGTCACGCGCTGAATGGCCCGCACATGATGTTGATTACCGATACGGACCAGGACCGGATGCGCGGCAAACGTCATCTGTGACAATTGATAGGGATCTTTGCCCAATATACGCGCCAATTCTCGCCCGGCGGGTTCGGCATTGATTTCATGCACGATGCGCGCCGCGGGATTGGCGCCGGTTACCACCATTTGCAAATGGGTCGGTAAGAGATGGTCGAATTTGAAAACCCGTACCTCGCAGGCGGAGCGGACCAAAGTCAGCACGGCGGCATTGCGCAAGACCGCGCCTTGATGCAGCACGAAAGCTTGGTGAAATTCGATATCATCGCCCGCCGAGCCTCCAAAGACAGGCATTGGCCCCAAAGTCATGGCAAGGGCGGCGGCCCATTCATCTTCGCGCAAAGACAGGCCATCGATTAGGGTAAAGGCAAATTCCGTGTCCCAACCCGGTCGCTGACGCGAAAGATCAGACCGGGCGCTTAGGATTTCATAGGCCAGCTGGTGTTGGTCGAATTCCGCCAGATCCGGGACAACGACAGTCGCGCAGCTGAAATGCTGGCTGGGCAAACCCACCGCCACGATTTGGCCGCTGGCATAGCCCTCGGCGCTGATTTCACCTGCTGTGGTGCAGCCAATAACCGTGATGCCGGGAAAGGCCCGCTCCGCCTGGCGAGCAATGCGATACGCATCGGCCAGGGGGGAGATAAACAGCGCCACCAAATCGCCGGGTTTCAGAGCAAGTCTTTTCGCCAGATAGGCAATGCCATCCGCGCGGTTCCAATCGCAATTCGCGCTTGGCAAGATCGCGGATAACCCCCCAGTCAGATCTGCAATCGCAGCGTCTTCCGTCAATCGGCCCCCTCCCAGGGTCAGAGCGACGACGACCCATCGGTCAGTACATTCGCAAATCGCGCCTGCTGAGCAAGAAGCACCGCTTGCGTACGGCTTTGAACCCCCAGCTTGCGCATGATTGCTGTAACATGCGCTTTTACGGTGGTTTCCGCAATGGAAAGGTCAAAGGCGATTTGCTTGTTCAACTTGCCTTGGCAGATCAGTTGCAAAATCCGTGCTTGCTGATTGGTCAACAGAGCTAAACGCTCTAACGCCTCTTCGCCTTCGCTGATTGTGCTGCGCGCATCGGTGACCGGTACAAATCCGGGCGGCTGGAATGTTTCGCCCGCTGCAATCGCGTCAAACGCCTTTTGGAACACATCGCGCTGGCTATGCTTTGGCACGAAACCCGCAGCCCCGGCTTGCAGCACTGACGACACCATGCGGTTATCAGCCATTGAGGACACCACCAGCACCGGCACGCCTTTGGCGGCGGTTTGCACCCGGATCAGCCCGTCCAGGCCGCTCACATCGGGAAGGTTCAGATCCAGCACAATCACATCAGGCAGGGGGCCAGTATTCAAAGCTGTCAAAGCCGCCTCTAGGCGATCAGCCGTTTGAATGCCCGAAATACCAGCGGTCAAGCGCAAGGTCATGGTCAGCGCATCGCAAAACAGCGGGTGATCATCGATGATCATCGCAGTGCGGATCGTGCGGGGCTCTGGCTGGGCTTCTTGGCTGGCGTGCATTTTGGGACCTTAGCTTGGAATTGCCCCAAAGCTACCACCTGTCGCAGCTCTCTGCCACACTGCCAAAGTCGCAAAGGCGCGGCTGGTTCACTGGGCTGGAGGGCTCATTGCCCAAAGCTTAGGCGGAAAACACATGATCACATGCCGCAGCTTTAAGGCATTTGCCGCCGCTGTCGAATTTGTTACCCTTTCGTTAACTTAGTTAAGGATGAGTATCGGGGGTTATCATGGCAATGACCGAAACCATGGCGGAACAGCCATTAGAGCAGATGGATGGGTGGTGGCTGGGCAAATCCCGTTGGGATCAGATGCGACTGCACATGGTGCCAAGCAAGCTACAGGTTTTTACCAAAGACTTCATGTGGGGCCTGCCTGGACGCGACGCGTTGGATCTGGGCTGCGAAGGCGGCGCTATGGCCGAAGAGCTGGCCCGCAGAGGCGCAAATGTCACCGGCATTGATAGCTCTCTGCCTGCGCTGTCCTATGCCCGGCAGCACGCTGCGGAAAACGGGCTATTGATCACTTATGATCACTCAAATGATCCGGTTTTGCCTTATGCGGATAATTCCTTCGATGTGGTCACTTGCATGGATCTGCTGCCCTATATGGCGGATCAAAATCATGTCCTGGCCGAGGCAGCTCGGGTGCTGCGCCCTGGCGGCAGCCTGTGTTATGACATGATTAATAAAGGGCTTTTGACAAAATTCCTGTATCGCAATCTGGCCGAGGACTTCTTCGAAGCTGTCCCCAAAGGCAGTCTGGATTCGAGCCTGTTTCGCAGCCCGTCACAGATGCGTCGATTGCTCCAAAATGTTGGGTTAGATCACCAAAACACGACCGGCTTTGGTCCACGATCAGTTGGTATGCATTTTGAAACGAGCTTTGGCCCCGGTCCCTTTGGCATGGTCTATTATCTCGGCGTGGCGCGAAAGCTCTGAGCCGGCGCTTTTGTTTCGGCGCTGCAAGCGGTAAATGCCAAATATGGCGCTGAAACTGACCTCTCTCCAGCCTTTGATCGATCACGGCTTTGACGACATCATTGATGTGCGCAGCCCTGCGGAATTTGCCGAAGACCATGTGCCAGGCGCGATTAATCTGCCGGTTCTGAATAATGAGGAACGCGCCCGCGTCGGCACTATTTATGTGCAAGAAAGCCGGTTTGAGGCGCGCAAGATCGGTGCCGCATTGGCCGTACGCAATTCCGCGCGGCATTTGGAAACGGTCCTGGCCGATCACCCGCGCGAATGGCACCCCTTAGTTTATTGCTGGCGAGGCGGGCAACGCTCGGGCAGTTTTGCTTGGCTCTTGGGACAGGTGGGCTGGAAGGTCGAACTGCTGGATGGTGGCTATCGCGCTTTTCGCCGGGCGGTGAAAACGGCGCTTTATGATGCGCCGATTGCGCCGCGTTTGGTGGTGCTTGAGGGCATGACCTGCACCGGCAAAACAGCTCTGTTAGCGGGGCTCGCCAAATCCGGGATGCAAGTCATCGATCTAGAGGCTTTGGCAGGGCACCGCGGCAGTGTCTTTGGCGGGTTGCCGGACCAAGACCAACCCAGCCAGAAATGGTTTGAAACCGGGCTTGCTATGGCTTTGGCCCGCTGCGATCCAACGCGGCCTGTGGTGGTAGAGGCCGAAAGCAGTAAAATCGGCCAGCTGAATATACCGCCAAGCCTCTGGTCTGCGATGCTATCCGCGCCGCGTCTGGCGGTTGAGGTGCCGCTAGAAGCACGCGCTGAATTCGCGCTGCGCAGCTATCCGGAATTTGCTTGTGATGCCGGGGCCTTTTCCCAGATCTTGCAGCGATTGGTGTCTATGATCGGCCATGCAAGCGCTGGGACATTGCAAGCGCTGGTGGAAGCGGGCGAAGCCAAAACCGCCGCCGCTGCACTAATGGCCGAGCATTACGATCCGCGCTATCGCCGGTCGCTGCAAAGAAATGCGGCCCATCTGCGCGGCAGCTTCCAATTGCCCGATCTCAGCCAAGGCAGTATAGACGACGCGATCCCCAATCTGCGCCAGGCTTTGGAAAAAATCGAAGAGCTGGATTAGAGCCGCAGTTTTGGAATATCTTCGGCTTGTTCGCTCACATGGCCAATAACCGCGCCTAAGGCACCGTTGCGCGATAGGGCGGCGCTTAGCTCTTTCGTTCGATTGGCGGGGATCGTGGCCAAAAATCCGCCGCAGGTTTGCGGATCGAACAGTAAATCTTCGATGGTTGCATTCTGCAATCCGGTCATGGAGCCCGCTGCCGCCTCTCGGTTTGCCGCATAAAGACTAGAGCGGACCCCAATCGCCGCCATTTCCAACGCTCCGTCATAAAGCGGCAGATGGCTAAGATCCAAATGCAGATCCACCTTGCTGGCCCGCGCGATATTCAGGCCATGCCCAGCAAGGCCGAAGCCCGTCACATCCGTCATAGCATGCGCCACCGGCGCCAGTAGCGCGGCGGATTTGGCTTGGCTGGTTTGCAGATGCTCCCATAGCGCGGCGATCCATCCGCCCTTGGCCGCCCTGCGCATCTCGGCCGCCATCAGAACACCGCTGCCCAGAGGCCGGGTTAATATCACCGCATCCCCGGCTTGGGCTGCGGCCAGGGTCAGGGCAGGGCGCGGCAGAAGACCTGTCACGGTAAAGCCCAAAGTCAGCTCCGGCCCGATCGTGGTATGCCCGCCGGTCAGCTCGGCCCCATGGGCGCGCAGAAGATCTTGGGCGGTGGCGGTGATTTCGGCGAAGCTGCGCCGCTGCAACTGCTCTGACATTTGTGGCAATATCACCGAGGCCAAGGCAATTTGCGGCTCTGCCCCCATGGCCCAAACATCGCCAAGCGCATGCAATAGCGCGATTTTCGTCAGCAGGACCGGATCTTGGGTCATAGCGCGCAAATGATCGGTGCTCAGCACTTGGGTCGTCTCGCCCATTTGCAAAATCGCAGCATCATCGCCGGGCGCGCTGATCAGATCGGCCCTGGCGAAGGTCTGATGCTTTGCAAGGACATCGCTCAACGCCTCTGGTCCAACTTTGGCCCCACATCCCGCGCAAAGCGGAGGGGTCTGAGCTAAGAACTCTGCCACGCCCTGTGCGGCCTCGCGCGGCGGTTCGGCAGCGGCCATTTCGGGCAGGTCGTGAAATTTGCGCATAAAGGCTTGGTCAATATGGTCTTTCCAACGCCACATAAGCCGGTTCGCCAGAACAAACGGACCTTTCTGCCCCAAAGCGGTCTCTGGCCCCAAAGCGATCAATTTAAGATAGCTGCGCTGCGGTCGGAATTTGCGCCGACGCCCGTGGCCCGTCACTGCCACACGCAGATTTTGGGCCAGTACCGGCGCGGCGCGGACAGCAAAAACGCCGGCTTTCGGGCGCGGCGCATGGGAAAGATGGCAGCAATCGCCGCTTGCATAGATTTGGGGATGGGACAGGCTTTGCAGATGCTCATCGACCGTCACAAAGCCATCGGTCAAATCCAGGCCAGTATCGGCCAGCCAAGGCTGAGGCCGCGCCCCCGCCGCTCCAATGGTGAGCGCCACGGGCAGAAGGCTGCCATCGCTCAGAACCGGGCCTTCGGGGCGGATCTCGGCCAATTGGCAATGTTCCCGCAGGCGTAGCCCCCGGCTATGCATCTGCTCTAGCAAATGATTGCGTGACTGGGGGCTTAGGCCGGTCATAGCCTCGCCATGGTCGATCACTGTGATTTCGGGCGCATCGCGGCCCAGCTGCGCCAAACGGTGCTGCGTGGTCAGCGCGAGTTCCACCCCGGCAACCCCGCCGCCCAGCACGGCGACTTTCGGTTTTGCCTTGCCGGTATCCACCGCACAAACGAAATCACGCCAGGTTTCGGCAAATCGGCCCAAAGGCTTTGCCGCTACGGCATTTTCGCGAAAACCCGGCAGATCGGGCAAATCCGAGGTAATCCCAATATCGATTGCCGCAATATCATAAGAAATCGGCGCGCGCCCCGGCACAAATACCTGACCCCGCGCCGGATCCATGCCTTCGGCCCGGCCCAAGATCAGCCGCGCCCCAGCATAGCGGCATAGGCGCACCAAATCGATTTCCAGATCATCGCGCGCATAATGCCCGGCCACATGACCCGGCAACATCCCCGTATAAGGCGCGGTCGGGTCGGGGTTAATCACCGTCAGGCGAACTCCGGCCACCGGGGCCATCGCCCATTTGCGCAGCACCAAAGCATGAGCATGGCCGCCGCCAATAAAGACCAAGTCACGGGTCAGGGGAATGAGTGGGGTCATTGGGCTCTCCTGCAATTCTGCAGAGCCTTACCCGAGCCCGGTCGGCCAAACCAGATGCTGCACCGGATCGTGAAAGCAATATCAATATATGTGAGAAACTTGTGTGTTCTTGTCGCAGTTACTGTTTTTTGTGCAATAATTTCTTGTCGGAAACGCCCTTTGCGTCGCAGGCTTACGTTACAAGCGTCTGGGCTGCGTGCCCTCGCCGTTTTGGCCATTCGGCTGACCCGGGCGCCGTGACTTTGACGTAGCGGATACCGGCAAAATCGCCGCCGCAAGCACCGGGAGAGCCTAAAAATGGCAAAGAATCCGTTTGATTTTACGGACATGTATAAGTTCTTCGACCCCGAAGATGTGACCAAGATGTTCAATCCAAGCAAAATGTTTTCTGTGTTTGAGGCCGAGAAAGCTTCGCCTTTTGACATGACCCAGCTGTTTGACACTAATCGCAAAAACTTTGAGGCGATGGTGGAAGCAAACAAAGCAGCAGCTTCGGCTTACAAAGATTTGCTGGAAAAGCAGATGGAAGTTTTCGGTCAGATGACCTCTGCGGCGCGAGATCATGTGGCTTGGCTTGACGAAACCGCAGGCCCGGAAGCCATGAGCAAAAAGACCGAAGCTTATGGCGAAGCGGTTGAGAAGGCCTTGGTCTTGATGCGCAAATTGGCCGATAATGCCCGTGACGCGAATGAAGAAGCTTATAATACGCTCAAAGGCCAAGTGAATGAGGCCATGGATGAGCTGAAGAAAAAAGTCCCGGCTGCTAAAAAGTAATCGAGTTTTTCAGATGCGGAAAATGGGCGCTTCGGCGCCCTTTTTTGTTTAACTATACTGTGTAGTGTACTGTTTTAAATGGATTTTTTATTTATGAGTTGTGTGGGTAAACTTTAAGAATGGCGCATAACGGCCTGAAATCGCTGAAAATTTTTTACAAGGCGGAAAATCAGTAGCTTATGCGGTAAAGTTAAAGTGGTTCCCCCATTCAGCACAGTTGGCCAGGCGCAATTCCCGTCATAAAAGTTTCGCGAAATTGTCACTTCTTGTTGAAATCTCGCGAATACCGACTTTCGGACGCCTATGGGGATGCCTGTGCTTACGATTGATCGACTTACCAAACGCTTCGGCAGTAATGTTGCAGTAGATGCAGCGAGTTTCACCGTAGATCGGCCTATGATGCTTGGCATTATTGGGCGATCCGGTGCCGGGAAATCTACTTTGCTGCGGATGATGAACCGTCTGACGCCCTCTACCGAAGGCAGTATTAGCTTTGAGGGGCGCGAAGTGACCGGTTTGCGTGGGACTGAGATGCGCGCTTGGCAGTCTGAATGCGCGATGATTTTCCAGCAATTCAATCTGGTGCCGCGCATGGATGTTGTGTCCAATGTTCTGCATGGCATTTTGAACCGCCGTTCGACTGTCGCGACTTTGTTCAATCTTTTCCCCACCGAGGACATTCACAAAGCGATCGATATCCTCGACCGTTTGGGGGTTGCGGAACATGCCGCCAAACGGGCCGAGGCGCTTTCGGGAGGCCAGCAGCAGCGCGTCGCCATTGCTCGCGCTTTGATGCAAGATCCGAAAATTATCCTAGCGGATGAACCGATTGCTAGTCTGGATCCGATGAATGCTCAGGTGGTGATGGATACGCTGCGCCGGATCCATGAGGAAGATGGCCGCATGGTCATTGCCAATTTGCATACTCTCGACACAGCGCGCCGCTATTGTGACCGGGTGATCGGTATGTATCAGGGCCGGATCGTTTTTGACGGCACACCGGACCAACTGACCACGGGTGTTGCTCGCGACATTTATGGCGCTGACGCATCCTTTAGCGAGGCGGCCACCTCGACCCAGATCGACACTCTTGATCAGGGCAATGGTGCCGCGCCGCTCCCCGCATAACCCCCTTTCATCGGACCCGGGCCATTGCTCGGGTCTTGGTTTAACTGGAGAAAAAGACCGATGAAAAAGCTTGCACTGGCCCTCGTGGCAACCACCGCTCTGGCCGCACCGGCCGTCGCAGAAATCACTGAATTCCGCATCGGCATTTTGGGCGGCGAAAACGCTCAGGACCGCCTGAACTCCAATGAATGTCTGCGTGTTTACACCGAGGAAGCTCTGGGCGTTCCGACCAAGCTTTTCGCACCGGCCGATTATAACGGTGTGATCCAGGGTCTGCTGGGCGGCACAATCGACATGGCTTGGCTTGGCGCTTCTGGATATGCGAAAACCTTCCTCGAAGATCCCGAAGCGGTCACGCCGGTTCTGGTGAAAGTGAACCTGGATGGCGGCTATGGCTACCACTCCATCGGTTTCGCCCGCAAAGACGCTGGCATCACGTCGCTGGACGATATGCAGGGCAAAAAATTTGGCTTTGGTGACCCGAACTCCACCTCGGGCTATCTGATCCCGTCCATCGAAATTCCTGGCGCAATTGACGCGACCATGGAAAACGGCGATTATTTCGGTGAAGTTGTTTTCACTGGTGGCCATGAGCAGACCATCGTTGCTGTGAATAACGGTGATGTGGATGGCGGTGTGACCTGGGCCGATGGTCTGGGCGAATGGGAAGATGGCTTCAACTCCGGCGCGCTGCGCAAAGCTGTTGATGCTGGCCTGATCGACATGAATGACCTGGTTGAAATCTGGCGCTCTAAGCCGATCCCGGAAGGCCCGGTTGTTTTGCGCACCGCTCTGCCGGAAGACGTAAAAGGCACCATGACCGAGCTGATGGCTGGCCTGATCGAGAAAGACCAAGATTGCGCCTATGGTGTTATGGCTGGCGAAGCGAAAGGCTTTGAGCCGATCACCCATGACGCTTACCTGTCGATCATCGAAGCCCGCAAAGCGAAGTCCAACTAATCTTTGCCTGTAGTTTTAGCGCGTCTCCCTTGGTTTAACTTGGGGGCGCGCTTCTTTTATCTATACGAGGTGCCCCGATGGCAGAGCTTGCCTCAGGCGCGGCTGCGTCCCTTTCCATCAAAGAAAGCTATACAAGCTTGGTGCAAAAACGTCGGCTGTATTCCGGTCTGACGATCATGATTTTTGTGCTGTTGATGGTGTCTGGCTTTCAAGTCGCCAATAGCCGCAATGCTGGTGGGTTTCTGGCGGGGATCCATAATATTTTTGCCTTTCCGGCCCAGGTCTTTGGCGAGGCCTATGAAAAGATCGATCAGCTACCGGGGCATTTGGTGACCTTCTTTCCCGCGCTGGTGGAAACTCTGAATATCGCGGCAGTGTCCACGCTGATAGGCACTTTGATCGGCGCTTATCTCTCGCTTTTGGCGACCCGAGGCATGGCGGCATTTCCGGCTTTGATCCCGCTTTTTCGCCGGGTCATGGATGTGATGCGCGCGATCCCTGAAATCGTGATTGCCCTGGTCTTGATCTTTGTCATGGGCGGCGGACCAGTGCCTGCGGTGATTGCGATTGCAATTCACACGGCTGGCGCCATTGGCAAGCTTTATTCGGAAGTGAATGAAAACGCGGATCTGAAGCCGGTGGATGGGTTGCGCTCTGTGGGCGCGCGCTGGTTTCAGCGCATGTGGCTTGGGGTGATCCCGCAAGTTGCGCCAAATTACCTAAGCTATGCGTTGCTGCGGTTTGAGATCAATATCCGCGCCTCAGCGATCCTTGGTTTTGTGGGGGCGGGCGGTATTGGCTATGAGCTGAAAAACGCCATGAGCTGGGGCATGGGCCGGTTCGACGAAGCGGCGGCGATTTTCATCCTGCTCTTTACCTCTATCGTGGTGGTT
This sequence comes from Mangrovicoccus sp., assembly GCA_049603835.1. Lineage (GTDB taxonomy): Bacteria > Pseudomonadota > Alphaproteobacteria > Rhodobacterales > Rhodobacteraceae > Mangrovicoccus. The sequence goes on from JBMYSZ010000025.1 coordinate 26,596, forward strand.
GATCAGATCTCTAGCGGCTTCCGCAATCGTTTGACGAAAGGGGCGGCGGCATGACGATGATCGATACAGCCGATCTGAAGGGCGGCGCAGACCGTCTGTTTCAGCGCAAGCGCATGATCGCTTTTGCAGTGCCAGCCATTGTTCTGGCCTATCTGGTTTACACCTTCTTTGCCTTTGATGTGCCGGGGCTTTACCAAAAAGCCTCTTGGGATAATGGCCAAAAGCTGGTGGCAGATACCTATAGCCACAAGGTTCACGTAACCCGCAATAATGCGAGCGGCGACATCTCTGTGGCGATTGAGGGTGAACGCAAGGGCACTTATGCCCCGGGCACCGGCCCGGATTGGGTCGATTTCGGAGCGGATCAAACCGTGATCGATATGGGCCGCGGCCATGTGGTGACCTTTGGCGAAAAGACGGTGACTTATGATGTGCCTGGCTATGGGCTGATCTCGGCCACGCCATCGCGGTCGCGCGGGGTGCAGGCCGTGCTGCCCGAAGGGGATATCCCGGATTGGATTTCCCTGTCCAAGGCCCGGCTATCGGTCACCACTGATGAGGGCCGCTTTACCGTCACCCGCACCAAATCCGAAGTGTTCAACTATTTCTTCGGATGGGAGCTCTTCTGGTTCACCCTCGACAGCCCCTATTATGGCCATGGTTTCGTGGAAATGATTGGCCTGGCCCTGTCAGGCGACCGGCTGGATCCTGACCGCTCCAATCTTGTGGGTATGGCGCAGGATTTCTGGAATAACGGCATGTGGCGCCATAAAGAAGTGGCTTGGGCGATCTTTGAAACCATTCTGATGGCGTTTCTCGGGACATTCGGCGCGGCTTTGGTGGCTTTGCCGCTGGCCTTTTTGGCGGCGCGCAATTTCACCCCGATTATGCCTTTGCGCTTTGCTATTCGGCGAGTGCTGGATTTCGTGCGCGGGGTGGATGCGCTGATCTGGACCATCGTTCTTAGCCGCGCTTTCGGGCCGGGTCCAATGACCGGCGCGCTGGCGATTTTGATCACGGATACCGGCACATTCGGCAAGATCTTTTCCGAGGCCTTGGAAAATGTCGATGAAAAGCAGATCGAAGGCCTGCGCTCCACCGGGGCAAAACCGCTTCAACGCTATCGGTTCGGTGTTTTGCCGCAGATTGTGCCGGTTTTGCTCAGCCAGGTTTTGTATTTCCTGGAATCCAACACGCGTTCGGCCACAATCATCGGCGCGATTACCGGCGGCGGTATCGGGCTTTTGCTGACCCAAGCCATCATCACTCAGAAAGACTGGGAAGAGGTTAGCTATTATATCGTGCTGATTATTATCATGGTCATGGTGATGGATTGGTTCTCGGGCTGGTTGCGCGGCAAGCTGATCAAAGGCGGCGAGGGCGGCCACTAATGCTCGACCCCAAAGGCCCAAGCATTCAGCCCGATTGCGAAATCACCGATGCGCAATTCGGGGGCTTTACAGAGATCGGCTATGGCAGCCGTATCGCCCATTCGGAATTTGGCGATTTCAGCTATTGCGACCGCCATTGCGATATCGCCAATACGAGCATCGGCAAATTCGTCAATATCGCCAGTTTCGTGCGGATCGGCGCGACGGATCACCCGATGGACCGGGCCAGTCAGCATCATTTCCTGTATCGCTCCGCGAAATATTGGCCCGATGCCCAGGATCACGCGGAATGGTTTGAAAAGCGCCGAGCGCGCCGGTCGGTGATTGGCCATGATAGCTGGATCGGGCATGCGGCGCAGGTAAAGCCTGAAGTGACAGTGGGGATTGGCGCTGTGGTGGCCTCGGGCGCTGTGGTGACCCGTGATGTGGCGCCGTTCATGATTGTGGCGGGAATTCCGGCGCAACCGATACGCGCTCGTTTTCCCGATCCGATTTGCGAGCGGCTCTTGGCGCTGGCCTGGTGGGACTGGCCGTCTGAGACCCTGCGCGCGGCGTTAGAGGATTTCCGCAGCTTGTCAGTTGAGGCCTTCCTTGACCGTTATGAGACCTAGCAGCGGGCTGATCCGCACCTGAAGCGGGGTCAGGGCTTAGGCAGATTGCTCCGCCGGTTGGGCGGTTTGGGCGTCGTCGCGGTCAACGGTTAGGGTCACTCTTTCGCCCACAAACCAGGTATGCCCATATTCCACTGGCTGGTTTTCCGCATCCACATTGATGCTGATCGACCGCAGAAGCGGCGCGCCTTCGCGGATCCGTAGATGCAAGGCCTGAACCGCAGTGGCCGCTTTGGCGGCAAGCCGGGTGGAGTGACGGAAATAATCTGTCACGCCGCATTTTCGCAGCGCATTGGTGACCGAAGGATCCTCTTCGAAATGGCGCAGAATATTGGCGAAACGCGCGCCCGGGAAAACGCTGCGACCCAGGCAAAGGGGATGACCATCGGCGAAAGACAGGGTTTCATAGACCTGAACCAAACTGCCTGGAGGCAGGGCCAGAGCCTCTGCTTCGCGCTGATCGCAAGTACGGCTGGTCAGGGTCAGGATTTCACGGGTGGGCAGGCGGCCCGCCGCCATAAGGTTTTGGTGATATCGTGTGCGGCGGCCAATGGGATATTCGGTGGGGCGGCTGGCGACAAAGACCCCAGCCCCGCGACGCGACCGCACCATGCCATCCTCGGCCATGGCCGCAAGCGCCCGGCGCACCGTATGACGATTGACTCCAAATCGCTGGGATAATTCCGCCTCGGTCGGAAGCTTGTCACCAGGGCCATAATGGCCGCTTGCGATATCCTTTGTCAGCGCTTGTTCAATATGGCGCCAAATCGGTGTCTTAGCCATGTCACATTCCCAGATTATCCAGAAGCATCCCCAATTACAGCTGGAAGTTCTGCGGCTAGGCTGCTACTTGTCTAGTTGTATATATGCTTATCGACAAATTCAGAGTCTGTCTAGGTGGAAAATGTGATGGAGCGTCAAAACTATATGGGGCTTCTGGCGCGCGCGTCAGAAGGGCATCTGTTGGATGCGGTGGCCAAGCTTCCCCACGCGCCCAAATTTAGCTTTCTGCGTCAGCCCGAAATCGGCAGTGTCATGGTCCGCGCGCGCCAGGGGGGCACCGGCGCGTCGTTCAATATGGGCGAAATGACCGTGACCCGCTGTTCGCTGCGCTTGGAAACAGGCGAGGTCGGCCATGGCTATGTGCAAGGTCGCGCAACAGACAAAGCCACCAAAGCGGCGCTTGTGGATGCGATGATGCAGACCGCAAATGCGGCAGAGATCATCCGCTTGGTCTTGGACCCATTAGCAATGATTGAGACTGAGCGGCGCAATAGTCGGGCGGCAAAAGCGGCAGGCACGAAGGTGGAGTTCTTCACCATGGCGCGCGAGAATTAAGCGAGGCGATTTCCCATGGAACAAGCGACCCAATCTATGACTTCTAGCGCGCTCGAAGGCGGGTTTCAAAATCCGGCCATTGACGCAGCCCATGCGTTTCGCGCGGTGATGAATGCCATGGCCCGGCCCGGCCAAATCCAAGAGATCGGCGGCGCAGAGCCTCCGGCGCCCATGTCGAAAGCGGCAGGAGCGGTGATTTTGACCCTGTGTGACAGCACCGCGCCGCTCTATCTCGCGCCCAGTTATGATAAACCCGAAATTCGCGACTGGGTGGCGTTTCACAGCTCGGCGCCTTTGGTGGGGCCTGAGGATTGCGCTTTTGCTTTGGGTGGTTGGGACGAACTTTTGCCGCTGTCGCGCTTTTCGCTGGGCACGCCGGTTTATCCCGATCGCTCGGCAACGCTGATTGTAGAGCTGCCCGAACTGACAAATTCCGGACCGCGCCTCACTGGCCCCGGCATCAAAGACAGCGCGCAGTTTAATTTGCCCGGCGATCTGGCTCTGTTTCAGGAAAATAGCACGCATTTCCCCATGGGATTGGATTTCTACTTCACCTCTGACGAAGAAATCGCGGGTCTGCCGCGCAGCACGAAATTGGAGGCCGTCTAATGTATGTTGCTGTCAAAGGCGGTGAGCGCGCCATTGAGAATGCCCATGATTGGCTTGCCGAAGAACGTCGCGGCGACCCTTCGGTGGCTGATCTGTCCATTGCGCAAATCCGCGAGCAACTGGCCCTGGCGGTCAATCGGGTCATGGCCGAAGGCTCTATGTATGATCCAGATTTGGCGGCTTTGGCGATAAAACAAGCGCGCGGCGATCTGATCGAGGCGATCTTTTTGATCCGGGCCTATCGCACGACCTTGCCGCGCTTTGGGGCGAGTAAGCCGATTGAAACCGCGGATATGGCCTGTGACCGCCGGATCTCGGCGACTTTTAAGGATGCGCCGGGCGGTCAGGTTTTGGGGCCGACCTTCGACTATACCCACCGGCTTTTGGATTTCAAACTGGCCGCAGATGGCGACCTGCCTGAAGTGGCGCAGGGCGAGCCTAGCAAAGGTCCGGTGCCGCATATTACCAGCTTTCTCAATCGCGAAGGGCTGATCCAGCAAGAGGCAGAAAGCGAGGCCGAGCCGCCGGATCTGACCCGCCAACCGCTAGAAACTCCGGCTGACCGGGCGCTTCGATTACAGGCGCTGACCCGTGGGGATGAGGGCTTTGTACTAAGCATGGCTTACTCGACCCAACGGGGCTATGGCCGCAATCATGCTTTTGTGGGCGAGCTGCGCATTGGCGCTGTGGCGGTTGAGATGGATATCCCAGAGCTGGGCTTTGCCATTGAGATCGGCGAAATCGTGGTGACCGAATGCGAGACGGTGAACCAATTCCAGGGCTCGAAAACTCAGCCACCGCAATTCACGCGCGGCTATGGGCTGGTCTTTGGCCAGACGGAGCGAAAGGCAATCTCCATGGCGCTGGTGGACCGGGCGCTTCGCTGGAAAGAGCTGGGCGAAGAATTAGGCGGTGCTCCGGCCCCGGCGCAGGACGAAGAATTCGTGCTTTATCATTGCGACAATATCCAAGCGACCGGCTTCCTCGAACATATCAAGCTGCCGCATTATGTGGATTTCCAGTCCGAGCTTGAATTGATCCGCAAGCTGCGCCGGGAGGCCGAAGAGCGTTTGGCCGATAGTGAAGCGCCGCAAACCCAGGAGGCGGCGGAATGAGCGATCTGATGGATAATTACAATTTCGCCTATCTCGATGAGCAGACCAAGCGGATGATCCGCCGGGCGATCCTGAAGGGGCTGGCCATTCCCGGCTATCAAGTGCCCTTCGCCAGCCGCGAAATGCCGATGCCCTATGGTTGGGGCACGGGCGGGGTGCAGGTCACAGCGGCGACGCTGATCCCGGAAGATACGCTGAAAGTGATCGACCAAGGTGCCGATGACACCACCAATGCCGTGTCGATCCGGAAGTTTTTCCAGCGCACGGCAGATGTGGCGGTGACCGAGGCCACGAGCGAAGCGACGATCATCCAAACCCGCCACCGGATCCCGGAACAAGAGCTGGGCGAGGGGCAGATCCTGGTCTATCAGGTGCCAATCCCCGAGCCGCTGCGTTTTCTGGAGCCGCGCGAAAGCGAGACCCGCAAAATGCATAGCCTAGAGGAATATGGGCTGATGCATGTGAAGCTCTATGAAGATATCTCGCGCCATGGCCATATCGCCACCTCCTATGCTTATCCGGTGAAGGTTGAGGGGCGTTATGTGATGGATCCAAGCCCGATCCCGCGTTTTGACAATCCCAAGATGGAAATGGCGGCGATCCAGCTTTTCGGCGCGGGCCGAGAGCAGCGGATCTATGCGCTGCCGCCCTATACTCAGGTGGTATCGCTGGATTTTGAGGATTACCCGTTTGAAGCCTCGAAAGCCGATGCGCCTTGCGATCTTTGCGGCGCCGAAGATAGCTATCTTGATGAGGTGATCATCGATGATGCGGGCGGGCGGATGTTTGTTTGCTCGGATACTGATTACTGCGCCGAGCGCCGCGCCGCCGGGCATATTGGCCGTTTAGGCACCAAGGAGGATGCGGCATGAGCCTTGATAGCATCGCAAGCGTGCCGCCGCTGGCATCGCTGACCCAACCTTTGCTGAAGGTCGAGGGCCTGTCGAAATACTATGGCACACGGATCGGCTGCGCCCAGGTGGATTTCGAGCTTTTCCCCGGCGAGGTCATGGGCATTGTCGGCGAAAGCGGCTCGGGCAAATCGACTTTGCTCAATTGTATGGCCGGACATCTAGAGCCCTCTAGCGGCAAGGTGATCTTCGATACCCGAGAGCGCGGCCCGCAAGATACGGTGACCATGAGCGAGCCGCAGCGGCGGATGCTTGGGCGCACTGATTGGGCCTTTGTGCATCAGCATGCCCGCGATGGGCTGCGCATGAATGTCAGCGCCGGCGGCAATGTGGGTGAGCGGCTCATGGCTGTTGGCGCGCGCCATTACGGCAATATCCGCACCCAGGCGATTGATTGGCTTGAACGGGTCGAAATCGCTGCCGACCGGGTGGATGACAAGCCCAGCCAGTTTTCCGGCGGGATGCAGCAGCGTTTGCAGATCGCGCGCAATCTGGTCACCGGGCCAAGGCTGGTCTTTATGGATGAGCCCACCGGCGGGCTGGATGTGTCGGTGCAGGCGCGCTTGCTCGATTTGCTGCGCGGGCTGGTGCGCGATCTGGGGCTTTCGGCGATTATCGTCACCCATGATTTGGCCGTGGTGCGGTTGCTCGCGGACCGGCTCATGGTGATGAAAGACGGCCATGTGGTGGAAACCGGCCTGACCGATCAGGTGCTTGATGACCCGCAGCATGCCTATACTCAGCTGCTTGTCAGCTCGGTTTTGCAGGTCTGAATTTGGGTGCAAGGTATCATACGGCAAGGATCCGTTTCGCCCCAGCCGAACGCGGTGACTGCGGTCGGCGGAGTTTTCTTATTCCGGCGCTGGTTGTGAGGTGCGCAAGATGATCGAGATTGAAAACCTGTCCAAAAACTTCGTGCTGCATAACCAGGGCGCGGCTGTTATTCCGGTCATGGAAAACGGCAATCTGACTGTGAAAGCCGGCGAATGCGTGGCCCTGGTGGGCAATTCGGGCGCGGGGAAATCCACGCTGATGCGGATGATCTATGGCAATTACCTGGCAGGCGCTGGTGTGATCCGTGTTGCCGGGGTGGATGTGGCCAAGGCCGAGCCGCGCGAGATCATCGCGTTGCGCCGCGACCGGCTGGGCTATGTGAGCCAGTTCTTGCGGGTGGTGCCGCGTGTGGCGGCCGAAGATGTGGTGGCCGAGCCTTTGATGCTGACCGGCACCGATGCGCAAGAGGCCCGCGATAAAGCCCGCGCTTTGATGGCCCGGCTCAATATCCCTGAGCGGCTCTGGAGCCTCTCCCCGACCACCTTTTCGGGCGGCGAACAGCAGCGGGTCAATATTGCGCGCGGCTTTGCCTTTGCTTATCCGGCGCTTTTGCTGGATGAACCCACTGCCAGTTTGGACGCGCAAAACCGCGAAGTGGTGCTCAGCCTGATCGAAGAGGCGAAAGCGCGCGGCGCGGCCATTGTGGGGATCTTCCATGATGTGGCGGCCCGCGAGCGCGTTTGCGACCGCGAAGTGAATGTCTCTGATTTCACCCCAAAGGCGGCCTAAGATGACCGGGCGCTTTATCGCAGTGGTGGGGCCTTCGGGTGTGGGCAAGGACTCGGTCATGGCGGGGCTGATGGAACGCCGCCCCGATCTGCTGCTGGCCAAACGCGTGATCACGCGGCCCTATGATCCCGGTGCCGAAGATCATCAGCCCGCCAGTGTCGAGGATTTCCAGATCATGGTGCAGCAAGGTGCTTTCGTGCTGCATTGGGGCGCGCATGGGCTTTTCTATGGTATCCCGACGCAAGTGCTGGATCTCTTGGCCTCGGGCCGGGATGTGCTGGCTAATCTTTCGCGCGGGGCTTTGGTTGAGGCGTCGCAGAAATTCCCGCAGTTCCATGTGCTGGCCATCACCGCGGATGCGGCGACTTTAGCGGCGCGGCTTGCGGATCGCGGGCGGGAAACGCCGGATGATATTGCGGCGCGTCTGGCCCGTGCTGCGGAAATCCCAGCCGGTCTGCCTGTGACTATGATCCATAATAACGGCGCTTTGAGCGATGCGGTGGACGCCGCCGAAGCCGCTCTTTTCGCGCCGGTTGAGTAAAGGTTTGCCTGATGTCTGAAACTGTATTGACCAATGCCAAGCTGGTTTTGCCCGACCAAGTGATTGAAACCGGGACCGTGGTTTTGCGTGATGGGCATATTGCTGAGATATCCGAAGGTGTCAGCACGGCCGCCGGAGCGCAGGATTGTGACGGAGATTACCTGGCGCCAGGGCTGATCGAGCTGCATACGGATAATCTAGAGCGCCATATTTCGCCGCGCCCAAAAGTAGATTGGCCGCATCACGCCGCTGTTGTGGCCCATGATGCAGAGCTGGCTTCTTGCGGCATCACCACTGTGTTTGACGCGGTGCGGGTAGGCTCGATCCATCACCAATCGCGCGGTGGCGAAAATGGCTATAAGCGCTATGCCCGCCAGCTCACGACCGAGATTTTGGCCATGCGCGATGCGGGCGCTTTGAAGATCTCGCATCACTTGCATTTGCGCGCTGAGATTTGCAGCCAGACCTTGCTCGAAGAGCTGGAAGAATTCGGCGAGGCGGATCGCGTGGGCTTGGTGAGCTTGATGGATCACACGCCGGGACAGCGGCAATTCGCGGATGTGTCGAAATTCGAAGATTATGTGCGGGGCAAATCCGGCATTTCGAAAGAGAGTTTCGATGAATATGTGACCTATCTCAAAGAGCTTCAGGCCGAGATCGGCGCGAAACATGAGGCGGGCGCTGTGGCGGCGGCAAAGCGCTTTGGCGCGGTGCTGGCCAGCCATGATGACACCACCCAAGATCAGGTCGCCGTTTCAGCGGGCTATGGGGTAAGCTTGGCAGAGTTCCCCACCACCGAAATCGCCGCCGCCGCCAGCCAAGAGGCGGGGATTGCCGTGATGATGGGCGCGCCGAATTTGGTGCGCGGCGGGTCACATTCGGGCAATGTCAGCGCGATCGATCTAGCGAGTAGCGGGCGGCTCGATATCCTAAGCTCTGACTATGTGCCAGCGGCTTTGATGATGGGCGCGGTCATGCTGGGGCGCTATTGGAATGACATGGCGCGTGGAATGGCGACGGTCACTTCGGCCCCGGCGGCAGCTGCAAATCTCAATGACCGGGGCAAGCTGGAAACCGGGCTGCGCGCGGATCTTTTGCGGTTCAAAGTAACGGAAGAGGGCTTTCCAGTTATTGCCGCTGTCTGGTCGCAAGCTCGCCAGGTTGGCTAGTGGCAGAGCCGGGACTGAGGCGGGCTGTTCGGTGCATTCCCCATGTGTTCCGCGGGCATTTCCCTGGGGCGAGACGGTGTTTCGCCCCAATTTACCGACAAAGGCACACTGGAAAGCCACAATTACCGCCTTCGGTCGGGGTTTTCGCGACGTTCTTCTGGTTCTAACTTGGCGCTAAGCTGTGATGGCTTAGACTGCTCCAGGTGAACTATCGGCAAGGCCCGCTATGACGACGATCCCAGATCTTCCAGAACGTATTGACCTGGTCAATGAGCTGCATGCGCGGCCATTCCCGACCCTCAGCGCGCCGTCGCGCGCGGCTTATCTGGCGGTCAAGCGCCCCAAAGATGCGGCGACCCGGTCGCGCAAGGCGGACAAAGACCATTTGCTGGATCTGTTGCGCCGTCTTGGGGCGACGCAAATGCCCGGTGAAAACGCCACCCATTATTTCGGCGAAATCGGCAAATACCGGCTGAAATGGGAAAGCCATACGGAGTTTGTGACTTATACGCTGTTTGGCGATCCGTCGGAAACTCAGCCCTTTGATGGCGATTTCTTCGATGTCTTTCCCGAAGACTGGCTGGCTGATCTGCCGGGGCAACGGATGACCTCGGCTTTGATCCGGGTGGATCTGATGAAAGACCGCGCCACGATGCATGACGAGCTGCGCAGCTGGTTTGTGGGCGAAAGCTTGGCGGCCAGCTCGGTTCTGGATGGGTTGGCGGTGATCGCGACGGATTTCCGGCTTGATAGCGCGGGTCATGTGCGCATGGCGATGTTTGTGGATGAAAGCTGCGGCGCGCGGCGCATTGGCCGGATCGTGCAGCGCTTGACCGAAATTGAGACCTATAAAAGCATGTCGATGCTGGGGCTCACTATGGCGCGGGGCTTGAACCGGGATCTGAACGGGATCGAAGACCGGTTATCGGAATTGACCGATGCGATGGCCCGCGAAGATGCCGCGCCGGAGGGAACCTTGCGCAAGCTTCTGCCGCTCTCGTCAGAGCTAGAAGCGCTGGCGTCTAATACCGGCTTCCGCTTTGGCGCGACCGGGGCTTATGAGGCTTTGGTACATCAGCGGGTGCAAGTCCTGCGCGAAATGCGGTTTGAGGGGCGGCAGACCTTCAATGAATTCATGATGCGCCGGTTTGATCCGGCCATGCGCACAGTGAAATCCGCTGAAAAGCGTCTAGAGCAAATGACCCAACGTGCCGTGCGCGCAAGTGAACTGCTGCGGACGCGGGTGGATGTGGACCGCTCGGCTCAGAACCAGGCTTTGCTGGAAAGCATGGACCGCCGGGCTGATTTGCAGCTGCGCTTGCAGAAAACCGTCGAGGGCCTGTCTGTGGTCGCGATCAGCTATTACGCGGTCTCGCTGGCGCTCTATTTCCTGGGGCCGATTGCCGAAGCCAAGCTTCTGAGCAAGGCTTGGCTCGCAACATTGGTTGTGCCGCCAGTGGTGTTTTTGGTCTGGCGCATGCTGCAACGCGTCCATAAGTCCATGGAATAGGTTTTATTCGGACTTATTAACCTTTTACCGGGGACAATCTCTGTGATTGCCCCCAGACTTATCCACAGAATATTTCTGCATATGCGAATATTATTGGGGGATGCCAGCTTGCTTTAGCGCGTTTCTCGAAACGCCTTAGCGCCCCCGGATCCGCGGATCTAACGCATCGCGCAGCCCGTCGCCGATATAGTTCACTGTCAGCACCGTGATCGAAATCGCCAGGCCCGGCCAAATCACCCGTTCGGGGTTTTGCTGCATATATTGGGTATTGTCATAAAGCAGCTTGCCCCAGGTGGGGAAATCCGACGGAAAGCCCAAGCCCAGAAAGCTGAGCGCGCTTTCGGTGATGATAGCATTCGCAATACCCAGCGTGGCCGACACCATAATGGGCGACAAAACATTGGGCAGAATATGGCGCTGGATTAGCTTTCGCGGACGGGTGCCAATGGAATGGGCCGCGAGCACGAATTCGCGCTCTTTCAGGGCAAGCACATCGCCGCGCACGATCCGGGCGGTTTGCATCCAAGAGGTAATCCCGATGGCTACAACGATCAGGATGAAGATCCCGGTTTCGGGCCCAAAAGCGGAGCGCAGCGGGTCGCGAAACAGCATCACCATGACCAGCAGCAGCGGCAGCAGGGGCAGGGCCAGGAATAGATCGGTCACCCGCATCAGCACCCCGTCGAGCCGCTTGAAAAAGCCAGCCAGCACACCGACCAAAGTCCCCAACAGAACCGAAAGCGCCATCGCGGTCAGACCGACCCCAAGGCTCACTTGCCCTCCCGCCAGGATCTGGGCCAGGACATCGCGGCCCAGCTGATCCGCGCCAAAAGGATGCGCCCAGCTTGGCCCCTGATTGCGCGCCCGAATATCGATATATTTCGGGTCGATGGTCCAAAGATATGGGCCCAGGAATACGGCAAGCAGGATGATCGTAAACAGGATCAGCGAAATCAGCGCGCCTTTATGGCTGCGGAATTGGCGCCAGATATCGGCCCACTGAGAATGCGGTTTGGAAGGGGCGGTTGTATCAGTCATAGCGGATCCGTGGATCAAGCAGGCCGTAAAGCACATCGGCGATCAGATTGAAGATCACGATGAGAATGGCAAAGATAAAGGTCAGGGTCATCACAAGCGGGATATCGCTTGCGGAAATGCCGGTGACCAAAAGCTGGCCCAGCCCATTCACCCGGAAAACTTGCTCGGTGATAATTGCGCCGCCAAAGACCTGCGGCACATTCAGCGCAAGCACGGTTACCACTGGGATCATGGAATTGCGCAGCACATGCACCATCACCACAACCCATTCTCCAAGACCCTTGGCCCGCGCGGTGCGCACATAATCTTGGTGCAGATTATCGAGCATAGAGGCACGCATAAATCGGCTGATCTGGCTGGCATTATAAAGCCCCAGTACCATCACAGGCATAATCATCTGGCGCAGCATGCCTAGGAAGCTGTCCCAATCCGTGACTTTCAGCGTCGTGTCAAAAACCGATGGCAACCAATCGAGCCAGACCGAGAAGATCACGATAAACAGCACCCCGGTGAAAAAGGTCGGGATCGAAAAGCCGATCATGGAAAAGAAAGTGCCTAGGTTATCGGCAATCGAATATTGGTAATAAGCAGAGATGATGCCCAAAGGCAGGCCGATCAAGATCCCGACAATATAGGCGGAGCCCACCACCCAAAGGGTTTGCGGCACTCGCTGGATCACCAGATCCATCACCGGCGCACGGGTCTGCCAGCTGATCGAACGATAAAGCCCCTCGGAATAGTCTGTGCCAAAGGCCCAGTCGATCAAGACCAGCGGCTCGACGATAAAGAACTGATAGAGCCATTTGAAAAACCGCAAATACCAAGGCTGATCCAGCCCCAGAGCAATGCGCATCTGCTGTTTCACCTCGTCAGGCACGGTCAAGGGCACTTGCGCCATGGGATCGCCCGGCGAAAGTTCGAGCAGCCCAAAAATGATAAAGGCGATGGCAAGGAGGGTCGGGATCGAGATCAGCAATCGACGCAAGATATAAGTCGTCATCGGCGGCACTCATCCTGAAAACGGGCGCAGAGCTTTGCGGGCATGGGGTCTCAGTCTTAGGAAAGAAAAAAGGGCCAGCGCGAGACGCCCCGCACTGGCCGATTTACAAGGGCAGGATTACTTGATCCGATACCAGTCTTTGATGTTCCAGATCTCGCTATCCCAGTCATTCATTTCCACACCGCCCAGGGTGAGAGAATGCGCAGATGGGTTGCCGCGGTGGATCAGCGGGATGATGGTATAGCTCTGCATCAGCATGTCATTTTGCTTTTTGACGATTTCAGAGCGGGCTTCGATCCCCACAGTGGTGGAGAGCTCATCAACCAGCGCGTCATATTCCTCCGAGCAGAAACGCTGCATATTCGCGCCTTGCCACTGGGAGGCCGGGCTCGGGATCTCAGAACAACGCCAATTGGCCATATAGGCCTCTGGGTCTACGCCAGAGAAGTTATTGGTATACATCTCGATATCGGCATAGAATTTCTGGAAGGTATCCGGGCTAGACGGATCGCCACCAAAGAAGATCGACGCATCGATATTGCGCAGCTCGGTTTCTACGCCGATTTCAGACCACCACTGTTTGACCAGGGCTTGGGTATCTTGGCGCACCGCATTGGTGGAGGTTTGGTAGAGCACGCTTAGGCGGATACCGTCTTTTTCACGCACACCGTCAGAACCAACCGTCCAGCCCGCTTCTTCCAGCACGGCTTTCGCGCCTTCGATATCTTGGGTCAGGCAGGCATCATTGGCGGTCGAGGCATAGACTTCCGGTCCTGGCAGAACGTTACAGGTCGGTTTGCCGCCCGCGCCATAGCCCACATCTACCAAAAGCTGCCGGTCAATGGCCATAGACAGCGCCTTGCCAACCGCCGGATCGGTCAGGAAGGGGTGCGGATGGGCCAGGGTTGCGCGCTCTTCGCCCAATGCCGGATCCGGGTTCGACTGGTTCACATGCAAACGCTCAACCGAGGTTGCGAAAGCCGAGACGACCTTACCTTTGCCCTGGCTTTCCATATTCGCCAGAACACTTGGGTCAATTTGCAGGTTCCAGGCATAGTCAAACTCGCCGGTTTCAAGAACTGAACGGGCCGCAGCGGTCGCATCGCCGCCACCTTTGAACAGGACTTTGCCGAAAGCGGGCTTATCAGCTTCGCGGAAATAGGGGTTGGCTTCGAGCGTGATCACGTCATTGGGACGGAATTCGGTGACCATGTAAGGGCCAGTGCCGATCGGGCCGAAATTGGCCTCGGTGCATTCTGGGGCTTTGGCGCCCATGCAGTCTAGGAATTGCGCTTTTTGCAGGATCGGGCTCTCAGAGCCGACAAAAGCGGTGTAAGGGAAGGGTTTAGGCGCGCCAAAGGTGATTTTCAGCGTCTTTGCATCCACCGCTTCCATCGCAGTAACGCCATCGAAATACGACATCTGGGCACAGCCGCCATCGGGATGGGTGCAATATTCCCAAGTGAAAACCGCGTCTTCCGCAGTGAAATCAGACCCGTCGGACCATTTCACATCTTCGCGGATTTTCCAGGTGATCGACGTCAGATCCTCGGCCACGCCACCATTTTCCACGGTCGGGAGTTCTTCGGCCAACCAGGGGATCATATTGCCGCCCGCATCAAAGCGCGCCAAAGGCTCGATGATCATCGAGGCGCTTTCCATTTCTTTCGTGCCGCCCGACAGGAACACATTCAGCGTGGATGGCGCTTGCCAGTAAATAATATTGAGCTGACCATCAGCACCGCGTTCTGCCTGTGCTGCGCTGCCAAGCGCTGTGGCCGCCACGGCCCCCATAAGGATTGTCTTTAGGTTCATTACCTTAACTCCCAGTTGGCTATTTTTAACCTTACGAGATCGAGCTTGCATATGCTGCCACTACCCCTGTTCATTCATGACCTGCACGTCACCCGACCCGTGGCCGAGTTCGGACCGGATTGCCGAAAAAAGCAACCCGTCTTACGGCGAGTTTGTCGAAAAACTATTCAATTGGTCAGTTCATAGGCAGAATTTTGGGCGCTGCGGGGGCTAAAATTGGGGGAAGCGGTTTGACAGAGGCTTGGGGGCATGCCTAGCTCTGAAGGGACATAACCAAAGGGCACGCTATGTTGGATGAGGCAAAGACTGAAACAGTCGCAGAAATCAAACATTTAAAGGTGCGCTTTGAGACCAAAGTCGGGCCGGTGATCGGCGTCAAAGATGTGAGCTTTGACGTGAAATCCGGCGAAACCCTTTGCATTGTTGGCGAGTCTGGATCGGGGAAATCCGTATCATCCTTGTCCCTTATGCGGCTGGTTGAATTCGGTGGCGGAGAGATCGACGCAGGGGAGCTGATTTTCAATCGTCGCGGTGGCGAAAGCCTGGATGTGGTCAAGGCGAGCGATGGGATGATGCGCGGGATTCGCGGCAACGAAATCGCGATGATCTTCCAAGAGCCGATGACCTCGCTCAATCCGGTCTTCACTGTCGAACGGCAGCTGACCGAGGGGCTGCGCCTACATAAAAAGCTAAGCGAGAAAGCGGCGCGGGACCGGGCGCTAGAGCTTTTGCGCTTGGTGCGGATCCCGGAACCCGAACGGCGGCTTGGGCAATATCCTCATGAGCTATCCGGCGGGATGCGTCAGCGGGTGATGATCGCTATGGCCATGGCTTGTGAGCCGCGGCTTTTGATTGCTGATGAGCCGACCACCGCATTGGATGTGACGATCCAGGCCGAAATCTTGGCATTGATTGACCGGCTCAAACGCGAAAGCGGCACGGCGGTGATTTTCATCACCCATGACATGGCCGTGGTGGCGCAAATGGCGGATCGCGTTGTGGTGATGTTTCGCGGTGAAAAGGTCGAAGAAGGCCCGGTAGAGCAGATTTTCCAAGCTCCGCAGCATGACTATACCAAAGCGCTTTTGGCCGCTGTGCCGCGTTTGGGCGAGATGCGCGGCAAGCCTGCGCCGGAACCCATGCGGCTATTGGGCAGTCACGCGCCCGAAGATGCCGCTCCGCGATTGCCGCAAGACAAGACCCTGTTGAAAGTGAAAAACCTGACCACGCGGTTTGCGGTGAAAGGCGGGCTTTTGCGCCGGACCGTGGCCAATGTGCATGCGGTGGAGGATGTCTCCTTTGATCTGAATGTGGGCGAGACGCTGTCTTTGGTCGGGGAATCTGGCTGCGGTAAGTCGAGCTGCGGCCGGTCCGTGCTGCGACTGGTCGAGCCAACGGCAGGGGAGGTTCTGCTAGAGGGGCGGGATGTGCTGCAATTAGAGCCCAGCGAGCTGCGCAATGCCCGGCGCGATATGCAGATGGTGTTCCAAGACCCATTTGCCAGCCTCAATCCGCAAATGACCCTCGCTGAACAAGTGGCTGAACCAATGGAAAATTTTGCCATTGGGTCCGGCTCTGAGCGGCGCGACCGGGTGGCGATGCTGTTTGACCGGGTGCAATTGCCCCGTGATTTCATGAAACGCTTTCCCCATGAGCTTTCGGGCGGTCAGCGCCAGCGCGTGGCCATTGCCCGTGCTCTCGCGCTGAACCCTAAGCTGATCGTCGCGGATGAGGCCGTCTCGGCGCTGGATGTGTCGGTGCAGGCAGAAGTTCTCAATCTAATGATGGAGCTGCAAGACGATCTGGGGATTTCCTTCCTCTTTATCAGCCATGATATGGCGGTGGTGGAGCGGGTCAGCCATCGCGCCGCCGTCATGTATTTGGGCCGGATCGTTGAAATCGGCCCGCGCGCGGCGATCTTTGAAAACCCGCAGCATCCCTATACCAAAAGCCTGCTTTCCGCCGTGCCGGTCGCGGATCCGCATCAGCGCAAATCCGAGCGTGAGCTGAATTTCAAACCCATTCCTTCGCCGATCTTCCCGGTCGGTCACGAACCCGGCCCCTCGGTCTATACCGATCTTGGGGGCGGGCATTTTGTTTTGCAGTCCGAGTAAACCATGGCCCAGCTAACCGCCCGCGAAATTCTTGATAAGCTTGTATCCTTTCCCACGGTGAGCCGGGATAGCAATCTCGACCTGATCGATTGGGTCGAAGACTATCTGAATGGCTTCGGCATCAAAGCCCATCGCGCTTATAATGAGGAGGGCACCAAAGCCTCGCTCTATGCGCAGATCGGGCCAGAGGGGCCGGGCGGCGTGATGCTTTCGGGCCATGTGGATGTGGTGCCGGTGGATGGTCAGGCTTGGGACACGGATCCTTTCCAAGTGGTGGAAAAAGACGGCAAGCTTTATGGTCGGGGCTGCTGCGATATGAAGGGTTTCGACGCTCTGGCCCTGGCGGCTGTGCCTCTTGCCTTAGAGCGTGGGATCAAACGGCCGCTTCAGATTGCGCTGAGCCGCGATGAAGAAGTGGGGGTGATCGGCACTGCGCCGATGCTGCGCCATATGGCCGAGACGGGCTTTGCCATGCCGCGCGAGGTGATCGTGGGCGAACCTTCGATGATGAAGGTGGTCACCGCCCATAAAGGCAATATCGGCACGCGCACCCATATGCATGGGGTCGAGGTGCATAGCTCTATCCTTCATACTGGCGTGTCGGCGGTGATGGAGGCGGCCAAGCTGATCGACTGGGTCAATCAAGTGAATGCGCAAAGCGCGGCCCAGACGCCTAGCGCAGTCGGGGCACAGTTTGATCCGCCTTGGACCAGTGGTCATGTGGGGATGATCGATGGCGGCACAGCCAATAACATCACCGCTAAAGATTGCCATTTCACCGTGATTTTCCGGGTGCTGCCCGATGAAGACCCCAGCGATTGGACCGCCCGCTATGAAGCTCAAGCCCGCGAAGTGGAAAAGGCGATGAAGGCCATTGACCCCCGCGCCGGGATTTCCCTGTCGCCTGCGGTGAATGTCCCACCTTTGCGCCCGGAGACCGATGGCGCGGCGGAGGCGTTTTTGCGGCGGCTCACCGGGGATAACTCCGTGAATGTCGTGAGTTACGCAACCGAAGGCGGGCATTTCCAAAATGCGGGCCTGTCTGTTGCGGTTTGCGGGCCAGGCGATATTGCCCAAGCGCATCAGCCCAATGAATTCATGACCGTCACCCAATTCCAAAAGGGCGAGGCCTTTATGCAGCGTCTGGTGGATAGCCTGGCGAGCGACGGTTGAGCTTGCCTAACAAGCAAGCAAGCCCCTAACGTCACAGACTTTTGTAGCCGCGTGAGGCTTGCGCTTTCGTGGTTCGGCGCGCTTACTCGTGGCATCTGAAATACGGAGTGCCTCATGCCCATCAAAAACCGTTTCGCCGAACTCCTGCCGGAAATCACCGAATGGCGGCGGGATATCCATGCAAATCCCGAGCTGCTTTTTGACACTCATCGCACCAGCGCTTTGGTGGCGGAAAAGCTGAAAGCTTTCGGTTTTGATGAGGTGGTCACCGGCATTGGACGCACCGGCGTTGTGGGGATTATCCATGGCAAATCAAACACATCCGGGCGCACGATTGGTCTGCGCGCGGATATGGATGCTCTGCCGATCAAAGAGGCGACCGGGCTTGACTATGCCTCTGAGACCGAGGGCAAAATGCATGCTTGCGGCCATGATGGTCATACGGCGATGCTGCTGGGCGCGGCGAAATATCTGGCGGAAACCCGCAATTTCGACGGTCGCGTGGCGGTGATTTTCCAGCCAGCCGAAGAGGGCGGCGGCGGCGGCAAAGTCATGTGCGATGACGGCATGATGGACCGGTTTGGCATTACCGAAGTCTATGGCATGCATAATTGGCCAGGCATGGAAGTTGGCAAATTTGCTATTCGTCCGGGGGCGTTTTTTGCCTCTACCGATGAATTCAATGTGGTGCTTGAGGGCAAAGGCGGCCATGCGGCTAAGCCTCAGATCGCCATCGACCCGATCGTTATCGCGGCGCAGATGATCCAAGCGATCCAGACGATTGCCAGCCGTAATTCCGATCCGGTGGAAAATATCGTTGTATCGGTCACCTCCATTGAAAGCGATAGCAAAGCCTTCAATGTAATCCCGCAGCGGGTGGAGTTCCGCGGCACGGTTCGGACCCAAGCGCCGCATATCCGTGCCTTGGCCGAAGAACGGTTTAAGGCCCTGGTCGAAGGCTGCGCGGCCATGCATGGGGCGACGGTGGATTTGCAATGGCACCGCAATTACCCGGTCATGGTCAATTCCGAGGCACAGACCGATTTCGCCCGCGATGTGGCCAAATCCGTTGCCGGCGATTGCGCTGAGGCGCCGCTGATCATGGGGGGCGAGGATTTCGCCTATATGCTCGAAGAACGGCCTGGCGCTTATATCTTGGTGGGCAATGGCGATACGGCGCCAGTGCATCACCCGGAATATAACTTCAATGACGAAGCGATCCCGGCGGGCTGTTCCTGGTTTGCGGAAATCGTAGAGCAGCGTTTGCCCGCTGCCTAAAACGTTTCGCGTTATACTTGGGACATCATAAATCACCTATCGCGTTGAAATTTTTGACTTCAGGCAGCAATAGGTGATCCGAACTTTCGCGAAACGCTCTTACATATTTGTCGCGAGCTAAGGGGTGAGAGCTCCGCGCCCCTGCACCCTTACTAGCCGCCCCGGTAAGGCCTACCCTTGGCATCAGCAAACCCCACTGTGAGATCGCCCTTCGGCGTCGCGCGCCCGGTCGGAGCACAATTTGCAACGGCATTTTTGGGGGAAGAGTTACTGGGCTGCTTTTTGAAGAATTGCAGCCCTTGAATCACGGGCTGACCTTGGACAGTAACAGCCATATCTTTGAGCACGTGATAGGTTTCTGCATTTGCAGGGCCTATGGTTACCCATAAGCCGCAGACTTCCAACATGCCATCGACATCAATGGCTTTGGCGCCAATAAAATGTAAAAACTTTGGTTTTACGTAATCGGGTTCCCAACGTTTTCTAATGAGAATGAAATCATCGGTATATGGGATTTGTCGGCTGATATTATGTGATGTCGCCGAACAGCTTGCCAAAACGGCAACTGTTACAAGCGCGCCTAACGAAAATTTTTGTGCGAAATTGCCCATCCAGTGCTCCTTTGAAAAATGACTACCTATCTTGGTAGATCGAAATCTTAACCAAGGTAAATGCCGTAATTGGCCACAAGCCAAAAGCCTGGAAATAGAATGCAGCTAACTGCGCGGTCTACCCGCCCGTATGGCTCATATGGCGTGACATTTGCCCAGCCACGGATTGGCGGGAATAGTCGAAATCATGGCCTTTGGGCTTATGGGTAATCGCCTCGCGGATCGCAGTTTCAAGCACGCTGTCATCATCAGGCGCGGCGCGCAGCGGTTTGCGTAGGTCGACCATGTCTTCTTGACCCAAGCACATGAAAAGCTCGCCCGTGCAAGTCAGGCGCACCCGGTTGCAGCTTTCGCAGAAATTATGGGTCATGGGCGTGATAAAGCCGATTTTCTGGCCGGTCTCTTCCAGCCGTACATAGCGCGCCGGGCCGCCAGAGCGCTCCGCCAGATCCGTCACTGTATATTGCTCGGCCAGACGGCTGCGCAGGTCTTTCAGCGACCAATATTGATCAAGTCGGTCCTCATTGCCCAGATCGCCCATGGGCATGACTTCGATCCAGGTCAGATCCATATCCCGCTCGGCGCACCATTCGACCATTTTAAAGAGTTCGTCTTCGTTAAAGCCCTTCAGCGCCACCGCATTGATTTTGATCCACAGACCCGCCGCTTGCGCCGCATCAATGCCGCTGAGCACCTGGGGCAGGCGACCCCAGCGGGTGATATCAGCGAATTTGCCCTCATCCAGCGTGTCGAGTGAGATATTTACCCGCCGCACTCCGGCATCGACCAAGGGCTTTGCGAATTTGCCCAGCTGAGACCCGTTGGTGGTCAGCGTCAGCTCATCCAAAGCGCCGCTGTCGAGATGCCGGGTCATGGCATTGAAAAAGGTCATGATCCCGCGCCGCACCAAAGGTTCGCCGCCGGTGATCCGCAGTTTACGCACCCCCAGCCGCACGAAGCTTGAACACATGCGATCCAACTCTTCGAGGGTCAGCAGGTCTTTCTTCGGCAGAAAGGTCATATTTTCCGACATGCAATAGACGCAGCGGAAATCGCAGCGATCCGTGACGGAAACGCGCAAATAGGAAATCGGCCGGGCGAATGGGTCTATGAGAGGTGCGGTCATGGAAGTGCACGCTAGGCCGGTGCGGGCCAAAGCGCAAGAAGCCCTGGGGGGCTGCTCTCTTAGACGTTAGGTGTAGATGGGAAAAACTGCCGGACCAATTGCAGCAAATCTGAGTAATTATGGAGTAAAGCTTCGGGGTTCAGATCCGCCACATTATGGCCATCCGGACCGAAAGTGACCAGGAAACAGGGCAGGCCCGCCGCCTCAGCGGTTTTGCGGTCGGTGATCGTATCGCCGATCAGCACGGCTTTGCCCCGCGCACCGCCGGCCTGCTCGATCGAGGCGTAAAGCGGCGCGGGATCGGGTTTGCGCACGGGCAGGGTATCGGCCCCAATCAAAGAGCCGAACAAATCCCGCACGCCCAAAGATTGCATCAGCATTTCCGCTTGGGTTTCCGGTTTGTTGGTGCAAATCGCCGTGCGATATCCCGCTTCTAGCAGCGCTTCCAAAGCGGCCTGAGCACCTGGGTAAAGCCGCGTATATACATCAATCGCGGCGCTATAAATTTCGATAAACCGATCAAAATTAGCATCGATGCGCGCCTCATCCACCGGTTCATTCAGCCGGGCCAATCCCGCCCGCATCATTGCCCGCGCGCCTTTGACAGCGGTGCTGCGATCTTCGGGGCTGTCATGGCGCATCACGTCATCGCCATAGCCCCAGTCGCGGAATAGAGTATTTGCGGCGGCTAATAAATCTCCGCTGGTATCTGCGAGAGTTCCATCAAGATCAAAGACAATAGTCGCCATACGCATACCCTTCGGCAAAAATTCGCTTTTGACATATACCGACATCAGACGTGACCGATACCGGACTTGCGCCGCACAGCGCCTTCGATAGAACGGCACAGCAGAGAAGCAAAGGCAAAAACCATGGGCACAGCACTCATTATTCTCGCCGCAGGGCAGGGCAGTCGGATGAAATCGGATCTGCCCAAGGTTTTGCATAATGTGGCAGGTTCCCCATTGTTGTCTCATGTGGTGGATAGTGGGGCGGTTTTAGAGCCTGAAAAACTGGTCATAGTCGCAGGTCACGGAGCCGAGGCGGTGCGCAAAGCCGCCCTTGACGAGGCGCCAGAGGCACAAATCCTGTTGCAAGAAGAACAGCTCGGCACGGCCCATGCGGTTTTGCAGGCCGCGCCAGGCTTGGACGGGTTTGATGGCGATGCGGTTGTGCTTTATGGCGATACGCCCTTTATCTCTGCTGAGACGATGCAAGCCATGGTTCAGGCCCGCGCGGATGGCGCGGATATCGTGATATTGGGGTTTGAGGCCGAAGATCCCGGCCGTTATGGTCGTTTGATTGTCGAAAATGGCGATTTGCAGCGGATTGTGGAATTCAAAGACGCCTCAGAGGCCGAGCGCGACGTGCGCCTGTGTAATTCCGGGGTGGTTATGGCCGATGCGGCCAATCTGATGACCCTGGTGTCTGAGGTGGGCAATGATAATGCCGCTGGGGAATATTACCTTACGGATATCGTGGCTTTGGGCCGGACTAAAGGCCAGACCGCGCGGGTGGTGACCTGCCCCGAGGCGGAGACTATGGGCGTGAATACACGCGCAGATCTTGCTCGGGCCGAGGCGGCGTTTCAGGCGCGCAAACGGGCGGAAGCCCTGGATAATGGCGTGACCATAATCGATCCGGACACGGTGTATTTCAGCCGTGATACCTATATTGGCCGGGACGCGCATATTGAACCTAATGTGTTTTTTGGCCCCGGCGTAACGGTGGAGACCGGCGCAAAGATCCTGGCCTTTTGCCATTTGACCGACTGCCATATTTCGCGCGGCGCCGCTGTTGGGCCCTTTGCGCGGATCCGGGGCGGGGCGGAGTTGGCCGAGGATGTGAAAATCGGTAATTTCGTCGAGCTGAAGAATGCGCAGCTGGCCGAGGGGGTGAAGATTTCCCATCTATCCTATGTGGGCGATGCGGAAATTGGCGAAGCGACCAATATCGGCGCGGGCACGATTACCTGTAATTATGATGGGGTGATGAAGCATCGCACTGTGATCGGGCGCGAGGCCTTTATCGGCTCCAATACCATGCTCGTAGCGCCGGTGACCATTGGTGACAAAGCCATGACCGCGAGCGGTTCGGTGATCACTATGGATGTGGCGCCGGATGCTTTGGCCATTGGCCGCGCGCGGCAATTTATGAAACCCGGATTTGCGACCAAATTAATGGATAAGCTGCGCGCCACGAAAGAGCGGCGGAGCCAGTCTAAGGACAAGGAATAATCTGATGTGCGGTATTGTTGGCGTTTTGGGTGATCACGAAGTGGCTCCGATCCTTGTAGAGGGGCTCAAACGGCTGGAATATCGCGGTTATGATAGTGCCGGATTGGCGACGATTGGCGCGGGCGGGCGGTTGGATACGCGGCGCGAATTGGGCAAGCTGGTCAATCTTTCGGATTTGCTGGTGCATAATCCGCTCTCGGGCAAAGCCGGGATTGGCCATACGCGGTGGGCGACCCATGGACAGGCGACGGTTGCGAATGCCCATCCGCATCGCTCGGGTCCGGTGGCGGTGGTGCATAACGGGATCATCGAAAATTTCCGCCATTTGCGCAGTGCCTTGGCGGCTGATGGCTATCACCCGAAATCCCAAACAGATACCGAGATCGTGGCGCTGTTGACCCATAGGCATATGGATCAGGGGATGTCCCCTTTGGAAGCAGTGCGCGCGACTTTGTCTATGCTGCGCGGGGCTTTTGCCTTGGCCTTTCTCTTTGAGGGAGAAGAGGATCTGATGATCGCCGCGCGCTCTGGCTCGCCTTTGGCCGTCGGTTATGGTCAGGGCGAGATGTATATCGGATCCGACGCGATTGCGCTTGGCCCGCTGACCGACCGGATCTGCTATCTGGATGAGGGCGATATTGCGGTAATCACCCGTGCCGGCGCCGAGATCTGGGATGCAAATCAGCAGCTCGCCAATCGTCCGGTGCAGACCGTGTCTTTGGATCAGGTGCAGGTGGATCGTGGCGGCTATAAACATTTCATGGCCAAGGAAATCGCCGAACAGCCTGGCGTTATGCGCGACAGCCTGGCCGCTTATGTGAACGAGGCGGGCAAGATCTCCTTTCCCGAAGGGGCTGAGGCCATCGATTTCACCAAGCTTGAGCGCCTGACCCTGATTGCCTGCGGCACGGCTTATTACGCTTGTATGGTGGCGAAATACTGGTTCGAAAGCCTAGCGCGTCTGCCGGTTGAGGTGGATATCGCCTCGGAATTTCGCTATCGGGAACCGCCCATGCCGGCCAATTCCATGGCCATCGTGGTCAGCCAATCCGGTGAAACCGCCGATACTTTGGCAGCGCTGCGTTATGTGGTCAGCCAAGGTGTGCCGGTGGGATCCGTGGTGAATGTACCCGAAAGCTCTATCGCCCGCGAAAGCGCACCTGCCTTGCCGACTTTGGCTGGGACTGAAATCGGGGTTGCGTCGACCAAGGCCTTTACCTGTCAGCTGACTGTGCTGGCTTGCCTGGCGCTGCAAGCGGCGGAGCAACGCGGTACGATAGAGGCGAAAGAGCTGCTGCGCCTGACCGATGCGCTTGGCCAAGTGCCGCGCCTGATGAATACCGCTTTGGGGCTTGGGCCAGCGGTGGCCGAGATCTGCGGCAGCTTGGCCGAGGCGCAAGATGTGCTGTTCCTTGGCCGCGGTGCGCTTTTCCCGCTGGCGATGGAAGGGGCTCTAAAACTCAAGGAAATCAGCTATATCCATGCAGAGGGCTATGCCAGTGGCGAGCTCAAACATGGCCCCATCGCGCTGATCGATCGGCAGGTTCCGGTGATCGTGCTGGCTCCGCGCGATCCATTGTTTGAGAAAACCGTATCCAATATGCAAGAGGTCATGGCTCGCCATGGGCGCGTGCTGCTGGTCACCGATGCGTCTGGTGCGGCAGAGGCTGGCGAGGGGCTGTGGGAAACTATCGAAATGCCCGATGTGGACCCGGTCTGGGCGCCGATCCTATATGCCATACCCGCGCAGCTGATCGCCTATCACACGGCAATTCACAAAGGCACAGATGTAGATCAACCCCGCAATTTGGCCAAATCTGTGACTGTGGAATAGGGGCGGGGGTTGCCTGCTTCACGTTGTGGAGTGGGAATAAAGTTTGTACCTAAAGAATAAAGTCTGTACCTAGAGAATATGTCTGACGTCAGCGCCCTTGGGACAGTTTAGGCTTGTTGCGTAACGGAGGGTTTCCGGCTCATCGTAGACTTCGAGGATCGAAGATGAGACGGGAAGCCGTGACACAGAAGAGCAAGACGGATCGGATGGTGAAAGACATCCGACGCAAGACCAGAAAGAAGCATTCGTCGGAGGGCAAGATCAGGATTGTCCTTGAGGGCCTGCGTGGCGAAGACAGCATTGCTGAACTTTGCCGCCGCGAGGGTATTGCACAAAGCCTGTATTATAGTTGGTCGAAGGAATTCCTGGAGGCGGGCCAAAGACGCCTGGCAGGTGATACCGCGCGCCAGG
>JBMYSZ010000026.1:0-50796 GCA_049603835.1 Mangrovicoccus sp.
AAACCCTCCGTTACGCAACAAGCCTAAACTGTCCCAAGGGCGCTGACGTCAGACAGTTCCGGGTCGATCGACTGTCAGTGAAACTATGAAGGAAATCCTGAAAGCGCTTGGCTACGAGGTGAAGTCACGAAGGGACGAGGGTTACCTTACAAGCTTGGCTATTTCGATGTTGAAGGAGGCTGGAGTGGCCGCAGTCCACCTCGACGAAGTGCAGGATAGCGGTAGGTACAAAACGAAGGAAAGCATGGAAGTTTTCCTTAAAATCTTTCGGAATTTGATGCAGCATAAAGAATGGCTGGTCTGTTTGAAAATGACCGCAACACCCGAAGCGAAGTGCCTCATCAATTCGGACTCTCCACTGTTGCGTCGCGTATTCCCGCAGGAAATTGGTCCGATCGATTTCGAAGACAGTGGGGTTCTGCTGAAGGAAACGCTTCAGACAATTGCAAAAAATGCTGACGTCCCGGATTATGAGATTTTCGACTGCGATGAGTTTCTGAAGATCTTGATCCACGCATAAGCTCGTCGTTTTGGTGTCGCGGTGGAGATCGGTATTATGGCCATCGTGAACTGTCGATTGGACGGCGTACAGATGCTCGACATGGGTCACTTCGCCAACGCTTACAAAGTACGAATGTACGTAGACGATGAATTTAATCCATTTATCGCCGAGCACTGGTCCATCATCGATACTGAGAAAGCGATGCAGCGGTATGACGAAGAACGGCACCTGCTGAGTTAATCAATCTCAAAATAGGTCATTATTGCTGACATTAAAGCCGCCCTTCGGGGCGGCTTTTTTTATTTCGTGCCCAATTTTGTGTATCTGCTTTTCAATAACGTGTCTCCGGGGATAAAAATCAGGACGCACTGGGAGTGTCGAAAGACGCAAAATACGTGTCGGAAGTCATACCTCTCAATGTCGTGATTTATGTTAAGTTATTAATTTTATTATATTAAATTTTCTGCCAAAACTCAACCTTCATGTCGGACGATAGCGACTGCGCCATACCCAATTCTCCAGCAACATTCCTTATAGGGCCTCCGATGTCAGGTGGGTGATCTCCTGCGCGAGACGAGCCGCGCCCCTAAAGCCACCGCTTGTCGGCTCTTGACCCTCTGAGGGATCTCCCTTCCCTTGGGCGCTCAAAGGGATTGCGGAGATTTTTGTTATAATATAACAAGTCGCAATCCATGGACCCTAAGCAGGCTTCCCGGAGAGACTTGATGATAGACCCACGCATTCCCGTAACCCTTCTGACCGGCTTTCTCGGCGCGGGCAAAACCACTTTGCTAAATACCCTGCTCAATGACGCATCCGCAGGGAAAATCGCTGTAATTGTCAATGAGTTCGGGGAGGCGGGGCTTGATCATGATCTGATCGAAGAAAGCAGCGAAGAAACGATCTTGATGAGCTCGGGCTGCCTGTGCTGCTCGGTGCGCGGAGAGCTATCGCAGACCATCTCGACTCTGCTGATGCGCCGAAATGCGGAAGAGCTGGATTTTGACCGGCTTGTGATCGAAACAACCGGCCTGGCCGATCCCGGACCGATTTTGCAGACTTTTGCTGAAGACCGCTTCCTGTCACGGATGACCCGCCTTGATGGGGTGGTGACCGTGGTGGATGCGCTTAATGGCGGCAAAACCCTGGATGCCCAATTCGAGGCGGTGCAGCAGGCGGCTATGGCGGATCTGATTGTGATCAGTAAGCCTGACCTGGTTGCTCCAGAATATCTGATCGACCTGGAGTCTCGGCTACGCGGGCTGAATTCTGGGGTGCAGATCCGCCATTCGGTGCGTGGTGCAGGGCTGACGGGGGCTCTTTGGGGGCTGAGCAGTTTACGCCAGGGCGTAAGCGCTGACGAGGCACTGGATTGGATGGCGGTGCCTGGTAAGGCCGCCGACCCACTCAGCAATCTGTCGGGATTTGCAAGCGCGCCGCCCGCCGCCCAAGCTTTTGCGCCACAGCGCCATGATAGCCGTATTCAAACCGCATCGATCACCATCGACCATCCGTTGGCCGACGCGACTTTGGACAATTGGCTGCGCATGATGAAAAGCCTGCGTCGGGACAATATCCTGCGGATCAAGGGGCTGATTTTCCTTGAAGACCTCAAAATGCCTTTCGTCTTCCACGGGGTGCAAGGCGTGTTCGAAGACCCGGTCGCTATCAAAGAATGGCCGCATGAAAGCCGGGTGTCGCGGGTGGTCATTATCGCGCGGGATGTACCGCTGAAACGATTGAAAAGTGATTTGGAACAGCTTCGGGCGCGCCCAATGTCGGCCAGCCCTGCAAATTCATCATGACGGAGACCCCATGACTGATACTCGCCTTCCTGTGACCGTTTTGTCGGGCTTTTTGGGCGCTGGTAAAACCACCTTGCTCAATCGTGTTCTAAATAATCGAGAAGGTCGCCGGGTTGCGATGATCGTCAATGACATGTCCGAGGTCAATATTGACGCGGATCTGGTTAGGGAAGGCGCGGAGCTATCTCGTTCTGAGGAAAAGCTGGTCGAAATGTCGAATGGCTGCATTTGTTGTACCTTGCGCGATGACCTTCTGAAGGAAGTGCGGCGCTTGGCGGCTGAAGGGCGGTTTGACTATTTGCTGATCGAGTCCACAGGCATTTCAGAACCGCTGCCCGTGGCGGCAACCTTCGATTTCCGGGATGAGCAGGGGGCGAGCCTGTCGGATGTGGCGCGGCTGGATACGATGGTGACGGTCGTTGATGCGGTGAATTTGCTAGCCGATTACTCGAGCCATGATTTTCTGGGCGATCGCGGCGAAACCGCAGGGGAGGGCGATGATCGCAGCCTGGTGAGCCTGCTGACCGAGCAGATCGAATTCGCCGATGTGGTCATTTTGAACAAAACCGCCGATGCAGGCCCGACGCGCAGTGATGCGGCGCGTAAAATCATTCGCGCTTTGAATGGCTATGCGAAGATCATCGAAACCAATCATTCCCAGGTTGCCCCGAGCGAGATCCTCGATACGGGCTTGTTTGACTTTGACACGGCCCATGAACATCCCATGTGGGCCAAAGAGCTTTACGGTTTTGCCAATCACACGCCAGAAGACGAAGAATATGGCATCGACTCCTTTGCCTATCATGCCCGTTCGCCTTTCCATCCCGAACGTATTCTAGAGGTGCTGAATGGTGATTTGCCGGGGATTATCCGTGCCAAAGGCCATTTCTGGATTGCCACACGGCCAGATTGGGCGGTGGAGTTTTCTTTGGCCGGGGCCTTGTCTTCGGTGACGCCTTTGGGGCGTTGGTGGGCCAGTGTTCCAGAAGACCGCTTGCCGACCCATCCCCAAGCGCAAGCCGAAATCGCGCGCAATTGGGTAGAGCCTTGGGGGGATCGCCGCCAAGAGATCGTCTTTATCGGCTCGGATTTTGACCGCGAAGCCATATGCGCCCGGCTCAATGCGGCTTTGGTGGATAGTGATGAGTTTCAGCCCGAGGCTTGGCGCGGCTTTGCCGATCCATTCCCAGAATGGCGCGTTGCCGGGGCGGCGGCATGACGACCTTTGTGCCGCCCATTGCCACGGGAATGAATAGCAGCACTGATGCTAAAGTATTGCAAAGCTTGGGAATGCAAGGCGTGTCTCTGGCGCTTTGGCAGCGCAGTTTGCCTGAAGATCTGGTGCAAAGTTTGGATGCATTGCCCGCTGAAAGGCTGCCCCGCTTGCGGCAATGTCTATACCCGGCCCATATTGCAGATGCGGTGCGCGATGCCTGTCATATTGCGGGCACGGGCGCCTGTAGCGAGCAACTGGCTTGCGAAATCGAAGAGATCGCAACCCATGCTATGCAGGTTTTTTCCTCGCCCTTGTTGGGGGTACGCTTGGATGTGATTGAGCGGCGGAGCTGTCCCAAATGGCATTTGGATGCGGTGCTTGGCCGGATGCTTTGCACCTTGCGCGGTGCGGGCACGGAATATGGCCCCATCGGTCCGGATGGCGAACCGCAATCGATCCATCATATGCCACGCGGGGCGGTGGGCGTGTTTCGCGGTGCGCTTTGGCCAGGGCCGGAACTTGCCGCGATCTTGCATCGCTCGCCCCAGGCCTCGGTCGAAGAGCCGCGCTTATTGCTGGTGATCGATCCTGTGGATGATGCAGGAACCTGCTGATGCGCAAAGCTAATCTCGGAACGCATCGCCAGAAAATGCGTCGGCGGGGCGAAAATCCTATGCGCGCCTATGATGCGCTTCCTCAGCCTTTGCGGCAATGGATGGCCCAGGCTGCTTTGCCTTGGTCGCCTGCCTCTTGTCGCAAGATTTGGCAGCGGGCGCGGGCAAGCGGTGAACCAGTCGAAGCGATCCTGGCCCGCCTAGATCGTGCCGAAGCCGCCTGTTTGGCCCGCGACCATGGCTAAGCCCAGAGCCATAGCCGGGCATCAAAAGACTGCGAAAAGAAAAAGGCCGCCCGGTAATGGGGCGGCCTTTGTGGTTTTGCGCGGATCACTTTAGGCGGTCGCGTCGGGGCTTTGCGGTGGGGTTGGATCCTGGCCCAGCCGCTTTTTGATCCATTCCCGGGCCGTCTGGAAAATCACGTAAAGCGATGGGATGATGAAAATCCCAACCAGAGCCGCCGCAAGCATCCCGCCGAAAACCCCTGTGCCGACGCCGCGACGGCTGAGCATCGAAGCGCCTTCCGCAGTGACCAATGGCAAAAGGCCGGCGATGAAGGAAAAGCTGGTCATCGCCACGGCACGGAACCGGGTGCGACCCCCATCGACCGCAGCCTCATAGATGCTCATCCCGCTTTCGCGACGTTCTTTGGCGAATTCCACGATCAAGATGCCGTTTTTCGCCGCCAAAGCAATCAGGACCACCAGACCGATCTGCGCATAGACATCCAGCGGTAGACCCGCGACCAGTAGGGCCAAAAGCGACCCCGCCGCGCCGACGCTGACCGATAGCAGCACGGGCACCGGGATCATCCAGCTTTCATAAAGCCCAACCAGGAAGAGATAGGCAAAAAGCAAAGCCAGCACCAAAATCGCAGTGGTTTGACCCGCCGCCTCTAGTTCCTGCAGTGCTGTGCCGGTCCAGGCATAGCTATACCCTGAGGGAAGGTTCGCGGCCGACAGCTCTTCCATTGCTGCAAGCGCGGCTCCCGAGGATACCCCGGCCGCAGCATCGCCATTCATGGTCAGGGCCCGGAAATTGTTATAGCGCACCAACGAGGCAGGGCCGGTCACATATTCCGCAGTGGCCACAGCAGCGACGGGCACCATTTCCCCCGCGTTATTGCGCACATGCAAACGGCGGATATCATCGACAGAGGTCCGGTCGGCCTCTTGCGCTTGCATGCTGACCTGCCATGATCGCCCAAATAGCGTGAAATCATTCACATAGACCGATCCAAGCGTGCCTTGCAGCGTGGAAAAGAGATCCGACACAGACACGCCTAAGGTTTGCAGTCGCTCACGATCCACGGTCAGATAGACCTGAGGCGTATTGGCCGCAAAGGTCGTGTAAGTTGGGCCAAGCCGCGGGTCTTGTGAGGCCGCTACCGTCATGCCCTGGGCCACCGCCGACAGATCCGTGGGCGAGCGACCCTGTTGATCCAACAGCATATATTCAAAGCCCGAACCCGTCCCTAGACCTGCAATTGGAGGCAAGTTGAAAGAGAAGACCTGCGCCTCGCGGATCGAGAAGGATTGCACCATCGCATTTTGGATTGCCGCGAAAACGCTGGTTTCCGGCGAGGTCCGCTCTGAAAATGGCGCCATTGTGCCGATCAAAAAGCCGCTCGACGAGGTCGCCGTACCATCGATGAAGCTAAAGCCCCCCACTGCCACCACATTTTCCACACCGGGCAGGCCTGCGATGATTTCTTCGACTTGGGCGATGGCTTCGTCGGTGCGGTTGAGCGAGGCCCCTTGCGGCAAACGCACTTCGGTGAAGAAGGCGCCCTGATCCTCAGAAGGGACAAAACCCGTCGGAACGGCCTTGCCCACGCCGTAAAGTGATACAAAAGCCAGGCCCAAGAACATCAGCCCCAAAAAGGCATGCCGCGCGATAAAGCCCGCAACCACCGCATAGCCATCGCGCATATTATCAATGCGATCCGACAGCCAAACCATCACGCCTTTGCGCGGACCTTTGCGGCGTTTGAGCAAAATAGCGCTTAGGGCAGGGGACAGCGTTAGCGCGTTGATCGAAGACAGGGTCATGGACACAGCCACCGCGACGGCGAATTGCTGGAACAACATACCGCTAATGCCGGGGATAAAGGCCACCGGGACAAAAACCGACAGCAGCACCAGGGTCGTCGCAATCACTGGCCCGGTGATTTCCGCCATGGCCATTTTGGTGCATTCCGCGACGCTTTTATCTGGATGCAGATCCATATTATGTTCGACATTTTCCACCACCAGGATGGCGTCATCCACAACAATCCCGATCGCCAGCACTAAGGCTAAAAGCGATACGGTATTGATGGTGAACCCCATGGCCAGCATGATCGCAAATGTGGCAATCAAAGACACCGGCACCGCCACCAATGGAATGATCGTCGCCCGCAAATTGCCCAAGAAAATGAAGACAACGATGATCACCAGCACAAAGGCTTCGATCAAGGTGCTCACCACCTCATTGATACTATCGACGATGAATTGGGTGTTATCAAAGGTCAGCTCATAAGCCAGATCATCAGGGAAATCCTGAGCGACCCGCTCTAGCACCGCTTTTACGCCCTCGGCCGTTTCCAAGGCATTCGCGCCTGGTGCCTGATAAATGCCGATCATCGATGTGGGGCGACCGTTGAAACGCGCGAAAGTATCGTAATTTGCCGCACCAAGGGTAACATGCGCCACGTCTTTGAGACGCAGGAAAGAGCCATCTGCCTCGGCCCGGATCACCACATTTTCAAATTCGCTCACCTCGATCAAACGGCCTTGGGTCTGCAAATTCAGCTGAAATAGTGGATCTTCGGTCATGGGTTGCGCCCCGATCCGCCCCACCGCAGCCTGGACGTTTTGCGCGCGCAGGGCATTGGTGATGTCATTCGGGGTCAGGCCCAGCTGGGTTAGGCGGTCAACATCCAGCTCGATCCGCATGGAATAATCCCGCGTGCCGAACAAAGTCGCATCGCCCACGCCGGGGACACGTTTCACCGCATCCAGAATATTGACGGTGGTATAGTTTGAGAGGAACAAATCATCATAGGTCCCCTCCGGCGAGAAGACCGAGATCACCTGCAACATAGATGAGCTGGCCTTTTTCACGCTCACCCCCGTGCGGGTGACCTCTTCGGGCAGGCTGCTTTCCGCCAGCGAGACCCGGTTTTGCGTGTTCACAGTGTTCAGATCCGGGTCGGTCCCTACTGCGAAAGTCACTGAGAGTTTGTAAGACCCATCAGAGCCGCTGGTCGATTTCATATAGAGCATGTTATCGACGCCATTGACCTGGTTTTCGATCGCTTGGGCGACGGTGGCCTCAACCACCTCGGCACTAGCGCCAGGATAATTCGCCGTAACGGTCACAACTGGGGGCACGATATCGGGGAATTGTTCGACCGGCATACGGGTCAAGCTGATCAGCCCGGCCAGGGTCATCACAATCGAGATGACCGCCGCAAGCCGCGGGCGGGTAATGAAAATTTCCGAAAACATGGGCTTACTCGCTCACTTCTGAGGCACCGATTTTGCCAGTCGGTGCGGTGGCAGAGGCCGGAGCCGCGTCGACCGTCGCGCCTGGACGGACCTTGTTCATGCCTTGGGTGATCACATGCTCGCCAGCTTCCAGCCCGCCGCGAATTTCCATCATACCGTTAAACAGCACGCCGGTGCTGACGCGGCGCAACTCGGTGACGCTGTCATCGCCGACCACCATCACAAAACTGCCCGCCATATCGCGCCCGATTGCTTGGGCGGGGATGGCGAGGACTTCTTGCGCTTCGCTCTCGGCTAGGATGACGCGCACCAATTCGCCGTCTTTCAAATAGCTTTCGGAATTGGAAAAGGTCGCGCGCACCATGATCGTATCGGTGCCCTCGGCCACTTCGGTATCCACGAAAGTGACCCGGCCAGTTTCGTCATACATGCTGCCATTGGAGCGTTGCAGCGATACGGTCGCCGCGCGGGACGCTTTGCCATCGCGGATCTGTTGTTGGAAATCTAAGAAAATCGCACTTGGCACAGCAAACTCCGCATAGATCGGATCCATCTGGGTCACCTTGACCAATGCATCGGCATTCGATCCCAGATAGGCGCCTTCGTCATAGACAGAGGTCCCGACCAGCCCGGCAAATGGCGCTTGGATCTGCGTGTATGACAGATTTAGCTCGGCTTTGCGTTTCTCTGCGGCAAGTGTCAGAAGCTCTCCTTCGGTGACGCCCACTTCTGCAATTGCTTGGTCCAGCTGGCTTTGGGGCGTGGCTTCGCGGCGAACCAATTCGGCCTGGCGGTCGCGATTGAGCTCGGCCAGCTCCCGCTGCGCCTCGGCGGCCCGAATTTGACCGTCGATTTGGTCAAGCGCCGCTTGGTAATTGTCGGGCTCAATCTCAAAAAGAACCTCTCCCTCTTCGACCAAATCACCATCTTGGAATTCGATTTTCTCTAGAAATCCGGTGACCCGTGCTCTGATGGCGACTTTGCGCACAGC
The DNA here is from genome assembly GCA_049603835.1 of Mangrovicoccus sp. Taxonomy (GTDB): domain Bacteria; phylum Pseudomonadota; class Alphaproteobacteria; order Rhodobacterales; family Rhodobacteraceae; genus Mangrovicoccus. The sequence continues at coordinate 8,620 of JBMYSZ010000026.1, forward strand.
AACCATGCGACCGGTAAAAGTAATGCTATCGGTCAAAGGGGTCATTTCCGCAGGGGCCGTGACCACAGCCGGCGGCGGAGCGGTCTGTGCCAGAATTGGATGAGCAGTCGCGGAACAAACCAGAGCGAGAGCGAAAACTGTCCGCATGCTCTGAGCGATATTGGGCCATTGGGTCACGAGGATGGCTCCCTTTAATAGCAAAGATTTAGCGTATTAACCAAGACATGAAAAACCGGGTATTGTCACTAAGGATTATAAAATTGACATATAGATTTGACTGAAAACGGATCAGCTTGATAGCGGTCTAAGCTATTCTTTAAGTTGATAAAAAGATCGGATCTTCTTGTGGTATGATCACCGCGCTGGTCAAAATATCGCTGGCATATGCACCGGTATCAATTCCGATTGTGCGGTTTTTGATCGCCGGGGATTGGGTGACAATATGGCCGTAAACCACCCAATATGGGTCGATCCATGCGCTACGCCGAAAATTTTTGTGTCCCCAAAGGAATTCATGTTCATTTTGCTGGTCCCAGGGGCGGGCAGGGTTCAATCCCGCATGAACCGCGACTAGAGACCCGCTTTTCCAATGGCTTGGGCGTTCGGCGATCCAATCCAGCGCTTGATATAACAGGCGCAAATTCTCGGGGGTCTGCTCTGAAAAGGGGTATAAATATGGAGATTTATCGACATCTTCCGGGCTGAGGCAGAAACTATTAAGCATCGCTTCGCCGCCGCACCGCATCCAATGGCGCAAAAGACTGCCCCCGGCGGCGCAGGCATCTAGCGCCATTGCTTCGTGATTGCCCTTGAGGCAGATAAACTGAAAGGCGGTTTGGGTTTCGAGAGCACTGAGCCGCTCTATCACCCCCGCCGAGCTGGGGCCGCGATCAATCATATCGCCTAGGCAAACCAGGTCGAAATCAGTCAAGTTTTCGGCGGCGGTGAAATCTGCGATCTGATCCAAAAGTCGGTCCAGCAAATCCAAGCGCCCATGAATATCGCCAATGGCGATCATAGGGCGGGCGGGTTCGGGTGGGTCGGGATTGTCCTTACCCGACCAAATGGATTTTAGCGGCGCTAAAACCTGTTTGATCTTACGGGTTTTCACGGGTCACTGCGTGTGAGGTTTCGGCGGCGATAAACAGGCCGTCCCCAATAAAGTGCCAATAGCCACCCGGCTACAAAGCCGCCCAAATGGGTTTCCCAGGCCAGATGGCCGGATAGCAGAAACCAGAAGGCCACATTGTAGAAAGCCAGATAGGCAACAGCGCGATAGATCGAGCCTAAACCTTCGCCATAATGACGCCGATCTAAGTAGTCCCAACAGATCCAAACACCGACTAGGCCGAATAAAGCCCCAGAGGCGCCAACCATCGGGCTGGGCCCCTTGGATAGAATTCCAAAAAACAGCCCGCCCACAATTGCCGTGAGGAAATAAGCCAACAAAAAGCGTTTTGGCCCGACCCGCGCGACGATTGCAGCGCCAAAACTTGCCAGGGCGATCATATTCAACCCCATATGCAGCATGCCGCCATGCAAAAATGAGTAGCTCAGATGCATCAAAAGCGCTTGGCCAGGATAATTCCCGGGCAAGCCATGCAAGAGCGTCGCATGATAGGCGGCATAGTCATATGCCAGACCCCGCCAATAGCTGGTTCCCCATAATCCTAGATCCGCCGCAGTCAGCGCCGTTTCAATGCCTATGCACAGCACCATTAGCCAAAGCAGAACGCTCTGCCCCGGAGAGTTTACAGCATAGCGCCGCAAGGATTTCGCGGCACTTGATTGAGTTTTCGTTTTCACATCATGGCTCATTGCGGCACCCTATCCTTTAGCCGAGGGGCCGAGAAGGGGAGAGCTTAGAATGGTACAAATTCCGGCATACGTCCTAGAGCGAGTTTCATAAAGTCTTGAATCCGCTTTTCGGCTTCTGCTTCTGTGGCTTCGGTGAAGGGCGTCACAAATCGAATAAGGGCGCCATCCATCCGACCGGTAATTAGGCTACCCTGCAAAACGGATAGTTTAGTCCCAATATCACCGGTGAATCGGGCGCCACGTTGCTCAAACCAGTAGTAAACCAGTTGTTTTTGGAAACCCTTCTGAATGACCGCCCGGTTAACATTGAACACGCCATAGCCCCGGTCAGACATATCAATTTCATGAGGTTCCAAAGAGAACACTTCCCAGCCGCTATTGGGCAGACAAACCTCAGGAGAATGGATACCCGTACCATCCGCTTGGTTTTCATAATAGGCGACGAATAAATCGACGCTATCACCGGCCTGACTAGAATACACGCCCGAGACATAGTCATCAGCGCCCAAAGTGTCCTCAATTTCCGGCGACAGCGCAAAGAATGTGCCAGAATAATCGCCCAATTCCCGAGGGAAAAGTAAGAAAGTCGTCCGCTCGGGGAAGATCAGTTCTTTCTTTGGGATGGAAAAATAGCTGCTGCTAATTGCAATCGCGAGCCCCAGACCAGCTATCAAAGCGGGCGTGCGCTTGATTTCGAATACACGGGTTAGTTCGCGACCCATGCCGTCAGTATCGAAATCAATGGCTTCGCTCAGCGGCAGCGGATCGCGTGTCATGCGTTGCAGGGCAATGCTCATCAAGAACAATATGCCGACGCAGGAAAGGAAGATTACCCAGCCTTCGAAATAGTGCAAAAAACCATCGGCGGCTTCGATGCCATAGAAATTCACCAAAACTGCAATCATCGCGATGCGGAATGAGTTCATCAATACTGTAATCGGGGCAGCAGACAGCAAAAGAATTGCTTTATGCAGCATTGGCCCTTTGTACAGAATTGAAAATAGATAGGAAAATGAAAGGATTGGGAAGAGATAGCGCAGACCCGAGCAGGCCTCGGCCACTTGCAGTTTGTAGATGCCGAGATCGATAATATTGCCATCTTGGAAGACAGGAATCCGGACCAGCTGAGTCAACCAAACACCAATATCGGTCGAAACAAGTTGCAGGAAAATCGACAATTTCCAGTAGATGAACTGAGGCAGAGGCAGCATGAAAATTAAATGCAGAACCGGAGCCCAATGACGGCGCCCGCGATCCCAGCCGTAACAGATCAAAACGATGCCGAAAGTCCAAACAATCATGGAATAGCACACGATGTCTGGAATATTCACCATATTCCCAAGAACGGCCAACATTAGCGCACCCGCGAGCACAAAAACCCCAGGCCAACGGTTGGGTGAGGGATCTATCGCCGGGCCTTCTGCCCGCATTTCCCGTAAGAACAGGTATAGGGAGATAATAGGAATAAGCGGGCCATGACTATATTCCGCAGTGGACCAAGCGGAAATAAAAGCCTCAATCCCCATCCAAAACAGCGGGACTGACGCGACCACTAGGGCCATTAACCAAAAGAAACCTTGCTCAATCCGAATATTTTTTAGGTTAAGCAAGGTCATGTCACTTTGCGCGCTAGGGGTCATCTCAAACCTTATTCATACTCATACGCAGCAATACTATGCCGGTAACATTGTTGAAGCACCTGAATATTGCGTGAACGCTTTTGGGTCAACTTAGCGCAGTGAATACCAACTTCTACCCAATGTCAGGAAAAGCGAGTTTTCGAGTGCATCGTCACTGTCGTCTTCAAGCCGCTGCCGATGGCTTATACCGCCTGTGAGCTGCCAATCTTTTGTCAATAAGTGAGAATATTGGGCAGACACAGTCAGTCGGGAGAGATCCCCATCAGAGGTAAAATCAGTCAATTCTTCGCGCCGGGCAGCCAGAATCGAAACACCTACCGAAGAAAGGGGGGTTATACTGTGATTCAAAGCCGCAGATAAGTTGACGTTGATGACATCATTGCCATCATCATCGACAGTAGCAGTTTGCCGAAAACCGACAGAAACGCGTGTTGTTGGCAGATTATAGACGTAATTCAATCCCGCGATCGGTCGGATGTCGGTCAAATCACTATTGGTGACACCGAGGCTGCCGGACAGACTCCCGCTTCGTAGGGCAATGGAGCGCGAAAATTGCAAGTCATTACGCTGACCATTTTCGGTCTGCCGCGCATTGAACTGCGCATCGGCAGTGCCATTCGGCATATCAAGGAGGAATCTCAGACGACCCGAGATGCCGTCCTGGTCCTTGTCGGTTACGCCGTCTTGTACAGATTTTGCTTGACCATACCCCAACCGGACTTCTGTCGATAGCCTTTGAGAGATCGTCCCATCAAAGCCTAATTGTGCCGTGCTCGTAGTCTGTTTAGACGAGCCGCCAACAATATCCGTCTGATCATATTCAGAATATTGGCCATACAGGACCGCACGCAGTACCGGGGAAATTTCGAATCCGAGATTTGATGACACGGAATACCGCTCACCGTCCTCAAGAGAGCTGTCGGTGATGTCGCGATAATCCCTTAACCGCATAGATCCGTCGATATCAAAACTGAATGGGCCGTTGGCTGCTAGGCTCGCCCCGGCGTTCAAATTCGTCAATCTGCGGCGCCCTTGCCCCAAAGTATCGTCAAAATTCCCTTGGTCATCGACGGTTCGAAGTGGGTCCACGAATTCGATATCTGCATCATTGAAGAACAGCCTGAAATAGAGGCTGTTGTCATCGACGATTCGATTGAAGTTCAGATTGATCGTACCATTGTCGATGCTGAATTCATCGGCATCGGTGGGCAACTCCGCCGCGCGGATGTCGCCGGAAACAGACGCATCCAAATTATCAACAGGCGTGACGCTGACTAACCCAGTCGAAAGGGTATTGGTCCACAGGAGTGCGTTACCCGCGGAATTTGTCGAAAGATTATAGTTGTCGCTGGCCTCCAAAGTCGAAGACAAGCTGGCAAAGCTATAAGACTGTCCGCGTGCCGGAGCAGCGGATTGCGGTGTGGCCGGGCTGGCGATGACGCATAATCCCGCCAACCCACACAAATAGAAGGATAAATAGGTCGGTCTCGACACGGGGAACTCTTACTCAAAGAGGCGACGCTGCGGGACAAGAATAACATCACCGTCATTCAAAATCACCGGCGCTTGGATTTGGGCGCCACGGCTGATCGAGTGGTAGTCAATTGTGTAGACATTCTCGGTACCAGCAGCATTTGCGCGGCGCAGTTGAATCCGTTTGATTGCTGCAAAATTTGTTACACCGCCGCTTTCCGCCAATGCTTGTAGCAAAGTGGTGCCTTGTTCCACATCAACGCGCCCGGGAGCATTCACTTCACCAAGGAAATAGATCGCTATTGTTTCGCCGCTAGGAGCGTTTGGATCGGGCAGGGAGCTCGGGCCGAGACTTGCCACACTGACAAAAACGCCAGGAGGCTGCGTATATTGCGAGCGAAGAGCGGAGTTCAGCGCAGCCTGGACGTCGTTGGCTGAGCGTCCACCGGCAACAATGGTGCCGGCATTTGGAAAGGTGATGCGGCCGCCAGGCGGGATCAGGATGTTGCGATTGAGGCTCGGCTCGATGTCAACCTCAACAGTAATAACATCGCCGGGCGACAATGTGTATTCCTGCGCGTTGGCACTCGCGGCCATGAAAATAAAAGTAAATAGAGCGATGATTATGCGCATTTGCTTCGCCTTTGCCGCTGCCTCGAATACGGGTGGACCGTAGTGTTTGCGAGAGAGTCTTAAATAAACACCCAACTAAGCCAAACTAAAGACTGTTGCTGATGGTAAAATTATTTTCCGCCGTCGTTACTATGCAACAATAAAGAAAAACACCCCGCCGGTTAAGGAAGGGTGTTGTTCGAAATGCAGATTTTGCAGTGCTCCGCTTCGTTTACTCAGCTGGCGCTGCGGCCTCTTCTGGCTCCAAAGCCTCGTCTTGGCTAGCTTGCTCTGCCTGCAATCGCTCTAGCTCGATCCGGGTCGGCGCAATCTGTGGGTTTTCCTTGCCGTCCCAAAGAGCCAGCGCGGCTTGCAATTCAGAGATCGCGTCTTCATTGCGGTCAAGCGCTGCAAAAACATATCCAAGATGGCGCCGTACAATCGGATCATTGGGCAGCGCACGGGCCGCAGGCTCAAGATATTCCAGGGCTTCTTTGGGGTTGCCCATACGATATGTGATCCAACCATAAGTGTCCTGGAAGGCAGGAATCCGGGTTCCGCGTAAGCGCCGCGCAATCACAAAAGCCCGCTCAAGATCTGCTTGATCCTCACTATAGCTGGTGATCAGACTCGCAAGGTTGTTGGCGATGACAGTGGAATCGCTCTGTTTTTCATAGAGCTTCGTATAGATTTCGATCGCGCCCTGAATATCACCGTCGGCCTCTTTGAAGCCTGCATCGATCCAGAGGAGAGTGGGGGAGTCCGGCAGATTTGACATGGCCTGCTGCAGGACTTCTTGTGCGGCATCCGAACGGTTGCTGCTGGCCAACATGGCCACATAGGCACGCCACAAGATTTCCTGTTCAGGATATTCGGAGACAAGCTTTTTATATTCCGTTTCAGCTGCTTCCAGATCACCCTCGGCGGTCAAAAGAGCAGCATTGAGGAAGCGCACCCCAGAATCTTCAGGATCGCTCGCCAGAATTTCATCCATAAAAGTTCGGGCCGCTTCGACTTGGCCATTTGCTAAATGGGTCCGAATGATACCCGCTACCGCATTCACGTTAGTCGAGTCGGACTCCAGCATATTTCGAAGGAGTTCGATGCTTTCATCCGTGCGCTGCATTTGTTGCAGCAATGTGGCCTCAAGGGCGTTGGCCAGATTAAGCGCGTCTTCCGAACCGCTTCGGCGCAAAGCTTGAACAATCTGCTCCGTGCGCGGCCAATCTGCAAGTGCAACATAAACTTCGGAAAGCGCGCGCAGCAGGCGCAGATCCGAGGAATTCCGGCGCAACGCATCGATTACCACATTTTCGGCAGCGCGATATTTCTCTTCGAGCATCAAATACCGAGCATAGCGCAGGCTTTCTTCAGCGCCGGATTGAGACATTTCTACCGCGCGGCCAAGGCTTTCGCCCATCAAAACTCGGTTCCCTTCGCGCTCATGAGCCTTCGCCATCAATGTCATCAGATCTGCGTCTGTGGGGCTTTGATCCAAAGCGGTGCGAAGGGACAGGACAGCGTCACGCACCAAATCCTCTTCGATCAGCCAATTGGCCTGAAGTTTCAGTGCTTCAACATGCCTGTTGTCCTCTTCCAGGACTTGCCCAATCAAAGTTTTGGCCTCTTCAATTTGATTTGTAGCTGAAAGCATCTTCGCCAAAGTTACTTTCATATCCCGAGATGTATCAGAGGCGTCTTGGGTTTCGAGGAGGGTTCGCAGTTGAGTGATCGCTTCGTCGCGGTTGCCCATGTCGAAAATAGTGCTGGCGCGAAGCATTTTGAAAAATGCATCGTCCAAGCCCTCGTCGACAAAAACATCCAGCTGTTCCAGGGCTGCTTCTGGTCCTCGAATTTGAAGCAGGAAGCGGATCAAAGTCACCCGCGGTTCAATTTCCTCGCCACTCGTCGCAACCGTTTCTCGTAGGAAATCTTCGGCAGCGTCAACCTGACCATTGGCTAAGTACCACTTGACCAATGTGGCCGCAAATTCAGGGCGCTCGGGAAATAGCGTTATCATTTCTTTAAGTTGGGAGCTTACGCCATCCTTATCATCCAGGCGTTCAAGAAGTTGAAGCTTGGTTTGATGGAGGGAGAGTTCCTTCGGCGCGAGTACAAGCGCATCTTCAATCTCTGCGAGGGCGCCGAAATAGTCGTTTTCACGTATCTGATCATCGATCAAAATCATGCGTGAAATAAGGTAATCGGGGCTTTCTTTGAGGTGATCATTGATATCGGAAACAATATTTTCGATCTCATCGGCAGTATCGCTATTCGGTTGGACGGCTTCGAAGTAGCGATTCGCCAAGACAAGAGCTTTTACCCTCGAATCTTCTGGGTCGACCCCAACCGCATTTTCGATGAAGTTGCTGCTACCATCTAAATCGCCGATCTTGACCGCGACTTCTGCCAAATTAACCCAGGCCTCCAAATTGTCCGGATGTTGATCAGATAGAAGCAAAAAATGCTGCAATGCTTTTTCGATATCGCCCTGCGCTAGATTTATCTCTGCATAGAGCTGCCGCGCGCCTTCATGTTCCCCGTCAATAAGGAATATACCACGAAGCTCTATTAAAGCTTTTTCGGGCTCATCCTCCGCCAGCAGTCGCTGGGCAGTTTCGTATTTCCGTTCTGCTTTCTTCTCAACGGATTCGCATCCGGCTAGGGCGACGAGGGAAAACAACAGGGCGACCTTGGCGTAGGTCTTGATCATAGTCATAGGGGAACTCCGAGAAGGTGTAGCGCCATTTACTTAGCGCATACCTGGCTGATCGACAGTAAAAAACGGCCGCAGATTTACCCGCGACCGATGAAAATTTGTTTATTTAGGTGGATTTTTCCGGTCAGGCCCGGATAACTCGGCTAAACACCAGTTGCTCGGAGTACAACTTGGAATGTGCGAATGATTACCCGAAGATCGGTCATCAGGGACAGTTGGGTATAATAATCAGCGTCATAGCGAGCCCGTTCCGCAAAGCTGGTATCGTTGCGGTCACCAACTTGCCAAAAGCCAGTCACGCCAGGCTTCAGCGCATAATAGGCTTGTCCTGGGTACAGATCACGCTGCGACGGCATCATTGGGCGGGGGCCCACAACGCTCATATTGCCCATCAGGACGTTCCAGAACTGTGGAAGCTCATCCATAGAAGTTTTCCGGATAATGCGCCCGATGGTGGTAATCCGCGGATCGCTAGAAAGCTTCTGTTTTTCATCCCATTCTTGCTTTGCCACGGGATCGTTCGACAGGTGTTCGATCAAGCGCTTGTCAGCATTCACAACCATGGAGCGCAGTTTGACCATCGGGAACACTTTACCACCATAGCCGACGCGGCGCTGCACGTAGAATGGGCTGGAGCCGTCAAGTGCAATTAGTGCAGCAAGAATGAGCACGATCGGCGCCACTAAAGGCGTGATCGCCAACACAAAGACGATATCGAATAGTCGTTTGAAGAAATCGCGATACATTGAATGGGTGGGCGTATAATCTACAATTCCATTGACCGCATCGGCCGACGTTTTCAGATGGATAGTCAAGACCGGTTACCCCTCTACCAAAACTAAGACGCATTACTCGTTAAGTTTTAGCGAAAACATGCCCTCACCTGTTTTCGCCTATTCCGAGAACTTAGCACAGTTGTTTCAAATTTCAATCATTCTGCGCAAATAGCTCACAGGTGCTGTAAAAAAGTAGTGCATTGTTTTTTCTGCGCTTTTTCATCTTGGCTCACATTTTTATTCTGTATTGGTAAACAAAGTGACCGAAAAACTAGCGCTTGATCACGATCAAGACCCTTTCTGCAGTCACTTTATGCATACGTCAGGGCGGTATTCCATACCGATGCTTGCAACAATTCGCATGAAATGGTGTCTCTTTGGTATAGAGACGTGGATCGTTTTCTTATTGCGACTATTCGAACCGTAGCAATAGATCCAACTTTTACTTCAACTTCTTTCGCGCTAACTAGCGATTAGTGGTGGTAAGCTACGGTGACAGTGTTCAAGGTCGCTGAGGGGTTCGGTCTGGAACTTCTCATTGTTATTCGGCGTGTCACTATGTGTCTGGGGTAATATGGATAAATCGACGTCAATCGATATATATAACCAGTTTTTCGGCTTTTCGGAGCGTCCGTTCACTCTGGTTCCTGATCCTGACTTCCTCTACTGGTCGAAAGATCATCGACTGGCTTTCACCATGCTGGAATATGGCGTGATGACCAGGGCGCCGATTACTGTGATTACTGGTGAAGTCGGTGCTGGCAAAACTACCTTGCTGCAATATCTTCTTCGGTCGCTATCTGAAGATATCGTGACCGGCCTGATATCGAACGCTCAAGGCGGGCGGGGGGAGTTGCTTCAGTGGATTCTACATTCGCTTGGCGTTAACTTTGATGCCAAGCTGAGTTATGTGGAGCTCTTCACTTTGCTGCAGGATTTCGTGCTCGAATCATATGCCCGCGGCGGTCGAGTGGTTTTGATCATTGATGAGGCTCAAAACCTTAATGTAGAAACTTTAGAAGAGCTTAGAATGCTCACTAATATCAACAGCAATAAGGATGAGTTGCTGCAACTGATTTTGGTTGGGCAGCCGGAATTGCGCGAGTTGATACAGCGACCAGAGCTTCGGCAGTTTGCCCAAAGAGTCGGAGCGAGTTTCCACATCAAACCGATGAGCGCGGATACGATGTCCGCATATATACAGCATCGCCTGCAATTGGCTGGTGGCCATGGCGGTGAATTCTCAATGGAGGCGATGGATCGCATCTTTGACCTGACAGACGGTGTTCCGAGACTAGTGAACCAGCTATGCGATCTATGTCTGGTCTACGCATTTTCGGCAGAGTCGCATATCGTCGACGCGGAAACAGTAGAGGCCGTGGTCGAAGACCAAGTTTTCTTCAGTGGATCCATTATGGATAAGGGTGTGCACGCATGAATATAGACTTTTCTTACTACTCGTGGGTGTTTTGGCGACGCTTCCCGTATTTTGTAGTAATTGCGGCATTGTTCACGTCTATTGGTTTGGCAGTGGCTTTGGTTCTACCGCCATCTTACCGGGCGGCTGCTATTATGCTGATGGAATCGCAGCAAATTCCGTCCACTCTCGCTGCCACGACGGTTGACACACAAGCAGATGAACAACTGCAAATCCTTGAACAGCGCCTCATGACTCGCGCCAATCTTTTGGACATAGCCAGCCGTCTAGATGTGTTTGACAATCCAGAAGAAATGACCGCCAGCGAGATTGTAGAAGAAATGAGGGGGCGGACCAGCTTTGCGACCTCTTCTGGTCGTAATAAGGCGACCTTTCTGACTATTTCATTCGAAGCCGATCAGGCGACGCTCGCGTCCACAGTGACCAATGAGTTCGTGACTTTGGTCATGCAAGAGAATGTGGATTTTCGGACACGCCGCGCCGAAGACACCATGGAGTTCTTCCAACAAGAGGTAGCGCGATTAGGGGCTGAGCTGGATCGCCAAAGCGCGGAGTTGTTGGAGTTTAAATCGGAAAACCAGAATGCATTGCCCGATATCTTGGATTTTTTGAGAGATCGCGAAGACAATATTCGGGAAGCGTTATTGCAGATTAACAGAGACCGCGAGAATCTGACAATTCAGCGCCAAAATGCCATTCAGTTGTTTCAGGCTACAGGTGCGACGGGTTCAACTTTGATTCCCCAGACACCTTTGCAGCAGCAATTACAAACAGCCAAAAGCCAGCTCGAGGCTGGCAGATTGATATATTCAGCGGATAACCCTCGTCTAACTCGCCTAGAAACTCGCTACGAAGCGCTTTTGAAAGCGTCGACCGCAGATTCGGATGGGACAGAAGAAAAAACGGTTACTTCTCAAGGCGATGCTGTTTTGAATGCGCAGCTCAACGACATCGATCAGCGCCTGCGTGTCCTAGACGCCGAAGAAGAAAGCCTTCGTGCCGTCTTGAGCGAAATCGAAGGGAATTTGTCGCAAATCCCTGCCAATAGCATCACTTTGGATGGGCTTTTGCGGGATTATCAAGCTTTGCAAAACCAGTATGATGCAGCGGTTTCTCGAATGGCGACAGCAGCAACTGGTGAGCGGATAGAGCTTTTGTCAAAAGGCCAGCGGATCTCAATTGTTGAACAAGCGACTCCGCCGGAAAACCCGTATAAGCCTAATCGCGCAATCATTGGTGCTGCGGGGCTTGGCGCCGGCATTACCGCAGGGTTCGGCTTTATTGTCCTGCTTGAGCTGATGAGCCGGTCTATCCGTCGCCCGGCGGAGATAAGTGATAAGCTTGGCATAGCCCCTTTCGCAGTCCTTCCTTATATCAACAATAAGAAAGACGCGATTTGGAAACGTTCGGTAACCTTGGGGCTGGTCATCGGGATGCTAATCGGTATCCCTCTCATCTTGCTCGCTTTCCACGAATTCGTCCTGCCGCTTCCAGATTTCGCCGAAAGACTGCTTAATCGCATCGGCATGACCATGGCCAATGGCTAGTCCTCGGTCCAAATTATTTGACTATTGAAAGGAGTACGCCATGGAACGCCTGCAAGAAGCTCTGCATCGGGCCCGTGAACGCCGCAACTCAGGTGTTGCCGCTTCCAAATCTGGGCCTCAAGCAAATCCAGTTTCCAAGCCGTCTCATTCTGAAGGAGTGGAGGAGGCGTGGAGCAATTTAAAGCCGTTTGTTCCTCTGCCTCAGCTGTTGGAGCAAAATCGAATTGTTTCCTATTTTGATAAGAACTTGGCCACTGGCTTTGACCTAATGCGTACCAAGGTCTTGCAGCAGGCCAAAAACAAAAACTGGCGGCGAATTATCATCACGTCTCCGTCGCCTCGCTGTGGAAAAACCATGACGACCGCCAATCTGGCTTTCAGCCTGGCTCGTCAAGCTGATTTGAAGGTGATGGTCTTGGAACTCGATTTGCGTCGGCCTAGCCTCGCGCGAGTTCTGGGGATAAAAGAGCCACATTATTTCGCAAAAGCCCTCGCTGGCAGCGAACGTCCAGAAGACCATCTAGTTCGCATTGGGGACAATTTGGCTTTTGGAACCAACCAGGCGGCGGCCACGGATCCATCGGAGCTACTGCAGAGTTCTGCCGCGCAAAATGCTCTGGAAGAAATAGAAGCGACCTATCAGCCTGATATCCTACTGTTTGACAGTGCGCCTATGCTGGCAAGTGATGACACATTCGGATTTTTGAAAAATGTGGATGCTGCATTAATCGTCGCCGCGGCCGAGCAGACAACCATTGAGGAAATCGATGTGACTGAAGCGCAGGTTGCAGAAGCCACAGAAGTCATGGGTGTTGTGTTGAATAAATGCCGATATGCTGGCGGCCAATATGGTTATAGTAGTTATGGGGCAAACTAGGCAACGCCTCAGGAAATACCACTAGAAATTCACACTCCCTTGGTTCTTTTGGGGGTGTGACGTCATTTCTGTTTCAATCTTCGCGCACTCAAGATTTTGTATCTGTTAATTTTTTCACTTCATTTCTCTCCTAGGCGCATCAAATAATGATGGGAATGGTTCCTAGGACTTAGCGGCGCCTTATGCTTTGTGAACCGACCATGTTTTTGACATCGGCGGCAAAAAAAGGAGCTTGAGATGAAGGACGAATTTGAGGGCCGGCAATCTGGTCTCACCTCACCTGCGAAAAATGCCGAGGCAGTTACTCCAAATGATAGCGCGGATCTGAGTTTCACATCCCGTGCGATTTATATCGGTTCGGCTGGCGATTTATCAGTAGAAATGGCCGATGACCCTCAGGGGCAGTCGATTACGCTGACCGGTGTCCTGGCAGGGGTTGTATATCCTTTGCGTGTTCGCAGGGTTCGACAAACCGGGACGACGGCCACAGGAATTGTGTCCTTGTGGTAGGCATCGCGACGATGCCCGGCATAGAACTGGGATCTAGCTTCAAGCCTTTCCGGTTTTAATGACACGAATTTCGTTGGCTACTTATTTATGTCGAATATGAAACTCGAAATGACATGAATAATCCGGGCCCGATCGTTATATAAAATGCTGTAGATCCGGGAATATTCGGAAGTTACCTGGACAATTTCTTTGCAAACGACCTGGTAAAAATGCCGGGTCGTTTTCTTTTTTGTGCCATGAATTGTAAACTCGCCCGAAGTCTAGTGGAAGCCAGCTATGGCATTTGGGGACATACTTGAACATCTTTTCGCCGTCTGAAATCACAGATTTCAACGCGAAAGACGATGCATGATGTGTCAGGTTAAGCTCGAAACGCAATGTTTTGGCAGTATAATTATAAGAAGGCACAGTTTTTAACTGGAAAATAAGATTCGGTATTTTTGTTCACCAAAGTTGATCTATTTTGCCGATTCATGCGGTTATTTTCATGTAATATGGCGCATACAGGCACAAACTGGGCGAATGAGATTTGCGCATTTGATGTAATTCCGGGCGAATTAACCAGTTTGGCCAACAAACCAGCCATAAAACACACTTCCAAGATTTCTAAAATTGGCTGTGCTGCTAGATTGAGAAAGTTCACTCGATTTTTTGTAGGGACCGCATGCTGGAAAACACGCAAGCACAGTTCGCAAGCCACTCCGCAGCCACTCCGCGAGAAGACAGTTATCCGCTCGACGCTGTTTATGAGTCAGCGAAGCTGCTGGCCGGAAGCGGGGATCTCTTCGGTGCTTTTCATTCTGTACTCAATGTTCTGAGCTCCTTTATGGGGCTAAAACAGGGTACGGTTGTGATGCTTGCTGAAGGCGATGCCTTGGAGATCGCTAAGTCGACCGGGGCTAATCCTTATATCGTTGCAGCCACGACACGCGCTTTTGGCGAAACTTATACAAGCGGCGAAGATATCCCGGACAAAGCTGTGCAACGGGTCTTTTCCACTGGTATGGGCATTGTCTCTTTTGACGTCGAGACTGAGTTTGGCGCTGAATGTTTGCCGAGCGGTCATGATGGGGAATCTATTGCGCTGATCAGTACGCCAATTCGCGATGTGGGGCAGTCGCCCTATGTGCTCGGCGTCATAAGCGTTTATCGGAATTTGACAGAAACCGGACGGCGCCATTTGGATGATGACCAGCGGGTTTTGTCCATGATTGCGTCTCTTATCGCTCAGGCTCTGCAATTCCGCCGGACCGTTGCGCGTGATCGCGAACGCCTGGTGTCCGAAGCGCGGCGTGCGTTGTCGCGTGTGGACAATAAGCCTGAGCCAAATATCGCCGAAATACCGCAGGAAATTGTAACGCCACTGCCGGGCATTGTTGGTCATAGCCGAGAGCTAAGCCATGTAATCGCCACTATTCGCAAAGTCGCGGTGACGAGCGCTCCGGTCTTGTTGCGCGGTGAAAGCGGCACCGGCAAAGAGCTATTCGCCCGTGCCATTCACGCGCTGAGCCGCTGCAAAGATGGTCCCTTTATCAAGGTCAACTGCGCCGCGCTAAGTGAGACACTTTTGGAAACCGAACTCTTCGGCCATGAAAAGGGATCCTTCACCGGGGCTGTTGGACAAAAGAAGGGCCGGTTTGAACTGGCCGATGGCGGCACTTTATTCCTGGATGAAATCGGCGAAATTGGACCGGAATTTCAGGCAAAGCTGCTGCGTGTTTTGCAAGAAGGCGAGTTTGAGCGGGTAGGGGGGACGAAAACCCTAAAGGTCAATGTACGGCTTGTCACCGCCACGAACAAAGATCTGGAAGAGGCCGTCGCCAAAGGTGATTTCCGCGCCGATCTTTATTTCCGGATCTGTGTCATCCCCGTGGTGCTGCCGCCCTTGCGCGAACGCCCTACCGATATTCCTTTGCTGGCTCAGCGCTTCTTGGACGACTTCAATCGTGAAAACGAGATGGAGCTGGTCTTTGACAAGGCTGCGCTGAACAGTCTGTGCGCCTGCCAATTCCCCGGCAATGTGCGCGAATTGGAAAATTGCGTGAACCGTGTGGCGGCCATGTCTTCGGGGCCGGTTATCACCGCGACCGAATTGGCATGTCACCAGAATGCATGTCTATCGGCTGAATTATGGCGCCTGCAATCGGATCAGATGTCTCCGGTCGGAGGCTTGGCGCGGACGGTTACGGGCCAGGTCGAGTCTGCGGATCTATCCCTTCCGGTGATTGACAGCAGTGCGCCGCCGCCCGTCAGCGCAGATACCACGATCGCCCCCAGAAAAACCGCCAATACAGAGCGCGAAGCGTTGGTTGATGCCATGGAGCGAGCGGGTTGGGTGCAAGCCAAAGCAGCGCGGCTGTTGGGAATGACGCCGCGCCAAATTGGCTATGCGCTGAAAAAGCATAAAATCGAAGTGCAGAAATTCTAGCGCTGTAATGGCTGCGCTAAGCGTTTCGGAAAGCATTGCCTGCCTTTCGCGGCCTCAATCTTCGACCGCGAAAAGGCATGGGATTTGTCCGAAGCTTTGCTCATAACGTTTTAGAATTTCTGTGCGGCGTGATTTAGTCGCTAGAATTGCCCGGCAGCAGGTCTTTGACGGAAAAGGCCTCTTGCTCTGGAGCCGTTCCGCCCATTTCACCCATTTCGCCCGGTCGCGGGCCACCGCCCGGCATCCCCACATCCTGAGAAATCGCATCAGGGCTAACCCCGACAATCAACTGCGCCAGGTAAGCCGCCTCACCCTCGGTTATGGCCGCATAAGAGGCGCGGGTCGCTTGGGCTGCAATGCCGTCACTGGCGTTAATTGTATCGCGGCTCCCGTCATGGGCGTAATCCGGGGCGTTCTCATAGAGATAGCTGGACAAGGCATCCGGAAAGAAAATCTGCCCGGTCAAAATATTCGTTTCATCCAGGAAGACTTTGTAATGGATATGCGTGGTTCGTCCGCGATACCAGCCAGGATAAATTGTCTCAAACTCGACAATCCCTGATTTGTCGGCAAATTGCGTGCCTCTAAGGAAGGTCTCGCCCTTAGTCGATGTTTCGCCTTCGTCACTGCCCCCAAAGGAAGAATAAATACCCTGGGCATCGCAATGCCACAGATCCACTCGCGCATTAGGCAAAGGGCGGCAAGAGGCGTCGACGATCTGCATTCGCATGGTCATAGGCACGCCGGGTTTGCCCTCTGTGATATCGCGGCGCACAAGATCCTCGACCAGGTAATAAGGCCCTTCGGTCACTTCTGGAGTTAAAACACAAATATCAGAAGCCCCTATCAGGTTGTTGCCCATATCCTCGGCCGCGAAAAGATGGCGTGGTAGGAATAATCCAGTGCCGGTGACTGCGATATTTGTTAAGATTTGGCGGCGAGAGAGTTCACGCATAAGCTGGGCCTTTCTGAAGCGTTTCGAGAAAAACGTGAGTCATTGCATGATCACTTTCCACCTTCGACTGTAGGGAGGGGCCGTGAAGACGTGACGCAATGAATCCCGAAACGTTAGGATTATTATAGGGTCAATAACGAGCTAGGGATTTTGTTCCGTCGAAAAATGCGCGACGAAATCATGTCGGTTTTGTTACCGAAATGTCGCCTGCCGGACAGTCTTGCTTTGGGTTATCATATTTAAGATATTGATAATATGCAAAAAAATAGCTTGGCACGCGTTTTGCTTTACCATGGTGCGAACAGATTTTGAAAGGATGCGCCATGGGTGGAACTGTTGTTTCGCTGGAAGGTTTGAAAATCGCCAGCTCGGATGAACTCCAAAAAGCCATTGAAGCTGACGGCTGCTCCAGCTCGTCTTGCGGCTCCTCTGATGCACCAGAGGATATGGACCCAGATACTTGGGCCAAAGTCAAAGATCACCCCTGCTACTCTGAAGAGGCGCACCACTATTTCGCGCGCATGCATGTGGCGGTTGCGCCGGCATGTAACATTCAGTGTAACTATTGTAACCGCAAATATGATTGCGCCAATGAAAGCCGCCCTGGTGTGGTTTCCGAACGTCTGACCCCAGAGCAGGCGGCGCGCAAAGTTATTGCTGTTGCAAACGAAATTCCTCAGCTTTCGGTTCTTGGCATCGCAGGCCCTGGCGACAGTGCTTATGATTGGCGCAAGACGAAAGAGACCTTCCAGCGCGTGGCCGAGACGCTGCCGGATATCAAGCTCTGCCTCTCCACGAACGGCTTGGCCCTGCCCGATCATGTGGATGAACTGCTTGATATGAATATCGACCATGTAACCTTGACCATCAACATGATCGATCCGGAAGTCGGTACGAAGATTTATCCCTGGATCTTCTGGGACCGCAAGCGCCGCCACGGGCTGGAAGCCGCACAAATCCTGCATGAGCGTCAGATGCAGTCGCTCGATATGCTGCATGAGCGTGGCATCTTGGTGAAGGTCAACTCGGTGATGATCCCGGGTATCAATGACAAGCATCTGCTGGAAGTAAACAAAGAAGTCAAAAAGCGTGGTGCCTTCTTGCACAATATCATGCCGCTGATTTCTGCTGCTGAGCATGGCACTGTCTTTGGTCTCGAAGGTCAGCGTGGCCCGACCGCTGCAGAGCTGAAAGAGCTTCAGGATGCTTGCGCCGGTGGTGCAAACCTGATGAAGCACTGCCGCCAGTGTCGTGCTGATGCGGTTGGCCTTTTGGGCGAAGACCGCGGCCAAGAATTCACCATGGATCTGGTTCCTGATGAGGTGGATTACGATCCGGCGAAACGCGAAGAATATCGCGAATGGGTCGCCAAAGAACGTGAAGACCGCCGTAGCGCGGCTGCTGACGCAAAAGCTGAAACGGTCTCTGCCGTTGCAGAAGATGCCGAAGCCATGCTGATCGCGGTTTGCACCAAAGGTGGCGGCCGGATTAACCAGCATTTCGGTCACGCGACTGAATTCCAGATCTTCGAGGTTGATGCCGAAGGCGTCCGCTTTGTCACCCATCGCCGTTGCGATAACTACTGTGTCGGCGGTTACGGTGAAGAGGATAAGCTGGAACTGGTGATCAAGACCCTCGAAGGCATCAACACGATCCTCTGCGCTAAGATCGGTGATTGCCCGAAAGAGGATCTGGAAAAAGCCGGCATCGAAGCGATCCAAGATTATGCTTACGAGTATATCGAAACCGCTGTCTCCGCGGTGTTCCGTGAAAAGAATGGGTTACCGGTAGAGGGCTTAGAGCTCGCCTAATTCCGGTCCCGCGCGCGCTCTGGGTCTTCCCCTATGTGCTCCCAGGCTCGACTGTCCAACCCAGGGCGCGCGCAATTTTTCCAAGGTTTCCCCCGAAAAACGGGGCCCAGGTACTAAAGGAGACGCGTCTATGTCACTCCAAATCGTTGTCGATAACTGCACGGTCTGCGGCGCTTGTGAATTCGAATGCCCCAATGCCGCGATTAGATTCGAAGACGACACTTACATCATCGATCCCGAACTCTGCACCGAATGCAAAGGCCATTATGACCTACCGCAATGCGCTGAAGTTTGCCCCGTCCCCGAAACCTGCATCCCAGTGTAATTGGGAGGTAGGGGCGATGCCTGAAGGACCGCCACCCGTTGATTGGCAAGGCGAGCCGCTGGATTGCGGCCGCTGCGACTATCGCGACCGGTTGTCCATTGGGCAATGCGGGCAGGCTTGGGCTTGTGTGCATGATCGCTATGCCAAACGGATTGAGCGGTTTTTCCTGCTCAACCCAGATCTGGCCGATGAATGTCTGCAACATGACTATTTCGAAACCCGTGCGAATGCGGCGCGGGTGGCCACACTTTTCCGTCTGCCGCCGCTTTTGAACGATCCCGATCCCGGGGTGCGTGGGCTGGCTGTGTTGCGCTTGCCCGTGCGCCGGGCGCGGCCCTTGATCAAAGACCCTGATCGCCGGGTGCGCATTGCCGTCGCGAGCCGCCTGCCCAAGGATGAACTTCTGCCGATGCTCGATGATGAGGACGGCTATGTTCGCCAAATCGCCACGCGTCGGGCGGATCCGGGTATGCTGCCGGGCATGATCCATGATCCCGATCCGGAAATTCGCCGCATCGTGGTGCGTCGCATCGGCGCGAAATGGCTGCGGGAATTCGTGCGCGATCCAGATCCCATGGTGCGCCGCGAAGCCGCCGAATTGATCCCTGACGAACAGCTGCATGCTTTCGCCGAGGACGATGATCTGCGGGTGCGGTTTGCCGTGGCCGAGCGGGCGGATGAAAAGCTTGCCCGCCAATTTTTGAACGACCCCGAAGACGTCATCCGCGAGACCGCCGAGGCGCGTCTTTCGCAACTCAAAGAAGGAGCCTGAGATGTCCACCGACGACCGCGAAATTGAAGTCTACCGCAACCCGATCTACAGCCCCGGCGACAAAGTCATGTCGAAAAAGAACATTCGCAATGACGGCACGATGTTCGGCAAGGAAATCGGCGAAACCGTCGTGCGCAAGGGCGAGGTCGGCTATGTGCGCGATATCGGTGTCTTCTTGCAGCAATTCTATATTTACGCCTGCGAGTTTGTGGACAGCAACTCCATCGTAGGCATGCGCGAGCGCGAGCTCGTGTCCCTGGCTGAGGTCGAGAGCGAAGGAGCATCCCAGTGAAAGTTATGATCCGCGATACGGAAAAAGGTCTAGAGGTTTATGTGCCCAAGAAAGACCTGGAAGAAATGGTTGTGGAAACCGAAAAGCCCGAGATTTGGGGCGGCTGGGTCAAGCTTTCCAATGGCTGGGTGCTAGAGCTGCCGGCTTTTGATGAACCGCCGAGCTTGCCGATTACCATTGACGCGCGCAAACGCCCCGAGACGGAGGACGCCTAATATGTCCGCATTAGATCAACTTGAAGCGGCGCTTGCTGGCGTCGAAAGCGGCGAGATCATCCCATATTTGGGCTCTGAAGTTGCCGCTTTGTCTGGCAGTGAGGCGCCTGCAACGCCCGAGGATCTTTGCGCCAAAATCGAGGCCCAAGTGCGGGTTCCGAAACGGGCTCAGGGTAATCTTTGGTCGGCTGCGCAATATGTCGAAAGCCGCAAATTCCGCGCGACCCTGGACAAGATCGTTTATGAAGCCTTCGAAGGCGCAACCGGTACAAATGCCATCTATGATTGGATTGCCCGGATCCGTCCGGCCATGGTTGTCGATGCTTGGTATGATGGTGGCCTGATCGAGGCTTATCGCCAAGGCGCCGAAGATTGGGGCTGGGTCCAAGGTGTTAGCCGCAATGGCGAATGGATCGAAATCTGGACCCGCACCTATACGCCAGATGGTGTCGAGCTGGAAAGTGGCCCGGATGCGAATTGGCCGTCTTTGGTCTATAAACCCCATGGCATGGCGACAAAGGGCTATAGCTTCCTTTTGTCGGATAGTGACTATGTGGAAGTCCTGACCGAAATCGATATCCAAACCCCGATCCCAGAAGAGGTTCGCCATCGCCGTACTGGCAAAGGCTTCCTGTTCCTTGGTTGCCGGTTTGATGACCAGATGCTGCGGATCTTTGCCCGTCAGATCATGAAGCGTTCGGGCGGCCCAGCCTATGCGGTTCTGGATGGCGAACTGACCCGGATGGAGCAACGCTTCCTCGATGAACAGGGCATCATCCGCCTGGAACTGCCGCTATCGGCAGTGGTCGAGCAAGTCAGCGGCGTTCCGGCTGTATAACTCCCGATCAAACCCGGCGGCCCACCAGCTGCCGGGTTTAGTTATCTCTGAAAGTTTTGGTTTTGCTTTGGAAAATCGCGTAAGTGACGCCAATAAAAGCCGTTGCATCCCAATCTGACGCCATCAGCGTGCTGTCGCGATTGGTGGAGCCTCCTAGATAGGTCCCGGAAATGCCGCCGATAATTTGCCAGCGCGGTGTCACTGGATAACGGATCGCCAGCCGCGTTTCTAATCCCAGATAGCCGCCATCGGCTTCGAAACCGTCTTCGTCATAGTAAAAGCCCTGCACGCCTTTGGTTGCGAAAATCGGCCCAATGCCAAGCCGGATGCGACTGCCGGGACTAAGTGAGCCATATTCCGAATAGCGCAGGGCAGGGCGCATGACCGAGCCTTCGTAATCGGGTTGAAACCCGTCAATGGCAAAGACTCCGCGCCATTGCAGCAACATATCCAATCGCCCCGACCCGGTCTTAGCAAAGAGCGCCGATTGATCGGCCAGACGATAGCTTAGCTCTGGGCCAAATTCGACCAGGCGGTCCAGATCCGGCAGCAGATTTCCCAGGGCAGATACTCGGCCCGCCACGCGTTTAGAGCTATCAAGGCTAAATCCCAGCCGAAATCTTTCGCCCCGAACTGCGTTTAAGCGCAACGCATCTTCGCCGCCCAATTCCAGGATCTTACCGCGATAACGGATATAGGGGATGGGGCTCGCGCTGGTGCTATAGTCATCGGCGCCCGGATAATCCGAGGCCACCCGCCCCACAGCACCAAGCCCCAATTCCCATAAGGGAAAGGCATATTGCGGATCAGCGGATTGTCCCAGCACGGCCTGGGGCAGGCTCAGCAGGGTCAGGGCGGCCAAAAGGCTGCGCATGATATATCGGCGGAGGGGGCGAGAACTCTGATACATCGGTTATCAAATGCAGCAGGAGTAAGCCGGGTCAAGCCAAAGCTGCCAGAGTTTCGTTTCGGCCTGCGGTTTAGCCAACTGCCCGAAGCGAGGCTTTGCGCTTGCGGTCGTAAGACGACGGAATGCCCAGAGCTTCGCGATATTTTGCGACCGTGCGGCGGGCCAGCTTCGAGCCTCGCTTGGCGGCGGCTTTGGCAATGGCCGTGTCGCTGAGGGGGCGTTCTGGGTTTTCTTCTGATACGATCTTGCGCACCACTTCTTGCATCGCTTGCTGGCTTGGCCCCTCGCCACCATCGCCCGCGTGGAAAGCCCGGCTGAAAAAGGCCTTCATGGGCAGGGCACCGCGCGGCGTATCGATCATTCGCCCGGCGCTGGCCCGGCTAATGGTGGAGGGATGTAGATCCAACTCTTCGGCAATGTCTTCGAGCGTCATGGGCTTTAGGGAGGCGGGGCCATGGTCCAAAAACTCCGCCTGACGCCGCACCATCGCCGCCCCGGTGCGCAGCAGGGTGGTTTGCCGCCGCTCTAAAGCTTGGGCCAGCCAGCGTGCCGATGACAGGGCTTCGCGGCAATAGGCGCGTTCTTCGGGGGCGGCAGCGGCGGGGCGGGGCGTGTCGTCGAGCACATCAATCGCCGGCAGATGCGAGCGGTTGAGTTCGACTTGCCAGCCACCGGCCACGCGCCGCGCGGTCAGATCCGGCGGGAAAACCGGCGCGGGATCAGCAAGGAAAGCTTGGCCCGGTTTGGGGTCAAAGCCGCGCAGCTGGCCAATCGCATCGCGGATCGCGTCAATGCTACAGCGGCCAATCCGCGCCAGCTCTTCGATTTCGCCATTCGCTACCATGGGCAAATTGCCCAGCACCGTGGCCATAACCGGGGTCAAAAGCCCCTGATCACGGGCTTGCAGGCCCAGACATTCCGCTAAGCTCCGAGCAAAAAGCCCCGCGGGTTCGAATTCTTGGCAGGTGGCAAGCACATCTTCGGCCAGGTCATGAGAACAGCCATGCATCGCCGCCACATCTTCGACCGTGGTGCTTAGCCAGCCCGACGGCTCTAGCGCTTCGGCAAAGCTTTCTGCGATCCGGCGCTCGCGCAATTTCGGAAAGGCCAGCGCAATTTGGCCGCCCACATGGCCGTAGAGGCTCTCGGCGCGGCTGGCCAGCCCCATCACCGGATCCCAGCCATCATTGCTTTGCGGCGCGGCAGTTGTGGGCGCGGCAAGCCCCTGCGGCATGCGCACATCCAGATAGGGATTATCCAGCGCCTGTTCAGCCAAATAGCGGCTGAGTTCGTTATTATTCATCGCCAGGATGCGGACCGAAGCCTGCATCCGTGGGGTCATGGCCAGGGCGGTTTTTTGGCGGAGAGACTGTACTAATTGCATCTGATCAGCTCCTATTCCGCGGCCCAGGCAAGCGCATAAGAGGGCAGGGGCGCATCAGAGGCTTGCGGCAGCGGCCCGCGCCCGGTGGAGGCGATTTTACCATCGCGCAGCGTGATCACCCGGTCGGCCAAGCGGCGGATCTCTTCGGCGGCATGGCTGATATAGATCATCGGCGTTGCCACCGTGTCGCGCATTTGTTCCAGCAAGGTCATGGCCTCTTCGCGGCGCTCTGCGTCCAAAGCGGAGAGCGGCTCATCCAGTAGCAGCAGATCCGGCTCGGCCATCAAGGCCCGGCCAATCGCCACGCGCTGACGTTCGCCGCCCGACAGAGACAAGGGCCGTCGTTTCAGCAAAGCGCCCAGATCCAGCACCTCCACCACTTGATCCAGCTGCAAGGCAGTGCCGCGCGGGGCGCCATAAGTCAGATTGCGCCGCACGGTCATATGCGGAAAGAGCAGCCCATCTTGAAAGACAACGCCAATGCGCCGCTGGGCCATAGCTCGGTCAATCTTGGCTTCGCTGTCAAATAGCACTTGGTCTTTGAAGGCAAAGCGCCCCGCATCCGGCCGGATTTGCCCAGAAAGGCAGCGAAATAGCGTGGATTTGCCCGATCCCGAAGGACCAACCAGACCCAGCACGCCTTGAGACGGGACTTTGAACGCGACGTCTAAGTGAAAATTGCCCTGGCGTTTTTCTATCTGAACATCGATCATCTTTGAGGCTCCAAAGTCATGCGGCGGGCAACCCATTCAGAGGCGAGGAGGGCAGCCCCGGCCAGGGCTAGGGATAACAGGCACAGACGCAGCGCGGCTTCGTCGCCGCCGGGCGATTGCGTTACGGTAAAAAGCGCCAGGGGCAGGGTCTGGGTTCTGCCAGGGATATTCGCGGCAAAAGTGATAGTGGCGCCGAATTCGCCGACGGCGCGAGCGAAAGCCAAGGTGATGCCGGTCAAAATGCCAGGCGCCATAAGCGGCAAGGTGATGGTGAAAAACACCCGGAACTCACCAGCGCCCAGGCTGCGGGCTGCGGCTTCTAGGCGGTGATCAGCGGCCTCGGCGGCTTGGCGGATCGCGCGCACCATCAGCGGGAAAGAGACCACGGCGCAGGCAACGACCACACCGGTTGTCGAGAAAGCAAGCCGAATGCCGAACCAGTCATTCAGCAACATGCCAATCGGCCCATGGCGGCCCAAGCTGATCAAAAGCAGATAGCCCATGACAACGGGCGGCAGAACCAGGGGTAAATGCACCACGGCATTCAGCAGATCATGACCAGGAAACTGACGCCGGGCCAAAAGCCAACCAATGGCAATTGCGAGGGGCAGCGACCACAGCACCGCCAGCGAAGAAGCGCGCAAGCTAAGGATCAATGCCTGGGTTTCGGCCGGTGTCAGCTGCATCCATTCCATCGATCTTGCTCTCTCTCTCCTTGGCGGTGGCAGATCGGGTCTGCCTCTTTGGGATAACGCGCCCGCAGCCGACTGACCGGGAAGCGACGTCTTGGCATTGCTCGTGCAGCAGGTGGCCGAGCCCGGCCCTGTCCTCTGCGCTCAGTTATCGAGCCCGAGCGGGGTGAACCCATGGGCGGCTAGGATCTCAGCTGCCTCTTGTGAGCCCAGAAATTCTAAAAATCCGGCGGCGCCTTCGGGGTCTGAGGCCTCGGTCAAAGCCGCGATTGGATATTCGATGGCCGGATGGCTGCTTGCGGGGAGTTCAGCGACCACAGTCACATCCGCCACACCCTTAGCGTCACTGGCGTAAACCAAGCCCAAAACCGTTTCACCGCTGGCCACGGCCTGCACGGTCGAGATGGTGTTCCGGGTCGGCACCAGCACAGAACCTGCCACAGCCCAAAGCCCTAAGCTTTCCAGGGCCGCTTTGCCGTAATTGCCAACCGGGGCAACTGTTGGATCTGCCATGGCGAACAGCTCGCCCTCTAACCGGTCCGCGATTGCATCCGGCGAAAGCTCTAGCTCTGCTGCGCCTTTTGGGGCGATCAACACAAGACTATTGGACATAAGCGGCATGGCACTGCCCTCAGCCACCAGTCCCATTTCAGTCAGATACGCCATCCATTTCGGATTTGCGGATAAAAACAGATCCGCAGGAGCGCCTTGTTCAATTTGACGGGCAATCGTACCTGAGGCGCCATAAGAGGCGGTCACTTTGCCAGGCCAAGCGGCGATCACTGCATCTAAGGCCCGCGATGTGGAGGCGGCAGCGAAGATCACCGGTTCGGCCTTGGCCTCACCGCTAAACAGCGGCAAGACCAAAGCAAGGGAGATGGCACAAATCACCCGACGCATCCGATTAGTCCGCGGCTGCGATCTGGATGCCGTCGAGCTTGACGAAGCGCTTGGCGTATTTTTCGGCTTCGTCAGTGAAGACCTTGAAGACTTTTTCTTGCAGCGGAGTGCTTTCGACAAAGTCCATATAGGCTTTCTTCAGCGCCTGGCGGGCTTCTAGGAAAACCGTATCTTCGTCCATTTCGCTGAAATCGGTTTGGCGGATATACTGACCAAAGCGTTTCATGATATGCAGGCGGTTCACGTTCAGCACTTCTTGCTCAAAAGGCATGAGCAGATAGGTGAAGATGTCTTCGGCAGAGGACAGGCCGTTGATGTGATCCAGAACAGAGGTCGTCATGAGATAGGCTCCTTAGTTGGGTCAGTGATGGCAAAGATCGCGCGTCTTTGCGTTCTCGGGGGTTTGGGTCGTTTTGTTGGGCGCTAAGGCCTTAGAGGCAGTGGCTTCTTCGGCAGCGTCCTTGGCTTGGTGGGCCGCGAGACGAGCTTCGAGAAAGCCGATCCGATCCGCCAGCTTGGCCAAAGAGCGACCAACTGGATCCGGGATCAAATGATGGTTCAGATCGATGCGCAGCGGGTCGCGATGGGACTTGGCTTCGGTTTGGACGATGCGGGCTGGGATGCCGACCACGGTGCAGCCATCAGGCACATTTTCCACAACGACGGAATTGGCGCCGACACGGACATTTTCACCCAGATAGACCGGGCCTAGAATTTTCGCGCCCGCGCCGATCATCACCCCATCGGCCAGCGACGGGTGACGTTTGCCCGGCGACCAAGACACGCCGCCCAAGGTGACGCCGTGATAAAGGGTGCACCCGGCGCCGATCTCGGCCGTTTCGCCAATCACGACGCAAGCGCCATGGTCGATGAAAAAGGCAGGCCCGATCGAGGCGCCGGGGTGGATGTCGATATTGGTCAGGGCACGTCCAATATACGACATCATGCGGGGCAGTAAGCGCCAGCCACGGCTCCAAAGCCTGTGCGAAAAGCGATGGATCGTAACGGCATGCAGCCCCGGATAGCAAAGAGCGGTTTCCCAAGCCCCGCCAGCGGCAGGGTCACGTTCGCGGATAGAGCGAAAATCTTCGGCGATGAGCGACCAGAGGCTCATGCCAGATCCCCCAGATCGCGAAAGATCGGTTGCTGGGCGATGGCGAGTAGCAAAGCGAGATCCTCATCCGTGATCGCGCGTTTGGAATTTGCCGCCCAGTCACGCACAATCGGCAGCAGGGTCCGAGCGGTTTCGTCATCCACCGGCAAGCCCGCTTCCAACATTGCTTTGCGCAGGCCAGCGATGCCCGAATGTTTGCCAATCACGATGCGATGATCCCGGCCATAGCGGCTGGGGCTTAGCTCATCAGCTTCATAGGTTTTGCGGTCTTTCAGCAGCCCATCCACATGGATCCCGGCTTCATGGGTAAACACGCCTTCTCCAACAATGGGCTTGGAATAGGGCAGGGGCCGACCCGAGGCTTGGGCCACAACATTGGACAGGGCTGGCAGCTGGGTCAGATCGGCGCCGGTGACAACGCCCGCCGCATCCAGGGCGGCGGCCACTTCTTCAAGCGCGGCATTGCCCGCCCGCTCGCCTAGGCCATTCACGGTGACCGAAAGGTAATTCGCGCCAGCAGACGCCGCGGCAAGGGTATTGGCGGTGGCCATGCCAAAATCATTATGCGCGTGGAATTCTAGCGGGATATCCGCAGAGGTGCTGATTACACTGACCATGGCATGGGCGGAGAAAGGATCAAGAATGCCCAGCGTATCGGCCAGGCGGAAGCGGACAGCCCCGGCAGCGCGGGCGATATTGGCTACTTCGGCCACAAAGGCCGGATCGGCGCGGCTGGCATCTTCGGCGCCCACGGAGACTTCGAAGCCTCGGCTGGCGGCTACATAGGTCATCTCGGCGGTGTTGCGCAGGGCCCAGGCGCGGTCGGCGCGCATTTTGCCCACAAGCTGGCGCTCGCTCACCGGCACAGCGAAATGCAAACGGCGGATCCCAGCGGCATGGGCGGCATCCAGATCGCGCATGGTCATCCGGCACCACTGCACCGGCACAGCGCGGGTGAGGGCGGCCTTAACAGCGCGGATATCATCAATTTCCGACATGCCCATGGCGGGAATGCCGATTTCAACTTCGGCCACCCCCGCCGCATCAAGGCGGCGGGCAATGGCAATTTTTTCATCCCGCGTGAAAGCCACGCCCGCCGTCTGTTCGCCGTCGCGCAGCGTCGTGTCACATAAAAACACAGGGCCTTTTGGGCGCATACGAGAACTTGTTGGGGTCATGGCAGTCACTCTTAGATAAAGTTGCGGGAGAGGGGCTTAGGCGTAAGCCGGGTCAAAGCCTTCGGGATTTGCGCCATCCTTGGACCAGAAAGGCGACATTTCACGAAGCTGAGCGATGATCTTCGGCATCACATCCAGAACACGGTCAACTTCTTCTCCAGTGGTTTCGCGGCTCAGAGAGAAGCGGATCGCGCCATGGGCTGCGGTGAAGGGAATATCCATCGCGCGCAGAACATGGGACGGCTCCAGCGAACCAGAAGTACAAGCCGAGCCCGAAGACGCCGCGATGCCAGCTTTGTTGAGCAACAGCAGGATCGCTTCTCCTTCGATATATTCAAAGGCGATGGTCGCTGTGTTGGGCAGACGGTCATGCGGATCGCCAGTTACGAAGCAATGGCCGATTTGCTGCACCAGACCTTGTTCCAGACGATCGCGCAAGGCTTTCATCTGTTCCATATCTGCGGTCAGGGTTTCTTTCGCCATGGCTGCGGCTTTGCCGAGACCGATGATCGCCGGAGCGTTTTCAGTACCGCCACGACGCCCGCGCTCTTGGTGACCGCCACGGATCAGCGGACGGAAGCGGGTGCCTTTGCGCAGATACAACGCGCCCAAGCCTTTGGGGCCATGCAGCTTGTGGGAGCTGAGCGACAGCATATCGATATCGCTGTTTTTCAGATCAATCGGCACTTTGCCAACCGCCTGAACAGCATCAGTGTGGAAGATCGCGCCAGCTTCTTTTGCCAGCTCTGCCAAACCTTCGATCGGGAAGATCGTGCCGGTTTCGTTATTGGCCCACATGAAGGATACAATAGCGGTTTTCGGCCCCAGAGCCTCGCGGTAGGCTTCGATATCCAGGCGGCCTTCTTTATCGACCGGGATCCGGTGAACCGTCACGCCTTCGTGCTTTTCCAGCCAATCGCAGAGCGACAAGATCGCCGGATGCTCAACCGAAGAGGTGATCACCTCATTGCGCTCCGGGTTCGCGGCCAGAGCCGAGCGGATCGCTGTGTTGTTGGACTCGGTGCCACCAGAGGTGAAGATGATCTCATGCTCATATTCAGCGCCGATCAGCTCTTGCAGCGATTTGCGGGCATTGCGGATGGCTTTGCCGACTTCATCGCCGAAAGCATGGATCGAGGACGCATTGCCGAACTGCTCGGTGAAGAAGGGCAGCATGGCTTCCACAACTTCCGGATAGACGCGGGTTGTGGCGTTATTGTCTAGGTAAACGGGTGCGGGATTTGCATCGAGCATCTGTGTCTCCTTAGGTTTTTGCCACAGGCATTACGCGGACCGGACGGCCCAGAACTTCCATGATCCGCTGTTGCAGACCGCCAAGGGTTTGGCTGGCCAGCTGACAACCAGAGCAGGCGCCAACCAGATTGACGAGAACCAGCGAGCCTTCGAAATCGACCAGCTGCACATCGCCGCCATCGCGTTTGAAGACTGGGCGCAGCTCTTCGATAATGTTGGAAATCGCGATGGTTTCCTGAACTGCGCTCATGCCAGAGGCCGGAGCTGCGGCAGCAGGGGCCGGAGCAGGCGCAGGCGCGGGCGCCGGAGCTGGTGCAGGGGCTTCGGCAACTGGGGCGGCGCCGATGGGCTGGATCGCAATCGGGGTCGGGTTGGCCGGTTGAGCCGACATTTGCGGCGCAGGCTGGTCAGGAATAACAAAACCCTGAACTTTTTTCTTCTTCGGTTCCGGTTTCGGCGCAGAGCCAAAGACGAAAGCTTCGGACGCGTCTAGGATGCCTTCGGCAACCATAGCGGCGTTCACATCGGCCAGCAGCTCTTCTAGCGGCTCAGCACAAGAGGAGCAGCCACCGCCCGCTTTGGTGTAGAAGGTGACCATTTCAACAGTGGTCAATTTGTTGGTGCGGATCGCCCGCTCCAGCATACCTTCGTCAACCGCAAAGCATTTGCAGATCAGCGCGCCTTCTTCGTGATCGTCATCTTCCAGCTCTTCGCCTTTCCAGGCGGCCACAGCGGCGGTCAGAGCTTCTTGGCCCATCACCGAGCAGTGCATTTTCTCGGGCGGCAGACCGCCGAGGAATTCTGCGATGTCTTGGTTGGTGAGCTTGCGGGCCTCATCGATGGTTTTGCCGATGACCAGCTCGGTCAGAGCAGAGGAGGACGCAATCGCAGAGCCGCAGCCGAATGTCTGGAATTTCGCATCTTCGATGATGTCGGTTTCCGGGTTTACTTTCAGCATCAGCTTGAGGGCATCACCGCAAGACAGCGAGCCGACTTCGCCAACTGCATTGGCATTGTCCATGGAGCCCGCATTGCGCGGATTGAAAAAGTGATCTTTGACCTGGTCGGTATATTCCCACATTGGGCGTGCTCCTTAGCAGAAGGATTTGCCGCAGCCGCAGCTGCTGGACGCGTTCGGATTATTGAAGACGAAACCGGAGCCTTCGAGATTATTCACGAAGTCAACCGTGGTGCCGGTCAGATGCGCCTGGCTTTCGGGATCGAGCAAAATAGTCACTTCGCCAGCCTCGATGGCTTCGTCATCTGCTTGGCGGGTCAGCTCTAGAGCCATACCATATTGCATGCCGGCGCAGCCGCCTGCTTGCACCATAATACGCAGGCCAGCGACAGGCTGACCGGCGCCGTCGATGGCGGATTTGATGGCGGCTTGTGCGGAGGGGGTGATCTCTATCATGGCGTTGTCCTTCCTGTTTGCGCAATTTTCCCAGGGCGGGGTTCGAAATTAAATAAGCAAGAAGCGTGCCAAGCTGGTAATTCTATAATTATCAGTGTGTTAACCTATTATGGCGCGCAATTCCCCCGACATTGACGTATTTGCGACAGATCAAATTGTCAGACTTGGCCCGTTTGTTGCGTTACATTTGTTTGTGTCGCTTTTGGCCGACACGCCGCCTGCGCCAATCGGAAATGTCGCAAAATTGTCGGATCTGAGCCTGTTGGAGAGGGGAGCGCCATTGCGCGCGGGCGGGGGGAAATAGCAAACGCCCGGCGCAGAGGACCGGGCGTTTTTGCGCGGAGATATGAGAGCAATAAGGCCGGGGCCAGCTACGCGTCTTCAGGAGCGAAACACTCCGCCTTTTCGGGGCAGGCATCGCAAGTGGGGGATAGGCACAAAGCGAAATCTTGGTCACTGCAAATCTGGCGATAGAAGAATTTCTTCCAACGCATATTGGCGGAATTCGCCGCAAAGATCCGTGGGAAATGCCGCGCCATTAATGCCGAAAGCGATTTGCGGTTGGGCAGGCCCAGATCTTCCCAAAGATGGCCACCACAGAGCGAGCGGCGGGCGAGGATCTTTGCTAGCCAGCGGGCCTCTTCCGAGGCGCTGCCCCCACGCCAGAGCAGCAAAAGTGCGACGGCATTTTGATCATCGGGAACGGGCTCGCCCGTGGCCTCGCTGATCGGTAGATCGAGACCCGGGAACCAGCGTTGACCCAGGCGGGTCAGCTCTTCGGGGGTGAGGCCTAAAAGCTCGTGAAATTCGCCCAGCCCGGCGAGATGCTCTGCCAAAGCATGGGCGAGGATGCAGGCCAGATCCGATTGGACCAAGCCTGGGCGCAGGTCATTTTCGAGATCAGGCTTCAATTGTGGCATGGGTCTGACAATCTTTCGGGCAGACGCGATTACACGCGCCGCAGCCGATGCAGGCATCGGGATCGATCATCACCATGATGGCGCGTTCGATATCGTCTTCGTATTCTTCGTCATCCATTTCGACGATTTGACCTTCATCGGTGATGCCTTTGAGGGTCATCACATCGCGGCCGCAGACTTTGTAGCAACGGCCACAGCCGATACAGGTTTCTGCATTGATATCGACGAGGAATTCCGGCGTGTATTCTTTTCCGCCGCGGGTGAAGGCTGTGACTGGCATGGGGCTTTCCTGGCTAATATGGCGGCTTGGGCCGGTTGCAAATTTTACTAAACGGACGCGGGGCAAGCCCGCGATTTTCTTTGACCCCCATCCGAGCTTGCGCTCGGCCGGGGCCCCAGTTCAGCGCCCCAATCATAGGGCGGGGCGCTGAGAGGTTAGGCTAGGCTGTTGCGGCCTTTTTTGCGGCTTTCAGCTCTTTGCGCGCGGCGGCCAGTTCTTTGAAAACCTCAAAAGTTTCCGCAGCCACTTCCGGGATTTTTTCCCAATCTGTGGGCAGCTCTTCAGAGAGGTCATGCAGGTTCATCTTGGCATTGGTGGACCGCATGGAGAGCTTTTTGACTTTGGTTTCCAGTTCTTCGACAGACATGGATCTGGCCTTCTTACTTCGCTGCTTCGGGGAATTTCGCGATAACCGCAGCGGCATCAGCCGTTACTTTTTCTCCGGCCTCGCCAAGCTTGGCGAAGGTTTCAAAGCCAAAGCGGTGGATATCGCGCAAATGTTTGGAGACGACCACAAGTTTCCCTGCGATCAATACGATACGGCCAAAGCCTTCATGGCTCATCTTGCTCATTTGGCTGGCCATGCAGCCGGTCTCTTTTTCGATCAAAAGGCCAACCGCGTCGTAGAATTTCTCCACCCGCCACATCACGTCGGGATCCGGGTCACCAATGATCGGGATTTCCCGGCGTTCTTCTTTGGTGACGATGAACTCGGCCATGATATCGGCGTCGGTTTTGTCATCCCAGGTGCCATAGCTGTCTTCGGCGCGGATGATCTGCGCCAATTGCTTTAGGAATGGGTTATCGACAAATTCGCCGCCGCGAGGGGCTTCGATGGTTTCGGTAGTCATTCTGCGTATTCCTCTTCATCCATGAAGGAGGCCGGAGCCGTGGGGCGGCCCAGCAATTTGCGCAAGAAAGGCGGAGGGGTGCCTTTCAGCATGTTTTGGGTTTCAGCGATCACCTCGGCGATGGGTTGCTTGTCCTTACGTTTGATCGGATGCACGCCAGCCTTGACGATTTTCGCCGCTGACGGCCCACCAATGGCCAAGCAAAACAGGATGGCGCAGCCGGTCAGGGCTTCGACTTTCGGGGTGATTTTATCGTCGATATCGTCATGCTTGCCCGATTGGGCGGTCACATCGTCAAAGCCGATGGCTTCGATGAATTGGAAATCATCCTCGGTCACATCATAGACGGCGAATTTCTTGGCCGAACCAAAATGCGCGTTGAGGTTTTCCAGGTCATTGGTCGCAATAGCGATCCGTAGGGCTTTTTGATCACTCATAGGGGGGCTCTCCGGTTCAATGAGGCGCAGTCTGCGGGTCATGCTCGAAGTCCTGCTCGATGGGCGCGGCGCCGAAATCTTCGGGGCGCGGCGCATGGGGGTGGGCCATCACGGTATTGGCGATTTCATAGAGAAACGCTCGGGTGCCGCGATAACCCACCCGGTTGATGTCTTGTGCGCCAAGCCGATCATTGATCGGGAAGCCAGCGCGGACCAAAGGCACATGAAGGCGCGCCTCTGCGTGGCGACCATGGGCATGGGTCAACAAAAGCTGCGCCCCATTTTCACCTGCAGACCGTTCGAAATCGCCTAAATCGCCCAGGATCACCTCATCGCAATTGACGCGTTCGATGATGTGATTGCTGCCTGATGTGGTGACGGCGGTGACAATTTCTGCACCAAGCCCTACCAGGCAATTGCCCAGCGAAAATAGCAGATCGGGATCAGCGCCAATGGCGAATTTCAGCCCGCCAATATGGAAATGCGCGTCAAGCGAGGCATCGACCAGCCGGGCACGATCGCGTTTCACCGAAGGCGGGGCGTCAGCCATACCGGAAATACCCATCAGCGTGCGCACAAAGGCGTCGGTCGGTTTCAGCCCGGTCACGGATTGGAAAACGCGATAAGGGGTCATGGAGCGTTTTTCTATCAGTTCGGCGGCGGGGCGCATGGACTCGCCCACACAAAGGGTAAAGGTCGCGCGGGCCGCTTTTGGGATGTCTTCGACCTGAGTGCCGCCAAGCGAGGTGCCGCGCCAATCATCTTTCACATGACCGTCTAGCGACTGGCTGATATCGGGCAGAACCAGCGGCTCTAGCCCAAAGGCACGGATCAGGCGGACCAGCTCTTCGATTTCGGCGGGGGAAATATGACTACCGCAGAGCAGATTCACCTGGCGCAGGTCTTTTTCTTCGACCATCGGGTCCAGCTCGGGGACCAACGCATCTACAATCGCCAAAACCGCTTTGGCCCAACCGTCTTCTAGACCGCCCTCAAAATCCGGGGTGGAGGCATAGACAATGGCGGTATCGGCAAAATCTTCGCGACGCTCGACGATCTCTTTCAGTTCGCCCACCACATCTTCGCCACGGGTTTCGGTCAGCGCGGTGGAGGCGATGCCGATAAAGCGCGGATTGGATTTCTTGCGCAAATTTTCAATGGCTTCTTCGATCTGATCGGCGCCGCCAAGAATGGTCGAGACCTCGTTCATCGCTGTGGTTTGCAGCGGAACGGCCTCTTTGAAATGGCGCACCAGATGAACCATGGCAAAGGCCGTGCAGCCTTGGGAGCCATGGAACAGCGGCACCGCCCCATCAATGCCGAGATAGGCCAAAGCCGCGCCAAGCGGGGCAGAGGATTTCAGCGGATTGGTGGAGAGGGCGCGTTTGGGGTGAACAATCTTGGCCATTCTTAGCAGTCCTCGAAATCGGTTTCAGAGGAAGCCGCGCCAAGGAAACCGCCACCTGTGGCCGCAGCGGCAACGACCACCTCTTCGGGGGCGCGTTCCGCTGGCAAGACGGGCTTGCCTTGGCCTTGAATGCCGGTGACCGGGCAAGCGCCAGACAGTGGCGGGCGCACGCCAGAAACAGGCAGATCCTCTTCCCATGGGGCCGGGGCGCGCAGATCTTCCCACATGGGGTTATTCACCGCGCGATCAATGGCATGAACCATATCAACCATGCCCATATAGCCCGCATAGGGTTCGTGCTTTTCTTGGTTCACATCGACCCAAGGCATTTTCGCTTTCAATGCCACGAACTGGCTGCGACCGCCGGACATAAGCACATCCGCCTCGGCATCTTTGAGCACGCGATACATGTCTTTCGGCGCCATATTGTCGAACATATGGGCGTCGGTTTGCATGATCTCTTTGACGCGCTCTTTGTCTTCGTCGGTGGCTTTGCGCATAGATGTGCCGATGACTTCCATGCCCAGCTCTTGCAGTGCGGCCACGACCGACCAGGACTTATGCCCGCCAGTATAAAGCAGCACTTTGCGACCCGCGACGCGGGGGCGGAAGGGCTCTAGCTCGGCCCAGATCTTGGCTTCTTCCTCGGCGATCAGAGCTTCGCAGCGATCCAGCAGCTCGGCATCTGCGCCTTGCTCTACCAGCATTTTACACATGGTGCGCAGGGCATCGGATGTGTCGGAAATACCGTAGAAAGAGCCCTCGAAGAAGGGGATGCCATATTGCTCATCAAGCTTGCGGGCCAGGGTGATCAGCGCTTTGGAGCAGACCAGCATGGTCACTTTCGCGCGGTGGGCCATGGCCACTTGGCGATAGCGCGCATCACCGGTGATCGAGCCCAGGATGCGGATGCCGAGCTTATCAAACAAAGGCTTAACCTGCCAAAGCTCGCCGGAAAGGTTATAATCGCCGATGATATTAACGTCATACGGCGTGGAGACTTCCGGCTCGATGGTGCCGATCACATGATCAAGCAGCGCCTCGCCGGCCAGTTTATTGCCCAGGTTTTTGGAGCCAACATAGCCCGGCGCATTGACCGGAATACAGGGCGTGCCGAATTTCTCGGTGGCGGCGCGGCACACCGCATCAATATCATCGCCAATCAGGGCAGGCACACAGGTTGAATAGACGAAGACGGCGGGCGGGTTATGCGCCTCGATCAGCTCTTTGATCGAGCGCCAAAGCTTTTTCTCGCCATGACCCATGACAATATCAAGCTCGGTCATATCGGTGGTGAAGCCGGTTTTATAGAGCTTAGAGCCCGAAGAGGCTGCACCGCGATTGTCCCAGCCATTGCCTTCGCAAGCGAGCGGGGCATGGACCAGATGGGCCGCGTCAACGATGGGTTGCAGCGCGATCTTAGCGCCGTCAAAGGCGCAACCACCGGCAGCGGCGCCGGGTGTCAAAGGCTTGGCACAACCTTTTTTGCGCTGTTGTTCGGTTTTATTGACGTTGTGACCGCAAGCGGGTTCGTCAAAGACGTCTTGGATTTTGGCCTTCAATGCGTCGGACATATGGCACGGCTCCCCTGTTCCTGCGTTTCCAGAGGTTAATAAGCAAAACCCGTGCCAAGTTTTGGGGTTGATAAATAAGTATTAAAAGCAATTGGTTGGCGGAGTGTCAGTTGGTGGCCTTGGGCCTTGGCACGGAAATTGTAGGGTCTGCGACAGGGGGATTTCGGCCATGACATCCGAGAATGCCAATAGGGAGAGGCCCCGGCTCAAGGCCGGGGCGGTGGGTGCTTAGCTGCCAGAGGGCAAGAGATGGCGTTTGCCATAGAGAGCGATGAAGCCCGCAAAGGCCGCGATCCAAGCCAAGCCCGCGCCGGTATAGAGCAGCGAGGCCAGGCCGGGCAGCAGATCTGCAAGCGGGCGAAGCAGCGCGGCGGCAATGGCGAGGCTATAGACCGCCACGGTTGCTGGGCCGACTTTGAGTGCGCCGCCGCTATGGGCCAGGGTGGCGCGGGTCATCACCGCAAGTGTCGTCACGCCAATTGCGCCGACCATCCATAGATGCTGGGCGGAGGCGGCACCAAAAGCGCCGGGGGCGAGGATGGATAGGCTCATCACCAGGGCTCCGAGCGGCACGAAAACATAGCCCGCATGCAGCACCCAAACCAAAGCATCAGCACGGGTTTGCGCGGTTTGCCACCGGCTAAGGCGCCAAAGATGGGCGATCCCGGCGGCCAGCAAGGCCAAGCCGGTGACCAGTGCGTCAGGCGCAAAGACCCAAAGTAACAGCGCAGCGCCAAGCCCGGCCGTCACGGCGTAGTCGGCGGGCGTCTCGGTCGGGGGCAGGCTTTCCGATCCCTGGCGTTTTAGCCAGTTGCGGGTGAAAGCCGGCACAATCCGACCGCCCACCACAGCGATCAAACAGACCCCGCCCATCACGCCTAAGCGAATGCCCATCCCATGGGCTTCTGGCGCTAGATGAAACACGACATTCCCTAAAAGCAGCACCAAAGCCGCTGCCAAAACGCTTAAGTTCCGCCAATTGCGGGTTTTCAGGATCATCCGCCCCACCTCGGCGGTGAGCAGCGCGGGCATAGCCAGATCGAGCACCGCCACAAGCGCGGCAGGCAAACTGCCACTGGCCAGCATCGCCAGACGCCCCAGCAGCCAAAGCGCCAAAAGCCCGGCCAGCGGCCAGCCGGTCATATGCGGCTCTTTGGTCCAGCTCGGCGCGGCGGTCAAAAGAAACCCGGCCAAAGCCGCATAAACATAGCCATAAACCAGCTCATGGGCGTGCCAGGTGAAAGGATCGCTCAGCCCCAGATCCAGGGCGCCCGCCAGCAGTGCCAGCCATAGCGCCATTGCCAGCGCCGCCCAAATCCCGGCGGCAAAGAAAAAAGGACGAAACCCCATGGTGAGAAAAGCGGGCAGGGGGCGCGGTTCGGTGAGATGCATAACACACTCCTATTAACAAGCGCGCGGGGCGAACGGCGCAGTCCTAGTCTGGCCAAGGCACGGCGGCTGGCAAGTTCAGCCAATGCCGCAGCCCGGCACGAAAAGACCGGCAAGGTTGCCCCTGCCGGTCGGAACTTAGCTTGCCTCGGGAAAGAGGCTGGCTGGCATAGATTACCGAGTCAGGTCGTAGCTGTAATCGGTTTCGCCTGGTTCGATGGTCTCATCATCGAGCTTGTCGAAGATGGTGTCGAGCAGCTGAACCATAACCCGCAGCGCACCTTGGTAGCCGAAGGTCGGGAAGCGGTGGTGATGGTGACGGTCAAAGATCGGGAACATCAGACGGATCAGCGGAGTGCCGGTGTCGCGTTCCAGATATTTACCATAGCTGTTGCCGATCAGCAGATCCACCGGCTCGGTCGCCAGAAGCGAACGCATATGCCAGAGGTCTTTGCCCGCCCAAACCTGAGCATTTGCACCAAACGGAGAGGTCGCCAGAAGCTCTTCCATTTGTTTTGCCCATGCTTTGGTGCCGTTGGTGGCCAAGCAGTGAGTAGGCTCGCCGCCCATTTCCATGATGAAGCGGGCCATGCCATAGACGAAGTCCGGGTCACCATAGATGGCGTAGGTTTTGCCGTGCAGCCAGGACTGGCTGTCTGCCATGGCGTCGATCAAGCGGCCACGCTCCATCCGCAGGCTTTCCGGGATTTCTTTGCCGGTCAGCTCGGACATTTTCATCAGGAACTCATCGGTTGCCTGAATGCCCAGCGGGTAGTTGAAGGTCGCAGTTTCCTGGCCAAAGCTTTCGCAATATTCCAGGGTCTTCTTGGTGCAGAATTCCTGCAGCGAAACAGTCGCTTTGGAGTTCAGAGCAGTTTTGATGTCTTCGATTTTAGTGCCGCCGTCATACATGCGGAACTCACCATCGGACGGGGTGTCGTATACGTCAGATACATCGCCCAGGATGGTGTAATCGGTGATGCCCATCTCTGCCAGCATACGCTTCATTTCGCGTACATTGCCAACCGCGAAGCCGTCAAAGCCCGGGATGATGTTGATGGTCTGCGAAGTTACACGCTCAGCGTCTTTCCAGAAGTTGGAAAGGATGCCTTTTTGCATGTTGTCATAGCCGTCAACATGGGAGCCAACAAAGGCAGGAGTGTGTGCGTAAGGTACATCAAAATCGTCTGCGACCGAGCCTTTTTCCTTCGCTTTAAGGATGAAGGAGTTAAGGTCGTCACCGATAACTTCGGCCATACAAGTGGTCGAAACGGCGATCATTTTCGGATCATACAGAGCTTTGGTGTTGGCCAGGCCGTCAACCATGTTTACGAGGCCGCCGAAAACAGCTGCGTCTTCAGTCATGGAAGAGCTAACGCAAGAGGAAGGCTCTTTGAAGTGACGGGACAGGTGCGAACGGTAGTAAGCAACGCAACCCTGAGACCCGTGCACAAAGCTCATGGTCTGCTCGTAACCTGCGGCGGCGAAAACGGCGCCCAGCGGCTGACATGCTTTGGCCGGGTTCACGGTCAGAGCTTCACGAGCCAGGTTCTTTTCGCGATATTCCCAGGATTTGGTCCAGTCGCCGATTTCAGCAACTTTCGCGTCCGGGTGGCCGCATTCGAATTGTTCTTTCTTGTTCTTCAGCATTTCCTTGTATTCGGGTTGCTGGAACAATGGTGCGTGATCGAGCACCTTATCTGCCGACTGAGGCATGGCTGTCATCCTTTTCCTGGCCGTCCGCATTCCGAGACGCGCCGTTAATTTGGATATTGCTTGTGTGTTCGTGGACCGGGACAGGCCGAGGGGTAAAACCCGTCCCGGTCAGGAGTAGGATGGGCAATTTGCCCATCTTTGGGTGGTGTTACTCAGCTGCCAGAGCTTCGGAGCTTTTCTTCCAAGGTGCGTCAAACATGCCCCAAACCGGGTTGTTGATCGCCAGATCCATGTCACGAGCGAAGATCGCGAAGCCGTCATAGCCGTGATACGGGCCGGAATAGTCCCAGCTGTGCATCTGACGGAACGGGATGCCCATTTTCTGAACCGGGTACTTTTCTTTGATGCCCGAGCCAACGAGATCCGGACGGATTTTCTCGATGAATTTCTCAAGCTCATAGCCGGTTACGTCATCATAGATGAGCGTGCCTTCTTTGACATAGTGACCAGTACGCTTGTAGTCGTCGCCATGGGCAAATTCGTAGCCTGTGCCGGCGATTTCCATGCCCAGATCTTCGTATGCGGTCACAACGTGACGCGGACGCAGACCACCGACATAAAGCATAACCTGCTTGCCTTCGAGGCGCGGACGATATTTCTCGATAACTGCGTCAACCAGCGGCTGGTATTTCGCGATAACTTTTTCGCAGTTCTCTTGGATGGTTTCGTCGAACTTCGCCGCAATCGCGCGCAAGCTTGCTGCGATCTGGCTCGGGCCGAAGAAGTTGTATTCCATCCAGCCAACACCGTATTTCTCTTCCATGTACCGGCAGATATAGTTCATCGAACGGTAGCAGTGGATCAGGTTCAGCTTGGCTTTCGGTGCGCGCTCGATTTCGGCCAGAGTTGCGTCGCCGGACCAGTTGCCAACTACGTTCAGACCCATTTCTTCAAGCAGGATACGCGATGCCCAAGCGTCGCCACCGATGTTATAGTCGCCGATTACGTTGACGTCGTATTTGCCGGGTTCGTAATCTTTGGCCGCGCCGCCGTCACCTTTTTCGTAAACCCAGTCACGAACCGCGTCGTTTGCGATATGGTGACCAAGCGACTGAGACACACCGCGGAAGCCTTCGCAGCGAACCGGAACCATGGTTTTGCCATGTTCTTTGTTCTTCTGCTTCGCAACTGCTTCGATGTCGTCACCGATAAGACCGATCGGGCATTCCGACTGAATGGTAACACCATTGTTCAGCGGGAACAGCTCTTCGATTTCGTCGATGGTCTGAGCCAGTTTCTTGTCACCGCCGAAAACGATGTCTTTTTCCTGGAAGTCAGTGGTGAACTGCATGGTCACGAAGCTATCAACACCGGTTTTACCGATGTAGTAGTTACGACGCTGAGACCAGCTATACTGACCACAGCCAACCGGACCGTGCGAAATGTGGACCATGTCCTTAACCGGACCCCAAACCACACCTTTCGAACCAGCATAAGCACAACCACGGATGGTCATAACGCCCGGAACCGATTTGATGTTCGATTTCACGGTGTCACATTTGGACGCGATGCCAGTGGTTTCCGAGGTTTCGCCCTCGGGGTCCTGTTGTGCGACAGACAGGTGCTTGGCGCGCTTTTTCTTGGCTTTCGCGGGATACGCTTCGAGAACTTCTTCGATCAGTTTCTCGTGCATGTCGCCGTCTTGTACGTAGTCTTTTGCCATTGGGCAGACTCCTTTGGGCGGATTTTTAGCGGGGAAGGGGGAGGGGCCAGCCGCAAAGCCAGCCCCAGCGAAAACTTAGCTAGCTTGCTGCGCGTCGGAAGCAGCGATCATTGCCAGACGCTCTTCTTCGGACTGCATGATGCCGAATTCCATCAGCATTTCTTCCAGCTCATCCATGGTGATCGGGGACGGGATAACGCCTTTGCCCGAGTTGTTATGGATTTTGTTGGCCAGGTCGCGGTATTCGTTGGCCTGCTTGCTGTCCGGTGCGTACTGAAGAACGGTCTGACGACGCAGTTCTGCGTGCTGCACGATGTTGTCGCGCGGTACGAAGTGGATCAGCTGCGAGCCAAGACGTGCGGCCAGGGCTTCAGCCAGTTCCAGCTCTTTGTCGGTCTGACGTTCGTTACAGATCAGGCCGCCCAAGCGAACGCCGCCGGAGTTGGCGTATTTCAGAATGCCTTTGGAGATGTTGTTAGCAGCGTAAAGCGCCATCATCTCGCCGGACATAACGATGTAGATTTCTTGTGCTTTGTTTTCACGGATCGGCATTGCGAAGCCGCCGCAAACAACGTCGCCCAGAACGTCGTAGGACACATAGTCTACGTCGTCATATGCGCCGTTTTCTTCCAAGAAGTTGATCGAGGTGATAACGCCACGGCCGGCGCAACCAACGCCCGGCTCAGGACCACCAGATTCAACGCACTGGATGTCTTTGTAGCCAACTTTCAGAACGTCTTCCAGTTCCAGGTCTTCAACCGAACCCATTTCAGCGGCCAGGTGCAGAACGGTGTCCTGGGCTTTGGAGTTCAGGATCAAGCGGGTGGAGTCCGCTTTCGGGTCACAGCCAACGATCAGGATCTTTTGATCCAGCTCGACAAGTGCTGCCAGAGTGTTTTGGGAAGTGGTGGATTTACCGATGCCGCCTTTGCCGTAGAAGGCAATCTGCCGAAGGTCGCTCATGTCTCGTTCCTTTTGCGCGTGTTCAAACTGTTCCGTGAGAGGCGTGAGTGCCGGTCTCGCCCCTTACCAAGCAGGAAGCGTGCCAAGCTCCGGAATTTTTTTATTTCGTTAAAAAACAATGGCTAAGCCGTTTTGTCCGCTAATTGGCGGTAAATTTCGCCATGTTCGGAAGGCGACAAAATTTGTG
This sequence comes from Mangrovicoccus sp., assembly GCA_049603835.1. Classification (GTDB taxonomy): domain Bacteria; phylum Pseudomonadota; class Alphaproteobacteria; order Rhodobacterales; family Rhodobacteraceae; genus Mangrovicoccus. The sequence goes on from JBMYSZ010000026.1 coordinate 50,613, forward strand.
TCGTATGGAAAAAAATGGCCTGTCGGAAATTGTTTTGCGCGTCGGGGCGTTGACAGCAGCATAGTATAATGTCGGAAAAATTGCGCTATCTCGGCTCGCATTGCCGCCTTGCACCCCGATCATTCCTTCTGTAGCCCCGCATCCATCCATGAAGGGGGCCGAGATGAGTGAGCTGCGCGATAAA
>JBMYSZ010000027.1:0-48039 GCA_049603835.1 Mangrovicoccus sp.
CGACCCGGAGTTCTCATCTCCGGGTCGTTTCACGCCACCGGATCGCACAATATATTTATTGACCAAGCTACTGATAATACTGGTGTCCATGGGAATATAGACAAGCTACCCTGGCCAATCCCACCCGCCTCTTTTTCGCAAACCGACATAAAAATGCCGGACCGAGTCTCCTCGATCCGGCTTCCCCAAACCTGGTTCGCAATAAAGGCGCTTTGATGCGAAACGCTCTAGCGCTCTGATATATTGCGAATTCCGCGGTGCTCCCTTGGGTATCTCTACAGCCCAAAGCGTTTCGGCATTATCTTTGCCGTTACCTTAAAACGCTCTCGGCCAAATGCCTTGCTGGCTCTTGCAGTTTAGCTGTCGCGCCTCTCCCTATCCATCGACCACGACAGCCATCTGACCCCCACAAGACCCAGCTCAGCATCACGCGGCAAGGCTTGCCACCCGTTCTGTGCGGCTATCCCCGCCCCGCGCCTGGCAGGCCATCGCGCAAGCGCCATTGCCCGCAAGTTCCTGTAAACGCTCCGTTTCATCGCGATAAGATGCCCAGGCCCGCTCCGCGAATTTGCGCTGCAGCTCCATCAGCTCTTGCGGCGTGGTGCAGCGCGCCATGTCTTGCCACAGCTCTAGATCCGCCTGCCAACGCCGAGCCATAAAGCCCGCGTAATTCTGCATCATCTCGCCAGCCGTTGTGGCCCAGATATTCATTGCCATGGACATGGTCGTCGCCGCGCTGTCTTGCAGGCCAGCCCAAGCGCCCAAGACAGCCATATCCATGGGGGTGGCACCCATGCTTTTTTCCGTCATTGTCTCTCTCCCTTCAATCAGTGGTTGTCATTCTAGCCTGATCTGCTGGGCAACATATGATTTACCACAAAGACATGCAGAAAACCGCATAAGCGGACGCAGCGTAATGGGACCTAAACCGGAACCCCAGGGCTTGCTCATCTTCAAATATCGACTATTCTCGAAATATGGAACAGACTCAGGCCAGCCCATCTCCGTTTACCAAGACCCAAGCCCTCGCCGCCCTCTCTGCGTTGGCCCAAGACACCCGACTCGATACATTTCGGCTCTTGGTCAAAACCGGCGATGCGGGGCTCTTGGCTGGAGAAATCGGCGCGGCTTTGTCGGTTCGGCAAAACACCCTATCCTCGAACCTCGCCATCCTGGTGCAAGCCGGGCTGCTCACCAATCAGCGCCAAGGCCGCGCCATCCGCTATTTCGCTAATCTCGACGGGATGCGGCAGCTTTTGGATTTCTTGATGGAAGACTGCTGCAACGGTCACCCGCAAGCCTGCCCCAGCCTGTTTGAGGCGCTCATCTGCGACAACCAATAGGAAAACCACCATGACAAAACCCTATAATGTCCTGTTTCTGTGCACCGGCAATTCCGCGCGCTCCATCCTGGGCGAAGCCATCCTCAACCGCGAAGGCGCGGGCCGCTTCATCGGCTATTCGGCAGGTTCGCAACCCAAAGGCGCGCCGCATCCCTATACGCTCGACCTGCTGACCCGCCTGAACCACGATACCAGCCAGCTACGCTCCAAAAGCTGGGATGAATTCGCAGCGCCCAACGCACCGCAAATGGATTTCGTCTTCACCGTTTGCGATCAAGCCGCGGCGGAGCCCTGCCCGTTTTGGCCCGGCCAACCCATGAGCGCCCATTGGGGTTTGCCCGATCCTGCCGCCGCCGAAGGCAATGAAGCCGAAAAAAGGCTGGCATTTGCTGATACATATCGCATGTTACGCAATCGTATCTCTGTATTTGTTAACCTTCCGCTAAGTTCTCTGGACAAATTGTCCCTGCAAGAACATCTTGATGGAATCGGTCAGGGCAAAACGCCTGCGGAAACCGACTAAATCAATTCAGGCCGCGCCTCTTTTTGCGCTGCGGCCTTTCGAACCCTTCGCGCCGGGATAAGTCCAGGGAGGGACGCGAGGCGGTTTGCAAAGGGCGTGGGTCATTCTCTGATCCGCGCCCTTTTTCCACGCCCTCCCCAAAGCCACCCAGGCGCCAAATTTCTCTACAAAATCCGTCAGGTTTAGCCTTCTCGGTTAAGCTTTTATCAACTCTCCTTAAATATTCCTTTTTGTAACGACATTTACGCGTTTAATAGGTGGCCAATGCAACTTTATCTCTGGATGGACCGGCTCTTTCCGCATAGTTTTGCTACGAAAGTCTTTGCAATAGCTTTCATCGGGACGCATATCCCGCTGCTCGTGGTGATTACATATACGGTGCAGCATACAGGGGGATTTGGCGAGCATCTCGATATTGTCGCCGTGGTGCTCATCGCGACGCTGTTCGGCTGCGGTCTCACACTATATGGGCTTTGGGCGCTGCTAAGCCCGCTGCGTTTTCTGCGCGACGCCATTGACGATATCGATCAAGGCATAGCTATCTCGCCGCTGCATATGGAAACGAATGATGAAATTGGCCAGCTGATGAATGTGGCGCAACGTCTAATCCAAAATGCAGGCAATCGTTTGGCCAGTGCCATCATTGAATCGCAAACTGATCCGCTGACGGGCTTAATGAACAGGCGCGGTTTTGACGATTTTGTGCCCCAAAATGGCAGCGGCGCGATGCTGTCCATCGATGTGGATCACTTCAAATCCGTCAATGACACTTACGGCCATGCGGCGGGCGATAAAGCCTTGCAAGATATAGCAGAAACCATTGATCCGCTGTTGCGCAAGGATGATCTAATCGCCCGAATTGGGGGGGAGGAGTTCATCGCTTGGCTGCCCGGCGCAGACCATGCCGAGGCGATGTTTATCGCGGAGCGAATTCGTAAAAAAGTCGCCGAAACGGTTCGGGTTGCTGATCGCGCTTTGACCGTATCCATCGGGGTGTCCACTGCGACCAGCGAAGCCCAAACCCCAAATTTGCAGCAACAAGCCGATGCCGCGCTATATGATGCCAAAGCGAAAGGCCGCGACAGAGTTTGTAATCACCCCCAGCCGACAACGGCCAGTTCTAGCCTTTATCCGCTGGGGTCAGCCACTCCGAAACCTGCCTGATCCAGCTAACCCCTTGCGCAGACGCCGTTAGTCGGCACCCAATGCGGCAATCGCGCTGCGCAAGGTCCGCTCATTCACCGGCTTGCTGATCACCATCCGTCCCCGCAATTCAGGGGGCAGAACCGGCTTTGTATAGCCCGTCGCAAAAATCACATAGCCGCCCTGCGCTAAAACCTTGCGGGCCACGTCATAGCTATTTTGCCCGTCGCCCAGATTAACATCCAAGATCGCCAGCCCGATAGCATTTTCGTCTAAGATACGCTCTGCCGCCCGTTCCGTATGAGCGACAAAAACCGAACGATAACCCTCCTCGGTCAAAACATCCGCTGTGTCCAACGCGATCAGGACCTCGTCATCCAAACATAGGATCGGCGTATTTGGGCCGACCTCGTGGTCAGGATAAATGAGTGAGGATCTTTGTGGCATTTGCATAAGGTATCTCGATTACACAAGTCAGTCCGGTGGGTTGCCAAGAAAAGGAAACAGTCCCTTCTAAAGCGCCCTCCATTAAAGAACCGATAAGTTTCGTTCCAAAACCCGTCTCTGTCGGTGGGGTGATTTCTGTCTGGCAGTTTTCCGTCCAAACAAATCTCAGAAAATCCCCAGAGCCTTCATCGACGCGCAACCATCTTAAGCTTAGCATGCCACCATTAGATGACAATGCCCCATATTTTGCTGAATTTGTCGCTAATTCATGCATGGACAAAGCAATCGCCAGCCCAGCACGCGCATTTACATGAATATCCGGTCCTTGAACGTCAATTAACTCGTCACCATACACATCAGTTAATTCTGGTTTAATCAAGTCAAGTATTCCAGACGAATGCCAGCTTTCTGACGCCAAAAGCGCATGAGTTCGGGCCATACTATCGATGCGGTCGGATAAAGTTTGCATGACTTCCTTATCGTCACGCGGATCGCGTTTGGCGCGATTGACCAAGGCTTTCACATTAGCCAGCATATTCTTCACCCGATGCTGTAGCTCTAGCATGATCTGGCGAAGCTCGTCTTCCACTTGCTTCTGCTCGGTGATGTCGCGAACATTCATCCCGACCGCCGGCGCCCCTGCCCCATCGCGCAGCGGGTAGAAATCGAAAATCCAGCGCCGCGCCTTATCCGGGAAAGACGGCAAAGCCGCCACCACCTCCATATTCAGCTGCGGCTTGCCGGTCTCTAGCACCTTATCCATATTGTCTCGCAGCACCGGGCCCGCTTCGGGGAACAGATCCTCCAGCCGCTTGTCCAAATGGCCTTGCATGGACAGCCCCACCAAATCCGCCATTTGCTGGTTCAGACGGATGAAACGCCGCTCCGTATCGCATTGCGCCATGCCAATTGGGCTGGCCAAATACAGCCCCTCAATCTCCGCCAAACGCTGCTGCGCCTCTTCGCGCGAGGCCTCCGCAGCTGCCGCATATTGGCGAAGCTCGGTGACATCGATCAAGGTAAAGACCAGGCCATGCATCTGCCCCGCATCGGTTTGGTTCGGCGCAATCCGCACGATCAGCGACGCGCCGCCATCCTCTCGGGCCAGCTCGATTTCCTCGACTTCACGGCTGTCCAACACATCCCGACAGGCCCGCAGCAATGGCCGCAACGGAATATCAGACGCGATATCCTGAAAGGCCCGGCCAATATCGCTTTCCACAAACCGGAAAAACTCCGTCGCCCGTGGCGTGAACCGACGCAGGCGAAGCTCTTCGTCCAAAAACACCGTTGCCAGGCTGGTCGAGGCCACGAAACTCGACAAATCCGCATTCAACGTGTTCAGCTCGGCAATGTTATTCTGCAACTCGTCATTGATCGTGGATAGCTCTTCATTCGATGACTGAAGCTCTTCATTCATCGACATCATTTCTTCGTTAGAGCTCTTTAGCTCTTCGTTCGAGGTCTCAAGCTCTTCCACAGTGGTGCGAATGGTCTGGCGCGCATCCGCCAATTCCCGCTCCAAATTGGTCACATAAGCCTGGTCCTCGCTCGGCGTGGCAACTGGCTGAAAATCCGGCAAATTCGCCTGCGCCGACATATCCCGGAACACCACAAAAGCCTCATTACTCGCGACCCAAGAGGCCTCTAACCGCAAAGCCAGCTTTTCGCCATTATACTCGGTGAGCACATCCACCGATGATCCCTGATCCCCATGCTCCGCCTGTTGCGCAAAGAGCCGCCGCAAAGGCGATTCCAAAACAGGGATCACCAAAGAGGTCAGGTCATAACTCTGATCCCCCACCGGGATCCGCAAATACCGCTCTACCCCCGGCGCCGCATATTTCAGCCCATGGGCCGCATCGATCAACACATAGGGCGGCGCATAGCGTTGCAGCATCAGCCGCTCTAGCTCGCCGCGATGAATCACAGGCAGATTGGTTGTGAAATTCCGGTCATCGCTGAGCCGGGTGATCGAGCTGGAAAACCGCCCCACCGGCAATTCCAAAGGCCGCGCCGGGCTGGTATCGCGGGCAAAAATCCGACAGCCTCCATTGATATCCAAGAACCGCTCATTCAGCCCGTTCGGGTTCTCGCTCTGGCCCAGCAGCAAAATCCCCCCCGGCCGCAGCGCGTAATGGAAAATCGACATCGAGGTCTTTTGCAAAGGCGCCTCGAAATAGATCATCAGATTGCGGCAGGACACCATATCCAGCTTGCCAAATGGCGGGTCCTTAATCAGGCTTTGCTGCGAAAACCGCACCATATTGCGCAGCACCTTACCCACCTCAAACCCTTCCGGGGTCGAGTTAAAATAAGTCTGCAAAAGCTGCTCTGGCACTTCTTCGATGATCGATTGCGGATACAAGCCGCGCCGCGCCTGCTGCAAGGCATCATCGTCAATATCCGTGCCAAAGACCGACACATTCAGCGGCAGATTAGTGCGCTCTAACTCTTGGGCAAACAGCATGGCAATCGTATAGGCTTCTTGCCCGCTAGAGCAGCCCGGCACCCAAACCCGGATTTCCTCTTGCGCCTCGCGCAGCGCCACCAGCTCGGGAATGATGCGATGACGCATGACCTCCCACACCTCCGCATCACGGAAAAAGCCGGTCACATTGATCAACACATCCGAGATCAGCTTTTGCGCCTCATCCCGGTCTTGGATCAGCCGTTTGATATAGTCATTGGGCGAGGTCACCCCCAGAACCGACATGCGCAGGGTCAGCCGCCGCAGCAGGGTCGATTGTTTGTAATCGGTGAAATCATGGCCGGTGTGATAGCGCACATGCTTAAACACCTTATCCAGGAAGTCCCGGTCGCTTTGGATCTCCGGCACAAGCCCGGATTTACGGTCAAAATAATCCGACAAAGCATCCATCATCTGATGGGTTTGCAAAATCAGATCCGTGGCACCGGTTTCAATGGCGCGGCGCGGCATGCCGTCATAACGCGCCTGGCTGGGATCTTGCACAAAGACCAGCCCGCCCGCAGCCTTCAGCGCTTTAATCCCTTCCGATCCATCGCTGCCCGTGCCCGACAGGATAATCCCCACCGCATGTTCACCCGCATCCGCTGCTAGGCTTTCGAAAAACACATCAATCGGGCGGCGTTGGCCGCGCGGGGTTTCGAAATCCTCTAGCTTCAGCACCCCATTTGAAACCCGCAGCAATTTGCCCGGCGGAATCAAATAGATATTGCCCGGTTGGGCAAGCATCTCATCTTCGATTGTATGCACCGGGGTCGTTGTGCGTTTGGACAACAATTCGGGCAAAAGACTCTCATGATCCGGGTCCAGATGTTGCACCAGGACCATGGCAATGCGAAAATCTGTGGTGAATCGGGAAAACAGGTCTTGGAAAGCTTCAAGCCCACCAGCCGAGGCCCCAACCCCCACAATTACGAGTGGTTCTTCGTCAGCCCGTTTATGTGACATGAGTGGTTCAGCCTTTATACGTCCTGTTTTGGTCAATCATGGCAAGGCCATTTTCGACCGGAAAAGAGGAAGCCATGCAAAGCGATCTGCCTTCTGCGATGCATACACTCCTAGAAAGCTCTAGGATCCCGCTCACGCTCGCGGATAAAACTTTACCTGACACACCCTTGGTTTATGCAAACTCAGCTTTTGCCGCTTTGACCGGCTATTCCCCTGAGGAAGTATTGAACCGCAACTGTCGGTTTTTGCAAGGAGATCTTTCTCAAGATGCCGCCAGGGCCGAAATCAGGGACGCGATTGCAAACAGTCATGATGTGCAAGTTATCCTACGGAATTTCCGCAAATCCGGCGAGATGTTCAACAATCTCCTTTACTTATACAGCATTAGCGATCGCCACATCTTAGGCTCACAATTTGAGCTCCCGCGCGAGGATGCGGTTCAATCCAGCCTCATGCGTCAAGATGAACTGGGGCTTGTGGTGCAAACGTTAGAAAGGGCTGCGGCCCAGAATATCGGCACGTCGCGGCGCACCGCGTCAGATGCTTTGGCCAATATGGTTCGCGCCTGGCTAAATTTGCACGGGTTATGAGGTGCGAAACCAAGGGTAATATTTTGTAAGCTATTGTTTTAAAAATATTTTTTTTTGGTTTCGCGGCGAAACCGGGTTAGGTATAGCGCGCCAATAGATGTTTCGCCTCTTTCCGGCTAGCCAAAGGCCGGGCGCGCCCATTCGCGGCTTGCGGCGCGTGGCGGAGCGCTCGGGCCAGGCCAAACCGAGCCCTTTTGTCCAAGGATCGCAGGGCTTCGGGACCAGGGAAGAAACTTTCAGTCAGGCAGCCTTCGGCCCAGATCAGGCTATGGCGGGGCAAGAGCAGGTGATACAGGGCCGGGACCGGGCAGCGCGGGGCCCGATGGGCCAGGCGGGTCAGATCCGCCAGATGCCCCGCCCGCACCAGCCGCAGCCCCTCAGGCCCCTCAATCGCCACCGCATGCTGGGGCGAGACCACCAGCCCCCGACGATTGCCCAGGGCCCGTGGTTTGATCCGGATCGGGGTCTGGGATTTCGGGCCGCAGGGGCGCGGCGCGATGGGGGTCCGGCCTGCCCATAGGATCGGCTGCGCCCCCCGCTCTAGGGTCAGGATTTTGTCGCCAGGCCCTAGCCGCTCCACCGGGATCTCGCCGCGCGGGGTCGCGATCAGCGTGCCAGTGGCAAAGCAAGGCAGGCCCATGCTCACCTGCTGGGCATAATTCATCTGGGCCGGGCTGACCCCTTGCAGCACCACGTTAGAGCCGTCGGGGAAGCTAAGCATCGCATTGCCCGCCCCGTCATCACCCACAGTGACATCGCCAAAGGCCAGGGGTTGGCCGCCATTGAGGAAGCCCGAGACATCCAGCTGATCGACACTGACCCCGTCTCCATCCCCGTCGGAGATATCGAAATCCGTCACCGTATCAGCGCCGAAGCCGGCCTCAAAACGGAACACATCCCGGCCCGACCCGCCGGTCAGCGTGTCATCATCGGCGCCGCCAATCAGGGTGTCATCCCCTGCCCCGCCATTGATCAGATCATCCCCGGCGCCGCCCTCTAGCACGTCATTCGCGGCCATGGAGACATCCATCGTCTCGATCGCCACGCTGATCCCACCCGTATCCGGGCCGCTGACATTCAGATCTAGCGATTGCTGGCCGTAATGCTCGAAATAGAGCACCTCGATCTGGTGATCCCCGGCGCTGAGGCTTTGGGTCGTCGAACCCCAGCTATGGGCGTGCAGACCGTCATTATTGATGACCTCCACCCCATCGATAAAGAGCTTCACCCCATCATCGCCACCTAGATCGAAGTCATATGACCCCGCCGAAGTGATGGTCAAAGTGGTGGTGTATTTCGCTGCGAAAGTGTCGAGATCCGTGCCGTATTCCGTGGCCAGATTGGTCACGTCGATCTCGTCGGTCAGGGTATAGAAATCCGCCGGATTGGCGTTATTGCCAAAGGCATCAAACCCCGCATCGGCCAGATTGGTGGTATTGAGCCCATCGCGTTCATAGAACTCGACCGCGAATTTACCCTCCACCCCATCGGGCGACAGCCCCGGCGCATCCCCGATCAGCGTGTCATCCCCTGCCCCGCCCAGCAGGCTATCCGCCCCCGCGCCGCCGATCAGGCTATCGGCCTCCGCCCCACCATCGAGCGTATCCGCCCCAGCCCCGCCTTCGAGAGTGTCCGAGCCCGCATCTCCGGTCAGGCTGTCATCGCCTGCGGCCCCATCCAGATTATCCGCCCCGGCCCCGCCGATAATCGTATCGCCAAAGGCGCTGCCGCCGATTGTGTCCTGGCCCCCGCCCAGATCGAAAGACACCCCCGAGACCTGCGCGCCCGACGCGTCGATCCAGTCATTCTGAGCATCCAGCGCGATATGTTCGACATTGCTAAAGCTTATTGTGTTCAGCCCATAGCTGATCGTCCCGGCCTCTTCGCCCGAGAAGTTCACAATCACCCCATCGCTCAGCCCGGTGGCATCGATCACATCCCAATCCGTGCCGCCCTCGCCACCGTCGAAACTGGTGCTGACAAAACCGTCATGCAGCTCTAGCACATCTTCATCATTACCGCCGCGCAGCACATCGCCACCAATGCCGGAACTGGCCGCCACCAGCGTGTCATCGCCGCGATAGCCGTCGATGGTGACCCCAGTGCCCGATGCGGTCAGGCTATCGCCGGAACTACTGCCCCTGACGCTTTCAAAGCCTGTGACCGTGTCGCCCTCGGCCTCGCCGCCAAAGCCCAGCCCGGTATTCAGATCGAGGGTGATCGCCCCGCCGCCGCCGTAATAATCCAGGAAATCGGCGGTGCCATCGCCGCCATCGAGACTATCGGCGCCTGTCCCACCGCGCACCGTGTCATCCCCTGCGCCGGCCAGGATCGTGTCATCACCGGCTTCGCTGCGCAGAGCTTCGCCACTGGCGCTACCGATCAGACTGTCATCGCCCGAACCGCCTCGGACATTTTCCATATTGGAAATGACATCGCCCTGGGCCTCGCCCCCGGCCACGGTTTCATCGGCCAGATTGACCGTGACCCCGATTGTGTCGCTCCAATAATCCAGCCAGTCCGTGCCCGTGCCGCCATCAATCGTGTCAGCGCCCAGGCCGCCGCGCAGCCAATCACTGCCACCCATGCCGGACAGAATGTCATCGCCATCGCCAGATTGCAGCGAATTGCCCTGGCTCGACCCAATAATCTGGTCATCGCCCGTGCCGGTCACCACATGGCGAAATCCGATAATCGTATCGCCCGTGGCCTCGCCCCCGGTCACCGTGTGATCGGTCAGATTGACGGTAATATTATCGGGCGATTGGTCATAAAGCAGATAGTTAGAGCCGCTGCCGCCATCCAGGTAATCCGCGCCTGCGCCGCCACGGATATAGTCATTGCCGCCCTGGCCATAGATCGTGTCGTCACCGCCGCCGCCATAAAGCCGGTTTGAGCTAGAGCTGCCCGACAGGCTATCGGAATGAGAGGTGCCAAAGACATATTCGATGCCAGAGATCACATCGCCTTCGGCGGCGCCGCCAAGCCCGGTTCCGGCGGTCAGATCGACTGTAACCGCCCCAAGACTATCGGCCTCCGCCTGGTTAAAACGCAGCCAGTCGCGGCCAGAGCCGCCGATGATCGTATCCGCCCCGGCGCCCGCATAGATGTGATCATTGCCGCTGCCCGCATCGATGACATCATCGCCAGTGCCGTCATAGATGTAGTCTGTGCTGCTGCCCGCTTCGATGCTGTCATCGCCCGCGCCGCCATAAATCGTGTCGCGGCCACCGCCTGCGGTGATCGTGTCATCGCCGCCTTCGCCCAGGATCCGGTCATTGCCGCCATTGCCGATGAATTCCTCGGAATAGACTGTGCCGGTTAGGGTGTCGCTGCCGCTGGTGCCATAGATCGGATCCACGGGGCTATCAGAGAGGGAGACATAAGAAATCTCGCCCTCGAAATAATCGCCAAGATTATCGGCGGTATTGTCGGACGAAAACATCTGCGAGGCGCCGAGGGTGATCGGTTCGCTTGTGGCGCCTTGGTCCCAGCTAAGCCCGGCGGGCACCGGCGCGCTATAGCTGGTGGCTTGGGACAGATTGTCGATTTCGACCGAGCCGATATTATCCGCGTCCCAGCGATAAGTGACCCGCAGCTCATCACCCGCATCATAAAAGCCGGTGGAGGTTTCGAAGTAATGGTCCGAGCTGGTATCCTGGTGCCGGATCTGCACCTTACCATCGGATTTCACCCAGATGGTGAAATGGCCGCCATCATCGTAATCGGAGCTATCGCGGGACAGGACCGCGCCCGTATGGACCGAGCCGGGAGTAAAGCTAAGCTCCACCGTGCCGCAGCCCAGCTGAAAGCCCGGATCGGCGGGGATTTCCACATAGGATCCCGCGACCCCATCCAGCACCAGATTACCCGAAGACGCAGTGGCCCCGCCCAGATAGCTGCCATCCTGGGTCGTGCCATCCCCCGAGGCACTGTCAGCGGCGGTGGTGCCACTGTCATTGAAGGTCCAAAGCCCGATTTGCGTCATGGGGGCGATATGCCCCTAAGGCACAAATATTTGGTTCACATGAGTGTTTGAACCGGCTTGGACGGGCATTTTTCGCCTCAGGCGAAACGCCGCAGTGCAGCATTTGGTAAAGGGCCGTTAGGTGAGGTTACGCTGGGCCTAACAGACGCGCCAATTCATCCAAAACCGTCCGCATATATTCGCTATCCACCTGGCGTCCTTCGATACGTAGGTAATGGCCTTTGGCGTCGGATAGGCGGCGCAGGGTGATTCCATTCTCCAAATGCCGGGTCTCGGCGGTGTCTTGGGGCCGGGCTTTGGGGCTGGATTTGCGCGGGCGGCCGGCGCGTTTGGGATCGCGGGTTTCGGCTTCGGCGGCATCGACGATGGGCTCTAACACCTGCCATTCGCTTTCGGGATCGATGCCTTGGCCCGTGGCCAGGGCTTCGCGCAGCTTGCTGGCATAGCCCGCCCGCAGGCAGGCGGCCAGGCGCAGGCCCGCGCGCTCGGATAGCTGTTCGGGGAATTCCAGCATATCGCCCAGCTCTTCATGGATGACCGCAAAGCCGCGGATTTTTGAGCGCTTGGCCTTAGAGGCCGCGTGGAAAAGCCCATTCACCGCCGCTTCGACACTGTCAAACGCGCCTTGCCCAGCGGCGATGACGGCGATGCGCCCGCGCTCATAAGGGGTCAGATCGGCGCGGATTTCGTTTTCCTCGACCATCTGGCGATAAGCGGCCCCGACCGAGCCCGGTTCGCGGATCAGCGCCGGGATTGTGTCATAGCCGCCCTGGGGATTTTCGCTGGCCAGGGCCCGGAACGCGGCGAGACGGCGATAGCCGGACACCAGCCCATATTGCGCGCCGGACGGGTCGGGTTCGGATAGGGGGAAGACCTCCACCGGCAAGCGCAGGCCGCCAAGCCGGATCGAGGCTTTGAGCTCTTCCATGGCTTCGGTGCCCAGATCGAGCCGGTCGCGGGTCAGTTCATCGGCGATGATCTGGGACAGGGGCAGGGGGCGGATGACCCGGCCCTCGGCCTCGGCTTCGCGAAAACGCTCCGCATCGGCAGTGTCGGCGGCGGCTTTGGCCCGCTGGGCCGGATCGCCCACCGGGGTCAAAGCGGCGGTCTCGGCGGCGACCTTTGCGATGGGCGGCATCATCCCTGGCGCGGGCGTCGAGGGTTTCGCGGCGAAACCCTGTTCCAGGGCAGAGAGCTCTTCGGCGGAGGGGGCGATGGGTTTTCTGCGTTTTGCCATGATCGGGGGCCTTTTTTGAGCGAGCCTAGCGAGGCGCGGCGGGCTTGTCTATTGCGGTGGGCGGAGCGGGGATTTGTGACTTGTCACGGGATGCGCACAGCTGGAGGAAGGGGGAGGGGCCGGATCAGGTCCGGCCCGGAAGCACGGGTTGCACCATCTCTATTCAGTGGCTTGGGTCATCTGCACATCGCGCCACCAGGAGCCGATGAGGATCTCTTTCAGCTCGGCATAAGTCCGGTCAAAGGCTTCGCGGCCCCGCACATAGGTCTCTCGGTTAAACTCTCGGTAATCCGCCTCGTAAATGCCGTTCACCTGCTCGCCGGCCTGGCCCACCAAAGCGGTGAAATCCTGACGATGGGCGTTCATGAAATCCCCGAAATAGGCCTGGACCACATTGGCCAGATCCGCTTGCTGATTAGCGTCAAACCGGGTGATCAGCGTGCGCACCACATCCCATTCGAACTTCACCTCATCGAGCCCAGCGGCGCGGCGGGCGGAATTTTCCCCCTCTTCGATAGAGGCGAAGGTGGAATAGAGCATATCGAAAAACCGCCCCGTACTGTCGAATTCCAGAAAGCTCGCCCCCAGCGGCACAAGCAGGATATCGGCGGCCGCCAAGGCATTGATGGTCAGATAGCCCAGGGCAGGGGGGGTATCGAGCATGATCACATCATAGCGGTTGAGGATGTCTTCGCTTTCCAGAAAATTCGACAGCGCATCCCAAAGCGGCCAAGAGCGCAGCCCCATGCGCCAAACCGGGATCTGAAACTCGGACCAGTAGAGATTGAGCTGCGCCCCGATCAGATCGATATTGGGCCAATGGGTCGATTGGATCACATCAGCGGCGGTGGTTTGCAACGCGCTGGTCAAAGTTTCATCAAGCGGGATCGGCGGGCTGCCCGCCGCCTCGCGCACCTGATTTTCCGCCAGCACCGCGCGGGCATAATCCTTGGCCATGAGGGGGAAAACCGTTGACCATTCATCGGGCACATGCCCGCCCATGATCGAAGTCATAGAGCCTTGGCTATCGAGATCGAGCACCAGAACTTTGTAGCCATCAAGCGCCGCCGACATGGCCAGATGCGCCGCGGTCGAGGTCTTGCCCACCCCGCCTTTGAAATTGGCCACGGCGACGATTTTCGCAGGCAGGCCTTCGGGGCGATAGGGCAGATATTGTTTCGAGGCCAGGCCCTCATTCGCCAGATGCTGACGGATTTGCAGCACCTCTTCGAGGGTGAACCATTTAGAGCCCGACGCGCCTTCGCCCTGGGGCAGATCTGGATTTTGCTTAAGCACGCGCCGTAGATGGGCCGGGGCCACGGGGATCAGATAGCGAGTGATTTCCCAAGTGGAGAATTTCCGCAGCCGCTTTTTCCCATCCGGGGCATAACCGCGCTTTGCCAGATCATCGCGGCCCTTCGCGGCAAAAGCAGCGGCTTTGGCGAAGCGGGCAGTGCCGGTGGGATCAGGCAAACGACTAGCGGCGGTGGCCGGATCTAGGTTAAGATAGGGCGGGATCGGCGTTTCCGATTTGGAGGACATGGGCGACTTACCTCATTAAGCGGAGCATAGGCAGCTCGGCGCATGTGCGGGAAAATCCGCGATCTTCGGTAAATGTCGCACATGTTAAGCGAGTTGTGAATCCCGTTTCTGCCAAGATGGGCTGGCCGTGATCATTTCGCGGCGAAACCCGCCTTTTCTGTTGCGAAGAAGACTCAAAAAACAGGGCAACAGCAGGGTGTAAAGGTTGTGAATCTTTTAGGTCTTTAGAGTCTTTGGGTCTAGGAAATGACGTATATTCTAGGGCTTAGTGCTATTTGGGGGCCTGGATACAGGGTGTAGGGCCACCATATACGGGACCAAAGGTGCCAATCTACAGGATCAACGGTGCCCGATTGCGGGGGCAAAGGCACCCTTTTGCGGTGGCAGGGGGGTAGAGCCCAGACCTGACCAGGTCGGCGGTCCAAAACCGGGGTGAGACGAGTCATTTTGCCGTCAAATCGCCCCATAGCTGCTGCCAAAAGTGCCAATCTACAGGATTAGCAAAGCTCTTTAGGTGCCATTTTACGGGATGCGCGGCGGATCGGAAAATTGCGGCGGAAAAGATCCTGTAGACAGGCACCTTTCAGAGGAACCCAGCTCTCGGGCCGCCGCAAATCCGAAACCGCCCGGAAAATGACCCATTTCCCCCTGTAGTCATCGCCTGGCCCCTAGGGAAAGCCTTACCCACGCGTTAAGGCGTTTGACAGTTTTGTAACAGTCATCGCAGGCTGGCAGGATCTTGGAGGCCGGGGGCACCGTGCCGCTAAGCTTTGCGAGATCAAGAAAGGATGACAAATGGGGTTTAAATTGATGTCTGTGCCTGCTCTGCCGGTGGTTTTGGCTTTGGGGCTGGCCAGCACCGCCCCGGCATTGGCCGATGAGGCCGCGTCGGTTCCGCAAAATGATTTGTTGAATGCCACGCTGTGGATGGAAACTTCGGTGGAGTATAAAGCCACGGTCGCCCAGCTTTTTGCTTTGGCCAAAACTCAGCTTGAGGCGGGTCTGGCCGATAGCAGCTGGACCGCCGTGCCGGATAAACAGGGCGAGGGCTATGAGGATCTGCCGGTCGCGATTATTTCGGATTTGGACGAAACCCTGCTGGATAACGGCAATTATGAAGTGTCGCTGATTACGCGGGGGACTGGGTTTAGCTCGTCGGAATGGACCGATTATGTGAATAGTGTGACCTCGACTGCGGTGCCGGGTGCTTTGGATTTCCTCGAATATGTGTCGGGCAAAGAGGTGACGATTTTCTATGTCTCCAACCGCAAGAACCGCGAAAAGGAAGGAACGCTGGCCAATCTTGAAAAGCTGGGTTTCCCGCTGGAAGAGGGGTTGGATACGGTTTTGCTGCGGGGTGACCGGGAAGAATGGGGCTCGGCCAAGGAAAACCGTTTGGCCTATGTGGCGGAAAACTACCGGGTGCTGTTGCTGATGGGCGATAATCTGGGCGATTTCTCGGATGCGGCGAAAGGGTCTTTGGCGGATCGCGATGCGTTCTTTGCCAGCTCGGCGGCGCATTGGGGTAAGGAATGGATCATGTTCCCGAACCCGGAATACGGATCTTGGGAATCTGCGGCTTTTGGTGGGGATTGGTCGAAATCCTCGGATGAAAGGCGCCAGCTGAAGATCGACGCGATGGAGCCTTGGGTTCCGGCGGACTAAGCCTTTTGGCTTTAGGTGCCCAAGCTTGGCTTTGCCTTGGGCGCCTATCTATGGCATGATTTGGCCAATTGGGCCCTAGACCCAAAGCGGTGACCTAGAATCAGCGAGCAGAGCCATGGCAAAGACCCAGACATTGGCCGAGATCCCGAAAGAGCGTTTGACCGGCGCGCTGCGGCGGGAGTCGGTGAAGAAACATGTGGCGGCGATCCATGTGTCGGGCAAACTGACACTGCTGCAACGCAAGCTGTCCAATGTGCTGCTGCTGAATGCCTATGACATGCTGACCACCGCGCCGATGCATCGGATCGATGCCAGCACGCTGTGCCTGATGATCGGCTATAACTCCAATGATATGGAGACGCTGAAAGGCGCGCTGCGTGGCTTGGCGGAAACCGTGGCGGAATGGGATTTGCTGAGCGAAAATGGCGAGCGCGAATGGGGCGTTAGTTCGCTATTATCCTATGCCAAGCTGAAGGGCGGCGTCTGCGAATATGCTTATTCCCCGGCTTTGGCGGGTAAGCTGAGCGATCCCAAGGTCTTTGCGCTGATCAATCTAAATATTCAGCGGCGGTTCACATCGGGCCATGCTTTGGCGCTTTATGAGAATTGCTATCGCTTTGTGCGCACGGGCTCCACCGGTTGGTGGGAGCTGGACTTGTTTCGCCGCCTGATGGGGGTGGAGGAGAGCGCCTATTACCAGATCTATAAAAACCTGAACGCTAAGATCATTAAGCCTGCGGTGGCGGAGGTGAATAAGACCTCGAATATCCTGCTGACGCCGGAGACCCGTAAACAGGGGCGGGCCGTGGTGGCGATCCGTTTTCTGATCAAGGAGAATCCGCAGCTTGGCTTGCTGGATATTGATGACGGCGAAGCGGCGCGGCAAGGCGCGGTTTATGGGCGGTTGCGGGCGCAGGGGGTAAGTGATCGTCTGGCGCGGCAATGGATTGCGGAACATGGCGAGGTCTATGTTGCGGAAAAGCTGGCCTATGTGGCGGGGCAGGGGGAGGTAAGTTCCCCTGCGCGCTATCTTTCGGCCGCGATCCGGGAGGATTACCGGGCCGGCGGGGCGGAGCCTGACGCAGGGGGCTCCAAGCGCCGGGACCCAGGCGCTGACCCGGCTGCAGCGCCCCAGACACAGGCGGCCGCGGCCAAGCTTGCGGCACGTCACCTGGAGGACCAAGCCCGCGCCGCGGCAGAGGCTGCACGGGAAGAGGCCCTGTCCGCTGAGCGGCGTCGCCGGGCCGCGCTTCTGGAGCGGATCGCGCAAGTGGCGGCCGCACGGTCCCCGACCCAGCGGGATGCGGATCGGCGCAGTTTCCTGGCCTCGCTGAGCGACCCGCTAGAGCGCGATGATTTCGCCCGCCATGGCTGGGGCTCGGCCCTGTCGCTGCGCGCGATGCAAGCCTTTTGGGAAGAGCTGGCGCCCGGCGTATTCGAAGACCTGACGGGTGAAGGCACTGAAGTCTAGAGGCCGACTCTATTGCGGTTCCGGGTAGTTTCTCAGTTTGAAATTAGGCTCAATTGAGATGTAGAAGCGCTTACTGTTTGAGAAAGCATGCAGCACGGTGACGCGCATTTCGCCTTGGCTGTACTATTTTTGCACACCATATGTTAAGTCAATGGTAAATAAAAACGGTCAGTGAGCCGTGCCGGGAGAGGATATATGCCGAAAGGACCACAGGGCGCGAAGCGTCCAGCGGACTTTATTTGCTTTGCTGTGCGCGTTGCAAGGATCACAGTCGGGGAAGTCCAGGAAATCAAGTTGAAGCAACCTGCCAAACGCGCGAGTGCAAGGAGGGACTGATGGCCGACGCGCGTGTAGTATCTAATCGACTTGTGGAATTGGCCAAAGCAAATGGTGATACCCTCACACCTATGCAGGTTTTAAAATTGGTTTACATTGCACACGGGTACAGCCTTGGTGTACGTGGAGTTCCGCTTATTCCGAACAGGGTAGAGGCGTGGAAATTCGGTCCTGTAATTCCTTCGCTTTATCACGCCATCAAACATTGGCGGGATAAACCTGTTGGAATGATTGTAACCACCGGCCTTGAGGACTTTCGAGATGGCGATTCTGATTTTGTAGACGCCACTTATGAGGCTTACAGCGGTATGGATGGGATTTCTCTATCAAACCTGACACACCGGCCTGGAACGCCATGGGCTGAAGTGTACCGAGCAGATCGGACAAATATTCGGATCCCAGATGACCTTATAGAACATCATTATCGGGGTATCGTAACCGAGCAATGAGCAGCGGCGAATCCAAGCCTGACTTTTCTGGCCTTGTAAAGATCATGACGCGTCAGGCCGCCATGGAGCGGTCGTCTACTGAGGCGGATGCAAAAGCCGAAAACGAAGCCTCAGCGATTGCTGACGAAAAATATGAAGATATTCAACGTCAGAAAGCCGAGACTGCGGGACTAAAGGAAAAGAACCGCGACCTCAGACATAACAGAAAACTACGGAGCGCATACGCAAGATGGGTGTTTTGTTACCTTGTCTGGTATTCGATTTTTGTGGCGGCCTTGCTTGTGGCCAGCGGTTTCAAATTTAGTGGCTTCACCCTCCATGAAGACGTGTTGAAGTTCTTGGTTGGAAGTACCGCAGCTGCTGCAATTGGTTTGGTTTACGCTGTCACGCACGGTCTGTTTGACGGGGTTGGGAAGAGATAATGAGAAGTTTTTGCTTGCTGATGAAGGCGCTCTCCGGACTTAAGCCGCCATCGACAGCGACACATCGCGCGTCATGGAGTGGTGAGACTGATTACTGAGGCCAAAATGCACGGTCGCAGCAAGGCACGCTAAAAACAGAATCTAACTTGAGTGCCTAGGCTTTCGGGCCAGATACTAAGCGGAATAATGGGTTTCCCCAGGAAACAAAGCTTGGATCTTAACCGGTTACCGTAAGGTAGTCCGAAACGACTCGGGCCGCGAATCACACCCTCTTTCCCTGGATGCAGATGCCACAAACAGGGCGGCAAAATGTAGTTTGACATAAATTGCACGGTATTTGCTTGAGCGGGCTCAAGAGCAGCGGCCCGATTCCATCCATAGTCGAAAACAGTCTCAACTAATTTCGCTTTGTTAATTAGTGCCCTAGGTAAGGTTAACCCGTCTTGGGGCTAAAGTGGTTAAAATTTCACTTGAGTTTACCTAGCCATTCGCAGGACACATAAAATTAACGAATTATGTTTTCCGACAGGTGGCCCCATGAATTACCTGAGCTCAGAAATCCGCGTGAATGCCTTTACCTCTGGCAATCAAGACGGTCAGCGCATCCTTACCCTTCCTTCCGGCGATATTTTGGTTGTCTGGACCTCGCAAGCCCAAGGCGAGGGCAGCAGCGATGTGATTATCGGCCAGATCTTTACCCCGGAAGGGCAGCGGCTGGGCCAGGAAATGGTGATCAGCGACCCATCGGTGAACACGACCGGAGACCCGCAAATTGCCCTGACCCAGCAAGGCACGCTGATGCTGGTCTATACCGGCTATGGGGAGTGGAACGAGACTGGCACTGACCTGCCGGATGGCAGCAATCGCGGCATTTTCGCGCAAGATCTTAATCTTGATCTGACACCATCGGGGCAGGTGTTTTTGGTCAATCAAGCGACCAATAATGAGCAATACCAACCGGCCATTTCAATTCTGAACGATGGGGCGCTTGCGGTGGCTTGGTATGATAGCTGGGGCCAGTATCACGACGCCACTCCGGCCTATCAGTCTTATTACGATGTGGTGGGCAAGATTTATAACACGGATGGTTCGGTCCGGGTGTCGGATGTGATCTTGACCGGCTCGCAGGATACGAGCAGCCAGTCAGAGCCTAGCTTGCTGTCCTTTGGCGATGACCTGCTGGTGGTTTGGCGCGGCAATGGTCCCGGCGATAATGATGGTGTTTTCGCCCGGCTTTTGGATGCGAATGGCAATGAGCTGGTGGCGCCGTTTTTGGTCAATGACCAGCTGACCAGCGGGGCGCAATACCATCCCACGGCGCTGGATCTGGGTAATGGTCGTTTTGTGATTGCCTGGGCTGGTGGTCAGGTGGGCGATGGCGATGGGGTCGCCTATCAGATCTATGAAACCAGCGGCAGCCCGGTTTCAGCGATTACCAAAATCGGCAATGTGGAGCTGGTAAATACCGACACTTATTCCACCGATGCCGGGCCGCAATTGATCAGCGATGGGGCTGGTGGCTTTGTGATCGCTTGGTATGACTATAGCTATCAGAACGCGGAAAGCCCGGCGGCGAATTACACTTATGGGACTTTCCTGCGTGAGATCACCTATGATGGCGGGCTGGACACTTATTCCAAAGGCACGGTCACGCAGATCAATGAGCAGACTGCAGGCAATCAATATTCGCCGCAGCTGACGATGCTGGCCAATGGCACTGTGGCGACAGTGTGGTATTCGGAAAATACCGCGCCTGCGGGCGATGGATCTGGCAATGGGGTGTTCCTGCGCTTGCTGGGAACGCCGGGCAGCTTGGCCGGTGTGAACCAAGCGCCAGAGATTGCCGGTTTGCCCAGCGAGTTGAGCTTTGCTGAGAATGCCGGGCCGCAGCTGCTGGATCCGGGGATGGCGGCGGCTTTGGCCGATAGTGACAGCACGGATTTCGGCGGTGGCAAGCTGGTCTTTGGCCATTCGGTTATGTCCGATTTGGAAGGGGGCTTTGGCCCGCTGAGCGGTCGGGACCAGCATGTTCTGGGGATCCAAAGCACCGGCTCTGGCGCGGGCGAGATCGAGGTGATCGGATCTGAGGTCTTTTATGGCGGCACCAAGATTGGCGATATCACCAGCTCTGGCACGGCGGGCAGTAACTTAGAGGTCGCTTTGCTAGCGGCGGCGGATTTGCCTGCGGTTGAGGCGCTGATCGAAGCGCTGACCTATGACAATATCAGCGATGTGCCGGGGTCGCAGACGACTTTGTTTGTGGCGCTGGAACAGGCGGATGGGGTTTCCTCTATGCCGCATCAGATCTTGGTCACAACCGAGGCCGAGGCGGATCTGATCGGCTATGATGTGAGCGACCCGGCTGTGGTGAATACGCTGTTCCAAGGCACTCAGTATCAGCCGGCTGTGGCGGTGCTGAATGCTGGGGCAGGGGATCTAGGCTATGTGATCGTCTGGGAAGACCATCAGGGCCATGATGGATCTGGCTATGGGGTTTACGGTCAGCGCTATGGCATGGACGGGGCCGAGATCGGCGATCAATTCCTGATCAATGACAATACGAGCGGCAGCCAATATGAGCCGGAAATCACCGGGCTGAGCGATGGCGGGTTCGTGGTCACTTATCGCTCGGATGCGACGAGCACTGGCGATTACCGCGATGTCTTTCTGCGCCGCTATGATCAGTTCGGCGTGGCGCAAGGCCCAGCGATCAATCTGACCAATGCACAATTTGGCAATTCCTATGAGTTTGAGGCCGATGTCCTGGCTTTGGCGTCGGGCGGTTGGGTCGTCACTTGGCGCAGCGATACAAATGGCTCGGGCACGGGCGATGTCTATGCCCAGATCTTTGACGCGGCGGGTGTCGGTGGCGCGATCTTCCAGGTGAATGTGGCCAATATCGGCTATCAATGGGATATCCGCGCGGCGCAGCTGACCAGCGGCGATATTGTCTTTACCTATGTGGTGGCGACCGATGCGGGATCGGGGCAGGGCGATGGCTCGGCCTATGGGGTGTATCAGCGCCGCTATTCCGAGACCGGGGTTGCGGATCCGGCGGGTGAGCAGCAGGTCAATACTTGGACCACTAATGACCAAAGCTATCCCGAGATCCTGGCCCTGGCCAATGGCACTTATGTGATCACCTGGCAAAGCTGGGCCCAAGATGGCAGCAATTGGGGGCTTTATGCGCAGATCTTTGATGCGTCGGGCGCTCCGCTGGGCTCGGAATTTCTGATCAATGCCCGCACCAGTGATGACCAGTTCCAGCTGACTATGACCGCTTTGGCCGATGGTGGTTTTGCGGTGGGCTGGTATGATCAAAACAGCTCTCCGGCGGGCAGCCGCTATGATGTCTGGGCGCAGATCTATAATGCGGATGGCTCGCGCCGGGATGAGCAGATTTTGATCACGCCGGAAAATTACTCGGCGCAGCATCAGCCGGTTTTCGCCAGTTTTGAGCAGGGCGGGTTTGTCGCCGTCTATACGGATGACAGCGGCATTGACGGCAATGGCAGCGGGATTGTGCAGCGCTTTGTCGGGTCGGCCATGACCGGGGTGCAGACATTTGACGCCTGGGCTTTGGGCTCTGTCTCTGAAGCGGCGCTGAATGCTGGCTTCCACCGCCTGGACGCGGATGGCTGTGTCGAGCTGGTTTGGCAAGTGGCCAAGAGCCTCGACGGCGCGGTGCTTAGCCTAGATGGCGTGATCAATGAGGGCACGGCCCTGCTGACCACTGGTCTCAACCAGGCGGATGGCCCGGATCAATTCGTGCTGGGCCTGGATGTTGAAGGCAACGGCACGGGTCAAGTGAGCCTGAATGGCAGTCAGATCCTGGTGGGCGGCGTCTATATCGGTGATTTGGCCGTTAGCGGTCTGTCTTTGGATGTGACCTTTAATGCGGCGGCGGATCGCGCGGCGGTGAATGCGGTGTTAGAGGCCTTGGCCCTGCGCAGCGACAGCAATGACCCGCCCCAGAGCCTTAGCTTTACCCTAGAGCTGATCTATGCGGATGGCAGCAAGACCAGCCATGCCACCAGCACGTTGACCATCACGCGCGAGGCGGATCGCCAGATCGAAGAAGTCCTGGGCGCGACATTGGTCAATAGCTATACAACCGGCACCCAAGATGAGCCTCGGATCGCGGTTTTGTCCGATGGGTCTTGGGTCGTGGTCTGGGTCGATGACAGCCAAGATGGATCGGGCGATGGCGTTTATGCGCAGCGCTTTGAAGCGGGCGGCGCGCCGCTCGGCTTGGCGATGCAATTGGCCACAAGCAGCGCCGGGGCGCAAACTTCGGCGCGGGTCGCGGCGCTGGATAATGGCGATTTCGTCGTCATTTACGGCGATGGCGCTAATCTGAAATACCGGGTCTATGATGCGAGTTTCGGGAGCCTGCTGCCAGAGATGCAGGCCAATAGCACCGATGACACGGCGGCGATTGACTATCTCGATGCGGGCGTGGCCAAGACCACTGCCGGTTTCAGCATTGTTTGGGCCGAAAATACCGGCCTGGATGGCAGCGGCAAAAGTGCTGTGATCCGCCGCTTTATGGCGGACGGCACACCGATGGATCCGACCGAAAGCCTGGTCAATGGCCTGGCCACTCAAGGCGACCAAGAGGCGCGCGATCTGGTGGGCCGCCAATCCGGCGGCGAGGCGGTTGTCTATGTGGATAACCAAGCCAATGACATCATCCTAAAACTGTTCGATGCGGGTGGCACTAACCCGGTTGAGGTCGTTATCGCCACGGTTGGCCAAGCGATTTATGATGTGCAAATCACCGAGCTAAGCGATGGCCGTTTGGTGGTGGCTTGGGTCACGGGCGATGGCAGCTCTAACGGGGTTTATGCGCGTATTTTGGATGCGGCGGCGGTGACGTTGAGCGCGATTTTCCGGGTCAATGAAAATGTGCTGGATGATCAGGGCTATCTGGCGCTGGATGCTCTGGCAAATGGCGGTTTTGCCATTGGCTATCGCGAATATGATAGTGTGACCGGGCGCGAAGGGCTTTATCACTATCGCGACACGGTGGTGCAGCTTTATGATGCCTCCGGCGCGCGGATGGATGGCATGCAGCCGCTCAGCCCGCGAGGGGCCAGCACGCATCAATACTCAACCGCTTTGGCCGCCACGGCAGATGGCTTTGTCACGGTCTGGGTGGAAAATGGCGACATCTATCAGAGCGTCTGGGGCGACCCGGCCACATTCTCTGCCAGCAGCGCTTTGCAGGTCACCGGCTTTGACGTGGCGAGCGATTTGGCGGAATCCGCCGTTAATGCGGGTTTGACCGCGATTGAGGCGGATGGGCTGGTCGGTGTTCAAGCCAGCGCCGGGGCCAATTTCGATGGCGGTCAGCTAAGCTTCTGGCTGGCGGATCAGCTGTTTGATACGCGGTTTTATCCGCTCTCTATGCATCAGATTGGGGTGATCGACCAAGGCTCGGGGCTGGGCCAAATCGGTGTGTCTGGCACTCAGGTCAGCTATGAAGGCGCGGTGATCGGCAGCCTGACCTTGGCCGCGGATGGGCGCAGCCTGACGGTAGATCTAAGCGGTGCGGTCACCGCCGAGGCGGTTGAGGCGCTGATCAAAGCGCTTGGCTATAGCAGTGATTGGGACAGTCTGCCCGCAAGCCTGCCCTTCGGCATTGGTCTGACCGATAGTGCTGGGCATAGCTGGCAAAGCTCTGGCACGATCGGCTTTGTCAATGAAACCGACAGTTATGCAATTGCGGTGCCGGGCGATACGCAGGTCAATTCCTATGCTGGTGATGACCAATATGGCACCAAGATGGCGCGCCTGGCGGATGGCGGCTGGGTGGTGACTTGGTCAGATGACCGGACCACGGGCAGTTCCGAAGATATCTGGGCCAAGGTGTTTAACGCCGATGGCTCGGTTCGGGTCGAAGAATTCCTGGTCAATATCGGTCAAACTGGCAATCAGCAGATCGAAGCGGTGGTGACGGCTTTCGGGTCGGGCTTTGCTATTGCGTGGCGCGATCAGGTGCAGAACGGCTCCGTCGATGGGAGCCGCAGTCATATTATGCTGGCGACTTTTGACGCGAATGGCGGGACGGATGTCGCACCATTCCAGGTCAATGACTACACCAGTGACTATCAGTGGTTCCCAGCGATTACCGAGCTGACCAATGGGGATTTGGCGCTGGTCTGGACCTCGCGAGGGCAAGATGGCAGCCAAGACGGGATCTATGGCAAAGTGCTGTCGGGTGCGGATGTGACCCAAGAGGTGATTGGCGAAACTCGGTTGAGCACCACCACCAGCAATTACCAGAATTACGCCGATATCACCGCGCTGGATAATGACCGTTTTGCGCTGGTTTATCAGTCTAATGCCACGGCGCCGGATAGTTCGAATTACGGGGTCTTTGCCAAAGTCTTTGAGCTGGTCGATCAAGGCGGCGGGGTTTTTGCCCTGACCGAGCAGATGGCCGAGACATTGGTCAACAGCTCCGTGACCTATGCGGAGCAAAGCCAAGCCGAGATCGCCACTTTATGGGATGGGCTGGGCAATGTGATTGGCTTTGTGGTTGTGTGGCAGGACGCCTCTGGTGCGGATAGTTCCGGCTGGGGGATTTTCGCCCAGATCTATGATGCCAGCTATCAGCCGCTGGGCGGTCCGATCCAGGTCAATACAGACAGCTATTCCACCCAAAGCCAGCCGACGGTGATTGGGCTGAAAGCGGGCGGTTTCGTGGTTGCTTGGTTCGATGATTACGGCGGCAATCTGGATGAAAACATCGTCAGGCTACAGCGTTTCGCCAATGACGGTGCGCGGATCGACGGCGAAGAGATCGTCACAGTTCAGACCAGCGTAAACGAAGATGTCTCGCAGCGCCCGTATTTGATGGCTCTGTCCGGCGAAGAATTTGTCCTAAGCTGGGATGGCAATCTGACCGGCGATGCGGATGGTCCGGATAATAGCGGCTATGCGGCGCATATGCGGATCTTTGGCGATGCGGCCAATTATGTGGGGCTGACCCTGCCAGTGCTTGGCCATTTCGCGGTTTACGAATTTGCCACGGCGGATGTGGCCTCTGGCCCGCAGCTCTTTGATCAATATGTCAGCCTGAGCGATCCCGATAGCGCGGATCTGGCGGGCGGTTATCTAGAGCTGATCTATGTGAATGCAGATGGCGGCGCGGATGATGCGCTGAGCATTCGCTCGGTCGGCAATGGGGCAGGGGAGATCTCTGTTCTTGGCATGGCGGTCTTCTATGAAGGCGTGCAGATCGGCATAATCGACGCAAGTGCTGATGGTTCTGCCGGGGCCAATCTGCGGGTGGATCTGCTGGCGGCGGCCACTCCGGCGGCGCTTGAGGCTTTGATCGAAGCGCTTGGCTATGAGCTGCTCAATGGCGCGGCGGGCAATTTCACCAAAGCGATGCAGCTAAAACTCTATGATGGTGACGGCTTTATTCCGGCTCAGACGGATTTCACCCTATCGGTGCAAGATAGTCCGAGCCATCCGGCGCTGGCGCTGGATATGCTGGAAACCGCGCTGAGCCCGAGCGATACAGAGCTAGAGGCCGGCCCGGTACTGCTGGCGCCACTGGTGGTGCTGCGCGATTTTGCGGGGCTGAGTTTTGACACGGGCATGATCACCCTGGCCTATAGCTATGGCAAAACCGATTACACCAACCGCCCTTATGGCCATACGGAAACGCTGACGGTTGTCACCACGGGCAGCGGTGCGACCGAGATCACCTTGGATCTGGATGGGGTGTCGGTGCTTTATGGCGGGGTGAAAATCGCCGAGCTGGGCACAGGCAGCACTGGCGGGCAGAATGGCGAAAACCTGACCATCAGCCTCGAAGCGGCGGCGGATGCGGCCGGGGTGCAGGCGTTGTTGCGGTCGCTGGCCTTTGTGTCCGGCAATAGCGAAGGCGGTCAGCCGGATCTGACCCTGACCGTGACCAATGGTTCGGGCGATAGCACTGGCGGGCATCTGCTGAACTTCACCTTGGCGCCCGAAACCCTGATGCCTGCTGAGAGTGATCCGGAGCGGCTGAATAGCTTTACCGATTATGACCAGAGCAATGCCAATATGGCGGTTTTGGCGGATGGTCGGACGGTGATGATTTGGAATTCCAATTACCAAGACCATCGCAGCCAGAGTGATTACGGCATGTTTGGCCGGATTCTGGATCAATACGGCAATATCGTTTCCGAAGAATTCGAACTGCTGCCCAATGGCTCGGGCAATCAATATGTGCGCGATGTGCAGGCTTTGGCCAATGGCGATTTCGCGGTCGTCTGGGAAGCCGGAGAGCTGTATCTACAGCATTTCACCGCCACAGGTCAGCCCATCGGCAGCCCGGTTCAGGTCAATGACCAGCATACCGGCTCTACCCAGGACCAGGCGCGTATGGTCGTGCTGGATAATGGCGGGCTGTTTGTGGTGTGGCGGTCGAATGGTTCGGACGGCAATGGATATGGCATTGCGGGCCGGATCTTTGACGCCTCGGGCCAGCCGGTCGGGGCGGAATTCGACATAAATGTTGAAACCGCATCGAACCAAGAACAGCCGGAAATCATCCTGCGGTCTGACGGCATGGTCCAGGTCTATTGGTTCAGCTATACCAGCGGATCGGCTGGGGATGGGTCGGGCTATTCGGTGCAAAGCCGCGAGTTCAACCAAGACGGCACAACCGCGATGGTGGGCGAAACCACCATGAATATTCTGACCACCGGCAATCAATATGAGCCCATCGCCACGGTCTTGGCCAATGGCACGGTTTTGCTGGTCTGGCGCAGTGAAAATAGCGGTGGCGACGGCGATGGCATTCGTGCTGCGCTTTATGCGGCGGATGGGTTTACCCCGATTGGGGCCGAATTTGTGGTGGAGGATTTCCAATATTCCACCCAATACCATCCCATGGTCGCAGCCCTTTCGGGGGGCGGTTTTGTCATCGGTTGGAATTCCTACCGGGTGAATGGCCACAGCCAATATGTGTCGCGGCTGAAGGTCTATGACGCGTCGGGCAATCCAGTGTCGGATGAATTCTATGTGGATAATCCCGGCAATCAGCGGCAATATATTCGCGAAATCGTGCCGCTGGCCAATGATGCTTTCGCGGTCACTTATCAAAATCCAAGCAGCAATCGCGATAGCTATGTGCGGGTCTTTGGCGATCCGGCCTCAGGTGCGGTGGGTTTGATCGATCCCGAGATCATCGGCGTCGCCAGTGATCTGACCTTGCAAGAGAATGCCGTTAATGCCGGGCTGGTCCAGCTCTTTGGCACTGCCGATCTGGTGGATGTGGATAGCCCGAATTTCGCGGGCGGCACGCTCTTGCTGGCGCGTGTGGCTGAGGATGAGCATCAAGACCGCTTCAAAGGCGAAGATGGCACGGCCCAAGATGATTTCGGTATCATTTCCACCCCCGGTGGGATCACCGAAGCGGCTGGGATTGTGTCTTATCAAGGCGCGCAAATCGGCATGGTTCTGCGCGATGGCCAAGACGGCATACCGCTAGAGATTACCCTGACCGCCAATGCCAGCCGTGAAGCGGTCGAAGCCCTGATCGAGGCTTTGGGCTATCACAATGGTTCGGATGATCCTTTGCCCAGCCGGATGGTGGATCTGATCGTCACCGATGGGGATGGGGGCAGCACGGGCGTGCAGCGCTTGACCCTGACCATTAAGGCCGAAACCGATACGCCCATCGCGGCGCAAACCGAAGCGCGTCAGGTCAATGACTATACCACTGGCGAACAGCACGAAGCCCATATCGCGAGCCTAAGCGATGGCGGCTATGTGGTCGCTTTCCGGTCCTATAATCAGTATCATAGCAGCTCGAATTACGACATCTATTTGCAGCGCTATGACGCGGATGGGGTCGAGGTCGGTTATAATATCCTGGTTAATACAGCGGTGAATTCCGGCGGCCAGTATAACCCGATGGTGACCGGCCTGGATAATGGCGGCTGGGTTGTCACCTGGCGCGATGATAACGGCACGGATGGCAGCAGTTCCGCAGTGCGGGCGCAAATCTTTGACGCGAGCGGCGCTATGGTCGGCGCGCCCTTCACGGTCAATGATTACACCAGCAGCTATCAGCTGCATCCGGCGGTGGCGCAAGTGCCGGGCGGCTTTGTGGTGGCCTATGCCTCTAGTGGTCAAGATGGCAGCAATTACGGCGTCTATACAAAGGCCTATGACAATACCGGCCTAGAGATTTCGCCCGAGCAGCAGGTCAATCAATATAGCACCAATGAGCAATATTTGCCGCGTATCGCCACTACGGCGACGGGCGAATATACCATTGTTTGGACCTCCAATAATTCCGGCGCGGCAGAGCCGGATAGCTCTTCTTGGGCGATCTATGCGCGGCAATATACGGCGCCATCGGCGGGTATGCCGTCTAGCGCGGTTGCAGCAGAGTTCTTGGTCAATACCACCACAAGCGGCGAGCAATATCGCCCGGATGTGGCCTATTTCTCGGATGGGCGCTTTGTGGTGGTCTGGGAAGATCGTAGCAGCAATGATGGGCGCTATTACGGTGTCTATGCCCAGATGTTCAATGCCGATGGCACGCCCGATGGGGCCGAGTTCATCGTCAATGAAACCTGGTGGGATTACCAGTCAGATCCGAAGCTGGTGGTTCTGCCCGATGATAGTTTTGTCGTCGTCTTCTATGATGACGAAAGCACTGAACCCTATGGCGGTCGGATCGGCATTTGGGGTCAGCATTATGACCAAAATGGCGAACGGATCGATGGGGCCTTCTTCATTCCGGGGCCGGTGAATTACTCGGAAGCTAGCCCGGAAGTCGCTTTGCTGGCCAATGGCAATTTCGCGGTCACCTGGAGCTCCAGCGGCCAAGACGGCGATAATCAAGGCGTTTACACTCGGATCTTTGGCTCTACGCCGGTGGCGGCGGTGTCTGAGGCACCGCAGATATCCTGGCTTGAGACCGCGGTCACATTTGACGAGCAAGACGTCAATGCCGCGCTTCAGCAGATCGATGGATCGGTTGGGCTGGCCGATAGCGACACCAGCGATTTCCAGGGCGGTAGCCTGCGAGTCGAATATCTGGTGGCGACCTATCCGAATTCGCAATTTGCGCCGCATGACGAAGAGACCCAGGATCTCTTGGGTATTTTGGATGGTCAGGGCATCACTGTCTTGGGCTCGGACATTTTCTATGATGGGGTGCTCTTTGCCCAGATCTCGGCCAGCGAAGATGGTCAGGCGGGCCAAGCTTTGCAGATTGACTTTGTTGGCCCGGCGCCGCGCGCTGCGGTGGAGCAGCTGATCGAGCAGCTAGGCTATGGCAATGTCTCGGATGATCCAGAGGCAAGTCGCAAGATTTACCTGACCCTCCGCGACGGGGCGGGGGGTGAGAGCGCCACCAAAGAGGTCACCATCACCGTCACGCCAGTCGATGATCTGACCCATGCCTTTAGCACAGAGCAGCAGGTCAATACCTATGGCGCTTATCAGCAAGATGACGCAGCGATTGCCACTTTGCGCGTCACGGATGGGGCGCCGGCCAATGGTTATGTGATCGTTTGGCGGTCGAGCTATCAGGACAATGCCGGCAGCGATTATGGCATTTACGGCCAGCGCTATGATGCCAATGGCGTCCCCCAGGGGGGCGAGTTCAAGATCTCTAGCTCGATCTATGGCAACCAGAATGACCCTGCTGTGGCGGGGATCGAGAATGGCGGCTTTATCGTTGTTTGGACCGATGAGAATGGCTTGGACGGCGCCAATAATGGTGTCTTCATGCAGCGCTATGATGCGCTTGGACAGCTGGTTGGCAATGAAACCCGGGTGAACACCACCACTGCCAATAACCAAGACGAGCCGCAGATCACCCGCTTGGCTGATGGGGCGGCGGTTATTACTTGGAGCGGTTATGACAGCTCGGTGGGGCGGGACCGGATTTATGCGCAGATTGTCAATGCCGATGGCAGCCTGCGCGGCGGCGAGCTAAAGCTGACCACCGAACCGACCTTGATCAGCGCCAATCACTATCAGCCGCAAGCGGCGGGTCTGGCCAATGGCGGCTTTGTCATGGTCTTTACCTCGGATGCGTCGCCGGGTGCAGATACGGCCGATGACGCAGCAGCCGGGCGCGGCGTCTTTATGCAGCGTTTCGATGCCAATGGCGGTGCGATTGATAGCAATGCCATCCAGGTCAATAACTACACATATTCGACCCAGGAAAACCCGGTTGTCGCAACGCTGAGCGATGGGCGTTTTGTCATTGCCTGGCGCTCTTACGCTCAGGATGGGTCCTCTTACGGGGTCTTTGCCAAGATCTATAATGCGGATGGATCGCTTTATCTTGATGAGTTCCGGGTCAATGACCAAACCTCGGGGGATCAATACACGCCCGCTATCACCGCTTTGTCCAATGGCAAATTCGTCATTGCCTGGCATGACCATGATGGCACAGGCGGCGATGATTGGGATGTTTGGGCGCAGATCTATGACAGCGATGGCAGCCGGATCGACACGTCTTTCATCCTCAATGAAAATGTTGCGCGGGATCAGTATCTAGGCGAAATTACCGCGCTGGACGGAGATGAATTCGTCGCGGCCTTTACCGACCGGGATGCGTATCAACAATATAACTCCTATGATGTGCATGTGCGCCACTGGGGCACTTCGGTTGCACAAGGCGCCGCGCCGGTTATCGAGGCCTTGGACACGGCCCGGGTCTTTGCCGAAAATACGGTGAATGCGGCACCGCAGCTTTTGGATACGGATGACGCGGTGGCGGTGTCCGATCTCGATAGCGGCGATTTCGATGGGGGCGTGCTGACTGTCCAAGCCACGGATGCCTATCAGTACTATATCCATCAAATTAACGCGCCGGATGACCGGACCCAGGACCAGTTCTCGATCCTTGCGGGCGGCACGGGCACGCGAGAAGTCAGCCAGCTGGGCAATGACATCTATGTGGGCGGTGTGTTGGTCGGCACGATCACCTCGCCAGGCACTGGCGGATTGCCCTTTGCGGTGACCTTCAATGGGACTGCGGATAAGCAAGCGGTGGAGCGGGTGATAGAGCGCCTCGCCTATCGCAATGTGTCCGATGATCCGATTGCCGATCGCACGGCGCGGATCACCCTAAGCGATGGCGATGGTCAGATCTCGGCCCCTTATGAGGTGGCGATCACCGTCACCGAAGAGCGCGACCGGGCCAGTGAAATCCTGGGCGAGCGTCAGGCTAATACCTATAGCACGAACCGTCAGGATTTAGCGGCCAGCGCGACTTTGGAGGATGGCAGTGTCATCCTGATCTGGAGCTCGCTGAACCAAGATGGCAGCGGCTGGGGAATCTATGGCCAGCGCTTTGACGCTTTGGGTCAGAAGATCGGCGGCGAATTCCATGTGAGCGACGACTATACCAGCAGTAACCAGGTTTGGCCGCGGATTGTCGCGACAGGCGGGCTCGATTTCATCGTCGTTTGGCATGACGAAGACAATAGCCGCTTTGGGTCCAGCTATGATGTGGTGATGCAGCGTATGACGGTGCAGATCACAGATCCTGGCCTGCCCACCGAAGTTCAAACCGTGGTGGATGTCGCGGGCAGCACCAATACCCAAGTCAACAGCTATAATAACAGCACCGAGCAGCGCGCAGATGTGGCGGCATTGTCCAATGGCCATGTAGTGGTGGTCTGGGATGGCAATTTAGCTCCGACCGATGGCAGCAGCTATTCGGTGCAAGCGGCGATCTTTGACAGTGCCGGTGTCATGCAAGGCAGCCAGTTCCAGGTGAATAGTTTCACCACTAACGGGCAGTATAGCCGTGCGGTGGCCGGTCTGGAAAATGGCGGCTTTGTGGTGATCTATCAGTCCAATCACAGCGGCAATCAGTATGACCTTTATGTGCAGCGCTATGATAATGCCGGGGTTGCGCTTAATCTCGATGGCAGCTCTTCGGGGGGCGCGCTCGCTCCGACGCTGATCAATAGCTATACGGCCGGTAACCAGCACTGGCAGCGGGTCGCGGCATTGCAAGACGGCGGCTTTGTGGTGGTCTGGAATTCCGAGGGCCAGGACAGCAATGGCTCTGGCATCTTCGCGCAGCGCTTTGATCAAAACGGCCAGCCCGTAGGGCAGGAATTCCGGGTCAATGACCGCACCAGCGGCAACCAGACCGAACCGGATGTGACCGGCCTGGAAAATGGTGGCTTTGTCATCACCTGGACCGATCAAAGCTTTTATGTGGAAAATGGCTCTTATAATTACAATGGCGTGGTCGCGCAGGAATATGATGCGGCGGGCCATCGTGTAGACGACAATTTCATCGTCAATTCCGAAATCCGCCATTACCAAGAGCGTCCGACCGTCACCGCCATGAAAGGCGGCGGGTATATGATCGCCTTTACCAGCCAAGCCGGTGCGAACAATCCGGGCGATGGCGATAATGACGGGATCTTCTATCAGGTTTATGGCTCTACCGCGCCGCAAGCCTCGGCCAATTTCGACGGCACCGAAGATCTGGCCCTGGTGCTCAGCATCGCAGATTTCGATGCGGGCTTCTTTGATCCCGAAGGCGATACGCTGCAAGAAATCCGGATCGGCAGCTTGCCGGGCCAGGGCAGCCTGGCGCTGAATGGCGTGCCGGTTCTGGTGGATCAGACGATTTCCCGCGTCGATATCGCAGCGGGTCTGTTGGTGTATACACCGCAGGCGGATGTGAATGGCACTGCGGTGGATGGCTTCTCCTTCTTTGCGTCGGATGGAACGGAATATTCCTCGGAATCCCTTGCGACGATCAACCTGTCCGAAGTCAATGACGCGCCACAGATGCAGGCGATTTCCGATTTCAATGTGGGCGAAGCCAGCGCGACCAATTTCCAGGTGACCTTGGCCGACCCGGATGCGGATAGCTATAGTTTCACCGTGGATTGGGGCGATGGCACGGTGGAGACATTTACCTCGGTCTCCAAAACCCCGTCTTCGCCCTATCACACATATGCGGCCGAGGGTGATTACACCGTCAATGTCATTGTGGATGATGGCAAAGGTCAGCCGAATTCCGTCGAAAGCCAGAGCTTTACCATTTCCATGGTGAATTCCGCGCCTGTGCCGCGTCGTGACAATATTTGGGTCTCAGAAGACGGCACCAGCACCGGTGATCTCTTTGCCAATAATGGCCATGGCATAGATTATGATCCGGGCAGCGATGCCTTTACCATCACTGCGGTCAATGGCGATCCGGCAAATCTGGGCCAGCCGATTTCTATCGGCAATGGGGTGTTGATCACGGTTGGGGCGAATGGCTCGATCTCGGTCGATGCTAATGGCGCCTATGAATCGCTGGACTATAATGACAGCACCAGTGCGAGCTTCACCTATCAGATCACCGATAGCCAAGGCGCGTCCAATTCGGTCACCTCTTATATCTATGTGGATGGCCAGAATGATGCGCCGGTTGCCAATGATGATAGCGCTGATGTGCAAGTGGGCAGCCAAGCCACGGGCAATGTGATCACAGGCTCGCCGGATGCCAGCGGCGCGGATACGGATGCGGATCACAGTGCTGTGCTGCGGGTGACCCAGGTCGATGGCAGTGATGTGACGCCGGGAATTGGTGGCCAAACTTTCGCGCTCGCTTCGGGTGCGACCGTGCATATGGATGAGTTCGGCAATTTCACCTATGATCCGCTGAATGTTTTCACCCAGAATGACACGGATAGTTTTGACTATACGCTCGCCGATGATCGCGGCGTGACCTCCACCGCCACGGTGACGATCAATGTGGGTGGTCTGAACCAGCCGCCTCAGGGCGCGGATGATTATCTGTCCACGCCGCAAGCCACTGTACTCAATGGCGATGTGTTTGCGGATAACGGCAGTGGCCAAGATAGCGACCCGGATGGTGATCCGCTGACCGTCTTGTCGGTAAATGGGCTCCAGGCGAATGTGGGCCAGCAGATTGTGCTTGGCTCCGGCGCGACCCTAACGCTCAATAGCGACGGGACATTTGCCTATAATCCTGGGACCGCCTTCGATCACCTAAATCTGGGCGAAGACGGCAATGACAGTTTCGTCTATCGCCTGAGCGACGGTAATGGCGGCACAAGTGGCGATACCACAGTCTATATCACTGTGACCGGCACCAATGACGCGCCGGTGGCCCGCCGCAATGATTATAGCCTAACCGAAGACACCACCGCGCTTGGCAATCTGATCACCGATGATACCGGTCATGGGGTTGATAGCGATCTGGATCAGGGCGATGTGCTGAGCATTGCCGAAGTCAATGGCTCTACCGCGGCGGTGAATAGCCAGATCACCCTGGCCTCTGGGGCGCTTTTGACGGTGAATGCTGACGGGACCTTTAGCTATGATCCCAGCACGGCCTTTAATGATCTGCGGCGCAATACCAGCGATACGGATAGCTTCACCTATCAATTGACTGATCTGAATGGCGGGCTGTCCAACACCACCACGGTTTATCTGACGATCCAAGGGGTGAATGACGCGCCCCTGCCGCAGGATGATGACTTCACCGTGCCCGAAGATGGTAGCTTTGCCGGAGAAAGCGTCTTTGCCGATAATGGCCATGGCCCCGACAGTGACCCGGATACGCGCCCAACAGCCGATACGCTGCAAGTGGTGGCGGTCGATGGCAATAGTGCTGCGGTTGGGGTGCCTTATGATCTGCCGGGCGGTGGCAAAGTAACTTTGACTGCGGCGGGCACGCTCAGCTTTGATACGGATGGGGATTTCAATATTCCTGGCGGTCAAACCCAGGATGTGACCTTTAGCTATACGGTGCGCGATGATGGCGGGGTGGATCGCTCCGCCACGGTCACCATCCAGGTGCAAGGCAATGGCGCCGCGCCAGTTGCGGCGGATGACACCCATAACACCGATGAAGATAGCAGCTTCCTGGCCAATGTGATCACAGGCGATGCGGCTGGTCTGGGCCAAGACACTGATAGCGACGGCGATGCGCTGAACGTGATCGAGGTCAATGGTGCTGCGGGCGCGGTCGGAACAGAGATCCAGCTTGCCTCGGGGGCTTTGCTGACGCTGCTGAGCAATGGCAGCATGTTCTATGATCCCAATAGCGCCTTTGATCACCTGACGGATGGCGCGAATGGCCAAGACAACTTTAGCTATAAAGTGTCGGATAACAAAGGCGGCGAGGATACAGCGACCGTTACCATCAATCTGGCGGGATTGAATGACGATCCAAGCGCTGCGGATGATGTGTTCTTGACCTCTGAGGAAAACACCGTCCCCGGCCATGTGCTGCAGGATAATGGCAATGGCCCTGATACAGACCCCGATACTGGCGATAGCCTGACGGTCACAGCGATCAATGGCCAAGCGGCGGATATCGGCCAGCAAGTCACGCTGGTCTCTGGCGCGACTGTGACGCTGAATGCGGATGGGACTTTTGATTACGATCCGCGCACCGCTCATAATGACCTAAACGCCAATAGCCCCAGCCGGTTGGATGGGTTCAGCTATGAAGTCACGGATCAGGCGGGCCGGAGCTCTCAGGCATCGGTGGAAATCTATGTCCAAGGCGTCAATGACATGCCTGTGGCTGTGGATGATCAGGGCCAAGGCTATGAGGACGAAACCGTTCTGGGCAATGTGCTTACGAATGATAGCGACCCGGATATTGGCACGACCTTGCGTGCATCAGAGCTGAATGGCGATAATTCGGTTCTGGGCGCGCCGCAGCTTATCGGCTCGGGCGCTTTGGTGACGCTGAACCCCAATGGCAGCTATAGCTATGACCCCAATGGAGCTTTTGACTATTTGGCAGCTGGGGTCACGGCAACCGACAGCTTTGACTATACTCTAAGCGATGGTCAGGGCGGGTTTGACACTGCCAATGTCACGATCACCATCACCGGCAAAGGCTCTGATCCTGTGGCGTCTGAGGATCAGTATACCACGGACGAGGATAGCTCTGTCGGCGGTAATGTGATCACAGATGATACCGGCCAAGGCATGGATTACGACCCGGATCCGGGCGAGACGGTCAGCGTCACCCATGTGGAAGGCCAGCCCATCGCCAATGGACCGATCACGCTGATTTCCGGCGCGGTGGTGAGCATGGCCAGCGATGGCAGCTTTACCTATGATCCCTCCGGCGCCATGGATGATATCGCCCAAGGCGCACATCGCTTTGACACATTCACCTATACAATCAGTGATCCCTTTGGCGGCACGGCCCATAGCTCGGTTCGGGTGCGGGTGAATGGCGTCAATGACGCGCCGACCGCTTTGGATGATGCCTTTAGCGGTTTTGAGGATAGCCCGATCTCTGGCTCCGTCTTCGCCAATAATGGCAGCGGTATGGATTTCGATGTGGATGGGGACAGCTTCTTTGTCTCTATGGTCAATGGCGTGATGGGCGATGTGGGCAGCCAGATCACGCTGCCATCCGGCGCGCTGCTGACACTGAATAGTGATGGCACATTCAGCTATGACCCGAATGGTGCCTTTGACAGTTTGGTCTTTGGCCAGCAGGGCACGGATAGCTTTACCTATCAGATCTCGGATGGGTTGGGCGGCAACTCGATGATGGCTACGGCGACTATCACGCTCGATAGTACTGATGGCGCTCCGAATTTGGCGGTGACGGTTGATCCGTTCACGGGCGGGCGCACCGAGCAATGGCTGTCGGTCGGCTACCGGGTGGATAATAGCGGCGGCGCGACCTCGCCGCAGGATGGTTGGGTCGATCGGATCTATCTGTCGAGCGATATGATGTTGTCTGATGATGACATTTTACTGCGAGAGCTGACCTTCTCGGGCACGCTGATGGATGGGGATTTCTATGCCCGCACCGCAACAGTGAAAATGCCGGGCATTCCAGGCGATTACTATGTGATCGTTGATGTGGATGCGGATGACGAGCTGATTGAAACTAATGAGCTGGACAATGTGGATGCCAGCGATGCGCCGGGCACGCTTCTGCCGGCCTATACGGTGACGCTGAATACCGGGCCGGTCTCTGGCCCGGCAGTGACCGAGGCGGTTAGCCAGCAGCTATTTCATCTTTGGGGTCAGGCGGTTGATTTCCAAACCGGTCAGGGCGAGGCCTATGAGTTCGTCACGATCGAGGCAGAGATCGGCGGCTTTACCCGCACGGCGCAGGTCTTGACCGATGTGAATGGCTATTGGTCCACGGATTTCGCCACCAATTACGGCGAAGCCGGGGTGCTGAGCCTCACCGCGCGCCATCCGGGCAATCCAACAGAACAGCCGATGCCCGAGGCGCAGGTCAATATCTATGGCATGGGTTTTGACATCGATGATCAGGGCCAGACCCTAGAGATCATCTATGGCGATACCCAGACCTTTACCTTTGATCTGGAAAATTGGGGCGATCTGGATCTGACCGGGCTGAATGCAAGCCTGATCGGTCTTCCCAATGGTTGGACCGGATCTGTGGTGCTAAGCGACACAAATCTGGCAGGCGATGGAGCAATCACAGTGGATGTGACCGTCACCGTGCCGGATCCGACCTCGGTGGATCTGCAAGAGATGCAAGTGCAGGTGGGCTCGGATCAGGGTGCCTCGGCGCTATTGGATTTCCGCATCGACTCTGTTGTGTCGGGCGCTGATATCCAAATCGTCGAAACCCGTTTGACCGAATATGCGGTGCTGGGCGGCCAGCAGCTGGTTGAGTTCACGGTCGAGAATCTAGGCACCACCGATAGTGCGCCGCTGACGGTGATCTTGCCGCAATTG
Source organism: Mangrovicoccus sp. (assembly GCA_049603835.1). Lineage (GTDB taxonomy): Bacteria > Pseudomonadota > Alphaproteobacteria > Rhodobacterales > Rhodobacteraceae > Mangrovicoccus. The sequence goes on from JBMYSZ010000027.1 coordinate 38,303, forward strand.
CCCTGGCTCGATTTCGCATCGGCCGCGACTTTGGATAGCTTGGCCCCTGGGGCGCAAGCGACCTTCTCGCTTTTGCTGGACCCGGATCAGAGCGAAGCCTTTGGCACCTTCAACGGCACGATCCAAGTGAGCGAAGCCGGGGGCGATGTGGATACGCTGCCCTTTACCTTCTATACGGTGTCGGATCTGACTGGCTCGCTTACCGTCAATCTTACGGACGAGCTGACCTATTTCGCAGCGGATGAACCGCTGGTTCAGGATGGCCGGATCACCGTGGTCAATGCGGTGACGGGCGAGGTGGTCTATAACTCCTCGATTGATGGCCATGTGGATGCCTCGGATGGGTCAGTGACGATCCCATCAATTCCGGCCGGGCTTTATGTGATCACAACCCAAGCGCAGGATCACGACACTTACACCGCGACGGTCGAAATCACGCCGGGTGCGAATACTGTCGACGCCTTTATGTCGCGTCAGACGGTGAAATATTACTGGAGCGTCGAAGAGATCGAAGGCGGTATCGAAGACCAATATGTGGTCAATATCGAAGCTGAATTCGAAACCAATGTCCCGGCGCCTGTGGTCGTGGTCGATCCGCCAGTGATCGATTTCGCCCAGCTCGATGATATCGGCGACGAGATGACGGTCACCTTGACCGTGACCAATCACGGCTTGATTGCGGTGAATGACCTGGATCTGCTTTTGGGCGATCACCCCTGGTATGAAATCACCTCGCCATTCACCACCCTGACCACACTGGATGCAAAATCTTCGGTCTCGGTGCCGGTGAAAATCGTGCGGATCGGGGATGATGCGGCACCAGCGCCGGCACCTTTGGCTGCGGCGGGCGTTTTGGCGCCGCTAGCCGCGTCAGGTGGAACGGTCAATTGTGCATGGTCCGCAACCATCGATTTCAACTATCCTTGTGGCCCGCAGGATGTGAACAAGATCATTACGATCAGCGGCTCTAATGTTGATGGCAATTGCGGCAATGGCGGATCTGGCGGCTTCTCCTTTGGCGGCGGTGGCGGCTGGTGGGGCTATGGCGGCGGCGGCGGTAGCGGAGGCGGTACGTCCTATTCCTCCTCTACACCGACTATTTCCGTCGTGGATGGCTGTGATCCTTGCGATAATGGCGCGGGCCCGCCTCCGGCTTGTGCACCAGGTGCGAGCGGCGCTGCGGCGGTCTTCTTCTGTGCTGTGGGCTGGTGGCAAGTGAACACTCAGTCCTGGGGCAGCATTATCAAGACCTTCTTTGGCTGTGTGCCAGGCATCGGCGATGTGATTTGCGCCTATGACTGGGCCAGTTGGCTGGCCAAGTGCCTAGGCGATGGTGATGGCAGTGGGTCGGGCTCTGGATCTGGTGCAATGGGAGCGCCGCTTCTGGCGGCGGCTGCCGCGGCAGATACAGAGGATGACCATATGCATCCGATGCTGGCCGCAGCCATGGAAGCGCCGAATGCAGCGGATATTTTGGCCAATTACCAGAATGTCTCTGAAATTGTCGGGCTTATCCGCGATCAGTTCATCGAACTCTTTGGCTCGGAAGCTTTCTTGAATGTGTCGGGCGATGATATCCGCACCAACCCGTTCTTCCAGACGCTGTTTGACACGCTATTTGATGCGGAGGGCAATCCGCAGGTGATTGACGGCGATGCTTTGGTCGCGCTTTTGTCCACGCCGCGCCCGGCTGGTCTGACGGATCAAGATATCACTGATCTGGCCACGCGCTGGAACAACACGCTGGATGCGTATCAGCAGGGCTATTTCAGTGTCGCGGATCTGCCAGCCGGCTATGATCAGAATATCATCGATCTGAACGCTGTGAGTGATGCGTCGAAAGCCAGCTATGACAAAGCGGTCGAGCTGGGCGCTGATCCAGATATGGAAAGCTTCGACGACTTTGTGAATGGCGCCTTGATGGATATGATCGCGCTGGAAGGCGCTGACCAAGGCGTCTGTGCTTCGGTTCGGATTGCCATTAGCCAGGATGTGGTGCTGACCCGTCAGGCCTTTAGCGCTGAGCTAGAGATCGTCAATGAAACCGAAAATGACATTGAAAATATCTCGGTCTTTATCGAAATCCGGGATGAGTTCGGCAATCTGATTGCGCAGAATGTGTTCGGTATCACCCAGCCGGAATTGCTGGGGCTTTCGGCTGTGGATGGCACGGGCGTGATCCAAGGCGGTGATACAGGCATTGCCGATTTCACCTTGATCCCATCGCGTCTCGCGGCCCCGACCCAAGAGACGACCTATTTTGTCTCGGGCCAGTTCGCGTATACCGACCCGGATACGGGCAGCGATGTGATCATTCCGCTGCGCGAAGAAAGCATCACAGTGCGGCCGCAAGCCGAGCTAGAGCTTGATTACTTCTTGCAGCGCAATGTCTTCTCCGATGATCCATTCACTGATGACGTGGTAGAGCCCAGCCACCCCTTCCAGCTGGGGCTTATGGTCAATAATGTGGGGGCAGGGGATGCGAATAACCTGTCGATAACCTCGGCTCAGCCAAAAATCATCGAGAATGAAAAAGGCCTGCTGATCGATTTCGAAATCATCGGCTCGACGGTGAATGGCTCTGATATCTCGCCGACGCTGAAGGTTGATTTCGGCGATGTGGCCGGTGGCGATATCGAGGTTGCCACATGGGAGATGCAATCGAGCTTGCAGGGTAAATTCGTTGATTACCAAGTGAGCTTTGAACATATCAACTCGCTCGGGATCCCCGAATTGTCGCTGATCACCGAAACGCGGATCCATGAGCTGATCCAGACCATTCAGGTGGACACGCCCGGAGATGATGGGCTGCCGGACTTCTTGGTCAATGATGATTGGGAAACGGATCCATTCGGTATTCCGGACACGATCTATAGCACAGATGGCACGATCTTGGCAGTGGAGCAGGCGACAGGCGAGGGGACTTTGTCCCTAGCGGCTGGCCCGGCGATTGGCATCATTGAGGCGATTATCACAGCGGATATGAAAGCAGGCTGGAGCTATGCGGCTCTGAGCGATCCGTTTAACGGCGATTATCGCATCCGGTCTGTGACCCGCGATAGTGACGGCAAAGAGCTGCTTTTGGCCAATGTCTGGCAGACCGACCGGACCTTTGCCGCCAGCGGCCCGCCAGTCTACGAAGACATTCTGCATTTCGTCGATCACAATGCGGTGGAAGGGGTTCAGACCTATACGGTTGTCTTTGAACCCACCAATCTCGCCCCGACCGCTGTGGATGATGCGGTTGTCATGGATGAGGACACATCGCTTGCCATTTCGGTTCTGGCCAATGACACGGATCCCGAAGGTGATGCGCTTTCGGTGGCTCTCTTTACCCAAGGCAGCCATGGGATTGTGACGCTGGGGCTGAATGGAGTCCTGACTTATACGCCGGATCTAAACTTCTCTGGCACGGATAGCTTCACCTATACGATTTCGGATGGGGTGAATACGGACCAAGCCACGGTGAATGTGACGGTCACCGATCTGCCGGATCCGACCGCCTATTTGGGGATCACTGTCTCGCTTATCGATCCCACAAGCCAGGCCTATTATGGCCACTCGACGAATACCGTGGACTACATCAACGAAGGCGATACCGGAACCCAAACGGTTTGGTTCGTCGTCCGCAGAACGGTTGATCTGACCGGGCCGGTAACAGCCACGCTGAATGTTATAACCGATTTTGACGCGGCTGATTTTGTGGCGGGCTTGCCAAGCAGTATCACACTGCCCGATGGGGTGGCCGAGGCCTATATCCCGGTTCAGATCAAAGGTGACTACGATATTGAGGGGATTGAGGCCCTCTATGTGGAACTCACCGGGACTAATCGTTCCGATGTTGAGGTTGGTACGGGATCTTGGTCACGGCTAGACGTTCTCAATGATGACGCGGCCAGCGAAGTGGGGATCTATTCCTCGCTCACCTCGCCGGATCAGGACCCAAGCGGAGCCAATGGCGACACCCAGGCCCTAGAAGGCGATAGCGGTGTGACGCCGGTCTTCTTCACCGTGTTGCGCACAGGCAGCTTGACTGGGCCGGTCACGGTGAATTTGGCCCGGTCTGGGACAGCCAGCGCGGCGGATGCCACAGGTGTTCCCAGCCAGGTGACCTTGGCAGATGGTCAGTCCAGCGCGACCTTCCAGGTCAATATCACCGGCGATCTAAGCCCAGAGCCTGATGATGTGCTGACCGTGTCGATCACTGGCACAGACCGGTCTTCGGTCACTGTGCATGGGGTCAATAATGCGGTGTCGCATACGATCTTGAATGATGATGCGCTAAATCTGGCGCCCATCGCGGTGGATGATAATTATGTCAGCCCGGAAGATGCGCTTTTGGTCATCAATCCGCTGAATAATGACAGCGACCCCGAGGGCGATGCTCTGCGCATTATCGGCGCGACCCAACCGGCCAATGGCGCGGTCAGCTTCGATCCGCTTGTCCCGGATGAGCTGCGCTTTATTCCGACTGCGAATTGGTTCGGCACGACCAGCTTCACCTATACGATCACCGACGGCACATCCTTTGATACGGCCACAGTGACAGTTGTGGTGGAACCGGTGGATGACGCCCCGGATGCGGTGGATGATGTCTTTAGCCTGAATGAAGACACAACGCTGAATGGCAATGTTCTGGCTAATGACAGCGATCCAGAAGGCGACGCGATGAGCGCCTCACTGGTGACAGATGTGCAGAATGGCAATCTGGTGCTGAACCCGGATGGCAGCTTTAGCTATACGCCTCATACGGGCTTTATCGGCTCTGATAGCTTCACCTATCGCAACACGGCCAATGGGCTAAGCGATGATGCGGTGGTGAATATCACAGTTCTGCCTGTTCCGAATTTGCCGCCTATGCCCATGGACGACACTTATTCAGTGCTCGAAGATGGTGTCCTGACGGTGAGTGCTATGTCGGGGCTTTTGGTCAATGACAGCGATCCGAATGGCGATAGTCTGACGGCTATGCTCCGCTCTGGTCCGGCCCATGGGACGCTGACTCTGATGCCGAACGGCAATTTCGTCTATACGCCGGATGCGGATTTCGCGGGCAGCGATAGCTTCACCTATTGGGCGGTTGATCCAGAGGGGGCGCAGGATTGGGGGACGGTTACGATCAATGTGACCCCAATCCCAGATCTGCCAATTGCGGTTGATGATACGACCAGCACGACCACCGGAACCTGGGTCTATATCGATGTGCTGGCCAATGATTTTGACCCGGATGGCACGCCCGTGACGCTGAATTCGGTGACCAATGGCACCCATGGCAGCGCCACGATTATCAATGGCCAGATCCGCTATACGCCAAATCCGGCCTTTGTGTCGGGCGTTGATGTCTTTACCTATGAGATCCTGGACCAAGACGGGAATCCCGCCACGGCTCAGGTTACTGTCACGGTGAATAAGGGTCAGGTGGATGTGCTAGCGGGCTCTACCAGTTCGGTGCTCGAAGGCGATAGCGGCTTCACCACAGCGACTTACACCATCTTCCGCTCGGCCTATCTGAATAATACCGTGTCGGTGGATTGGTTGCTGGTGGGGACGGGCTTTGATCCATTGGAAAGCCATGACGTGAATGGCTCGCTGCCGCTGTCCGGCACGGTGACCTTTGCGCCGGGCCAATCGGTGGCCACAGGCAGCATCGAAATTCTGGGCGATCTGATCGACGAGAATAACGAAACCATGCGTCTGACCATCAGCAATGCCCAAAGCGATAACGGCTTTGCGGTGGATATTGGACGGGCGCAGCATAATACCGTGGTCATCGATGACGACGGGGATCCAAACCCGGATCCAGGCGACCCGAATGACGACCCAGAAGTGGACCGCGTGCCACCGCCGACCCCGCCCGCGCCGCCGCGCGATCCGGGCAAAGAGGCCGATGTCTGGGGCGATCCGCATCTCATCACCTTTGATGCGCAGCATTGGGATTTCCATGCAGTGGGCGAATTCGTGACCTCGATCGGCACGGCTTTGGGCGATGAATTCCAGGTGCAGATGCGCTTTGTTCCCTTCAGCAACAATATTTCCTCGACCGGAGCGATTGCGACAGTGATCGATGGCCACCGGGTTGTGGTGTATATTGACAGCGAAGTGCCCGATGGCAGCGGCGTCAATCTTTGGATTGATGGCCAGCCGGTTATCATCGATCCCTATGCAGGGCCGGTGGATGTGGGCCAAAATGGTGGTCAGGTCTGGTTCGACGGGATCGACACTTATGTGATCATCCTGCCCACAGGCGAGCAGATCATGACCAAGGTCCGCGATACCTATATGAATACCTGTCTGTTCCTGACGGATGCGGCGCATCCAGATGGCAGCTTGACCGGTCTTCTGGGAAATGCGGATGGGGTGCAAGATAATGACTTCTTGATGCCCGATGGCACGGATCTGGGCGCGGACCCGTCGCATTCGGTGATCTATGGGGCTTATGCGGATGCTTGGCGTGTGACCGATCAAAGCAGTCTCTTTGATTATCCCGAGGGTGAAGGCACAGCGGATAAGACCGATACAGGCTTCCCTTCTGGGATCTTGCAGCTCAGCGATTTCCCGCAAGAGGTGCTGGATGCGGCTTATGCCTTTGTGGATACGCTCGGCATCACCAACCCGATCCTCTATGAGGCGGCGGTGTTGGATTTCGCTCTGACCGGTGATCCAAGCTTTGGCGAAAACCCACTCGGCCTGGCGGGTAACCCAACCGATGGGGTGGATCCGACGGACCAACCGGCCGTATCGGATGCGGTAGGGATTGCGGCGCTGACCGCAGAGCAAACCGAAACCGATGCGGGGCAAACCCGAAGCTATGAGTTCTCTATCTTCCGCATTGGTGCGGCGGCTGGGGCGCTGACAGTGGATTGGTTCGTCCAAGGCGGTGACGCTGATGCGGATGACTTCGGCGGTGTTCTGCCATCGGGTCAGGTGAGCTTTGCCGATGGCGAGAGCAGCAAAACCATCACAGTGGTGGTCACGGGCGATGATGTCTCGGAATTCGACGAGGACTTCTTTGTCAATATCGCTCTGCCTGCCGGAGCGACCGAAACCCTGCTGCAAAGCAAGGTGCAATCGACCATCCTCAATGATGACGGTCCATTCCCTTCGACCTTCGCGATCCAGGCGCTCAACCCGGTCCTGGCCGAAGGCACTGGGGCGCCAACTTTGATGCGCTTTGCCGTGTTCCGCAACAATTCCACCCTGGAAACGGATCAGGTCACGGTTAGCTTTGGTCCCGGCACAGGGGCAGGGGTTACGGCGGATGACTTCCAAGCCGGCGCCTTCCCACTGCCGCAAGTGGTGCAGTTCTTGCCTGGTGAGGATGTGAAACTGGTCGAAGTGCAGATTGCCGGGGACGCGGTGCGCGAGGCAGATGAAAGCCTCGTCGCGACCCTGTCCAACCCGGTGGGCGGCACAATCACCCAAGCGACAGCGCAAATGATCATCACCAATGACGATAATCTGGCGCCGATCGCAATGGATGACACAGCCGTCACCGACGAAGATCAGGCGGTGGATATCGCGGTTCTGGCCAATGATTTCGACCCTGACCCGTTTGACGCCATTGCGCTGCAAAGCATTTCGCGTGTGGTAGGCGGTCAGGCGCAAATCATCGGCGATCAGATCCGCTTTACCCCATCGCCGGAGCTAAACGGGCTGGGCGAGATCGATTATGTCATCCGCGATCTGGATGGGCTGACCTCTACCGCAACGGTCTTTGTGACCATTAATCCGATTAACGACGCACCGGTCTTTACCACTGCGCCGAACCTATCGATTGATGAGAACCTGACCGATGTGGCGCAGATCATGGCCACGGATGTGGAAACCGATGACGCCGCGCTGAGCTTTGCGATCACTGGCGGCTTTGACCAAAGCTTCTTTGCCATTGATCCGGGCACGGGCCAGCTGAGCTTTATCAATCCGCCGGATTGGGAAGCCCATGCTTCGGCAGCTGGTAATAATGTGTTCGAGGTCGAATTGGGTGTCAGTGATGGAGAGCTGCAGTCCACCCAGACCTTCACCGTCATGGTTAATAACGTCTTTGAGCGCGAAGTCGTCGTCGATGGCTCGGGTCAGGATGAAGAAAACCTAGAAGGCGGCGATACCGAAGATGAAATCAACACCGGCGGCGGTATCTTTGACGAGGCGATCGGTGGGGCGGGGCTTGATGTCTTTGTCTTCACCAATGCCGCTGATGGGGTGACCCAGAATGCGACCGTGTCGGATTACACCCCAGGCGAAGATGCGATTGACCTGCAAGGCACGGCGGTGGATTTCCACTTCTCTGGCGGAGGCGTCACCTATCTGTTCATGAATGGCGGCGATTTCGACAGTCTTGTGGTGGTCGGTGCCAATAGCTTTGACGAGATCACCTTTATCTAAGGCGATCTGCAAAAACCCATGGGGGCTGCCTGAAAATCAGGCGGCCCTTTTCTTTTTCGCGGAATTCGCGCCTTTGTGACCCTAAAATCAGGCTTTGTGCATAATTTAGAGGTGGATTTCGGGTTATGCGCAGATATAGATAACAGCCTTCACTTGTTGCGGAAATGTGGTAAACTGCACGAAATCTTCTGTTGTGCTACGTTTGTTTCCGCTGAGTGTGCCGTAATATCAGCCATTCATTCCCGCAAAGGAGCCCTCGGATAACCCGTTCAGTCGTCACCCCCGCAAGATCTAGCGAAACTGAATTCACCGCAGATACGACTACCGCTGCAAATGATCCAATTCGGACAAAGCCGCAGGTTTCGGCAGAGGCGCTCGCGCTTCAGGCGGTCACAAAAGGCTTGCGCGCGGCACGAGAACAGGGGCGGATGATTGCGGATGTGCCATTGGCAGATATTGCGCCGGGGCATATGGTGCGGGATCGGGTGACTTTGGATCCGGATCTGATGGCAGAGCTGAAGGCCTCGATTGCCGCGCATGGGCAGCGTGTCCCGGCAGAGATTTCGCCCATTGGCAGTGAGACCAGCGAAGAGGATGTGATAGGCGGCTCGCCCTATCGCTATGGGTTGATTTCGGGCTGGCGGCGGTTGCGGGCTTTGACCGAGCTTTTGAATGAAACCGGCGATGCCCGCTATGCAACGATCCGCGCGATTATCCGCCCGGCACAGACCGCCGCCGAAAGCTATGTGGCGATGGTCGAAGAAAATGAAATCCGCGCCAATCTAAGCTATTTTGAGCGCGCGCGTGTGGTGGCCGAAGCGACGGCGCGGGGGGTCTTTCCGGATCAAAGCACAGCGCTGAAAACTCTGTTTGCGGCGGCGAGCCATTCGAAACGCTCGAAAATTGGCTCTTTTATCGAGCTTTACGAGGCGGTGGGCGATTTGCTGAATTTTCCGTCGAAGATCCCGGAACGTTTGGGTTTGGCGGTTGTGTCGGCAATGCGAGTTGCTGGGGCAAGGGCGCTGCGGGCGCGGCTAGAAGAGGAATGCCCGCCCAGCATGGATGCGGAATTGGCGCTGTTGGAAGATTTCGCAAAACCCAATGGGGCGATCAAACCCAAAACCGCATCGACGGATATTGTGCTTCGGCCCGGACTGACCATGCGCGCGGGGCGCCGCGGGTCGCGGATCTCGGTGACGCTTAGCGGGACGGCGGTCGATGACGCGTTATTGGCAAGGATAGAGGCGGCCTTGAAAGGGGTGTAGGATGGGCAATTTGGCGTGCCCCATCGGGTGGTCCAGTTTAATTGTTAGTGCATTGTTGGTCTTTGGTCCACCGGGACGATGCTTTCCGGC
>JBMYSZ010000028.1:0-47500 GCA_049603835.1 Mangrovicoccus sp.
ACCTTTGGCATCAGCTATGTCGCGGAAGTCGTTGATTTCTTGGGGATCTAAAAGACCCTCATCTTCCATCAATCCCTTTAGCCGTTCCCGCGCTCCTTCAGAATAGCTGGCAATCAGGACCGAACTAGATTTCCGTTTTACATGAACATGCGAGGATAAGGCACTGAAAAGGTTTATATTCTCTTGGTTGCGTTCCGGCGAGAAATTACGCCCGATCCGCCCGCCTGCATCAATGACTCCAGGGCCGCTCGCTTGGGGTAAAGGATGGAATTTCAATAGCCTATGATCGTTAGTTGAAGTATCCCAAGCATCATCATCGAGATAAAGCAGATCCGGCGGGCATGGCTTATAAACGCTATCGAGCCGCCCCTTCGCCCGCATCGCTTCGCGCCGAGTATCATATTGGTCGGCAATCCCTTCCCAACGGGAACTTCGCGCAGCATCTAATTGATCATCAAGCGAAATAGCTGCATCAGGCAGATAATCGAACAGAGTTTCCAGCTTTTCATGGAAAAACGGCAACCAATGTTCAGCGCCTTGATGTTTGCGGCCAGCACTGATTGCCTCATATAGCGGATCATCGGATCCTGCGGCGCCAAATTCTATCCGGTAATTCTGCCGAAACCGGGTGATGGCGGCGTCATCAAGAATGACTTCGCTGACTGGTGCCAGTTCCACCACATCCAAGCTTTCAGAGGTTCGCTGACTGACCGGGTCAAACCGCTTTGCCCCTTCCAACGTATCGCCGAACATATCCAGCCGCACCGGCCCGCCTTGGCCCGGCGGAAAAATATCGATGATCCCGCCGCGCACCGCGTAATCGCCGGGCTCCATCACAGTTGGACTTTGGGTAAAGCCCATGCGCACCAAAAACTGTCGCAGCCCTGCCTCGTCCATACGATGGCCGACCCGCGCTCGAAACGCCGCATCGCGCAATATTTCTCGCGCCGGGATCCGCTGCATCGCTGCGGCCAAGCTGGTCAGCAGAACAAACCGCTTGGGCATGCCATGCACCAAAGCGGCCAGCGTCGCCATACGCGTGGCGGAAATATCCGCATTGGGCGAAACCCGGTCGAAAGGCAGACAATCCCAGGCCGGGAAAGTGAAGACCGGCATATCTGGCGCAAAAAAGGCCAGCGCCGCCCGCATCGCATCTAACCGCTTGTCATCACGAGAAATATGAAGAACCGGGCCGTCGCGTTTGGTGATTTCATCTATGATCAGCTGCGCGTCAAACCCTTCTGGGGCGCCGCCAATAGTCAGATGTGTTGGGCTATTTTGGGTCATATGGGCCTAGGAAATTCTGCTGTTCTGCGACCAATACCTAGGACGCTTCGGCGTGCAAGGGCGAACTAGAGCTGCGCCTGCTCTAAACTGCGCATCATGCCCAAAGCGGCGGTGGCGAAAATCGACATCAGCCCAAGGATTTGGATATGGAGCCGTAGATGATTGAGCTCTTTGATCAGCGCCGGCAGATCCAGCGGCATCATCACCATGCGCCGCGCCGTGATCCCGGTCAGGTCATGGGTTAGTGACAAAGGGCCAAAGAGCAAAAACATCCCCTGAGCCCAACCCAGCCCATAAAGCCAACCCAAAATTGCTAAAGTCGTCAGGCAAAAGGCCCGCAGACCTTCAAAAGCGATCTGATGCGCCCGCTTTATACTCATCCGCCGCGCGACCATCGCCCGGATCAAGGCAAAACGTTCCTCATCGGTTTCGGGTGCCGCATGTGGTTGGTCAATCATTTCAATGGGAATGCCCATTGGGGCCTGGCCTGCGCGGGTCCATAGCAAAGCCGTGATCAACCAATACCATAAGCTTGTGAATGCATCTGCTGAAATCACATCTGTAAATACAGGCACGGGCGGTCTCACTGTTTTGCGGTTTCGCCTCGGGAAATCCAGGGCGGCTCTTGAGAACTCGGCTTATCCATGTCAGGCACAAACTCCAACCCGAAAGAAAGTTTTGCCCATGACCGACGCCCCGATGTTGACCCTGCGCACCCGCCCCCGTCGCTTGCGCCGCACCGCTGCTTTGCGCGCTATGGTGCAGGAACATCGGCTAAGCCCTGCGGATCTGATCTGGCCGGTATTCGTTTGCGAAGGTATCGGAACGAAGCAAGACGTCGCCTCCATGCCCGGAGTGGAGCGCCGTTCCGTGGATCTTTTGGTGACGGCCGCGAAAGAGGCTTATGAGCTGGGCATCCCCGCGATCTGCATTTTCCCCTATACCAATCCGGCGCTGAAAACCGAGGGCTGCGAAGAGGCCTGGAACCCCGATAACCTGTCAAACCGTGCGATTAAGGCGGTGAAAGACGCGGTGCCTGATCTGGCGGTGATGACCGATATCGCGCTCGATCCCTATAACTCTTTGGGCCATGACGGGATTGTCCGCGATGGGCAGATCGTCAATGACGAAACCGTCGCGGCGCTTGTGCGGATGGGGCTTGCTCAGGCCGAGGCGGGCGCAGATATTTTGGGCCCCTCCGATATGATGGATGGCCGTATTGGCGCGCTGCGCGATGCGCTGGAAGATAGCGGTCATAAAGACGTGGCGATCATGAGCTATTCTGCCAAATATGCCAGCGCCTTTTATGGGCCTTTCCGGGACGCGGTGGGCGCCTCGGGGGCGCTGAAAGGCGATAAAAAGACCTATCAAATGGATCCAGCCAATGGAGAAGAAGCACTGCGCATGATCGCCCGCGATCTAGAGGAAGGCGCGGATATGGTCATGGTCAAACCGGGCCAAGCCTATTTGGATATCTGCTGGCGCGTGAAAGAAAGCTTTGGCGTGCCGACCTATGCTTATCAGGTATCTGGCGAATATGCGATGATCCAAGCCGCGGCTCAGAATGGCTGGGTGGATGGCGAAAAGGTCATGATGGAAAGCCTGATGGCGTTCAAACGCGCGGGGTGTGACGGCATCCTCAGCTATTTCGCCCCCGAAGCGGCACGGTTGCTATCGGCATAGTCGGATCATTACCGGAATGGTTCAGATTTCGGCTTGAATTATCCAGAAAACGGCTGATTTTCGCCGAAATCTCTGCCTGACAAACCTGAGCAATTCCCGTAGTCTATGGCCAAAATTTGCTGCGCAATGTGCAGCTCATAAAAGAGGCCCAATGATGAGCATTCTATCCCGGCGAAGCCTGATCCTAGGCGCTGGTGCCCTGGTGGCGGCCTGCGATAATTCTATCGGCTCTGGCCGTCCCGATGAGCTAGAGCAGCAGGTGCGCCAGACGATTTCCTCGCTGCAAACACAATATCCCGCAACCCAGCAAATGATCGCTGATGCGGCGGGGATGTTGGTGCTGCCAAAGGTTGGCGAGGCCAGCTTTATGCTCGGCGGATCCTATGGCGAAGGGGCGCTGGTGATCGATAATGTCATCGTCGATTACTATCAATCGACCCAGGCCAGTGTGGGGCTGCAAGTCGGCGCACAGGAATTCAGCTATGTGCTGTTTTTCATGACCCCCGAAGCTTTACGGATTTTCCGCACCTCGCCTGGTTGGACGGCGGGCGCGGATGTGGAATACACATTCGACACAACCGGCGGTGGCTATGCGGCAGGCACGGATACCCAAATCAACGCCATTCGCGCTGTGGTCTTTGACCGCTCGGGTCTGCGGGTTGGGGCCAGCCTGGCCGGGACGAAATATACCCGGTTTCTCCCCTAAGTCTCTGATCTCGGACGGCTCTTGATGAACGCGCTTTACCGCTGGATGCTTCGCAGCTTGCTTGCCTGTTTGCTGCTTGCCCTGCTTGGCCTGGGCTTTGCCTATTTCTTGGTTTCGCGTTCGCTGCCGAATTACGAGGCGCAATACCGCTTGCCAGGGCTCAGCGGCCAGGTGGAAATCACCCGCGATATTTCCGCTGTGCCGCATATTTTCGCTGATCACGCCGAAGATGTTTATTTCGGGCTGGGCTTTGTGCATGCCCAAGATCGGCTGTGGCAAATGACGATGCTGCGGCGCACGGCCCAAGGGCGGCTATCCGAACTCTTTGGGCCTCGCACCGCCGATATTGACGAATTGCTGCGGCGTTTGGATTTTTACCGCCTGGCCCAGGCCTCTTACACGGTGCAAACCCCTGAAACCAAAGCAGCTCTGACCGCCTATGCCGCCGGGGTGAATGCCTGGATTAACCAGGTGAATACGGATGCTATGGGCCGGGGTGCGCCAGAATTTTACCTTTTCGAGCCGGAAATTGCCCTTTGGCAGCCCGCTGATAGCCTGGCCATATTAAAGCTCATGGCTTTGCAGCTGTCATCGCATCTGCGCAATGAGGTGGATCGGGCGCGGCTCAGCCTGTCCCTGCCCGCTGAACGGGTTTTGGATCTGATGCCCGATAGTCCTGGCGCCGTGGCCGCTTTGGACAAATTCACCGCGCTATTCCCCAAAGGCACCGAATTTGCCTGGTCGCAGTCGCCATATGACCCGCTATCGCCAGTGAAACCGGCTGGGCTTGCGGGTGCCTCTAATGCATGGGCTGCGGGGCCTGAGCGGTCGGCCAGTGGCGGAACGCTTTTGGCCAATGACCCACATCTGGAACTAACCGCGCCCTCGACCTGGTATCTGGCGCGGCTTGGCCTGCCCCAGGGCGGCGTTATCGGCGGCACAATTCCTGGCATGCCTTTGGTGCTGGCCGGGCGCAATCCGCATTTCGCCTGGGGGGTGACAACGGCTTATGTGGATGACCAAGATCTTTATGTCGAAGAGCTAAACCCCTCTGATCCCGCACAATATCTGGGCCCCGATGGATTTGTCCCGTTTCGCAGCGAAGATGTTTTGATGCGCGTCGCCGGCGAACCCGCCCGGCGTTTGACCCTGCAATGGACCGAAAATGGCCCGGTTCTGCCAGCGCAAAGCTATGATTTGGGCCTGATAACCCCGCCCGGCCATGTGATGAGCCTGGCTTGGACCGCGCTGACCCCCGATGACACGACCATGAGCGCTTCGATGCGTATCATGCAGGCGCAATCGGTGCAGGATGCGATTACGGCGGGTCGCGATATTATCGGTCCGGCCCAGATCCTGACCATGGTGGATGGGGATCATATCGGGCTGCAATTGGTTGGCAAAGTGCCTCGCCGCGCGCCGGATCACCTGAGCCAAGGGCGGCTTCCCAGCCTGGGCGCCGATCCTCGCAATCGCTGGCAAGGCATGTGGGACTATGACACAAATCCGCAATTCCGCGACCCCGAGGGCGGGATTTTAGGCAATACAAACAACCAGGTCATCGACCGCCCCTTTCCGCAACATGTGGCTTTTGCTTGGGGCGATACGCAACGAGTGCAACGCTGGCGGCGTTTGATGCAGGCCCGTGAAGTGCATACCCGCGAAAGCTTTATCGAAGCGCAGCTGGACACGGTCAGCGTGCCCGCGCGGACGCTTTTGCCGCTGATCGGCGCCGAGCTTTGGTATAGCTCCCAGGCCGCAGAGGCGGGCACATTAGAGGCGCAGCGGCGGGTTGCTCTGGACCTCTTGGCCAATTGGAATGGCGAGATGAATGAGCATCTGCCAGAGCCGCTGATCTATAGCAGCTGGCTGCGGGCTTTGCAGGCGCGCCTAATCCGCGATGATTTAGGCCGGACCTTATCCCAAGCCTTTGAAAAGCCAGAGCCATTATTCATCGAACGCGTTTTCCGCAATGTGAATGGGGCCGCAATTTGGTGCGATGTTATCCAAACCTCCGACCAGGAAAGCTGTGCGCAAATGGCGGATTTGGCGTTAAATGACGCGCTGATTTGGATCCAAGAAAATAGCCAAGGGCCGCTGGAAAGCCTGCAATGGGGCGAATTCCACCAAGCCGCGCATATTCACCCGGTTTTGGGTCATAGTGCGGGGCTGAGCTGGCTGGTCAATATTCGCCAATCGCTGAGCGGCTCGGATCATACATTGATGCGCGCTGCCACCAAAGGCACTGGGCCAGAGCCCTTCCTTGCCGTTCATGGAGCTGGCTTTCGTGGCGTCTATGATCTGAGCGATCCTGATAGTTCGCTGTTTATCATTGGCACGGGGCAATCCGGCCATCTGCTATCGCGTCACTATGATGATCTTAGCGAATTATGGCGGCGCGGCGAATATATCCCCATGTCATTGGATGAAAATTTAGCCCGTGCGGGCAGTGTTGGCACAACCTTGTTAGTTCCCGCAGAAAATTAGCGGATCCTTTACGGTTTTGCGCCGATAAAAGGGCGATTGCAGTTTGCAACCAACCTCTAAGGTGCTGAAATGACTGCCTCTCCGAAATGCCCCCTCCATGCTGCGCTGCAGCTTCTTGGCGACCGGTGGAGCCTGATCGTCCTACGCGATATCATCTTTGAACAGCGTCGCAATTACCGGGCGCTGCTTAAAAACTCTGCCGAGGGCATCGCCACGAATATTCTGTCGGATCGGTTGAAAAAGCTAAGCGCAGCGGGGCTTTTAACCCGCGCCCAGAACGCGGATGACCAAAACCGGGTGATTTATAGCCTCAGCGAAGAGGCCATTCAGCTACTGCCGGTGATCTGCGAATTGGGGCTTTGGGGCCGTAATCTGGTGGAGCCACGGGCCGAAATGCGGCTGCGTTTGCTATTATTGGTCGGGGGCGGTGCGAAACTTCAACACCAAATCATGGAAGAGCTGCGGGCAATTCACCTAAACGGCCAAGATTTGACTTCGCAAACCACTGGCTTGGCCCGGCTGAACCAGGCGGTGGCGCGGAATTTAGCCGGCCAAGGGCCTATAGATCTTGAAATTGCCTTGCCTGACGTTCGGTCCACTGAACCCTAAGCTGATAGCCATCTTCGCCCTGCTCTTCGCTTTGGACAAGACCCTGTTCAAATAACCATGCCCGCTCACGTCCCTGGGCATAGGTCAAAGTCAGACAATCCTCGCGCAGCGGATCAGAGATCTCTTGGCTCACATGGGCAAGCAAACTGTCGATGCCAGCGCCGGTCAGCGCGGAAATCGCGAAAACCTTTTCCATGCGCTCGGCCAGAACCTCAGCGGTGGAGCGATCCGCCTCCGACAGCAAATCCAGCTTATTCCAAACCTCATATTGCGGGGTCGTGTCCGGCAGCCCGATTTGGCCTAGGATTTCTTCTACATCCTTTGCCTGGGCCTCGGTTTCGGGATGCGAAATATCGCGCACATGCAAGACCAGATCGGCGGAAAGCAACTCTTCCAATGTGGCGCGGAAAGCGGCCACCAGTTCGGTCGGCAGATCGCTTACAAATCCCACAGTGTCAGAGAGGATGATTTTGGGGCCATTATCCAGTTCAATCGCCCGCATGGTCGGATCAAGCGTGGCGAATAACATATCCTTCGCCATCACCTCCGCCCCGGTTACCTTATTGAAAAGCGTTGATTTCCCCGCATTGGTATAGCCCACAAGGGCCACGGTCGGGAATGGCACTTTCGCGCGGGAGGCCCGCTGCAATTCACGGGTTTTCACCACTTTTGCCAATTGCCGCTTAATCCGGTTGATCGCGTCATCAATCGCGCGGCGGTCCGCCTCGATCTGGGTTTCACCGGGACCGCCCACGAAGCCCAAGCCACCCCTTTGGCGTTCCAAATGGGTCCAGGCCCGCACCAAGCGCGTGCGCTGATAACTCAGCGCGGCCATTTCCACCTGCAACACCCCTTCACGGGTGCGGGCGCGATCGGAAAAGATTTCTAGAATCAAAGCCGTACGGTCGAGGATTTTCACCCCCCAGGCTTTTTCCAAATTGCGCTGCTGCACGGGGGTCACTGGCCCGTCGATCAGGACCAGCTCTATCTCGGCGTCTTCAAAAAGCTCGCCCAGCTCGTCGATCTTGCCCGGCCCAAAGAGATAACCAGGCCGCGGCTTTGGCAAAGGCACGACCAAATCGCCCTGAACATCCAGTCCGGGCAGCGCCTCGGCAAGAGCCAAAGCTTCGGCCAAGGCATGCTCCGGCGCGCGGCGCCGATCCTGGCCGTATATATCGGGGTGGAGAACAAAGGCCCGCGTATCTAGGGCCTCCGTCGAAAATCCTGCGGTCAGTCTTCGCCCTCATATAGGCTGATGGGTTGGCTTGGCATAATTGTCGAAATCGCGTGTTTATAAACCAGCTGCGATTGACCATCACGGCGTAATAAAACGCAAAAATTGTCAAACCAGGTTATGACACCTTGCAATTTGACGCCGTTGATCAGGAAAATCGTCACCGGAACTTTGGCCTTGCGCACATGATTAAGGAACGCATCCTGAAGATTTTGCTTATCTGAGGGCATTGCTTGCCTTTTTATTTATGCCGGACCCGACTGATGGCAGTCTTGGCAAGTTTATGAAACTTTCCGACACGAAGTTCCAGGGGCTGAAAGATTATTCAGCCAAATCACGACGGGATGCGGCATTAATGCACATAATGTCTCGATATGACGGAGCCAATTCGGCGTTATTTCCGCCAAAAATCGGGATTGAGCAGGGCAATTATGGCCAAAGTTTCCAATCGACCCAAGGCCATAGCCCCCGCCAGAAGCAATTTGGCCGCAATATCGAGGTTGCGCAGATCAATCGGCGGGCTGATTGCCACATCGGTCAAGGGGCCTGTGGTGGAAATCGCCGCCAATGTCAAAACCGTGGAAGTTTCAAAATCCAGCCCCGTCGCCGACAGCGCCAACATGGTCGTAGTGATCGACAGAGCAACGATCATGAAAAACAGCCAAGCCATAAAAGCCGCCTGCGCCGGAACCCAGCGGCCACTGCTTCCCAAGCCACCGACGGAGCTGGGATGGATCAAGCGCGACACTTCCTGTTGCCCATGTTTATAAAGCACATAGATCCGCAGCAATTTCACACCGCCCGCCGTGGTCGCCACTCCGCCGCCCACCAAAGCCAGCCCCATCAGCAAAGCACCAGGCGTGGTAATCGAGGACCAAAGCTGGGTTTCGCTCCAATTATCGGACACAAAACCCGTGGTGGTCAGGAAGGACAGGCTGGTGAAAACTCCGCCCCACAAAGCCTGGATCGCAAGCGCAAAGCTCGGCGGGGTCCGCAACTCGGCCGCCACATACCAATGCCGCGCGACCAAGACGAGAACAGTCATCAAGATCACCGCCAAGGCCACCCTTAGCTCTGGATCCCGACGCAGAGGCATGCGCGCCGTGCTGGGCAAATCCGACGAAAAGCTGCGACGGGTCAGAGCAAAGGCGAAAAAGGCGAAAATCACCAGCTCTGCCCCCACATGCACATCACTATCGGAGAAGTTCAAAAGCGGGGTAATTCCGCTCGTCGCCAAAGTGGACATGGCATGGCAAAGCGCAACAAAAGGGTCTTCGCCGATCATAAGCAACAGAACCCAAAGCAAAAAAGTCAGCCCCCCATAAATCGGCGCCAAATCCGCCGTATGCCGCCGGAGCTGAGCTAGGGAGCTGCGATTGGCTTTGTCCCGGCCCCAAGCCCCCACATGCAGCTGTTCTTTCACTGGCGGTAGCATCAGCTCAAATCCACCTAGACGCAGGGGCGAGAAAATCGAAATCGCCGCCACCCAAATGGCAAATCCCCCCATCCAACCGGTCAAAGCACGAAACAGATGAATGGAGTCATCCACCGGGATCTGAATTGGCACCAAGGTCAGCCCGGTTGTGGTGATGCAGGACACCATTTCCACATAAGCATCCAGATAGGTCATCGACGGAACCGTGGCCGAAAGAGGCACCGCCAAAAACAGCGGCAGGGCCGTCACACTGCCAAACAGGCCGAAAAGCTGCTGCCGCGCTTGGTTCGGGAGGGGTCTGTTATTTCGGGCCAAAGCGACGATCACCGAAAAAGCCGTAAGAACAATGCCATTGACCAAAAAGGTCCAGGCCACCGCGCTACTGCCATTAATCGCGGCGAAAAAGGCCACGGGCAGCATCATCACACCGCCAATGCCGCAAAACACCAAAAAGAGGGGGACCCTGTCCCAACTCATCGGTCAGAAAAAGTCGATGGAGACTTGCAAGAGCCGCTCCACCTCGGGGATATCTGATGTCAGCGCAAAGATGGAAACGACATCGCCTTCTTCTAATCGCGTATCCGATCGCGGCACCACGACTTTGGAGCCTTTTAAAATCGCGCCGACCAAAGCGCCTTCGGGGAAATCCACATCGCGGATCAGCTGGCCGGAAATGGGCGAGGTGGACAAAACCTGCGCTTCGATGATTTCCGCCTCCGCATCGCCGATGGAATAGACCCCGCGCACCCGCCCATGGCGCACATGGCGCAGGATCGACGACACGGTGGTCGAGCGCGGATTAATATATGCATCGATCTGCAAGGGCCCCATCAGCGGGATCATAGTCGGGTCATTGACCAGGCTAATCGCCATGGGGCAGCCCATGGATTTAGCACGTACGGCACTGAGAAGATTGACCTTATCATCATCGGTCACCGTCAAAATCGCATCCGCGCGCTCAACCCCGGCCTCGGTCAGCAGATCCGCATTCAGCCCGTCGCCATTCAGAACAATCGTCCGCTCTAGGGTTTCCGCGGCGGTTTCAGCGATAGAGCGATTACGCTCGATCATCTTTACCCGCACGCGCCGGGTCTGTTTTTCCAAGGCTTGCGCCACATTTAGCCCGACATTGCCGCCACCGACAATAACCACGCGTTCCTGTTTCGGGGTGGTTTTGCCAAAGATCTCCATCGAGCGATCCGCATCATCCCCATGGGAAAACACGTAAATTTCATCTTTGGCGAAAAGCTGATCTCCCGGAGATGGCGCGAAAAGCGTCCCTTCCCGGCGCACACCAACTACCCGCGCGCGTAAAGTGGAGAAAAGATCCGTCAATTGCCGCAGCGGTGTTTTCAGAACCGGGCAATCATCATCCAGAGCAATCCCCAGCAAAATGGCCCGGCCGCCCAGGAATTCTTCGGTATCAAAGGCCATGGGCACGGAAAGCCGGGACAAGGCCGCATTGGCCACTTCGCGTTCGGGGCTGATGATAACATCAATCGGCAAATGTTCGCGGCGATAAAGATCAGAATAGGCCCGGTCCAAATAGTTTTGCGAACGCAGTCGGGCAATTCTACGCGGCACAGAAAAAACCGAATGCGCCACTTGACAGGTGACCATATTCACCTCGTCAGAAAAGGTGGCGGCGATGATCATATCCGCATCCCGCGCCCCAGCCCGGTCCAGAACCGGCGGATGCGACGCAAAGCCAGAAATACCCTGAACATCCAAAGTATCCGTGGCCCGGCGCACCAATTCAGCATTGCTGTCAACGACTGTTACGTCATTGCGCTCATTGGACAAATGGCGCGCGATTTGCCAGCCCACCTGCCCCGCGCCGCATACAATGACCTTCATGGACCCGCCTTATTCCAACTCTTAACCAAGGTCTGACACGGGCTGCGGGCTGGGTCAATTCTCTGTCGTGGCCTCAGCGGGTTCCGCTTGGTCTTCGGGCTCGGCGACGGTTGCAAAACGCACACCCGCCTTTGCCGATGTCACCACGCCCAGCGATTTCAGTTTACGATGCAAGGCGGAGCGTTCCATGCCGACAAAATTCGCGGTGCGGGAAATATTGCCACCAAAGCGATTGATTTGCGTCAGCAGATATTCCCGCTCAAACAATTCCCGGGCCTCGCGAAGCGGCAAATGCGCGATGGTGTTCGACACAACCAAACGGTCATCACCGCCGCCGCCGCCAGTTTCGGGGCCGGGCAATTCACTCGCCTCAATATCTCCGCTATTGGGGCCAAGGATCAAAATCCGCTCGATCATATTGCGCAGCTGGCGCACATTGCCGGGCCAAGACATGGTCTGCAACAGCGCCGCCGCATCGGGCGAAAGATTGCGCAGCGCCAAACTATCGCTTTCATGAAAGACAGCGATAAAGGCCTGGGCCAGTTCCGGAATATCGCTGCGCCGTTCCTCTAGGCTCGGCACCTGAATTGGCACCACATTCAGCCGGTGATATAGCTCTTCGCGGAACTGGCCATTCTCAATCGCCAAATTCAGATCCCGCGAGGTCGAGGAAATGATCCGCAGATCCACATTGATCTGAGCAGAGCCGCCAACCCGTTGAAAACGCTGATCAACCAAAACCCGTAAAAACCGCGCCTGGGTATCAAGCGGCAGATCCGCCACCTCATCTAGGTAGAGCACGCCTTCATGGGCCTGTTCCAAAAGCCCCGGCTCCACATGCTGGCCGGCAACTTCGCGCCCGAATAATAGCGCCTCCATCCGGTCCGGCGCCACCGAAGCGCAATTGACCGTCACAAAAGCCGCCCCCGCGCGGTTGGATTGGCTGTGAATATAGCGCGCTGCGGTTTCCTTGCCGGCGCCTGGCGGGCCTTGCAGCATCACCCGACCATTGGATTTGGTGACTTTGTCCAGCTGGGATTTGAAATTGCGAAAAGAGCTAGACGAGCCGATCAAATCCATCGAGGCCGTATCAGCGCGGCGCAATTCGCTATTTTCTCGCCGCAATCGCGAGGTTTCCATCGCGCGCCGGATCACCACCAAAAGCTGGTCGATATTGAACGGCTTTTCGATGAAATCATAAGCGCCTTGTTTGATGGCCGCGACCGCGATTTCGATATTGCCATGGCCAGAAATGATCACAATCGGCACTTCGGGCGTGTCGCGTTTTACTTTGGTCAGGATATCGATGCCATCCATCGAACTGTCTTTGAGCCAAATATCCAAAATCATTAAAGACGGCAGCTGATCTTCGAGAGCATTTAGGCAGTCATCAGATGTGCCAACACGGCGGGTGGCAAAGCCTTCGTCTTCTAAAATATCGCCAATCAGTTCGCGAATATCGCGCTCATCATCGACAATCAAAATATCGCTCATCGCCCCGATCCCTTCTGTTTTAAACTGCTCGCTTGTCGGTTCATTTTATCATTCTGCCGCTGTTTCTATGACGGACGCCTCGTCGCGCCATAATGGTAAGCGGATTTCCACTCGTGCCCCTGCGCTTTGGCCGGGTTCAAATTCTTCGGCGTCCAATAAATGCATCTGGCCGCTATGTTCTTCGACGATTTTTTTCACAATCGGCAGGCCCAGACCGGTGCCCTTATCCCGTGTGGTTACATAGGGCTCAAATAAGCGCTGGCGATCGGCCGGAAAACCGGGTCCATTATCTTCGATTGCCAAAATAGCACCGCCTGCCTCGGTTTTCAGCGAAACCCGGACCTCAGGATCAAAGCTTTCGCCTTTTTCGCGCCGAGTCTCTGTGGCCTCGACTGCGTTTTTGATCAGATTGGTCAAAGCCTGCATCATAAGGGTTTTGTCCAAATCCACCACAACCTCATCTTCGGGCAGATCGCGGCGGAGTTTAACCCCAGGATTTCCCGCAGATTGTAGCACCACCGCCTCGCCCACCAGTTTGCCCAGATCCTGGCGGCTGGCATTGGGTTCAGGCATGCGGGCAAATTTGGAAAACTCGTCGACGATCCGCCGCAGATCTTCGGTTTGGCGAATGATCACTTGGGTAAGATCGGTGAATTTCTCGGGGTCCGACACTTCGCGGGCGAATTTACGTTTCAGCCGCTCTGCCGAAAGCTGGATCGGGGTCAGCGGGTTTTTGATCTCATGGGCAATGCGCCGGGCCACATCACCCCATGCTGCCATTCGTTGCGCGCTGACCAGATCGGATACATCGTCAAATGCCACAACAAAACCTTCAAGCGCCGCATCCTCGGACCGCCGAATAGCCATGCGCACCAGCATTGTCGCATGAAGGGACAAGCGGCGCAGTTGGATTTCCTGCTGCGCGATTTCGCTTTTGCCAAGGCGCAGCTCTTCGAGAAGTGGCGCGAATTCAGGCACCACCGCGGCCAGAGGTTGCTGAATGGGTTGAAACCCGTCCATAGCCAGCATGCGTCGCCCGGAACGGTTGATGAATTCCACCCGCCCTTGGTCATCCAGCCCGAAAACACCTGCTGTGACCGAAGCCAACACATTATCCATCAAACGCCGTTGGGCTTCGGATCTATGGTTACTTTCCAGAAGATTGCGCCGCTGCACCTCCAATTGCCGGGTCATTTGGTTGAAAATCCGCCCCAGCATCGCGATTTCGTCATCGCCCTGCTCTTCGCGCACCCGAACGCTAAGATCCCCGGCGCCGACCCGCTGCGCTGCCCCGGCCAAACGTCCAACCGGGCGGGACAAGCGTTCCGCAAACCACAGCCCCAGCCATATCGCCGCCAAGATCAAAATCACCGCAAATCCCAGATAGAGCAGCGCAAATTCAAACAGCATGCGGCCCCGCTCGGCCTCTAACTGCTGATAAAGATGCACGGTTTCCTGAGTTTCGTCCAAAAGCGCCAGGATATCTCCATCCACGGAGCGCGACACATAAAGAAACCGATCCACAAAAGCACTTAGCGACACCAAAGCCCGGTATTCGTTATTATCCCAGTCCTCGATGATCACCACATCGCCCGATTGCGCGGCGATCAGGGCTTCGGCATCCGGAGCTTCGAAATCGAACAAATAAGACCGCGCGCCACGAGCCCGGATTTGGCCCGTTCCATCAATGACATAGGCCTCTTTCAACCCGCGCTGAATGGCTTCTTGGGCTTGCCCCAAAAGCGCGCGCAAATCGCCATCGGTCATCAGAAAACTGCTTTTGCGACGGGAGTTTAGAATATTGGCCAGCGTTTGCGCATCTTCGGACAAATCGCGCCGATGCTCTTCTTCATAGGCCTCGGCGGCGGCAAGGCTGGCCCCAACAACATTGCGCACCCGTTCGGAAAACCAGCCTTCCAGGCCGACATTCACCGTCAGCCCCGCGAAAACCGCAACCATGACCGCAGGCACCAAGGCCACAGTGGCGAAAACCCAGGTCAGCCGTAAATGCAGCCGCGATCCTGCTGATCTGGCCCGGCGTGCCGCAATCATTTTGATCACCCGGTGCAAAACCAGCGCAGCAATCACCAGCACATAAGCCAAATCGGCTAGCAGAACCACGCGCAAGGCCAAAGCCGAGGCACCTAATTCCAAAGGCCCCAAAACCAAGAAGGTCGAAATCGCCAGGATCGGCCCAAGCACGACCAGGCCAATACTGGCCCAGCCCGGCAGCCTATCTTGGCTTGCCTTCGAAATACGGCGCAATAAGGCCGCTTGCCCAAGAACCGCTCGCATTCGCAAGCCCACCCCAACTGTGCCAAAGCCCCATTTCCCCGCGACGAACGGGAAAACTGCGACTCTGGCGCCACGCTTGTTGCAGGTTTACATCAATTTGCGGCGGCGTGTCACTCGGATATCGAGGTCAGTGATCTTCTTGCGCAAAGTATTTCGGTTTATCCCCAAGAGATCCGCGCAACGGGCCTGATTGCCGCCCGTGGCGTCTAGGGCGATTTCGATCAAAGGCAGTTCGACCTCTTTCAAAATCCGTTGATACAGCCCCGGCGGTGGCAAAACACCCCCATGCAAATCGAAATAGCGGCGCAGATGTTTCGCCACGCTCGAGGATAGTTTTTCTCCATCCGTGCGCCCGGTCATCGGCTCCATCGCGGGCTGTTTGCCCAGGATCTGGTCCACTTCCGCGCGCGAGATCTCTTCTTCCGAGCTTGTGATCACAAGCCGCCGGATCGAATTTTCCAACTGCCGCACATTGCCAGGCCAGCTATAGCTGCGGATGACCTCTAGCGCGTCGTCAGAGAAGCGGCGCACAGGCGCGCCTTCGCGCTCGGATTTGGCAAGGAAATGGTCCGCCAAAAGCGGGATATCGTCCACCCGCTCCCGCAAAGCCGGAACATTGATCGACACACCGCCCAAACGATAGAAAAGATCCTGGCGGAAGCTGCCATCTTCCATTTTAGCGGCCAAATCATCTTGGCTAGAGGCCAGAACCCGTGGCGCCGGATCACCGAAACTATCCAGCATGCGCACGATACGGGCTTGGGCATCCTCATCGAAATCGCCCACCTCATCAAATAGGATCGAACCGCCACGCGCTTTGGAAATCACAGTCGCGGGACCGTCTACGCCCGATAGATCCGCAGCCGTCACCACCATAAAGGGCATGGACCGCCGGTCAGAGAAATCATGAATTGCTCGCGCAATCAGGGATTTCCCCGTACCGCTTTCGCCGGAAATCAGCACTGGCAATTCAGAATTCATCACTCGCGCCACCAGCCGGTACAGCGCCTGCATGGCAGGGGTGCGCCCGATCATCGGCAGGTCATTGCTTTCTGGTTCCGGCTCTGCCCGTGGGGTTGGGGTGCGGCGCTTGACCTCTAGCGCTTTGCCCGCCCGCTTCATCAGATCCGGCAGATCAAAGGGCTTTGGCAGATAGTCATAGGCATCCGCCTCGGCCGCTTGGATCGCGGTCATGATGGTGTTTTGCGCGGAAATCACGATCACCGGCAGACCGGGCCGCAGCTCTGTGATACGCGGGATCATTTCCAGACCATTCCCATCGGGCATCATCACATCCGAGATGATCAGATCGCCCTTCCCTTCTTCGACCCATCGCATCAGCGTGGTCAAAGACGAGGTTGCATGGACCTTACATCCGGCGCGGGTCAACGCCTGTGTCAGAACGGTGCGGATCGTGCGGTCATCATCCGCAACCAAAATCGTTCCATCCATTACTCAACCTCCGTCTGATTGGGCGCTACTGGCAGGGAAATCCGGAAAACTGTGCGCCCAGGCACGCTTTCCACGCCAATCCACCCGCCATGTTCAGATACAATTTTCGACACCAAGGCCAAACCCAGCCCGGTGCCATTTTCCCGCCCGGATACGAACGGATCAAAGATTTGCTCGGCGATTTCCGGCGGCAAGCCCCGGCCATCATCGATAATCTCAACTTGCAAAGGCAAAGCCCCGCCCGACCCATCACGACGACGTAGGCGTAAGCTTAGCTCGTAAAATGTGCGAATTCTAATCGTGCCACCGCCCTCGGATGCCTCGGACGCGTTTTTCAGAAGATTCAGAAAGACTTGCAGCATCTGATCCCCATCCACCCAGGTCGCGGGTAGTGAAGGGTCATATTCTTCAATAATGCGCATATGGGCCGCAAAGCCGACCATGGCCGATTTCCGCGCCCGGTCCAGCAGGTCATGCACATTCACCGCTTTGCGCTTTGGGGGGCGAAGATTGCCGAACTGCTCCACCTGCTCCAATAATTTGGTGATCCGCCGGGTTTCCGCCACGATCAGATCGGTCATTTCCAAATCATCACCGGCCAAATTCATCGACAAAAGCTGCGCCGCGCCCGTGATCCCTGCCAGCGGGTTCTTGATTTCATGGGCCAGCATTTCGGCCATACCGATCGCCGATTTCGCGGCGGAGCGCACCGCTTGGGCATTTTCCATCCGATCGGCAATTTGGCGCGGCTCAAACAGCAGCAAGACCATGCCAGGCTGATCCATCACCGGCCCGATTTGGACGTTACATTGAACCGGCGGGCGATTGCCGCTGCCAACATCGACATTATTGATGAACAGGCCCGATTGATCATTGCGCACCCGCTTGAACGCCTCTTCCAAAGGCGCATCGATCATCAGCTTATCCCAAATAGGATGACCGCTTAGGCTGCGCGCGGACATATTAAGAAAGGACTCCGCCGCCGGCGATAATTCAGCAATCGTGTCATCGGGATTGAGCAGAAAGGCCGGGACAGGCAAGGATTGCCAGATGGATTCATAGGAATTTACGGTCATGCAGCCTGAACCTCTTCGGCAAGCAAGGCGTCGGGAAGCAGGCGATAAAGCCGCGACGGGCAGTCCTCTGTCAGAACCATACGGCGCAGATCCGCCGCGGTGTTCGCTTGATCCATATACCATCCCAGATGTTTGCGGGCGACGCGCAGCCCTAGATAATCGCCATAGAACTCGATCATTTGAGCATGGTGGTCCTGCACCATCGCCACCAAGGCCGAATTTTGCGGAATTTGCGGCGCGGGCTGGCCGTAAAGCTCATGGGCGATCTGCGCGAGGATCCAGGGCCGACCTTGGGCGCCACGTCCGATCATCACCCCTGCGGCGCCGGACTGAGCCAAGGCCTGTCTAGCGCTATGGGTCGAGGTAATATCGCCATTGGCAATCACCGGTATCGTCACCGCCTCAACCACTGGCGCAATCGCGGCCCAATCGGCCTGGCCTTTGTAAAACTGACAGCGGGTGCGCCCATGCACAGTGATCATCGCGACCCCCGACTCTTCGGCCTGGCGCGCAATCATCGGCGCATTCAGCGAATTGTCATCCCAACCCAGCCGCATTTTCAGCGTCACCGGCACGTCAACTGCGGCAATCACTGCCTCGATCAGGCGCAGCGCTTGGCATGGATCGCGCATCAAAGCCGAGCCAGACAGACCGCCCACAACCTTTTTCGCTGGGCAGCCCATATTAATATCGATGATCTTAGCACCTTGATCAGCAACAAATCGCGCGGCTTCGGCGATCCAATAAGTGTCGCGCCCGGCCAGCTGGACCGAAGTTTGCGACTGCGCCAAACCCAGCTCGGCCCGCTCACGGGTTCCCGGCTTTGCCTGCACCACTTCTTGGCTGGCCACCATTTCGCTGACCACCAGCCCCGCACCAAAGCGCAACACCAATTGCCGAAATGGCAAATCAGTAATACCCGCCATGGGTGCCAAGAAAACCGGAGGGTCCAGAGGCTGCTCTGCCAACTGAATAGTCAAGTGCCTAATCCTTGCGCATCGTTACTTCGGATCTACCCCCTGCCTGGCATGAGTGCAATTGCAGTGCAGGATATCGCCGGAATGAAACAGAGAGTGATTAATTCTTGGGCGTTTTTTGCCTCAATTTAGAGCCGCTTGTCCAGTGAAGACGCAGGTCGTAAACAGATTATTAAGCAAAGGAGTTAAGATGACGGTATGGGCGTTAATTGTTGCCGCGGGGCGCGGAAGCCGAGCTGGCGGCGATATTCCAAAGCAATATCAGAAGATTGAGGGTGTATCCCTGCTTCAGCATACGTCAAATGCTATAGCGTCCCATTCGGAAATTTCTGGCTTTGTCTATGTGATAAACCCCGATGACCGGGCCTTGTTTGACGCTGCGGTGAAAATGCCGCCGGATTTGGCTGTTTGCGTGGTTTCAGGAGGGGCGACGCGCGATGCCTCTGTCCGCGCGGGCCTGGCCGCCCTGCCCGACACCGCCCAGATCGTGATGATCCATGATGCGGCGCGGCCTTTTGCCCGAGCCGAGATCTTGGATCGCTTGCTTTCGGCACTGCAAACCCATCCTTGCGCAGCCCCGGCTTTGCCGGTTGTGGATGCGCTTTGGAAAGGCGCTGACGGGTTGGTTTGCGGAACTCAGGACCGCAGCGGGTTATACCGGGCGCAAACCCCGCAAACTTTCCGACTGGCCGAGATCCGCGCGGCGCATGCGGCTTGGCCTGAGGGTGAAAGCGCCGCTGATGATGTAGAGGTGGCGCGACGCTTTGGGCTTGACGTGGCCATTGTGGCTGGGGATGAGGACAACTTCAAAGTCACCCATCCCGCCGATTTCACCCGCGCAGCGCAAACCCTTCGGCAATGGCAAGCAAAGGACAAGCCTATGGATTTCCGCACCGGCCAAGGTTTTGACGTTCATGCCTTTGAGGCGGGAGATCATGTGACCCTGTGCGGCGTGAAAATCTTGCATAGTCAGTCTCTTAAAGGCCATTCCGATGCAGATGTGGCAATGCATGCTGTGACTGACGCGATTTACGGGGCTTTAGCGGATGGCGATATCGGCCAGCATTTCCCGCCCTCGGATCCGCAATGGAAAGGTGCAGCAAGCGAAATTTTTCTGCGCCATGCGGTGGATTTGGCGGCCAGTCGCGGCTTTACCATCACCCATACGGATTGCACGATTATCTGCGAACGCCCCAAGATTGGCCCCCATGCTCTGGCCATGCGCGAAGAAATGGCCCGCCTGATGGGGCTTGATCTGGATCGGGTGAGCGTGAAAGCAACAACCAGCGAAAAACTGGGCTTCACCGGCCGCGAAGAGGGCATTGCCGCCCTAGCAACTGCAAGTTTGGTGAAATTATGAGAGCCTCTCGCCTAATCGCAACCTTGGGCGGTATCGGTTTTTTGCGCCCCGCTCCGGGAAGTTGGGGCTCTGCCGCCTCGATCCCCTTGGCCTATCTTCTGCATGGGCTTGGTGGGTTTCCACTTCTGGGCCTCGCCACTCTTGCCGCTTTGGGGCTGGGGATCTGGGCCTGCAAAGCCGAGCAAACCGCGACCGGCGCCCATGATCCCAGTGAAATCGTTATCGACGAGCTGGTCGGGCAATGGATCGCCCTTTGGCCGCTTAGTCTTGGTTTGTGGCATGCTGGTATTGACCCTTGGGTCTTCCCCTATCCGGGCTGGATCGGCGCCTTCATCATGTTTCGCCTCTTCGATATCTGGAAACCCGGCCCTGTGGGTTGGGCAGATCGGCGCAAAGATGCGGCGGGCGTGATGCTGGATGATGTGATTGCGGGCGTTATGGCGGCGCTGGTCGTGGCCGGGGCCGCTGCCTTTTCCCATGGAGTGCTCATGCAATGACCCCTGAACAGCTATTGCACCTGGCCAAAGCCGCCCAAGTGACCCTTGCCACCGCGGAAAGCTGCACGGCTGGGCTTATTTCTGGGGCAATCACCGAAGTCCCGGGATCTTCGGCCATTTTTGACCGGGGATTTGTCACCTATACCAATGCCGCGAAAATCGAAATGCTGGGGGTCAGCACCAAAAGCTTGAACGAATTCGGCGCGGTTTCCGAAGAAGTGGCGCGCGAAATGGCCGAAGGCGCGCTGCATCGCTCTGCCGCGGATCTTAGCATTTCGGTGACCGGCATTGCTGGCCCCGGCGGATCAGAGTTCAAACCCGAAGGCCGGGTTTGTTTCGGCCTTGCGCAAACCGGTCGGGACACCGTGACGGAATTGGTGGATTTCGGCGCTTTGGGCCGGAGCGCGGTGCGGGCGGCGACAGTGGCCCATGCGCTAGCACTTTTGGGTGCACGCCTAAGCTAATCTGCCAGAGCCACCATAAATCGCATGCGCCCGGTCCTCAAATGCCTTGACGATCCGCTGCATGGCTTCATTGAAAACCACACCAATAACGCCTTGTAACACGCGGTTTTTAAACTCGAAATCCACGAAAAAATCGATCTGACAGCCGCCCTGTTCCATATCGGAAAACTGCCAGCGCGATTTCATATATTTGAACGGACCGTCGATATATTCCGTGTCGATTATCGGCTCTTCGCCCTTCGGCCAAAGCGTCACGCGACTGCCAAACTTTTCGCGGAACACCTTAAAACTAATTACTAAATCCGCCTCCATCACCTCGGTCTCACCCTTGGGTCGGGTCGAGCGAATGCGCGCCGCCGCGCACCAAGGCAGAAATTGGGGGTAAGATTTCACATCCGCCACCAGATCATACATCTGTTGGGCGGTGTAAGGCAGGGTTCGTTTTTCCGCGTGTGTGGGCATGGTGTCCTGTGGTGCCTCCGTCGAGATCTGATACGATAAAATGACGGGGGAAATTTCAAGGGGACGTTATGTCAGGTCAGGCCTATGTGATTGATAAGATGATATCCGCCAAGGCGATCGCGGCAAGGATAGAGGCTCTCGCCCGCGAAATCGAAGACCGCTATTCGGGCGTCGACAAATTGGTGGTGGTGGGGCTTTTGCGCGGCTCCTTTATTTTCATCGCCGATTTGGTGCGCGAATTGGATATGACCATCGAAGTGGATTTCATCGAAGCCTCTTCCTATGGTGACAGCATGCAGTCAAGCAGAGAAGTCCGCATTGTCAAGGACTTGCGCGGCGAAATTCAAGGACGTGACGTGCTGGTCGTCGAAGACCTGGTCGATACCGGATTTACGCTGAGCCATGTGACCCATATTTTGCAAGGTCGAAAGCCGAAATCTTTGGCCACCATCGCCTTGCTAGACAAGCCCGCCCGTCGAGAGGTGGATTTCAAAGCGGACTGGATCGGCTTTGAAATCCCTGATGAATTCGTGGTGGGCTATGGCATCGATTACGCTCAACGAAACCGCAATCTCCCTTATATCGGAAAAGTGCGACTGTTGGACAAAGCGGATTAACTATGCGTCGCAAACTACTGATATATAGTGAAAATAATTTTCGCATCACCCAAGTGGTAAAAATCATCACAGGGCTTTGAATAGCTAAACGACCGGGCTAGTTGCTAAACTATGATTGACAGCTTTTCATGAGACGACCGCAATGATCACCTTACTTCGTGCTGTTTTAGCATTTTGTCTTTTGGCTCTGGTTGGATTGGCGGTTGCGTGGTTTGTGACCAAACCCGGCAAGTTGGACCCCGAGTTCCGGGCCGAACTTCGGTCTGCTCAGGCCGATGTCACAGCAGGTGAAAAAGTCTTTTGGGCGGCTGGCTGCGCCTCTTGTCATAGCGCGCCGGAGGCTTCTGGTGATGCCAAGCTTCTGCTCATTGGTGGTCAAAGATTTGCCAGTGATTTCGGGACTTTCCTTGCTCCGAATATCACGCCCGACCCTGATCATGGCATCGGCAGCTGGTCGTTGGAAAATCTGGCTTTGGCCTTAAAACAAGGTGTGTCGCCCGGCGGCACGCATTATTATCCGGCCTTTCCCTATAATTCCTATACGCATATGACCGCGCAAGATGTGGCAGATCTGAAGGCATTTTTGGACAGCCTGCCCGCCGACACCACCGCAAATCAGCCCCATGAGCTTGGCTTTCCCTTCAATATTCATCGCAGCCTGGGCGGATGGAAATTGCTGTTTTTCCGCGATGATTGGGTCATGACCGACGCAGAAGGCGAGCTGGTGCGTGGTCGTTATTTGGTAGAGGCGTTGGGTCATTGCGGCGAATGCCATACGCCGCGCAACCCTTTGGGTGGGCTTCAGAAATCTCGCTGGCTAGCGGGTGCGCCCAACCCTAATGGCGAAGGAAAAATCCCAAATATCACCCCTGCGGAACTGGATTGGGCAGAGGCAGATATAGCCTATTATCTGGAATCAGGCTTCACCCCAGAATTCGATGCGGTGGGTGGCCATATGGCGCCGGTGGTTGAAAATTTCGCCAAACTCCCCGCCGAGGATCGAGCCGCAGTCGCCGCTTATCTAAAGGCTATTCCCGCCGCCAATTAACCCTTTATCGCCGCCGGAAAGAAGTTTCGGCGACGTTCTATCCCAGAGCCCTCGTGGTTCGCCAGCGCTTCGCTAGTTTAAGAATGGAGAGCAAGCCTATGAAAAAATTGATGATCCTGGCCCTTGGCCTGACCCTTAGCTCGACTGCGGTCATGGCCAGCGACGCGGATATCGTCGAAGCCCGGCAAGCGGCCATGAAAACCATTGGTCAAAATATGAAAGCCTTGGGCACTATGGCCAAAGGGGCTATGCCTTTTGATGCAGCTGTGGCCAATGCCTCTGCCGCAGCGATTGCCGCCGAAGCCGCGAAAATCTCGGCTCTCTTTGAAACCCAAGCACATACAGGGGATGACGAAGCCCTGCCCGCTATCTGGGAAAATTACGCTGATTTCACCGCGAAGGGCGAAGCTCTGGCTTCTGCGGCATCCTCTGTTTCCATCGCATCCAAAGAGGATCTAGGCGCTGCAATGGGTCAAATCGGCGGCAGCTGCAAAGCCTGCCATTCGAAATATAAGAAGTAAAACCAACCACTTTTGAATTACAAAAGGGCGGCCTATCCACCGCCCTTTTTCATTTGCCAGTGGGCTTAGCCATTGACCTTCGCCAAGCGGGCATCGCGCAATTTGGCGAAATCATCGCCTGCGTGATAGCTTGAGCGGGTCAGCGGCGTGGCCGAAACCATCAAGAAGCCCTTGCCGTAAGCGGCTTTTTCATAAGCTTCGAATTCTTCGGGCGTCACGAAACGGTCCACCCGGTGGTGTTTCGGCGTCGGCTGCAAATATTGGCCAATAGTCAGAAAATCCACATCCGCCGCGCGCATATCATCCATGATTTGATGCACGGATTGCTTATCTTCGCCCAGCCCGACCATGATACCGGATTTGGTGAACATCGTCGGATCCAGTTCCTTCACCCGCTGCAATAGCCGCAGGGAATGGAAATAGCGCGCACCCGGGCGCACAGTGGGATAAAGCCCCGGCACGGTTTCAAGATTATGATTGAACACATCCGGCTTTGCCGCGACGACGGTTTCCAGCACCGACGGGTCGCATTTCAAAAAATCCGGGGTCAGAATTTCGATGGTGGTTTTGGGGGACCGATGCCCCACGGCGCGGATGGTTTGGGCGAAATGCTCTGCCCCGCCATCGGCTAAATCATCGCGATCCACGGATGTGATCACAACATGATTTAGCCCCAGTTTCTGCACCGCATCCGCAACGCGCCCCGGCTCGAACAAATCCAATGCATCCGGGCGGCCGGTGGCGACATTGCAAAAAGTACAGCCACGGGTACAAATTTCGCCCATAATCATCATGGTGGCGTGACCCAGGGACCAGCATTCCCCAGCATTGGGGCAGCCCGCCTCTTCGCAGACAGTCACCAGCTTATGTTCGCGCATAATGCGATGGGTTTCTTTATAGCCTTCCGACCCAGGGGCTTTCACCCGAATCCAAGACGGTTTTTTCGGCTGGGCATTATCCGGGCGATGCGCCTTTTCAGGATGCCTTTGGTCTGGGATCTTTAGGTCTCTCATTGCGCGTTCCTCCACCACGTCTGTTATTAGGTATAGCCTACTGACCTAGTTCAGGAAAGAGACACTAGGACGCTGCAACACCGCTATGCAATTTTTGCTCTGTATCGCACCAGGACTGAACAAGATCTTGCCCCGCTGATCTAAGGCTTTCTGCTAGGGATGTGTACCAATCATCTGAAATAGTTGAACTTCGCCGCACCAAACTGATCATGCGCGACGGTTGCGGGGCGCTGAATCTTTGCACGGATAGCCCCGGCGCCGCACGCTGTTCGGCACGCACCGCGATTTCGGGCAGCAAAGTCAGACCATAATTTGCCGCGACCAGACTAACCAAAGTGGATAGCGACACAGCGCCGAAATCCAACCGAAGCCGGGACCGCTGCAAATCACAAAAGGCCAAAGCCTGATCAGCCAAACAATGGCCTTCATCCAGCAAAAGCAGCTCATCGGGATTCAAAATATCAGGCCGCAACGCGTCGGTTTGCTCCGAGAGCAAGGCCAGCCGCGACGCAGGCCCGGCCAATAGGAAACGATCCTCAAACAATCCCAGGCTCATAAACCGATCCGAAGGCGGCGCGGTGGCCACGACAATCGCATCCAAGCGACCATCGGATAATTCGTCGAATAGCATTGCGGTCATCGCTTCGCGGATGCGCAAGGTTCCGGCGCCCCAGACATCAAGAAAAGGCGGCAAAAGATAAGGCGCAACTGTCGGGATAATCCCCAGATTCAAAGGTGCTTTCAATTTTCCCAGTCGGGATGAGGCCTCTAGCTCTTGGACGCCTGCCAAGATCTTTTGCGCATGATCCAAGACAGCGCGCCCAAGGGGGGTCAGCTGAATGTCGCGCGGTAAACGCTCCACCAGCTGACCGCCCATGGTGGTTTCCAGCTCGCGTATCTGCACCGACAAAGCAGGTTGGCTCACATGGGCGAGCTCGGCCGCGCGGCTAAAATTGCGTGCCTCAGCAAGAATTTGGAAGTAGTGCAGCTGGCGCAGAGTTATTTTCATAACTTTTTCCTATCACAATGCTTGAAAATTACAATTTCCAATTATCCTCAAAGGCAGCCATCTAACTGCTAATCGCAAGGAGGATCAAAAATGACCGACACACCTAGGTTAACGACAACTGCAGGCGCTCCGGTTCCCAGCAATGAACATTCTCTATCCGCGGGCAAACGCGGCCCAACCCTGTTGCAGGATTATCAGCTGATCGAAAAGCTGGCGCATCAGAACCGCGAACGAATTCCCGAACGTGTTGTGCATGCCAAAGGCTGGGGCGCTCAGGGCGTTTTCACCGTGACCCATGACATCACGAAATATACCTGTGCCAAAGTTTTCAAACCGGGCGCGCAAACCGAAGTCCTGTCGCGTTGGTCCACCGTGGCCGGAGAAAGCGGCGCAGCGGATGCGGAACGCGATGTACGCGGCTTTTCGCTGAAATTTTATACCGAAGACGGAAATTGGGACATGGTGGGTAATAATACACCGGTTTTCTTTATCCGTGACGCCTATAAATTCCCGGATTTCATCCGCACCCAAAAGCGCCATCCGAAAACCAATCAGCGCTCTCCCGAAGCTATGTTCGATTTTTGGGCGGCACAGCCAGAATGCGTGCATCAAGTAACTATCCTGATGTCTGATCGCGGTATTCCCACGAACCCGGCCTTTATGAACGGCTACGGATCGCATACTTTTTCTTTGTGGAATGAGAAAGGCGAACGCTATTGGGTAAAGTTCCATTTCAAAACCCAACAGGGGCATAAGCATTACACAAATGCTGAGGCAGAAGAGCTAATCGGAAAAACCCGTGAAAATTATCAGGAAGATCTGTTCAATATGATTGAGGACGGAAACTTCCCGAAATGGACGCTCTATATTCAGGTTATGCCCGAAAAAGACGCGGAGAATGCGCCATTCAACCCATTTGACGTGACCAAAGTTTGGCCTCATGGGGACTATCCCCTGATCGAAGTGGGCGAGCTGGAGATGAACAAAAATCCGGAAAACTATTTCCAGATGATCGAAAACGCGGCTTATAGTCCGTCCAATATCGTTCCTGGTATTGGTTTTAGTCCGGATAAGATGCTTCAGGGACGAATTTTCTCATATGCAGATGCCCATCGGTATCGGCTAGGAACGCATTATGAAGCCTTGCCTGCAAATGCGCCAAAAAATGCGAAAATGAACCATTATCACAAAGATGGAGCCATGCGCTTTTTCACCAATGATTTTGGGAATTCGGATGCCTATTACGAACCCAATCAATTCGGTGGCGCAGAGGCAAAACCGGAATTTGTAGAGCCGCCATTGCGTATTGACGGCGACGCTGACCGATATGATCAAACCGATCGAGACGCTGATTATGTTCAGCCCCGTGCTCTGTTTAATCTTTTCAATGACGCCCAAAAAGAGCGGCTATTTGAAAATTATGCAGCCGCAATGGGGCCATGCTCAGAAAGCGTGAAGGAACGTTGGTATGCGGTGCTGGAGCGCGTGCATCCCGACTATGCCAAGGGCGTCCGAGATGCGGTCAACCGCCTAAATACCGATGTGAATGCCGTCCCCGTCACGGAAGCGTGTCAAATCGTAGAGCCCGCCGAATAAGTGCTGCAGCTGCGAGGCTACCTTGATGCGTAGCCTCGCCGCCCGATTAAAATTGGCTTCGCCGATCCCCGTCACACCGTTGCACGCCCCCCCAGGCGTAGCCATCCCCGGCAACAATTAATGACCACCGAAGAATTTATCCCCTCATTGAACACTTAGACACATCCTTAGATTACAACCCGCAATCTAGCTTTGCGCAATTCTTGAGCAAATCTATCAGTTACCGAAAGATTACTTGCGGCAGTCTGCCCTTCTTTGCTGTTCCCCGGCCTTGCCCCATTGAGCCTCTTCTAGAATCCTTCTAAAAGACCGTAGCCGCGCCGCGGCGCGATTATTTTGCTCTCGCAGTAAAGGATGAGATCGATGAAAGCAGGCCTGCCCCTTCCCAAGGTGACCTTCCGCACACGTGTTCGCGATGAAAGCATCGAAGGACCGAACCCGTTCCGTTGGCAAGACATGACCACGGACGATTATTTCGCAGGCAAGCGCGTTGTTCTTTTCGCTCTGCCTGGTGCGTTTACGCCGACTTGCTCAACCTATCAGTTGCCGGGTTTTGAAAACGGATACGAAGATTTCAAAGGCGAAGGCATCGACGAAATCTATTGTCTGTCCGTAAATGACAGCTTCGTTATGAATAAATGGGCCGAAGCTCAGGGCATTTCTAATGTGAAAGTCATCCCGGATGGTTCCGGCGAATTTACCCGCCGTATGGGTATGCTCGTTGCCAAAGATAATCTTGGTTTTGGCGCCCGCTCCTGGCGGTATGCAGCCGTCGTAAATGACGGTGTTATCGAAGCATGGTTCGAAGAGCCGGGCCTTTCCGATAACTTTGGCGAAGACCCATATGGTGAATCTTCCCCAGAAAACCTGATGAAATATCTCAAAGAGGCCTCTGCAGCGAGTGCCGCGTAAATTAAAAAGGGGCCTAAAAGGCCCCTTTTTCTTATCCTATCATCGGCGCATATTTACCATGAGTTTCCTCATAATGACGCTTTAATCGCTGCAAAGCTATTCTAAGAACGATTTTCCCGGATCGTGCAGACCACCCCATAGTCTTCTCGGTTGTTTCCATCCCCTCCAAAAAACAGCAGCAACGCAATACCACATCGCCAAGGCCAGGACCCAAATCCGCCAAAGCCGCATGCACTCGGTCACGCGCAGCAGTAGGTCCACTTCCTTTTAAATCATCGGGGTTGAAACTTGGCTTCGATCCCGCAGTTAAAAAACCTTCCCAATTCTGAGTAAGCCGTGGCCCCATTTGTGCCAACTCAAAATCTTCGCGTAATCTTTCGCCAGACGCTACCAGATCATCAGTTAAAAACGGCTCTCCATTTTTATCTTTGCGACGCGCCAAGATTGTCAAAGGTGATTCCGCCAAATTGAACTTTACACGGCGGCTACGATTAGAATTTTCTGATGGGATTTCTCTTTCACCCCAGCTCCGGTGTTGGCCCGCGAATGATTGTTGACTTTCCGCAAACCCAGAATTGCTTTCCTCAATCATTAGGCGTTTTAGAAAAGCACGACCAGCCGATGTGATTTGATAGCGCGAAATTTTTGCAGGCTTTTCACAATGTATCAAATCACGAAGAGCAAGAGTTTCAGCAGCGCAACGAGAAACAACGGCTGTTCGTGTCGCTTGACCACCAGGCAAGTCGCGAACAATAACCGCTTGCTCCATTTCTCTTGCAACGGCCAAAACTGCTCCCTGCTCCGCTAAACGCCGTAAAGCCAAACGGCATTCTGCATCAATTTCTGTTTCAAAGGTGCAGTCGATTTTAAGATTGGACATAACAGACATCAGGCTCGGCTCCTTTTGAGCAACGGGTCTTTTTTCTAGATTGAAATGACGAGATCCCAATCGATGGAGCGCTTCATCTACCAGCGGATCATCCCGCCGGTTTTCAAAGCGTCTAATTTGGCGTGAAATAGTAGATGCATGGCATCCCGCTCCACGGGCAATCTCACGAATTGAAAACCCCAGTTCGGTGTGTGTCAAATAATGCAGCACCTCATCCGGAACCCAATGCGGCCCAAGCAATTGTGCTTCGGACAAGCAAGCGGGACGAGACATCAAAGGCACCTCCGGTTTCAAAAAGGGATTAATTCCCACTACAGTAATTCATACAATTTCAACCTGCCGTTGTATCCGTTATTGTTAGGTTAAAATTGTAACTACCTTAAATATTGTTTCTAATGACTAAACTTTTAGGACCGCACCGCACGATAATTGAGCCCCTGCGCAACACCACAATATTATGAGGGATCTTACCAACTGTTCTAATCCAAAAGGTGATCCCATGACCGATATTTGTAAAATCTTGAAAAGCATCTCGCGCCCAAGGCTTTTAGCCCAAGCAGCTAAAATAGGCGCTGCCAATTATCGTCGAACCCATAAACTTAACCGGCTAATTGATCAGGAAACCACACCTGGCCCCAGCCAAGTCATTTTTATTCTTCTATGCCTGGAGCAAGAAATGGAAACCAGGCGAGTAGCTAAAGATGGTAGCTATTCATCGCCCGCACATTTAGACATACTCATTGCACTAATTGGGGAAAGCAGAGATTTCTGGAAAACCCGTTCAAAAGAACAATTCAAGTCCGACTATTTATCAAATATGGCAGATCTCAATTCTATCAACCTTCAGGCAAGCCAGGTCTAAACATATGTTTTTTATCCCAATCTCAAATATTAATTTAATCATACTCCGGAAATATTCTCTCCGTGATATTAATGAAAACCATCACCTCCCTTGAATAGCGAGCTAAACTTTCCTCTTTCCCAATCAACCGTCCATCGCAAACTTTGGTCTCAGGGCAGCTCAATTCCTCATCAAATCATTGACCGATCATGATTAGCACCGTGGGATGATTTGCCGTCATAAATTTGAAGCACTACAAATCTGGCCACTCGCTTGTCTATGTACAGTGAACCCGTGAGCCACCACCCTCCTGAGGGACAATTTATTTGCATTCCCCTTTCTCAGAGCGAGTTTTAGTCGGAGTCTATGTCTTTCATTTGCAAATTTTTGAAAACTAGATAGAAGGATTGGAATCTACCAATACCCACATCCACATCATCTTCAAAAAATGATCTGGACGAGCTGAAATAGCAGAGCAGCAAAGGATTTGATCATTTTTAGATCGCTCTAAAATGGCTGTAAATACTCTTTAACAAGTTGATAATAACCCATGTATTTCGATCTATTATGGATCCAACCTTTAAATTAACCAGCAACTCGATTCGTTTTCATGGCTTAAAAAATATACTGCCACCAATCTATTTCTTTCAACGCATCAAAACTTCTCACCCTAAGTAATATGGCCTGAGCATTTTGAAATAATCCATCTTTCGGAGCCTACTTGGTCGGGATCCGACATTTCATTTCCGCAAAATTCGATCTTTGGTCGAATTATGATGGCCCAATTTGCAGCATCAGCCCCGATCTCAAAGGCTCCCCCAGTGGCCGTGCAATATTTCGAAAGAATTTCATGAATTTTTGCGGAACGATCTTGCGAACTTCTCAGGCCGGATCTAGTGCTTCGGCATGACGCAACCAACCCATGAAAGCCTGCTGATCATTGACTTCGGCAGCCAAGTGACTCAGCTGATCGCTCGCCGCTTGCGCGAATTGAATGTTTATTGCGAAATTCATCCGTTTCAATCGGTTACGGATGAGTTCCTCACCGAGTTTAAGCCCAAAGCAGTTGTGCTTTCGGGCGGTCCTGCGAGCGTTTTGGACGAAAATAGTCCCCGTGCTCCGAAATTCGTATTCGAAATGGGCGTTCCGGTTCTGGGGATCTGTTACGGTCAGCAAGTCATGATGGCGCAATTAGGGGGGACTGTGACCCGCGGCGATGGGACCTCCGAGTTTGGGCGTGCCTTAGTGACCCAAGCCGAAGAGCTTTCACTACTGCAAGGCTGGTTTTCCAATGGGTTAGAGCAGGTTTGGATGTCGCATGGTGATGCGGTGACAAAGCTTGCACCGGGTTTTAAGGTATATGGCACGTCACCCAACGCGCCTTTTGCAATCACCGCCGATGAAACCCGCCATTTTTACGCGGTGCAATTCCATCCGGAGGTTCATCACACTCCTAATGGCCGTGGCCTTCTAAGCAATTTCTTGGATATTGCTGGTTTCCAACGCGACTGGACTATGGGCGCCTATAAAGATCAGGCGATCGAGGAAATTCGGGAAAAAGTCGGCGACCAAAAGGTCATTTGCGGGCTTTCCGGCGGGGTGGATAGTTCTGTCACGGCTATTTTGCTGCATGAGGCTATTGGCGATCAGCTAACTTGCGTTTTCGTTGATCACGGGCTTTTACGGGAATCCGAGGCTGACGAAGTCGTTCATATGTTCCGCGACAATTATAATATCTCTCTCATTCATGCGGATGAGACGGATTTATTTTTGGATGCTTTGGAAAATGTCACTGACCCAGAGGTGAAACGCAAAACCATTGGTAAGCTATTCATCGACGTCTTCCAAAAACACGCCGAAGAGGTTGGAGGCGCGACCTTCTTAGCCCAAGGCACGCTCTATCCGGATGTTATCGAATCGGTTAGCTTTTCGGGCGGCCCATCAGTGACCATCAAATCGCACCATAATGTAGGCGGTTTGCCCGAACGTATGGGGCTGAAACTAGTCGAACCTTTGCGCGAATTGTTCAAAGACGAAGTTCGCGCGCTAGGCCGAGAACTG
The DNA here is from genome assembly GCA_049603835.1 of Mangrovicoccus sp. Lineage (GTDB taxonomy): Bacteria > Pseudomonadota > Alphaproteobacteria > Rhodobacterales > Rhodobacteraceae > Mangrovicoccus. The sequence goes on from JBMYSZ010000028.1 coordinate 31,883, forward strand.
GGACTGCCGCAAAGTTTTATTGGCCGTCACCCCTTCCCTGGGCCAGGTCTTGCTATTCGCTGTCCCGGAGAAATCACCCGCGATAAGCTGGCAATTTTGCGGCGCGCGGATGCGGTTTATTTGGATCAAATCCGAAAACATGGGCTTTACGATGAAATTTGGCAGGCCTTTGTTGCGCTTCTGCCAGTGCGCACTGTGGGCGTTATGGGTGATAGTCGTAGCTATGATTACGCCTGTGCGCTGCGGGCGGTGACTTCCGTCGATGGGATGACGGCTGACTACTATCCGTTTTCTCATGAATTCTTGTCGGAAACGGCTACCCGGATCATCAATGAAGTCGCGGGGATTAATCGGGTGACTTATGATATCACCTCGAAACCTCCAGGAACGATTGAATGGGAATAGGCTTTTCCCGGTCCAGCTCGGAAAAAGAAACGCTATCTGCAAAAATACGTAGCGTTACAGATTGACCAAATTGCAACTTCACGTTGTTCTGAGTCCATGTGCAATAAAAACGAACAGCACATCTACGGGAGGAAAATATGCAAAAAATAAATATTCTCTCAGTCGTTTTTGGGCTTCTCGGCTGTAGCGCAATGGCTGGCGGCATTGACCGTTCGGGCCAGCCTTTGGAAGTGTTGTTCAAGGATGGCAATTATGCTCAGCTGTCCTTTGGATATGTTTTCCCAAATGTGAATGGCGATGATATCTCGGGGGCTGTCGCGGGAATTCCCACTGATGCGAAATATAAAGAAGTGGCCAAAGGCTTCCCCGCCTACGGGTTTGGTCTAAAATACCAAGTTAATGAGCAGTTTTCTCTCGCTTTAATCGGCAATGAGGATTTCGGCTCTGACATCAAATATGATGAAATCGCCGGAAGTAACCTAGGCGGCACCCAAGCACTGGCCGATAGCTATGCTGTCAGCCTGATAGGCCGTTATGAATTCACCGAAAATTGGAGCGCCCATGCCGGTCTGCGCGCCGATTGGGCTCAGGGTGAAATCACACTAAACGGGTTGGCCTATGGCGGCCCAAGCCAACCGCCGGGCTCGCCGATTCCCAGCGGTGTTTCCGGGTATAATGTCGATCTCGATAGTGATTTGGGTTTTGGCTATTTGGTCGGCGGAGCTTATGAGCGCCCCGATATCGCTATGCGCGTGGCCCTGACCTATTTTTCGGCGATCGAACATGACTTTGAGACCACCGAAACTTTCGCGCTTGATCTAAATGGCGACCGAATTGCGGATACAACGGTATCGCCAGAAACAAGCACGACAAAAGTGAAAACTCCGCAAGCGATCAATCTAGATCTTCAAACCGGCATTGCCCCTAATACCCTGCTATTTGGCGGAATTCGCTGGTCGGAATGGTCTGAATTCCTAATCAACCCGGAGACTTTTGCAGAGGCGACCGGCGCGACTTTGGTTTCTTTGGATGACACAATCACATATCGCATCGGATTGGCCCATCGCCTGAATGAAAACTGGGCGGTTCAGGGGTCTTTTGCTTATGAGAAACCGCAAGACCGCCTAGTTTCCCCTTTAGCGCCATCCACTGGCCTGCAACAAATCGGCCTTGGCGCGGTCTATACATACGAAAAAATGGAAGTGGCGGCAGGAGCTCGCTATTCCTGGCTGGGCAAAGGCTATGCAGAAACTGGCACGCCCGATGTAGCCCGTGCGACTTTTGGCGATTCTACAGCATTAAGTGTTGGGCTGCGGGTCGGCTTCTATTTCTAATCGAAATGAGGGACGCGTCGTCGGATCTGCGGCGCGATTTCTTTTTCCCAAAGGCTTAAAATCGATTGAAGCGGAAGCCACTCCGCTGTTACCTGGCCTGCACAAATAGCGCCCGGCAAGCAAGGATCGCGCCACATGACCATTCCCACTTCCGCCGATTGGCTGGCCTCTTCCGAAAAACGCATATTGCTTTTTGGTATGTCTGGCCTTGGGAAAACCCATATTTCGAATATGCTACGCGGCTCGGGCGGCTGGTTTCACTATAGCGTCGATTATCGGATCGGGACGCGCTATATGGGCGAACATATCGTCGATAATTTCAAAAAAGAGGCCATGCGCAATCCGTTTCTGGCTAATCTTTTGCGCACGGATTCGATTTATATCGCCTCAAATATCACCTTTCATAACCTGTCGCCGCTTTCGACTTATTTGGGCAAACCCGGCGACCCGGCGCGAGGCGGGCTGAGTTTTGACGAATATATGCGTCGGCAGGAACAACATCGCCAAGCGGAAATATCGGCGCTTTATGATACCGCGCATTTCGTGCAGCGGGCCCATGATCTGTACCAATATACGAATTTCATTTGCGATAGCGGCGGCTCTATTTGTGAGGTGGTTAATCCCTTTGACCCCAATGACCCGCTCATGAACGCTCTTTCTGAGACAACGCTTATGATTTGGCTTGAAGATACGGCTGCCCATCGCGACGCTTTGATTGCACGTTTCGATAAAGATCCTAAGCCCATGTATTACGAGCCGGAATTTTTGCGCGGTCTTTGGGAAGAATATTTGGCCGATCATGGTGGCCAGGAATGTAATGTTGATCCAGACGCATTTATCCGCTGGACCTATGCCAAAGCTTTGGCCCATCGCCGCCCCCGCTATCGCGCCATGGCGCAAAATTGGGGCATTTCTGTGCGGGCGGCAGAGTTGGAGCAAGTCAAATCTGCGACGGATTTCACACAGTTGATCGCGAACCGGCTTGAGGATCATCACCGCTAGGCGTATCTGAACGGCTTATCCGCCATGTGCGAAACCCGAGGACGCCGATATGCCTATTAAATTGCCCGCCGATCTGCCCGCTTATGAGGTGCTAGAGCGCGAGGGCGTGATGGTCATGTCGGATGCCCGGGCAGAAATGCAAGAAATTCGACCGCTTGAAATCGGTCTGATCAATTTGATGCCCAAGAAAATTCAGACGGAGACGCAATTCGCCCGCCTGATCGGGGCCACTCCGATTCAGATCAATTTCACGCTGATACGGATGACCGAGCATCAGACAAAAAACACCGATCAATCGCATATGGAGGCGTTTTATCGCCCCTTTGCCGAGGTCAAAGACAAAAAATTTGACGGGATCATCATTACCGGCGCCCCGATAGAGCATCTGGAATTTGACCAGGTGACCTATTGGGACGAAATGGAAGAAATTTTTGACTGGACCCAAACCCATGTGCATTCCACATTTGGCGTGTGCTGGGGGGCGATGGCGATGATTTCTCATTTCCACGGCATCGAAAAACATATGCTGGATCACAAAGCTTTCGGATGTTTTCCCCATATGCGCGGCAGTCAGACCTCGCCCTATTTGCGCGGGTTTTCCGATCTTTGCGTGATTCCTGTCAGCCGTTGGACAGAAATGCGCCAGGCGGAAATCGATGCGGTGCCCGAGCTGAACACCCTTTTGGCCAGTGACGAGGTCGGCCCCTGTTTGGTGGAGGATCCCAATAAACGCGCGCTTTATATCTTCAATCACTTTGAATATGACCGCGGCACATTGAAGGAAGAATATGATCGCGATGTTGCAAATGGCACGCCGATTAATGTTCCCTGCAATTATTATCCCAATGACGATCCGTCAAAAACGCCTCTCAATCGCTGGAGATCTCACGCGCATCTTCTATATGGCAATTGGATAAATGAGATTTACCAAAGTACGCCATATGACATGGATGAAATTGGCTCTTAGCCTTGGACTTCTCATAGCCTTGCTTGGTCTCGGCTATGGGATTGTCATTTCTATCGCCGCGCGCAAAGAGCATCAGGCCGAGCAGAGCTATCCCCCGACAGGACAAATTCTGACGATAGATGGTGTCCCGGTCCATGCGAAAATCACAGGGAGCGGACCAGATCTTGTATTGTTGCATGGTGCAAGCGGCAATATACGGGATTTTGAAATCTCTCTTGTGCCGGAATTGGCCAAATATTTCCGGGTTATCCTCTTTGACCGCCCCGCGCATGGATGGACCGAAAATCTGCCGAGCTTTCGCCATAGCACCAAAGGCGCGCCGCCCCGCGAGCAAGCAAAGCTGCTGATCAAAGCCGCCAAAGAACTGGGTGTTCAACATCCGCTGGTCCTTGGTCAGTCTTATGGCGGAACCGTCGCGCTTGCCTGGGCCTTGGAAGCGCCTGATTTTCTTCGCGGTTTAATCCTTGTTTCCGCGCCGTCGCATCCCTGGTCCACCGCTCTTAGCCCCCTCTATCCGATCAATGCAGGACGGGTCAGCGGAGCAGTTTCGGTCCCTTTGATCGCTGCCCTTGCCAACCAAAACCGCGCACAGCCTGTGATCGAAACGATTTTTGCGCCCCAGAATCCGCCCTCGGACTATTTTCAACGGATGGGAGTACCGCTTTCCCTGCGCCGCGACAGTCTTCGCGCCAATGCTCGCCAGGTGAACACATTGCTGGATCGGGTTACCGAAATGGCCGATGACTACAACACTATCGAAGTTCCAACCGAGATCCTCCATGGCACAGCCGACATAATTGTGCCGCTAAAAATCCATTCGGAACCCTTGGCGCAAAAACTCCCAAATGGGCATCTGACGGTGCTAAACGGGATTGGCCATATGCCCCATCACAGCGCCAAAGACCAAGTTATCGCTGCAATTCAACGCGCAAATCAACGGGCCGAATTGCCTTAAGTTTCGCTGACCGCTAGGACTAGGCTATGACTGACCCCTTCCCCTTGCCTTTCGGTGGCTCGATTTCCCAATTCTTCCAAGAAGAAGCCCCCACCACCATTCGCGATGCCATCGCCCAGGCAGGGAAAAACGACATGCTTGCGGCCAGCTACCCCTATGGGAAACGCCTGGACCGCAGCCGATATGAAGCCGAGCTCTACGCGCTTCAAATTGAATTGGCGAAATTTCAGGCCCATGTACAAAAAACCGGCCAGCGCATTGTGATCCTATTTGAGGGCCGCGATGCAGCGGGAAAAGGTGGCTCAATCAAACGGTTTCGCGAAAATCTGAACCCAAGAATTGCGCGGGTCGTGGCTTTGGCTAAACCCAATGATCTTGAACGCAGCCAAATATATTTGCAGCGCTATATAAAACACTTACCTGCCGCGGGTGAAATCGTTCTTTTTGACCGGTCTTGGTATAATCGCGCCGTGGTGGAGCCTGTTTTTGGCTTTTGCAGCCCCGAAGAACGCGCCCTATTTTTCCGCCAAGTGCCGAATTTCGAAACAGGCCTGATTGATGAGGGCATTCATCTGATAAAAATTTGGTTGGATGTTGGCCGTGCCGAACAATTGCGCCGTTTTTTAGACCGAGAAAGAGATCCGCTTAAGCAATGGAAATTGAGCCAAATCGATGTGGACGGCCTTAGGAAATGGGATGCCTATTGCAAAGCGATCAGCGAAACATTTGCCATGACCCATACCAGCCTTTCCCCATGGATCGTCATTCGCGCCGATGATAAACGGCGCGCGCGGCTGGCCGTGATCAAGTCGGTGCTATCACGCATTGACTATGCTCATCGGGATGACCAAGTGGTTACGATCCCTGACAGTAAAATTTGCGGTGGACCCGACCTGTTCAATGCCTAAACGCGGCTATCATCACGGAAATTTACGAGAAGCGCTGGTCGAAGCCGCCCTCGTTTTGATTGCGGAAAAAGGCCCGACCGGCTTTACCTTGTCCGAAGCGGCCAAACGTGCAGGCGTGACTCCGGCCGCCGTCTATCGTCATTTCGAGGGTCGCGAAGATTTGATTGCCGAGGCCGCCCGCGAAGGTTTTGAAATATTTGCCGAAAAAATAGGCTCTGCTTTCGCCGAAGGGGGGCCATCTGCCATTGCCGCATTTGAGGCAACTGGTCGCGCCTATTTAGATTTCGCAATAGCGCATCCAGGCCATTATGTCGCGATGTTTGAAAGTGGAATTTCCGTTCATCGCACGCCTGAATTAGCGGCGGCAGCAAACAAAGCCGGACGGGTTTTAGAGGAAGCCGCCGAAAAACTTTCCGAACATATTCCGCCAGAGAAACGTCCGCCGGCGTCGATGTTTAGCGCTCATATTTGGGCGATGTCCCATGGGGTTGTGGAATTATATGCGCGCCATAAACCCGGCAGCCGTGCCCCTTTCCGCCCAGAAGAGCTTTTAGAAACTGGAATTGGCATTTACTTGCGTGGATTGGGCCTGATTGATCCTGACTAAGATTTTACCAATCAAAACACACACAAAAACAAATATATTAAGTAGTTTTGCCCTAAGCGCCCTGCTCTGCCAATTCTTCTAGCTCTAGCCATTCTTCTTCGGCAGCTGAAAGTTTTTCCTGCCGCTCCGTCAAAGCTTCGCTCGCTTTTTTGAATTTAATTGGTTCACGAGTGAAAAGATCCGGGTCGCTCATGAGTTCTTCGAGCTTGCCAATTTCCGCTTCCAAACGCTCAATAATTGACGGCAATTCTTTTAGGCGATGCTTTTGTGTGAAGGACAAACCGCTATTTTTTGCTGCAGCCATTGGCTTCGGTTTGTCAACTTCAGCTTTTAGTTTCGCTGCTTTTTCCGCCTTGGGTTCTTCTAATTTTTTCTGAGCTTGGTAATCAGACCAGCCGCCCGGATATGCTTGAACCCGGCCATTTCCTTCAAAAGCGATGGTTGCACTGGCGATCCTGTCTAGGAAATCGCGATCATGGCTGACCAGTAAAACAGTACCGTCATAATCGCCCAAAACATCCTGCAAAAGATCGAGAGTTTCCACATCTAGATCATTGGTCGGTTCGTCTAAAACCAATAGATTGCTTTCGCGTGCCATAATGCGAGCCAATAAAAGCCGGGCCTTTTCCCCGCCCGACAAAGATCGAACCGGCGCGCGCGCCTGAGCTTCGTCAAATAGAAAATCTTTTAGATAACCCACCACATGGCGCGGAGCCCCGCGCACCATCACTTGGTCAGATCGCCCTGACACGGACATTTGCGGGTCATTTGTCAAAGTATCCCAAAGACTTGCCTCTGGGTCTAGCTGCGCTCTGTTTTGATCGAACCAAGCAAGTTCGATATTCGTGCCCAAAGTCACATTGCCGGTATCCGGCGCCATTTCGCCGATCAAAACTTTTAGTAAAGTCGATTTACCGGCGCCATTCGGTCCGACAAAAGCGATCCGATCGCCTCGCAAAACACGCAGATCGAAGTCGCGAAAAATCACCCTTTCGCCGAAACTTTTCGAAATTCCCTTAGCCTCAACCACCCGTTTGCCGGATTTCGGACCAGAAGCCAGATCGAAATCAGCTGTGCCTTGGCGCCGGATCATGTTCGAACGATCTTCGCGCAAGGCCTGCAAGGCGCGAACTCGGCCTTGATTTCGTTTGCGGCGCGCTGAAATACCTTCGACGGCCCAGCGGGCTTCAGCTTTGATTTTACGGTCTAATTTATGGCGCGCCTCATCTTCTTCGGCCCAGGTTTTTTCCCGCCAGGCCTCAAATTTCGCAAAACCCTCTTCCTGACGGCGGACCTGCCCCCGATCAACCCAAAGGGTGGCGCGAGTCAGTGCATTCAAAAAGGCTCGGTCGTGGGAAATAAGCACATAGCCCGCTTTGGTTTCCGCCAGCTGCTTTTCCAGCCAAGCAATCGCTTCGATATCTAGATGGTTGGTGGGCTCGTCGAGCAGCATCAATTCTGGGGCTTCGGCCAAAAGCTTTGCCAAAGCCGCCCGGCGTCGCTCGCCCCCCGACGCGGTTTCAACCGGTTTTGCTGGATCGAGTTTTAGGCCTTCTGCCACCAGCTCCACCTTATAGGCCTCGGACGGATCCAGATGTTGAATAGCGAAATCGCCAAGAGTGGCGAACTGGCTGAGATCTGGGTCCTGCTCCATATAACCGACAGTGGTGCCGGGCGATAAAATCCGGTCGCCCCGATCGCTTTCCACAAGCCCGGCCATGACCTTCATCAGGGTCGATTTGCCGGATCCGTTGCGACCCACCAAAGCGACCCGGTCGCCGGTTTGCACAACCAGGCTAAGCCCGTCAAAGACCGGATTGCCGCCAAAGGTGAGAGAGATATCGGTGAGCTGTAACAAAGGGGTGCGCGCCATGGCGCGGGGCTAGAGTGCAATGGCGCGATGGTCAAGTCGTCTGAGGCATGGTTGCAAACAACAACCGGCTTTTTTGTGGTGGAATTTTTGCGATTTCCAACGCGGTGAACACATGCAGCGTGCCCAGATCTCGATCGATGACCGCATGATCTGAAATCCACCCTCCAAGCCGCAAATAAGCCCGCAATAAAGGCGGTAAGGCGGTCAATTTATCCTGACGGTTGGGGCTAAAATCACTTTGGTCAAAGCATAGGATCTCGGGCGCCTTTTGCTGAGGTATCAGTGATTTAGGACCTCGGTTGCAACCTGCAAGCACCCCCTGTCTAAGGCGTAAATCCTGGCTGCTAAGCCCTGCAAAAGAGCTACAGCCCATCACCAAACCAATCTGCGCCGCGGCAATGATCTGACCGATATATTTTAGCGCAAGTCGAAGCGGATGCGGATCTGTAAAAGGCTGATCCAAGATCACCCGACCAATTTCCAAGCTGGGCGCCGCCATGCGCGTTAGCCCTGTCAAATCGTAAAATTGTGCCGCATAGCTTTGTGCCAAAGTTTCGGGGGCATAGATCCGCGCCCGGAAATAGCCCACCAAATTCTGAGCGCGAAACAAACCGATATGCATCGCCTGCGCATCAAAAGCGTCACGGTCGCATTGGCCGTTTCGGAATATCCGGGCCCGCAAAGCAAAAGCTTGATCCATTTCGCCAGGCGAGAGGCGGCGCACTTCTACACCACCAAAGGCCAGGCCTGTATCCAATAGCGCGCCAGGTTCTGTCGGGGTCTTAGAAGTCAGGATCACCACTGCCCAGAACCTGATCCGCGCGCACGCCGCCAACACCGCCAAAGATCTGCCGTACCAGGCTAAGATCGGGCACGGCCGCCTCGGTCACACGGCGAGAAATGGTGACAACTTCACCCTGCTCTAGACCAAAGCGCTCGATATTACTGACTGTGCCTGCTTCAGAAAAGCGGATCGCTACCACTTCGCGATTGGTTATCTCAGGCGCATTCCACAGATAGGTTTCGGTGCGATGGGACACGTAATACCAGACATCTTCGCGCCGGAAATCGTCAAAGGGTGGCACGCCCACGGCTTCGGCCACTGTTTCTTTGGTCGCGGTGCCAATCTCTAGCTCCGCCAATTCAATCGGAGTCGGCGCATAGCCGAAATTATCATGCAATTGCGTACAGCCAGCCAAAGCCAGCCCGAAAGCGGCGATAATCACCAGGCCCGCTCTGGGGCGTTGTGTGTTGCGCTGCAATTGCATATGCATTTCCTCGGCTCTGCTTGCCGGTTCTCCCGGACTTATGACCCACGGCACTAGCCGGGCCGCGCTCTGGGTTCAAGAAAGGATCGGCATTTTGGCCAAAGACCCGCATCACAAAGCGATAGATATGGCGGTAATTCCCGTTGGGCGTCTTGGCCGCGACGGCGTCCGGTTTGAGAGAAAGCTTGCGCCCAAAGCGCTCGAGTCCCTGGCCCAAGAGCTGGGACTGCTGGGTTTGCGCAAACTTCGCTTCAGCGGCGAAATCCGGCCCGAAGGTCGCAAGGATTGGCTGCTTTCCGCCGAGCTTGGCGCAACCGTAGTGCAAGCCTGTATTCGCAGCCTAGAGCCCGTGACCAGTCGCGTCGAAGACCGCTCAGAGCGGCTTTATACCACGAATGATCTGGGCCAAGCCGCCACTGGCGAAGTGGAAATGCCCGAAGATGACCGCTGCGAAGCACTGGGCGATGAGATCGATATCGATCAGGTGCTCTTGGAAACCCTCAGCCTTGCTTTGCCGCTATATCCCATGGCCGAAGGGTCTGAGGAATTGGCCCAACATGACGCCGCCCCCCAAGATGCCGCGCCCTTTTCTGAAGAAAAAACCAAACCTTTCGCTGGACTCGCCAGCCTAAAATCGGCAATGAGCGGGCCAAAGGACGATCCGGAGACCGACGCCTAGCATTCTTTGTCGTTTAGGCGAAAAAAATCTTGCACTCGGTCGAAAAATCCGTATCTGTCCAACCTCATTTCCGTAATTGGACTGGGTTCTTCCCGGTTCGGCGCGGATCACCGATTTCCACAATTCCGGGCGACAGCCCGGCAACACGAGGTCAGACACAAAATGGCTGTCCCCCAGAATAAGATCACAAAATCTCGCCGTAACATGCGTCGTGCTCATGATGCCTTGGTTGCTGACAACCCTGCGGAATGCCCGAATTGCGGCGAGCTGAAGCGCCCTCACCATGTCTGTGGTGCATGTGGCCATTATGATGACCGCGAAGTCGTTGCGGTAACCGAAGAAATCGAGATCGACGAAGACGCTGCATAAGCGTGCTTGGACCGGATAGGCGCGCCCGATAGTGACTGAATCTTCCCCCCTTCTGGACCGGCCGGAAGACCGGGTCTTTATTTCAGTTGATGCTATGGGCGGCGATCGTGGTCCTGCGGTTGTGGTCAACGGCCTTAATCGGGCCGTTTGGCGCAATCGCAAGCTCAGATTCCTTCTCTTTGGGGATGAAGAAACGCTCCGCCCCTTGGTGGAGCGTCGTCGTCTATTGCGTGAACGCTGCGAAATCCGCCATGCTGCGGGTGTTGTCACCATGGATGAAAAGCCAAGCCATGTAATGCGTCACGGCAAAGGCACGTCCATGTGGGCCGCCATCGAGGCCGTGCGCGACAAAGAGGCTACGGCCTGCGTGTCATGCGGCAATACCGGCGCGCTAATGGCGCTGTCGATGATCCGGCTTCGGAAAATCCAGTCTGTCAATCGTCCTGCCATTGCCTGCCTGTGGCCATCGCGTAACAGGGCGGGTTTCAATGTCATGCTAGATGTGGGCGCTGATATCCGCGCTGACACGGATGATTTGATCCAATATGCCCTTATGGGGGCCTCTTATGCGCAGATCGGTTTGGATCTGGAAAAACCGCGCGTTGGGCTTTTGAATGTGGGCACCGAAGACCATAAAGGCCGCACCGAATTAAGAGAAGCTGACCAAGAATTAGAAGCCTCAGCCAGCTTTGGCGGGTTTGAATATGTGGGCTTTGTAGAGGGCAATGACATCCCGACCGATAAGGTGGATGTAATTGTAACCGACGGTTTTACTGGCAATATTGCTTTGAAAACTGGTGAAGGCACGGCCAAGCTGATCCGCGAATTCCTGTCCCAAGCTTTCAAACATTCCATCGCCTCGCGCATCGCCGCTGTCTTTGCACTGACATCGCTCATGCGCCTCGCCCGCCGGATTGATCCACGTCGGGTCAATGGCGGGGTTTTCCTGGGCCTGAATGGCACAGTCGTCAAATCCCATGGCAGCGCGGATGCGACCGGTATCGCTGCGGCGGTCAAGCTGGCCTTTGACTTGGGCAAAGCAGATTTGCCAAGTGAGTTATCAAGGCGGCTTGCATCTCTGACCAACGCAGGACAATCTACAGCTCAGGCCGAGCAGCTATACGGTAACCAAAAATGAATATTCGCGCAGTGGTGCGTGGGGTGGGCCATTACCTGCCCGAACGAGTCGTCGCCAATTCCGAATTCGAGCAATCTCTCGAAACCACCGATGCCTGGATCAAATCCCGCTCGGGGATCGAGCGACGCCATTTCGCAGCGGAAGGGGAAAACACCTCTGATCTGGCCTTTTATGCGGCGAAAAATGCGCTGGCCGATGCTGGAATGACCGCCGATGACATTGATTGTCTGATTGTGGCGACCTCGACCGCTGATCTGACCTTTCCTTCTGCGGCCACAATGGTTCAGGCGCGTTTGGGCATGGGCAATGGCTTTGCCTATGATGTGCAAGCGGTTTGCGCCGGTTTCGTCTTTGCTCTGACCAATGCCAATGCAATGATTCTTTCCGGCCAGGCAAAGCGCGTCTTGGTCATCGGGGCCGAAACATTTTCGCGGATCATGGATTGGACCGACCGATCCACCTGTGTGCTTTTTGGCGACGGCGCCGGCGCGCTGGTGCTCGAAGCCGCGGATGGAACCGGCAGCACCGAGGACCGGGGCATTCTCGCGGCGGATCTAAATTCCGATGGCCGCTATCGCGATATTCTTTATGTGGATGGCGGTGTTTCCACTCAGGCCACGGGTTATCTGCGGATGCAAGGTAAGGAAGTTTTCCGCCACGCCGTGGAAAAACTTGCCGGGACTGCCCATAAATCATTGGAAAAGCTTGGACTTTCCGGAAAAGATTTGGATTGGATTGTACCGCATCAGGCCAATTTGCGCATTATCAAGGCCACAGCCCAGAAAATGGGTGTTCCCATGGATCGGGTCATTGTTACAGTGCAAGACCACGGCAATACCTCTGCGGCATCGATTCCCTTAGCTCTGTCTGTGGGCAAGGCTGAAAACCGGATCAAACCCGGCCATCTGATGGTGATCGAAGCCATCGGCGGTGGCTTGGCTTGGGGATCGGTGGTTTTACGCTGGTAATCGCCTGAACTTCGTCTTCCAAGCCCTTGAGAATAAATTAATATTGACTTCGTAAAGATCTGCTTCTTATGCTCTGGACAGTCAATAAAGTTCGGGGGGAACCAGATGAATAGTAAGACACTCACACGGATGGATTTAAGCGAAGCGGTCTATCGCGAAGTTGGACTATCCCGCAATGAATCCGCTTTGCTCGTCGAGTCTGTGCTTGGCTATATGAGCGATGCTCTAGCCTCTGGCGATAGTGTGAAGATTTCCTCTTTTGGAACTTTCAATGTTCGCGACAAGGCCGCGCGCGTGGGCCGCAACCCCAAAACAGGCCAAGAAGTGCCGATTCACCCGCGCCGGGTTTTGACCTTTCGTCCCTCTCACTTGATGAAAGAACGCGTGGCGCAAGGCAATCGCAACGGAAAAATGGATGACAACGGATAAGGCTCCGGATGCGTTCCGAACCATTGGCGAAGTGGCCGAATGGTTGGGAACGCCTGCGCATGTGCTGCGCTTTTGGGAAAGCCGGTTTCCGCAGATCAGCCCGGTAAAACGAGCGGGCGGGCGCCGGTATTATAGACCCGAAGATGTCCAGCTTTTGGGGGGCATCAAAACTCTGCTGCATGACCAGAACCTGCCGATCAAATCGGTTTTGGATCAGCTGGAAAATGACGGCGTTGCTTCGGTTTGCGCTATGGCGCCGCCTGTGTCCTGGCCTGAGCCAACGACCGAAAAACCGGATGCTATAACTGATACTGCCCCGCGTTTTTCCCTGATGGGCGCGGCGGGGACGAATGGCTTTTCCAGTGGCGATGAGGATGAGCTGCCAGAACCTGCCGTTGAAAATGAAGCAGAGCCTGTTTCCGAGCCAGAGGCAGAGCCGCAGCCCAGTTTTGATCTATCCGCGCCGGAATCGGAGACAGCGGCAGATCAGGATATGTTCGGCGAAGATGAGCTTGCAGGCTCGGGCTTTCGGTCTTTGCGCCACGCCGAAACCAGCGATATTGCGCCAAACGACCCTGCGCCGCTTGACGATGAGATATCCGAAGATCTCGACGATACGGCGGATAGCTTTGACGATACTGATACTTCCGAGACGGGCTCTGAGACCGGCAATTCCGGTGAAATCCAAGGCTTCTTTTTCAATGATGCCGAACAGGATGTGCTGCCCGAAGTCATCGAGGCCAGCCGGGACGCTACCGAAGATACGGAGTTGTTTTCCGATGTCTTCGCCCCCGAAGAGAACGCAACCGATGAAGAGGCGGCGGCAGATGCGGCTTTTGCCCAATCAATAGAACGCTTGCCCGCGGATGACAGCCCGCCAACCGCAGAGCCCCAGCCCGATAAAATGCCGCAAACTTTTCCGGTGGATCCGGTGGACCCTGATCTGAAGCGGGTTTTGCCGTCTCAACTGGCTGAATTGCGGTGCTTCACCGCCGCTGAAATAAAGCGGGCTCTCGGTTCTGAGACTTGCCAAGACCTGGCCCAACGGCTTGCGGATTTGAAACATCGCTTCTAGGCGGCGGCCTGTAATCCCCGCCATATTTCCCCGGCAAAATAGTCGAATATCGAAGAATGCGTGCAGTTACGTTTTCCTTGTGAAAAAGCGCCTATTCCGCTTGCTCAGCCCGTCGAATTCGGTAAAAGAGCCGAACGTCGGGCCATGGCGCAGCCTGGTTAGCGCGTCCGTCTGGGGGACGGAAGGTCGGGAGTTCGAATCTCCCTGGCCCGACCACGACGCAGTGGCCCTCACCCTGGGGTATGACTGCGGATAAAAGAGGGGATCCAACCATATGACGACAGCAACCGGTGTATTGCCGCGCCAAAGCCTAGCCGCCCTATGGGAAGCTGGCGCTATCTCTGCCGCTCAGGATCCGCTACCCGGTCAGCTGCAACCCGCCTCCTTGGATCTGCGGTTGGGAACCGAGGCTTATCGGCTGCGCGCGTCATTCCTGACCGGGCCTGAGGCGACCGTGGCCGACCGGCTTCCCGATCTGGAAATGCATCGCTTCAGCCTAGAGGGCGGCGCTGTGTTGGAAAAGGGCTGTGTTTATTTGGTGCCCTTGGCCGAAAGCCTCGCCCTGCCCGCTGATCTGCACGGCGTTGCGAATGCCAAAAGTTCTACCGGGCGACTTGACCTTCTGACCCGGACCGTTACCGATCGCGGCACCGAATTTGACCGCATCCCCTATGGCTATACCGGCCCGCTTTATGCGGAAATCTGCCCGCGCAGCTTTTCCGTATTGGTGCGGCCTGGTATGCGACTAAACCAGCTGCGGCTGCGCCGGGGGCAAGCCACTTTGTCGGATCAAGATCTGCGCGCATTGCATGCCAAAACCCCGCTAGTGGATGGCGAAGCGCTGATCGATGCTGGGCTTGGCTTTTCCGTAGATTTGCGACCGCAGCTTGGCGATATTGTCGGCTATCGCGCGAAACCGCATACAGGCGTCATCGATCTTGACCGGATCGGGGAATATGACGTGCAGGAATTTTGGCAACGGATCCCCGCCGGGCGCGGCCATATCGTGCTTGACCCTGGCGCTTTCTATATCCTGGTCAGCCAACAAGCTGTGCATATCCCACCAGATTGCGCCGCCGAGATGCTGCCCTATCTAGCCATGGTTGGCGAGTTTCGGGTTCATTATGCGGGCTTCTTCGATCCGGGCTTTGGCCATGCTGCGGCTGGCGGCGCCGGAGCGCGCGGAGTGCTAGAGGTCCGCTGCCATGAAGCGCCCTTTATGTTGGAACATGGCCAGACCGTTGGGCGGCTGCAATATGAGCGCATGGCCGAGCTGCCAGATGTACTTTACGGGGCGGATTTGGCCTCTAATTACCAGGGTCAAGGACTGAAATTATCCAAGCATTTCGCACCGGATAGAAGCTGAACTTAAAGTAGCAGCCCCTGGTCATCATCACCATCTTCGGCGTCTTCTTCGGGGGTGGTATCGCCGCTCATCAAACTGCTTAGATCGCCGCGGGCCTCTAACAGACCGGCTGCACGAATTTCCGCAAGCCCCGGCAAATCCCGCGCCGAGCTTAGGGAGAAATGATCCAAAAAGCCTTGGGTCGTGGCAAAGGTCACCGGACGTCCGGGCGTGTTTTTGCGCGGGCCAAGCTTGACCCAATCCAGATCCATCAGCAGATCCAAAGTGCCCTTGGA
>JBMYSZ010000029.1:0-41549 GCA_049603835.1 Mangrovicoccus sp.
AAAGACCAACAATGCACTAACAATTAAACCGGACCACCCGATGGGGGCACGCCAGGCCCAGTTTTCCGATGAGACGACGCCAGAGGGACGCGCGAGGGTCGTCCGACATAGTCACCTGTCCGAGCGCGAGGTTATGATCGGGGTCGGCCCGGTGGCCATAAAGTTGCCGCGCGTGCGGAATCGAGGGCAGCAGGCTGAGAAAGTACGGTTCACGTCTTCAATTCTGCCGCCTTAATTGCGCAAGGCTAAATCCGTCGAGGAATTGCTACTCTGGCTCTATTTGAAAGGCATTTCCACGGGCGATTTCCTGGAAGCATTGGCCGCACTTCTCGGCCCCAATGCGGCGAGTCCTCCTCCTTCCACCGCCATCTCGCGCCTCAAAGCCTACTGGTGGCAGGATTATGAGCGCTGGCAAAAGCGCGATCTCAGCGCCCGGCGCATCGTCGTTCGGCATGGGTCTCGAACCAATGGCGACACATGCCTTACTCTGGGCGGATGGGGTCTATTTCCAGCCACGAGTGTAGAAGTGAGAGCGCAAGTCCCCCATGGGCTCGAGGACAAGCCCGAACAAATGCGTTCTGGTCTTGATCGGCGCGAATGAGTGGGGCCGCAAGGAAATCTTGGCCTTAAGCGACGGCTACCGCGAGTGTACCCAGAGCTGGCGGGAGTTGCCCTTGATCTCAAGCGGCGTGGCCTGTTGTATCCGCCCGATATGGCCATCGGCGACGGAGCGCTTAGGTTTCGGGCCGCGTTGCGTGAGGTGTTTGGTGACAGCTGCGAGCAGCGCAGCGGGCTCCGCAGTGAGGGCGCGCGCCACTGGTTCAAGCGATCGCCCGAACGGGCAACGTTCTCAACGCGATGCCGCAGTCGCTGCAGGCCAAGGCAAAGGCAAAGGGTCACCTGCACGATATCCGGCAGACGGAAATTAAGGCCGAGGCCAACCCGGCCTTCGACAAGACTGTCCGGAATTCTGTGCCCTGGCGTGGTAACTCTGAGATGAGGAGACCGAGGTATGAACTTCGACAAAAACCTTCTGAAAGAGCTGATGAAAGGCCAATCCGCTGGCGACCTTTTGGGCAAGGATGGCGTTCTCGCCGAGCTGACCAAGGCAATGGCGGAGCGCGCTCTTAGCGCGGAGCTGGATGAACACCTGGGTGAGGAACCAACAGAACCACTAACAGAAAGGGCATCTAAGGCTCCGAACCGGCGCAAGGGCAGCAGCCAGAAGACGGTCACCACCGACAGCGGCAAGGTCGTTCTGGACATCCTCCGCGACCGGAACGGCAGCATCGATCCCGAGCTAATCGCCAAGTATCAGTGGAGTTTTCCGGAGTTCGATACCAAGATCATTTCCATATATGCGCGCGGGATGACAACCCGCGAGATCCAAGGTCACATTTAGGAAATCTACGGCATCGAGGCTTCCCCGAGTTTGATCTCGGCGATCATCGAAGCGGCGAAGGAGTTCAAGCTGCTCCCCGCAGTGGATCAAACAGTCCAGGGGACTGTTCAAAAGCGGAGAACGTCACCGCCGGGCAGAACCGCCCGCTCGAGCCCTGCTATCCGGTCATTCGGCGGGACATCGCGGGGCCATCCACGATGTCTTGTCCGCCTCATTCATGGATGCGATCCGGGTCAATATCCGCAGCGAAGGCGCCGTCTCGAACAGGGCTGTCTTTGTGGCTCGGGCTATCCTCCCGGACGGCACGAGGGACGTGCTGGGGCTATGGTTTCAGGCCAATGAGGGCGCCAAGTTCTGGGCCAAGATTCTCAACGACCTGCGCAATCCCGGGGTGCAGGTCACCCTGATCGTCGTCGTGGACGGCCTCAAGGGCTTCCCCCCGGCCATTGAGACGGCCTTCCCACAAACCCAGATCCAGACCTGCGTTCGGCATCGGTCTCGAACCGATGGCGACCAATGCCTTACTTCATCTGCTGCGCCATTCCATCAGCTTTGCCAGGTTCAAGCGACAAGGGATTGATCCGGGGGATCAATTCCCGCTCAGAACAGGACCGCAAGGCCGTGGCGACGGCGCTGAATGCGGTCTACACAGCCGTCGATGCGGCGGCCGCCGAGGCCGCGCTGGCCGGTTTAGAAGAGAGCGGTCTGGCCGCCCGCTACCCGGCAATCGCCCCGAGCTGGCGCAGGACTTGGACCAAGGTGATCCCATTTCTAGACTATCCACCCGAAGTCCGCAGGCTGATCTATACGACGAATGCCATAGAAGCGCTGAACTCGAAGATCCGCCGGACCGTCCGCACACGGGGACATTTCCCCAGCGACGAAGCCGCGGCGAAATTGATCTATCTGGCCCTGAATGCTGCCTCTCAGGAGTGGAAGCGATCAGTTCGCGAATGGCACGCCGTCAAAAGCCAACTCCCCATCATGTTCGAGGACCGCTTCCCAATGGCGGAAACAACACGCCGGGGCATAGAATTCCGGACAGTCTCGTTGGCACAGGCTGTTGGCTTTTCGCATCACCTATCGGCTATCGCTCTGACAAGATGGCCGGTCACGGCAAAATGCAGGTCCCCGATGGACCCGTAACAACAGTCGTGCAGGACGTCCTAACCCGCTTTTCAACCGGCCAGTTGGCGAGTTTGGTCGAAGTGCAACGCTTTGTCGAAACGGCCCCCGCCTTCCCCAAAACTTGGCCCGGCCACGTCAAGTTCGATATCGTCAAACCCATGATCGCACGACCAACCTACGCTGGATTCATTACCGTGCCTAAATGGAATCTGTCCATGCTGCCCGCCAAGCACGATCCGCTGATTGCGCTTGAGACATGGAAACGCAATCAAGACCGCCTAGCAGGCCGAGCTAAAGCCATTGCCCCGCTCAACGCTTACGCCAGCGATCATTTCCCCCTGCGCGGTTTCATCGCTTGTGATCAGTGCCATCGCCCAATGACGGGGGCTATGTCGAAAGGCAAAAACCGCCACTACGGGTATTACTTTTGCGGGCATCGCGATTGCGCGTCTTACCGCAAGAATATCCGGGCCGAGACCCTGAACGGTGACTTTGAAGATTTCCTGCGAAGCCTGCGCCCGCAAGCACAACTCCTGACAGCGTTTCGTCAAATCCTGCGCGATCTATGGAACGAGGCCTCATGCACTGCCCGGGACGAATTTAAACGGCTACAGCAAAGCCTGAACGGGCTATCCGAGCAAATCGAGCGCATCATCGCCCGAGCCGTGGCCGCCGACAACCCTTCGCTGATTTCAGCCTACGAAGCAAAGGTCAAAGACCTGGAGATCGAATGCCAAATTGTCCGAGACCAAATCGCCGGATTCAGCACAAACAAAGGGACCTTCGAGGCAACTATACGAACCTCGGTCGAGTTTTTGCTAAACCCTTGGAAACTATGGGCATCTGGCAGAAGGGAAGATCGGAATTTACTGCTGAGACTGGTATTTGCGGACTATTTGGCGTACTGCCCAAAACAGGGTATACGAACACCAAAAATGACCTTAACTTTCAATGCTTTAGAGAGGTTTTTGGACCTTGAGTCCCAAATGGTGCGGGTGGAGGGACTTGAACCCCCACGCCTTGCGGCGCCAGAACCTAAATCTGGTGCGTCTACCAATTTCGCCACACCCGCGTGCAGGCGGATGTAGCAAAGCCTTTCAGGGAGTGCGAGAGCAAAAATGCTCTAAATGGCCAAAGTTTGAAAAATCTTTGGCAGAGCCTCTGGTAAGTCTTCGGCGATCAAGCCTGGGCCAAAGCTTCGCGCCGCTGCGATATGCAAACCCGTGCCAAGCTGCGCTGCCTCACTGGGGGAAAAACCGCGCGCCAAAAGCCCAGTTATGAAACCGGCTAGCACATCGCCCGATCCCGCAGTCGCCAGCCAGGGCGCCGCATTTTGGCCGGTTGCCTTGATCTCATACACATGACCAGCAAGATCCGCGATGCGCGTGGTTGGGCCTTTGAGCAGCACAACGCAATGGGCGCGCCGGGCCGCTTTGTTCAGGGCTTGTCGGATCACCAATTCCGATTTCGCGCCTCTGATTTGCTCGGCCTCATCTGGGAATAGCCGGGAGAATTCTCCCATATGTGGCGTGATCACCGTGCGCGGATGCAGCTGAGCAAATAGAGCATCTGGATCACTTTCGAAAACCGTCAATGCATCCGCATCCAGAACAGTCGCGCGATCAGCGGCCAGGGCCCTGCCCACCATCTGCTTTGTACGATCCGACAAGCCTTGCCCCGGCCCCAAACACAGAGCGTTGAACCGTGTATCCGCAAGCATCTCGGCCAAGGCCTCTGCATCCGCCACAGAGCGTAGCATGATCGCTGTAAGCTGGGCCGCATTCTCGATCAGAGCGGCAGGCGGGCATGCTATCGTCACCAGCCCCGCGCCAATCCGCAAGGCACCGCGCCCCGCCAGACGTGCCGCGCCACCACGCCCGACACCGCCGGAACAGATCAAGGCATGGCCATGGTCATATTTATGCTGCTGCGAATTTTTCGAAAGCCGGGCCACCAGCGCCGGAGACAATCCAGGTAAGGAAGTCGTCATAGGCCCAAATCCACCACATGGACGGGGCCACATAGATCGGGCCGCAAGGAATGCGCGGGCTTTGGGCGGTGGAAGGTCACCGTGGCCTGCGCCGGTAAGACTGTGCCAAGCACCTCGCCCGTGTCCGTTTCCAGCCCTGACGGCAAATCTACCGCGAGGATAGAGGCGCCGCAGCGCTGCTGCATGTCCTGGATCTCGCCAAGTTTTTCAGCCAGAGCCCCCTCAATCTTGCGGCTTAGTCCAATACCAAACAGGGCATCGATCACCAGCCCTGATTCACTCCGGCCCAGGTCAATATCCTGCAAATCACTGACCGGGCCAATTTCGCTCCAAAGACGCCAGTTTGCCCGCGCGTCCAGAGGCAAATTTTCAGGAACGCCCCAAGACCAAACCGCGATATTCCAGCCCGCCTTAGCCAAGAGCCGTGCAATCACATAGCCATCGCCGCCATTGTTTCCAGGACCGCAGAGAACGACCGCATAGTCATTTGCCCGAAAATCAGGCTGGCTTAGAATGAAATCGACAACGCCCTGCCCCGCTTGCTCCATCAAGTCCCGTCCGCTGACCTTACCGGACCCAATCGCCTGAGCCTCAATGGCGCGCATTTCAGCGGAACTGATCAATTCTGTCGGACTTTCTGCCGCACAAGTTTTCATTCTGCTCATTTCCCTTGCGGTCCGCATATTTTTTAATCCACCCTGCGCAAAGCCGGGACCTGGGCTTCGCACCGCCACCCTAGTCAATTGTGGCCAGGTTGGGAAAGTGATCTGTCGAGGTCAAAACACCAGACGTAACGAGGAGTCGCTGGGATGAAGAAAGTGGAAGCGATCATCAAGCCATTTAAACTTGATGAGGTCAAAGAAGCGCTTCAGGAACTTGGGGTCCAGGGACTTTCGGTCGTCGAAGTCAAAGGCTTCGGACGCCAAAAGGGCCATACAGAATTATATCGCGGCGCCGAATATGTTGTTGATTTTCTTCCAAAAGTTAAGATCGAAGTCGTCCTAGCCGACGATATGCTAGACAGCGCGATCGAAGCGATCATGGAAGCTGCCCGCACCAATAAAATCGGCGATGGCAAAATTTTTGTCAGCCCGGTGGAACAAGCTATTCGCATCCGGACCGGCGAAGACGGCGAAACCGCCCTCTAAGCTGCTTCGAGACTATCGAATACCACGGACAATCCAAACAGAGAGAGAAGGGAGCAAGGTCAAATGAGCAAAGAGGCCGTCCTTAAGACTATCAAAGACGAGGAAGTCGAATATGTCGACATCCGCTTCACCGATCCGCGCGGCAAACTGCAGCACGTGACCGTGATGGCGGACCAGGTCGATGAAGACTTCCTTGACGAAGGCTTCATGTTCGATGGGTCCTCCATTGCCGGCTGGAAATCCATTGACGAGTCGGACATGAAACTGATGCCCGACACCGAGTCCGCTTACATGGACCCGTTCTATGCAGAAAAAACTCTGTGTATCCACAACACTGTTGTCGAGCCCGACACTGGCGAACGCTACGCACGTGACCCGCGCGGGACTGCTGAAAATGCCGAAGCTTACCTGATCTCCTCTGGGATCGGCGATAAGTCCTTCTTTGGCCCGGAAGCTGAATTCTTCCTGTTTGACGATGTTCGTTTCTCTGTGGACATGAACAAAGTGTCATACCAGGTAGACGCACAAGACGCGGCTTGGAACACTGACACCGAATACGAGATGGGCAATATGGGCCATCGTCCGGGTGTTAAAGGCGGCTACTTCCCGGTGAACCCAATCGATGACGCACAAGACCTGCGTTCTGAGATGCTGTCCACCATGAAGAAAATGGGCATGAAAGTTGACAAGCACCACCACGAAGTGGCGTCCTGTCAGCACGAGCTTGGCCTGATCTTCGGCTCCCTGACACATCAGGCGGATGAGCTGCAGAAATACAAATACGTCATCCACAATGTTGCGCAAGCATACGGTAAATCGGCGACCTTCATGCCGAAACCGATCGCAGGCGATAACGGCACCGGCATGCACGTAAACATGTCCATCTGGAAAGACGGCAAGCCGCTTTTCGCTGGCGACCAATATGCAGATCTGTCCGAAGAAGCTCTGTTCTTCATCGGCGGCATCCTGAAGCACGCGAAATCGCTGAACGCCTTCACCAACCCGTCCACCAACTCCTATAAGCGTCTGATCCCGGGCTTCGAAGCTCCGGTTCTGCGCGCTTACTCGGCACGTAACCGTTCTGGTTGTGTTCGTATTCCGTGGGCAGAATCCCCGAAAGCAAAACGCGTAGAAGCACGTTTCCCTGATCCGTCTTCCAACCCGTATCTGTGCTTCTCGGCTCTGCTGATGGCTGGCCTGGACGGCATCAAAAACAAAATCGATCCGGGTGAAGCGTCTGACAAAGACCTTTACGATCTGCCGCCAGAAGAGCTGGCAGGTATCCCGACCGTTTGCGCATCTTTGCGTGAAGCTCTGGAAAGCCTGGAAGAAGACTATGAATACCTCACCGCTGGCGACGTATTCACCAAAGATCAGATCGAAGGTTACTCCGAACTGAAATGGGAAGAAGTCTACGCATTTGAACACACCCCGCACCCGGTTGAGTTCAAAATGTACTATGGCTGCTAATCATTAGCCGCTGCAGAGATCGGAAAAGGCGCCTTCGGGCGCCTTTTTTATGCCGCATAAATTCGAATTCAATAGACTATTGTAAATGCCGCATATATGGGCCTGCCCCACCTAAAAACCGAGGATAAAAAAGACACATATTGGATATCATGCTTTTTTCAGGCGATAAACTTGTCCAAGATCTATATTCAATTATCCAAGATCCATATTCAAAAACCGGTAATGTTGCCCCTTACCCCTTTCAGGCCAAACCACTGAAATAAAATAAAATATCATATTTTTAAATCTTATTAAAATAAAAACACCAAACCTAAAAATTGACCTAGCTCACAAAAAATTAAAAACCTTAATAGATTGCAAAAGGAATATGCCGCAACGGAATGAAAGATTTTAAAAAGTTTTTTCTTTTTATTTCTTTGAAACTTTAATACACGACTCTTCGTTCATTCCCAAGACAGTAAAAATGTGCTTATATCACAGCATCATCTTACGGGATGACGAAAGGAGCGAAAATAAAATGGCCAAATTCCTAGCGAGTCTTTTGCTGGCGCTTTGTGTCTATTCTGCCCAACCAGCTCAGGCCGTCAGCCTTGAAGCTGGCTCTTTTGATATTGTGGGCCTTTACTGGGCTGACACGGGTCTAGCGACCCCAGTAAGCGACGCCAGCACGGTCTATGCATTCAAGGGCGTAGTCACCGCCACCGAGGGCGGTTTTGATGGACTTTCGGGATTGGACATGGATGGCTTCGCTTTGTCTTTCGCCACAGGCACGGTCAATGCGGGCACGTCTTTTTCGGCCCAATTGCTATCCGATGAAATCACATTCACAGTGACTGATATCTCTTTGGCTGGCTTTTCCACCATCCAAGATCAATTCGTGTTTTCGGGCAGCCTATTGGCCAGCTCGGAAGCTTATGACGACCAAATGCTGAGCTTCGAACTGACATCGTCGAATTTGTCCCCCTTTGGCCTTTTCGCACTTCAGGTCCAAAGCGCAAGCAATGGCACCATCGGCGCGCCATCTCCTGCACCTGCACCGCTTCCCGCTGGTGCGGTATTGCTGGTGACCGGTGTCACGGCTCTGACCGTAATGCGCCGCCGGTCTTGATCTTCGGATCTAGAAAATCGGCATTGCAGTCACAGCGGCCTTAGCCATGGCTACTTTATATAGAAATTCTGGCGCCCATCCTCTAAGTCCTTGAGAGAATTCCTCAATTGACGATGGACGCCATGTCTCGATTAATTTATCTGACCCATCCGCAAGTTCAAATAGACGCGCATATTCCCGTTCCAGAATGGGATATTTCAGAAATTGGACGCCAAAGAATACTGTCTTTGGAAGATGCGCCTTGGCTTTCCAATGTCACTTCCATTTATTCCAGTTCGGAAAAAAAGGCCGTTACATCGGCGGAATTAATCGCTGATTTCTGTGGTCTACCGGTAAAAACAAGATCCGATATGGGGGAAAATGACCGATCCTCCACAGGTTTTTTACCCCCAGATGAATTCGAAAAAATGGCCGACGCCTTTTTTGCAAATCCGGGAATTCGCGTTAAAGGCTGGGAAAGCGCGCAAGAGGCGCAAACGCGCATTGTCTCGGCTGTCACTGAAATTCTCGCATCCCATCAAAACGGCGATTTGTTATGTGTCGGTCATGGTGCGGTTGGAACTTTGCTCATGTCCCATTGCGCTGGTTGGGAAATTTCCCGCAGCCATGACCAAACCGGCGGCGGTGGCAATATTTTCGTCGCAGCCCTGCCCCGCCTCACATTGGTGCATGCTTGGCGCAGGCTAGAGGATGGCCCGGCCTAAAGACGCTCGATACGGGCTAGCAGTGTCACACAAGCGTGTCCGAAAAATCGCCGGTCTCACTCGCCTGTGTTTTTGTCCGAGGCGATGTTGAGTTAAATCAGAGCTATATGAATCCTGACGAGACCTCAGCCGGAGCACGCCCTATGTCTAGCGAACGATTTACCTTTCCGGGTCATGCCGGCCATGATTTGGCGGCCCGGCTAGATCTGCCCTCGGGCCCGGCATTAGCGACGGCGCTTTTCGCGCATTGCTTTACCTGCGGCAAAGATATTGCTGCCGCCCGCCGGATTGCTGCGCGGCTTTCGGCTATGGGAATTGCGGTTTTGCGCTTTGATTTCACTGGGCTGGGACATAGCGGGGGTGAATTCGCCAATACGTCATTTGTCAGCAATGTGGCCGATCTGAAAAACGCGGCAAGAGCTCTAGAGCGGCGCGGCATGGCCCCGTCTTTGTTGATCGGGCATTCCTTGGGTGGCGCAGCGGTCCTTAGCGCGGCGGCGGAAATCCCGTCGGTCAAAGCAGTGGTGACCATAGGCGCGCCGGCCGATCCCAGCCATGTAACGCGAAATTTCGCCGAAGCTTTGCCGCAAATCGAAACGCTGGGCCAAGCTCAAATCCAGCTTGGCGGGAAATCTGTGACGATCGGCAAGAAATTCGTTGATGACATAAGCGAAGTCCAGCTGTCCAAAGCCATCGCCAATCTCAAGCGACCGCTTTTAATCATGCATGCGCCCCGCGACGAAATTGTTGGGATCGATAATGCGACTGAAATATTTCGCGCCGCACGCCATCCCAAAAGTTTCGTCACCCTACGCGATGCGGATCATCTGCTGGCCAATCCCGAGGATGCCAATTACGCCGCCGAAGTTATCGCCGCCTGGGCCGGTGTCCATGGGGAGCTGCATCCGCCAGCCCCGCCGCCCGGAGCCCCCGAAGGCGTCGTCCGGGTGACCGAAGCGGATCCCGAAGGCTTTCTTCAAGATGTGGTCAATGGCCCCTATCACCACGCGCTTGCGGATGAACCTCTGGCCTATGGCGGCACGAATAAGGGCATGTCGCCTTATGGTTTTCTCGCCGCTGGGCTTGGGGCCTGCACTTCGATGACGATCCGCATGTATGCCCGGCGCAAGGCCTGGCCGCTGGAAAATGTCTCGGTCGAGGTGACCCATGATAAGGTGCATGCTCAAGACGCCAGTTCCGATAGCGGCATGAAGGTCGATAAATTCGAACGTTTGATCCGGCTTGACGGCGATCTTAGCGAAGATCAGCGCCAAAAGCTGTTGCAGATCGCCGATAAATGCCCGGTGCACCGCACATTGGAGGTAAGTTCTCAGGTGGTCACCAAACTCTTGTAACCACGGCATTTTGCCATCCCTAGGCGCGCTCCTCTCGAAGCGCATCAAAAAGAAAAGGCGCCCCAAAGGCGCCCTTTTCAAACCCGCATTTCTGCGAAATTATTTCTGCTGCGGCCCGATCATCATGACCATCTGGCGGCCTTCCATCTTGGGCATATTTTCGACTTTGCCCAATTCTTTGATGTCTTCGGCAACCCGTTCCAGAAGTTCACGGCCCAGATTTTGGTGCGCCATTTCACGCCCCCGGAAACGCAAAGTGACCTTCACCTTGTCGCCATTTTCCAAGAACTTGAAAACATTGCGCATTTTTACGTCATAGTCATGGGTATCCGTATTCGGACGGAATTTCACTTCTTTGACTTCGATGGTTTTCTGCTTTTTCCGAGCTTCGCTTTCGCGTTTTTGCTGCTCGTATTTATATTTGCCGAAATCCATAATTTTGCAGACCGGCGGCGTCGCATTGGGAGAAATCTCAACCAAATCCAAGCCTGCGCGTTCTGCTAATTCCATGCCCCGCGTCGGGGTTACCAATCCAACATTTTCGCCATCGGCACCAATTAGACGGATTTCATTGGAGCGGATGCGGCCATTGATCCGAGGGCCGGTTTCGCGCGTTGGGGGCGCGTTATGGGGTCTACGAGCTATCTGAGCATTCCTTCGATAGTGGTCAGGGATGGGGCCAGAAGATACGCATTAAGTGGGATTTATTCAAGAGGCCGTCGCATCTCTTGCGCCCAGAAATCGCGACAAAAGCGGTGATTTTGTGGCTTTTAGCGGATTTTTCCGGGTAAAAAGGCGCCTTGTCGCAATATCTTCATATTTGGGAAATGATTGACGGTGCGCAAATTACGAAGGGGCGCCGCAAAGCGCCCCCGAATGGCTTTTAGCCTACAAAAGCTTTTTCAACCACGAATTCGGCTGGCTCAGAATTGGCACCTTCGCGCAGACCAGCCCCTTCGAGGATTTCTTTCAGATCCAAGTTCAGCCCCATAGAGCCACAGATCATCGCGCGATCCGTATCGGCCGAAAGCCCGTCGATGCCCAGATCCTTGAACACCGTCCCGTCTTTCAGCAGATCAGTGATCCGGCCCATTTTCGGGCTCTCTTCGCGGGTGGTGGTAGGATAATAAGTGAGCTTGTGCAGGTTTTCGCCCAGCAGCTCTTGCATCATCTCATCGGTTTTCAGGCTTTCGATCAGCTCGCGGCTATAAGTTAGCTCAGCAGCTTCGCGGCAGGTATGTGTGACGATCACCTGGTCATAATCCTCAAAGGTTTGGGGATCACGCAAGAGCGAGGCGAAAGGCGCAAAGCCCGTGCCGGTGGAGAAGAACCAAAGACGCTTACCCGGCAGCAGCGCATCATGCACCAGCGTTCCGACGGGCTTGGGCCGCAAGATCACCTCATCGCCTGGCTGGATATGCTGCAGCTTCGAGGTCAGCGGGCCGTCCTGTACCTTGATCGAATAGAATTCTAGCTGATCATCCCAAGAAGGCGACGCAATCGAATAAGCGCGCAGAAGCGGCTTTTGCTTACCGGTTTTCGGATCGGGATCGCCCATCAGGCCGATCATCACGAATTCACCCGAGCGGAAACGCAATGTCTGAGGCCGGGTGGTGCGGAACCGGAACAATCGATCCGTGTAATGTTGTACCTCTAGCACTGTCTGAGCGTCAGGCAGATGCGGCTTTGCTTTCTTGGTGTCAGTGGTAGCGGTCATATTCGTCATTGTCTCGGTCATTACGGGGATCACTCCACAGGGGTGATAGGCCACAAAAGCAGCCCAGTCGCTTTATACGACTTTCAAATACAGGTTTGTTTGATCTGGGTCAGGCTTTAAGCCGTGCCTGGTGGTCGAAGTCTTGCCAATCGGCGCGGAATTGCCATTGCTCTGCCGGTTGACGGGCGGCCAGATCGTCATTGATCTCGACCTCATCAAAGCCACAGCGCCGCGCCATAGCATATTGATCCGCGATCACATGGCCGCGCGCCCGCAAGCGCCCAGCAAATCCCATACGGCGCAGCTGACGCGCAATAGTAAAGCCACGGCCATCAGCAAAGCTGGGAAAATCGATGCGGATCATTTGCAAAGCGTCAAGCTTGCCATCCAGCGTGGCCGGGTCGGCATCGCTTGGCACATCAACAGCAACGGCACCTTCGCCCAGAACATCCAACGGCAAAAACGGACCAGCAAAATCTTCGGGGGCAAAGCCCTCATCGGTGACGATCACGCTCATGCTGCGTCCTCCTCATTGGATGCGATCGGGCCACGCACCATTTTACCATTGATGAAATGAATACCGCATTCAGTTTTGTCCTGTCCGCGCCAGCGGCCAGATCTAGGATCTTCACCAGGCGCCACTTTCGACGTGCATGGCGCACAGCCAATAGAGGGATAGCCTTTCGCCACCAGCGGGTGACGCGGCAAGCCATTATTGTCCATGTAATCCTGCACATCTTGCGGCGCCCAATGGGCCAGCGGATTGACCTTGATCCGGCTATCGCCATCGGCCTCAAAGAAATCCAGCGCCGCACGGGTCGAGCCCTGGAACCGTTTTCGCCCCGTGATCCAAGCGTCGAAATTGCTGAGCGCGTCTTCGAGCGGCCGGGTTTTACGCAGATCACAGCAGGCATCTGTATCGCGCTGATGCAGCGTGTCATCCGGGTCTTCGCTGGCCAAATCCATATGGCGCACGCGGATCCGCTGCACATTGGTCAGGCCCAGCTTTTCTGCAACCTGGCTTTGATACTCCAAGGTTTCCTCAAAAAGCAGCCGGGTATCGATGAACAGAACCGGAGTATCCGGCTCCATCACCGAAACCATATGCAACAGCACCACGGATTCCGCGCCAAAACTCGACACCAAAGAGATGCGCCCAACCTGGGAATCGCTCAGAGCACGTTCCAAAACCGAAGTGGCGGAATGGTGTTTATAACGCTCATTAAGCAGCGGAACACGTTCCGCCACCGGGGATAAATCTGGCTTATGCAGCACGGGCTCTGCCTTTCTCTTGGCCGTAGAGAGCAGTTTTGAACGGCGCCATGCCAAGCCGACGATAGCACTCAATAAAACTTTCGCCTTCTTCGCGGATTTCCAGATAGGCCGTCAAGATGCGCTCTATCGCTGGCAGGATCTCATCATAGGCAAAGCCGGGCCCAGTACGGGTGCCAATTGCCGCATCCTGGGTCGCATCGCCGCCCAGAGTGATTTGATAGTTTTCCACCCCAGCACGATCGAGACCCAAAATCCCAATATGACCCACATGATGGTGGCCACATGCATTGATGCAGCCCGAGATTTTGATCTTCAGCTCACCGACTTCATGTTCGATTTTCAGCTCTTCGATCCGGGTCGCGATGGATTGCGCCACTGGGATCGAGCGAGCCGTTGCCAAAGCGCAATAATCCATGCCGGGGCATGCGATGATATCCGAGGCCAGGCCGATATTGGCCGTGCCAAGCCCTGCGGCTTTCAGCTCCGCATAAAGCGCGGGCAGATCGGATTTATGCACATGGGGCAGGATAACATTTTGCTCATGGCTGATACGCAGCTCGTCATGCCCAAAGCGACGCGCCAGATCCGCCATGATACGCATCTGCGCGCTTGTGGCATCGCCCGGTGTTTCGCCATGGGCTTTGATCGAGATCGACACAATCGCATAGCCCGGCGCTTTATGCTCGGACAGGTTGGTATCAGCCCAAGAGCGGAAAACAGGATCCGCCTCATATGCCGCATCAAATGCCTCTTCCGGTGCATTGCGGAATGCCGGGGGGGCAAAATGCGTTGCGATTTCGGCCAGTTTTTCCTGATCGGCGCCGCCGAATTCTTGCCGTGTAATGGCGAAACGGGCTTCGACCTGGTTGCGGAATTCCTCTAGCCCATTTTCCGCCACGGTGATTTTGATCCGCGCTTTGTATTTGTTATCGCGGCGACCCAAAGTGTTGTAGACGCCAACAATCGCCTCGCAATACGGCAGCAGGTCTTCGAGCGGCAAGAAGTCGCGAATGGCTTGGCCGATCATCGGGGTACGGCCCAGCCCGCCGCCCACAAAGACCCGCATGCCCAGCTCGCCAGCCTCGTTTTTCACCAGCTCCAGGCCGATATCATGCGCCCGGACCACAGCACGGTCATTCGGGCTACCAGTCACGGCCAGTTTGAATTTGCGCGGCAGGAATTGGAATTCCGGGTGATCCGTGGACCATTGGCGCAGCAATTCAGCATAGGGGCGTGGATCAGCCACTTCGTCCACTGCGGCGCCAGCGAAATGATCCGCCGTCACATTGCGGATCGTATTGCCCGAGGTCTGGATCGCATGCATGCCCACATCGGCCAATGCATCCAGCATATCCGGCACGTCATCCAGTTTCGGCCAGTTATATTGAATATTCTGGCGCGTGGTGAAATGGCCGTAACCGCGATCCCAGCGATCCGCGATATCCGCCAGCTTGTCCATTTTCGCGCTGTCCAGCGTGCCATAAGGAATAGCCACCCGCAGCATATAGGCATGAAGCTGCAAATAGAGACCATTCATCAAGCGCAGCGGCTTGAATTCATCTTCGGTCAAAGCGCCTGAAATCCGGCGCTCAACCTGATTACGGAACTGCGCGACCCGGTGGCGGACATAGGCCGCATCGAACTCGTTATAAGTGTACATCTGGCTTCTCCTGGCTGGGATGGCGAAGGACGTGTCGCTTAGGCGCTCAGCGCGCTTTTCTCTTGCTTACCGTGATTGTAATTCGACGGCCCCTTAGACCGGAAAACTTCACGGAAATGAACAGGCTCAGGGCCTTGCGGACCGGCTTTGGCATCGGCCAAATAAACCCCAACAGCTGTTTCTTGCTGCTGGCTGGCAAAAATCATGCGAATATCCGCATGGGCTTCGTCTTCGATCAACTCTGCATCCAGGTGATCTCTGCTCCAGCGGTCATCGGCGGTCAGATAGATCACGTCGCCTTCCAACAAATGGTTGGCTGTGACAATCTTTGGAGTGAAGCGGCGGCTCATAGGAAGCTCCTGACTAGCATGTTGCAAAAGAATATAGAACATTATCCCAAATAATGGCAGTATGCAGTAGAAACTAAGGAAATCATTCCTGCATTAAGGCAGGTGCAGAATAAGGGTCCAAGTTATGAGTGAGACAAGTACAAGCATTCAACTCGATGCGGTAGATCGCAGAATTTTGGACGTCCTTCAAAAGGATGCTGGACTGTCCCTAGACGAAATTGCGCGCTTGGTTGGGGCCTCAAAAACCCCGGTTTGGAACCGAATCCGCAAATTGCGAGAGTCGGGGGTCATCCAGTCGGAAACCGTTCAGCTCAACCCAGATGCTTTGGGGCTAGAGGCTTGTTTCTTTGTCCTGATCCGCACCTCGGAGCATGAAAAAGAATGGCAGCAGAAATTCCTGCAAACCCTGTTAGAGCGCCCCGAAGTGCTAGAGGCGCATCGCTTGGCCGGGGAAATCGACTATATCCTAAAGGTGCGCGTAGCCAATGCCCGGGCTTATGATGTGTTCTATCAATCCTTGATCCGAGAGGTGCGGATTTTCAATGTGACTGCCTTGCTGTCTATGGAAGAAATCAAATCCACCACTGCCCTGCCGATTCCAGGTCTAGAGCCCTTTGGCGATTAAAGCCCCCTTCGGACCCCGTTGGCGAAGACCTAGAACCAGGACCAAATTTATGAAGCCCCTTACTCTATCTGCCATCGCTGTTACGGCTGCCGCTTTGGTGCTGGGAATAGTGTTGCAGCCGGCCGAACCGGAAGCTCCGGGCATCACAATGCCTGATTTATCCGCAACGGCTTTGGTAGGGCAGACGCTTTTTGACGAAAATTGCGCGGCCTGTCATGGAGCGGCGGGCAGCGGCACGGATCAGGGACCGCCTCTTATACATGTGATTTATGAACCCTCGCATCACGGTGATAGAGCCTTCCTGATAGCCGCCCAATATGGTGTGCGCGCGCATCACTGGCAGTTTGGCAATATGCCGCCGGTGG
Organism: Mangrovicoccus sp.; assembly: GCA_049603835.1. Classification (GTDB taxonomy): domain Bacteria; phylum Pseudomonadota; class Alphaproteobacteria; order Rhodobacterales; family Rhodobacteraceae; genus Mangrovicoccus. The sequence continues at coordinate 16,298 of JBMYSZ010000029.1, forward strand.
AAGGGGTTACGCCAGAGGATGTGATGCAGATCGTGGCATATGTGCGCGAAGTTCAACGGGCCAATGGCATTAAGTAAAGGGAATGGAATGAAACGGCTGGTGATCATTGGAATACTGACCGCAGGAACCGCATTCGCCCATTCCGGCGTTAAGAACGCGGATGTTTTGGCGCGAATGGAGGGCATGAAGCAGATCGGCTCTGCCATGAAAACCCTCGGCATGATGGTCAAAGGTCAAACGGGCTTTGATGCGTCCCTAGCCAATGAGGCGCTAAATGCGATAACGGCCGAAGCGCAGAAAATCCCAGAGCTTTTCGAGACCCCCGCCACAGATCCAAAATCCGAAGCTCTGCCAGTGATATGGGACGAGTTCGAGGACTTCACCGCAAAGGCCCGAGATTTAGAAAAGCTTGCCGGCAAGCTTGCGGGATCCATTGAGAGTAAAAGCGAGCTAGAAACAGCAATGCAGCAAATCGGCCAATCCTGCAAAAGCTGCCATTCCGACTATCGGCAATAGGTTTGGACAACCCGCCTTTAGCCCCAAGAGCTCAAAGACAATAAAACACTCCCCTGCCAGTCACTGGCGGGGCGGTCATTTTTTTGGTGATCAATGGCGCACCTGAGAGGATTCGAACCTCTGGCCTCTGCCTTCGGAGGGCAGCGCTCTATCCAGCTGAGCTACAGGTGCCTAGGCGCGGTATAGAAAAGCCCGGCGGACCGCGCAATCGCTAAACCGGTGTTTTACGCGAAAAGCTCATGGCAGAGCTCCAGCGCGTCCACGAGCTTATCCACTTCGGCTTCGGTATTGTAAAGCCCAAATGACGCCCGACAGGTTGCCGGAACCCCCAAATGCTGCATCAAAGGCTGGGCGCAGTGATGCCCTGCCCTTACGGCCACGCCCTTGCGATCCAGCACGGTCGAGATGTCATGCGCATGGGCCGCGCCTTCTAGGGTAAAGCTGAAGATCGCCGCCTTATCCGCAGTCTGCCCCTGAACATTCAGCCAATTCAGCCCGGCGAGTTTCGCCTGGGCATAGCGGCTAAGCTGCTCCTCATGGGCCGCGACATTATCCATCCCCAGCTCCATCAGATAGTCCAGCGCAACCCCAAGGCCGATGGTCTGCACAATGCCGGGCGTGCCCGCTTCGAATTTCATTGGCGGATCCGCATAAGTCACCACATCGCGGGTCACTTCGCGGATCATATCGCCTCCGCCCAGGAAGGGGCGCATCTCTGCCTGACGCTCCGCGCGTATATAAATCGCGCCAGAACCCGACGGGCCATAGAGTTTGTGACCAGTAATCGCGTAGAAATCACAGCCGATATCTTGCACATCGACCGGCATATGCACCGAGCCTTGGCTGCCATCCACCAGCACCGGCACACCCTTTTCCCGCGCCGCGGCACAGATAGTTTTTACATCAACTTTGGTGCCTAACACATTGGAAAGATGGGTAATCGCTACCAGTTTGGTCTTTGGCCCAATGGCGTCGATGACCTTCTGCGGATCCAAGGCGCCCACCGCATCCACATCAACCCATTTCAGCACAACGCCTTGGCGCTCCCTCAGGAAATGCCAGGGGACGATATTCGCGTGATGCTCCATCACCGACAGAACGATTTCATCGCCAGCCTCAAGCTGCGGCATCGCCCAGCCATAAGCCACCGTGTTAATCCCCTCTGTGGCACCGGAATTCAGGACGATTTCCTTTTCATCCGCCGCATTGAGAAAACGCGCTATGATGCCCCGCACGGCCTCATATTTTTCTGTCGCGAGATTGGACAGGAAATGCAGGCCGCGATGCACATTTGCATATTCTTGGGAATAGGCCTGATTGATCGCATCAATCACCACTTTCGGCTTCTGAGCGGAAGCCCCATTATCCAGATAAACCAGCGGCTTGCCATGGATTTCCCGTGCAAGGATTGGGAAATCGCTACGGATCTTATCGATGTCAAACATGTACTGCTCCTGTCACCGAGACGCCAAGCGCCGTTAAAATCAATGTCAGCACAAAGCTAATGCCAAAGGCCGATACCAAGATCATCACAAACACCGCTGGCACGGATTTGAAGCCATGCATTTCCGCCGTGAATATCGTGTAGAGCCACAGAAATAAGAACAGCCCAAACACGGTTGCAAGCTGCCCCAGCCCCGGCGCGACAATCAATAAGACCGTCTGCACAACTTGCAGGCACATCATGACCAATTGCAGCCAGGTGAGCAGCAGCAGGCTGTCGCGCAGCTGGCCCTTGCCGCCGAAAATCCGACCAATGAAAAAGGTCGCAAAGACGGTGAAGACCACCAATGCCAGCTGCAGCACCGCCATAACTAGCGGATTAGCCAGGAAATAATCGTCGATTTGTGCCAGATCCGGGGCGATGGCCAAAGTGCCCAACTGCCCCATGATCACGGAAACCAGAACAATCGCGGTCACCAATTCCCACAAAACCGGGGTCGGCAGATCGATTGTCATGATCCGTTTCGCCATATCCCGCGGGGATTTCAGCGTTTGCCACACATGGCTCAGCACAGATGGAAGAGTGAATTCGAGCGGGTCCGAAGCCATAGCGGGTCCTTTAAACGGCAAGATCTCCGGGCGCGGTTTGCGCCTCTTGGGTCTGCTCCGCCTCATAAAGGCTTGCCCCCCAAATCGCCAGGGTCAGCACGAAAATGATAAAGCCCAGAACCGACAGCCCGAGACTCGCCCCGATAAAACCCGCGCCCAGCCCATGCAAAAGCCAAAGCGGCGCGACGCAAAGCAGCGACCAAAATAGTGCCAGCCGCGCACTAAACCAGCTGCCTTTACCGCCACAGATCAGAGCGATGATATGGCTGATAGCGGCCAAGCAATACATCAAGATTGGCGCTAAACAGCCCCAAGCAAACAGAGCCGCACCAATCCGCGCCTGAAGCGGGACGTCGGGATAGAGAAAGGCAAGCCGCGCCAAACACGGCCATTGGGACACAAAGATCAGACCACAAGCCACCATCAAGATGACCAGCGCCCGGTCTTCGCGTTGCCCTTCGGCCAAAAGCCGCCGCATAACACGACGCGGCGCCTTATAACTGGCCAAAATATCCAGCGTAACGGACATTAGGCGCGCCGTCGGGTCAGCCAGGCTTCTAGACGCGCGCGAATGATTTCGGCCAGATCTGCATCTTCGATTTCCTCTAACGCCTCGGCCAGGAAAGCCAGGGTCAAAAGATCCTGCGCCGGGCCCTCAGGCACACCGCGCGAGCGCAGATAGAACAAAGCCGTTTCGTCAATCGCACCAGAGGTGGAGCCATGGGAACAGGCCACATCATCGGCATAGATTTCCAATTCGGGCTTGGCCAAGAACTGGCTGTCATCATCAAGCAGCAGCGATTGGCTGATCTGATAACCGTCGGTTTTCTGCGCCCCCTGTTTTACCAAGATCTTGCCCTGGAACACCCCGGTTGCTCCATTGCGCAGAACTTTCTTGAACACCTGACGGCTTTCGCAATTCACCGCATCATGGGTGACAAACACCGTGTCATCATGATGGAAATCACCATCACCCACAGCTGCACCAGCCACATGAGCCACCGCACCATCGCCGGTCAGCTCCAACACGCATTCATTGCGGGTCATCACGCCATTTGCGGTCAGAGTAAAGGATTTGAACACGCTTTCCGTGCCCAGCCGTCCAAAGATATGGGTCGCGGCCCGACGTTCGTGATCGCGGCCTTGGGCGCGCACATGGTGGAAGACACCCGTATCGGCCACATCCACTTCCATCACTTTGTTAAACCGCGCCGCTGCCGGGCCGTTTTCCAAAAGCGTCAGCTCTGCCCCTGCATCGACCTTGATCACATGATGCAACATCGCGTCGGAGTTCTCATCCTGGTGGTAATAGGTCAGCGATACAGGTTTGGACGCTTTGCCGGTCACATGGATCAACACGCCATCAGTGGCAAAAGCCGTGTTCAGCGTCGCCAAAGGACGTTTCACCGGGCTTTGACCACGGGTTTCTAGAACACCGTAAAGATCTTTGGCCCAATGGATATCTGCTTTGCCAGCCTCGGCCAAACGCTCGATGGTGATGCCTTCAAGCGCCATATCATCGGATTTCTCCGGATCAAACACCCCATCGACGAAAACCAGCTTCAGCCGATCCACCTCGTCAAAAATGCCGACCTCTTGCACTTCGAAAACGGCGGCTTTCGGCGCCTCCGCCGAGATCAGGCTTTCGGGGCGGGTATATTTCCAATATTCATCACGGCGACCCGGCAGACCCATAGCGCGCAACCGACCCAAAGCGTCTTCGCGCAGAGACGCGCTCCATCCACCTTGCGGCAGGCTCAGTGTCGCCAAACGCGCCTCAGTTGCGTCTTCAACAGCTTGTGGCAGAGCCATTATGCAACCTCCGACAGAATATCGGCATAACCATTATTTTCGACTTCAAGCGCCAGCTCGGGGCCACCGGTTTTGATGATCCGACCATTGGCCATGATATGCACCACATCCGGTTTGATGTGATCCAACAGACGCTGGTAGTGGGTGATCACCAGGAAAGAGCGGCCTTCGTCCCGCAGCGCATTCACGCCCTCAGAGACCAGCTTCATCGCATCCACATCAAGACCGGAATCGGTTTCGTCCAGGATGCACATTTTCGGCTCTAGCATCGCCATTTGCAGGATTTCGTTGCGCTTTTTCTCGCCGCCGGAAAAGCCCACATTGACCGGACGCTTCAGCATATCCGCGTCGATTTTCAGGGTTTTTGCTTTGGCGCGCACCAGTTTCAGGAAATCCGCGGCCGAGAGTTCCTCTTCGCCACGGGCCTTTTTCTGAGCATTCACAGCCGTGCGCAGGAAGGTCATATTGCCCACGCCGGGGATCTCAACCGGATATTGGAAGGCCAGGAAAAGACCCGCTGCCGCGCGCTCTTCGGCTTCCATATCCAGCAATTCTTGGCCGTTCAGCTTGGCGGACCCATCCGTGACCTCATAGCCATCGCGACCGGACAGAACATAGGACATGGTCGATTTGCCCGACCCGTTCGGCCCCATGATCGCATGCACCTGCCCCGCTTCCACGGTCAGATCCAAGCCTTTGAGGATCACCTTCTCTTCTTCTTCCAGCTTAACGTGCAGGTTCTTGATCTCAAGCATAAGACGTACCCTTTTCCTTCGCTCAGCTGACGGTCACAGCGGTGCCAGAGGCGGACACCATCAGCATGTTATTGATGACTTCGTAATCTAGATCGACCCCCACCACGGCATTGCCGCCCATGGCGGTGGCGCGATCTTCCATTTCTCCGATGGCGGTGGCACGTGCCTCGGCCAGGGATTTCTCATAAGCAGACGAGCGCCCGCCAATAATATCGGTGATACCCGCAAACATATCGCGGAAAACATTGGCGCCCAAAATCGCCTCGCCCACCACAATACCGTGATAAGCGCTGATGCTGCGGCCCTCGATGCTGGGCGTGGTCGTGACGATCATTGAGCGACCCATCGCGCCCCCTGTCCCGACTCCGGCAGCATCGCTTTTCTTGCTCCATGGATTGACCATGCTCAGATCCCCGCCGCTTTGAAGGCGCTGATCACCGCCATGGTCATAAAGGCCGCGATAAGAGCCGTGGCCAAGACAGAGCCTTTGACCAGGCCTTCGGTCCGCCCGGCACGTTTGCGCAGCCCCATTGTGATCGCCACGCCCACAAAGACCCCTAAGCCCGGCAATAATGGCGCTAAGGCAGGATCATTAAGCATCCGCAGCCTCCTTATGGTATTTTTTCGGCAGTTTCGCTAAATACTGGCTGGCCGCATCTGACGGGATTTCGTGTCGCTCGGCCAGCACATCAAGCGCATGCAAGACCAGATCAAAACTGCCAAAGACCCCATCCGCGAATAGCGCCAGAAATTTCCATTGCTCAGAACTCAGCGCATCCGGGTCGGTGATATCGCGGATATAGACCGCGTCCCCATCCACCAGCTGCGAGGCAATGGCTTTGCGCGCCACCTGCGATTTTTGGCTAGAACCGATATCCATGGATTTTTGATGCAGGAATTTATGCAGCATAAATCCCATATCCGACAAAAGCGCATCCGTGCCCGCGAGCATCGGCTCGCCTTGGTAAAGTCGCAAGAAACGCATTTCGGGAATGACACAAACCGCGTCAGACAGTTTTTGCGCCCCGCCCAGAAAAACCAGATTTTCGCCGCCCTGAATATCGATTTTCAACAGATCGAGCTTTGGGAGGTCTTGCAGACTATCTAGCGCCACTGTGGTGAGCCGATGCTCCGTCACGCCTTGATACGCGCGCGGAAAAGCATCCAGCAGTTTGAACCCCGGCACAAAAGCTGGAAAGAGCGAAGAGAAAGCCCCATTCGGTGCCTCATAGAAAATATGCTCTTTGCCATCCGCAACCGCATGGTTGAAATAATGCTGGTTTGGCGCAGCCTCTTTCAGCAGCTTTTCAAAAGCCTCTTTTTGCGGCTCAAATCCCCAAAGATCGCAGTCGCACCAGGTGAGCAGCTTGGCGTAAGGCGGCGGTGACAGAGGATTAGCCCCCACATCGGCGATACGCGGCCGCCGCGGCAGATCCAGGATCTGGCGCAGATAGGCGCTTGCCGGTTTTGGTGGGGGCGCGGCTGTCACACCGCCGGGGGCCATACTCATTTCCGTTTCTCTAGGATCATCTTAGAGGTCACCGCCGAGGCCGCGACAGCAAACATCGCCGCCATGGCCGCCACGATCGGCCCACCTGCCATCCAGAAAGGACGGGTCACATACATCAAGATGAAGGTCATCAAGACAGTCATCGCGATCCAAGGCAGACGCGGTTCACCTGGAGTTAGCAGCCAACGAAAATTCATGATCTCTCTCCCTGTAGTCTAGCATTGGGCGCAGAAAACCGATCCCGCGCCCGTTTGCCTTACCCTACAGACCCTTCGAGGGAAATCGCCACCAGCTGCTGCGCTTCCATGGCAAATTCCATGGGCAGAGCTTGCAGCACTTCTTTACAGAAGCCATTGACCACCAAAGCTACGGCCTCTTCCTCATCCATGCCGCGCTGACGACAATAGAAAAGCTGATCATCATCGACTTTCGAGGTTGTCGCCTCATGCTCCACGCGGCTCGAATTATTCTTCACCTCGATATAAGGCACCGTATGGGCGCCGCATTGATCGCCAATCAAAAGACTATCGCATTGGGTGTAGTTGCGGCTTTCCTTGGCTTTCGGATGCATCGACACGAGGCCCCGATAGGTATTTTGCGCCTTACCCGCGCTGATCCCCTTAGACACGATGCGCGATTTGGTGTTCTTGCCCAAATGCACCATCTTTGTGCCCGTATCAGCCTGCTGATAGTTATTAGCGATGGCGATAGAATAGAATTCGCCCTGGCTTTCTTCACCGCGCAGGATGCAAGACGGGTATTTCCAGGTCACAGCAGAGCCGGTTTCCACTTGGGTCCACATCACCTTGGACCGATCACCCCGGCAATCAGCGCGCTTGGTCACAAAGTTATAGATCCCGCCTTTGCCTTCTTCATCGCCGGGGAACCAGTTTTGCACGGTGGAATATTTCACCTCTGCATCTTCCTCGATGATGATTTCCACCACTGCGGCATGTAGCTGAGCCGTGTCACGCTGCGGCGCGGTACAGCCTTCGAGATAGCTCACATATGATCCCTTATCCGCAATGATCAGCGTGCGCTCAAACTGGCCGGTATTTTCCGCATTGATCCGGAAATAGGTGGACAGCTCCATGGGGCAGCGCACACCCGGCGGGATATAGACGAAAGAGCCGTCAGAGAAGACAGCCGAATTCAGCGTAGCGAAATAATTGTCGGTGACCGGCACAACCGAGCCGAGATATTTCTTTACCAGATCGGGATGGTTTTTGATCGCTTCCGAGATCGAGCAGAAAATAACTCCGGCCTGCTCCAGCTCTTTTTGGAAGGTCGTGCCCACGGAAACGGAGTCAAACACCGCATCCACCGCAACTTTGCGGCCTTCCGCTGGCATATCTTCCGCGCCTTCGACACCGGCTAGGATCATCTGCTCTTTCAGCGGAATACCAAGCTTTTCGTAAGTGGCCAAAAGCTTGGGATCGACCTCTTCCAGCGATTTCGGCTTTTCCGTCATGCTTTTCGGGCGAGCGTAGTAATACTGCTCTTGGTAGTCGATTTTCGGATAATCGACCATAGCCCAAGTCGGTTCTTCCATCTGGGTCCAACGCTCAAACGCGCTTAGACGCCATTCGGTCATCCATTCGGGCTCGTCATTCTTTTCGGAAATCAGCCGGACGATATCGGGGTTCACGCCTTTGGGGGCGTATTCCATCTCGATCTCGGTTTCCCAGCCATATTTATAGGTGCCCATGTTCTGGACCGCTTCAACGGTCTCACGATCCACGCCCTCGCGAACTTCAACCTCGGTGGTAGTGTCCATAGCAGACATAGCCCCTATTCCCTCTAGCGGTGCCGCATTGGCCCCGGCGTTTCCCTTTAACCCGCACGCTCGACAAAGCGGCGATGATGTTTCTCCCAGGTCTGCGCGAAACGCTCCACCTGGTCCTTGGTCGTATCCGGCCCGATAGAGACGCGGATGGCACTTGAAGCGGCGCGCTCGTCAAAGCCCATCGCCCGCAAAACGCGGCTTTGCTTGACCTTCCCCGAAGAGCAAGCACTGCCAGCAGAGATCGCGACCCCCGCCAAGTCCATTTGCATCACTTGAGTCTCGCCTTTCCAACCCGGAACACACACACATGTCGTATTCGGAAGGCGATTGACCGATTTCCCGACTAAAATAGTCTCTGTTGCTGAAGATACCAGCGCATTTTCTAGAATTTCTCTAATTTCAAAAACCCGGTCCCAGGTGCCATTGGCCAAATCTCGGACTGCCGCAGCGGCAGCGGCGCCGAATCCCGCAATGGCTGCAACATTTTCCGTGCCAGAACGCCGGCCCATTTCCTGACCGCCGCCTTTGATTTGCGCCGGGATATCGAGGCCGCGTTTTAGGATCAACGCCCCGATGCCCTTGGGGCCGCCGATCTTATGCGCCGAGATCAGCCCCATTTGGATACCCGACCAGTCGAAAGCGAAAGGAACCTTACCAAAGGCCTGGGTCAGATCGCTCAGCGCCAAACCGTCGGGCAAATCCTGCAAAATACCGGTTTCGCTATTGGCAGCTTGCAGCGTGCTTGTCGCGGGATCGCTGATCGCCACTTGACCATTTTGATCTGTGGGCAATTCATCGCCCAGCCAGGAATAGACAGCGTCATGTTCTACCGCCCCGCCGGAAAGCCCGCGCCCGGCCATGGCCAAAGCCGCAGCTTCGGTCGCACCAGAGGTGAACACAATATCCGAGGCCAGCGCGCCCACAGCCTCGGCAATCTGGCCCCGCGCCTTTTCCACCACGGATTTCACCGCCCGCCCTTCCGCATGCACCGATGACGGATTGCCGGTCAGGTCCAAAGCCGCAATCATCGCGTCCCGCGCCTCAGGCCGCAACGGCGCCGAGGCGTTCCAGTCCAAATAAAGACGGTCAGGCATTAATCATCCACAATGGAGAAAATCGACGGCACCGCCGGGCATGGGGCCAACTCATTGCCGATCACATCCGACAGCCGCGCCTGATGCAGATAGACATAGACATGGGCGGAAAACCCCTCCCATAGCCGGTTATTCAGCGACTGCGCCCGCGTCCCAGACATAGCCCCTGAGGCCGCCGCGCCCTTATGCAGCGCATTGATGGTTTCATCCACCGCGGCAAGCACATCTGCCACACGAATATCAGACGGCGATTTGGCCAAGCGATAGCCGCCCCCCGGCCCGCGCACCGATTCGACCAGCTTGGCGCGGCGCAGTTTCACGAAAAGCTGCTCTAGATAGGCCACTGAAATGTTCTGACGCTTTGCAATATCGCTCAAAGACACGGTTCCGCCCTCTGCTTCGAGCGCCAAATCCGTCAATGCGACCATTGCATAGCGGCCTTTTGTACTTAGTTTCATTTCGGCACCCGCTCAGCCATTGACCCTTTGGCCGCGGATGTATACCTGCCATGCGATGCAGACGTGGATATTCCGCGTTTAGAAAGCTTCTAAGGACACCGCCATTCTGCGTCAAGCAATCAGAGCGGGCCACCAGAGAGACGACGCCGCCTATGCCAGAGGTCATTTTCCCCGGACCCGAAGGACGCCTTGAAGGGCGCTACCACCCGCAAAAGATCAAAGACGCCCCGATTGCAATTATTTTGCATCCGCATCCGCAATTCGGAGGCACGATGAATAACCGTGTGGTGTATAATCTGCACTACACCTTCTTTAACATGGGCTTTACGGTGCTGCGGTTTAACTTCCGCGGCGTTGGTCGAAGCCAAGGCGAATATGACCAAGGCGTGGGCGAGCTGTCCGATGCAGCCTCGGCCTTGGATTATTTGCAAAGCATGAACCAAAACGCCAAGCATTGCTGGGTCGCTGGTTTCAGCTTTGGTGCCTGGATCGGCATGCAGCTTTTGATGCGCCGCCCGGAAATCACCGGATTTATCAGCGTTTCGCCCCCGGCGAATATGTATGATTTCTCCTTCTTGGCGCCATGCCCATCATCGGGCCTGATCATCAATGGCACCGCCGACCGGGTTGCGCCGCCGATGGACACCCAAGGTTTGGTGAAAAAGCTGCATGAGCAAAAAGGCATCACCATCACCCATACAGAGGTGGAAGGCGCAGGCCATTTCTACGAAGATCCGCATATGGACACGCTTAATGAGCATGTGACCACTTATGTGAAACGGCGGTTGACCGAGACGACAAGGTGACCCGCCTGGACGCCCAGCTGGCTTTTCTGCTGGAAGCGGACAAACTGAAATCGGTCAATCGCGCAACGCCATTGGCCGATAATTCCCGCCCCGAAAATAGTGCGGAACATAGCTGGCATCTGGCGCTTTTCGCGCTGGTTTTGGCGGAATATGCCGATGAACCCGTGGACAAAACCCGCGTGGTGCAAATGCTGATCTTGCATGATTTGGTCGAAGTGGATGCAGGCGATGTGCCGATCCATGGGGTGGTGGATCACGCAGCAAAAGAAGCCGCAGAGCTTGCCGCCGCTGACCGGATTTTTGGAATTTTGCCCGAAGATCAAGGCACTAAGCTACGCGCGCTATGGGATGAATTCGAAGCTGGGCAAAGCGCTGATGCCCGCTTTGCCCGTGCCTTGGATCGGTTTCAGCCGCCCATGCTGAATATTGCCTCTGGCGGTGGCTCTTGGGCCGAATTCAATGTGGATATGGCGAAAATCGAAGCACGGGTTGCGCCCGCCATCAAAGGCGGCGCACCGAAGCTTTGGGAATTCGCGCGGGCAAAGATCGCAAATTTCTTTGCCCGGCAAAGCTGACTCTACCAGCCCAGGGCTTTCGCCCGCTCCGCGATTGGTTCGGGGCGATATTTCGGCAAGGCTTTCCACCGCGCCTCCACCAGATCCGAGGTCGCATCCGCCGCCGGGATTTCCGGGCGCCACCAGCTGGGAAAGAGCTTCAGGGTCAGCTTATCGGCAAAGCCCGGCTTATGCGCCGTTGAAGTAAGCGGCCCAATGGCCTCCGTATCGGCATAAGCTGCCAATTTTTCCTGATCGAAAACAAGTCCCTGCGCCTCGGCACCTGCCACCATCCATTGCAGCGAAGCGTTGCAGATCCCGCGCTCATCCTCAGGCATGCCGCCGCCCACGCAACCATGGGTGCCGGGAAACCACATCTGCTGGAAAGGATCTTCTTCGGCCACGGATATGTCATTGAGCTCTTGCAACTTGCCTTGGTCAAACAGGCTTGGCTCATAGGTCACCCGGCGGTCATCAATCGACACGACTTGCCGCGCCGAATGGATCATCCCAGAGAGTTTCGTATCATGAAACCGGTATTTGCGGTTGAAAAACGCCGCGAGGTTGTCCAAAGCCGCCGGAACGCCAAGCGCACCAACCGTGTCGCAAACCCCCAAATAGGCAATATTCATCGGCTGGCACATGGAATTCGCCGGGCGCTGCGCCTGATCTTTGGCATCAGTGCTGACCCGTGGCGACAGCCAAGCGCGGATTTTGCGCATTTTATCCGTATTGGGCGCATAATCGGGATGGTCGCTACGATAAAGCGCCATGGCCAATGACAGCGTGTCATCATCGCAATCGCGCGGCAGACCACAATTCCGCACCAGCCCCAAAAGCGACCGCGCCGTATAGGCCCCACGGGAAAAGCCAAAGACGTAAACTTGGTCTCCAGCCTCATAATTCTGCGCCAGGAATTTATAAGCGATCAGAACCTTGCGATCGAGCCCCCAACCGAAAGCGCCGCCGCCAAATTTGAGCGAGGCTTCTTCAAGGCTGTTCAGCTCTGTCTTACCCAATTTCGCAGGATTATCCCCCGCATGGCCAATGACCGCCTCATCTTCGTGGTCGGTCAGGCCCACCCCTGGAATATAAATCGTGATCTGATCATTTTCGCCATCGCTGCGGGCCAAAGATTCCCACATCCGAACAATATTGGTTCTGATCTGCCCCTCGCGCTTATTCCAAGTGCCGTCGCAGAAAATTGCTATACGTTTCATGCCTGCTCCTCCAACCTGAACCGACTTTGCCCAAGGCTTAACTCAGAGGCAATAGCATGAATTCCCCCATGTTTTTGCAGTATTGCCGCAGGGATTTCTTCACAAAGTTTCGACCCATTGCCCATAACTTGCCCCAAAGGGCCTGAATCTGCGGCAAATCGGTATACAACTGTATGCAGGGTATGGCTATTTGGGTGAAAACATTGTATCGCCGGGCTGCTCTCATCCTCAGCCCAACATTGCAAAGGACCGGTTTCATGAGCAAAATCAAAGTGGAGAACCCCATCGTCGAAATGGACGGCGATGAAATGACCCGGATCATCTGGGCCTTTATCAAAGAAAAGCTGATCCTGCCCTATCTGGATCTTGACCTGCTTTATTATGATCTGGGGATCGAAGAACGCGACCGCACCGAAGACCAGATCACCATTGATGCGGCAGAAAAAACCAAAGAGATCGGGGTTGCGGTAAAATGCGCCACCATCACCCCGGATGAAGCCCGGGTAGAAGAATTCGGCCTCAAGAAAATGTGGCGCAGCCCGAATGGCACGATCCGCAATATTTTGGGCGGGGTTGTGTTCCGTCAGCCGATCATTTGCCGCAATGTGCCGCGCTTGGTGCCGGGCTGGACTCAGCCCATCGTGATTGGCCGCCATGCATTCGGCGACCAATATAAAGCGACCGATATGAAATTCCCCGGACCGGGTCGCCTGACGATGAAATTTGAAGGCGAAGACGGCACAGTGGATGAGCGCGAAGTTTATGTCGCGCCAAGCGCGGGCGTGTTCCAGGCCATGTATAACCTGGACGACTCGATCCGTGATTTCGCCCGCGCCTCGTTCAATTACGGCCTTAATCTTGGTTGGCCAGTATTCCTGTCCACCAAAAACACCATTCTAAAACAATATGATGGCCGCTTCCTGGAGCTATTCCAAGAAGTGTTTGATGCGGAATTCGCCGAACGTTTCGAAGCCAAAGGCATCCATTATCAGCACCGCCTGATCGATGACATGGTGGCCTGCTGCATGAAATGGAATGGCGGTTTCGTTTGGGCCTGTAAAAACTATGACGGCGATGTGCAGTCCGATACGGTGGCGCAGGGCTTTGGGTCGCTGGGTCTGATGACCTCGCAGCTCATGACCCCCGATGGCAAAATCGTTGAAGCCGAAGCAGCCCATGGCACCGTGACCCGCCATTACCGCCAGCATCAGGCGGGTAAGCAGACCTCGACCAACTCCATTGCCTCGATCTATGCCTGGACCGGTGGGCTGAAGCATCGCGCCAAACTCGATGGCAATGATCAGCTTCGTGTCTTTGCGGAAACCTTGGAAAAGGTCATCGTCGCCACGGTTGAGTCCGGCTTTATGACCAAGGATTTGGCATTGCTGGTTGGACCTGATCAAAAATGGCTCACCACTATGGGCTTCCTTGAGAAAGTCGATGAAAATCTCAACAAAGCCTTGGAAGGCCAGCTGGGCAAAGCTTAACTTCATCCTGTAAAGGGCTGAATTAGGTAAATTATGCCAGATCAAGGCACGGAACGGGCAACCGTTCCCCATAGCTGGATCGAAGACCTTCAGGGGCTGGCCATTGGGATCATTCTGGCCAGTCTCGGGCTTCAATTGCTCACTTTTTTAGGGTTGCTGACCGGCCAAACTGCCGGGCTGGCGCTGATCATCGCCTATTTGACCGGTTGGTCCTTTGGCACGGTCTTTTTCGTGATCAATCTGCCGTTCTACTGGCTGGCCTATCGCAAACTTGGCCTCGAATTCACGATCAAGTCGTTGATTTGCGTTGGCTTAGTATCCTTCACCACCGACGCATTTCCCTTGGGATTGGAAATCGCACGGCTCAACCCATTTCTGGGGGCCCTGCTCTTCGGCGTAACAACCGGGCTGGGTCTATTGGCCGTTTTTCGGCATCGCAGCAGTTTGGGTGGATTGGGTGTCCTCGCCTTGATTATCCAAGACCGGTTTGGCTTTCGCGCGGGCTATGTGCAGCTGATCACCGATTCAATTATTTTTGCCATTGCGCTTATGTTATTTGATGCCAAAATCGTCGCTTTTTCAACGCTTGGGGCGCTTATCCTGAACGGCGTCATCGCTTTTAATCACCGCAGAGATCGCTATATTGCGTTCTGATCCTGCAAACGGCATATCCGCATCTAGTAGTGCATTTCCGCATAAAACACGTAAAATTCGCATATAATGCGCAATTTTTTGGGGCAATTTGGTTCCAAGACGGAAACGGTCCTAAGTAATAAAATGGTTTTGTTGTGAATACCCTTAAATTTATTAACTAAATCTTTACCGAGGCATTGAGCGATGCAGATTTACTCGCAATAAGCTCAGAAAGACTAACCTAATTTGTGAGTATCTCCGATGAAATCTATCGTACTGGCTTCTGCCGTATCTATTCTGGCGTTGTCCGCCGCTCAGGCAGCAACCGCTACCTACAACTTCACTGCAGATCTGACCTACAACAGCGACAGCACTGCTGGCGTTGGCAATGCGATCTTCACCACATCTGCTGGCGACGCAGCTGGCACCGCGACCATCTCTTTCAGCTTTGACACTGATGATCTGTCTATCGGCATGGGCTTCCAGTCGGTCGCTTTGTCTTCCTTCAGCGTAAGCATTGCTGGCATCACCGAAGGCACCACTTCCACCATCACCTACGACTCCGTGGCATTGTCTGTGACGAATTTCGGCTCTTTCCAGCCTTACGCACTGTCATTGAACGGCGAGTCGAGCACCACTGTGGATGGCGCAACTCCGGCCTTTGGCTATAACCTTGCACTCAACAACTCGGATCTGAGCGTTCTGAGCGCGGGTAATTTCAGTGCGTTCTACGAAAACGCATTCGACCAAAAGCAAGTTAACAACTCTCGCGGTTCGGCTTCTGTTGCTGCTCCGGTTCCGCTTCCGGCAACTGCACCGCTGGCCGCAGCTGCAATCGCAGGTCTGGTGGCTCTGCGCCGCAAAGCACGCGCCTAAGTCGCAACGCTTCAGAATTTCAGGCAGGCTGTCCATTTTGGGCAGCCTGTTTGCTTTTGCCTAGGCAATTTCCAATTTCTCGCCCCTTTGATGCCAGTTTTCCTCTAGCTTTCGGCAGCGCAGCAGGATAGGCCGCGCGAGACTTTTAAAGAGGACCCATGTGATGGATCTGCGTAATATCGCCATCATCGCTCACGTCGACCATGGTAAGACTACGCTGGTGGACGAGTTGCTGAAACAATCCGGTGCGTTCCGGGAAAACCAAGCTGTGGCCGAACGGGCCATGGATAGCAACGATCTGGAACGCGAACGCGGCATTACCATTCTGGCCAAAGCGACCAGCGTGGAATGGAACGGCACCCGCATCAATATCGTCGACACCCCTGGCCACGCGGATTTCGGTGGCGAGGTAGAGCGTATTCTTAGCATGGTCGACGGCGTTGTTCTGCTGGTTGACGCCGCCGAAGGCCCGATGCCGCAAACCAAATTTGTGACGTCTAAGGCTCTGGCCTTGGGGCTGCGCCCCATCGTTGTGCTGAACAAGGTCGATAAGCCGGATGCCGAGCCGGATCGCGCGCTGGATGAGGTGTTTGATCTGTTCGCCTCGCTTGATGCGGATGATGATCAGCTGGACTTCCCGTCGCTTTACGCCTCTGGCCGTAATGGCTGGTGCGATGACAGCCTAGAGGGCCCGCGCGAGGATCTGTCGGCTCTGTTCAATCTGGTGGTCGAGCACGTTCCCGCGCCCAAGCAGCTGGCGCATCAGGACGAACCTTTCCGCATGCTGGCAACCACCCTGGGCTCTGACCCCTTCATTGGGCGTATGCTCACCGGTCGTGTCGAAAGCGGCACGCTGAAAGCTGGCACCACTCTGAACGCGCTGAGCCGTGATGGCGAGCGGATCGAACAATTCCGGGTGACCAAAATCATGGCCTTCCGTGGTCTGGCGCAGCAGCCGATTGACCTAGCCGAAGCAGGCGATATCGTCAGCCTAGCCGGCATGACCAAAGCCACCGTGGCCGACAGCCTTGTTGACCCTGCGGTGACGGAGCCCCTCCCCGCGCAGCCGATCGATCCGCCCACCATCACCGTAACTTTCGGCATCAATGATAGCCCGCTTGCAGGCCGCGATGGCGATAAGGTGCAAAGCCGAGTGATCCGCGACCGTCTGATGAAAGAGGCGGAGTCCAATGTGGCGATCCGTATCTCTGACACGACAGGCGGCGAAGCCTTTGAGGTTGCTGGGCGCGGCGAATTGCAGATGGGCGTTTTGATTGAAAACATGCGCCGCGAAGGCTTTGAGCTGTCGATCAGCCGCCCGCAGGTTTTGTTCCGCGAAGAGGACGGCCAACGCCTGGAGCCGGTCGAAGAAGTCACCATTGATGTGGATGATGAATATTCCGGCGCGGTAATCGAGAAACTCACCGGCGCGCGCAAAGGCGATCTGGTAGAGATGCGTCAGAATGCCGGCAAAACCCGGATCATCGCTCATGTGCCGTCTCGCGGCCTGATCGGCTATCACGGGGAATTCCTGACCGACACGCGCGGTACTGGTGTTCTGAACCGTGTGTTCCATGACTGGGCACCGCATAAAGGCGCGATCCCGGGTCGTCGCGCGGGGGTTCTGATCTCCATGGAAAACGGCACTTCGGTGGCCTATGCGCTGTGGAACCTGGAAGATCGCGGCAAAATGTTCATCCCGGCGCAAGAGCCGGTCTATCAGGGCATGATCATCGGCGAGCATAGCCGCGATAACGACCTAGAGGTGAACCCGCTGAAGGGCAAAAAGCTGACCAATGTTCGCGCTTCGGGCTCGGATGATGCGGTGCGTTTGACCCCGCATGTGACGCTCTCGCTTGAACAGGCGATTGCCTATATCGATGATGACGAGCTGGTAGAAGTGACGCCAAATGCGATCCGACTGCGCAAGCGCTTCCTCGATCCGCATGAACGCAAGCGGCAGGCCCGCGCCAGCTAAGGCCAAGCGCAATAGAAGAAATTCAAAAGCCCGGCGGTCTTCGCTGGGCTTTTTTGTGTCTGCGCTTAGGGCTAGACTTGCGGTGAGGGAAAATCAGATGAAGCATTTCAACGATCTCGACTGGGCCGCTGAATGCCGTGATTACCGGCTGGTGCACGGGCTGAAGCAAGAAGCCATGGCGCAAGATTTTCATGTGGATCAATCCACTGTCAGCCTGTGGGAGCGCGGCTTGCGTGAGCCGCCTATGCATGTGAAGCAAACCATCCTCAATGCAAGGCTTGATGCGGGGCAAGCCAAGCCTGACCAAGCCATGCAGCTGCTTTTAGAGCATAGCGGTTCGGCCGTGGCGGTGTGGGATCGCAGCGGGCATTTGCGCGGCTGCTCGGCGCGCTTCGCGGCAGAGCTGATTAATGGCGGGGCATCTGAGCCGCTGGAAAACCAAAGCGCACGAGATCTTCTGGCAGGTCATGATATCGTAGAGCGGGCCCTGCAGATCCTAGAGCGCAGCGGTTTCTTCGAAGGCCAGGTCGCGCTGGCGGTTTTCAGCTTCCCGCCCTTTTTCCAAGATCGGCGGCGTCAGGCCGGGGGGATGATCACCGCCTCTACCCTGCCCCTTCAGCTTATGGGCGGCGAAATTGCCATGATGTCGATCTATGATCACGATGCTTTGGCAGAGACGAAACCAATCCTAACTGTTTCCTGGACCCTGGCAGAAGATGGCCATTGCGGGGTGGAAAGCCAGCCCTTCGAGGGGTAATCCCATAAGCGAAATGCAGCTTAAACGCCTAACTTAGCTGGCATTTTTTGGCATACCGCCAAGCATAGCCTTTGCGCGCCGCCATGCCTAATTCCCGGTTCAGAAACAATCTGGGTTAGGAGTTCCCCATGGCTACAATTTTTGGCACCGCCTTTAACGACATCCTCAATGGTTTGCCCGGCGCAGATCTGATCGAGGCTGGCACAGGCAATGACACGGTCAAGGCCGATGCGGGCGCCGATACAATTCGCGGCGGCGCGGGCGATGACCTGCTGTCCGGCGGCGGCGGCGCAGATCAGATTGAAGGCGGCGATGGCGCTGATGATATCTCGGGCGGTGATGGAAATGATGCGCTTTATGGCGATGCGGGCGCCGATACCCTCTCGGGCGGCACCGGATCTGATGTGATCGAAGGCGGCGCAGATGCGGATCTTCTCAATGGCAATGGCGGCGCAGATACGCTGCTGGGCGGCGATGGAAATGACATCCTGAAAGGCCAAGACGGCGAAGACGTGATCTATGGCGGCGCGGGCGATGATCAGATCTCGGGCGGTCGCAATGATGATCTGCTCTATGGCGGTGCTGGCGCGGATCTGCTGCATGGCAATGGCGGCAATGACACAATCGAGGGCGGCGATGGCGCCGATCTGCTCTATGGCGATGACGGCAATGACCAGCTTGAAGGCGGTGCAGGCAATGATATTCTGCGAGGTGGCGCCGGGGCGGATCGGCTTTTGGCCTTTTCTTGGGCTGGGGAGCCGGTTCCAGCGCAAGACGCCAATGCCCAGGTCAATACAGGCGAGCCGCTAGAGGATAATGACATTCTTTACGGCGGCAGCGGCGCGGATGTTTTTGAATTCCGCTGGCTGATCGATGCGAAAGACGAAATCATCGCAAAGCACACAGATGCGAATGGCGATATCGACTATTCCATGAATGGTGTCGCCGGAGAGAATGACAATGTGCATGATCACTGGGTCGAAACAATCGGCGTGAAAACCGTCGCCGATTTTGAGGCGGGTCGCGATAGCCTGGTTTTCGAGGGCCACACGGTTCAGCTTGGCTCGATCGCCTATGAGGATCGTGACGGCAATGGTCAGCTCGATAGCGTGCTGAGCTTCGTATCCAATCAAGGCGGAAATGGCGGCGCCCATGATGGCGATGCAGTTGGGCAAGTGGTTATTCTAAATGCGGAAATCAACGCAGGTGATATCGCTGTAGATGCAGGCGTATTCTACGGCGTAGAAGAGCCCTGGTCGGTTCTCGGCTAGGCTCTTTCTTGGGCCGCCCGTTTTTGCATCTTACGGGCGGCTCTTGTTTCGTGACGCGTTTCGAAACAAGCTAGCTTTGCGGCAGCTCTTCGACAAAGACCATTTCCCGCTCACAAGCGCCCCGCGCATGCTGCACCGCCTCTTGATAGGTGGCGGATTCATAGCAAGCCACGGCGTCTTCCATGCTTGCGAAGCGTATCACGATATTGCGCTCGCGCTCCGGGCCTTCAATCTGGCGATATGTTCCGCCACGCACAACGATTTCACCGCCGAACTCCACAAAAGCCTGCGAAGCAAGCTTTGCATAGCGCATATAGGGCTCTTCATCGGTGACATGCACATGGGAAATCCAAAGTACGGACATAGGCTATCCCTCAATTAGTTTTTCAACTGCCGCAATGGCTTGATCCGCTTTCGAAGGATCACTGCCACCCGCCTGGGCCATATCCGGACGGCCGCCGCCGCCTTTGCCACCCAGCTCAACCGCCGCTGTTTTCACCATATCCACTGCGGAAACTTTGTCGGTTAGGTCTTTGGTCACCCCAGCGGCAATTGCTGCTTTACCGCCTGCATCGGCAATCAGCAGCACCGCGCCAGAGCCGATTTGCTGCTTATGCGCATCGATGAGTGCCGGCAGATCCTTGCCAGAAACACCGCTTAACACTTTGGCCAAGAGGGGCACATCGCCGATCATTTTCGGCGCGGCTTCTTGCGCTCCACCGCCCATGGCCAAATCCCGACGCAGCTGCGCTACCTCATTGGCAAGCGCTTTACGTTCATCCATCAATGCCTGAATCCGGCCCGGCACATCCGCCGGTTGAGCTTTCAGAGTGATCGCCGCCTCGCCAAGCAGACGATCTTGCCCTGCCAGATAGTCAAACGCCGCCGCCCCGGTCAGAGCCTCGATCCGACGCACACCCGCCGAAGACGCGCTATCGCCCAAAGCGACAAAGAGGCCGATTTCACCAGTTTGCGCCACATGCGTCCCGCCGCAAAGCTCTAGGGAATACGTATCACCGGCAAGCCCTTTGCCCGAACCTTCCGCCCGGCCCATAGAGACCACGCGTACTTCATCGCCATATTTCTCGCCAAAGAGCGCCTGAGCCCCCAAAGCGCGGGCGTCATCCGGGGTCATGATCCGAGTTTCGACGCTGGTATTCTGGCGGATCATTTCATTCACATCAGCAGAGATTTTCGCCATTTCCTCGGCACTTACCGCTTTGGTATGGCTGAAGTCAAAGCGCAAACGATCCTGCGCGTTAAGCGAGCCACGCTGCGCCACGTGATCGCCCAGGGCTTCACGCAGAGCTTCGTGCAGCAAATGAGTGGCGGAGTGATTTGCCCGAATTGCCGCGCGGCGGCTGTGGTCAACTTCCAGCTCAGCACCCTGACCGTTGGAAATCTCGCCCTCCACCACTTCGCCGAAATGGATGAAAACGCCTGCGGATTTCTTGGTATCTGTGATCCGCGCAAGGCCTGTATCGGTTTTCAATGTCCCGTGATCGCCCACTTGGCCACCGGATTCCGCGTAAAACGGCGTCTGGTTCACAACCAACTGCACGGATTGACCGGCGGCAACAGTCTCAACCCCTGCGCCCTCTTGGACCAAAGCCAGGATCTGGCCCTCGGCAGTTTCAGTGTCATAGCCAAGGAATTCCGTTGCACCATGCTCTTCGGACAGATCGAACCAAATCGCGGCATCCGCGGTTTCGCCCGAACCACTCCAAGCAGCGCGCGCCTTGGCTTTCTGCTCTTCCATCGCCGCATCAAAGCCTGCCGTATCCACAGCTAGCCCCTTTTCGCGAAGCGCATCTTGCGTCAGATCCAGCGGGAAACCGTAAGTGTCATAAAGTTTGAACGCGGTTTCGCCGGGCAGATCAGAGCCATCGGGCAATTTGCCCAGCTCGTCATCCAGCAGCCGCAAGCCGCGATCCAAGGTCTGGCGGAAACGCTCTTCTTCAAGCTTCAGAGTTTCTTGGATCATCGCTTGCGCGCGCGAAAGTTCCGGATAAGCCTGGCCCATTTGCGCAACCAAGCTTGGCACCAAGCGGTGCATCAGCGGATCTTTGGCATTGAGCATATGCGCATGGCGCATGGCCCGGCGCATGATCCGGCGCAGAACATAGCCGCGGCCCTCATTCGACGGCATCACCCCATCGGCAATCAAGAAGGAAGTGGAGCGCAAGTGATCCGCCACGACCCGGTGATGCACTTTGCCCGGACCGTCGGGATCGCTAGAAGTGGCATGAGCAGAGGCCTCGATGAGGCTGCGCATTAGATCGGTATCATAGTTATCATGCTTACCCTGAAGCAGAGCGCCGATCCGCTCCAGCCCCATGCCGGTATCGATCGATGGCTTGGGCAGATTTTCCCGGCGGCCATCTTCGAATTGCTCATATTGCATGAAAACTAGGTTCCAGATTTCGATAAACCGGTCCCCATCCTCTTCCGGGCTTCCCGGAGGGCCGCCCCAAATGTGATCGCCGTGATCATAGAAAATCTCGGTGCACGGCCCGCACGGCCCTGTCGCGCCCATGGACCAGAAGTTGTCATTGGTCGGAATGCGAATGATCCGCTCATCCGGCAAACCGGCGGCCTTCTTCCAAATATCCGCCGCCTCGTCATCAGTGTGATAAACGGTCACCAACAAGCGGTCTTTGTTAATGCCGAAATCTTTGGTGATCAGTTCCCAGGCATAGGGGATCGCCTCTTCCTTGAAATAATCGCCGAAAGAGAAATTCCCCAGCATCTCAAAAAAGGTATGGTGGCGCGCAGTATAGCCCACATTGTCTAGATCATTATGCTTGCCACCGGCGCGAACGCATTTTTGCGAGGTCGCGGCACGGCTGTAATCGCGGCTTTCCACCCCGGTAAAGACATTCTTAAACTGGACCATACCCGCATTGGTGAACATCAAGGTCGGGTCATTGCGCGGGACGAGCGGCGAGCTGTCTACCACCGCATGGCCGTTACGCCCGAAATAGTCGAGAAAAGTGCTGCGGACGTCGTTCAAACTTGCCATTTTGCCGGATGCCTCTTTGGACTTTGATCAGCGTGTGTTTAGCTTTGGCTCGGAAAGGTGTCCATCGCTCAGCGTGGCTTTGCCGGAGGAAAACGCATCGCATCCCATAAAAAAACCCCCAGTGCCGGGTCACTGAGGGCTGAAAAACGAGAAGTGAGAGGCCTATGCCTCCATCACCGCATCGTCATCGCTATCTGTTTCACCGGGCGGCATATCGAAATCCAATCCATGCGCCGCGCGAATTTTATCTTCGATTTCCAAAGCAACCCGCTGATTGTCCTTTAGGAATTGCTTTGCGTTATTGCGCCCTTGGCCAATGCGCTCATCGCCATAGGAATACCAAGACCCGGATTTCCCGACGATCCCCGCTTTCACGCCGAGATCCAAAAGCTCGCCGGTTTTGGAGATGCCTTCACCATACATGATGTCGAAATCCACCTGTTTGAACGGCGGAGCGACTTTGTTTTTCACGATTTTGACGCGGGTTTCGTTACCGATCACCTCGTCGCGATCCTTGATCGAGCCGACGCGCCGAATATCCAAACGCACGGAGGAATAGAATTTTAGCGCATTCCCGCCAGTCGTAGTTTCCGGGCTGCCAAACATCACACCGATCTTCATCCGAATTTGGTTAATGAAGATCACCATCGTATTGGACCGGCTGATCGAACCGGTCAGTTTACGCATAGCTTGGCTCATCAAGCGTGCCTGAGCCCCCACTTGAGCATCGCCCATATCGCCTTCGAGTTCGGCTTTCGGCGTAAGGGCGGCAACAGAGTCAACAACCACCATACTCACCGCACCTGAACGAACCAAAGTATCCGTAATTTCAAGGGCTTGCTCACCAGTATCGGGCTGACTGATTAAAAGCTCATCAAGATTAACGCCAAGTTTACGAGCATATTGTGGGTCAAGAGCATGCTCTGCATCCACAAAGGCGCAAATGCCCCCCTTTTTCTGCTCTTCGGCTACACAATGCAGAGTAAGGGTCGTTTTACCGGAGCTTTCCGGTCCATAAATCTCGATTACCCGACCTTTGGGAAGCCCGCCAATTCCTAGAGCAATATCAAGGCCTAATGAGCCAGTAGAGGTTGATTCAATCTCTTGAACCGCGCCCCCTTGTCCCAATTTCATGATCGAGCCTTTGCCGAATTGGCGTTCGATCTGCGCCAAAGCTGAGTCTAGGGCTTTTTGTTTATCCATCTTGCGCGGTCCGTCGAGATCCAAAAGGTTTGCCGGTGCCATTCCGTCTTATCCTTATTCCATACCCTTAAGGGCGCAGCAATGCCGCATATGTTCTGCTCTTGTTCTCTTTATGGCCGGGAAACCACGACAAAGCAATTAAAATTCGTCCCATTCAAAGAATGAATAGTAAGCGTTTAATGATGTGTAAAAACTGGGGAAGAATTCTTTGAGTAGTCCTGGGAAAGACAAGAAGAAATCTTTGTCTGCCTGAGCCGGCGAAATGCAATGACAAAGCGCCCATGCCCTAGTGCAAAGTTTGCTGAAATTGAGCCTGCACTGTCTTGGTCAGTTCATGCAGCGAGAAGGGCTTGGGCAGAAATACTGAATTCGGGATGCGTAATTGATGATAAGCCAGCGCATCTTCGGCATAGCCCGACACGAACACAACCTTGGTATTGGGGCGGTCTTCCAATGCCAATGTGACCCAGCTCGGACCGTCCATACCTGGCATGACAACATCCGTAACAAAGACATCGACAACCAAGGCTTTGTCTTTCAGCTTTTCCAAAGCCTCTTCTGCATTGCCAGCTTCAAGCACTGTATAGCCGCGAAGCTGCAACGCGCGCGACGCAAAGGCACGGACTGGCGCTTCGTCTTCGACGAGCAGAACCACCCCTTCGCCTTGCGTCACAGCTTCGGGTTTCAACTCCAGCTCTGCCGGGGCTTGTTCTGTTTGGGTTTCCGCAAAGATCGGGAAATAAAGGGTAAAGACTGTTCCAACGCCTACCGCGCTATCAACAAAGATGAACCCACCCGTTTGCTTAACGATTCCATAAGCCGTGGATAGGCCGAGCCCGGTTCCCTCCCCTGTGCGTTTCGTTGTGTAGAACGGCTCAAAAACCTTGGGAAGCTTATCAGGAGGAATCCCAACGCCGCGATCTGTCACGGTGACCACGGCATATTCGCCAGGCGGAATAGCGGCGCGATTGCGCTTCATCTCTTTAGCAAGGTTCTGCGACCGCGTTTCGATGGCAATTTCACCACCTTCTGGCATGGCATCACGCGCATTCACAACCAAATTCATAATGACTTGTTCAAGCTGGCGCTTGTCAGCTCGAATCGGTCGCAATCGTGTGTCATGCTTCAATTTGAGCGTAATTTTCTCTCCAACAAGTCGATTAAGGAGATGGGTCAAATCTGACAACGCGTCGCGCAAATCAACGGTTTCCGGTTGCAGAGTCTGTTTGCGGGAGAATGCCAAAAGTTGGCCCACCAAACTCGCCGCGCGATTGGCATTTTGGTGAATTTGCACCAAGTCGCCGTAATTTGGATCGCCCTGATCATGACGTAGAAGCAATAGATCGCAATGGCCGGAAATCGCCGTTAGCAAGTTATTGAAGTCATGGGCCAAACCACCTGAGAGCTGACCAGCCGCTCTAATCCGCTGCGCCTCAAGCAATTTGAGTTCGGCTTGTTTTTC
>JBMYSZ010000030.1:0-38932 GCA_049603835.1 Mangrovicoccus sp.
GTGGTCGGCTATCCCCATGACGTGAAGGGCCAGGGCATTTACTGCTATGTAACCTTGATGAATGGCGTAGAGCCCACGGATGAGCTGCGCAAAGAGCTGCGGACTTGGGTCCGGACCGAGATCGGCCCGATTGCCAGCCCGGATCTGATCCAATGGGCGCCTGGCCTGCCGAAGACCCGCTCGGGCAAAATCATGCGCCGCATTTTACGCAAAATCGCTGAAAACGACTATGGCGCATTGGGAGACACATCAACCCTCGCCGAACCGGCTGTCGTAGACGACCTAATCGATAACAGAATGAATAGGGCGTAAAAGTTTCCACCCTTGGGGTTTCTTCGGGAAATTTCCAAGGGCTGGGACTGGCTGGGGCACATCCCCCAGCCCCTCCGCGTCTCTGCCACAAAGCCCCCCGGCTCGGGCGCTTTGCCGCAGATAGAGCTTCGCGACACTAGGGCGTCTTATGGACCGCTTCCTGCTCGCTTAAACTTGACGTGGAATTAAGGGAGTATGTCGCCTGCTTTGAGGAGAGTGGGCGCCATTGGAGTATAATCAATCATAAGGGAGTGACCGCAATGGCGGACAATTCTGACAACGAATATTGGGAGGCCAATCTCAATATGATCAAGATTTCCTTGGTCATTTGGGCGATTGTGTCTTTCGGTTTTGGTATCCTGCTGCGGCCGCTGCTTTCGGGCATCGCCGTTGGCGGCACTGATCTGGGCTTCTGGTTCGCTCAGCAGGGGTCGATCCTCGTCTTTTTGGCGCTGATCTTCTTCTATGCGTTCCGCATGAACGCGCTCGATAAAAAATTCGGCGTTGAAGAATAAGGGTATCGGGGACAGATGGATCAGTTTTATCTTAACCTGCTGTTTGTAGGCGCGTCTTTCGCGCTCTATATCGGCATCGCGATTTGGGCCCGTGCGGGTTCCACATCGGAATTCTACGCTGCAGGCCGCGGCGTTCACCCGGTCACCAATGGTATGGCGACGGCTGCTGACTGGATGTCGGCTGCGTCCTTTATCTCTATGGCTGGCCTTATCGCCTTCACCGGCTATGACAACAGCTCTTTCTTGATGGGCTGGACCGGCGGCTATGTTCTGCTGGCTCTGCTGCTTGCGCCTTACCTGCGTAAATTCGGCAAATTCACCGTGCCTGAATTCATCGGCGACCGTTTCTACAGCCCGACCGCGCGTCTGGTTGCTGTGATCTGCTTGATCATCGCATCCCTGACTTACGTGATCGGTCAGATGACCGGTGTTGGCGTTGCGTTCGGCCGCTTCTTGGAAGTTGACAACACCACTGGCCTGTTCATCGGCGCCGCGGTTGTGTTTGCTTACGCGGTTTTCGGTGGCATGAAAGGTGTAACCTACACCCAGGTGGCGCAGTATTGCGTTCTGATCCTGGCCTACACCATTCCGGCGATCTTTATCTCGCTGCAGCTGACTGGCACTCCGATCCCGCCGCTGGGTCTGTTTGGCGACCATGTTGCTTCTGGTGAGCCGCTGCTGGCGAAACTGGACCAGATCGTGACCGAGCTGGGCTTTGCAAGCTACACTGAACACCATGCCGACACGCTGAACATGGTTCTGTTCACCCTGTCGCTGATGATCGGTACTGCGGGTCTGCCGCATGTTATCATGCGCTTCTTCACCGTGCCTCGCGTTGCTGACGCACGTTGGTCTGCGGGTTGGACCCTGGTCTTCATCGCTCTGCTGTACCTCACTGCTCCGGCTGTTGGTGCGATGGCGCGTCTGAACATCACCGAGCTGATGTGGCCGAATGGCACGTCGGGTGAGCCGGTAACCATCGAGCAAATCGAATCCGATGATGCATATGCATGGATGGCGACTTGGCAGAAAACCGGTCTGTTCGACTTTGAAGACAAAAATGGCGACGGCAAAATCGCTTACTTCAACGACAAAAACCCTGATGCTGTTGCGAAAGCAGAGGCCGCAGGTCTGGGCAGCGTGAACGAGCTGACCAAATTCAACCGTGACATCCTGGTTCTGGCGAACCCGGAAATCGCGAACCTGCCGGGCTGGGTTATCGGTCTGGTGGCTGCGGGTGGTCTAGCGGCTGCTCTGTCCACTGCGGCGGGTCTGCTGCTGGCGATCTCCTCTGCTGTGTCTCACGACTTGGTTAAGGGTCAGATTGCTCCGAATATCTCGGAAAAAGGCGAGCTGCTTTCCGCACGTGTCGCAATGGCAGCAGCGATTGCTGTGGCAACCTATCTGGGTCTGAACCCTCCGGGCTTTGCCGCACAAACCGTGGCTTTGGCCTTCGGTCTGGCCGCATCCTCGATCTTCCCGGCGCTGATGATGGGGATCTTCTCCAAGCGCGTGAACTCGACCGGTGCGGTTGCTGGTATGGCTGTAGGTATTGGTGTGACCCTGGTCTACATCTTCCTGCACAAAGGCTGGCTGTTCATTCCGGGCACCAACAGCTTCACCGATGCTGATCCGCTGCTCTTCACCATCAAGTCGACTTCCTTCGGCGCGATTGGTGCGATCCTGAACTTCGCCACCGCGATCATGGTGTCGAACGCAACCGAGGAACCGCCGCAAGAGATCCAGGACCTGGTCGAAAGCGTGCGTATCCCGCGTGGCGCAGGTGCTGCAGTCGACGGCCACTAAGAGGGCCCTCGCATAAAGAAACTCCGTCAGGCCGGTTCGTCCCGGCCTGACTTCATTTAGGACCCGGCATAGTTTCCTTAGGTCATCCATTTCCTCTGTTTGCCCTGGGTTACCCCTGCCCCGATCAAGAGCCGTGATCGATTATGGACTTGTCCACCGCGACCATCTTTGACTTTCTGACCAGTGTTCACCCTTATGACAGCCTGTCCCCGGACGAGCTGAGGGATGTTGCTGGGCGTATCGAACAATTCACCTTTCACCGAGGCGACGAAATCTATGCTGTGGGGCAGACCCTGCCCGGCCTCTATTTGATCCATAATGGATCGGTTGAGGTGCGTGACCATTTGGGGGGGCAAGTTTCTGTCCTTGGCGCGCGCAATAGTTTCGGCGAACGGGGGCTGACCCGTGACGGGATCGCCGTAACCGCAGCCTATGCGGTGGAAGAAACCAATTTGCTGGTGCTGCCAGTCTCTGCCTTCCGCGAGATGATGGCCACCCATGACAGTTTCAAGCGGTTTTTCACCCGCAAACCACAAACCGAAGAGGGCCGGCCGCCGAATTTGGCGACGATCCCCGTGGCCAGCCTGCTAACCGGGCCGCCAATTTCTTGCCCCTCTGATACGCCGATCATCGACGCGGCGCGGCTGATGCGAGAACGCAATATCAGCTCGCTTGCCATTGTGGATATGGGGCTTTTGGCTGGGATCGTGACCACTTCGGATCTGTCGAACCGGGCCTTGGCCGAAGGGATCGACACCTCCCTCCCCGTGGCAAAGATCATGAGCCATGACCCGGTCACCCTGCGCCCCGATGCTCTGGGAACTGATGTGCTGCATATCATGCATGAGCGCCATATCGGCCATTTGCCGATTGTCGAGGATGATGTGCTGCTGGGGATGGTGACCCAAACCGATCTGACCCGGATGCAAGCCGTTACCTCGGCGCAATTCGTGTCTGATATTTCCCGCGCGCGCTCGGTCCCTGCCCTGGCGAAAGTCACAGCGCAGATCCCGCAGCTTTTGGTGCAGCTGGTGGGCGGCGGCAATCGCCATGAGGTGGTCACCCGCCTGATCACCGATATCGCAGATGCCTGCACCCGCCGCCTGCTTAAACTGGCCGAAGCAAAGCTGGGCCCGCCGCCTGTGCCTTATCTCTGGCTGGCTTGCGGCAGCCAAGGGCGGCGCGAACAAACCGGCGTCTCGGATCAAGATAACTGCATCATCCTAGATGATCGCGCCACCGCTGATGACGATGCTTATTTCCTAGAGCTCGCCAATTATGTCTGCGATGGGCTGAATGATTGCGGCTATGTCTATTGCCCCGGCGAGATGATGGCCACGAATTCGCGCTGGCGGCAGCCGATCCGCGTTTGGCGGCAATATTTCGAAGGCTGGATCGCTAAACCCAGCCCCGAAGCACAAATGCTGGCCTCGGTCATGTTCGACCTGCGCGCCATTGGCGGCCATGAGGAACTGTTCGAGGATCTGCATCTAGAGACCCTGGCCATGGCGTCAAAGAACTCGATCTTTGTCAGCCATATGGTGTCCAATTCGCTGAAACATACCCCGCCTTTGGGGATGATCCGCAGCTTTGCGACGATCAAATCCGGCGAGCATAAAAACCAGCTAGATCTGAAACATAACGGTGTTGTACCGATTGTCGATCTGGGCCGGGTCTATGCGCTGCAAGGGCAGTTGATCGGGGTGAATACCCGCGCCCGTTTGGTCGAGGCCGAAGCCAAAGGCGTGGTCAGCCATACCGGCGCCTCGGATCTGCTAGATGCCTATGACGTGATCGCGCAAACCCGGCTAGAACACCAAGCGGATTTGGTCAAACGCGGCCATAAACCAGATAATTTCCTAAGCCCAACCGATTTGTCAGACTTTGAGCGAAGTCATCTTCGAGATGCTTTCGTTGTGGTAAAGACCATGCAGTCTGCCATCGGCCATGGGAGGGGTATGTTGGGCTAGACCGGAAAAACCCGGCAGCCCCTGATGATAGACAAGATCGGGAGGAAACATGTTCTTTGAACTCATCGCCACTTTTGTTGCAGGTCTCGGCGCGGCGGGTCTGGTCATGGGCATCGTCAAGATGTCGCGCGGGCGCTTGCCCAAATGGCTGACCCCGGCAGCGGCCGGCTTGGCGATGATCGTCTTTACGATCTGGTCCGAATATAACTGGTATGACCGCACCACAGCCACATTGCCCGAGGGGATCGAAATTGCTCGGGTCGGAGAAACCAAGCAATTTTTCCGCCCATGGACCTATGCGGCGCCTATTCGGGATAATTTCGTTGCCGTGGATTTAGTGAGCATTCGTGAAAATGCCGCAGATCCTGACAAACGCATTGCCAATATCGTGGTAATGAAACGCTGGGCCATGCCCAGTCAGGTTGCTGTCCTCTTTGATTGCACAGGCGCGCGCACAGCGCCTTTGACCGAGGGCGCAACATTAAGTCCGGAGGGCGCAGTGGAGGGCGCCACCTGGATCAATGTGCCGGCGGATGATCCGGTGCTGCAAACGGCTTGCAAGAGGGGGTAGGCCCAATGAATGATATTGCCACATCGCAAAACCAAAAACATGTCCTGGTGGTCGAAAGCGAAGATCAATTGGCCAATGCTTTGGCCCATGTGATCACAGGTGACGGCCATCGCTGCGCGCGCTTAGCACCAGGCGACGCGATTTATGACCGGGTAGAGCGGGATTTGCCGGATCTGGTCATGCTGGATATGGATCGCAGCGCGGCCCTTGCCGCCTGTCAGACCATCCGACGCAACCCGGCTTTGGCGGGGGTGAAAATTCTGATGGTTTTGGATCGCGATAGTGGCTTGGCCCGGCGCCGGGGCATTGCGATGGGGGCAAATGGCTTTGTCTCTATGCCGTTTCATCTGAACGATGTCCGCGCACAGATGCGCCAGCTTCTAGAGGAAAATCAGGAGCACTAAGATGTTGCAGCGCCTGTCATTGCGCCTGCGGGTCTTTTTGTTTTTTGGCCTTTTGGGAATTGGCCATTTGGCCATTCTCGGGGCCAGTATCTATGTCACATTGGCCCGCGGCTCGGCGGAGGACCCGGTTTCAGCCCTGACCTCCACCGCTATTATGGCCGGGTTTCTCAGCTTTGGTCTGGTCACCCTGGTCTGGTATCTCTTTGACGAAAACGTCGCCAAAGCAATTGAAACTCTCGCCACAGAATTACGCACCCGCGCCCATGGCGGCGTGGATGAAGAAATCGACAGAGCCACAGCCCGCTATCTCGGCGATCTGGCTCCGGCCGCCTCGGCCATGACCGGCAGTTTGGTGGAGGCCAAGACCTCGCTTGAGGAAAATGTCGCCCAGCACACGGCCCGGCTGAGCGAAGAAACCGAAAGACTGAAAACCCTGGTAGGCGATGTGCCGGTGGGGTTGATCGTCTGCCGGCCCAGCCATCAGATGGTGTTTTACAACAGCCCGGCCAAGGATTTGCTTGCGGGTTCCGGTCTGCCCAGGCTCAATCGTTCGATCTTTGATTTGCTGCGCGAGGCGCCAATTCGCAAGACCTATGATCGGCTGGTGGCCAGTGAAGGCTCTGAAAATGATGCAGAAATCCTGATTTCCACCGTCCATTGCGCCCGCTCGCTGGCAGCGCATATGCGGCTGGTGCGCGGCGCTTTGGGCCTAGGCGATACGCCGGGCTATGTGCTGACCCTGCGCGATGTCACCGCGGATTTGGCCATGCATACGGAGCGCGAGCGTCTGTTATCGGATGTGGTGGCGCGGATCCGGCGGCCCGCAGCGAAGCTGAAGGCACTGATCGATCTGCATCAGGATCTGGATGACCCGAAAGAGGCCCCGGCCCTGACGGCTGAAATCCTGAAAGAGGCCGATGATTTGACCGGCGAGGTTCAGTCTATCGCGCAGCTTTATGATGATACGATGCGGACTTGGTGGCCGATGCAGGATGTGCGGGCATCGGATCTCATCGATGGGATCCGCGCGCATATGGAGGATGAAAGTCTGGGCATGGTGCTGGATGCGCCGGTTCCGGCTTTGCTGCTGCGCTGCGATGGTTTTGCTCTGACCAGCCTTCTGTCGCAATTGATCCGGGTGCTGCATGAACGCCATTTGGCCCAGGCCGAGGCCGTGTCGGTGACCATCGAACAGGATGATCCCGGCGTGGTAATCTGCCTGGCTTGGCAGGGGGAGCCCCTCTCCATCTCAGATCTGGATACGGTTTTGGCCAGCCAAGTGGATGAGTTGGGCGGCGAAGGTCTGACAGGGCGCGAAGTTCTGGATCATCACGGCACTGAGGTTTGGCCCGAATGGGATCACGACGGTCGGGCTTGGCTGACCCTGCCGATCCATGAGGCCCGCCCGATCGAGCAAGCCCCCGAGGTGAAAACCGGGCATATGGCCGAGCGCGCCGCTGTGTTTGATTTCGAGCTTTTGGCCCATACGGAACATGCGGCGATTGACGAGTTGCCCTTGTCGCGGCTCACTTATGTGATCTTTGATACCGAGACGACCGGGCTGAACCCCAATGGCGGCGATGAGATTTGTCAAATCGCGGCGGTGCGGGTGCTTAATGGCAAGATGGTCCAAGGCGAGGTGCTGGATCTGCTGGTGGATCCGGGCCGCCCGATCCCTCCCGGCGCCACAAAAGTGCATCACATCACCGATGAGATGGTGGCCGGGCAGCCCGATATTCTGCATGCGGGGGCGCGCTTCCACCGATTTGCGCAAAATGCGGTGCTGGTGGCTCATAATGCGCCTTTTGATATGGCGTTTTTCCACCGCCATGGACCAGCGATTGGGGTGAGCTTTGATAATCCGGTGCTGGATACGGTTCTGCTATCGGCGATCTTGTTTGGCCAAGGGACCGAGCATACGCTGGACGCCCTGGCGACACGTTTTGGCGTGGTGATCCCGGAAGAGGCGCGGCATACAGCGCTTGGGGATACTTTGGCCACGGCAGAGGTGTTTTTGCGCATGATCCCGATGCTAGAGGCCAAAGGCATCACCACTTTCGGCGCAGCCATGGCCGCGATGGAAGCGAATAACCGCCTGATGAAAGAAATGAAACGCCGGGTCGAAGCGTAAAAATCGCACTAGGAGTAGGGTGGGCAATCTGCCCACCGCCTGGCCCGAAAATAGCAAGCCAGCCCTGAAATTTCAGCCATATGCTGGGCAAATTGCCCAGCCTACTCTGCTTTCGCCTTTCGCTCTGACAGGCAGAGCCGCAGCAAGGGTGGCACGGTCAGCAGGGTCAAAAAGGCCGACATGGACAAGCCGCCAACCACCACAACACCTAGCCCACGATAAAGCTCTGACCCTTCGCCGGGAAAGACCACCAGCGGCATCATTCCCATCACCGAGGTTAGGGTCGACATAAAGATCGGGCGGATGCGGTTCGAGGTCGCCTCTTCGATTGCCGCCACCGGCGCCATGCGATCCGCCTGCATATGATGCAGGGTTTGGTGCACGATCAAGATCGCATTATTCACCACGATCCCCACCAAGATCACAAAGCCCAGCAGCGTCAGCATATCCAATGGTTGGGACTGGAACATATTCAGCAGCGCCAGCCCGCCGACCCCGCCCGCTGCCGCAACAGGCACCGACACCATAATCACCAAAGGCAGCACAAAGCTTTCAAACAAGATCGCCATGACCAAAAAGACGATTACCATGGCCACGGCCAGATTGATCTGAATAGCGCTCCAAGTCTGGCTCAGCTGATCCGCCGTCCCCGACAGGCTTAGCCGCACCCCAGGCGGCAAGCCTTGGGCGATCATCTTATCGGCTACTTCGGTCTGCAAGATCTCCATCGCGGCTTCTAGCGGCAAGGCGGGGGATGGGCGCACTTCCAGGGTCACGGTCCGCAGCCGGTCGCGATGGCGGATCTCTGTCGGCCCGGCGGTCACGCCCACATCCGCCAGCGCGGAAATCGGCAAGATCTGCCCCGACGGCGTCACCAAGGGAAAGCTGCCCACATCCTGGGTGCGCAGCCCCGGCGGCACCGCACCTTTCAGAGTCAGATCCAGCCGATCCGCCCCCACGGTCACCTCCGCCACGCGCAACCCGTCATTATAGGCGTCAACGGTCTGAGCCAGCGCCTGGGTATTGATCCCCGCATCCGCCATTCGGATCCGATCGGGGATCAGCCGAACTTCGGGCGCGCCCAGCTCTAGCCCTGGAATAGGGCGAAACTGATGGCCTTCGGTCCGGGGCATCAGCCCGGAAATCATCCCTGCCGCCTGCCCCGCAATGCCAAGGATCTGCTCTAGATCCTGGCCCGAGACATTGAACTCTACCGTTCGGCCACCGCCCACGCCACGGCCAAAAAGCGATGGCTGGGTCATAAAGCCGAATGTCCCCGGCTCGGCAAAAACCGGGCGCGATAGGATCGGGATCGCCTCGGCCACCCGGCGGCCATCCACCGCGCTGGCCCCCACAAAGCTCGCCCCCGGCGTTGCCACAAAGAAAAAGCCGTCCAGAGCCAAGCGGCCATCCTCGGCCTCAAGCGCTGGTTTGGCTTGCCAAAGCGGGCGGGCCACATCCTCGATCCGTTTGGCGATGGTTTCGGTCGTGTCCAAATTATAACCCGGTGGCGGGATCAAAAAGCCAAAGATCAGATTGCGGTTCCCCTCGGGCAGATATTCGAGCTTGGGCAAAAACAGCAGCGCCGCAACCCCAGCCGCCCCAGCAATCGCCGCCACAAAACCTACCCCCACCACCCGGTAGCGCACAGTCAGACGCACATAGCCCATCACAGCACGGGTAAAGAGCCCGGCCAGATCATCGATGATCGGCAAGCGCAGCGTTTGCTGATGCTCTCCAGCCGCGCCCAAAAGCCGGGAACTCAGGGCCGGGATCACAGTCACCGCCACCACCAGCGACAAAACCACCGACACAGAAATCGCCACGGCAATATCGCGGAAAAGCTGGCCTGCCTCTAACTCCATCACCAGTATCGGGATAAACACCATCACCGTGGTCAAAGCCGAGACCAGGATCGCCCCCCATACCTGGCGCGCGCCTTCATAGGCGGCTTCGCGGCGGCTCGATCCCATTTCGCGCAGGCGATAGATATTTTCCAACACCACAATCGCCGCATCCACGATCATACCGACGGCAAAGGCGATGCCCGCCAGCGAAATCACATTCAGCGTGCGTCCGGTCGCGGCCATAGCCACAAAAGTCGCCACGATGGAAACCGGGATCGACAAGGACACAACCAAAGTCGCTGCCGGGCTGCGCAGGAAAAGCAGCAACACGCCCGCAGCCAAAAGCCCGCCGATCCAGATATTCTGGATCACCAAATCAATCGCACCTTCGATATAGACGGTTTCGTCATAGACCTGTTCTAGATCCAGCCCTTGCGAGGCCACAGGGCCTTGAGCCAGTTCGGCCAGAACCCGCTGCACCGCCTCCATGGTTTCGATCACATTCGCGCCGTCAGAGCGCACAATGTTAAAGGCAAGCGCTGGCTCCCCGCGAAAGCGCAGCCGGGCCGTGGGCTCTTTGAACCCATAGGCGACCTGCGCCACATCGCCGAGCAAAAGCCGCCCGCGCGGTCCCAAAGCACTGGTATCGGAGCGCAGCACAACGCTTTCGATCCGCTCCACCCTGTCCAAACTGCCATCAGCCCGCACCACATAGCGGCGTTTGCCCTCATCCACATCGCCGGCGGAGACAGAGATATTTTCCGCCCGCAGCCGTGTGACAATCTCGGGGATAGTCAGGCCAAAACGGCTTAGATCCTCGGGGCTGACAGTGATTTGCAATTCGCGCGACACGCCGCCAAAGACATTGACCGCCGAGACCCCATCGACCCGCTCTAGCTGCTCTTTGACGATATCTTCGACGAAATCGCCATAATGCGGCAGGGGCGTGGCATTGCCCGGCTTCGCGGTCAGCATGACCCAGGCGATGGCGCTATCCTCTGATCCCGATGTGTCCAGCTGCGGTTCACTTGCCTCATAGGGATAGCTGCTGACCTGATCCAAACGGTTGGATACCAAAATCACCGTCTGCGCCATATTCGTGCCAACAGCGAATTCCAAAGTGACCTCGGCCTCGCTGGTGCGGGCGCGGCTGGTCATGATTTCCAACCCCTCCAGCCCGCGCAACACGTCTTCTTGCTGATTGACGATTTCGCGCTCGATCTCGACCGGAGACGCGCCGGGCCAGGTGGTTTTGATCACCACAACCGGTTTGCGCACATCCGGTGCGAGTTGGATCGGGATACGGGTCAAAGCCAAAGCGCCAAACAAAACCGCCATAATGACAATCGCGATGACAGCAATGGGCCGTTCGATACTGATGCGGATCGGATCCATGGGCGGTCCTTACGGCTTTGCTTGCGCGGTTGCGGGGTCTGTTGCGGCGTCTTCTATCTGGGCGGCGGCGCTTGGTGCAGGGCGCACAGGACGCGGCGCAATATCTTGCATCGGGCGCAGTCTTTCATTGCCACGCACCACCACTTCATCGCCCGGCGCAAGACCCGCAAGCACCTCAAAGCTTTCACCAAAAGCGGCGCCAATTTGGATCTGACGCGGCACGGCTTTGCCGTCTTGATGCACGAAAACCTGCCAGGAACCGCGCGCCTGGGTCGCCGCGTCTTTCGGCACAAGCAGCGCTTCGCGGGCCGTGGTCACCGGGATGTTTACCGTCAAGGATTGGCCAAGCGCCACGGGTTCACCGCTGGCGGAGAGATCGGCCTTAAAGCGCACAGGCCGGGTGCGGGTTGTCGCGGATTCCGTGGGCAGGATCGCCCGCAAGCTTAGCTCTAGCGGAGCGCCCAGCGGCGTCGCACCGGTCAGCCCCTGCCCCTCGGACAAGCCCGGCACATAGCGGCCCGGCACGCTGGCCTCCACCTCTAGATCCGTCACATCGATCAAACGTGCCACTTGTTGACCGGTTTGGATATATTCGCCGGGGTCAATCGCCACTTCTAGCACCACCGCATCGAAAGGCGCGCGGATCGTGGCGCGGGCGCGGTTATAGGCGGCACGAGCCAAATCCGCCTCAGCGCTTAGCTGGCGCGCTTGGGCTTGGGCCAACTCCCCATGGGCGCGGGCCAAAGCGCCTTGCCGGTCCTCGAACGTGCCTTGGCTAAACGCATTCGTGTTGCGCAACCCGGCGACACGGGCAAAGGCCTGCTCGGCCAAAAGCATCCCCGCCTCGGCGACTTCAATCCCGGCACGGGCCTCTTGAGCGGCGGCTTCAGCGCGCTGAAGCTCGATCTGCAACAGCTCGGGGTCGAGCTCGGCCAAAGCATCTTCTTGCTTCACCCGATCGCCCACTTGAACAGACACATTCGTGACCACACCCGCCACCCTGGCCGCGACCAAAGCATCGCGCCGGGCCACGACCTGGGCAAAGACCGGGATGGTTTCAGACACCTGCCGATGTTCCACGAAATCCGTGCCGACACCTGCCGGGCCGCCCTGCCCCCAAAGCGGAGCCATAGGGCAGCTTATCGCCACAAAAACCGCCGCAATGGCAGCACGCAAAGGGGGAAGACTCATGACCCGGCTCCTGTGAAATCTTAAACCGATTAGTTCAGAAATCACCGGGCGCGCCAGGACAGAATTCGCCAATGGCGCTTATGTGACCTTTCTGCGCAACCGCCCGGCGATCCCTGTGGGGAAAAAATAGACCGAAAGCACGAAAAGCACGCCCAACCATAACAGCCAGCGATCCGGCTCTAGCAGCTGCGGCAGATAGGGCACCGAAAGTGTGCTAACGGCTGATTGGCCCGCTGCCATCAGCTCTTGCAGATAGGATTGCGCCAATAAAAACAGCGTCGCCCCAATCGCCGCGCCATAGATCGTGCCCATGCCGCCGATGACTAGCATCAAGAGGATCTCGATCATAATATCGAAGCTAAGCGTGGTATCAGGCCCCACATAGCGCAGCCAAATGGCAAATAGCGCGCCCGCCAGCGCCGCGAAAGCCGCTGAAAGGCAGGTGGCGGCGATGCGATAGGACACAACGGAATAGCCCACCGCCTCGGCCCGGAATTCATTTTCGCGGATCCCTTGCAGCACCCGGCCAAAAGGCGACACGGTGATGCGCAGCAAGATCAGGAATAGCAAAAAGGCGCCGCCAAAGATCAGATAGTAATTCACCAGCTTGCCATTGAAGCGCACTGTGCGGAACAGATCTTCCAGCGGTAGACTGCCTTGGATCACCTCGCTCAGATTGCTAAGGCGCAGGCCGGTGAGCGGCTCTTCACTATATTTATAGGCCGGGGTCAGCTCGCGCGGGATTTGGAAGGTCAGCCCATCCTCGCCTCCGGTGAAACCCGACATCTGACTGACCAAAACCGCCATAGCCGATGCCACGGCCAGAGTGATCATCGCAAAGAATATCGCCCGCACCCGCAGGGAAAACAGGCCGATAATCGCCGCCAGCACAATCGCAACCCCAACCCCAGCCGCTGAGCCAATGGCCAAAGCTTCGAAACTGCGGCCCATATGCAGGCTAGCCAGGGCGACGCCATAAGCGCCCATGCCGAAAAACATCGTATGGGCGAAACTGACCACGCCCGTATAGCCCAGCAACAAATCATAGCTCGCCACCAGCAGGATAAAGATGCAAATCCTCGCCGATGTGTCCAAGGCCCGCGTGCCTTCAAACAGGAATGGCGCACCAGCCAGGCAAAGGAAAATCGCCAGCAAAATCAGCCGAAACGCCCAAGGTTGCGGCGATCTGGGTTTGTCCGTGATCAGCATCGTCTTACCTCGCCCGGACCGCAGGCATCATGCCTTCGGGTCGCCACATCAAGATCAGCACCATCAACCCAATGGTCGAAACCAGCGCCAATTTCGGCTCTAGGAAAGCCACGTAATTCTGCAATAGCCCAACCATGAGCGCACCGATAAAGCAGCCTTCGACAGAGCCCAGCCCGCCAATGATCACCACGATAAAGACCATGACCATCATATGCGCGCCCATCTGAGCGGTGACTACCTCTTGGTAAAGCCCCCACATGACGCCGCCCAGCCCCGCCAAGGCAGAGCCGATGATAAAGGTCCAGACAAAGACCTGGCGCAGGCGATAGCCCATGGCGCGAACCATTTCGCCATTTTGCACCCCGGCGCGGATGATCAGCCCGATTTTCGTATGGCGCAGCACCAGGCGCATCAGCACAAACACTGCCAGCCCAACAATGACCGCGAGCAGGCGATAGGTTTCTAGCGCGGCACCTTCGAAGGTGATCACGCCTTTGAGGCTTTCGGGGCGGGTCAGAAAAATCTCTTCTGGGCCCCAGACCACGGCAATCAACTGCTCGGCGATGATCAGCCCGCCCATAGTGACCAAAATCTGTTTCAGGTGATGGCCATAGACCGGGCGCACAATGATCCGCTCAAAGGCCAGGCCCAAACCGCCCGTGGCCAACATCGCCGCCAGCGCCGCGCCGCCAATCACCAGCAGATTGGTTCCCAGATCCGGCGATGTGCTCATTTCGGGATATAAGGCCAGCACCGTCACCCCGACAAAAGCGCCGATGGAAATAAAGGCTCCATGGCCGAAATTGATCACATCCATCAGGCCAAAGACCAAAGTCAGCCCCGATGCCATGAGAAAGATCATCATCCCCATAGCCAGCCCCGATACAGTCAGGGTCACCCAAGAGGAGAGCCGCGCATCAATCGGCGACAGCACGATCTCAAAGCTTTCGAACCCGCCATCCGGGCCGCGTAGAATTGTCAGAGCCGGCCAGCTATCTTGCAGCCAAATGGCGAGAAAGCCGGCAATCATCAAAAGCGGCACCAAAAGATAGGGCATGGCCGCGCCGATCCGCGCGCCAAGTCCCAAAGTGACCAAGGTTGGGCTATGATCCGGGGCCGCTGGGGCTGGGCTGGTCATAATGCGCCTCCTTCTAGGCTGAGGCCCATAAGCTGCGATTGCAGACCTGTATCGCGGGCCAGGTCATCCATGGCACCGGACCAGGCGATGCGCCCGTCATCCATCACCGCGCAATGATCGCCCAGGGCTTTGGCGACGCTGAAATTCTGCTCTACCATCAGGATGGTCGCGCCGCCTTGTTTCAGCTGGCGCAGCGCATCCACCAAAGTGCCGACAATCGCCGGAGCCAAGCCTTTGGTCGGTTCATCGATGAGATAAAG
The DNA here is from genome assembly GCA_049603835.1 of Mangrovicoccus sp. Classification (GTDB taxonomy): domain Bacteria; phylum Pseudomonadota; class Alphaproteobacteria; order Rhodobacterales; family Rhodobacteraceae; genus Mangrovicoccus. The sequence continues at coordinate 14,750 of JBMYSZ010000030.1, forward strand.
CTCGCGCGGTTCCGCCATGGCGCGCGCAATCGACAGCATCTGTTTTTGTCCTCCTGACAAAGTCCCTGCGGCTTGGTTCCAAAAGGTCAAAAGCGGTGGGAAACGCCCAAATAGCCAGTCTAAATGATCCTTCGGGATCCGGCCTTTGCGCGCGGCGAGGATCATGTTTTGCTCGACTGTTAGATCGCCAAAGATCCCCATGTCTTCGGGCACATAGCCAATCCCGGCCCGGGCGATTTCTGGGGTTTTCATGCCGGTGATCTCATCGCCATTAAAGCGGATCGCCCCATCGCGGGCCTGCCAAAGGCCCATGATCGTGCGCAAAGTTGTGGTTTTACCAGCGCCATTGCGGCCCAAAAGCATGGTGACCGAGCCTTTGGGAATACTCAAATTCACACCGCGCAGGATTTTGTAGCGGCCAATATCCGTATAGATATTGTCAAGATATAGCAGCGGCGGTTCGGGGCGATGGCTGGGCGAGGTCCATTTCGGCGCCTCGTCCCGCGCGACAATGCCTTGCGGATCCGTCTTAGGGCTTTGGCTTAAACCATCGTCAGACGGGCTAAGCGGTTGCGGTAGCTCCAACCCGGCTGCAGTCACCGGCGCGCTCTCGGACGGGGTCAGACGCAAAGGGCTTTGCCGTTCGGGTGGGTTTTCCTGGCCGGGGGCAAGCCGCGCCTCTTCGCCTAATCGCAGCGGGGTGTCGGTGGGACCCATCGGAGATTGACCAGTTTCAACTGCGCGATTGGCTTTGGTCCGATGCGCCAGAATATTCAAAGCGTTTTTGGGCAGTCCCAGCTCGGCGACGTCATCTTCGGTCAGGGTCGGTGGCGGCGGCAAACGCCCTGTCTTGCCCTGGCCCGGCTCTGCGGGATCGGAAGGGTTGGGATCCGGCGCAAAGCCAGTGGGCGGCATAGGCGATGGATCCGCCAACGGACTATCTTGCGGACCATCCTGCGGCGCCATTTGGCTTTCCGCTTCGGCATCAGCTTGCCACCGGGCCAGCTCCTCTATGGCCTCAACCCTGCGGGGCGGTTCAGAACTGGGGGGCTCAAAACTCGGCGGTGACGGATCGATACCAGCGGGCGGATCATTGCGCGGAATTGGCGACTGCGTCCCCTGGCTATCCGCCTCGCTCGGCGGTCGGACTACTGGCTTTGGCTCATTATGCAGCGCATTTGCATGGCCTAAAGCGCGGCGCAAACGATCAAGCCTGCGGTCGCGAATTTCTTCGCGGCTGAGCTGGTTTTTATTCGGGTTTTGATCCTCGCCCTCAGACATATGCCCCTGCCCGGCCTAGATAAGCCTCTTGCACGATTTCCGAGGCCATGACCTCGCTTGGTGAGCCATCCGCCACCAAGGCCCCGTTATGCAAAACAATAATCCGATCCGCCAAGGACCGAATGACATCCATTTTATGTTCCACCAAAAGGATGCAGCGGCTTACATCTCGTTTCAGCTCGGCAATCAGCTCTAACACCACCGGCGCCTCATCCACAGACATCCCAGCCGTGGGTTCGTCGAACATATAGACCAATGGATCCAAAGCGATCAAAAGCGCCACTTCCAGCTTGCGCTGATCCCCATGAGAAAGAGCAGTCACCGGCTGATCCGCCAGATGGATCATTCGCACCCGGCCTAAAAGCTGCTCGGTCTCTATTTGCAGATATTGATCCGCATCCGCCCGGCGCAGCATCCGAAAGCCCGAACGCGCCTTGGCCTGAAGCCCCAGCCGGACATTTTCAAACACGGATAGATTGGGGAAAAGATTGGTCTGCTGAAATGCCCGCCCCAAACCGCGCCTTGTGCGTTTTGCTGCCGACAGCCGCGAGATTTCCCGCCCTTCAAGCAGAACTCGGCCCGCGCTGGCGGTCAATTGCCCCGAGATCAAATTGAAATAGGTGGTCTTGCCCGCGCCATTGGGGCCGACAATTGCGGTCACTTCGCCGGGGCGAAACTGGCAGCTGACCGAATTCACCGCCACATGGCCACCAAAGCGCTTGGTTAAGGCCTCAGTTTCTAAGATTGGTCGTATCCCTGTCACTTTTGGGGGTCACTCCCTGCTTTGCACTGAAGGGCCTAATTCCTTGAAGGGCAAACCACAAAACTGATTTGCCCCTGTTTGTCACTCATGCCAAAGCTAGACCGCGACCGCATTGTGCAAAGACATATTCGCGGGATCGGTGTTGCATAGTGATCGCAGTTGGCGATTAGTTGCGGATCGGCACCGGCATATCATCGATGGTCAATTCGCGCACCAAGACCGGCACACCCCATTCCACATCCTCTCTCACTTCGATTTCAAAGTGATACATGGATTGCATGGCTTGGTGATCCTCGGCGCGGAATGTCATCGTGCCTTTGGGGGTTTCCCAGCTCATGCCTTCCATTGCGGAAATCAGCGCTTCGGTCTCGGTGCTGCCCGCGGCTTTGATCGCCTCGACAATGGCGATGCCCGCCGACATGCCGCCTGCGGTGAAGAAATCCGGCGGAGAGCCGAACCGCGCCTCATGCTCTTTGACCAGCCAGTCATTCACGTCATTTTCCGGGATGTCGTAATAGTAATATGTGGCGCCTTCCATGCCTGGCAGCTCTTTATAAGCCTTCAGCGCCGCTAGAATATTGCCGCCCGTGGCAATTTCGATGCCAAAGCGGCCGGGCTCCATCGCATTGATCTTGCCCATGGGATTGCCACCCCCGGCCCATAGCAAAAACAGCTTTTTATCGCCATCGAGATCTTTCATCGCCTGAAAAATCCGCTCGGCCGCTGCGGTGAAATCCGTGGTATCCGTGGGCACGAATTCCTGATGGACCAGCTCTGCCCCGGTATATTCCAAAGCTTCGGCAAAAGCGGCGATGCCATCGCGGCCAAAGGCGTAATCCTGGGCCAAAGTCGCGATTTTGGTGCCGTCTTGACCCAAAGCCACCGCATTGGAAATAGCGTCTTGGCTGGAATTGCGCGAGGTGCGGAACACAAAGCGGTTCCAGTTTTCACCCGTGATGCTATCGGCCACCGCCGGTTCAACAATCAGCAGTTTTTCATATTCTTCCGCGACGGGCAGCATGGCCAAAGCCACACCCGAACTGACCGGACCGACCGCTAAATCTACCTCATCATCGGCATAGGCCTCTTCCAGCAGGGCGCGGCCGATATCGGGCTTTAGCTGCGTGTCTTTCTCAATCACCACGATGGGTTCGCCGTTAATTTCCATGCTGCCGCCAGTGGCATATTCCAGCCCCAGCATCAGACCATCATGGGATTGTTTGGCATAGGCCTCATAGGGGCCGGTTTTGCCGTAAACATGGGCAATCTTAATTTCGGCAAGGGCTGGCGATAGGCCAAGACCCAGAAGCATGGCTGCGGTGCCAAGTAACGTTTTCATGAAATACTCTCCCTGTTTCTCGGCGAATTTTCAGCGCCTTAGATTTTGATATGAGGTTAGTTGCGGATTTGGGCTTTGGTCAAGCATTGGCTGCGATTTGTGCGACATTAACCATGCTGAGCTACCGCTAGAGCCATGACGGCAACGGCCAAATTTTCGATAGTTTTGATTGGCCAGCGCGGGCGCGTTGGGCTGGAGGCGGCGCTTTGCCTGGCCAGCCTGCGGGCGGCGGATCCTGAATTTTGCGCGCCGGTCTATATAGCAGAGCCGCAGAATTGCGATTTATGGACCGAAGACCCAAGGATGGCGCCTGAATTGCGATGCTGTTTACAGGATATGGGGGCGCAAATTCTGCCTTTTACCGCGCAGACCTTTGGGCAGGCCTATCCCCATGGCAATAAGATCGAGGCCCTCGCCGCTATGCCACAGGGCCCCGCGCTGTTTTTGGACAGTGATACTTTGATCACCGGGCGCTTGTCGCAATTTGCCTTTCCAGAGCATGCAAGTGCCGCCCCTGCCCCCAGCCCTAGCTGGCCAAGCCCCAGCCTTTACGGCCCGACCCGGCAACAGATCTGGGCGGCTCTGTTTGCCCAGGCGGGGCTTTGCGCTGAAACCGGGAATGGAGGGCCAAATGGGCGGGCCATTTACGGGTCTGCCGCTTGGGTCTATGCGCCGGATGCGCCGCAATTCGGGGAAATCTGGCGACGGATGGCGACGCAGATATGGCAATCCCCTCCACCAGAACTGGCTGGCCAAGCCCTGACCCCATGGCTCGATCAAATCGCCCTGCCGCTGGCTTTGGCCGCTGAAAAGGGCGGGCTATATCACGGCGCGCCCTTGCCGATTTTGCATTATCGATGGCTGCCCCTGCTCTATGCCACCGCGTCAGAAGCTCAGCTGGCCGCTTTACGCCAAATTGCCGAGCAAAAACCGCTGAAACATCTGCTCAAAGCCGATCCGGTTTTCCGCCGCTTCATGTACCAAAAAGCCGGGGCGCGGGCGCGAGCATTATTCGATCCGGCGCGACTGCCCAGATCTGAAATGGCAATCCGCAAACGGCTTCGCCGGGCGGGGCTGTGGCAGCGCTCGATCTGACAAGGGCCGAAAAGCGACAAAAGCTTGCAGCTTTCGGCAAAGACCCCATCCCCCATGCAGCCCAAAAACCCCAACCCACTATAAAGACGCCGAAAATTTCAGTCTGGCATGGGTTTTGCTTTTCTGAAAGGTCAGATTTCACGGAGTCCCCGCATGACCCTAAGCATTGATCGCGCCCATCTTGACCTGTTGGTTCAACGCTTCCCTGAAATGGAAAAGCTTCGCGCTCAGCTGCGTTTCGCGGGAAAGGCGGTTTTGCCGATTGATGACCTAACAGAGCCGCAATGCGAAGCCCTGGCCGAGATCTATCGCGATGCGGGCGATGACCTGAAAGCGGCGCAATTGCTGACATTGCGGGGGGTGTTCGGCAATGCGCAGCGGCGCTATGGCCCTGATGATCTAGAGGACTGTCTCGAAGATCTGGCCCGCTATCTGACCCAAAACGCCCTGCGCGGCTGGCTTTTTAGCGCCGATATCTCGCGCAGGCCTTTGCCCTATGTGGTGACCCGGCTGGATTATACGCCCGCCAATACGGATGAAAGCGGTCGGATTTTTGTGGAAATGAAGGCCAATGCCAAAGGCACGCTGCTTAGCCATACATTGCGCATCATGGCCGGCGATATCGAAGAGCAAAGCCTGGGGGAAATCCTGCTGAAAAAGGGCTTTCTTAAGGAAACGCCGGAACTTATCGCCAGTTACGACCAGATGGCCGAGCGCTATTTTGACTGGCGCGGCCGCTATGGTTCGCAATTTGCAGCCCAAGGCCGGGCCTTTTACGCCGAAGACCCCACAGCTACCCGCCGCGATACGGATTGGACGCGCAAGGATATTGTCGTGCTGTCGGCCTCCGGCGGTCAAGCGCGGCTGGTCAATGACGAAGGCATTCTGTCTGAACGCGCCATGACCCTTGATATGCCCGGTGAAGTCCTGGCCAGCTATTTGCGCCGCGCGGGCAAATCCAGCAGCTATGACAATGAAGAAGAGCTGGCTGAAATTGCCGCCGCCATGCCCGAAGGCTTGTTCACCCAAGTTCCGGTGCATCCCTTTATCCTGATGTTCCATCTGGATTTGCACCATTATGTTTGGGTCCATGTAGAAGACTGCGCCCCCTATATCTATCAGCACGAGCTGAAGACAAAGCTGGTCCTCCCCGAAGAGCAAACCGACCTGATCGATATCCTGACCGCTGAAATGGATGTGCTGATGGATGATATCGTCGAGGGTAAATCCGGCGGCACCACCGTTCTATGCGCCGGTCCTCCAGGGGTGGGTAAAACCCTGACGGCAGAGGTTTATTCCGAAATCATCGGCCGCCCGCTCTACCGGGTTCATTCCGGGCAGCTGGGGCTGAATGTGGCCCAGATGGAGGCCTCACTGAAAGACGTGCTGACCCGCGCGCAACGCTGGGGCGCGGTGATGCTGATCGACGAGGCGGATGTTTATATCAAACGTCGCGAAGACGACATGACCATGAATGCGGTTGTGGGCGTCTTCCTGCGGGTGCTGGAATATTTCAACGGGTTGCTCTTTCTCACCACCAACCGGGTCGATGATATTGATGAAGCGATTATTTCCCGCTGCATCGCTTTGATCCGCTATCACGCCCCGGATCGCGCCGGGCGGATTCGCATTTGGCAAGTGATGCTGGAACAATTTGGCTTGGATCTGCCCGCAGCGGAGATCGCTGAGCTGGCGGATGTCTTTCCCCAGGCTTCAGGCCGCGATATTAAGGGGCTGGCCAAGCTAACGGCGAAATATTGTTCGCAAAAGAATGTCGCGCCAAGCCGGGCGGTGTTTGAACGCTGCTCGATTTTCCGCGGCATGGATATTCGGCGCCCAGTGGAAACCGTGGAGACGTCAGTCGACTCGGCGGCGTAAAGCCGTCGATCAAGTGAGGGACCGCGCGGCAATCAGCCTGCGGTTTCTCAAAGCCGCAATCCCGGCCGAAATCACACGGGCGGCGATGCGGGCTTACCCCTTAGTCTTCGAGTTCCGCATCCCAGTACAGGAAATCGACCCAACTATGGTGCAAGAAATTCGGCGGGAAGCGGCGCCCCATATTGCGCAACTCTTCCGAGGCAGGCTGGCGCGGTGGTTTGCGCAAAGTGAAGCCCGCTTGTTTCAGGGTCTTAGAGCCCTTTTTCAGGTTACATTTGCCGCAAGCCGCCACTACATTTTCCCAAGAGGTAATACCGCCCCGCGCCCGTGGGATCACATGATCAAAAGTCAGATCCCCCCGCGCGCCACAATACTGGCAGCAAAATTCGTCCCTCAGAAATAAATTAAAGCGCGTGAAGGCCACGCGCTTTTGGGGTTTTACATATTCTTTGAGGACAACAACCGAGGGTATTCGGATCTCCGTCGAGGGGGAGCGCACAACCTGGTCATATTCGGCTATTATATTCACCCGATCCAGAAAGGCCGCTTTGACAGCTTCCTGCCAGGGCCAAAGCGAAAGCGGATAATATGATAAGGGGCGATAATCCGCATTTAGCACCAATGCCGGGTGATGCTTTAGATTTTGCGGTTCCCTCACAAAACTCGATCGAAACTCGGCCTGCATAACAGTCATTTTCCCTGCCCTGTCGCCTCTTGAGCACCAGAACGGGACCCCCGCCCCAGATTGCCGTTAACTATATATGGCGTTTTTATTCGCACAACCCCCGCTAGATGCGGTGGTCGCGCAAATTGTTACGCCGTCTCTATGAAAAATATATGACAAATTTCGGCAATTGCCAAAACCCAGGCAAAGAGCGTGCAATGCCAGGTCCAAGAGGGTCTAGGCAGGCCCAAACCCACCGTGACCCAGATCAAATTTTCTGAACCCAGCCTCAGGCGTCCTGATAGCCCAGCTTTTCGCGCATAAAGGCCAAGGCCACGCTCAGCCCATCCGGCGCGATGCCATGGCCGGTGCCTTTCATGATATGCGCAAACACATCAAACCCGGCAGCGGTCAAAGCATTTCCCGCCTCAGGCAGGCTTTGCGGCGGCACCACATCATCCGCATCCCCATGGATCAAAAGGACCGGCGGACGGCTGACCACCTCATCGCTCAGGGTTTCAGGATCCAGCAACCGGCCGGAAAAACCCACCACGGCGGCAAAGGGCTCGGCCCGGCGCGGCGCCACATGCAGGCTCATCATCGTGCCCTGGGAAAAGCCTAAAAGCACGAAATTTTCGGGACTTACGCCTTCTTCCTCTAGGACTGTGTCGATCCAAGCATTCAGGTCCTCGACCGCGCGGGCCATGCCGGCTTGGCTGTCTTCTTCGGAAGATCCATCAAGCCAAGGGATCGGAAACCACTGATAGCCCATCGGGTTATTGGTGCAGCGCTCTGGCGCATTTGGGGCCAGGAAAACCGTGTCCGGCATATGCGGTGCCAGCGGATCGGCCAGGCCCAAAAGATCGGCGCCATCCGCACCATAGCCATGCAAAAAGGCCACGACATTACGGGTCTGGCCCGATGCGGCGGCGCGGCGGCCTGTCTCTAGCTGTCTGGTCATCGGATGCCCTCTCGTTCCTTTGCGACCCGGTAATAGGCCCAGAGCAACCTGGCAGCAACGGCCCGCCAAGGCGACCAGGCCGCGGCCATATCCCGCAGGTTTTTTTCGCTGGGGCGGGCGTCTAGCTCAAATAATAGGCGCGCGGCTTCTTGCAGGGCCAAATCGCCCGGGGCAAAAACATCGGCGCGGCCAAGCGAGAACATGGCATAGATCTCGGCGGTCCAACGGCCAATGCCCGGCACGGCGACCAGCTCGGTGATCACCTCTTCGCAGGGGCGTTGGCGCAGATCAGGATAGCGGATTTTAGCGTCGGCCAAGGCTTTGGCATAGCGGATCTTTTGCCGCGACAGGCCGCAAGCGCGCAGATCCTCGTCACTGGCCCAGGTGATTTTGCGCGGGCCGGTCAGTTTCGCGGCTTTGAGCTTGCGCCAGATCGCATCAGCGGCCGCGACCGAGACTTGTTGGCTGACAATCGCGGATAGGAGCGGCTCGAACCCATCCTTTTTGCGCCGCAATGGCAAGGGCCCGGTCAGGTCTAAGGCTGTGGCGAAACGCGGCTCGGCGCTGGCCAACCAAGCGGCGCCTTCGGCCACACAGTCCGGGGTCATGATGATACGCTCGTCCATAGCCAGCCAGTGCCAGAGCCGATGCTGCGGGTCAAACCCTGCCATAAGTGTAGGGTGGGCAATCTGCCCACCGCCCCGCCAAGCATCGCCGCAAAGATGGGCAAATTGCCCATCCTACTCTGTCGGCCCCGCTTTCCTCTTGAGCCTGACGCAGTTCTGCGCGACATGCAGCCGATGACCGACCCTGTGCATAAACTCCCCCCTGGCGACTGGCCCGAGCTGAAACCCGGCTGGGTATGGCTCTGTGGCGCTGGCCCTGGTGATCCTGGCCTGATGACCCTTCATGGTATCAATGCTCTGCGCCAGGCAGATGTGATCGTCTATGACGCTTTGGTGGATCCGGCGATCCTGGACTGGGCTGCGCCCGATGCCGAACGCATCTATGCGGGCAAACGCGGCGGCAAACCTTCTGCCTTGCAGCGCGATATATCTTTGCAGCTGGTGGATCTGGCCCAGGCGGGCCGCAAGGTTCTGCGCCTCAAAGGCGGCGATCCTTTCGTCTTTGGCCGTGGCGGCGAAGAGGCTCAGACCCTTGTGCAACATGGGGTGCCCATTCGCATTATCCCCGGCATCAGCGCCGGGATTGGCGGGCTCGCTTATAGCGGCATTCCGGTGACCCATCGCGATATCAACCAGACCGTAGCCTTTGTCACCGGCCATGACCAAACCGGCTCTGCGCCGGGCTCGGTGGATTGGGCCGCGCTGGCGAAAGCGGCGCAGGTCATCGTCATCTATATGGGCATGAAACATATCGGCACGATCGCGGCCAAGCTGATCGCAGGCGGGCGCGACCCGGATGATCCGGTCGCTGTGGTGACCGAAGCGACAACACCGGGCCAATCGGTTCTGGAAACCAGCCTGCGCAATGTCGAAGCCGATATCGCCGCCTCAGAAATGGTGCCTCCTGCGGTGATCTGTGTCGGCAAAGCTGTCTTGATGCGGCAAGTCCTGGATTGGCAGAGCATGGCCCAAGGCGCGGCGCCCCGCGATTTGGACCCGCTGCAAATTGGCCGCCCGGCAGAGCAACGCGACCCGCAATGACCACCGGCCCCGCCCCCGCTCCCCGACCCGATTGGACGGGCGGGCGCGGCCTGATCCTTGCCGCTCCAAGCTCGGGCAGCGGCAAAACCACCGCGACTTTGGGGCTGCTGCGGGCTCTGCATCAGGATCAGATCCCGGTCCGAGGTGCCAAATCTGGCCCCGATTACATTGACCCAAGATTTCACGAAGCGGCTTGCGGCCAGGTTTGTTATAATCTCGACGCTTGGGCGATGCAGCCCGACCGACTAAGGGCGCTCATCGCTGGGCCGGGGCTTGCCCTGATCGAAGGCGCGATGGGCCTGTTCGATGGCGCGCCCCCAACCGGCAAAGGCGCCACAGCGGATCTGGCCCGCCTGCTAAAACTGCCCGTGGTTTTGGTGGTGGATTGCAGCTCTATGGCCCAGTCGATTGGCGCTTTGGTCGCGGGTTTTGCCCGTCACGATCCGCAAGTGACCATCGCAGGCGTCATTTTGAACCGGGTCGGATCGGATCGCCACCGGGCGATGCTAAGCGCAGCACTTGACATACCAATTCTTGGCGCCCTGCCTCGCACCACCAGCCTAGCCACCCCATCGCGGCATCTGGGCCTGGTCCAAGCGCAAGAACGCGAAGATCTGGAAAGCTTCCTCACCCAAGCCGCGCAGCTGGTCCGGGACAATATCGATTTGCCCGCGTTGCAGGATCTGGCCCAGCCGCTCCCCCAGCCAGCGCCAGCCAAATCCCCCGCCCCGCCGGCGCAACACATCGCCCTGGCCCAGGACAAGGCCTTTGCCTTTGCCTATCCGCATCTTTTGGCCGATTGGCGCAAAGCCGGGGCGGAAATCTTGCCATTTTCTCCCCTGGCCGATGATCCCCTGCCCCAAAGCGATCTGATTTATCTGCCCGGAGGCTATCCCGAACTTTACGCAGCGCAGCTGGCGGCCAGCCGGAATTTCTTGCCTGGATTGCGGCGCGCGGCGGAAGCGGGACGGCAAATCTATGGGGAATGCGGCGGCTATATGGTGCTGGGTCGGGGGCTGATCGATAAGGACGGCCAGCCCCATGCTATGGCCGGGCTTTTGGGCCTGGAAACCAGCTTTGCCCAGCGGAAATTGCATCTGGGATACCGCCGATTGCATGCCAAAAGTGGCCCCTTCCCTGGCACCCATTTGGGCCATGAATTCCATTACGCCACCACAGTGACGGCTGAGGGCTCGCCGTTATTTCAGGCTTGGGATGCGGAAGGCACAGCCCTGCCGCCCATGGGGCTGCGCGCGGGGTGGGTCTGCGGGTCTTTCGCACATGTGATCGATAGTCCCGGCCCCTAGGCTCTCCCAGGGCTTTCCCTTCCGTTAAAAGAGGTTTAGGCGATCCCCATGACAGATGCAGCCCTTACTCCCGACCCAGATCAACGCGCCCGGCGCAATGTTTGGATCCTGGTCACCGCTCAGGCAATCCTAGGCGGCCAGGTGGCGATGCTGTTCGTGGTGGCGGGGCTATCCGGGCAAATGCTGGCGCCTAATCCGTGTTTTGCCACTTTACCGATCTCTTTGATCGTTTTCGGATCCATGACCACCGCCCCTTGGCTCAGCCGGGTGATGCAGAATTATGGCCGGAAGATCGGGTTTTTCATCGGCTGTTTTGGGGGGTTGGCGGGGGCTGGTCTGGGCGCTTTGGCGCTTTATGCCGGGTCTTTCTGGCTGTTGGTGCTCAGCGGTTACCTCACAGGTATCTATATGAGCGCCCAAGGCTTTTACCGCTTTGCCGCAACCGATACCGCCAGTGCGGACTATAAACCCAAAGCGATTTCTTATGTGCTGGCGGGGGGACTGATCTCGGCCATTATCGGCCCGCAGCTGGTCAAAGTCACCACGGATGCTTTTGTCATCCCATTCTTGGGCACCTATGCAGCGGCGGCCGCAATCAATCTGGTCGGCATGTGGATTTTCCTATTCCTGGATATCCCGAAACCGCCGGCCCATAACCCCGCCGATGGAAAGATCCGCAGCACCAAAGAATTGCTGAGCGATCCGGTGATCCTGGTAGCGATTATCTGTGCCATGGTGTCTTACGCATTGATGAATTTGGTCATGACCTCGACCCCCTTAGCGGTGGTGGGCTGCGGCTTTGAGACCAGCAATGCCGCGGATGTGGTCACCGGCCATGTACTGGCCATGTTCGCGCCGTCTTTCTTTACCGGCCATTTGATCGCCCGCTTTGGGGCACGGATCATTGTGGCAATCGGGCTTGGAATTTTGGCTTTGGGCGGTGCTGTGGCGCTGCAAGGGGTGGAGCTGACGAATTTCTTTGGTGCGCTGATCTTGCTGGGCGTAGGGTGGAATTTCGGCTTTATCGGCGCGACTTCGATGCTGGCCCAGGCCCATAGTCCGGCCGAGCGTGGTCGGGTTCAGGGCATGAATGACGCTTTGGTCTTTGGGGCCGTGACTTTGGCTTCGCTGGCCTCGGGCGGGTTGATGAATTGCTCGGGCGGCGATGTGCAATCCGGCTGGGCGGCAGTAAATATGGCCATGGCGCCTTTCTTGGCCTTGGCAGGTGGAGCCTTGATTTGGTTGATGTTTCAGCCCAAGCGGGATTGATCGCAAAGCTCGCCTGATCAATTCCGCCTTAGGCAGCCCCGGCTAAGTCAACTCAGTCGGGTATAAGCTTTGCTGCCCAGGCTGAAACCGACCTCATTCGGTTTCGCCTTCGACCATCAGAGCGCGGCAGAGAAACGCGATTCACCTATAGCGGAAAGGTCCCTAGTCTTAGCTTTGCCGGGTCAGCCAGCGCAGGCCGATCAAACTGCCCAGACCACTTAGGATTGCGATAATTCCCCCCGGCAAAGGGATTGGTGGCGGTGAACTTTCAGGCGGTTGGCTGTTTTTTGCATAGACTAGGTTCTGACTAGTACCAGAGGTTAAAAAGCCAATCGTATCTGAAACAGAGCCCTGCAAAACCCAGTCAGAGCCTTGGCCATCCAGCATATCCAGCCAGCTTTGGGTCAGAGCAAAAGTTCCCGGACTGACCGCGTCGAAAGAGCCAGAAAAGGAGCGTCCCTTGCGATCTGTGTCCAAGTCAAAATAGCCCCGCATGCCCTCGCCGCTCCTGGCGGTCACAGAGAAGGCATCGCCATTAACGCCGTAAATATCCCCATGGGTGAGCTTCCACAAAGCCAGTTGGAAAGCCGCTTGATGCTGCGCCGAGCCATCAGCATCATAAACATTTTGAAACAAAGTCGCCATCAACGCCTGGCGCGTCGCATCAAACAAGGAATCGGTCTTAGTATATTCGGTGGTCTGGCTATCGCTTGTGCTCAGGCGCGCGGTTAATTGCACGCAATAGCCGGTGAAGTTTTCATAGACCTCTGCGCCGGTTGTCGGACTCATTTTCAACTGAAACGCCCCGGCATAGACCGAAGTCACCCGTTGCTTACTGCCTGAGGCCAGGTTCATTTTGCCGATAAGCGCATCGCCAGGGCCGTTTTCGCCCTGAAATAAATTCGCCGATTGTTGAAGCACATGGACTGTGCCAGCCTGAGCCAATCCCCAGGTCAAGCACAGCGCCACGGCCACTGCTATCATCCGCCCCATAGCATCCCTTTCCCACCAGAATTTCAAAGCAGGCTAAAGGGCAGAGCTAAAACCGAAGTTAAATGAAGCGTTTATCGAAAATTGTCGTTACCAGCCGATGACATCGCGGCGCCAAATCAGGCTGCCGCGGCGGCGGGCTTCGGCCAATTCAAGCCGTCCGCTTGGGATAAGAGTAGGATGGGCCTTGGCCCGGCTTAGGGTCGGCGCCGCAAGCCAGCAGGCCAACATTGCTGGGCGGGCTTTGCGCCCTATTTGGGACCGAGCTTGACGGGCCTGCCGCAGCGCCTTTAGCCCCGATTGCGCAAGATCGCTAAGATCCGCATCCGATGTCTCGGGCAAGGGGCCGAATTTCGTCCGGCCAAGCTGCGGGATCGCGCGCAGGAAATTTGCCAGCCCCATAGCATAGCCCGCTTGATAGATCGGAGTTTTCACCGTCTCGGAAAGTGACGCGCCAAGCGCCAGAGCCGACACCCATAACAGCGTACCCGAGGTTTCGCTTAGATAGGTTTCCAGCTCGGCCCGGCTTTCGAATTTCTCGCGATAGACATCCCAGCGGCGCGCCTCCACCAGCTTATCAAGGGCCAGCGCCATTGTGGGCGTCAGCACTTCGCTTAACGGGGTGACCACTTCATGGCGCCGGATCGTTCCGCCTTGGGCGATCTCATCCAGAGCATCGCGCCACCATTGCAGCCGCATTTCAGCGATCAAAGGCTCGCCAGTCACCCAAGGCGCGCGGGCCACTTCGATATTAAAGGCATAGATCGGCAGCAATTTGGCCCGTGCTTCAACCGGCGCGGCCAGCACCGATAGCCAGCGATCCGGGTCGCCGCGCTGAACCAGATCGGCACAGGCCTCTAGGCTCACCGCCCCGCCGCTCCGGTCAGGGGAACAATCTTTGTCACAGGCCGCGCCTTATCATGCACGAGTTTCCAGGTGACCGCCTCCAACAGCGCCTCACAAGACGCGTCGATAATATTGGCCGACACGCCCACAGTGGACCAGCGCAGGCCATTGCCATCTTCGCTATCGATGGTCACGCAAGTCACCGCATCCGTGCCAGAGCCAGTGATCCGCACCCGGAAATCCACCAGATTCATGTCCTCAATCGAGGCCTGATAAGCGCCAAGCCCCTGGGTCAAAGCCCCGTAAAGCGCGCTGACCGGCCCGCTATCACGGCCGAGCTCATCAGCGCCGAAATCATGGAAACGGTCGGATTTATCGCCAACCGTGACCTGGATGCTGGCCTCGGACGAGGTCTCCACCCCAGCTGGTGTCATCCGCCGCGCGACCACCACACGATACCAGTCGAGATCGAAGTAATCCGGCACACCCTCTAGAATGCGCCGTGCCACGAGCTCAAAGCTCGCCGCCGCGCTGTCATAGGCATAGCCCTTGGCCTCACGCTCTTTGACCTCTTCCAGGATCTGCCCCAGGGCCGGGTCGCTGCGATCCACCGTCAGCCCCGCCTGGGCCAAACGCTCGCGCAGATTAGAGGTCCCGGCCTGGTTCGACATGGGCACATTGCGCGCATTGCCCACCGAGGCGGGCTCCACATGTTCATAGGTCTTGGGGTTTTTCAAAATCGCCGAGGCATGTAGCCCGGCCTTATGCACAAAGGCCGAGGCGCCTACGAAAGGCGCGCTTTTGACCGGCAAGCGATTGAGAATATAGTCGAGCTTGCGCGAGGCGCGGGTCAGGCCCTTCAGCGCCTCTTGGGTCACGCCGATTTCATAGGCGCTGGCATAGGGCTCTTTCAGCAGCAGGGTCGGGATCAGCGTCACCAGATTGGCATTGCCGCAGCGCTCGCCCAGCCCATTGAGGGTGCCTTGGATCTGCCGCGCGCCCGCATCCACCGCGGCCAAACTTCCCGCGACGGCATTGCCGGTATCGTTATGGGTATGGATGCCCAGATGATCCCCCGGAATGCCCGCAGCGATCACTTCGCCCACAATCCGGCCAATTTCTTCCGGCAGCGTGCCGCCATTTGTGTCGCAAAGCACAACCCAACGCGCGCCCGCCTCTAAGGCCGCATGGGCACAGGCCAGCGCATAGTCCGGGTTCGCCTTATAGCCATCAAAGAAATGCTCGGCATCAAACAGCGCCTCACGGCCCTGCCCCACCAGATGCGAAATTGAGGCGGCAATATTGGCGAGGTTTTCCTCTAGGGTGATCCCCAAGGCCTCATGCACATGGAAATCATGGCTCTTGCCCACCAGGCAAACCGCCGGCGTATTGGCGTTGACCACCCCGGCCAGCACATCGTCATTTTCCGCCGAACGCCCGGCGCGTTTGGTCATGCCAAAGGCGGTCATGGTGGCGCGGGTTTTCGGCGCTTGGGCGAAGAAATCGCTATCGGTCGGGTTCGCCCCCGGCCAGCCGCCTTCGATATAATCCACGCCCAGCTCATCGAGAATTTCGGCGATAATCTGCTTTTCCTCGGTGGAAAATTGCACGCCTTGGGTCTGCTGCCCATCGCGCAAGGTCGTGTCGAAGATATAGAGACGATCAACCATCAGATTTGCCTTTCATTTGCCGCCTTTAAAGCGCGGCCAGCTTTTCGGGATCAAAGTCGGGGCCTGGCTTTAGCTCGAC
Organism: Mangrovicoccus sp.; assembly: GCA_049603835.1. Classification (GTDB taxonomy): domain Bacteria; phylum Pseudomonadota; class Alphaproteobacteria; order Rhodobacterales; family Rhodobacteraceae; genus Mangrovicoccus. Next base: position 30,559 of record JBMYSZ010000030.1, read on the forward strand.
CCCCGCCTTAGACATGCGCACCTCGACCCCTGCCGCAAGCAGGGCCGATTTAAGTGCATCAACTTCTGCGAAATTCTTACTTTCCATGGCTTTTGCCCGAACTGCTGCAAGCTTTTCTGCCAAAGCCTCAAGCCCCTCCGCTTCGGGTGCGGCAGCCCAACCGCCCAGCTCGTCGCTCAAGAGCCCCAATAGCATGGCAGAGGCCTTCAGCCCCGGCGCATCCCCCTCGGCGGCAAGCTTGTGCAAAGCGGCGATAGCCCCTGCGGTGTTAAGATCATCGCAAAGCGCGTCCAAAACCGGCGCGGCCACCTCGCCCGGCGCCACATCCGCCACCATTTCGCGCCATTTGCGCAAGACCTTTGCCGCTTCGGCCGCCTTGGCATCGGTCCAATCCATGGGTTTGCGGTAATGGGTGGAGAGGAAGACAAAGCGCACAACCTCGCCCGGCACACCCCGATCCAGCAAATCGCGCACAGTGAAGAAATTGCCCAAGGATTTGGACATTTTCTTGCCCTCGACCTGCAACATCTCGTTATGTAGCCAAACTTTCGCGAAATCGCTGCCTGGATGGGCGCAGCAGCTTTGGGCAATCTCATTTTCATGATGTGGGAAAGTCAGATCATTGCCGCCACCATGAATATCGAAATTCTCGCCCAACAGCGCGCGGGACATGGCCGAGCATTCGATATGCCAGCCCGGACGGCCAAAGCCAAAGCGGCTCTCCCAGCCGGGTTCATCCCCGGTCGAAGGCTTCCACAGCACGAAATCCATAGCGTCACGCTTATAAGGTGCCACCTCAACCCGCGCCCCGGCGATCATGTCATCCACCGAGCGGCCCGACAAAGCGCCGTAATCGGCAAAGCTCGCCACAGAAAAGAGCACATGCCCCTCCGCCTCATAAGCATGGCCTTGATCGACCAGGGCTTCGATCATCTCCAGCATTTCGCCGATATATTCGGTGGCGCGGGGCGTGTGATTGGGATGCAGCGCGCCGAGCGCGTCCATATCCTGCCAAAACCAAGCGATGGTTTCATCGGTCAGATCTTTGATCGAGATCCCCCGCTCGGCGGCGCGATTATTGATCTTGTCTTCCACATCGGTGAAATTGCGCGCGTAAGTCACGTGATCAGCGCCATAAACCTGGCGCAGCAAGCGATAAAGCACGTCAAAGACAACCACAGGCCGCGCATTGCCCAGATGGGCGCGATCATAAACCGTCGGCCCACAGACATAGAGCCGGACATTTTCCGGATCAGCTGGGGTAAACACCTCGCGCGCGCGGGTCTTGGAATTGAGAAACTGGATCTCGCCCATAGTATCGGGGCCTCGCCTTGGCCAAAATCGTTCGGAAGCGCTTAGCGCGCTTTGGCCCGATTGGAAAGAGAGCGCCCCTCTCTTCCCAGGCGAGATCTTACAATTCTTGGCAAAAGGCAGCCGGCATTCGGGACAGGCCGCCTTTCCCCCAAAGCTACGGCTTAGGCCGCGACCATCATATCCTGAACCACGGCGCCATAACCGCCAGCGGCAAGGAATTTCTGCTCATCCGCGGTTGTGGCCCGGCCCAAATCAGCATTGCGATGCGGGAAGCGGCCAAATTTGCGGATCACCTCGCGATGCGCACGGGCATGCAGCAGATTATCCGCGCCGGTTTCAGGCAAGCGCTCTTTCATCAAGCGGACACAACGGTCCTGGTCCATCAGACATTCGCTATGCATCAGCGGCAGATAGAAAAACTGACGCTCTGGCTCGGCGGCGCGCATATCCCAGGATTTATCAATCGCCGTTTTCGCGACCTTGCGGGCACTGCGATCAGTTGCAAAAGCCCGCCCGTCATTGCGGAACATATTGCGCGAGAACTGATCGAGAAGAATGATCAAGGCCAAGCATCCGCGCGGGGAAATGGACCAGCCCAAAAACCCATCGCGGCCAGCCTCATACACATCCATAAACCGGTCGCGCAGCTGCGCGTCCAATTCGGGGCTGCTATTATACCATTCTTTTGGGCTCACCTCTTCGAGCCAAAACTTCAATACCAACTCTGGATCGTGCATTTTTTCCTCCCCTGCGCACAAACACTCAAAACTCCACGTGCCCTGTCAAAATAGTCTCAAACTTAAACTATTTAGGCAAGGTCGGGCATACCATAGGGTTAATGCCCCTCGCCTTTCGGATAATCCTCATAGGCTTCGTGATCTTCGTCTTCATCTTCGAGAGCGCCGTCAGCCGTTGCGGCAGGCTCTGCGGTTTCGCTGGAGTCAAACTCAGCCGCGAGGGCCAAGGACTCGGAACTGGCAGAGGGCATAACAGCGGCAAAGCCACTGCTGCCATCGCTGTCAGGCGTCGGGCGCACCGTCATGCGATAGGCGCCATAAGCGGCCAAAACCGCCAAGATCGCTACCAGCACGATAAAGAAGCCCGCAGGACCAACCCCGGTCATCAAAGCGCCGGTCCCAATCGGTCCGATCACCGCGCCCACCCCGTTGAGAAACAGCATGCGCCCAGAGGCGGCGGGCAGTTCTTCGGCCTCAAGATAATCTGAAGTATGTGCGATCAGCAGACCATAGAGTGGATTGGCCATGCCTCCGATCAAGAACCCCGCTGCCAAGAGCAAAGCAAAGCTGCTCGGCGCAAGGGCAAGCACTGCCGCCAAACTGCCGATAACCGATAGTGCAACAATCAAAACCCGGCGGTCTATCCGGTCGGAAACCCAGCCCACAGGGAACTGAAAGATCAGCCCGCCCAGATAGATTGACGCGATGAAAATGGAGATCTCGCGCACCGACAGCCCGGCTTGGGTCGCATAGACCGATGCCATCCCAAACAGTGCGGAATAGACCCCGCCCATCAGGAAAATACCGGCACAGCCCAGAGGGGAGACTTTGAAAAGATCGATAAATCCCATGGCCTTAGTGGTCTCAAAAGCGGGCACAGGCGTTGCCGCAAGCAAGATCGGCGCAAAAGAGATCGATACCAAAACCGATGGAATAACAAACAGGATAAAGCCGGTCGGCTCTGCCAGCAGCAGTAGACCCTGAGCCATGACGATGCCGATCATCTGCACCACCATATAAACCGACAGGGCCGCGCCGCGGGTTTCATTGGTGGAGCTGGCATTCAACCAACTTTCCGCTGTCACATAGACCCCGCAAAAGCAAAAGCCGATCAGCACCCGCATCACCGTCCAGGCCCAAGGATTAAGCACCACCGGATAAAGGATTAGTACTGCTGACACCAGCGAGGCCAGCGCCGCAAAAACCCGCACATGCCCGACCCGCCGGATCATTTCCGGTGCCAGATGGGAGCCGCCCAAAAAGCCAAGGAAATAGGCCGACATCACAAAGGACATTTGCAGCGTGCTAAAGCCCTCAATCGCGCCGCGCACGCCTAGCAAAGTCCCCTGGACACCATTGCCTACCATCAGCAACAGCATGCCCAAAAAGAGCGGCCAGGATCGCGCCAAAGTTTGTGTCATCGCGGTTCTCGCAACTTGCCTATCGACGCGAAACATTGCGCCCTTTCTGCCAGCGGTGGCAGGTCGCTGAGTGCTGCGCAATGGTCCATTAGCGCCGCAGTTTCACAAGCGCGGCACTCCCCTGAGGTCATCGGCAAAAAGGCGCTGATCGCTGCTCACGCTGTCGCAAAGTTTTGCAATAATGGCGGTGATTTGCGTGTTTACGACCGACCCGGCAAAAGCAGGGACGCATCGCCATAACTGAAGAAGCGATATTGTTGCGCCACCGCATGGGCATAAGCGGTTTTCATACGCTCCACCCCCATCAAGGCGCTGACCAACATCATCAGCGTCGATTTCGGCAAATGGAAATTTGTCATCAGCCCATCCACCACTTGGAATTGGTAGCCGGGATAGATGAAGATATCCGTCGCCTGCGCAAAGGGGCGCACACCGCCCTGGCCATCGGCGGCGCTTTCCAACAGACGCAGCGCGGTGGTGCCCACGGCAATGATCCGCCCGCCCGCGGCGCGGGTTTGCGCGATCTCGGTGGCGGCTTCTTCGCTGACCTCGCCCCATTCCGAATGCATTTTATGGTTGCGCGGGTCATCGACTTTCACCGGCAGGAATGTCCCCGCCCCCACATGCAGCGTCACCTCGGTGAACTCCACCCCTTGCTCGGCCAAGCGCTGCAAGAGCGCTTCGTCGAAATGCAGCGATGCGGTTGGCGCGGCAACTGCCCCGCTATGTTTGGCGAACACCGTTTGGTAATCCGTGCGATCCTGCTCATCGGCGGCGCGCTTAGAGGCGATATAAGGCGGCAAAGGCATCGCCCCCACCAGATCCAAAGCGGCCTCATCGCTATCGGCCTCATGAACCAATTCCACAATGGCAAGACCATCTTCGCCCCGCGACATCATCCGGGCACTGACCCCTTGGCCAAAGCGGATCTCTTCGCCATCGCGCACTTTGCGCAAGGGTTTGAGCATAGCCTGCCATTGGCCTTGGGTCGCTAGCGGCTGCAAAAGCGTGACCTCAACCTTCGCCTCGCCAGTGCCATCCGGGCCAGGCCGCTGCCGCAAACCCGATAAGCGCGCGGGCAGAACTTTGGTCGTGTTCAACACCAGCCGGTCGCCAGGGCGCAAGAAATCCGGCAGTGCGGTGACCTGGCTATCTTCGAGCCCCTCGGGCCGCACCACTAAGAGTTTTGAGGCACTGCGCGGCACAGCAGGACGCACAGCGATCAAGTATTCGGGCAAGTCAAAATCGAAATCGGTTAGCTGCATGCGTTATTGCCCCCCATCGATTTGCGGCGCCGCGCGGCGGAATATTTCGCGCAGGCCCCCAGGAGCCAAAAGCGATAGCGGGTTGGCCCCCACACGCGGCGCGTCAAATCCCCCCTGAACGGTAAAGGTCACCCCGAAAAGCCCCTCGCCACGCCGGGTCATTCCCTCGCCAATACGGTTGAGGAAATAGATCGGCGACACCACGCCTTGCAGATCCAAGCTTTTCTGCCGCAAATTCACGCTCCCATCGATGGATACACCCAGGCTTGGCCCGGTGGCAGAGGCTTTGGAAATGGTCAAGGCCTGGGGCGTCAAAAGAAACTCTGCATCCACCTGGCCAAACTGGATCCCCTGGCCGCTTGCTTGCTCCATCAGGCCGACAATGCTGAGCGCTGAAATCACTTCGGTCACGAAAGGCGCATCGCGCAAAGCCGTGTTTCGCAGCCGCAATTGACCGCGATAAGACCCGTCGCCGGGGCGCGGGATCAGCGACAGGTTAAGCGCTCCTCCGCGCAAATTCGGCAAAATCTGGGCCGCGCGCAGAACCGCCCCACCATCGGCGGCGCGCATTTGAATAGCCGTGCCATTTTGCGCCGGGGACAGCTCTAGCTCAGCCGCTGGGCCGCCATTGATCAAAGCCGAGAGCCGCCCCGCCATTTTGCGCTGGCCGTTCAATTGGCCCTTTAGCGAGGTCAGCTGCAAGCTATCATCCAAGATCAAACGATCCAGCCGCAAGACCATAGTCCCCAAAGGAGAGCGCCCGCCCCCCGTGCCGGATTTGCGTGACAGCCCCCGCAGATCGACTTTGCCGCCAGGCAGCGAGATATTCACTAGCTTGTTCGCCGCCGCCGACGACGACGCCGCCGGGCGCAGCACCACCGGCGCATCAAGCCAGGACCCGATTTGCAGCCGGTCAAAGCGCAGCTCGGATAATTTCCCCCCATCAGCAAGGCTCAGCCGTCCCTTGGCGGATAATCCCGCCGACCGCAATTCTAGCAGATCAAACTCCGGCGCAGCCCCTAATTGGCCGCTTAGGCGCAGACTGCCAGGCGCATCAGGGCTTTTCCACCATTGCACAGCGGGCAGCCGGAACCGAACCCCAGCCAAATCGCCGGTCAGATCCAATTGGGGCGGCGCGGCAGAAGACAGGGCGAGCTCTGCCGAAAACTGCCCCTGCCCGCTCATTTCCTGGGCTGAAAGCGGCACCCCGAAATTGGCGGCAAGGGCTTGGGTCAAGGGGCCCGAAACCTGGAGCTGGCTTTGCCCATCCTCGCCTTGTCCCGCTTGACCCAATGGCTTGTGCCAGCGGGCCGTGATCGGATGCCCATCCACCGTGAGCGGGCCGGAAATTGTCACGGCTTGGTCACTGGCCACCACCCGCAACTGACGCGCCGCCAATTGATGCCCCTTCACCAAAGACGCGTTTTCCACATCGCGCAACGCCGCTAAGGCCTGAAAACTAAGCTTTGGCGGGGATGGTTCGGTCTCTGGCGGTAGTGGAGCCTTCAGAGGCCACGCCCCCTCAGCCCGGCGCCAAGGAGGGCTCGCCTGACGCGGGATTTGCAAGGCAAGACTTGCGCGAAGCTGCCCGGAGACATCTTGCGAGCGCGGCTTTAAGGGCTCAGCCTCAACCGGACGGAATGGCGGCTTGGCCAATAGATATAGAAGACTGCTGGCCTCGGCGCGCAATTGCCCTTGGACCTGGACCGTCCCCCCAGGTGTTTTCAACTGGTCAATCCGGACTGTGGCGGGGCCCAGCTTAATCGGCGCCTGTTCATCGGGCTGCAATTGCGCCTGATCCACCGTCACAACCAAGCGGTCCTCTTGCACGGAGACCCGCCCATTTGCCTGGCGAAGATGCGGCAGATCCTTGGTGATGCGCAGCTCGGCCTTTTCAAAACCAGTCGATAGCGCAATCGCGGGACGGCCAAACCGCCCCACCCGCCAAGACAGAGCCAGATCCCGAACCGTGCCGGATTTAAGGTTCTTGGCCAGGTAATTCCGCGTTTTTGGCCCAACTGCCAAAGGCCAGTAATTTAGCCCGCCCGGCGCCGCTAGCTGCGAAATCTGCAAATCCAGATGCGCCTGCATCCCTTTGGGCAAAGGGCGTTTTTGCGGCGGGCCTTCTTGGGCTGCGTCCAGCGTGGCCTCTCGCGGATCTAGCCCCGCATAAGACAACCCGCCCTGGCCTTGCAGCTGGGTATGTCCGGCAATTATCGCAAGATTGCCGATGTCTAGCTGTTGCTGCGCCTGATCCCAACGAAGATCCGTGGTCACATGGTCGAACCTAACCGCCTCGGCAAAGCCAAATTCCGGGGCAAATTTTAGATCTTTGAGCCGCAGCTGCGCCACCAGCCCCGCTGCCCCAGCGTCGGACAGGTTGGGCCATAAACTGGCATCGCCGGAAAAGGACACAAAATCACTGTCGAGGATCAGCCGGTCAATCTGAGCCTGGTCATGCGCCGAGCCTATGGAAAAGCCAAAAAGACCCCGGCGCAGCGCGAAAGAAGGCCCCGCCTGTTCGGGACGAATTTCGCCGGGGCCAAGGCGGAGCTCGCCGCTCAGATCTCCGGTTTCGCCACCGGGCAAGAGCCGCGCTTGCACCACTGCGGTCACAGGCGCATCGATCACCGCCCCCGAAGGCCCGAGCGGCGGCAGTAGATCGCCGCTGGTCAGCCCCTGCACGCGCAGCGTCGCCGTCCCCGCCCCGCTTTGCGTGTCAGCCCGCGCAACCAAAGCCAGCGCCCCGTCTTTGGGCAGATCAAAATTCGCGGCCAAGCGCAAAATATCCTGGTCACGGGTTAAGGTGATCCGACCATCGCGGCTTTCCCAATGGCGCCCCTTGGCCGGGTCGTCGAAATCCAGCGCCACATCTTCGATACCGATCGCCTCTAGCTGCGCCCATTCCGGCCGCGCCAAGAGCTCCCCAAGCTGCAAAAAGATCTCGCCTGGCGTGTCCAAATCCCGAAAGACGCGGCCTTGGCCCAAATCCAGCTGCAAATCGCGGTCCGGCTCGCGGGTCAGCTGCATAGACACGCCGCTTAGGCGCAAAGCCCGCGGGGCAATCCGCCCGCGCAACAAAGCCTCGCGACTTAGGAGAAGCTCGGCACTATCAAGATGCGCCCGCCCCTCCGCCTGGCCCAAATTCAGCACCAGATCCGAAGCGGTGATCACCGGCGTTCCAGTCCCGCGCAAAGAAAAATAGACATCGCCGATTTCAGCACTCACCGCGCCCGAGGCGACAAATCGCGTTGTCACCCGCTCTAGCAGCCGCTCCGCCACAGGGCCCACCGGCACAAGTCGAGACGAGGCAATCAGCGCAAGCAGCCCCAGAGCCACTGCCGCCACCACCGCAACCGCACAAAGCGTATGCACAATCCCGGAAAAAACCCGAGCTCCCCGGCGGGGGCGATTTTTTTTCACAGATTGGCGATGAACTCGATGCATGGAGATGTAAGTGCTATGGAACCGCGAATTTAGGATTACTCCGCAGCAGAGTGAGGACCAAGCATGATCGAGCCCGGCACCCAAGCCCCAGACTTCACACTTCCGCAAGATGGCGGCGAACCCGTTACATTATCGACACTCAAAGCGCCGGTTGTTCTGTTTTTCTATCCCAAAGACGACACAAGTGGCT
>JBMYSZ010000031.1:0-37581 GCA_049603835.1 Mangrovicoccus sp.
GGGGTAGTAAGGATCACACCTCTCCAGAGCCTGCTTTTTTTGCTCGTCAGGTATCAGCGGTATCTCTATCCCTGTCTGCGCCAGTCCGCATGACACGACGTGAGCGGACGATGCGGATGAAACAGATCGGCGTGCTTCCGATAGACCAATCTATACTAAAAGACAGATTCTTGCCGTTGGCGTGGGACGGTACCGATGTGAGCCTTACTGTACGCGAGCGCGCTGACAAATTGATTTCGATAGAAATCCTTTTAGGTGACGATTTGCCGACGCGGCTGGGAATTAAGAGTGTAACTCGTGGTCTCGTTGCGCCTATGCGTGACCAGTCATTCGCAGTAACGATTGAGGGTGGACCCAACTTCTTCTCCGGACCGCACATGCTTCGTCGGGGCGTCCCGAGCAATGTCCAGGTGGAAGCTGATGCGCTACCAGTATCGTCAACGGATATGTTCAGATTGAACGTCATCGATGCAAGCGGACGGGTGCAGACCTTCATGCGCCCCTTGATTTCAAGATAACTCTAGGTTAACCTCCTTCGATCCTTAATTTACTCGACGGCGAGAAAAAGAATATGGAATTTCCATTTTCCCAGGTGGAGCCCGCTCGGCTCTCACACGAAGAGACACACGACGCAGTTCTTTTTCTAAACGAAGGTCGCAGCACTGATGGAGATCACGTATTCACTCTATCTGTGATTGTAACGCGATCTGGTTTATTTCGTGGGTTCCAATCCGCAAGCCAAGCCTTTGTTGAAGACTCAATTGAAAGCTTGATTAATGCTCTGCAAGATCTAGCGATAGAGTCCAATGAGTGGACTGCAGACCTTGATGGCATGAACAACCTGGAACGAAGCCAACTCGAAGACGCCCGGCGTAAGGTTGAGGCAAAGGGACGCCACTTATGCGAGGCGATCCTGGGTAAACACGCGGATGAGTTTCTCAACTTCATTACCAACAACGGTGTGAAAGAAATGGTAATTCACTCGCATGACCGCGTAGTGGATTTACCTTGGAGCCTACTGGCGTTCGGACAAAGCCCGGCAACATTCCTTGGCGAAATGGTTGTTCTCATACCAGCTTCCCCGTCAGCAGGGCCCACTCAACAATTCGCACAAGCTGTGAGCTCGGCAGCTTCAGTGCCGGTCGTTGGCTACGCTGAGTACGATCAGCTCGAATCCGCTTGGCAAGATGGTAGGGAACGCAAAGAACGAGAACGACTCGAAGAATTGTGGCTAGTGGAGAAATTCTTCGGGCGCGATCAGATCGATCGGTTGACCGCTCTCCCTTCCGGAAAGGCAAGCAAATCAGCAGCCAAGCCGGTGTTAGCTTGGCTTTCAAATCCCAAGCACTTTTATCACTTCAACTGTCACGTGACGACGCAGCTCCGTTCTACGGGCGCAGCACATTCTGTTTATGTTGCAAATGATGCGGAAATCGACCACCAGCTTCTCCGCCCAGAAAACGGACTCTTCTTTTCAGGGATATTCTTCAATGCCTGTAGCTCTTCAATGTGTCCGACCCGAGGAGCGAGTTCTCTTGCTTACACGTTTATTGAATGGGGTGCTTCGGCAGTCTGTGGCACATTTGGACCGGTTTCGGACAAACTTGCCAGGGCCTTTGCCGAAAAGTTGTACAATCGATTGAGTGATGAACCAATGACTTTTAAAGATGGCGTGACGGCCGCGCGAGAGGAGCTTTGGCGCACGAGCGGCAACCCTTTGGCTCTACTTTACGTATTTCAAGGTTCGCCAGACTTTAGAATACCGACGAACGGGCTGGCTGCTTAGTTGGATAGGCTCACAAAGGCAAGTAATATGTGCAGGTTTCAAGGGCGGTAGAAAACTATGGTGGAGGTAATGGGAACCGACATTAGGAGTTCAAATGCAATTCGCAAGCTTCAACCGCAAGCGCAGTTAAACCTGTTGGAACATTTGAAAAGAGAGGCGTTCAATCTTCGCTTTCAGCAGGCAACCGGCCACCTAAAGGACACAAGCCGGATGCGTAAAGTTAAGAAAGGTATTGCCCGCGTCAAGACCGTTATGTCTGAACAGAAGCGGTTTGTTCAGACACAAGATTTTGAAGATTTCAAGGAGCGCCACCGCCCACGACTTCGTTTATCTGTTCCTGAAAGAGGAAAAAAATCGGGTAGAAACGCGGCGTTGACTGAAGCTCCCGAAGTGCCGCGTGTTGTTGAGTCCTGGCGCCCGAAACAAGAGCCGAAGGCATCTGAAATGGCAGATAAGCTCGTCGAGCTTTTAGCGGAAATGAGACGGGGCAAGGTTGGAAGCGCCAAGAAGGCAACACTGTTGGTTCTTGAAGCTATGAAACAGAACTTCGTGCATTCGCTGCCGACTGAGCGGAATCGCCTGGCTCATGCAAGGGAACTCCTACCGCGGCAGCTATTTGATTTGATGCTCGCAGGAGAGCAAGACTTGTCTGATGAAGCCAGTCGAGGCCTCGTAGTTCTTAGTGACAAGTTTCGCGATGAGTTCGATGAGAGTGCTTTCGGCAAAGTTTCTAATCACGACGCGTCGAGGCTGGTCGATGCGCTATGCTCACTGCTTGAGGACACCGGTAATACCCTCTTTTGGTACTTGAATCTGGCGGAAATTCACAAAGTGAGAAGCAAAATTCATGCTCAGGTTTCGACAAACCTCACAAGACGGTTACCGTTTACTTTGCAGGGTAGTGATATTGTCGTTGGCGATGAAACGAGCATCCCACCAGAAATAGAACCGGTTGTGTTTTGTGGCCCCGAGTTGGAGATTTCCAGTGGTCCAAGGCTTAGTTCTTCTGAGGGTCTTCGGATAGGAGATTTAGCGGAACTACGTTTCGAGGTAAGCGCCGAAGCTGATAGACTTATGGGCACCCAGACAGTTTTCGTATCTATACCGGGCTTTTCAAGTCACACCTTCTTTATTAAACCTGAAAGTCTAATTAAGCCTCTATAGTGAAATAAATGCTTCTCCTTCTTGTTGGAGTTCAATTAGATCGTTCTTTGTTTCCTTGACTAGATCATTAGCTCCTCGCAGAGCAAGAATTTCATCGACGCCTTTAATTCTAAGGCCGTCCCTGACATGCACGATTTCCGCCGCGCGGATTCCGATTACCATTTCTTCTTCGAGGCGTTCAATTATAATTGAGGTGCTTTTCTGCGACGACAGACGAGCACTGAGAGCGGCATTTGCGAAAGTGTGAATGTCTGCGAGCATTTCTGCCGCAGCAGTTAAGTCACGACCGCTCGAAATGTGAGCGGATCTTGCAGTGATGGTTTCAATGATGGGAAATAGTCGAAAACCGTTCTTGATAAACTGGCTTCCGCGGTCGGTCAACTGGTTGTCTATAATCTGCAAATGAAGTGGCCTAACGGTCGGCGATAGGTACCACCTCCGGCAATTCTCAAGCGAGAGAGCGAGGCTCTCGGCACAAGCTCGCTCAAGCGCGGCATTTATACGCGCTACCCCCTCTTCATTGAGGCCCGGTACTCGAGATAGCTCCGCTGCGAGCCGTCGATCTATAACGCTCTTCGATTGGAGTACAATTGGCTGATACTCTGCGCTCTCGATATCGCCAGACCGAGGATTAGCAAGTACTTCTTCCCAGTCGCAGATGAATGTGTCATCATCTACTTTCTGCCCAACTGTAACAATGATTTTTCCAGGGGAAGTCTCGGTTTTCGTCTTCGCGCTTCTTAGAAGGGTCAGTCCATATTGATCCAAAAGTTCGCGTAGCAGCGGGTCTTCAGACTTCCTTGAGCAGAACACGCCAATCCTCCAGACGCTTGATCGATTTTGGCACAGGCCCGACCAAAATATGTGAACTTTAAAAACACTGCTTTACAAAGCTTGCAGCACACACGCAAGAGCGCGACGCAAACACAATATGAGTAAAATATAGCAGTGGCAATTACAAGGTCTTTTGCGGCGGTAAACCGACAAGGGTACAATAAATTGCGGCAACCCAAACTCTACTCAACCTTTATCGTCGAAGTCTGCGCGCCCAGAAAGGAATAGTTTTCGTCGCCCATGAAGGCGAGCAGAACGAACACGTTCGCATAGTTATCCGCAGCTCTCCCTCGATGAAAGTCCTGTTCTTCTGATCCGGCTGCGATCTGTCACTTTGCAGCACTTGGGAGAATGGACCTATCACGGTGAATTCACCGTGCTGTGCATGAAGGACTGCTCCCGAATACACCTGCGACTTGGCTGCCCGCATTCGAAGGGCAGAAAAGTGCGCCTTGCAGACGTCGGCGTGGCCTACATGCGCGTAGCTGAACAGCCTAAACCGGACAGTTATTGCACGCCGTCTCCACTCATACTGTACCGACCTTTTCTGACGTTTGAGCGTTTCAAGCCAATGGTGAATGCGAACTCCGCTCTTGGCCCTGCAATGACCGTTCAAGGGGAAAACGAATGCTAAGCATGAGCAAATCGTCAAGAAAGGGAACGATCACGATAGCCGTCCGTGTGCAGACTATGGAGCGAAGGCAAAGCGCGGCATAAACCCCTGATCGCCGAGTTCAAGCATCAGCAGTATCACTTAGACTCTGGCCGGCTGAACGCGTTTGCGAGGAGGTTCTTCAAGCTTGCGAGGACCTTCTGGCGTGGTGCCCCGCTAAGGGCGATCCTGTATGAACTGCTTTCGATGGCTTCGAGGACAATGTGAGCCGCCTCTTCGACGTCGGGGACGGCCCGGAGCGTTCCATCGCGGATGCCTCGCCTAAGCAGCTCCATCATCGCTTGTGCGAGCGCGTCCCGACTGCCGTTGAAGAGGTCGGCGATCTCTTGGTTGCGGATCGCTTCGCAGGTGATCTCTAACGTAAGAACGGCGATCTCTGGGGAGGCGAGATAGTCAAGATAGGCCTCGATAAACCCCTCTAGGACCCGATCAGCTGGCCTATCCTTCCGCAATAGCGACAGGAAAGGCTCAAGGTCTGATTGCTCCTGCTTTGCAATCTCGGCAAGCACGTCCGGCTTTCCGGGAAAGTGATTGTATAGATTGCCGAGGCTGATCTCCGCCTGCTTCGCGATCTCGCGCACCCCGGTCTGATGATAACCCCGTTCGATGAAACACGTCATAGCGGCGTTCAGGATATGCTGTCGCTTTTTGGCGGTCGCTTTGTCCCGCTTGGTCTCTGGCTTGGTCACGATCTGGGCCGCCTCCAATTTTTCTCTTGAATGAACGGTCGTTCATTTATATGTCACCTTCTCGATACGGCAACCCATGAAAGGGAATCGCCGTTTCCGATGAGGGGTAAAGTGATGATAACGGGAAACTGGATGCGGCGCGGCGTGTTCATCGTCGTGGCAGCGTTGGTCTTGATCGCGGTCGTTCTGATCATGTGGGACACCGAAGACACTGCGGACGTGTCCGAACGACAGGTTGCGCCACCCGCCCCGATTGTCAGCATTGTCGAGGTCAACGCCAAAACCGCCCGGGCCCAGGTATCGACCTTTGCCGAATTGCGCCCAAGGTGGAACGCTCAGATCCGCGCAGCAGTTGGTGGGCGGATCACCGAGGTGCACAACGCGGCACTAGCCGGAACGCGGATCGAGGCGGGGACTGTCCTGTTTTCTATTGAACGTGCAGCCTACGAAGCGGATGTGGCCGAAGCCGAATTGCAGTTGGAGCAAGCAAAGCTGACCAATCTGCAAGCGCAGAACCAGGTCACGGTCGCCCGTCGCCAATTCGTCCGGGACGGTACGGAACCCCCGACAGAACTGGCGCTTTTCCTACCTCAACAACGGATCGCTGAGCGCAGTGTAACCTCAGCCGAAGCGCAACTGCGCTCTGCCCAGCGGCAACTGGCGGATACGGAGGTCAGCGCTCCATTCGCCGGCTTTGTCACTCAGCGGATGGTCAGCCTGGGCCAGACCGTGACGGTGGGCGATCCGCTCCTGCACCTAGCAGACGACCGGCAGTTCGAGATGGTGGTGGAACTGAGCCAAGCAGATTGGGCGTTGCTGGATCACCCAATCTCCGGCGCAACTGTCCAGCTGTTCCACAGGGACGGGCGGCTGCTGGGAGAGGCCAGGATCCGCCAGGGGGGCGGTTTCCTTGACCCGGCCACACATCAAATGCGGGTCTTCATAGAGGTGTCTGACCCCAGCGATGGCATCCTGTCAGGCGACTTTCTGCGGGTGGCCTTCAAGGGACGGGCCATCCAGAACACACTGACCCTGCCAGAGACGGCTCTGACCCGATCTGGTCATATCTGGTTCATCGGCGATGACGATGTTCTGCAACGCACGCAGCCTGAAATCCTGTTTCGCTCTGGACCAACACTCACAATCGCGGCCCCGGAGGGCGGCGGGCCTTGGAAGGTATCTGTCGCGCCGCTTTCCTCTTTCCTGCCGGGACAGCGCGTCACCCCGCAACCGGCGGAGGGCTAACCCATGCATGCTTTGACCGGTTGGTTCATCCGCAATCCCGTCGCCGCGAATTTGCTGATGGCGCTTATCCTGTTTCTGGGCGTTGTGACGCTGTTTTCGATCCGCATCGAGGGCTTCCCACGGGTGCCGCCCGAAAGCGTTGAGATCTCCGTGGCCTATCCCGGTGCCACAGCGGCGCAAGTGGATGAACTTGTGACCCAGAAGATTGAACGATCGCTGGAAGGCGTGCGCGGCGTCCGAAGCATTACCTCGCAGTCAGTGAACGGTCTGGCCACTGTGTCGGTGCGGCGCGCAGGGGGGGCCGATCTGCAAGACGTGCTCGACCGGGTGCGCATCCGCATTGACGCGCTGCCCGACCTGCCAACACGCGCTCGGCAGCCGGTGATTGAGGCAGCAGGGTATGACTTCCCGGCGCTCTATCTCAACGTGCACGGGCAGACCGATCCGACCACCTTGCGCATTCTTGGCCAGCGCCTGCGCGAAGACCTGTTGGCCCAGCCAGAAATTTCACGGCTGCAAATCTGGGGGCTGATCCCACAAGAATTGCGGATCGAAGCGGAGCCCGAGCGCCTGCGCCAATACGGGCTGACTGTGGCGGATGTAACCACAACTATCCGTGCGAATTCCCTGACCTTCCAGGCCGGAGAGTTGCGCACTGATGGCGGAACGATCTTCCTGCGGGCCGATGACCGTGCCCTCTATGCGCCGGACTATGCCGCGCTGCCAATTATCGAACGCCCGGACGGGTCCACCGTCCCGCTCGGCGACCTTGCCGTGATCGAAGACGGGGTGGAGGAAGGCGACTATCTCTTCCGGCTTAACGGCGAGACGACCATCGGCATGGAAGTGTTGGTGGGGCAGCGGGAAAACCTGTTGGAGATCAGCAAGGTCGTTCGCGAAACGGTCAGCGCGTTCGAGCCACAGCTGCCCCACGGCGTCTCCGTCACCGTTTGGGGTGACAGTGCAGGCTACATCGCCGAGCGGTTGCAGTTGCTGACATCAAACGGGGTGCAGGGCCTTCTGCTGGTCGCGCTGATGCTGTCGATCTTCCTCAAAGTCCGCCTCGCCTTCTGGGTGGCCATGGGCATTCCGATCTCGGTCATGGGCGCGATTGCCGTGTCCGGATCGCAGTGGGTCGATTATTCGCTGAACGACGTCACCACTTTCGGTCTGATTATCGCCCTGGGCATTCTGGTCGATGATGCGGTCGTGGTGGTCGAAAGCGTGTTTGAGGAACGCGCCAAAGGGGGCGACCCGGTCGCAGCCGCGGAGCGGGGCGTGAACACGGTGGCCGTGGCCACGATCTTTGGCGTACTAACCACCATCGCAGCCTTTTACCCGATGCTGCTGATCGAAAATCCTCTTGGCAAGGTGCTGGCCGGGTTTTCGGGCATTGTCATCCTGGCGCTGATCTTCTCGCTGATCGAAAGCAAGTTCATCCTGCCCGCCCATCTGGCCCATATGCAGATGGATCAAGGACGACGCGGAATGCTGGCACGTACCTGGGGGTGGGTGCAGGACCGCGCGCAGGCCGGGCTGAGCGGACTCCGTGACCGCCTGTATCACCCCGCCCTCGTCGCCTCGATCCGGCATCGCTACGCCGTCTTGATCCTCTTCATCACCGCGGGCGTTCTGGGCGTCGGACTGATCGTGAAAGGCAAGGTGCCCACGGTCTTCTTCCCTGACGTGCCGGGACAGATCATTACCGTAAACCTGGAGATGGACGCCCGCGCGCCTTTCGCGCTGACTGAGGCCAACATGGACCGGATAGAGGCAGAGGGCCGCGCGCTGAACGAAGAGCTGCGCTTTGCCACGGGGATGGACCGGGCCCCGATCCGCAGTTTCTTCACCCTCGCGGATGGGGCCGGGACAGGACAGATCTATGCCGAATTGCTGCCGGTCGCCGATCGCCCGGATGTGCCTATCCTTGATGTTGTGCGGGCCTGGCGCGAAAGGGTCGGCGCGGTCGAGGGCGCGACAGAGCTGGAATTCGCCGGTTCAGAGTCCCTCGCTGGCGGGTTCCAGATCCGCCTGATTTCCCGCGATGCAGACCAGCTTCGTGCTGCCAGCACAGAGATGCAGACGTTTCTGGGTCAGCTTGATGGCATCTCGAACGTCCGGGACGATCTGGCGGGCGGGCAACCTGAGCTTCGGCTTCGCCTCAGGCCAGAAGCGCGCCATCTGGGCTTCACCGCGGAGGCTCTGGCCAGCCAGATCGGCTATGGCTTCGGCGGTGCTGAGGTCACGCGCATCCAGCGTGACGGGACAGAGCTGCGCGTTCTTGTTCTCAATGCTGATCAGGCGCGGGATACGATTGATGATCTTATGCAATCCCGGCTGCGCAGTGCCTCTGGCACCTGGGTTCCGCTGATCACAGTCGCCGAGATCGAAGGCACCTACGCCGCCGGGGCCATCGATCGGCGCGACGGACAACGCATGAACACGGTCGCCGCCACAATTGACCGGGCCAAGGTCGCGCCAGAAGAGGTGGGGCAAGCGGTCTTTCAGGACTTGGTGCCAGACCTGCTGGACCGCCATCCCGGCCTGCGCATCGTCGCGGCGGGCGAGCTGGAGGAGATGGGCGAAATCCAGGACGGGCTGATACGCGCGCTGCTGATCTCGGCTGTGCTGATTTACGTGCTGATGGCCGTGCCACTCAAAAGCTACTGGCAGCCCTTCGTGATCCTCGCCATTGTGCCCTTCGGCTTTGCCGCCGCCGCCGTGGGACATCTGATCATGGGCCTGTCCCTGTCGATCCTGTCCTTCTTCGGAATGCTGGCTCTGACCGGGGTGATCGTAAATGACAGCCTGGTGATGATCACGCGCTACAACCAGGCGCGCGAGGCGGGCACCCCGGTTGAGGCGGCAATCGAACAGGCCGGGATCAGCCGGTTCAAGGCAATCTTTCTGACGACGGCCACCACGGTCATTGGCCTCATGCCGCTGCTGACTGAAACCTCGGAACAGGCCCAGTACCTGATCCCGGCCGCCGTATCCTTGGCGTTCGGAGAGCTTTTCGGAACCGCCCTGATGCTGCTCCTGGTTCCCGTGCTGCTGGCCATTGCAGAAGATATCATTGGCCTCTTCTGCACCCCAGGTCTGGACCGGACCACCAAAACGGAGATGACCTGATGACCGCCTTTATCCGCACCTCGTACCTGATCGCTGCCCTAGCCTTTGCCAGCACCGCCAGCGCCCAGGGTGTGATCTTGACGGTCGAAAATGTCCGCAGCGACCGAGGCACCGTCATCGTTCTGGCCTTCGATAAAGAACGCCATTTCAACACCCTAAATTACATGCGCGCGGTGGATTACGCCGATGTGCCCGCCCGTACGGGACGTATGACAGTCCGCTTGCCCCGGCTCACCGAAGGCCCTTATGCTATCTTCCTGTTCCACGATGAAAACGGCGATCAGGACCTGAACTTCCAAGGCGAAACGCTTCTGGAAGGCGCCGGGGCCACCGGTGCGCCGAACCCCGATGACATGCCTAGCTTCAAAGAGGCTTCCGTGTTTCCCGGAGACGTCACCGTCATCATGCATTACAGCGACTGATCGCAATGCTGGCCCATGATCGCCTGACCCTGGGCGAGACGGCGCTGATGGCGCTTTTCCCGCTCTTCATAGGGTTCGCCATCGACGGCCTCCTGGCAGGCAGCAACGCACAATTGTGGCAGCTGGGGGGGCTCTTCGCCGGGCTGATCGCGCGAAGCGTCCTGCGGCGCGTTTACGACACGCGCGCCTATGGAAGCATTCGGGTCAGCTTCGGGATGGCCCAGGTCACGCGCGCCCGCGAGGTGCCGGCTTCGGTTCTGACAGCTCGCCTGGGCATGGGGCGTGAACTGGTGGCCGTTCTGGAGGAGATGCTGCCCATGGCCATGGCAGGTGTGGTGCAGCTGGTCATCGCGGTGATCATCCTGGCCACGTTCGCCCCTGTACTGGCGGCCGCTGCAGGCATAGCGGCCGTGGGGTCCGTGGGCATCTATACGCTGTTTCAAGGTGCGTTCTATCGCATGAATGGCAATCTCAACCAGCAGACGGAAAAACAGGTCCAGGTGCTGGCATCCCGCGCCACCCGTCCGGTTCTGGCACATCTCCTGCGGTTGCGCCGGTATGAAGTCCGGCTCTCGGATGCGGAGGCCGCGCTTTCCGGGCTGATCTTTCTGCTGCTCACGGGGACGATCCTGTTCAACCTTTGGTACGCCACAACGGCGCTGGTTCTCAGCACCGGGGCGATTTTCGGGATCATCAGCTATTCATGGGATTTCGTGGAGGGCGCGCTGACACTGCCGACGACACTGCAAAACTGGACACGCCTGTCCGAGATCACAAGACGGCTGAACGCCAAGTGGTTTGACGTCCAATGAGACCTTGGCGAAAGTCGAAACGTTGGTTGCTATGCCGCCGGGCCTCTGGTCGCATCGGGTAAGCTCGATGTCTGCTTCTGACGACCTAGATGTGTTTGCAGCCCAGCTGTGAAGGTCCGCAATGTGCGCTTCGCTGACTGATGTCCTGTGCAAGATGCTGCGCGACGTACCAATGTCGGCCTTTGGGAGGCCGGACGGTAGCCAATGAATCGCCGTTCCGGGCCAAAAGCGCCGGTAGGCGACGCGCGCCCGAACTTGATCGACACGCCCAAGTTGGCGCGGAGCAAGCTTCGCTCACCGTGACCGAGCGCTTCCTAAGGTCCACCTCTTGGGCTTCGCCACGCCAGCGCAAGCCCGATTCCCGTGGCCGGACTAACCAAGGCGCTTCGACCTCGTTGCCGTCGCGGCCGAAAGTAAAAGACTGGGTTGGACCTCTGCCCTCTGCCAGAAACATTACTGGAAGCCTTAATTTTTGAACTGCGCCGGAACGAGGGCGGGATAAGGTGGAGGCTCCTAGTGATTTAGGTACAAACTTTTCGGATGGTAATTCTTCTATGTGAATAATGGTGTTCCTCTTTAGGTACAAACTTTTGCCTTGGCTCCAAAGCGCTGCCAATGTAATATCAATTAGATACGCAGCATTCAGGTACAATCTTTACTCTCACACCACACACGTGTGACGTGAGAATAAAGTCTGTACCTGAGGTAACTACGATGTATCCTTTCTCTGGTGTGGATATCTTGATGGATCTGAAATGGCGTCGTGCTACGGGTTCGATGACGAAGAAACGCAGGCCATCGCCGAGGACGCCGGGATCCGCCATCCTGTGGATCGAACCAGTCGTGTGCCGCTCGTGCAGACGACCGATTTTCTGATCGACCTAGAACAGAATGGACGTGACGTCACATTCGTGTCCGTGAAGCGCACAGCCAATCGTGGCATCGCTCTCCCGGCACTGCACCGTATTCGCAGCCGCCAAGCGGTGGCTGTCGAATGAGCCGCTGAAGCAATAGAAATCTGTGGACTCGCGGTGCAAATTCAGTTAACGCTAAGTAAGTCTAAACGTTGGCGTCTGCATTTTTTCGAACAAACTTTGAAACATGATCTTTGCTTTGTGAAAAATTGTGGCAGTCGCGTTCTCAAATATCGACGCAGGCTACTCGAGGTCTTTTTTCATGTTCAGAACATTCTTGCTTGCAGCTACACTTTTGACCGCGTCTTTCGGGGGCGGGGGCTTCGGCCGCGACCGTCAGCCTGACGGGACCTGAACTTGACGGCACCGTTTTTGAAGGCTTGCCGGCCTTCACGGCCGTCTTCGATGACAGCCTGGTTGACGGCCCGCAGGGGACCGTTCACCTTTTCTTGGGCCTTGCAGGAGGCGGAACGCTCCGCTTCCTCGACCTGCCAACAGCTTTGGTGGCGCAGTATCTCGCTTCCTACGCTCCCCTCGCAGGAGCGGATCCCGTTGTCACGTCAACCTCCGCGAACTTTTTCGGCCTGGAGGCCTTATGGCCTGCCCGGTTGGAAAACGTGATCACGACAGACTCGTGGTTCACCGCAACTTTTGCGGGATCCAACCCGTTCGTCACCACTCCGGGCACAACCGTCCCGCTTCCCGCTGGGCTACCGCTGGCGCTCACCGGGCTGGCCGGACTGGTCGTTCTGCGTCGCCGCGCCTGAGGGCGTTCGACCCAATCAGAATTGGTCAGAGCGTTTCGCCGTTTACTAGACGCATGGAACATCACCTTTCACGTTGAAATCGTTAGATTTCAGGCAGTGAAAGGTGATCCAGGCTCGCGGGGCGACAGGTCCGGTTCGTCCAGAGCCAGCTGCCAGAGACATTACTGGAAGCCTTAATTTTTGAACTGCGCCGGAACGAGGGCGGGGTAAGGTGGAGGCTCCTACTGAGTTAGGTACAAACTTTTCAGATTATAATACTTCTATGGGAGTAATGGTGTTCCTCTATACGTACAAACTTTCACTTTGGCTCCAAAGCGCCGCCAATTTAGTATCAATTAGATACGCAGCATTCAGATGTAATCTTTATTCTCACACCACATGCTCGCGACTTATTTGGCTCCACGGGCCAATCCATTTTGCGCCAGGCAGCTATTGGCGAGGGCGCGGGGTGACTGATCGGCAGAGCCGGTCAAAAGGCAATCCAAGATTGCCTGTAGCGAGTTGGGGTTTTTCTCAACCTCCCCTCCATATGCGTCAATCCTCAGCCAGCGGGTGATGGGTTTGGACAAGCTCTTGCAGTCGGGTTTGCACCACATGGGTATAGATTTCGGTTGTGGACAGATCCGCATGGCCCAGCATCATTTGGATTGCCCGTAAATCGGCGCCATTTTCCAAAAGATGCGTTGCAAAAGCGTGGCGTAATGTATGTGGAGTGACTTTCGCGGGATCTAGCCTGGCTTGGGCCGCCATGGCTTTGAGCGACAGAAAAAAGCTCTGCCGCGTCACATGCCCCAAGGCGCCGCGACCTGGGAAAAGATAGAGGCTGGATTTGCTTTTGCGCGCCTCATCCGCATCCCGTGCCATAATCCACAAAGACAAGGCCCCGCGCGCCGGGGGAGAGATGGGCACCAAACGCTCCTTGCCGCCCTTGCCGCGGACCAAGATCATCTCGGGGTCACCCCGCGCTGCGGCGACGGGCAAAGACACCAGCTCGGTCACGCGCATCCCCGTTGCGTAAAGCAGCTCGATCATGCAGCCCATACGCTTTTTATCCAGCTCCGAGCGGCCATAATCGGCACCTACCGCCAAAAGCCGTTCAGTTTCTTCCATGGTCAGGGTTTTGGGCAAGCGCTTTGGCTTGCCGGGGCCTTTGATCTGAATAGCCGGATGGTCGGCGCGCAGACCTTCTTCGACCGCAAAACGGTAAAGCTGACGGATCGCAGCGAGGCGCCGGGCACGGGTGGTGGTGGCCATGCCAAGCGCGGCTTGGTCGGCTAGATAGGCCTCGATATCCGCGCGCATGGCATTGGTGAAATCCAGCTGATGGCGATCAAGCCAATCGCTGAAATTCAGCAGATCCCGTCCATAAGCCAAAAGCGTGTTCTGCGCTGCATCCAACTCGGCGGATTGCGCCTCTAGAAAGCGGCTGATCCAGCGTTCATTCATTGGGCAGGCCGCAAAAGCGCGAGTTGGGCCGCGATCCAGCGTGCACGGCTGTCCTGGCCTGCTGAACGCATGAGGCTGAGCGCGCCGCTGATATCTTCGAAATCGGCGACGGAGTCGGGGGCCAAAAGGGTCAAAGACGCCAAAAGGCTTTCGCCAATGCGCGATTGCACCGCAGGCGCGGAGGCGGTGAAACTACGGGCCAGGGCCTGGTGAAAGCTGCCTTTTAGATCCTCTGGTAAGGTCGTATCTGCGGCCAGGGCATGGGCTAAACGTAGCTCAATCGGCGCCGACTCGGCGGGTGCATCTGGCAATTCGCCTGCCAAAATCGCCAGCCGCAGGGCTGTGTTTTGCGCTTTGGGCGACAAAGTCAGATCTTGGATTTGGCTGTAAATCATCCGGGCAAAGGCCGGTTCCAGCCCAGCACTTTTATAGCGCGCAGCGGCGATGATCAGCGGTTGGCTGGCATCTCCACCGGTGCGAATTGCCGATTCCAAATCTTGCAAAGCGCGCAACCGATCCCAAGCGCCACCAGAGGCCGCAGGCGGTTCCGCCGTAAATAGTCCCAGTGAGAAATTGGGGTCGAGTACAGCGCGCCGCGACAAACGCTCTGCGGCGCGGATTTGCGCCTGCCATCCGATTTCTGGCCGTAAATCCGACCAAGCATAGGCCAGCGGCAAATGCAGGGTCTCTAGCGGGCGACCCAAAGCCTCGAAAATCCGAAAAACGATAGGGCTTGGCGGGGTCGGCATACTGCGCCGGGCCAAGTCCTGGGCATTTTCTTCGGCAAGGTCTGGGTCCAGGAATTCCGCCAATAACTGCGCCTCAAGTCCGGAGATCGCACCAAGAGCGACACCTGTTTGATAGGTCAGCTCGGCCGTGGACCAGCGCCCGGCGCGGCCCAGGCAAAAACTGCGCAGAACCAAATCAGAGGATAGGCTGGATTGCTCGGCGAGATGGCGGCAAGGTTTGTCTTCGGTCCCCAAAAGCAGGGCCGCATTCAGCCACAGGTCAAAAATCTGCGGCAGATGTTGCGCTCCGGCACGGATCAAAAGCTGCTCCGCTTGCGGAAGCGCGCCCAGCCGGATCAAAGCAGTGGCTCGGGCGGCCAGCAAATCCCCAAGCAAATCGCCATTTGATACAGAGCTATCAGCCTCGGCCAATAACAGTGAAAGCGCGAGATTTTGGGCGGCTGGTGCATCCTGGGTCCGCAAACCGGCAATCAACGACGCCACCCGAGATAGGTCAGAGCCTTGCCATAAGGAGGCCGGAAGTTGCGCACGCTTGGCAGAAAAAAGCCCAACAGAATCGGGATTTAGTGGCCCCAAACTGTCTAGTGATATGATCGGCACAAGAAACGCAGGCGCCGTTGGGGCAACCAAATTGTCGATATTTTCCGGTTTTTGAGCTAGTGCAGCGGAAAAAAAGCTACAAAGCCCGTATATGGCCGCGATTGTACCAAGCCTGAGGGCTTGCGCCTTTGGCATGACTTCAATTAACCTCTACCTCTATGCTTATCGCTTGCTGGTCGGGCGATAAGTCACCTATATATGCGAACCCAACAAGGCTGAGACCTGCGAGCAAGATGACACCAGCGAGCAACTTCCAAAACCGCATATACTCCACATCCCTTTCGATTAAGAATCGGCCAAGGGTTATCTGACTTGGGCCGAATTGCACATGCAAGATCTATCACCCCCTGTATTACATTCTAAGCCAGCGACGACCATGCAAAAGCCTGTTTATAACCTGAAAAGGACAGTCGTGCTTGTGGGCATGATGGGGGCTGGCAAGACCTCTGTTGGGGCTGGCTTAGCGAAAGAGCTGGGTGTTAATTTCGTGGATACGGATCACGAAATTGAACGCGCCTCCAATTTCTCTGTGCCAGAATTGTTTGAACGCTTTGGCGAGGTCTATTTCCGCGAAAAGGAAAGCCAGGTTCTTGCGCGTTTGCTGCGCGAAGAGCCACAGGTTTTGTCCACTGGCGGTGGGGCCTTCATGAACCACACAAACCGGGTGGAGATTTCCAATCATGGGGTCGCTGTGTGGATGCGGGTTGAGGTTAATCTGCTTTGGGCGCGGGTGAAACTGCGCAGTAACCGGCCTTTGCTGCAAACAGATAACCCGTATCAGACTTTGGTTGAGCTCTATAAGGCGCGGGCGCCGATTTATGCCAAAGCCCCTATTCACGTTACCGCCTATTCCAACTATGCGGTGGATGACATGGTCCGCTCTGTGATTGAGCATTTGGCCGAGCATAAAGACGTGTTGGAGATTTCCCCCTATGACGGACCTGAACGCCGCCGCCGCCGCCGTAGATAAGGTACATGTTCCGCTAGGTGATCGGGCCTATGATGTGGTGATCGGCCCAGATCTGATTGCCCAAGCCGGTGCTCTAATTGCCCCATTTTTACGCCGCCCGCGCGTGGTGATTGTGTCTGACGAAAATGTGGCCGCACGCCACGGGGCCGCGCTGCAATCTAGCCTGACCGAGGCGGGGATAGACTCCGCCCTATTGGCTTTGCCACCGGGCGAGGCGACGAAGTCTTGGACTCAGCTGGAACATGTCAGCAGCTGGCTTTTGGATCAAAAAGTAGAGCGGCGGGATATCGTCATTGCCCTTGGCGGCGGTGTGATTGGCGATTTGGTGGGGTTCGCGGCGGCGATCTTGCGCCGGGGGGTGCGGTTTGTGCAAATCCCCACCTCGCTTTTGGCTCAGGTGGATAGCTCGGTCGGTGGTAAAACCGGCATCAACACCCCCCATGGCAAAAACCTGATCGGAGCCTTTCACCAACCCGCCCTAGTTTTAGCAGATATCGCGGTTTTGGGCACTTTGACCCCGCGCGATTTCCTGGCCGGCTATGGCGAGGTGGTGAAATACGGGCTTTTGGGCGATGCGCAATTTTTCGAATGGCTCGAATCCAATGGCCCGGCTTTGGCCGCTGGTGATATGGCAGCGCGGCAGAAAGCCGTGCGACGGTCGGTGGAGATGAAAGCCGATATCGTTGTGCGCGATGAAACGGAGCAGGGCGACCGAGCTTTGCTCAATCTTGGTCATACATTCTGTCATGCGCTTGAGGCGGTGACCGGCTATTCCGACCGGCTTTTGCATGGTGAGGGCGTGGCAATTGGCTGTGCTTTGGCGTCAGAATTATCGGCGCGACTGGGACTTTGCCCGCAAGAAGAGCCCAGCCGCATCCGCGCACATCTTAGCGCCATGGGAATGAAAGTGGATCTACGCGATATTCCTGGCGATTTACCGGATGCGGATAGGCTTTTGGACGTGATGGGCCAGGACAAAAAGGTGATCGATGGCAAGCTGCGCTTTATCCTGATGCATGGAATCGGCCAGGCCTTTGTCACCAGCGATGTGCCGCGTGATGTGGTGCAGACTGTACTGAGCGACGCGCTAGAGCTGCGCTAAAAACAAAGGGGACCGGTTTGGCCCCCAATCGCTTAGCTTAGAACGGGATTTCATCATCGCCTAGATCATTGCTAGGCCCGCCGCTTGGCCCGCCATAGCCGCCCTGATCCCGACCCGAAGAGCCGCCGCCATAGCCCGGATCAGAGCCATAACCGCCGCCTTGGCCACCACCATAGCCGCCGCCGCCGCCGCCATAACCACCGCCTTGCCCGCCACCGTCACCGCGGCCATCGAGCATATGCAATTCGCTGCGATAAGGGCGCAGAACGACTTCGGTCGAATAGCGGTCTTGGCCGTTTTGATCCTGCCATTTCCGGGTTTCTAGCTGGCCTTCGATATAGACCTTCGATCCTTTGCGCAGATATTGCTCTGCAACTTTGACCAGCGGTTCAGAGAAAATCGCAACATTATGCCATTGCGTCCGCTCTTTATTTTCTCCGCTTGCGCGATCACGCCAACGTTCAGAAGTGGCGATGGCCAAATTGCAGACCTTACCGCCATTTTGAAAGGTCCGAGTTTCGGGGTCGCGCCCCAGATTGCCAATCAAGATCACTTTGTTGACAGAGCCTGCCATATGCCAAATCCCTCTGATGCGCTGTGTGTTGGGACCTGGATAAAGCAGCCTCTTCACGGAAACGCTAGGCCAAATCTTGCCTGATCCAGATTGCGTTACTGGTGAAGCGGCGAATTCAAGTTTATAGTTCCGAAAAAACATGGGGTAGGTGTCGGCAATGCAGGTCATAGACAGGTTGGAGTTGCGCTTGGGACGCATGGGACTTTGGGCTGCGATCCTGGCTGTGTTGACTTTTGCTCTGGCATTGACCGCAGATCCGCTGGTGGCTGCGGGAACCTCGCGTAGCGATACTTTCCGCAAACAAGCCAGTGTTTTGGATAAGCGCGGCGTTTCGCAATTTGCTTATTCCAGTCGGTTGCTGCCGCCGACCACCAGTTGGGATGGGGTGCTGAATGTGCCGCCCAGCGGTGGCAATGCGAAATATCGCAAAGTCTATATGCCTATGGCCTATCGCGCGGCGCGCAAACATGGGATCCCCGAGGCGCTATTTGCTCGGCTGGTGCAGCAAGAAAGCGGGTGGAACCCCCATGCCCGGTCCCATAAAGGCGCGATTGGCTTGGCGCAGCTCATGCCCGGCACTGCCGAGATGTTGGGGGTTAATCCCAGCGATCCATGGCAAAATCTAGAGGGCGGGGCGCGCTATCTGCGCACGCAATATAACACCTTCGGATCTTGGCGGCTCGCTTTAGCTGCATATAACGCAGGGCCCCAGGCAGTTCGGCGCCATGGCGGAGTCCCGCCCTATAAAGAAACCCAAGGCTATGTGAAATCCATTCTTGCGGGCCTATGATAGCGGCATTGGCTTGTAGCTCTCGCGTCGGGTGGGTTAGCTGGCTGTGAGCCGCTGAAAAAGCATTAGTTGATCTGTCGGGTCGCAGGTAAAATCTTGCCATTAAAAGAAAAACGCAAGACCGCTGAATTGGAAAGCGATCTTGCGAAACTCATTACCTGTCGTCTCTTTACGATTGGTCGAGACATGCTGACTGTACCAATAAGGGCATAACAGTATGTGTGCATGCAATGATAACTTTAGAAAAATAGATGTGTTTTTAAGAAAATAGTTAATGCTTGCCTTTAGGGAAGTGTAAAGAAATTCCTAACTTCTGCGGTCTAGTTTTTGCGGCCTTAGGGCGTCTATGCAGTTCTTTCTTTGCGTAACCTTTAACGATCATTCAGGGAAATTTCTCGGGCAAGATTGGAACCGAAAGAAAACTTGCGTCTGGAAAGTACCTGGCCAAAGCTGAAAGCCGCCTTTGCGATGGGCATACCCAAAAAGTCTATGCGCCGTTGCGACATCTTTGCTTGACAGTCAAGGCCTTTGGCGGAGAACCTGGAATTCGGAGGGGGCTATATTTCAAGCCTAAACGGGAGGATACTTCGATGCGTGTACATCAAATTCTAAAAACCAAATCAGATGATGGTGTCGTGACACTTGATCCGGAAACCACTGTGGCGCAGGCGGCTGAATTGCTGGCGGCGCGCAAAATCGGTGCTGTGATCGTGTCGACGGATGGCAAGCAGGCGCAGGGCATCTTGTCCGAGCGGGATATTGTGCGCGAATTGGGACGTCGCGGCACGGCTTGTATGACCGACAAGGTCAAGGCGATTATGACACCGGATCCGGTGAGCTGCACCCGCGAAGAGGGCAGTGATGATGTGTTCTTGAAAATGTCCGAAGGTCGGTTCCGCCATCTTCCGGTGATCGAGAATGGCGAAATGATCGGTCTGATCTCCATCGGCGATGTGGTCAAAGCGCGGCTTTCGGAACTGTCCATGGAAAAACAGGCTCTCGAAGGCATGATCATGGGGCATTAGGCCTATCGCATTAGCTATTCTCGGCCCAGGCTTTGCATGAATGCGATTTAGCCTAGAGTGGAAGCGGTCCTTTGAGGGGCCGCTTTTTTGTTATGCTTTGCGCAAAAACAGGATGATCCACACGCCCATTAGCCCGGCCGAGATCACTGCATTCCAGCTGGACATGGAGAGGCCCAGCATTGACCAAGTCACCTCATCGCAGCGGATAATCGGCGCGGTCATCAGCTGATCAAATAGCGCATCCGCGGATAGGCTCCCGATATCGGCGCCGGTGCAGGTATTGGGGCCCTCCCACCAGCCGCGCTCCACCCCGGTGTGATAAAGGCCCAGCCCAGTGCTGACGGCCATGACCGCCGCGCCCAGCAGGGGAAAGATCCGCTGCCCTAGAAGCAGGGCAATGAGGCTAATAACAACCGCAACCCCATGGGGATATCGCTGCCACAGGCACATAGGGCAGGGGTTCAGTCCTAAGCCGAATTGGAAAATCCAAGCGCCGATCAATAGACCGGCAGATCCCGCCCCAGCTAGAAGCACAAGGTTGCGGTGGCTGATCATATGAATTTCACCGCCGCGAAACCGCCGACCAAAAGCAGGATAAAGACCGTAAAGACAAGCCCCAGCCGGTCTTCGATGAAGGTTTTGACCGGCGGGCCGAATTTCCACAAAAGCCCGGCCACGATAAAGAACCGTAGTCCGCGCGCCAGGATAGACGACACCATAAAGACCGGAAAGGACAGGCCCGTTGTCCCGGAAAGGATAGTGATCACTTTATAGGGGAAGGGTGTCATACCGGCAAACAACACCGCCCAAGCGCCCCATTCATTATACCGCGCGCTAAATTCGTCGAAATAGGCGTCTTTGCCGTAAAACTCCAAAACCGGCAGGCCGATCGTGTCAAACAGAGCATAGCCGATGAAATAGCCAAAAGCGCCGCCCAGAACCGAGGACAGAGTGGCCACCCCAGCAATCAGCCAAGCGCGGTTTGGCGCGGCTAGGATCATCGGGATCATCAAAACATCTGGTGGGATTGGAAAAACCGAGCTTTCCACAAAGGCCACTACGGCCAGCGCCCAAAGCGCATAAGGCGTATCGGCCAATCCCATCGTCCAATCATAAAGTTTACGCAGCATACCCAACCTCACAAAAATCAATCCCCTTGGGCCAAAGAGCGGGCCGAAGGTCAAGCCCCTCTAGCGCCGCAAGCCTTGGTTGAGCTTTGCTGCGCAACTGTTTAGAGGCCGGGCGTCGGTTTTTTCTACAGGGTTTTCTACGGGGGCTCGTGCATGTCTATGCTTTCATCGGCCATTCGTCATCTGGCCGGGTTTTTGGCCGTGATTGGCGGTGTCCTACTCTTGGCACTGGCTGGGATCACTGTGCTTAGCGTCACGGGGCGCGTGCTGAGTGCTATTGGCCTAGGGCCTATCCGCGGCGATTTCGAGCTGGTGGAAATCGGCTGTGCCATCACAGTGTTTTGTTTCCTGCCCTGGTGTCAGTTGCAGCGCGGCCAAGTCAGCGTCGATATTTTGGCCGATCATTTGCCAGGGCGCGGCCCGGCTTTGACCCGAGTGCTGGGGGATTTAGCGCTATGCCTCGTGGCTGGGGTGCTGTTGTGGCGGATCTGGCTGGGCTTTGGGGAAAAATGGCCGGGCGGCTCTGCGGGCCTACGCGAGACATTCGGTTTCGGCGCGCCACCCTTTTTCGCCGAAACTACTTATGAGCTGCTGATCCCTGCTTGGATTCCCCTGAGCCTGTGTTTGCCTGGTGCGGTTTTGTTGCTGCTGGCCTGCCTGGTGACCCTGATCGAGAGCCTGACCGGCCTGATCCAAACCCGCAAAGGAGCAGCTCAATGAGCGGAGCACTGATCGCCGGCCTCGGCTTTGGCTTTATGCTGTTGGCTATTTTCCTCCGCGTGCCGATTGCGGCGGCTATGGGGATTACGGGATTTCTGGGCAGTTGGGTTTTGCTGGGCAATCCCATGGCGATGCTGAGCCAGTTAAAAACCCTGCCTTATGATACATTCAGCACCTATTCCCTGTCGATTGTGCCGCTCTTTCTGTTGATGGGGCAGATTGCGACGAAATCGGGCTTATCGGCGACATTATTCCAGGCGGCGGCGGATCTGATTGGCCATCGCCGGGGCGGGATGGCCATGGCCACGGTGGGGGCTTCGGCGGCATTTGGCGCGGTTTGTGGCTCTTCGCTGGCGACTGCCTCGACCATGGGGCCTGTGGCTTTGCCCGAGATGCGCAAACGCGGCTATGATGAAGCGCTTAGCACCGGCGTGGTCGCGGCTGGCGGCACATTGGGGATTTTGATCCCGCCTTCAATCATCTTGGTGCTCTATGCCATTTTGACCGAACAGAATATCGTAAAGCTCTTTGCCGCCGCGCTGATCCCCGGCCTATTGGCGGCTTTGGGCTATTTGCTGGCCGTGACGGTCTATGTGCGGATCTCGCCCTCTTCGGCGGCGCAGGGACCAAAACAAAGCTGGCAGCAGCGCCGTGCCTCTTTGGTAAAAACCTGGCCGGTGATTGTGATATTCGGGTTGGTGATGGGCGGCATCGTCGCCGATTGGAATTGGCTGCGGCCGGGGACACAGGCTCTTTTCACCCCAACCGAAGGTGCCGCAGTAGGCGTTTTGCTGGTGG
Organism: Mangrovicoccus sp.; assembly: GCA_049603835.1. Classification (GTDB taxonomy): domain Bacteria; phylum Pseudomonadota; class Alphaproteobacteria; order Rhodobacterales; family Rhodobacteraceae; genus Mangrovicoccus. Next base: position 22,343 of record JBMYSZ010000031.1, read on the forward strand.
CGCTACATGGGGTCTTTTTCGCGGGTCTCAGCTGGGGGCAATTGCGCGATTCGATCCTGGAGACAGCCACAGCCTGTGGCTTTATCTTTTTGGTTCTGCTCGGCGCGCAGCTTTTCAACGCGTTTTTGGCCTTTAGCCAAGTGCCGCAGCTCTTCACCGACTGGGTCAGCGCCTCTGGCTGGGCGCCCATGACCATCATTTGTGCCATGTTGCTGGTCTATCTGGCCTTGGGATGTGTCATGGATAGCTTGTCGATGATTCTGCTGACCATCCCGGTTTTCTTCCCGGTGGTCGAAGGGCTGAATATGGCTATGGGGCCAGAGGCCACAGCGCTATGGTTCGGGATTTTAACGCTGGTGGTGGTCGAGGTCGGTTTGATCACCCCGCCAGTTGGTCTAAACCTGTTTATTGTCAATAAGTTGGCGGGCAATGTCCCTTTGGGAGCGACCTATCGCGGTGTGACACCATTTGTCATCGCGGACCTGCTGCGGGTGCTATTATTGCTGGCTTTGCCGGGGCTTGCCTTATGGTTACCGCAATCCCTTGGATAAGAGGCGTTGACGCCGGTGCGAGGCTTGGTTAGATGAACCTCCCACTTGCCCGAGTGGCGGAATGGTAGACGCAGGGGATTCAAAATCCCCCGCCGCAAGGCGTGCCGGTTCGAGTCCGGCCTCGGGTACCACTTTAAAAACAATGCCTTGCGAGGCGGTTTTAAAGTGGGACAGATATCGACACGTGATTGTGTCCCAGTGCCGTGTCCTAGTTTCCCGTTTTGTTTTCGTTCTGTTCAGGATTAACCACGCATTTGAGCATTGCGCGATTTGATTCGAAGGTCTCCCAAAAGCCAACAGCGCCGGACCAGCGCAGTGGCCTCGCCTAATTCGAGTTTTCAGAGGTCACTGCGGTCTTTAGCTTTCCGAATATATCGTCGGGCATCCGATCAATTGCGCCGAAAATGAAAAAATTGGCATCTAAGCCGTGCCGCTGATAAAAATAGGCAAGGACAATCCGGTTGAAAGAACCCCGAGATTCCACGCTTTTATATGTCGGCTCTGGAATTCCAATCGTGCGAGCTGTCGTTTCCTGCGACCCTAGAGCTAGACCAATTCTCGCAGATCGCAAGCGCATCTTCATAGCCTCTGGCGAAGCGTCCCCGAAGCGGAATGGGTTTATATTCTCATCTATCATGGGCTTCTGCTGTTGGCTTTGAAATGACACGAGTATATTGATTTCTTTTTCTATCATCTCAGTATTTTTTTGTCGCTGGCGGCTGAATTGGCTTCGTGTGGCCGGTGATTTTTTCGCTAGGTTGCGATTTTGGTCAGGTCACTACTAAAATTAAAATCCCCCGCCGCAAGGCGTGCCGGTTCGAGTCCGGCCTCGGGTACCACCTTTAAAACAAACGGTCTTTCCTGTTTTCTTGAAGGTGGTGGAAACGGCGAAAAGCCGTTGTGTAAGTTTCACTTTCTTCTCAGGGTCAACGCCGCATTTGAGGTGGCACGATTTGAGTCGACGACCGGCCTGCTGCCTGAAGTCCACAATCCTTTCTGGCGTTTGATTGACGACGGCGGTCAAAGCCAGGCTGGGGCAGGGGGTGTTGAATTAACGATCCTGCTCGTCGGCGGGCTTGCCCATTGTCTTTGACATCACCGCTTTGATTGCGCGGGACAATTCCATGGGCGTGGCCGGTTTTTGCAATAAGGGCGCTTGGACCTCGCCCATTTCCGAGGCCGTGTAGCCAGTGTAACCCGATGTGTAAATCACCGGTAGTTGTGGATAGGTTTGGCGAATGCGACGGGCCAATTCAAACCCGTCGATCTGGCCGGGCATAACCACATCGGTCAAGAGCAGGTCGAATTGCTGGCCATCCTCGATCTGAGCAAGAGCCTCTTTGCCCGAAGATGCGGTGATGACACGATAGCCCAGATCCTCCAGCGTGCTTTCCATCACCGCCAAGAGCTGCATTTCGTCCTCGACCAATAGGATCGTCTGACCTGCCCCTATGGGCAAAGGATCAGCGGCCATCTGGGTTTCGCGCAGCCCCTGTGCTGTTCCGCGCGGCAAGGTCATTTGAACCGTCGTGCCAAGGCCTAGATCCGAATAGATCCGCAAATCGCCATTGGACTGACGCAGAAATCCATACACCATTGCCAGCCCCAGCCCGGTGCCGGAATTTGACTCTTTGGTCGTAAAAAACGGATCCGTGCAGCGGTGAAGGGTTTCATCGTCCATACCCGGCCCATTATCCGCAACCCGGATTTCCACATAGCGATAGGTATAGCCGTCTCGCTTGGCGCTGGTCTCTTCTTGCCCCTCCACGGCTTGCCGACCCTCTAGATCCTTGTCATGGGCGCGGACGGAACGGGCGTGAATTTCGATCCTTGATCCTTTGCCATCGCGCAGAATTGCGTCACGGGCATTCAGCACCAAATTCATCAAAGCGGTTTCAAGCTGGGTCTGGTCACAATGGATCCACAGATCCTTTTCCTCCACCGACCAGGCCACTTCGATATGGGCTTCTAGCATCGGGCGGACCAATTCAACGAATTCCGCAAATAGATCGGAGGCATTGCGTGACACGGCCAGCCCCGGCTGTTTGCGCGCAAAGGCTAGTAGCCGCGAGGTCAGGGATCTGCCCCGTTGGATCGCATTCGAAGCGATCCGCAGATAATTGTCCCGCTTGCCCGCGTCATCGACCTTGCGCGCCAGATCGATGGCATAAAGCTGAGACGCCAGAAGATTGTTGAAGTCATGGGCAATGCCGCCGGTCAATTGCCCCAAAGCATCAAGGCGCCCCTTACGTTCGACCACCTGGCGATTGCGTTCCTCCTCGGAAACATCGTCAATCGCCATCACCACGGAGATCGCGCTATCGGGATTATCTACGGTGGCATTATCCACACGGACATAGCGCCGGTCGTCTCCGGGTTGCAGTCGGGTGATCAAATGGGTTTCCCCGCGCAAATTCTGCCCGGACATAATCCGGCGCAGCGGATCGGCGCTGTGATCCAATGGTTGCAGGGTTTCGGCATCAATGAATGCGATCTTTTTCGGCCAGCGGAAGGGCGGCGCGCTTTGGATGCCGCCCAGCATGTGACGGGCGCGACGGTTGATCCGCACGATCATCCCGTTGCGATCAAAGGCGACAATCCCGCTATTCGTGGCATTAAACACAGTTTGCAACTCATCCCGCACCACGGCAATTTCGGCGGCTTGGCGCGCCCGCTGCTCGGCTAGGGCAAGCTGTGTCCTGGCGCGCCGTTGCGCCGCTAGGATCAGGAAAACAGCGAGGGCGAAGCCTAGAACGGCGATGCGCAAAGCCCATTGAATACGCTGATCGGTCCAGAATACCGGCTCGGCGAGGTATTTTTGATGCAGCGCCTGATAATCATCGGAAATGACATATCCAGGGATCACCGCATTCAGTCTTTCGCGAATTTCGCCCAGGCCGAACCGCAATGCCGGTGCCCGTTCAACGATCAGGAAAGGCGGTGACACTTCATCGACCTTTGAGGTCAAATCGCGATTTTCCAGCTCGGTGGTCATCGGCTCCGAGGCATAGAGAATTGCGTCGATCTTTTCCTTTTCCAGCGCGTCTAAAAGCTCTGTTAGATCGTCATAAACGCGCAGATCCAACCCGCCATGGCCCCGCGCCGTTCGGGTGGCAAGACTATTTTCTGTAACCCCGACGGGTCGCCCCCGCAGGCTGTCCAAATCGCTGATATCTTCGGTTTCGCCCGATCTGGTGAATATCGACAGCTCGTAATGTTCGAGCGGCAAAGTGAAATCCATTCGCTCTGCCCGGGCCGTGGTCACGCCCAATTGCGGGAAAATGTCATAGGTCTGAGGCGTTGGCCCGGCCTGGAATTCTTCGCTGGTGATCGCCCGGAACTTAACCTGAAGGCCCGCCAATTGTGCCAGATCTTCGAAGGCCTCCACGGCCAGGCCGGAAAAAGTGCCGTCAGCATTTTGGATCGTGTAGGGCGGGTAATCATTCACGCCGATGGTCAGGACCGCTGGCGGCGGGGGCGGGGCCGACACCACATATTTGTTGCGCAAAGCTGCCAAACGCCCGTCGGATTGCAGTTTGGCGATGGCGGCGTTGACCTCTGGCAACAGATCAGCTCGGCTTTCATGTAGGGCGACGACCCTTTCCACCTGACGCAAAGGCGTGCCCACAAACCGGATGCGCCCATCTGCACGGGCGCGTTTGGCGATGCCAAACACCACGGGCTCTGGCATCAACAATCCGTCGACATTGCCCAAGAGCAAGGCCATCACGGCCGCTTCGGGGCGCTCGAATTCCACGATCTGATTGCGGGATAGCAAAGCCTGTTCTTCGGATCCCACCGCCGGGGGCACTATGCCGATGCGCCGATCTATGGGCGGTTCCACAAATTCGGAAGCACGGCCCGCTAGCACCGTTAGGCGTAACAGATCCGTGGCCACGGGGTCAGAAAACACATTAGATTGCTCCAAAGTCGGCAATTTGGCGATGCCCGCAATCATGGTGCTGGAGCCATCGATCTGCGCGCGGACAAATTCCTGTGTATTGGCCACGTCGCGGATCTGGATCGGCAGGCCGATTTCATCGCCGATCATATGGGCCAGATCGATCAGAAACCCTTCGCGTTCGCCATTGTCACCATATTGAGCAAAGGGCGGGAATGGCGCAAAACTCACGATCAAAGGATCCGCTTGCCGGTCCTGGGCGGAGGCAGCGCAGGCCAGACAGTGGAGGATCAGCCCGATAAGCATCCAAATGGATTTTTTCATAGCTGCACCGATTCAAATCGCCATGGTAATTGTCTATCGGCTCCGCGCGATTGAGGGAAGCACGGCGGTAAAAACTTAGCCGAAGGGCGCGGCGCAAGTGGTATTTTTTGTGGGAAAATCGCGACTAGGATGACGCCCTGATAGGAGGATCCGCATAATCAAGGGTCTTCATCTCGGCCAGATCCTTCAACAGGATCTGCAACGACTCTGCATATGGCAAGGATTTATCCAAAACCCGAATGGGCAGTTGCGATTGATGGATGATCTTTTCCGCATGATCCACTAGGCCCGTTGCGATTGCGACCAGCCCATGACGGCACAGGCTGCTTGTCAAAAGCTCGGCCGCGAAAATCGTTCCAAACCCATCGGGCAGGTGGTGATCGACGAGGATTATATCATAGTTGCTGGTGAAAAGTCGTTCGCGTGCCTGGTTGATGGATTGAGCACTATCGACTTTTGCTTCGGAGGCAATCTTGCGCAGAGCCTGACGAATGAAAGTCACGTCTGCCTCATTATCCTCGATCACCAAAACACGGATACGATCGTGACCCGCATTGATCAGACTGCCCGAGTTATGGATCTCTGTGAACAATTTCGCCCCCCATGAATTGCAACGAGGTCGTTTAAGCATGTCAAACTTTAATAGCGGCTAAAGGATCCTGCTGGGGCAGCGGCAAAATGCAGCAAAATGGATGCAAAAAAAGAATGGAATGATTTGCGATGCGGGCTTTTCACAGCGTCACCGCCGCAAACTCTGCTTGCTTCACAATCCGGGGAAGGACTTCAAATAGCTGATAATAGTCTGTTCCGGCGTGTTTTTCGGCACAACGCGATCGACCCCGCAATCATTGAGTGCCTGTGCTATATCGCGGGGATCGATGGAACTGGTCAGCATCCAAATCTGAAGATTTGCGCGTATTTCCGGCATGTCTTCGGCCAGGCGCCGCGCGAATTCGGTGCCGTTCATGCCCGGCATATTCAAATCGACCATGATCAAATCAGGGGCGGGTACTGAGTTATGATTCAGGGCCTCTAACGCCTTGCGGGCATATTGAAATATGGTCACCCGCCCCAACAATCCGCTGCGGTCCAAGGTACGGCGCGCGAAAAATGCATCAGCCTCGTCGTCTTCGATGATGAAGGCATCCAAGGAGCGTTTCATTTAATCGCTCTGTAAAGTGCAGACAAAGGATACGCCCCCGTCGATACCGTCCTCGATCGCGATCTTTCCGCCATGTAATTTGATCACCCGCGCGACCAAAGCCAGGCCAATCCCGACGCCATCATATTCGCTATCCACATGCAGACGCGAAAACAGGTTGAACACCGAGTCACGTTGGTCCAGCGGAATTCCAATACCGTTATCGGAAACATAAAACGCCACATAGCCATCCGGAGCCGGCACCCGACCGACGGTGATTTCACAGGGGCGATCTTCGCGGCGGTATTTCAGCGAGTTGCTCAGCAGGTTCTGAAGAACGCGGGATATCATCCCCCGATCCATATCCGCGCTTGGCAGAGGTTTTACGGTTACAATCGCGCCTGCGGATTTCACTTGCGCATCGAGATCTGACAGAACGTCTTTGACAATTTCCGACAGATCGCAGCGTTCAAGGTGCAGCTCACTGTCGAAATGTCGGGAATATTCCAACAGGCCGTTGATCTTGTCGCGCATTCGTCCGCTGGCGGTTTGCAGGAATTTGACCACTGTTTCGGAATCTTCGCCCAAAACAGTGTCCTTGTCTGCCAGGAAGGTTTCGATGCTTTTGTCGATGGTATTGACCGGCTGCAGCAAATCATGGGCCGCGATGAAAGCATAGCGACGCATATCATCCGCTTCGCGGTAGACCGACATTTCCCGTTCCTTCAAGGCATCAATGTCCATCATAATGCCGGTCATCCGGGTCGCCATCCCATGGGCATCCCATTCCGTGGCACAGCCGCGGCAAAAAATCCATTTCGTGTCTTCGTTTCTGGTGAAAAACCGCGCTTCGAATTCATAGGGGGCGGCGCCCTTGGTTTTTAGATGGGCTTCGTAGGTCGATACCACCCACCCCAGATCTTTGGGATGCACGATTTGCAACCAGCTTTCTGGGAAATCCGCCATCTGATCGATTTCGAACCCGAACAGGGCCTTCAACCCAGGGCTAATGAATTGGATTTGTTTTGAGAGATCCCATTCCCAATAGCCCGATTTGCTGCCCTCTAGCAGCAATTCCAAGCGGTCCCGCTGGATTTCGACTTGTTCCTGTAACAGCTTTTGGTGAGTGACATCGACAAAGGAAATCAACGCCCCGATTAGATCCCCGCTGGCAGAGCGGTTGCAGAGGACCCGGCAACTGGCAATGGTGCCGTCATGAATATGCACTTCGCGGCGGGTTTCTGGACCACCATTCACCACCGCCTCGGCATCTTGCAAAATCTGGCGGTAAACCTCGGGGTCTAATTCTGAATTAAAGCTGGCGATTTGCCGGCCAAGATCGTCTTCGGAGACATGCACATAACGGGTGAAGTTCAAATTGAACCGCCTGATGGACATCGCATCATCCAATAGAACAATACCGACATCAGGCGCATTCAGCAGGGTTTCCACATCGGCCTGGACCTCTTGCAATTGCAAGATCTTTTCGGCGTGCTCGGCATTGATGGTATGCAGTTCTTCGTTGATGCTTTGCATCTCTTCGTTGCTGGCCTGAAGTTCCTCATTCGCGACGGTCAGCTCTTCGTTGGTGGTCTGCAGTTCTTCGTTTGATACGCCCAGATCTTCGGCGGTGATGTTCAAGGTTTCCTGTAAGGCCTCGACCTCGGCCTCCAATCTTTGGATGATATCTGTCTCATCGGCGGTCAGTTCTCTGCTATCCGCCCCGCCGGTTGCCGCATTCTGGTTTACGTCCCGCAAGATAACCAAATAGGCCAGAGCATCCGTTTCCCATTCAATCCTTTGACAAGTCAGTTCCACCTGATCCGGTTTTTGATCCGTCAAAGAGCGGGTAATATGACGATGCGGACTGTTTCCGGCATTGCTGGCATGCATGCCTAGCAATAAGGCGCTTTTCAGGCGTTCTGAGATCAGATCGAACAGATTGGCGGAAAAGCCTTGTTCGGGATAGGTGAAGAACTTGCGGTAATCGCCATAAGTTTCCAGCACCAGCCCGCTATCATCAATGACGATCGCGCAGCCTTCGAGCCCGTTCAAAACCATACTCAGAACGGCGGCAGATGGCCCAGATGTTTGGTTGCGTTCCCGAGAGGCCAATCGCATGGAGCGCGGCGCAGACATGGTCGTCCAGCGGGTCTGAGTGGTCACAGGCCGCACATAGCCACGTTGCCCAACGGCAGTATTTCGATAGATCTTCGCCGATTGATGGACAATCTCGAAACTGGCGGGGGCGCGCGTCACATTTTCCGCCGCGCCTAGAAACAGATACCCGTTTTGCCGCAGCGAAAAGGAAAACTGCGACATGATCCGTTTCTGAACCTCGGGGCTGAGATAAATCAAAAGGTTCCGACAGATAACCAGATCCGTTTTGATATATGGCGGATCGGCCGTAACGTCATGGGAATTGAAAATCACATTATCCCGGACGTCCTTGCTGATTTTGAACGTGCCATCAAAGAAATGGAATAGTGGGCAGTTTAGAAATTTTTCCGGGATTTCGTTCAAAATTGACTGGGGATAGATCCCCTGTTTTGCGATCCGAATGGAATCCACATTCACATCGGTGGCAAAGACGCGGTATCCGCGAGTGAGGTCATTGGCGCGGCGATAATATTCCAGCAAAATCGCGATGGAATAGGCCTCTTCCCCAGTGGAGCAGCCGACCGACCAGACCTTGACCGGTTCACTTTGGTCTCCTCTGGCGAAAAGATCCTCGAGAACGTTTTCTTCCAGATAGGTCCAAGCTGGCAAATCCCGAAAGAAATTGGTCACGCCCACAAGAAATTCTCGATGAAGAATCGATAATTCACTGGGGGTTTCGTTCACATATTCCAGATACTCCGCGACCGTGGAGAATTTTTTCAGACCGATCCGGCGGGCGATCCGCCGTTTTAAAGTCGGTTCCTTATAAAGCGAAAAATCCAGATCCGCTTCGCGAGCGACCGCGCTCATCAATTGATGGAATTCGGTATCGGCATTATGGAATAATTTGTCAGGATTGATAATCCCGTCTTCGCGCAAAGCCAAAAACCGTTGGATCTCCGGCAGCATCGCGTCAGGCGTTGTCACCACATCCACCAGCTTGGTGCCGATCGCCGCCATGGGCATACCGTCAAATGCCGCGCTCTCGGGATCTTGTACCATAACAAATCCGTCGCGATCCTTGACGGCGCGCAGGCCGCGGCTGCCATCTGTGCCGGTGCCCGACAAGATAATCGCGATTGAGCGCGCCCCCACAGCTTCGGCCAGGGAATGGAAAAACAGATCGATGGGCAGGTTCAGTTTTGGCCGGGGGGACGGTTCCACCAATGAAAATTTCAGCCCCGAAAATCCGGTGATTTCCGGTTCAAGTTCGGCGCTGGTATCATCTTCGGTCCCCTGGATCACCACATTGGACCGGGGCGGGATTAAATAGATATGACCGGGACGGACCTCCATATCATCGGAGACTTCAGAAACGGTCAGCTTGGTGTCCCGCGCCAGGATTTCCGGCATCAGGGATTTATAATCCGGCGAAATATGCTGAATAATAACAAAGGTATGGGGGAAGTCTGGTCCGGCCTGGCCGATCAGTTGTTTGATCGCATCTAGCCCCCCCGCAGATGCGCCAACGCCAATGATATAAAAGGATTTATCGACCTGACCCAGTTTTCGACGCTGCGGTGCGGTCTCATCCGTCACCAAGCTGTCATTTTCAGGTAATTTCTCGTCGTTTTCCATTTTGGACCCTTTTGGTACCGTCGATTTGACCAAATGGCCTGCTACTGGTTGTCAAAACGAACAATCATCGGGGACTTATTCAACCGGGGTGCGAGCGGCCAGCAAGCTTGCAATCAAGTCTTTCGCGTCATCGGGCGAGAATGGCTTGGCCAGGACCGCATCCGCCTCGAATGAATTCGCCACCACAGACAGATTCTCTTGATCCTGATCGGTAAACTCGCCCGAAATCATGATCAGAACCATTTGGGCGCGGCGTTCTTCTGACAATTCGCGCTTCATGCGACCTGCCAGAGTAATGCCACCATCGGGAATTGGACCTGTTTGATCCTTGATATAAATATCGGCCAAGACAACATCCGTTTCTGCCGTGGCCAAATGGGTCATCACCGCATCGCTACTGCCAAACACATCTACGCTATGCCCCGACTCCGCCAGATCTTGCGCAAGCAATGCTGCAAAAACGTCATCATCTTCGAGCACTACAATCTTGGCCATGGTCTTTCCCGTCTTCTCCATAATCATCGGTCAACACCGGAATAGGGTGGTATTTCCCAAATGCATTCCGCGTAGTCACCACTTCAAGTTGTGGCACCAATTTGGTGCATCGATGCCTTGAATATAACCTGCTTGTTAACCACCGGATAGCCCAATATTTCAAAATTCGAATACAGCTGAGAAACCGCATCTATTTGGCTGAAAGGGCAAATCAGTCGCTTATAGCGCCTCGCATTCGAGACTGTTCATGTGTTCAAAACCATTTGTGAATGGCAAAAATTCTCGCCTTTAAGTAGATATCTGCGATATTTTGTCGTAACCCTAAGGTCGAATCCCTGTGTCGGAGCCCCCATGCCACGTGACGACATCGCTGCAACGCCTCGAAATGCTACGCCGATTATCGTCGGAATTGTGGCGAGTGCGGGTGGGCTGGAAGCGATGTCCTTGTTTTGTAGCAAACTTGCGCCGGACCATAATTGTTCCTTTGTTCTTGCCCAACATGTGTCGCCCAAACACAAAAGCATGTTGACCAATATTCTGTCGCGGGAAACCCGGCTGCGTGTCGAAGAAATTTACCAAAACACACGCCCTCAGCCGGACACGATCTATGTGACCCCTCCGGGTTCGGATGTTGAAGTGCAGGGAAATATGATCCTGCTGAGCCCCCCGATGAGAGCCGAGGGAAAGCCAAAACCATCTGGCGACCGGCTTTTGGCCTCTTTGGCCAAGGACCAAGGGGCGCGTGCGGTTGGTGTGATCTTGTCAGGCACCGGGTCTGATGGCAGCCAGGGTATTCAAGCCATACGCGAAGCTGGCGGCATCACTATCGCCCAGAGCCCTGAAAGCTGCAAATACGACTCGATGCCGATCACGGCAATTCGTACTAGCAGCATCGATCTTGTCTTGAATCCAGAGGAAATAGGGACAAATATCGCCCAAATTATCGAAGAACCTGACACGCTAGAAAAATTGCGAAAAGCCACGGCCGCACCAGAACAGTTCGAACCCCTGTTCAATCTTTTGCTTTTGCAAAAAGGTCTGGATTTTCGTCACTATAAGAAAACAACAATTGAACGGCGTATTCGTCGGCGCATGTTGTTTAACAAGCTCCCCGATTTTGACAGCTATCTGGATTTTTGCCAAAGATCCGCCGAAGAGTTGGAATGTCTCTACCGGGATCTGTTGATTTCCGTCACGCGGTTCTTTCGAGACAAAGACCATTTCGATGTTTTGTCCAAACAGCTTGCACTGCTTTGCGATGATCTAGGTGACAGGCCGCTGCGCATTTGGGTGCCGGGATGTTCCACCGGCGAAGAGGCCTATTCGATCGGCATCCTTGCCGCAGAACATCTGGGCGGCTTGGATAAACTCAGCAATTCCAATCTTCAGATTTTTGCAACAGATGTGGATGAACGCAATCTGGCGCGGGCGCGGTCTGGGCTTTATTCGGACGGATGCCTCGAAGAAGTCCCTGACCAATTCCGCGCCTATTTTTATGCAAGCGAGGGTGGTTTTGCGGTCCAGCCCAGATTGCGCAACTGTGTGAAATTCAGCCAACATAACATATTCCAGGATGCTCCATTCATGAATATGGATTTGGTCAGCTTCCGGAATGTATTGATCTATTTCCAAACCAATCTTCAGGAACGGATTTTCGAACGACTTCATTTCGCTCTTCAACCCCAGGGGCTGCTGTTTCTGGGATCCGCTGAGTCGATCGGGGCGATGACTGGCCTTTTTCAGCCATTGGACAATCAAGCCCGCATTTTTACGAAGAAACTCGCCGATGCAACAAGCCCCGGCGACCGGGCTCGCGGCAGCAATAATCTCGCAGCCTATGAAAACGGGTCTCGCCAAAAGCCCCTCATTAGCCCAGTGCCGGACTGGTCCCAATTTGATGCGCTGGCGAATGCGGTGGTTACAAATGGGTTCTTGGCCACTTCCGACAAAAAGATCGTGCGCGTTTACGGTGATCTTGCCCCTTTTTGCGAGGTGACCCAGATCATTCAGGATACCACGTCTTTGCAACTCTTGACTTCGGTTTTGTCGGATGAAGCCGCGAATTTGATCGTTACCGCCAAGCGAAACCCGCAACGCCGTAAAGGTCATTGGCATCGCTTAGAGAGGCAGAATTTCAACATGGTTCGGATGTGTTCCTTCCCGATTGCAGGTGATGGGGATAGTGATCCTCTGATCCTGATCGGGATCGAAACCAAATCCCAAACCCAAGACCCCACTCCGGCCGATGACAGCGCGGATTACACGACTTATCTAGAAGATGAATTGGCCAAGACCCGTGACATTCTGAAAATCACGACAGAGCAATTGCAGAATTCCAACGAAATCCTGCAGTCCTTGAACGAAGAGCTGCAAGGTACAAACGAAGAGCTGCAATCAGCGAATGAGGAATTGGAAACGACGAATGAAGAGCTTCAATCCACAAATGAAGAGCTCATCACCGTTAATGAAGAACTGCTGATCAGTTCAAACGAACTGCAATATACCTCGATTGAACTGCAGGGGCTGATTGATGGGTTGCCCACTGCGACGATGCTTTTGGATCCGGGTTTATTGATCCGACAGGCATCGGCACGGGCCCATGAAATTTTCCATATTCGGGCAAAATCTACGCCGATGGGGCATTTATCTCAGTGTTTCCTGCCGACCGGTTTCCCGTCTTTGGTTGATTTATGCACGACGGTTGTGACCGACAAATCGCCTATCTCAATGGAATTCGATTCCAAATGGGGGCATTATGATCTGATGATCATGCCGCTAATGGACAACCGATCGGTGCTGCAAGGCATCATTGTCCATGTGGGCGCTGTCCAGACATGAATACCCCATGGCAGTTCTGTGACGTTAAAGCTTGGTTAACACTTTGTACGCAAATTAATGTTTAGTTTACCAAACCCTCCACCTAGTTGGAAAGGACCGGTATGATAAGAGGCACAAGCGAACTGGTCGAAAACTCGGCCTGCAGTGTGAATATTGCATTGACTCGTTTGACACACGGGAGCGATTGGGATGTTCGCTATGTTGAATGCCGGGCCGGCAGGGTTTCGTCGAAATTCACTTTCCATCCTCATGAAGCTCTTCATTCCGCGCTTGTGCCGAAGGTCGCCTTAACACTGGAGCATCACCTTCCGAAAACTGGCGAGCCGGATATCTTTAGTGATCGAACATTCGTTCTGAAAATGCCCAAACTGGTCATGGGCGGCTTGAGAGTCATCAGCCAGAAATCGGCCGAAGGACGCCAATTAGTATCGGTCAAATTCCCCTATTTCGTCGGCAGTTACATGGAGATGGTGGAACCCCGCCACCGCGCACAGACCTTGAGCGAAGACAGCATGTCTGCACTGGCCGGTGCGATGCTCACTCGGTTGTTGCAACCTTGTTTGGACCTGGCGCGTGTTGAATGGGGGCGTCAACAACCAGATGGCTTTGCCGAACCCTTAACACATTGGCTTGGGCAATTATCAAAAAACAAAGAGGATCTGGAATTCTACACCTCTTTGCTTGTTCAATACGTCGCCGATCACAGCCAAGAAGAAGTTCCCAAAACTCTTCACAACAATTTGCAGAAATATTTGACCGATCAGACCGGCTCCTGAGATTTCAGGACTGATTACTGAACCGGGGCGGTTCACGGGGCTATCAGCATTCTAAGCAGGGGATAGCCGTCTGGGTCATTTCCCCTCAAAATCGCTTGCTTGCGCCCCATGCAGCAGATCGATTTTCGCGTCTGTATTGATTGTGCAGCCACTGACCGACAAAACGGATCGCGCGGCGTCGTCATGCTGTGCGGCCGTGTCCGTCAACCAATCCGCGAAACGTTTGACGATGCGGCGATTGAAATGGCGCGGCGGGCAAACAAGCCAATAGGCCGGGAAGTCCAAAACCGGGATGCTTGGGCAAAACGGTACCAAAGCACCATTCTGCAGATCTGGCAGACAAAGCGTGACGCTTTCCAGGCAGATCCCTTCGCCTTGCTTTGCCATCTCAATGGACATGGAGGAGCGATCAAAGCGGAATGGATAACTAACCCGGTCCAAAGTAATGCGATGCGTGGCCAGCCATAAATCCCATCGCAGCAGGGATTTCACCGAGTCGATCAACCGCGCCTGGGCCAGCTGCTCGGCAATATCCGACGATTTTCCCCGCAGCTGCGCTAAATAGCTGGGGCTGCAAAGGGGCAGAACCAAATCATGCAGCACGCTTATATTGCTCAGCCCATTCCAGCTGCCGATACCATAGCGCAGATCCAGGTCGATATTTTCCGTGTCAAAGGCGGAAAATTCCGGCGTCGCATCAATGCGAATGGCCCAATCCCGATGCGCGGCGGCAAATGCCCCCACACGCGGCCCCAGCCAACGCACCCCGAAACTGGGCGATACGCGGATGGTCAACATGCGCAATTCCCGTTGATGGGTAATTGCGCTGCGGGTATTGCGAATAGCGCCAAATGCCTGGGTCGCGGTCTGAAACAGCCGATCACCGTCTAAAGTCAGCACCAACCGCTTCTTTTCGCGCCGAAATAGCTTCACCCCCAGCTGTGTTTCCAGCCCGGTGATTTGCTGGCTCACCGCAGAAGGGGAGACGCCCAGCTCATCCGCCGCTTTGGTCACCGTGCCCAGCCGGGCCACGGCCTCGAAATACTCGGTCGCTTTGAGATTTAGATCACGCATGGGATTTTGTAGCCGCTGACGCGCGTAAACGGTATCGGTTTTCGCTGGAGTACCAGATATCAGCGGGGCAGGTGTTTTGAGCCTATTATAATGTCCATATTGAGGCATCCACCCGCCTTGCAGCATCTCCAACGCCGCGGAAACGGCTATTTCTGCGAGTTTTGCGGAAAACTGAGGGCTGGAAAGCTCGCACGGTCTTGCATCCGGCGGCGGCTCTCCCTACACCCGCCTGCAACTCAAAAGACGATGTTTAACGACAAGGATGCCCCAATGCAGGTCAACGAGACCCTGAACGACGGCCTTAAGCGTGGCTACTCGATTACGGTGACTGCCGATGAAATCGAAGCAAAAGTCATGGAGAAGTTGACCGAAGCGCAGCCCGAAATTGAAATGAAGGGTTT
>JBMYSZ010000032.1:0-37302 GCA_049603835.1 Mangrovicoccus sp.
CCACGGGCTTCAAATGAAAGTATAATTGTTTCGTCACTTCAATCAAATTCAAAAAGCGGTAGTAGTTTAATTTCGGCGTTGAGGAATCCACACTTTACTCCCAAAGCCAACGAACTTCTATTGAATGGCTCGTTGTTCAAGCCTAAAGAAAACGAATTGAGTATAAGTGTATCATCGCACTTTAGAGAGAGAGGTTTTTATAACCCTCAATCTGGAGCTTTGATCAATGAGACATTTTCCTGTTCCAAATTTGAAGTGCTGAATGGGTTGCTTGATGATAGCGAGGTAGACTTAACCGATAACAATAAATTCGGCATTGATAAGGTTGTTTTTTATATTTCAAATGCGTTTTTTGAGGAGGCAGGCTCCCTTTTAAACCAAATTGAACAAAATAGTTCCCTCGGTGAAATATTAAGTTGGGTAATTGAAGTCGGTAAAAACTTAAGCTTCAAAAGAATATATTCTCTGGATCAATTGGAGGCTTGCTCTGAGCCAGCCTTATTGTTTGAGATTCTCGGTAGGAATGTCGAAGATCAGACCAGTTTTCCGGAATTGAAACGCGAACACGCAATTGTAGCCGTGAATCAATTTTTAAAGTTAAATGATAAATTAATGGAACATTTTGAGGGGCGTTTGAGGGCTTTTTTGGAGAAGTTTCAATTTGGAGACCTTACTCCGAATATTAAAATGGAAGATACAAAAAAATATAAGCCTCCTCTTTTGGCAGAAAACTGGCAGGATTTGCAGGCAGAAGAACGAATAAATCGCTGGGGGACACATAGCGAAGAAGGCTTCAGGAATTTATTGGTAAGTTTGATAGAGATGAAGATGTGTGCAGAGGCGGCGATTGCTTTTCATAGTGCAAAAAATAGTGTGGCTAGAGAAAATTACGAATTCGAGGAAGTATATAAGTACATAATTGAGTCAATTTTAAAACTGAATGAATCGGCGAATAAAGTATTCTGTCTAGAAGTGTTCGATGCGGAAACTGAAGACACGGTGGTTTCGATGGAGCAGCCAGAGTTCAATGAGACTTCGATCGATGAGCAGAAAATTAATCTTAAAAATTTGGAGAATATTTCTAAAAAAACCGAGGTTACAAAGTTCCATTCACATACAGAAAGGGAGATATTAGAGGCAGCATCGACGGCTTTGTCCGCATCTAAGAAATCGCTACAGGCTTTTCAACGGCATCTACTTGATATACTTGATGATGAATAGATGAAAAAAACTTTTTTTGCACTACTTTCTTTGTGTGTAGTATCTTCAATCCTTGTTCCTTTACCGCCTTGGTTTTTGGATGTAGGGCTCTCATTTTCATTGTTGTTGGCTCTTGTGTGTTTGGCTGCGGCTATTCATGTCAAGTCTCCGATGGAGTTTTCAGGTTTCCCTTCGGCAGTTTTGTTTCTTCTTGTGTTTAGATTATCGTTGAATGTTTCTTCAACGAGGTTGATAATCACAGAAGGAGCTTTTGGTGTAGATTCAGCGGGAAAAATGATATCAGGATTTTCCCAATTTGTGATGAAAGGTGACGTGGTTTTAGGTCTTTCAATTTTTTTGGTTATTTTAATTGTGAATTTTTTAGTCATTACAAAAGGTGCGACTAGAATGGCCGAAGTTGGAGCTCGATTTGCACTTGATAGTATGCCGGGGCGTCAGCTTGCGATCGATTCCGATATTTCTGCAGGTTACATTGATAAAGATGAAGCACTGAGAAGGCGCAAACAGGAACAGAGAGAAGTCGATTTTTATGGGGCTTTGGATGGCGTGTCGAAATTTGTTAGGGGTGATGCAATTGCAGGGTTGCTCATAACATTTTTGAATCTAATGGTTGGATCTCTTTATGGTTATTTTTATCATAGCCTCTCTTTTGGCGAATCGTTTCAAGTGTTTGCCATTCTGACAGTCGGAGATGGTTTGGTTTCTCAAATACCTGCTTTGCTGATGTCAGTGTCAGCTGCAGTGTTATTGGCAAAAAGAATAGACTCGTCTCAAGTAAATATTTCCGGCTTTTCCAGGTTGGATAGTTTTTCCGCGCCAATTTTGGGCGTTTCAATAATTGGATTGTTATTGGGTGTTTTTTCAGGGCTTCCTTTTGTTGCACTTTGTGCCGCATCCGTTTTGTTGGGAGGCATCGCGCTATTTTCTTCAAGGAATGGAAGCACTGTCTCCGCTGGCTCTAATGGTCAAGAAACTGATGGCCTCCAAGACGTTGCTCCTAATGAAAATACGTCACCTAATTTTGACGATAGATTACAAATTGTACTTTCTTGTGATTTAGCGGAGCTTCTTTTTTCGCCTGTTGTCGGACTTGAAGCCAGAATAACGAACATAAAGGATTTTATAAAAGATTCCTTCGGTGTTTCTTTGCCAGAAGTAAGGATTATAGATTCAACTAAATTGGGCAAAAATGAATATGAGATTTATATCAATAATATACGAATTGCTCGGGGTCAGGTCTACCCGGGGCATGTTTTGGTTTTGGGTACGGAGTTAATAAATGATTTTAAGCACCTGAGTCCGATTTTAGTTAATGAACCTGTGTTTTCAGCCCAGGCGTTTTGGGTTGAAGAGGGAAAAATTAACGAATCTATGAAAGGTCATTTGACTTTAATTACGTCGGAAGAAGTTTTGTCTACCCATTTTCTTGAGGTTTTAAAGAGAAATTTGTCCGAGATTTTTGACCTTCGGGGACTTGAGGACTATATAGAAATGGTATTAGGTGGATCAGAAAGAAAAAACAACGCGAGATCCCGAAAAATTTTTAATGAAATTGTCCCCGAGAAGGTGTCGAAAGAAATTTTATTGGCGGTATTGCAACAGCTGTTGGAAGATCAAATTAATATTAGAAACATTTTTGCCATTTTAGAATGCCTTTCCTTGCCTGGAAATAGGGATCGAAGTGTAAATGACCTATGCGATGAAGTTCGGGTACGTTTAAAGCGTCAAATAGCAAATGGGTTGGTAAGGGAAGATTCCCGTTTGGCGCTTTTTCGTTTGTCTGACCAATGGGAGGCGGAGATAAGTGCATGTCATCTCTCTCAAAAAGGCGCAACAAATATTGTATTTTTGCCACCGGAGAGAATTTCAGCTCTAGAGGGTTCCATGCGGAAAATGTTTTTGAGTGAAGATTTTAAGCATAATGGTAAATTAGTCATTGCCTGCCAGAGAAACTTTAGACGTTTTTTAAATGCGGTTGCAAAATCGTGCGGTGTTGAAGCTGCGATCATTGCATTTGAAGAGATTCCGTCTGATGTTAAGGTGAGTATCTTGGGTTCTATAGAGTGATTTATTCCGGCTTAGAATGTTTTTTTGATTTTTACATTTTCTTTGCCGCTACGGGCTTCTTTGTTTCTTCGCCGTTTCGAATTTTTGGGCGTTCGTTGAATTATTTTGCTTTGGTTATTTGTTCAACGCTAAGTATTATTTTTTTTGGTGGAGAGGGGTGTAAGCCTCCGGAAGATTTTTTGGATTTTATTCTTCCTTTTTTTATCGGTATTGTTTCGGGCTTCAGTCTAAATTTGTATTTTTGGTTTTTGAGTTTTGTTGCGTCAATAGCGGCGCAGTCATTGTCTCTTTCTCAAATTTTGGGGGCCAGTCAAGAGGCACCAGAGGCGGCTGTCAGCAAATTTTTGACATTATCCGGCCTGGTTTTGCTGGTAACAAATGGTATTATTTTGAAAGAATTCGCATCCATTCATTCCATGCGAGATATTAGCTTAGACTTAAATGCGATTCGTGGTGTTTTTCCATTTTTTTCGATGGATCATTTTTCATGGGGGTTTATGTTGGCGTTTCCTTTTTTGTCATTTTCTTGTATTTATTATTTTTCCGTTGGGTTTATTAATCGAGGTTTGCCTCAATTTATGGTGGCTTTCGTCGGTGCTCCATTTGTGAGTCTTTCGGCGATTTTTTTGTTGTTTTTAACTGCTCCTTATATTGTTGAGTTTTGGTTGGAAGGTGTTCCATCGTTGGTTGGAAATCGGTATGAGCCAAAATGAAAATGATGCTGATAAGCAATATGAAGCGTCAGAGAGGAAGATTCTAAAATTAAGAGATCAGGGCCAGTTTCCACGGTCGAAAGATTTTTTATCAACAATCTCTTTGTTGGTTATAGTTGGGTTATTTTCAGCTTCAGGAAGTGGTATTTTTGAAGGAGTTTCAATTGATGTTTCTAGTTTTTTTAGGTACGATTTTTATATCGCAGAAAGCGGATTGGAGACCTATCTTATACTTGGCTCTTTGTTGAGTATTTTCAAGTTTCTAGCTGTATTTTTTTTGGCTCCTATAGCATTTATATTTATTTACTTATTTGGATATAGACAATTTTCTTTTACGGGAGGTAATTTGACTCCTAAATTTAGCAAGATATCGCCATTTGATAATTTCAAAAAGAAATACGGCTTAGAGGCTCTAGTTGAATTTTTGAAGGGGTTTGTTTTGTTTTTTGTATTTTCTGCTGTTTTTGGTGTTTTCGTTTGGAAGTTCGCGCCGATTTTTGTTTTTGGGGTTGGTCCGACTGGAAAAATCTCTGTTTCGAAATTTTGGGAATTACTTGTTTATTTCTTTTTTTTATCCTCTGGGGTTGTGTTGTTTGTTGGTGTTTTAGATCTGTTTTGGCAGCGGGCTAATTTTTTGAAAAAAAATATGATGACGCGGCAAGAATTGGTTGAGGAACAAAAAGAAACAGAGGGTGATCCATATGTTAAGAATGCACGACGTCAAAAAGGGGTTCAAATTGTTAATTCTAAAATGTTGGCCGAGGTTCCAGAGGCCGATGTTGTAATTGTCAATCCGGATCATTACGCTGTTGTTTTGAAGTGGGATCGTGGAAAGGGATCGGCTCCGGTTGTTGTTGCCAAGGGGGTGGATTTCGTCGCTGAAAAAATTAAGAGCGTTGCTAAGGAAAATGGTGTTCCGATCTTTCGAGATCCGCCCAATGCACGAAAAATTTACGCAGACGTTGATTTAAACAGTGAAATTGAGCCGAGCCATTATAAGGCAGTCGCGGCTGCGATAAGATATTCTGATAGAATAAAGAAAGGTATTTAATGTCGTTAGATTATCGGGAGGTTTTGAGAATTAAAGATGTTCTTGAGGTTGCGGAGCAGCGGCGTGATGCTAAAGTTGCCAGATTAAACAAATTGAAGTCAGCGATTAGCTCAATCGATTATCAAAGAAATAATTTTGGACCGCAAGTAATTGGTGAGTTTGGAGAGACAGTACCAGCTGCAGCTTTAATAAGTGCGCCTGAAAAATGGGATGTTTTTCGAGCTAGTCGTTTGAAAGAGCTGAATGAACTCAAGGCGAGAGTATTAGCAGAGGTTGAAAAAGTTAAGAGCGAGCTTCGTAAGGAAGCATCTCGTGTTTTTGCATTGAAGCAGATCTTAATGGGTTACTATACTGAGAAAGAAGAGCAAAGACTTAGAGATATTCGAAAAATGGCAACAGATGTTGATTAAAATTCCATTGTAACTTCCCTCTGGAAAATCTTATGGGCTTTGGAATTTTGCGAAGTCCTGTTAGCTGCAGGTTCCTATAAATCCACAGGCTGTGCAAAATTCGCAGCCATCGCGCCGGATGAGAGCAGAGGTGCCGCATTCTGGGCAGCCTTTGGCAGAAATTACCTGTGCTTGTTCCTGGTTTAGTGGTTCATCGTCACTTTGCATCATTCCCATTGAGTTCAACGGGAAACCCTCATTGTCCAAAATGCCCAACATTTGGTATCTGTGGATAAGGAGTCGTGCTATATATCCGACGGTGGAGGGAACGCTTTCTTGTTTATTTGAGCCAGGCTTCCGGGCGAAAAAGTCACCCCGCGCTTCGGGCAAGTTTTTCAAGCCTCGGAGTTTTTTGCCAATCCATGAAGGATCCAGGACGCGCATATCCAAGCTAAGAGATTTCGTCAGCCCATTGAAATCTAGGGGATATATGCCGGAAAGCCAAACGCTATAGGGCCTATGTGTCCCATCGGGAAGCACACATTCTTTGACGAACATGGCGAAATCATCGCCGGTGGTTGGGTTATTAACGTCAACTGTCCAGCTTAAGGTGCCTTCCGTTCCGCTTTTGGGTTCTTTCCGACTAAACATCGCATCCGCAAGCGGTGTGTCTCTCTGTTGGTTGGTAAACAGGCCCAGTTCGTCGCAGCGATAGCGGACTAAGCGAGCCATGGCCGCGACATTTCCGGGTACGGGAATTTCCGCGCCATTGGGTGGCATTGCGAGACGAAATGGAGTTCCAGAGGTTTTACTTAGACTGTCGAGTTTAATTTTTAGCCATTCATGATCTTCGCTACGCATATCCATTGATAGATTTTTGGCCAATGCAGTAAGACCGCGCGGTTGCTCTGCGCCATTTACCCAAACTTCAAACGGTTGCTGGCTGCCATTCTCTATATGACCGATGAAAAGCGCAAAGCGGCTTTGGTCGGTTTCGATCATATAGGTCACGCCCGGATTGCCAGATGTCAATTTTGGACGATGGGACCATCTTAGGGAGGCTAATGCTACTTCAGGGGTTTCGCTAATCCTGATTTTCCGGTCCGGCTCCGATTGATCGAGATCTTGGAGCTGTTCCGTAGCCTGTTCCACGCTCAATACGCTACCGAGAATGGAATTTGGCCGGTAAGTGGTTATCCCTTTCAGCCCGGATTTCCAAGCATCCAGGTAAAGATCGGCAAATTGCGCAAAGGGGTAGTCCTCTGGCACATTCACTGTCTTGCTAATGGAGGCGTCGATATAGGGCTGAATTGCGGCCTGCATCAGCATGTGATCACGAGCGCTAATATCGAGGGCGCTTACAAATGCTTCGGGCAAATGGGCCGGATCATTCCCTAAAGTGGCCCAAACGCGATAGGCGTGATCTTCGACCATATAGTCTCGTTTCCTGCCGTCGGGCATGCGCTTTGATCTAGTGTAATACCAGGAAAAAGCGGGCTCTATACCGTTAGAGGTATTATCCGCAAAGGCGAGCGAAATAGTTCCAGTAGGGGCAATGCTCAGAAGGTGCGAATTGCGGATACCATGTTCCCGGATTTGGTCGCGAATATCATCCGGCAAACGTTTCGCAAAGCCACTTGCCAGATATTTATCTGCGTCAAATTTTAGAAATGGTCCCTTTTCCTTGGCCAGTTCGATCGAGGCCCTATAGGCGCTATCCCGCATAAATTGGGTGATCTCAGCGGCAAATTCCCGGCCTTTGTCGCTATCATATCGAATGCCCAGTTCGATCAACGCATCGCCCAGGCCGGTATAGCCCAGACCGACGCGTCTTTTGTTCATGGCTTCTTGATGTTGCTGGGGTAGAGGCCAGGCAGTGGCATCAAGCACATTATCGAGCATCCGCACCGCTTGGCTGATAATCCACGAAAATTGATCAAAGTCGAATGCTGCTTGCGCGGTAAATGGATCCTTTATCAAGGCAGTAAGATTGATAGAGCCAAGGCAACAACAGCCAAAATCGGGAATGGGGATTTCCCCGCATGGATTAGTGGCTTCGATCGTCTCGCAATAATGCAGATTATTTTCTTTGTTGATCTGGTCTATGAACAAAACACCCGGCTCCGCCGCTTTATATGTGTTTTCCATGATCTCGGACCACAACTCGGCTGGGTCGACATTGCGATAGACCCATAGCCCATCTTCACGCTGATAGGCGCCTGCCTCAATCTGGTCGGTTTGCGGCTCCGCTTTATGAACCAGCTCGAATTTCGTTGCGGATTGCAGCGCTTGCATGAAAGCGTCGGTAACCCCAACGGAAATATTGAAATTATTGAGTTTCCCAGATTGTTGCTTGGCGCTGACAAACTCCATAATATCAGGATGATCAACGCGCAGAACACCCATTTGGGCTCCGCGTCGGGCGCCGGCGGATTCAATCGTCGAGCAGGACTGATTGAAAACATGCATATAGCTGACGGGGCCCGAGGCGCTGCTGGCCGTGCCTCGAACTTTGGATCCTTTGGGCCGGATAGAAGAAAAATCGTAGCCCACACCACCGCCTCGGCGCATGGTTTCTGCTGCGTCGCGAAGGGCTGGATAGATGCCGGTTTTGCCGTCGGTTTCGTCTGAAACCGAGTCCCCGACAGGCTGAACAAAGCAATTGATTAAAGTGACATTTTTAATATCCGTACCGGCCGCGGAATTGATCCGGCCGCCAGGAATAAACCCGGTTTCCAGAGCTCGATAAAAGAGCTCTTCATGGATTTTTGCATCTGCTTCATTCGTCGCTAAGGCTTTCGCAACGCGCGCGCGAATGGCTTTGACCATTTCCGGCCCGGAAAGCGATTTTTCCTCACCTTTGGCGTATTTTTCTTGAAGAACATCAAAGCTAACCGCCTGTAAATCCGCCGCAGGCGCCAAAGCCAAATTTGCGTCTTTTGCGATTTGGCTCATTCCCAATCCCTTTCTCGGCAAGCTCGCAGCTCTCTGTTGAGAAGTGCCAGAAGTCATGGGGCATTACTATAGCTTTTACAGGCTTGGTGTCTCGGTTTTCATCGCAGTGGTCGTTTGAAACGCTCTAGCCTGCGACCATCCGCGTTCCAAAGAACATAGCTATGTAAGTGGAAATAAAGCTGACATCTTGTGGCAAGGTCTCTGCCGCAATGGGCCAAGGTTCATCCAGACAACCAAATACAATGCTAATTAATTTAGCCTCGCCGGTTTGGACTTGGGGCAGGGTAGGAGCGAGGCCAAAACCGGCCCGCTCCTGCGCCAAATTGGCGATGATGAATTACCCGTTGACCGCCGCGGCAGTTGTGTGACGGGATTTTACAGTAATCGCGTCTTCGGTGCCGTTAAAGGTATAGGAAATGCCGCGTAGGCCAGGCAGGCCGAATTGCACTTCGTCGCCGGAATTAAGGAGCATTTTAAAGCGCTTGGGAGTTGCATCCGTCTCGGACACATAGGTCGCGGTGACTTCATTCCCAAGCGCCGTTTCCTGCCAGAAAACATTCAAAACAACGCCCCGATCCTGAAGATTGGCACTGCTCAAAGGTTTGGAAAGGGAGATTTCACCAGCCTGCGCGCCGCCAATAAGAAGGGTGAACAAGCTTGCCAGAGCGATATGTTTCATAGTCGGTACTCACATGATTTCGGGAGGGACAACGCAGATATCATTAGTATACGTTGGTTATGCTGCGGTGCAGTATCTGACAATTTTGCAGCCAAGATCAATCCGATTTGGTGCATAACAGCTATGTATTTATGCCAAATTTTAGAGATTCTAGTTCTAAGTGCCCGCATGTATTGAGTTTCTAGGGTGTCAGTTTTTTCGCAGACGCAGCATGAACATGGTTTATTTAACTAAACTTATAGTTTTCTGCGGAGAGGATGGAAAGTTCTGGCTAACAAATAGGCGGTAGAAGCCAGAGCAGCTATTCTAGGGGGCAGTGTGTTCGGTTATCGTGTCTTTCGTCTGGGTGCTGCTGCAATTCTGATTGCGGCAACGGTAATGACAGTTTCGCCATATATATTTAGCTATGTTTCCACATCGGCGGTTGTAAATGCGCCGCTGACGACTGTGAAATCGCCATATGATGGCACTATAACGACCCCGTCATTAGAGCCGGGTCATTTGGTCACGCGAACGGAAACTCTGCTCCGATTATCCGTGGATGAATATAATAGGCTTTTTTTCAATGACCTTTTGGCAGAGCAGACCAACCTGAACGGAGAGCTCAGGGCGGTTCGCAGCCAAAGAAAATCCCTGGAATCATTGAAAAGCACTCTGCGCTTCCGCTTGGGGGCCCATAAGAAAAATATTGATGACTGGCTAGAAGCGCGCCTTGACGAGGCGACAGCAGATCTGCGCAAAGCTGAAATCGAATTCGAAGAAGCGGTGGAAGTTGTTGAGCGAAACAAAAGCCTAGTGGCCAAGGGTGCGCTTTCCAAGGTGGCTTTTGATGATGCAGAGCAAATCGCGGCTTTGGCGGAAAAGAATATCGAAATTTACGCGGCGCAGCTCGAAGCGCTGAGCGTCGCGAAATCGGCACTTGCAGAAGGGATTGTTCTGCAGGCCGACAGTAGTGGCTTTAATAATCTACAAGACAGAATTGATCAGGTTGAAGTTCGCCTATCGGAACTTAACCGGCAGAAAACATCGCTGGAAACTCAGCTAAGCGCGATTAATAGAAAAATCGCCTCGCTGAATAGCAGTTCCATTATTCGCGATGTTTATTCGCCGGCGCCGCAAATCGACGGCATAATCTGGCGTCCTTCTCCACCCTCTGGCACGAGAATTCTTGCGGGCGACGAGATCGCTCAAGTTCTAAATTGCGATAAGCGCTTTATGTTGGTGGCAATTTCAGAGCGACATTTTGAGAAAATCCATCCAGGAAGCACGGCACATTTCCGTTTAAAAGGGTCGCAGGATTGGTTGAATGGCACTGTGCATTCAATTCGTGGCGCGAATTCCGCGGTGATTTCCGACGAGCTTGCAGCAAAACCAGGCAAGGTCGATGATGACCAACTTTCGGTGCAAATCGCTCTGCCCAAAGCTGATCTATCTGATCCGGTTACTATAACTTCGTTTTGTGATGTGGGTCGAACTGCAGATGTCAGATTTGACCGCAGTGGAAAAACTGGGATTGAAGTTTTAGACAACATATTTGCCGGGCTGAAAGCGGGCGTATTGGGGCGAGTTCTTCATCTGGCAAGCGATCACTAGATTATGTCATTGGCGAATTCCTATTGGCTAATTCTGGTTTGCCTAATTGGCTTTCTGCTGCCGTATAATTGGAGAGAAGGGAAATATAAGGATAAAATAGAAACTTTGCTGGTTGCTGGATTGGCTGTGCTGGTGATCCGCTATCTCTATTGGCGGTTGACTGTCACGGTTATGCCCGCCGAAGGTTTTAATGCGCAATCAGTCCTTGTTTGGGCGATTTTTATAATAGAATTAATTGCTTGGACTGATGCGACGACCTTATTCATGGCCCTGCTGCGCCGCACAGATAGAAGCCCAGAGGCAGACATTCACGAAGCGCGTTTGCGCCGTGCAGAGCCCGAAGACCTGCCAAGCATCGATGTTTTTATCGCCACATATGATGAACCGATCGAGGTTTTAGAAAAAACTATCGTGGGCGCTATTTCTTTGGATTGGCCGAAGGATAGGCTGAAAATCTATGTTCTCGATGACAGCCGCCGCGACTGGTTGCGCCAATATTGCGAAGATGTGGGCGTAATTCATATGACACGTGACAACAATGAACATGCTAAGGCCGGGAATATTAATGCCGCCATTAAACGCACTTCGGGTGAGCTCTTTTTGGTTTTAGATGCGGATTTTGTGCCTCAACAAAATTTTCTCTACCGAGCGGCCGGTTTTTTCGAAGATCCGAAAATCGGGATCGTGCAAATCCCACATAATTTTTTCAATGATGACCCAATGCAAGCCAATTTGCGCATTGCCAAAAGCCTGCCCGATGATCAGCGACTTTTTTTTGATGCGATTATGCCGGGGCGGGACGGTTGGGATTGTTCGTTTTGTTGCGGCTCTAATGCGCTGACGCGGCGCAGCGCAATTGAGGATGTTGGCGGCGGTTTACCAACGGGCTCCATTACCGAAGATATGCTGCTCACATTAGCGATGCTTCGCAAAGGCCATGTGACAAGATATTTGAACGAGCGTTTGGCTATTGGCCTTGCTGCAGAGTCGCTTTCCGCCTTTTTTGTGCAGCGGTCACGATGGGCGCGCGGCGCCATGCAAATTCTGTATTTGAAAGAGGGCCCGCTTGGTCCGGGTCTGAAATGGTATCAGCGTTTGATGTTTTTGCCGACCCATTGGCTCACCCAAAGCTTGACGCAAATAACTGCAATGGTGACCCCGGTTATTTATCTTTGGACGGGGTTATTGCCGCTCTTGAATACAAATGTGAACACGGTCACTAATTACCAATTGCCAGCGATCTTGGGGACAATGGCGCTCATGCGTATTTTGGCGCCGGGTCAGTATCATCCCCTCGCTGCCACCGCGCATGGGGTTTTGCAGGCTTTTCGGCTTTTGCCGACGGTTTTGGCCACCTTGGTTCAGCCGCATGGCCATGCGTTTAAGGTCACTCCCAAAGGTGGTGCCGGGACCGATCAGGTGACGGCTGACCAATTTACAGTGGCTGTGTCCCAAGGATTGGTCATGCTCACGGCCGCTGGTCTAATCATCAATTCGGATCCAAATCTGCGAATTGTCGATGGAAATAGCTTGATCCCTGTGGTGGCGGCTTGGTCGATTTGGAATATGGTGATCCTCAGTATCGTCTCGACCATTGCCGTTGCGCCACCCGCGCGCCGCAAAGAAGAGCGTTTTCCCCTACAAGAACCCTGTAAAATCATCACCGAGAAGGGCGAGTTTGGAGCGGAAATTGACGATATTTCCCTAAATGGGGTTAAATTCTTACCCGAGTCGCATTTGGATCAAAAGGTGCCTGAACGGGGGATGTGGGTGATTGTGGAAATTGCACGGGTCGGCAAAATCCCGACGATGGTGCATCGTCACGGCTATTACGGGGTTGCTGGCGAGTTCTTGATGCTCGACGAGCAAATTCACCGCAACCTGGTCGCGCGGCTCTTCACCGAAGGCATCGATAATTCGACCTATAATGAGTCGCTGGGGGATATTTCTTGGTCGCTTCTCATGTCGATTTTGCGTCGGGACCGAACCCCAAGACTGCCATCACCAGACATCACAGCGCCACCAGATTGGTTGATCATGGAATTGGCGGATGAAAGTTGGTCGGTGGAAAATTGGATCGATGAGTCCGAGTCCCCGGCCCAGCAGGATGGGCAAAAAGCCTCCTGATTTCTAGAGGCTTTCGATGCTGAAGGGCACGATGCTGCGGCGTGTATCGCTGATATTGATCTTCCGGCCGACCGGCGGCACGGCCCGTTGAGCGCAGTCCTCCCTTTCGCAAATCCGACAAGACACGCCGATTTTGTCGTAACCTTCCGGTTTATCGACCTCTAGACCATCGCTATAAACCAGCTCTCCGGCAAATTCGCTTTGGCAGCCCAGGCCGATTGCATAGCGGCGGATCGGGGTATTATAGCCAAGCGCGCGTTTGGTGATCGTTGTTGCAATGCAGAAATACCTTTCTCCGTCAGGGGTTTCCGCCCGCTGACGCACGAAATCGCCTGGGTTTTCAAAGGCGCCATGGACACACCAAAGCGGGCAGGCACCGCCATATCGGGCAAATTGCAGCCGCGTCGCGCTATGGCGTTTGGTGATCGTTCCGGCGCGGTCCACCCGCAAAAAGTAAAACGGCACACCTTTGGCGCCGGGGCGCTGCAAAGTGCTCAGCCGATGCGCCACTTGCTCTAAGCTTGCCCCGAATTGCCGCGAGAGCAGCTCCAGATCATGGCGCAAAGCTTTGGCCGCTGCCAAAAACGCACGATAGGGCATCATCGCGGCCCCGGCGAAGTAGTTCGCGAGCCCCAGCCGGGCAATGGCGCGGGCCTCAGGTGTTTGGAAATTAGCGTCGTCCAAAATGCTTTCGATAGCTTTCACTTCCTCCAGCAGGGCGATTTGCTGCAATAGTTGAAAACATAGCGAGGCATGGGGAATATCTGGGTTCAGCCGCAAAATCCGATCTCGGGGCTGAAATTCCCGCAGAGTTTCTTGGCTCAACCCGCTATGTTCGGTCAGCACTTGCACCCCATGACGGCGACTGAGCCGTTCAATGCAAAGATCGATCGCATTTGCCCCGGTCAAACCCAATTCTTCGGCAAAGGTTTCTCCGCCTCGATCCAGCCAGTCGATATAGTTGTCTTTGTAATGGAAAAAGTCGCGCACCTCATCATAGGGCTGGGGGGCGAGGCTTTCACTTTGGCTTGCCAAAGCATCATCAAGCGAGGCGAGCCGCTCTTGGCTGGCCTGATAGGCGCGGTGCAGCGACAAGAATGCATGTGCGAAATCGGGTGTATTCGATGTCGCAATTTTTAGTTCCTGTTGCGAAGGCCGACGGTCGCGGAACACTGGATCTGCCAGAGCTTCGCTAAGATGGGCCACCATGCGGCCACTTTCATCATTTGCAAATTCTGCAATATCGACGCCAAAGCGATCCACCAAGGCCAGAATAACACTTGCAGAGATGGGGCGCTGATTATTCTCTATCTGGTTGAGATAGCTCGAAGAAATCCCAAGGCGATCGGCAAAGGCCCGCTGGGTCATCTTCTGGGATTGGCGCAGATTTCGGATCCGCGCGCCAACGAATAGTTTTTGTCCGTGTAGACTCATCTTCGCAACTTCGCAATTTGCATGTTTGCTAATCGAAACATTTGCAAGCTTGCCTGTCTAGGCCTATTCGCGATTTCGCAACTGCGGCATGACCCAATCCAACAACGCTGCAAAGCGGCGTGACGCGCTAAAAGGGAGACGCAGATGCAAAGCCAACCGTTCCAGTCCTCGATCAAGCTGAGCCATGTGGCGGGGATTTCCGCTGCTGTGACGGCGATGATTGCCGGGTCGCATATCGAAGTGCCGTTTTATCCGGTGCCGATGACATTGCAGACTTTGGCGATCCTGAGCACGGGTCTGGTCCTCGGTTTGCGCCAAGGCGGTATCGCCATTGCCAGTTTCCTGGGCCTCGGCGCGCTTGGCCTGCCGGTTTTCGCAGGCGGCAAGGGCGGCATGGCTGTCTTCTTTGGCCCCACGGGCGGCTATTTGATCGGCTTTGCCCTAGCGGTGCTGTTCTGCGGTTTCGCCAGAGATCGCGGCTGGACCCGTAGCCTGCCGGGCGCGGCGATTGTTGCCCTGATCGGTGCGGCCTTGGTTTATCCGACTGGCATTTTGCAGCTCGGTGCCGTGCTTGGCTGGGATAAGCCGATCCTCGAATGGGGCCTGACACCGTTCATCCTGGGCGATGTGACCAAAGCCTTTATCGCAGCATTCGGCGTCACTTTGGGCGCCCGCATCTTCCAGCGTTAAGGAGAGCTTAGATGCCGACCTCGATTATCGACAAACTCCAAGAGCGCCGCGACGAAGCCCATCTGGGTGGCGGCCAGCGCCGCATCGACGCCCAGCACGCCAAAGGCAAGCTGACCGCGCGCGAACGTATTGATCTGCTGCTCGATGAAGGCAGCTTTGAAGAATACGACACTTACGTAACCCATCGCTGCACCGATTTCGGCATGGAAGAGCAGAAGATCGCAGGCGATGGCGTTGTCACCGGCTGGGGCACGATCAATGGCCGTATGGTCTATGTCTTCTCCCAGGATTTCACCGTTTTCGGTGGTTCGCTGTCTGAGACCCACGCGCAAAAGATCTGCAAGATCATGGATATGGCCGTGAAAAATGGCGCTCCGGTGATCGGTCTGAACGATTCCGGCGGCGCACGGATCCAAGAGGGCGTGGCCTCGCTCGGCGGCTATGCGGATGTGTTTTTGCGCAATGTGCGCGCCTCGGGTGTGATCCCGCAGATTTCTGTGATCATGGGGCCCTGCGCGGGCGGTGCGGTTTATTCGCCAGCGATGACCGATTTCATCTTTATGGTCGAAGACAGCTCTTACATGTTCGTCACCGGCCCCGATGTTGTGAAAACCGTGACCAATGAGGTGGTGACAGCCGAGGAACTGGGCGGCGCCTCGACCCATACCAAGAAATCTTCGGTGGCTGATGGCGCTTTCGCCAATGATGTCGAAGCCCTGGCCGAAGTTCGCCGTTTGGTGGATTTCCTGCCGCTTTCGGCCCGCGAAAAGCCGCCTGTGCGCCCCTTCTATGATGATCCGGCGCGGATCGAGAATAGCCTCGATACGCTGGTCCCGGATAATCCAAACAAGCCCTATGATATGCGCGAGCTGGTGCTGAAGCTTGCCGATGAGGGCGATTTCTACGAGATCCAGGCAGACTACGCCAAAAATATAATGACGGGCTTTGTACGGCTCGAGGGACAGACTGTCGGTGTGGTTGCAAACCAGCCGATGGTTCTAGCGGGCTGCCTGGATATCGACAGCTCGCGCAAAGCGGCGCGTTTCGTGCGGTTCTGCGATGCGTTCAATATTCCGATCCTGACATTGGTTGATGTTCCGGGCTTTTTGCCGGGGACCGCGCAGGAATATGGCGGCATCATCAAGCATGGGGCGAAACTGCTCTTTGCTTATGCCGAGGCGACAGTGCCGAAAGTGACGGTCATCACCCGCAAGGCCTATGGCGGCGCTTATGACGTGATGAGCTCGAAGCATATCGGTGCCGATGTGAACTATGCCTGGCCGACGGCACAGATCGCTGTGATGGGCGCGAAAGGCGCGGCGGAGATTATCTATCGCTCCGAGCTGGGCGATGCGGATAAAATCGCCGCCCGTACTCAGGAATACGAAGATAACTTCGCCAATCCGTTCAAAGCGGCAGAGCGCGGCTTTATCGATGAGGTGATCATGCCCCATTCGACCCGCCGCCGTGTCAGCCGGGCCTTCGCCGCGCTGCGCAATAAGCGCGTCGAGAAGCCGTTCAAAAATCACGACAATATCCCGCTCTAAGGTTCGCGTCTCATGTTTAAGAAAATCCTGATCGCCAACCGTGGCGAGATCGCTTGCCGGGTCATCAAGACCGCAAAGAAAATGGGCATCAAAACCGTCGCCGTCTATTCTGATGCGGATGCCCAGGGCTTGCATGTGCAAATGGCTGATGAGGCGGTGCATATCGGCCCGCCCCCGGCCAACCAATCCTATATTGTGATCGACAAGATCATGGACGCCATCCGCCAAACCGGCGCCGAAGCTGTGCATCCGGGCTATGGCTTCTTGTCGGAAAACGCGAAATTCGCTCAGGCTTTGGAAGCCGAAGGCGTCGCCTTTATCGGCCCGCCGGTGGGCGCGATTGAGGCGATGGGCGATAAGATCACCTCCAAAAAACTGGCCTCCGAGGCTGGGGTAAGCACGGTTCCCGGCTATATGGGGCTAATCGGCGACGCAGAAGAAGCGGTGAAAATCAGCCAAGAGATCAGCTATCCCGTGATGATCAAAGCCTCCGCTGGGGGCGGCGGTAAAGGCATGCGGATTGCCTGGAATGACGAAGAGGCCCGCGAAGGTTTCCAATCCTCGAAAAACGAGGCAGCCAATAGCTTTGGCGATGACCGGATCTTCATCGAGAAATTCGTCACCCAGCCGCGCCATATCGAAATCCAGGTTCTGGGCGATAAACACGGCAACTGCATCTATGTGAATGAGCGCGAATGCTCGATCCAGCGCCGCAACCAAAAGGTTGTGGAAGAAGCTCCAAGCCCCTTCCTAGATGAAGAGACCCGCAAAGCCATGGGTGAGCAATCCGTCGCGCTGGCCAAAGCGGTGGATTACTGCTCGGCGGGCACGGTGGAATTCATCGTCGATGGCGACCGGAATTTCTATTTCTTGGAAATGAACACTCGTTTGCAGGTGGAGCATCCGGTCACCGAGATGATCACCGGCATTGATCTGGTCGAGCAGATGATCCGCGTCGCGGCAGGCGAAAAGCTGGAGCTGACCCAAGCGCATATCGGCATTAATGGCTGGGCGATGGAAAGCCGGGTTTACGCCGAGGATCCCTATCGCAACTTCCTGCCCTCGATTGGTCGTCTGACCCGCTATCAGCCGCCCGCCGAAGGCACTGTCGAAGATGGCACCATGGTGCGCAATGATACCGGCGTTTATGAGGGCGGCGAGATCTCGATGTTCTATGACCCGATGATCGCCAAGCTCTGCACCTGGGGCAAGGATCGGGGCGAGGCGATTGACGCAATGCGCGACGCGCTGGATCGTTTCCAGCTTGAAGGTATCGGCCACAACTTGCCCTTCCTATCGGCGGTGATGGATCATGAGAAATTCATCTCAGGCGATATGAGCACCGCCTTCATCGCCGAAGAATATCCCGAAGGCTTCGAAGGCGCGGATCTGCCTTTTAAGGTGAAAAAGCGCTTGGCCGCCTGTTTGGCCGCTGCAAATCGCGTCGCGGAAATTCGCGATGCGCAGATCTCGGGCCGGATTGGCAATCACGAACGTGTGGTTGGTGATGAATGGGTTGTGGGTCTTGCGGGGGATGATTTCCCGGTGGTGATCAGCGCCGATCCCGATGGGGCGACCGTGACTTTTGACGACGATACAGCTCTGCGTGTCACCTCTAGCTGGACACCCGGCGAAAAGCTGGGCGTTTTCCAAGTTGGCGGCGAAACCTTGGTGGCCAAGCTCGATCAAACGGCAACGGGTTTCCGCGTGCGCCATCGCGGCGCCGATATCAAAGCAACCGTGCGCCGTCCGCGGGCGCAGGCTCTGTCTGCCCATATGATCGAAAAGCTGCCGCCGGATACCTCCAAATTCCTGCTTTGCCCAATGCCTGGCATGATCGTTTCGGTTGCTGTGGCCGAGGGTGATGAGGTTCAGGAAGGCCAGGCCCTGGCAACGGTTGAGGCGATGAAGATGGAAAACATCTTGCGCGCCGAAAAGAAAGCCGTGGTCAAAGCCGTGAAGGCCGGGGCGGGCGATAGCCTGGCCGTGGATGATATCATCATGGAATTTGAGTGAGGGAGGGGCCAATGCCAGAGATGAAGGATTGGCAAACGCTTGCGGAGAAAGAGCTGAGAGGCCGCCCGCTAAGCGAGCTCACGAAAACCACCCCCGAAGGGATCGAGGTCAAGCCGCTTTACACGGCGGAAGATCTGGAGGGGCTAGACCATCTAGGGGGGCTTCCGGGCCTCGATCCCTTCACCAGAGGGCCCAAAGCGACCATGTATACTGGCCGCCCTTGGACCATCCGGCAATATGCGGGGTTTTCAACTGCGGAAGAATCCAATGCCTTTTACCGCCGCAATCTGGCGGGCGGGCAAAAAGGGCTTTCCGTGGCCTTCGATCTGGCAACCCATCGCGGTTATGACAGTGACCATCCCCGAGTGATCGGGGATGTGGGCAAGGCGGGCGTGGCCATTGATAGCGTCGAGGATATGAAAATCCTCTTTGATGGCATCCCGCTAGATGAAATGTCGGTCTCGATGACGATGAATGGCGCGGTGATCCCGGTCATGGCCAATTACATCGTCGCCGCCGAAGAGCAGGGCGTGCCGCCCGAAAAGCTTTCCGGCACGATCCAAAATGACATCCTCAAAGAGTTCATGGTGCGGAATACCTATATCTATCCGCCCGAACCCTCCATGCGGATCATCTCGGATATCATTGGCTATACCTCTGAAAAGATGCCGCGCTTCAACTCGATCTCGATCTCCGGCTATCACATGCAGGAAGCGGGCTCGACCTTGGTGCAAGAGCTGGCCTTCACCCTTGCCGATGGCCGCGAATATGTGCGCGCGGCTCTGGCAGCGGGGATGGATGTGGATAGCTTCGCGCCGCGTCTAAGCTTTTTCTTCGCCATTGGGATGAATTTCTTCATGGAAGCCGCCAAGCTGCGGGCCGCGCGCCTGCTTTGGGCGCGGATCATGGATGAGTTTAACCCCAAAGATGTGCGCTCGAAAATGCTGCGCACCCATTGCCAAACCTCGGGCGTCAGCCTGCAAGAGCAAGATCCCTATAATAATGTGGTCCGCACCGCTTATGAGGCCATGGCCGCGGCTTTGGGCGGCACGCAATCGCTGCACACGAATGCTCTGGATGAGGCAATCGCCCTGCCCACGGATTTCTCCGCCCGGATTGCGCGCAATACGCAGCTGATCTTGCAGAATGAAACCGGGGTTTGCGATACGGTCGATCCGCTGGCGGGCAGCTATTATGTTGAAAAGCTGACCGCAGATCTTGCCGAAAAAGCCTGGGCGCTGATCGAAGAGGTCGAGGCCATGGGCGGGATGACCAAAGCGGTCGGCTCTGGCATGCCCAAGCTCAAGATCGAAGAAGCGGCTGCCCGGCGTCAGGCGCGGGTTGATCGTGGCGAAGAAGTGATTGTTGGCGTCAACAAATTCCGTCCGCCGCAGGAAGAGCCCATCGATATTCTCGATGTGGATAATGCTGCTGTGCGCGACGCCCAAATCGCCCGTCTCACCAAAATGCGCGAAACCCGCGATCCCGAGGCTTTCCAAGCGGCGATCACCGCTTTGGAACAGGTCGCAGAAACCGGCGAGGGTAATCTCTTGGCCGCTGCCGTTGATGCGGCGCGGGCGCGGGCCAGCCTTGGGGAAATCTCGGATGCCATGGAAAAGGCCTTTGGTCGTCACCGTGCGGAGGTAAAGACATTGGCAGGAGTTTACGGCGCCGCTTTTGAAGGCGATGAAGGCTTCGCGGCCATTCAAAAAGATATCGAAGCCTTTGCCGAGGCCGAGGGCCGCCGCCCGCGTATGCTGGTGGTGAAAATGGGCCAAGACGGCCATGATCGTGGCGCCAAAGTGATTGCTTCGGCCTTTGCTGATATCGGCTTTGACGTGGATGTTGGCCCGCTTTTCCAGACGCCGGAAGAGGTCGCGCAAGATGCCATCGACAATGATGTGCATGTGATTGGCGTGTCCAGCCAAGCCGCTGGCCATAAAACCCTGGCCCCTGCGCTGATTGGCGCACTCAAAGAGGCCGGAGCGGGCGAAATCCTGGTGGTTTGCGGTGGTGTTATCCCAGCACAAGATTACGATGCGTTAAAGTCGGCAGGCGTCGCAGCGATCTTTGGGCCGGGAACAAATATCCCCGAAGCCGCGCGTGAGGTCCTGTCACTGATCCAAACTGCGAGGGCTTCGTAGAAAAGCTTTCGCAGGCCAGATTCAGGAGGAGAAATCATGGCCACGGAGACGACCAAGGCAACGCTGCGGGAGGCAGCCCTCGCCTATCACGAACAGGGACGTCCAGGAAAGCTTGAGGTCCGGGTCACCAAACCCATGGCCACGAACCGAGACCTCAGCCTTGCCTATTCGCCTGGCGTGGCTGAGGCTTGTACCGAAATCGCCAAAGATCCAGCCGATGCGGCGCGCTATACGGGCCGGGGCAATCTGGTGGCGGTGATTTCCAATGGCACGGCGGTGCTGGGCCTGGGCGATATTGGCCCGCTCGCCTCCAAGCCGGTGATGGAAGGCAAAGCCGCGCTGTTCAAAAAATTTGCGGCAATTGATTGCTTTGATATAGAAGTCAATGAAACCGACCCGCAGAAACTGGCCGAAATCGTTGCGGCGCTAGAGCCGACTTTTGGCGCGGTGAACCTCGAAGATATCGGTGCGCCCGCCTGTTTTGAGGTGGAAAAGCTCTGCAAAGAGCGGATGCAAATCCCGGTTTTCCATGATGACCAGCATGGCACAGCGATTGTCTGCGCCGCTGCGGCGGTGAATGCGCTGCGCCTGGTGGGCAAGAAATTCGAAGATATCCGCCTGGTGACAATCGGCGGTGGCGCGGCGGGGGTGGCCTGTCTGAACCTCCTGAAAACGCTGGGGCTAAAACCCGAAAATATTCGCCTGCTGGATCGCAAAGGCGTGGTGCATCAGGGCCGCAATGATCTGAATCCCGAAAAGCGCCAGTTTGCCGTAGTGACCGATGACCGGACGCTCGATGACGCGATTGAAGGTGCGGATATGTTCTTGGGGCTCGCCGGGCCGGGGCTTTTGAGCAAAGAGCAAGTGGCGAAAATGGCCGATGGGCCGGTGCTGTTCACCTTGGCCAATCCCACGCCGGAAATCATGCCCGAAGAGGCGAAAGCCGCCAAACCCGATGCCTTGATCGCCACGGGGCGGTCGGATTATCCCAATCAGGTCAATAACGTTCTGTGCTTTCCCTTCATCTTCCGTGGCGCGCTGGATTGCGGCGCGACCGAGATCAATGAAGAGATGAAGATCGCCTGCGTCAATGCCATTGCCGATCTGGCGCATGCGCCTTCCACGGCTGAGGCGGCCCAGGCCTATCAGGGCGAGCGTTTGGTCTTTGGCCCCGATTACCTGATCCCGAAACCTTTCGATCCGCGCCTTCTGGCCACGGTTGCCACCGCTGTTGCCAAAGCCGCCGAGGAAACCGGCGTCGCGACCCGCCCGATCCAGGATTATCGCGGCTATGCGGAGGATCTGAACCGCAAAGTCTATCGCTCGCGCTTTTTGATGAAGCCGATTTTCGAACGCGCCCGCCAGGTGCAACGCAAGGTCGTGTTTGCCGAAGGCGAGGATGAGCGGGTTCTGCGTTGCGCCCATGAGATGTTGCAAGAAGGTATGGCGCGGCCGGTGCTGATCGGGCGCCCGGGTATCATGGCCGAGCGCTGCGAACGCTATGGTTTGCCTATCCGCCCGGATGCGGATTTCGATGTGTGCAATCCCGAGGATGATCCGCGTTTTGACACATATTGGCGGACCTATCACGAACTCAATGCTCGCGATGGTGTCACCCCGGATATGGCCAAGGCCTTGATCCGGTCCAATCACACGGCGATTGCGGCGGTGATGGTGCATCGGGGCGAGGCCGAAAGCCTGATCTGTGGTCAGGTGGGGCAGTATTTGTGGCATCTCGATCAGGTGCGCCGCGTGCTGTGCCATAACCGCAAACGCCAAGCCATTGGGGCGCTATCGGTGATGCTGATGGATAGCGGACCGCTCTTTATCGCCGATACCCAAGTGCATCCCGATCCCACAGTCGAAGAGCTGGTCAGCATCGCCAAAGCCGCAGCCATTGAAGTGCGCCATTTCGGGATCAAACCCCGCGCGGCCTTTATCAGCGCGTCGAATTTCGGCGATTTGCAGACCGAAAGTTCGGCCAAGATGCGCGCGGCTGTGGCTGCGCTTCGGGATATGCAGGTGGATTTCACCTTTGAAGGTGAGATGACGCTGCATGCGGCGCTCGATCCTGAATTGCGGGCGGTTTTCTATCCTGACAGCGCCCTGCAAAGCCCGGCCAATCTGTTGATCATGCCATCGCTAGATGCGGCCAGCAGCACCAAGAATGCGCTGAAATGCTTGGCATCGGGATTAGAGGTTGGGCCCATCCTGATGGGTCTTCATGGCACCGCTCATATCGTGACGCCTTCGATCACGACGCGGGGTCTTTTGAATGTGGCGGCATTAGCCAGCGCGGGAGAGTTTGGCGCCAGTCACGATTTATAACTGCAACTTCTTGGAGGAAGGGAAGGGGACGTATGAGTACTTTTCGCGAGGTCTATGACCGTTGGAAAGCCGATCCAGATGCATTCTGGATGGAGGCTGCAAAGCTAGTTGATTGGTCAACGCCCCCGACCCATGCTTTGGACGATACCAAAGCGCCGCTTTATGAGTGGTTTCCAGATGGTGAATGCAACACCTGCTATAACGCGATTGATCGCCATGTGGCGGCGGGTCATGGGACGCAGGCGGCGATCATCCATGACAGCCCGGTCACTGACAGCAAAACTGTGATCACATTTGACGATCTCTTGGGCCGTGTGTCCAAACTCGCCGGTGTGCTCAAAGCCCAAGGGGTGGAGAAAGGCGACCGGGTCGTCATCTATATGCCCATGGTGCCCGAAGCGGTGATGGCTATGCTGGCCTGTGCCCGGATCGGTGCGGTGCATTCGGTGGTATTTGGGGGCTTTGCCGCCCATGAATTGGCGGTGCGGATCGATGACGCGCAGCCCAAAGCGATCCTGTCAGCCTCTTGCGGGATCGAAGGCAAGCGGATTGTCGAATATAAGCCGCTGCTGGATGAAGCCATCGCGCAATGCGAACATAAACCGGCCTTCACCGTGATCTTGCAGCGCCCACAATGCGAAGCCTCGATGATCGATGGCCGCGATCTGGATTGGATCGCCTCTGAAAACGCCGCCGAACCTGCCGATTGCGTGCCGGTGGGGGGCTGTGATCCGCTCTATATCCTTTATACCTCTGGCACGACCGGCCAGCCCAAAGGCGTGGTGCGCTATAATGGCGGGCATATGGTTGCGCTTATGTGGACCATGAAGAACATCTATGATGTTGCGCCGGGCCAGGTCTTTTGGGCCGCCTCGGATGTGGGCTGGGTCGTGGGCCATAGCTATATCTGCTATGGGCCGCTGCTCAATGGCTCCACCACATTGATCTTTGAGGGCAAGCCCGTCGGCACGCCTGATCCCGGCACCTTCTGGCGCATTGTCCAAGAGCATGACGTCAAAGTTCTGTTCACCGCCCCCACAGCGCTGCGGGCGATCAAGCGCGAAGATCCCAAAGCGGATTATGTGAAGAAATATGATCTCAGCGGGTTGCAAGCACTGTTCCTCGCGGGCGAGCGCGCCGATCCCGATACGATCAATTGGGCGGCAGAGCATTTGGGCAAGCCAGTGATCGACCATTGGTGGCAGACCGAAACCGGCTATGCCATCGCTGCGAACCCGCTGGGGATCGAGCAATTGCCGATCAAGCCGGGTTCTCCGGCCGTGCCGATGCCCGGCTATGAAATCGAGATCCTGGATGATGCAGGCCATCCGGTCGGCCCCGATACGCTGGGTGCGATTGCCATTAAGCTGCCGCTGCCACCGGGTACTTTGCCGACGCTTTGGAATGCGGAAGAGCGGTTTAAGAAATCCTATCTCAACCAATTCCCCGGCTATTACGAGACCGGCGATGCGGGCATGCTGGATGAAGACGGCTATGTCTATATCATGGCGCGCACCGATGACGTCATCAATGTGGCGGGCCACCGTCTGTCCACCGGCGCGATGGAAGAAGTGCTGGCCAGCCATGCGGATGTGGCCGAATGCGCGGTGATCGGTGTGGGGGACTCGCTGAAAGGCCAGGCGCCTTTGGGGCTGGTCTGCCTGAATGCCGGGGTGACCCGCGATCATGACGAAATCACCAAAGAATGCGTGCAGCTGATCCGCCATGAAATTGGCCCGGTTGCCGCCTTCAAGAAATGCGTGGTGGTGGATCGTTTGCCGAAAACCCGGTCGGGCAAGGTGTTGCGCGGCACGATGGTGGCGATTGCCGATGGCGAGCCCTGGAAAATGCCCGCCACGATCGATGACCCGGCGATTTTGGACGAAATCGCTGAACATATTGCAGGCTTGGGCGAACCCGCGCCCTAAACGCCTTGGGGCAAGGCGCTAGGCCGCAACGATGTGAGTTTGCGGGCGTTCAAGCTCCATGAGCCTGCCACCCAGAAAGCGGTGCGGAAAATGAATTTCGCGCCGCCTCTTGGCGAGGAGCCCCCCATGTTCCTCGCCAAGTTTTTCCCTTGGCGCCTAACCGGTTTGGGACGCGTCTTCGGCAAGGGCTTGGGACTGGTATTCCGCAAGCCAGGGCTCTTTGGGATCCAAACCGCTGAAATCCAGGCCTTGCGCGGCCAGCCAGGGGCCAAGCTCTGCCAAGAAATCCCCAGCCTGAGATTGCACCGGGCGATAGCGCGGATGCCAAGGAGCCGGGTGATACCGCCCCGCCGCATCATATGCGCCGCCATTCCAATCGCCCCAAGGCATCGCTGGGTTCAGATGCGCGCCTAAGCGACACTTCAGCAAAATGCATTTGCCCACGGCCTCTAGGCTTTTGCGGTTGATCACGCCAAGCGGCGGATCATAGCGCGAGCTGGGGCCATAATCGCAGCGATAGCCCGCCATCGGCGCTCGACCATAAGGCGTCGCGCGCACCCCTTCGAACCATTGCCGCCCCAAAAGGAAACGCTGCGAAAGCGCTGCGGCAGAGCCATCATGGGTGAAGTCACATTCTTCGAAGACAAAACCATAAGGCGCATGAATATGCGTGGCTGGGGCAGTGACCCAAGCCATGGGCGCGCGATGACCTAGGCTTTTCAATGTACAGCGGTGAAAATGCGCCGCCATTTGGCCAAAGATGAAATCCACATCGCCTTCGATATGGCAATTGGTCAGGGCCGCGCGGGCCACCACACCAGGCGCCGGGCCTTGCAGATAAAGCGTATCTTGATGGCTGCGCAGATGCAGGCGATCCAGCGCCACCCGGTCCGCTCCGGCCACCAAAAGCGCCACTGCCTGATGCTGGCCTTGCGCGTATTGGCCTTGGGCATTGAGCCGCTTATCGCCCTCCGCCGCCGCGGCGCGGTCGCAATTATAGCTGTTGCGGATGGTCAGATTGGCCAGGCGGGTATCTGCGGCCTCAACCCGGACCACACTGGCAAAAGCGGTCGAGAGCCGCTCGCTCGCGGCGATCTGGGTATAGATCCGGCCTGCCTCGGGCCCTGCTTGGGCAATTTGCGCGCCAAAGCGGCGGAGATATTCCGCACCGGGCATTTCCGCATCGATATTGGCGCAGATTTCCACATCCGCCGGGCTTTGGCCCATCCCGGTCAGGGTGATGCGCAGCGGCTTGCCGGATATTTCCGCATGGGGCAGATAGACCAGCCCGTCATAGCGACCTGGCAATAGCGCCAGATGCAGCGGCCCCCGATGATCCGAGATCTGCGCGGCGGCAATGGCGCGATCTATGGCGCGTTGCAGCTGTCCGGGCTGGCCGGGCTCAACGGTGATCGCCTGGGCGCGCGAGGTCAGGCCGGGGATTAGGCCTGGCTCGGGCACCCAAGGGCAATCATGCAAATATTCCACCGGACCCGCCCGGCCCAGCACCAGATCTTTGGCATAGCGCGCGGCTTGGCTCTCGGTCAGCTTTAGCCGTGACGCCATTTAGCCGGCTTTGGCCATTGCTTGCTTGGTCGCGGCCAGATGCGCCGCATGGGCCATCATCAACGGGCCGACGCCTTTGGCGTCATCGGCCACCCGCGCCTCTGACAGGTAATAGGCGGCGGATCCATCGCGGAACCGTCCCTCATGGTTGCCCAAGCCCGCCACTTCGCAGATCTCTGCCATCTCATATCCGCCACCGG
Organism: Mangrovicoccus sp.; assembly: GCA_049603835.1. GTDB lineage: Bacteria > Pseudomonadota > Alphaproteobacteria > Rhodobacterales > Rhodobacteraceae > Mangrovicoccus. The sequence goes on from JBMYSZ010000032.1 coordinate 26,649, forward strand.
CTTTGGGGCGCAGAAATTGCGCCGCCAGCAGATCATGCAGGCCGGGCTGGGGGCTGTTCAATCCCAGCTCTGCACCGCGCAGCAAAGCATAGGTGAACATGGCCGAGGCCGAGCTTTCTTGGTAATTGCCGGGCAAATCCGGCTGATCGATCACCTGTAGCCAAAGCCCGTCTGGCTGCCGCAGCTCTACTAATCTTGCGAGATAGGCGGAGGCCTGGGCTTTGAGCGGGGCAAAGCGCTGCGGCCCGACCAGCTCGGCGATATCGACCAGCGCCATGGCGAGCCAGCCCAATGCCCGCGCCCAGTGATCGGGATTGTGACCGCTGGTCTTATTGGCCCAAGGTTGTTGCCGCGCCTCATCCACCGCATGGGCATAAAGCCCGGTCTGTTCCACAGTCAGCATCTGGAGCGCAGTGCCAAGCTGGGTCAGCGCATCCTCGATCAAAGCCGTGTCGCCGATCTGTTGGCCATAGCCAATCTGAAAGGGCAGCCCCATATAAAGCCCGTCCAGCCAGACCTGCCATGGATAGCGCAGCTTGTGCCAATAAACGCCCGAGCGAGTGCGCGGATGGGTGGCGAGTTGTTGGGCAAGCAGGCCCGCCGTCTCTAGATAGCGCGCCTCGCCGGTCACCTCATATAGGTACAGTAAGCTGCGCCCCGATAGGACATTATCGATATTATACTCCGACAGCTCATAGCCGGAAAGCTGAGCGCCGGGCAAAAGCTGCGCCTCCAGCCGTGGGAGCAGCTGATCAAGCCAAACCGCATCGCCGCTGGCCTTATGCAAAAGCTCTAGCCCGCGATAAATGCAGCCATCCTCATAGCACCAGCGGCCGCCTTTATAAGGTGAGTAACCCGAGAGATAATCCTGAAAATAGGCGGTTAGCATGGCTGGGGCTCCTTGCGGCAGGGCAGGCTTTGGACATTGCCGAGGGTTTCGGCGAATTGGGAATAGATCGTCATATGGCGCATAAGCGGTACGGCATCGGCCATAAGCGGGCTGGCGGCTTCGGCGTTGGGGTCGAAGCTGACTTGGAAATTGCTGAAGCGGATCTTTTGCAGCGGTGCTTCGGGTAGACCAAGCAGAGCGGCGCCCGCGATTTGCGCGTTATGGGCGGTGACATTGCGCAGGGTGATGTCTTCGATGCGCGGGGTGCGGTGATCCACGGGCGCCGGGTCGCGCGATTGCACCTGGGCCGAGTGTCCGTCAGGGTCGCAATAGTAAAAGGCATTGGCGGCAAAGGGGGTGGCGACGTTCTTCATCTCCACCTCTTCCATCACCACGCGGGCAATCGCACCGCCCCGGCCCCGGCGGGTTTTCAGGCGCAATCCGCGATCTGTGCCGTCAAAGCGGCAACGGGCAATGGTCACATCCGTAATCTCGCCCGACATTTCCGAGCCCAGCACCACCGCCCCATGGCCGCGCTCCATATGGCAATGGGAGATCGAGAGCCGCCTTGTGGGGGCGAGATGCGACTCTTGCCCCGGTGCGCGTTTGCCGGATTTCACCGCGATGCAATCATCGCCCACGGAAAAGCGCAGGCCGGTCATCTCCAGATCGCAGCAGCTTTCGGGATTGAACCCATCCGTATTGGGACTGTCGGGCGGGTTCTCGATATGCAGCGCGCTGGCGATCAGCCCATCGCAAAGCAGGGGATGGATGGTCCAAGAGGGCGAATTGCGGATGGTCAGGCCGGAAAGCTGCACATCGCGTGACCGCACTATATATATAGTTCGCGGACGGCGCGCGCCTTGCCGGGTTTCTTTGGGCCAGCTCCACCAATCGCCACGATCCCCGCCGCCATCGATGCAGCCTAGCCCGGTGAGGATCAGGCCGGGGCAGTCAATCGCAGTGATCGGCGCGGCAAAACAGGCTTCGGGCAGGCCTTCCCAACTGCCAGTATAGCGGCCCGCCGGATCAAAAGCAGGCAGGACCGGCCAATCCGCGCGCCAATCGGCGAGGGCCTCGATCACAGCGCCTTTGGGCAGCCAAAGCGTAATGCCCGGTTTCAGAAAAAGCGGCGCGCTGGCATAGCAGCCCGGAGACAGGCGCAAACAGCCGCCCTGGGGCGTTGCGGCAATCGCTTTGGCTAAGGCGGGGGCGTTATCAGCGGCCTTTGGGCTTGCGCCGAACTCCACCGCCTCGATCAGACCGGCGCAAGGCTTGGTGCGAAACTCAATCGCGCCTAGATCGGACTCCAGCCGATAGACCCTGTCCGGTGTCAGATCTTCGAAGAACAGCGGCGCTATCTCGGCCACACCCTGGCGCAGCTGCGCGCCATTGGCCCAAAGGCTCCATCTGATGGGCGCGGGCAAGTGATAACGCGCGCCATCGGGGCATAGCAAAAGCGAGGCTGTCCGCGAAGACAGGCAGATGACGCGCAGATCGGCCATGGGATACTCATTTGGGAAAGGGCAGGGGCGAGGCCGAAGCGCCGCCCCCGCATGGAGGACATCAGTCAATAGACGCCGCATGCGGGCCTATCAAATTGGGCCTATTTGATATCGTCGAGCGCTTCTTCGATGCCGTAAAACATCTCATCGGCGGCGGTGGCCGCATCGATTTCGCCATAGGCAAAGAGCTCTAGATTATCGACCATAGCCGAGCGCACATCGGGATGTTCCATAAAGGGATGGATCGCCGGGCCATTGGCGTTGATCACCAGATCTTGCGCCTCAAGCTGGATCGGCTTCAGCGTACCCGAGGCCACCAGCTGCTGTTTCGCTTTGGCCGAGGCAGGCACCCCACGGGCCGAGCCCATAGCAGCGATGCCTTCTTCCTCATTCAGCAAGCAATTGAGCACTTCGGCTGCGGCTTCTTTCTGCGAGGAATTGGCCGAGATCGAAAACACCATCGAGGCTTTGCGATAAATGCCTTCGGTCTTCTGACCGTCTTGGCTGAGGATCCCCGCATAGACCAGATTGGCATCATCATCCATCGGGTCGGAGATCTTGAAATAGGTGCTGTCCCATTGATAGGTGCCGGCGATCTCGCCCTTGGTCCATTTTGGGTTTTCATGCAGAGCGACATTGCCCGCTGCGGCCATATCCGCCCATTTCGGGATCACGTGATTATCCACCAGGTTTTGATAGGCCTCGATGGCGGCGATCATATCCTCTTGGCTCCACATGATCGTGTTGCTCGCCGGATCGATCAGCGGTTTACCCGTGGCCTGGGTGCCAATCAGCGTGACCAGCAGGGCCGCATCCAGGCCGATACCTTCAAACGGGTAGTATTCTTCGCCCAGCTTTTCTTGGAAAATGGGACCAGCGGCGATCAGCTCTTCCCAGCTTGTGGGCAAGGGCATGCCCGCCTTATCCCAGGTGGTTTTGTTAAACACGAAAAGCCGCCCCGTGGTGGAAACCGGAATGCCGTTGAGCACGCCTTTCATCTTACCGGCATTTAACTGCTCTTCGGTCAGGTTAGACAGATCCACTGTGTCGAGGCTGGCTAGATCGGCAAAGCCCGTGCCCTGGGCGGAAAAGATCGGCAGCCAGGGCCAGTTGATCTGCATGAGATCGGCTTCGGTCTTGCCAGCGATTTGCGTGGCGACTTTTTCAAAATGCCCACCCCAGCCAGTGAATTCCGGTTTGATGGTGTGGCCATGCTTTTCACCGCAGATCTTCAGCGCCTCTTGGGTCGCGAGATGGCGGCTATCCCCGCCCCACCAGCTCATGCGCAGATCAGCGGCTTGGGCAGTTAGGGCTGTGCTGGCAAGCGCCAGGGTGAGAAGGGTCGTTTTCATCTATTGTTCCTCCCTAGATGATCAGTTCAGCGGCGCGAGAGAGACATTGAGCCCGCTCGTCGCGTCGAAGAGGTGCAAATGCTGGACGCTGAGCTGTAGCCCCAGCTTGTCCCCCCGCTCTGTGGCGGGATTGAATTGCTCGGATGGGATCACGGCCACGATGGGCGTATCGGCGATTTTGGCGTGCAGGTTCACCTCATGGCCCATGAATTCCAGATTGGTGACGGTGGCGGTCAGGCTATTGGGCGTGCCCTCTGGCACGACGCTCAGATGCTGGGGCCGGATGCCCAGGGTCACTGCGCCGTCGCGGGTCTGCAGGCGTTGGGCCAGATCGCCACCCGGAACGATGGTTTGCCCGGCCACAGTGAGCTGCGGGGCCGGCGCAAAGCTCAGCAAGGCGGGCACCAGGTTCATCTCGGGCATGCCGATGAACCCGGCCACAAAGGCATTGGCCGGACGGGTATAGAGCGACACAGGATCAGCCACCTGCATGATATGGCCGTCTTTCATGACGCAAATCCGGTCGCCCATAGTCATCGCCTCGACCTGATCATGGGTCACATAGACGACGGTCGCGGGCTGACCCGTTTCCTTCAGGCGCTTATGCAGATCAGTGATCCGCACCCGCATGGCCGCGCGCAATTTGGCATCGAGATTGGAGAGCGGCTCGTCAAAGAGAAAGACATCGGGATGCTTGATCAAGGCCCGCCCCACGGCGACCCGCTGGGCCTGCCCGCCCGAAAGCTCTTTGGGCAGGCGGTCGAGCAGTTTCTCGATTTCCAAAATCGCCGAGACTTCTTCGGTGGCGCTGGCGATTTCATCCTTGGGCTTGCCGCGCAATTGCAGGCCAAAACCCAGATTGCGCCGCACTTTCATATGCGGGTAAAGCGCGTAATTCTGGAACACCATGGCAATGCCGCGCTTGCCCGGCACCAGATCATTGACCAGCTTATCGCCAATGCGGATTTCACCACCGGTGATGGTCTCTAGCCCCGCGATCATCCGCAGCGTGGTGGATTTGGCGCAGCCCGAAGGGCCGACCAGCACCATAAACTCGCCTTCGCGCACCTCCAGATCGATGCCATGCACCGCTTTGAAGCCATTAGGATAGGTTTTTTCGACGGAATTCAGATGTAGCTGAGCCATTAGCCTTTTACGCCTCCGGAGGAGATGCCTTCGATGAAGTATTTCTGAGCCATGAAGAACACGGCGAGGGATGGGGCGAGGGCGAGGACTGACATGGCCAGGATTTGGTTCCAGGCGAAGGCCTCGGTGGTGTCGATGGAGAGCTTCAGCGCTAGGCTCACCGGGTATTTCTCGACCGAGCTGATATAGATGAGCGGGCCGAGGAAGTCGTTCATGGTCCACATGAACTGAAACAGGCAGACCGAGATCAGCGCCGGCATCAGCATGGGCACGACGATATAGATCAGGGTTTGCAGCGTGGTGGCGCCATCGACGCGAGCGGCTTCTTCCATATCGCGGGGGATGGCGCGCAGGAATTGGATCACCATGAAAACGAAAAACGCATCCCCCGCCAGCGCTGAGGGCACCCAAAGCGGCAAGAAGCTATCGAGCCAGCCAATATCGCGAAACAGCAGATATTGCGGAATGCGGGTCACCACATTGGGCAAAAGCAGCGTCGCGATCACCGTGGCAAAGAGGAAGTTCTTGCCCGGAAACTCGAAGCGCGCAAAGCCATAAGCCACAAGCGTGCAGCTAATTGCTGTGCCGATGGTTTTGGGAATGATGATCCAAAGCGAGTTCATAAAGAACTTGCCGAATGTATAAGGCGTGGAGGTTTTCCAGCCATCGATATAGCCTTGCAGCGTCGGCTCAGAGGGCCAGAACCCGGCCGAAGAAAACATCTCGGCATTGGTTTTGAAACTCGCCCCGATCATCCAGATCAGCGGATAGACCATAATCAGGCCGACAATGGTCAGCAGGCCATAGCGCAGGGCCGAATTGAGCCGGGCCTTGCGTTTCAGTTTGACCTCTAGTGCAGTGGGCGGGTTTGGGGCGGTTTGCGTTGGGATATCGGTAAGACTTGCCATTCGATCAGCTCCGCTTATCGCCAGCGTAATAGACCCATTTCTTCGACGACCAGAAAGCGATCAGGGTCAGAACCATAATGATGAGGAAAAGCACCCAAGCGATGGCCGAGGCATAGCCCATGTCGAAGCTCTTGAACGCTTTGTCATAGATATAGAGCGGCAAGAGATAGGTGGATTTGAGCGGTCCGCCCTGGGTGATGATGTAGGGGCCGTTGAACTCTTGGAAGGCCTGCACCGTCTGCATGATCAGATTGAAGAAGATCACCGGGGTGATGAGCGGCAAGGTGATATGGCGAAAGATCCGCCAAGGCCCCGCGCCATCGATGGCCGCGGCCTCGTAGAGCGATTTATCCACCGATTGCAGCGCCGCGAGGAAGATCACCATGGCCGAGCCAAACTGCCAGCAGCGCAAGAGCGTAATGGTGAAAAGCGCGTTTTCCGGGTCACCGAACCAGTTGATCGGCTCGCCTCCCAGCGATGTCAGTACCATATTCACCAGCCCCGTATCGGCAAAGATATAGCGCCACAAAACCGCAATCGCGACGGAGCCGCCCAGGATCGACGGCACGTAATAGGCGGTGCGGAAAAGGTTGATCGCCTTCAGCCGGTAATTCAGCACCACAGCGATAAAGAGCGCAAAGGCAAGCTTTAGCGGGACGGTGGTGAAGACATAGATAAGTGTCACCTTCAGGGATTTGTCGAAGGTGCGGTCACGGGTGAAGAGCTTCTCATAGTTCTTCGTCCCGACCCATTCGGGACGGTTGAGCAGATCATAATCGGTGAAGCTTAGGTAAAACGACGCTAGAAAGGGAAACCCGGTGAAAAGCAGCAACCCGATCACATAGGGCGACACATACCAAAGCCCCAGATATTTACTTTCGCCTCCCATCAGGCGGCTCCCTTGGTCAGCGTATCCGGGATCCAAGCGCGGGTCGCTTCGATCATTTCAGCGAAAAGCGCGCGGGCTTGGGGCTCGGGCAAAGGCGCTACCAGCGGATCTCTTTTGAATAGCGGGAAAAGCGCTGCGGGCGTCTCTTGGATCACCGCGTCGAGCAGGGCGGTTTGCCGGGCGCTATGATCTTGGATGATTTCCGCCAAGGCCGGGGGCAGGGGCTGTGTCGTCATCGGCGTGATGCCGAGGCCGGAAAACAGAGCATTGGTTTCCACAATCGCGCCTTGCGGCAGGTCCGGCATTTGCCCTTGGTTCGGCAGATTGACGTTAGAGATATAGGGTGCACCACTGAGCAGAGCCGCGATCTGATCGACCAGCGCTTCGTCAGAGCGCTCGGGCTGGGGCGGGCGGCGGCCTTCGATCAAGTCCATGGCCGCTTGGCGTTTCTCTTCTTGATAGCGGCGGCGATACTCCACCGGGGTCAGGCCGAAATCCCAAGCCGCCGGATCATGTAGATATTCGCTCGCAGGCAAGAATTCGACCAAATGCCGATCCCCCGCCGCACCCGGAATGCCAAAGCGGCGATAAAGATCGAACTTCACCCGAGAACGGTCGGAAAAATAGCGCTCATGCTCGTCTGCGGGGGCGGGCTCGATCTCGATCCAGCCTTTTTCACGGAACTCTTCGGCAAAAGCCGCATAAGCCGGGAGCATATCACGCCCCGCCAGCGAAATCTGATTGACGAAGGTGAAATGATTGATGCCGGTGACCGAGACTTGCACATCGCGATGGGTCCAAAGTGGCTCGCCCGCCTCGCGATTGGCGATCCAGGCCACTTGCTTGCGCAGCTTGGTGACCTCGTGGCACTCGCCCCAGGCTTTGATGCCGGGAAAGGCCCGAAACAGCGCGCCGGTCAAGACACTCATTGGATTGGTGAGATTGCAGACATAGGCGGTCGGCGCATAGGCGGCGATGGCTTGGCCAATCTCGTAAAGCATCGGGATCGCCCGCATGGCGCGCACAAAACCGCCCGGCCCAACCGTATCGCCCACCGCTTGGGGAATGCCATAACGCGCTGGGATGCCGATATCTTGGGCCATATCCTCAAACCGCCCCGGCAGGATCGACACAATCACCAGATCCGCCCCGCTCAGGGCTTCGGCCAAGCTTGCCACGGCTTTGTAGCACGGGGGCGTTCCAGTGCTCACTTTGGCAAAGGCTTCGCCAAGAGCGAGATTGCGCTGCGCCGCTGCCAGATCGAGATCATAGAGCCGGATATCGGCGCTTAGGCGCTGATCCTGGGCCAGATCGGCCATGAGCTTGGGCGCCCAGTTGAGAGAGCCGCCGCCGATATAGGCTATGGTTACGGGGATAGATTGTTCGGATTTGTTCATGCCATGGCCGCAATATCGCCCCGTGGCCCGGCAGTTCTTGCCGATCCCCGCGCCAATACCTGGCCTCCTCCCTATTTGCCGGGCAGTTTTCGCCCATGCGCTTCTCATTTTGCCATACTAGCATATCAGGTGGTGGTAAGGTAAACGAATGTAAGCTACAGGAGAAAAGGATGGACAAAATCGTAGAATTTCCCCTCTCCCTGATCCCGATGCAGTCGCTTTCGCTGCGCTTGGTGCGCTCGACCATCAAGATGACCCATACGCGCCGCTGGCGGATCGATAAGCTGAACCCAGTGCATGACCTGATCATCGCGCTGGAGGGGCAAGGGCGGTATTGGCTCGGCGAAGAGGAGCTGACTTTGTCAGCCGGCGAGGCCATGTTGATCCCTGCCTATCAGAGGTTTCGCGGGCGGCATGACTGTGGCGAGGCGCTCTATATCGGCCTGGCACAGCATTTCACCCTAGAGCTCTTTGGCCGTGGCGATGTGATTGCCCAGATGGAGCTGCGCCGGAAAATCCGTTATCGGCAGTGGGAGAGCCTGCGTCCCCTGGCGGATTTCTATCGCGAAAGGTCACCGCGCGCGTCCACGACATTGATCCAGCATCACCAATTCATGGTGTTGCTTTTGGCCTATCTAGAAGAGGCGTTTTTAGGCTGGAAGACTGCGGATTCTGGGGTGGAGAGCCAAGATCAGCTCTCTATTCATATAATGTTTGTCGCGTCGCGCCTTTCGGCGGATCCCATGGGTGGGGCGAGCGTCGATGAGATCTTGGCCGGTGTTCCCTATAACGTAGACTATTTTCGCCGGGCTTTTCGTGAGCGGCTTGGCATGACACCGCGCAAATTCCGCGAGCTCAAGCGCATGGAATTCGCCGCCAACCGTTTGGGGATGGGCGTGTCGGTCAAAGAGGTCGCCGCCGAGCTGGGCTTTGCCGATCCGTATTTCTTTAGCCGCTTATTCAAGCGCCATATCGGTGCGGCGCCGTCTAGCTATCGGGTCAAAAAGGCCGGGGCGCCGCCCAAAGGCTCCGACATAGATCTGACATAGATATGTCGGATTTAAGGAATAATTGACGGGATCGGGCGACAAGCCGGGCAGCGAAACCAGCCGAGGCCCCTGCGGTCATGTATAAAAGAGCGATCTTGCATATTGGCACCGGCAAAACCGGCACCGCCTCGATCCAGCGCAGCGCGGCGGCGTCACGTCGAATTCTGGCGCAGCACGGGTTTCACTATCCGGGACCAGAGACCCAACATCAGAAGCTGACGTTTGCTTTCGACCCGGATCAAAGTGAAGGCTGGTTTGCGCAGCGGCGCGGTCTAACAGTATCGGATCTGCGGGATCTGGGGGAAAAGCGCTGCAAAGTCTCACGCCGCCTCCTGGTCCGCGGGCGCTGCCAAATCTGCTTTTGTCGAGTGAGTTTTTCAGCAGCCTTGCCCCAGATGCCTTCGAGCGTCTGCTCGCCCATCTGCAACAGATCGCAGAGCGGGTGATAGTTGTCTGTTATATACGTCACCCCGCCGCCTATGCGATCAGCGCTTTCCAGCAATTCGTCAAAACGGGCCGCTGCGGTCTGGCTGATTTTGCGGCGGCGGAGCTGGCAGAGCGGGGAAGCCGGGTGCTGCGGCGCCATGAAAAGGCGCTGCGGCAGGTCGAGCTAACGCTGCGCCCCTTCGATCCGCCGCAATTAGCCGGCGGCGATGTGGTACGAGATTTCTTTACGACGATCGGGGCGGAGCAGGATTTGATCGACCGGCTGCGGTTTCGGCGGATGAATGACGGGCTGAGCCATGAGGCGCTTTTGCTCGCAGATGCGTTTTACCGGATATCGTCTGGACAGGGTGGCACCGTGCCCCAGCGGTCACAGTCTTTCGAACAAGCTTTAACTCAGGTCAAAGGCGCGCCTTTCCGCCTGACTGCCCCGCAATGGGCGGAGCTAGAGGCGGCGGCGGATCCACTATTACAATGGTTGGCGGTAGATCATGGCCTGAGCTTTACGCCCATTCCATCGGACCCAATTTCTTCGACGCCCATGGCAGGGCTGTGGCAGGCAGATGCTTTGGCCAGCTTAGCGCATTTGATAAATGATCAGCAGCTCCGCCTCGAAGACCTTCTGCGCCAATCAGGTTCAGAACAGGCAGAGGAATCCACGACGGGCATTCGAGCCATTCCTGGGTAAAGCCTGCTCTTGATTGGCGTGATCGGGGCAATGGGGCTGCTGCGCGGTCGTTGCAAAAGCAAAATTCTCGCTGTGAGACCCAATATCCTTGCCCCGCCCGACTCTGTGGCGGTTTTTTCGAGGCGGCGGCGGGTCGCGATTCCGAGCTAAGACTCACCGCTTCCACAATGCGCCCTAACGGCATGTGGGTAAGCCTGTGGCTAAGTTTAGGGATAAGTCGTGATTCCACCAGGCCAGGGTTAAAGAGCAGCTGGAGCTGCAAAAAACTTCCCTCGTAAGTATTTGTTATAAAGTGGCTTTATAGGAAATTGGCAAAAAACCTGCATTAACCTCAAAAAAGGGGTTGCGGGTGATTGTTGGTATCCGTAAACACCCCTTCACCGACGG
>JBMYSZ010000033.1:0-36489 GCA_049603835.1 Mangrovicoccus sp.
CGGGTCCGTGCCCGCTGCCTATTCCGCCTCTTGCGGCAATTGCTGACTATTTGACACTGCCGGTCGGGCCGCAGTCGCATCTTCCGGCGGCGGTGGCGCTATGGGTGGGCCTTCGACACCACAGCTCATCAAACCAAATGCCAGAGCCACAAAAATCAGATCCCGAGGCGCCAACCACCCCTCCCCAAGCCAACTTTCACCGGGCTATTGCCCAAACGCACCGAGGCGGATGGGCCACCCGTGCCAACGCTCACATCAACTTTTTCCGTATCGACCACATCAACCGACGCATAAGTGCCAGAGGTGCTAACCCCCGCATTGACCCGGCCCGAGCTCACACCCGCATGCGCCCCGGCGCCACCAGGCCCCACAGAGACCCCCGCATCTGGCCGCGGCGGTCCACAAGCCGCCAAAGTGATTAGGCAAATCAGCAGCCCAACTGCGCGTAAAATTCGAAGTCCCATTTTATTCCCCAAAACAAAGCGGCGGATTTGCCCCATCATGCCAGGCAAATCCCTTCGCGTCACGGGACAGAGTTTACGCAGCGCCCAAACGTTCCGTCCAAGCCGCAATTTGCGCCCGCACCTGAGCCGGTGCCGTGCCGCCATAGCTCATACGGCTGGCCACGGAATTATGCACGCCCAACACATCGAATACGGCTGCTGTCAGTTTCGGCTCTACGCTTTGCATCTGCTCTAGGCTCAGATCCGGCAGGTCGATCCCCGCCCCTTCCGCCATGGCCACGAGACTGCCGGTCACATGATGCGCCTCGCGGAAGGGCATGCCCAGCTCGCGCACAAGCCAATCGGCCAAATCCGTCGCGGTGGAAAAGCCCGCCGAAGCCGCCGCTTCCAGCGCGTCGCGATTCGCGGTCATATCGCGCACCATGCCTTCCATCGCCGCAAGGCTCAGCATCAGCGTATCGGCCGCGTCAAAGACCTGCTCTTTGTCTTCCTGCATATCCTTGGAATAGGCCAGCGGCAGCCCCTTCATCACCGTCATCAAAGCGATCAAAGCGCCGGTGATCCGACCGATTTTGGCCCGGATCAGCTCGGCCGCATCCGGGTTACGCTTTTGCGGCATAATCGACGAGCCAGTGGAGAAACGATCCGACAGACGCACAAAGCGGAACTGGGCCGACGACCAAATCACCAGCTCTTCGGACATGCGGCTAAGATGCATAGCGCAGATCGAGGACGCGGCCAGGAATTCCAGCGCGAAATCCCGCGCGCTCACTGCATCCAGGCTATTGCCCATGGGCCGATCAAAGCCAAGCTCTTTTGCGGTCATCTCACGATCAATGGGGAAAGATGTCCCCGCCAGCGCCGCCGCACCCAGCGGGCATTCATTCAACCGCGCGCGCGCATCGCGGAAACGGCTAAGATCACGGGAAAACATTTCCACATAAGCCATCATGTGATGGCCCCAAGTCACGGGCTGCGCGGTCTGCAAATGGGTAAAGCCTGGCATCACCCAATCTGGCCCGGCCTCCGCCTGAGCCAGCAAAGCCTTCATCAGCGCAATCAAGCCCATCTCTGCCGCGTCGCATTGGTCGCGCACCCAAAGCCGGAAATCCGTCGCCACCTGGTCATTGCGCGACCGCGCCGTATGCAAACGGCCAGCCGACGGGCCCAGAATTTCGGTCAGCCGAGCCTCAACATTCATATGAATGTCTTCCAGCGCGGTAGAAAATTCAAATTCTCCGGCTTCAATCTCTGACAAGACGGTGAGCAGGCCTTCCCGCATCGCCTCTGCTTCGCTACCCTCTATGATGCCTGTGGCGGCGAGCATAGCCGCATGGGCGCGCGAGCCTGCGATGTCTTGGGACGCCAGGCGCTTGTCGAAACCGATGGACGCATTGATCGCCTCCATGATCGCGTCCGGCCCATCGGCAAAGCGTCCGCCCCACATGGCGTTGGAGGTATCTTTCGTCATTGGTCCCTCGGGGTATTACAAATGAAGCTTATCTGGTCCGCCGCCCTCTATACCGCCTTGGCGCTTAGCGCAAATGCTGGACCCGCAATTGAGGATCTGCGCGAAGGCAGTCTGAAAAAACTTGTCTTTGCAGAAACCCCAAAAATCGTCACCGGCGTGGCTTTTGAGACCGAAGACGGCACGGAAATCAGCCTGGATGATTTTCGCGGCCAATATGCGCTGGTGAATTTTTGGGCAACTTGGTGCGCGCCCTGCCGCAAGGAAATGCCCAGCCTCGATGCGCTGCAGGCGGAGTTTGGCGGCGAGGCATTTCAAGTGGTGACCATCGCCACTGGGCGCCAAAGCCCCGCCGCGATCAAACGTTTTTTCGATGAGGAAGGGATCGAAAATCTGCCGCAACACCGGGATCCGCGCCAGGCCCTGGCCAGTCGCATGGGGATCCTTGGCCTGCCAATCACCGTCTTGATCGATCCAGAGGGGCGCGAAATCGCTCGGCTACGCGGTGATGCGGATTGGCATAGCGACAGCGCCCGCGCGATTATTAGCGCCTTGATCAAGGGAGACAGCTAAGCCCCCAGCTTTGCGACTTCCCCATGGCGCGGACAGGTGATCAGATGATCATTCACCAGCCCGCAAGCCTGCATCCACGCATAAACAATTGTCGGGCCGCAGAATTTAAAGCCGCGCTTTTTCAGATCTTTGGAAAAGGCCATCGAAAGCGGCGTCTGCGCCGGCACCTCCGCCATACTGGACCAGCTATTCTGAAGCGGTTTGCCATCGACAAAATCCCAGCAATAGGCAGAAAAATCCTCGATCTCTAAATAGGCGCGGGCATTGCCAATCGTCGCGGTGATTTTGCCCCGGTGACGGATAATGCCCGGATCGGCCAGCGCCGCTGCGATTTCCGCCTCGCCCCAATTTGCGATGACCTCGGGGGCAAAACCCGCAAACCGCGCCCGGAAGGCCTCTCGCTTACGTAAAATCGTGATCCAAGACAGCCCAGCCTGGAACCCATCCAAGATCAATTTTTCCCAAAGCGCCCGCGCATCATATTCGGGCACGCCCCATTCCGTGTCGTGATAAGCCACATAATCCGCGTCCGAGCCGCACCAGGGGCAGTTTTGCGTCATGGAAATACTCCAGAATTCCTTACCCAAAAAGAACATAAAGCGAACTTTAAGTCAAACTTAGGAGTCCGCGCGCCAAAACAGGTTTAGCAATACAACCGGGCGGAGAATCGCATGGCAAATCCAGAGGCGCAAAAATCTGATCAGACCAAGCCGGGCAGCGATCCTTTGACCATGGCCGCTGATATGCGCGACACGAATATAATGGAAATGGTCAATAAGGCCATTCGCAGCCGCAATGTGACTTTGGCCTTTCAACCCATCGTTCAATCACGCCGCAGCGATGCGGTGGCTTTTCACGAGGGCTTGTTGCGGGTGATGGATCCGGGCGGGCGCGTGATTCCAGCGAAAGACTTCATTGAAACCGTGGAAAGCCAAGAAACCGGCCGCCTACTGGATTGCATGGCGCTGGATTTGGGATTGCAAGAACTGGCCGCTGAACCGAGCCTGCGCTTGTCTATCAATATGTCCGCGCGGTCGATTGGCTATCGCAAATGGTCCGAAGTGCTGGAAAACGGGCTGCGCGATAATCCAACCTTGGGCGAAAGACTGATCTTGGAAATCACCGAAAGTTCCGCGATGGTCATGCCCGAAATTGTGGTGGCCTTTATGAAGGACCTGCAATCAAAGGGAATTTCCTTTGCCATGGATGATTTTGGCGCCGGGTTTACCTCTTTCCGCTATCTCAAAGATTTCTATTTCGACGTGCTGAAAGTCGATGGGATGTTTTGCAAAGGCGTGCATCGCAACCCCGATAACCAAGTGATTATCCAGGCGCTGGTGTCGATCGCCAAGCATTTCGATATGTTCACCGTCTGCGAATCCGTGGAAACCGCCGAAGAGGCAGAATATCTCGCCCGCGCCGGGGTGGATTGCTTACAAGGCTATTATTTCGGCGCGCCCACCATTCGCCCGCCCTGGCGTCCGATGCCACCAGAATCGCTTTCCGCATAAAACGTTTCGCGTTTAATTCGAAACATCTCTTATCCCTATCGCATCGAAATTTTCGATTTAAGGAAGCGGTGGGCGATTCAGGTGTCAGTTGATACGTTTTAGGTCGATTTTTCATTCAAATTTTCAGATAAGGACCCAGTTTAGCGCATAACTGGGTTGTTGTAGTCGCAAAGTAGTATCGGCTGAGACACCCTGTCAGTTGCTCGCCCTATGCCCCTTCCCTAGGTAACCGATAATGGTCGGGCGTCTTATCGTCCCGATCCTGGGATAAAGGGAGAAGACCCACATGACCGATATCGTCGTCGTATCCGCAGCGCGTACTGCTGTTGGCAGCTTCCTCGGCTCTTTCGCAAACACTCCGGCGCATGATCTGGGCGCCACTGTTTTGGACGCTGTTGTTGCGCGTGCTGGCATCGACAAAGCCGATGTTTCCGAAACCATTCTCGGTCAGGTCCTGACCGCGGGCCAAGGCCAGAACCCAGCCCGCCAAGCGCATATCAATGCGGGCCTGCCGCAGGAAAGCGCCGCTTGGGGCATCAACCAGGTTTGTGGCTCCGGTCTGCGCGCCGTGGCTCTGGGCGCTCAACATATCATGCTTGGCGATGCGTCTGTTGTGATCGCTGGCGGCCAAGAAAGCATGTCGCTTAGCCCCCATGCCGCATCGCTGCGTCAGGGTCAGAAAATGGGCGATATGAAATATATCGACACCATGATCAAAGACGGCCTATGGGACGCGTTCAACGGCTACCATATGGGTCAGACCGCAGAAAACGTGGCCGAGCAGTGGCAGATCACCCGCGAAATGCAGGATGAATTCGCAGTTGGCAGCCAAAACAAAGCCGAAGCCGCACAGAATGCTGGCAAATTCGACGAAGAAATTGCCGCCTTCACCGTGAAAACCCGTAAGGGCGATATCATCGTCGATAAAGACGAATATATCCGCCACGGCGCCACGATCGAAGGCATGCAGAAACTGCGCCCGGCCTTTATCAAAGACGGCACCGTGACTGCGGCGAATGCTTCTGGCCTGAATGACGGTGCGGCGGCTGTTATGCTGATGAAAGCGGATGAGGCTGAAAAGCGCGGTCTAGAGCCGCTGGCGCGCATCGCATCTTACGCGACCGCAGGCTTGGATCCGTCCATCATGGGTGTGGGCCCGATCTTTGCCTCGCGCAAAGCTTTGGACAAAGCAGGCTGGACGGCTGACGATCTGGACCTGATCGAAGCCAACGAAGCTTTCGCGGCTCAGGCCTGCGCCGTGAACAAAGATATGGGCTGGGACACTGACAAAGTGAACGTCAATGGCGGCGCAATCGCGATTGGTCACCCGATCGGCGCATCCGGCTGCCGTGTCTTCGTAACCCTGCTGCACGAAATGAAGCGCCGCGACGCGAAAAAAGGCCTCGCAACGCTTTGCATCGGCGGCGGCATGGGTGTCGCGCTCTGCGTCGAACGCCCGTAATTCAACAATAACCAAAGCGCTCTGCCCTTCGGGGCGGAGCCAACAATCATCCGGCGCCCCCAAAAGGTCGCACGGACAAGCCAAAACCCTTTTGAGGAGGATAAGGAAGATGGGACGTGTAGCTCTAGTAACCGGCGGATCCCGCGGTATCGGCGAAGCAATTTCGAAAGCCCTGAAAGAAGCAGGCTGCGAAGTTGCCGCAACCTATGCAGGCAATGACGAAAAAGCCGCCGCTTTCACCGAAGCCACCGGCATCAAAACCTATAAATGGAATGTTGCCGATTACGAGGCGTCCAAAGCAGGCATCGCACAAGTCGAAGCCGATCTGGGCCCGATCGACATTGTTGTGGCCAATGCTGGTATCACCCGCGACGCCGCTTTCCACAAAATGACCCCGGAACTTTGGAACGAAGTCATCGGCACCAACCTCACCGGCGTGTTCAACACCATCCATCCTTGCTGGGGCGGCATGCGCGAGCGCGGCTTTGGCCGGGTTATCGTGATCTCCTCGGTCAATGGCCAAAAAGGTCAGGCCGGCCAGGTGAACTATGCCGCGACCAAAGCTGGCGATATCGGCATCATCCGCTCCTTGGCCCAAGAGGGCGCGCGCAAAGGCATCACCGCCAATGCTGTTTGCCCGGGCTATATCGGCACTGAAATGGTACGTGCCATCGACGAAGACGTTCTGAACAAGCATATCCTGCCGCATATTCCGGCAGGTCGCCTAGGCGAGCCGGAAGAAATCGCGCGCTGCGTGACCTTCCTGGCCTCTGATGATGCGGGCTTCATCAATGGCTCTACCATTTCCGCAAATGGCGCACAGTTCTTCAGCTAAACTTCTCTGAATGCTGGATTTTAACGGCCTGCCTTGCGCGGGCCGTTTTCTTTTGCGCGGCACCCGTTATTCTTTTAAACGACGCAGAGGAAAGAAAAGCCCATCTAAAAGCTATAATTTGATCTGATTCCCGGAATTAAAGACGACATTTTTGCACTAAACCTGATATCATTGTAGAATAATATTTGATATTCTCTATCCAAATGTTTGGTAATGACTACGGTGCTGAGTGCAGTTAAACTGTTTCTTATCGGAAAACAATCAAACCCAAAGGTAATACATTATGAGCCGTGATCGTCTAGAAAGTTCTGAACGGCTGCCACCTTTAACCGCTTTGCGGGCATTCGATATAGCGGCACGCCATATGAGCTTTGCCCGCGCCGCCGAAGAGCTGCATGTCACTCCGGCGGCGCTTAGCTTTCAAATCAAATCGCTTGAGGACCAACTTGGCGCCAATGTTTTCCGGCGCTTGAACCGATCTGTGGAACTGACCGAGGTCGGGCGAGCACTGCTACCGGGCACCTCTGATGGCTTCGCCTCGCTGAATTCCGCTTGGCGCACGGCTCAGCGCCTGAGCAAAGGTTCCACCCTAACGATAACGGCGGGGCCCTCCTTTACCAGTAAATGGCTTGCCCCGCGCCTGTTCAATTTTGCCCAGGCCAATAGTGATATCGAGCTCCGTTTTTCCGCCTCCACCAAAGTCATGGATCTGGATCGGGACGATATTGACGTTGCGATCAGATATAGCCAGCAGGATATGCCGGGCCATAGCTCTGAAATCCTGATGGAAGACTGGCTTACCCCGATGATGGCCCCCAGCCTCGCGACCGAGGGAATGGGTCTAGAGGCGCTCGCGGATCTGCCGCTACTGCACCAAGATGACACGGCCTATATGTCGCCTTGTCCGGATTGGGCGGCCTGGTTTGCGGCTTTGAATTTGGGGGAAACGCCGAAAAATGGCCCGCGCTTTTCCCAGGCGGATCACGCGATTGACGCCGCAATAGCCGGGGCCGGGGTCATTTTGGGGCGGGCGAGCCTGACTGCCGATGCCATGGCCCAGGGTCAGCTGGTGATGCCCTTTCCCGTGGCTCTCAGAGGTCCAGCGGCGTATCGCTTCGTCTGTTTGGAGTCGTCGGTAGAGCGCCCGGCGGTCATCGCTCTCAAAAACTGGCTTAAAACGGAAATCAAAAAATCCGTTGCGCCGATCCCGGATTGCAAATTTATCGATTGCCCTACGGCCTAAGGCCCCTAGAAAAAATTGAGAGGCAAAAGACGCTTTAACGGGCTCTAGCTGAGCGCAAGCCAGCGACGGGGTTCAAAGATCTTTCGAAACGCTATCGGCCCTAAATTTTGCCTGCTCTGATATCCTAAAATTGGTGATCTAAATTATGCCGGCCCAGCATTTGGCTGAGCCGGTCCGTTCTGAGAATTCTCGTTAACTTCGACTGAGGCGCGCTATCTCTTCTTTTAGATAGAGCTTTTGCTTTTTCATCATGACGATTTCTTGGTCACGCATGCCGGGCTGTCGTTGCGCCCGTTCGACTTGGAGTGAGAGATCATGGTGCTTCTTTTGCAGTTCCTGAATATGTGTGCTCAGGCTCATCCGTCTTCTCCTCTGTCATGTTTACGCGTACTAGCGGATCACAGGATGTGAGTCGTGTCACGGAAAAGGATGCGATATCGTAAACGTGGACAATGACCAGGTGAGACCCCCTGATTATTGGGCAAATGCTAAACTTCTAGGCCTGGCAGTGGGTTTGGCCCATTTAGCGCGGCGGAAACCAGAGGCGTGTAGCCATCTTCTGCGTCGCCGTGCCGCATGCCCGAATGCAAGATTAGGGATGCGTGCAGGCGAAAATCTGTCTTACGGCCCTTCTGCGCGCTGACCAAAACATGCTCTGCGCGACGGGTTTCACGGGCATTTAGCGGCAAAACTTGCACCGCGCCCACCCGGTCATCAAGGGCGGCAAGGATCTCTGGCAGGCGTTCGGCGCGTTGAATCATGGTGAACCGCCCCTTCGGCCCCAGCCTGCGAATGCCCGTATCGATCCAATCGCGCAATGGCGTTGCGCCCCCCAAAGCCGTGTCGCGGCCGGGATCCTGGGCTGCAATACTCCGCTCACGCCGGAAATAGGGCGGGTTGGCGAAGACATGATCAAAGCTCTGCTGGCGAATCTCAGGCGGCAAATTGGTCAGATCCGCGGTCACAATTTCGAAATCCGCCCCGGCCTCGGCTGCATTGCGCCGCGCCAAATCAGCGTAATCGGGCTGCAATTCCACGCCGGTGATCGAAGCTTGCGGCACTCGCGCCGCCAAACATAGCGAGGCGACGCCAACGCCACAGCCCAGCTCCAACACCTTGTCACCCGGCTGAACCAGCAAAGCGGCGGCCAACAAAACCGCATCCACCCCGGCGCGATAGCCTTTGGCGGGCTGCCAAGCGGCCACAGCGCCGCCCAAAAACCGATCATGGGTCAAATCAGAAGTAATCGTCATAAAAGCGAATTATCAGCTGCTAGAATTCCATTATCGCGCAATGCGGCCTGGGCCAGGAACAAATCCTGATCACGAACCATTAACCGGCGCGGTAGAATTCCGATCGATCCTTCGAGCACACTCATATGGACGTCCATCGGGAAGCAGTTTATACCCTCGCCCTTGAGTAGTGCCGTGGCGCAAGCGATGATCACAGGGTCGTTGGTGCGCAAAAGCTCTCTCATGCCGGGGTTGATAAGTGCTCCGCTGGCCTGATGTCGAGACTAAAGATGAGCGACCCGATGGGATTGGACACCGCGACCCAAAAACCGCATGAGCGCCTGAGCGAAGCTTTGGCCGAAGATATGACTGCGGTGAATACTCTGATCCGCGAGCGGATGGCCTCGAAGCATGCGCCGCGCATCCCAGAGGTCACAGCGCATCTGGTGGAGGCGGGCGGCAAAAGGCTGCGGCCTCTGCTGACTTTGGCGGCAGCACGGCTTTGCGGCTATCAGGGCGATTACCACACATATTTGGCGGCCACGGTGGAGTTCATCCATACGGCCACACTTTTGCATGATGACGTGGTGGATGAAAGCGCCCAGCGGCGTGGTCGCCCCACGGCGAACCTGCTTTGGGACAATAAATCCAGCGTCTTAGTCGGCGATTACCTTTTTGCCCGGTCCTTCCAATTGATGGTGGAAACCGGCAAACTGCGAGTGCTGTCGATCCTCTCCAATGCCTCGGCCACGATTGCCGAAGGCGAGGTTTTGCAACTGACTGCCGCCTCGAATTTGGCCACGGATGAGGCGATTTATCTACAGGTCATTCGCGGCAAGACAGCGGCGCTGTTCTCGGCAGCAACCGAAGTGGGCGGCGTTATCGCGGAGGCCCCCGAAGAGCAAATCCAAGCGCTTTTCACCTATGGGGATGCATTAGGCATCGCATTTCAAATCGTTGACGACCTGCTGGATTATGGCGGCAGCACCGCTGAAATCGGCAAGAATGTCGGCGATGATTTCCGCGAACGGAAGCTGACCCTGCCGGTGATCAAAGCCGTGGCTCAGGCGGATGCGGAAGAGCGCGCATTCTGGTCGCGGGTCATCGAGAAAGGTGATCAGCAAGACGGCGATTTGGAACATGCCCTGTCGCTGATGGCCAAATATGGAACTTTGGAAACCACACGATCCGAGGCTTTGGCCTGGGCGGAAAAGGCAAAGACCGCGATGCTAAGTTTGCCCCCCAGCGAGCTGCGCGATATGTTGGTGGATCTGGCCGATTACGTCGTGGCGCGGGTTAATTAGAGCGTTTCGCGGATAGCGTTAGGCTAGCACCGCGCCTGCAGCCACCCACCAATCTGGCCGCGTATTTGTGATCACATCTGCCGCTGCCTGCGCCGCACCTGCCGTTTCAAACAGCCCAAAACAGGTTGCGCCTGACCCAGACATGCGCGCCAGGCGGCAATCTGGTTGCGCGCCGATATTTGTGATCACATCCCCGATCACCGGCGCTAAGCTTTCGGCGGCGGCCTGCAAATCATTCCGCTGAGCGCGGATCCACTCAATCACATCCTGCCCCACCGGCGCCATGGGCGGGTTGGTCTTTTGCAGCAGCGCTTTGAACACGGCGGGAGTCGGGACCTCTATCCGAGGATTGACCAAAACCAGCCAGAGCGGCGGTAATTCAGGCCCGGCGCTCAGATCTTCGCCAATCCCGCGCATGCGCCAAATGCCAGGGCGTAAACAAACCGGCAGATCCGCCCCCAAACCCGCGGCCTGCGCGGCATCAGGCAAGTCGCGGCCCGAGAGCTCGGCCAAAGCCCGCAGAGTCGCCGCCGCATCCGATGTCCCGCCGCCAATGCCAGATGCGGGCGGCAAATGCTTTTCCAACTGCATCGCCACAGGCAGATCAGGGTAAAACATCTCAGCCGCGCGCCAAACCAGATTGCGGGCATCTTCGGGCACGCCTTTGGCCATGGGGCCCGTTACCTGCAAGCTGCGCTCCGCCGCTGGGGATAGGGTCACCTGATCGGCCAGATCCACAAACACGACCAGACTATCAAGCAGATGATAGCCCCGCGCATCCTGGCCCGTCACATGCAGCGATAGATTGACCTTAGCCGGGGCGCTTTGCCTAACCTTCATCGGGGAAAGGGATGTAATCCGCGCCCTCTTCTTCCAAGACCTGATCTAACCCAACTTCCAATTTGCGGCGAATGCGGTCGGCTTCTTCGGGTTCAGGACCAAAGGACAAGGCCCGGCGCCACTGGAAATCAGCCTCGATCTTGCGCCCAACCGCCCAGTAAACATCGCCCAAATGGTCATTCACAATCGGATCAGTGGACATGAGCATCGCGGCCCGCTCCATAGGGTCAACGGCCTCTTCATAGCGACCCAGCCGGTAATAGACCCAGCCCAGACTGTCGACGATATAGCCATCTTCGGGCCGTTTGGACACGGCCAGCTCGATCATTTGCAAGGCCTCATCCAGCTTGCGGCCCTCTTCCACCAGGCTATAGCCCAGATAATTCAGCACGCGCGGATTTTCCGGCTCAATGGCCAAAGCAGCGCGAAAATCGGCCTCGGACTCTTCCATCCGCTTGAGCCGCTCTAAGGCCACGCCGCGCGCATAGAATGTCCGCCAATCTTGCGCCTGTGCTGGGTCCCGCAAGGAAATCGCACGGTTATAGGCCGTCAGAGCATCTTCCCAGGCCTCGACCCGACCGTAAGTATCGCCCAAGGTCAGCTGCACCATGAAATTTTCAGGATATAGCTTGGACAGCTGGCTGAGCGCCTCAATCGAGGCTTCAAACCGCTCATTGCGCCGCAGCGCCTCGGCTCGCCCGATCTGCGCCTCTAGATAAGCCGGATCTTGGCGCGGCACCCGATCATAGGTTTCGACCGCAAGGTCATAAAGCTCTAGCTCTTCCATGACCGAGGCGATCAGCATCAGCGCCTCAATATGCCCTGGGTTCAGTTGTAGCGCCGCTTGAGCATAAATCAGCGAGGGCGACACATCCGCCTGACGCATATTTTCCCGCTGCCACAAAAAGATCTGAGCCCCCGAATAGAAGGTCTCGGCGATCCCATCACCGGCGCTGGTGATAATGTCGAAAGGGATGGTTTCCCCGGCCTCAAGCTGAGCGATCATGCCCTGATAGCGAGGATGGTCGCCGAATCGTGCCAACAGCAGAGCTAGCGCATCCTCATTGCGATCAAGCTGGCTCAGCATCTGGGCAAAGGCGACCACGCCACGCTGCGACACGGCCATATCAACCCCGGCCTCGCCTGACAGGATCGAGACGGCGCTGTCATAATCCCCAGCGACGGCCAGGGCCAAGGCCTTGTGATACAGCCCCAACTGATCAAGTCCGCGCTCTGCGGCAACCATGTCGAACTGCGCCAAGGCGTCCGAAACCCGGCCTTCGCCAAAAGCGGCCCAACCAGCCACAAGCCCGTCGATTAAACCACCTAGCGACTGACCACTGTCAAAACGGTCCAAAACCGCCGCAAAATCGCCGTCTTGGGCCTCATGCACCACGAAAACCAAATGTGCGAGGGCATTAGCGTAACCCTCTTGCTCCATCCGGCGCGCCACCGGCAAGGCCCGATCAAAGCGGCCGATACTCGCCTGAGCGCTCAGGGCGTTTTCCATCAAAGCTTGGTTGCGCGGATCCAGCGACAAAGCGCGACTGAAATACTCCGCGGCCTTGCTGTAATCGCGACTTAGCCCGGCCTGACGCGCGGCAAGATAGGATCCGGAATTGCCGATCTGCGCGGCAAGGGGAGAGACCGTGCCGAGCAACACGGATGCGGAAAGGGCGACTGCTATAAAACGGCGCAAGGGGGGCTCCTGCCTCTGATCTTTCTCAGCAAGCTAGCCCCGCCTTGGCCCTATGACAATGCGGACCAGGCCCGTAGGCCTGCGCATTTTTTACATGTTTGGATAATTTGGGCCATCACCACCCTGCGGCGTGGTCCAAGTGATGTTTTGCGCCGGGTCTTTGATATCGCAGGTCTTACAATGGACGCAGTTTTGGAAATTGACGACAAAGCGCGGGTCTTTGTCCTCTTCCTCGACGAATTCATAGACACCCGCCGGGCAGTAACGTGTTGATGGACCGGCATAATCCCGTAGATCCACCATGATCGGCGCGATGTCATTGCCCAATTTCAAATGCGCCGGCTGGCTTTCTTCGTGATTGGTGAAGGCAAAGCTCACATTGGTCAAACGGTCAAAGCTCAGCACGCCATCAGGTTTGGGATAGTCGATGGGCTCACAATATTTTGCAAGCCGCGTGGCTTTCGCATCGGTTTTACCATGGCCCAGCGTCCCCAGCAGGGAAAAGCCGAAATGATTGGTCCACATATCCATGCCGCCCAGCATCAGCGAGGCATTAAGGCCATATTTCGACCAGATCGGTTTCACATTGCGCACCGGCTTCATGTCTTCGGCAATCGGGCCAGAGACCACCGCCTCCGCATAAGCGCTTAGCGTATCGCCTTCGCGCCCCTCGGCCATGGCCTCGATCGCGGCATCCGCTGCCGCCATCCCGGAATAGATGGCGTTGTGATTGCCCTTAATGCGCGGAACATTGACCATGCCCGCAGAGCAGCCCAGAAGCGCGCCGCCAGGGAAAGCCACATCCGGCAGAGACTGCCAACCGCCTTCGGTGATCGCCCGCGCGCCATAAGCCACGCGTTTGCCGCCTTTGAGCAGCTCGGCCACCATCGGGTGATGTTTGAAGCGCTGGAATTCCATATAGGGGAAGAGATGCGGGTTTTCGTAGTTCAAATGGACAACGAAGCCCACATAGACCTGGTTATTTTCCAGGTGATAGATGAAAGAGCCACCGCCTGCATTGCTGCCCAAAGGCCAGCCCATTGTATGGGTGACAGTGCCTTCTTTGTGCTTTTCCGGGTCGATTTCCCAGATTTCTTTCATGCCGATGCCGTATTTTTGCGGCTCCTTGCCCTCATCCAAGCCGTATTTCGCGATGACCTGCTTGGATAGCGACCCGCGCACGCCTTCGGACAGGAAGACATATTTGCCGCGCAGCTCCATGCCAGGCTCATAGGCTGGGCCGGGGGTGCCGTCTGCTTCGAGGCCGAATTCACCGGCCACAACACCGACAACTTCGTCATTCTCGCCATAAACCAGCTCGGAACAGGCCATGCCGGGGAAAATTTCCACTTCCAGCGCCTCGGCTTGTTCGGCCAGCCAGCGGCAGACATTCGCCATCGACACGATGTAATTGCCATGATTATGCATGAAAGGCGGCATCACGAAATTAGGGATCCGCAGCGCCCCGCCCTCGCCCAGCATATAAAAGCTGTCTTTCTTCACCGGCACGGTGATCGGCGCGCCTTTTTCTTTCCAGTCAGGGATCAGGTCATTCAAGCTGCAAGGATCCAGAACCGCGCCAGATAGAATATGAGCCCCAACTTCAGAGCCCTTTTCCAGCACAACAACCGCCAGGTCCGGATTTTTCTGCTTCAGTCGGATCGCTGCAGACAGACCAGCCGGGCCCGCCCCTACAATCACAACATCCACGTCCATCGACTCGCGTTCGATCTGTTCCATGTCTTATTCCTCGTCGCCTTGGCGCCAGGGCCAGCCGTTATATTCATCACTTAGCACACATTATGTCGCGAGAGAGACGGCGTGACAGCCCCCGGCGCAAGAATATTTCGCAGGCAGGTGACAATGCCGCAGGTGTCAGGGCATATTTTCCCTGCCCTAGTGGCTTTCACCCTTGTTCTTTTCCCGGCAGCCTTTCTAATAGGTGCGACTTAACCCAAACTGTGGCGGCCCTTCGGTCAATCAAAACTCGGGCGCGCCCCCTTCTGACGAGATCCACCGAAGAGATCCATGGAAAAAATACCTATGACCCCGGCAGGCTATGCCACGCTGGACGAAGAACTAAAGCACCTCAAAACCGTGGAGCGCCCGGCGATCATCGCCGCGATTGCCGAAGCCCGCGAGCATGGGGATTTGTCGGAGAATGCCGAATATCATTCTGCGCGCGAAAAACAGAGCTTCATCGAAGGGCGGATCAAAGAGGTCGAGGCGCTTTTGTCTTTGGCAGATGTGATCGACCCGAAAAAACTGTCTGGATCGATCAAATTCGGCGCGACGGTCGAATTGGTGGATGAAGACACGGATGAAGAAAAGACCTATCAAATTGTCGGCGAAGCTGAGGCCGATATTGAAAAAGGTCGGTTGAATATCAAGTCGCCCCTAGCCCGCGCCTTGATCGGCAAGGATGAGGGCGATAGCGTCGAGGTGAAGACCCCGGGCGGCGCCAAATCCTATGAAATTTTGTCGATCAAATACGTCTAGGCATAGCAGTATTTAAGAGCCCCCATGGCCGATAAGCCCAACTCCCCCAAAGCGCCTAAGCAAACTGGCCGGCGCCGGGGTATTTGGGGGGTCGGCCTGGCGGAATTTCTGTGCCTGATATTGGCCGTGGCTTGGCTGAGCTTTTTGCTCGTAGTGCCAAGCGCGTCGGGGCAGTCTTTGGGGTTGATCGGGACTTTACTGCCTTTTGCTCTTTTGGCCGCGGCAGTGGTGATGGCGCGGATGATCCGGCGGCTGCGGCAGCAAGCCAATGATTTGCGCGCGGAAATGGTTCGGCTGCGCGCCGAGGCGGATACAGAACCTGCCGGAGCACCTGGATCGGAGCAGCCTTCCCCCCCGCCCGCAGCGCAGCCTTTCACCCCGCCCGCTGCCCCACTGCAACCGCCAGCCCATCCGCTGCCGCCAATTGGTGAAGATGAGGGGCCGCCGAAATTTACCTCGCGCCGTGACCTCGCTGAAGCCGCCTCTTCAAAGGCCGAACTGCAACTGCCCCTAGATCCAAGCATGGAGTTAGAGGCGCCGCCGCTGCCTCTGCCGGAATTTATCCGCGCGCTGAATTTCCCGGAAACGCCCGAAGATCTGGATGGCTTCCGCGCCCTGCGCCGCGCTTTGAAAGACGGTGCCTCTGCCCCGCTGATCCAGGCCAGCCAAGATGTGCTAACACTTCTGTCGCAAGACGGGATCTATATGGATGATTTGCCCCCGGACCGCGCCCGGCCAGAGCTTTGGCGCCGTTTCGCTGACGGGGAGCGCGGCGGTATGGTCGGCGCTATCGGCGGGATCCGGGATCGGTCGAGCCTGGCCATCGCGGCGACCCGGATGCGAGAAGATCCGGTTTTTCGCGATGCAACCCATCATTTCCTAAGGCGTTTCGACAAGGTGCTGATGACGCGGGTGCCGGATATGGATGATGCCTCTTTGATCCGGATGGCCGATACACGCAGCGCCCGTGCCTTCATGCTCTTGGGCCGGGTGGTCGGGATTTTCAGCTGATCCACCGAGTAGGATGGGCAATTTGCCCATCTTCCCAAGCCAGATCTGCGCAAAATGGTGGGCATATTGCCCACCCTACTCCAAGCCCCACCGTCAACAAAAAAGGGCCACCCGAAGGCGACCCTTTCTCTAAGCTTGCGCTTGGGGGCAGATTACATCATGCCGCCCATGCCGCCCATGTCGGGCATGCCGCCTGCAGGCGCCGCGCCTTCTTTTGCCGGGCGATCAGCAACCATTGCTTCGGTGGTGATCAGCAGGCCTGCAACAGAAGCTGCGTCTTCCAGAGCGGTCCGCACAACTTTCGCCGGATCGATCACGCCAAACTCGAACATGTTGCCATATTCTTCGGTTTGCGCGTTGAAGCCGAATGCGCTGTCGTCGCTCTCGCGGATTTTGCCAGCCACTACAGAGCCGTCAACACCAGCGTTTTCAGCGATCTGACGCAGCGGAGCTTCCAGAGCTTTACGCACGATAGCGATACCTGCGTTCTGGTCGGAGTTTGCACCTTCCAGGCCTTGCAGAGTTTTCGCACCCTGGATCAGAGCAACACCACCGCCAACAACGATGCCTTCCTGAACAGCTGCGCGCGTTGCGTTCAGAGCGTCATCAACGCGGTCTTTACGCTCTTTCACTTCAACTTCGGTCATCCCGCCAACGCGGATCACAGCAACACCGCCTGCCAGTTTGGCAACGCGCTCTTGCAGTTTCTCACGGTCGTAATCGGAAGTGGTTTCTTCGATCTGTGCACGGATCTGCGAAACGCGTGCTTCGATCTCTGCTTTCTCGCCTGCGCCGTCAACGATGGTGGTCTCGTCTTTGGAGATCGCCACTTTCTTCGCAGTGCCCAGCATGTCGATGGTCACGTTTTCAAGCTTCATGCCCAGATCTTCAGAGATCACCTGGCCGCCGGTCAGGATCGCGATATCCTGCAGCATTGCCTTACGGCGATCACCAAAGCCCGGTGCTTTCACGGCTGCGATTTTCAGACCGCCGCGCAGTTTGTTCACAACCAGAGTTGCCAGCGCTTCGCCTTCAACATCTTCTGCGATGATCAAGAGCGGCTTGCCGGACTGGATCACAGCTTCGAGAAGCGGAACCATCGGCTGCAGCGAAGACAGTTTCTTTTCGTGCAGCAGGATCATGCAGTCTTCGAGATCTGCGATCATTTTGTCTGCATTGGTCACGAAGTAAGGAGACAGGTAGCCACGGTCGAACTGCATGCCTTCGACAACATCGGTCTCGGTTTCCAGACCTTTGTTTTCTTCGACGGTGATCACGCCTTCATTGCCGACTTTCTGCATCGCGTCTGCGATTTGGCTGCCGATTTCTTCTTCGCCATTTGCAGAGATGGTGCCGACCTGAGCGACTTCTGCGCTGTCTGCAACTTCGCGAGACGCAGCTTTGATCGCTTCAACAACCTTAGAGGTCGCCAGATCGATGCCGCGCTTCAGATCCATTGGGTTCATGCCAGCAGCAACCGACTTCATGCCTTCTTTAACGATGGCCTGAGCCAGAACGGTCGCGGTGGTGGTGCCGTCGCCCGCTTCGTCATTGGTGCGGGAGGCCACTTCGCGGACCATCTGTGCACCCATGTTTTCGAACTTGTCTTCCAGTTCGATTTCTTTGGCAACGGAAACACCGTCTTTGGTGATGCGCGGCGCACCGAAGGATTTGTCCAGAACAACGTTCCGGCCTTTCGGGCCCAGGGTCACTTTAACAGCGTCTGCGAGAATGTTTACGCCGGCCAGCATGCGATTGCGGGCATCGGTATCAAAACGTACGTCTTTTGCACCCATGATGGGATACTCCTAAATGTCGTGTTTCGGGAAAGGGATAACTTCCGCGTCGCTCTGCCTTCAGGCGGCGGCTGCGGCGGCCTCATCACTGATGATACCCAGGATATCGCTTTCCTTCATGATGATCAGGTCTTCACCATCAATCTGAACTTCAGTGCCGGACCATTTGCCGAAAAGCACTTTGTCGCCAGCAGATACGGACATCGGGATCAACTCACCGCTATCCTTACGAGCGCCTTCACCACATGCAACGATGAGGCCTTCTGCCGGCTTCTCTTTCGCGCTATCGGGGATGATCAGGCCACCTTTGGTTTTCTCTTCGCTCTCGACGCGACGGACGAGAACACGGTCGTGCAGCGGCTTGAATGCCATCTCTGACTCTCCTGTTTCGAGTTTCCAACTCTGTTATCACTCCTCGGTACAGAGTGCTAACGAGGCAGAGATAGGGAAGGAAGGGGGCCGGAGTCAAGGAGGGGGTGGGGAGAAATTTTGGGGAGAACTAAGCTCATTGTACGAGAGCGGCTATGGATGCTCAAATTGCTAATGGAATCTGAGCCAATGCCAAATCAGTATAAGTATTTTTGAACGCTACAAAATTTTAATAGGTTCGCAGCTTACGTAGCAAAACCAAAGTTAGACACGAAAAAAGCGAAAACGGCAGCGAAGCTCCAAGGGGAACGCTGGCCGCCTGAAACACCAAGACATCGCCCCCATAGTCACCAACTGTCAGGCCCGTATTCCCCGGCGAACCAACAGCGATTATGTTTTCCAAAATGCTAACGGAAGTCCCATAGTTACCACTCACACCGCCTGAAATTGGGGGGAAATCTAAAAACTGGACTAGCTCGCCGGTCTTATAGTTGTAAACTAGCGGCACCCTATTCGCGGACCATCCTATCACAGCAATATCGCCAAACAAGTCGATATCCCCGCCGAAACCAATCCCGTTGGTAGGGTTTTGAATTTGGGCGACATATTCACCCGTTAAAATATCAAAAATCTCGACGACACCATTTCCTGTATCTGTAATTGCAATGAATTCTCCTTCCACATCAAAATTACTACCGAAGTTTCTAACATCATCCTGCAGCAATCTCGATGACATGAAGGTACGGATGAGTTCTCCGGTTACGACGCTAAACTGCGAAACCCTTCCTTGTTGACCGCCAAAACTGTACGGTTCGGCCACATAAGCATAATCACCACTCAAGAATACATTAGCACCAAAAATTCCAGCGGTGCTCTTTTCCGCCGTTTTGAGTGTGTGCACAAGTTGGCCGGTGGTGTTATCAAATAGGTAAGCAGCCCCTTCGGCCAAAGGACTATAGCCACCGCCAGCCTCTGCAGCAACGAGCGAGAATGTTTCGTTGACGGCAACTCCTGCGCCGAAGTTTAATCGACCTTCAGGTTCCGGGTTTTTAAACTCAAAAATTCGCTCCCCAGTAGCTCTAGAGAACAGATGAGCCGATCCCAGGTCTGTATCCGCAGAAGATCCGACGAGCAAAAAACTGTCCGATACTGAAATATCAGCCCCAGATTGAGAATATCCTTGAGAAACAGGGCTCAAAAAGTGCTGAATGAAGTCCCCCGTTGAAACAGAGTACTCAAAAACGGCACCGCGAGCTGATCCTCTTCCTGTTCCTGGCTCGTGCCAATTTGATGCCCCGACAAAAATTGACTCGCCCACTATCTGCAAGTCCTCTCCGAAACCCTGACCAGACTTTGGATCAGGTGAATCGAAAATATAGGAGAATTCGTAGTTTTTTTGGCTTGCGGCCGACGCGCTGCAAGCGAATGCAATAAAAAAAAATCCGGCTAGCTTGAGCATAAGAATTGAACCCTCAAAAATACTAATAGAGCGAACACAGAAAATGCTACCATAAAACTAGTTTCTGAAAAAGCTTATAGTTTTTCTCCAGTGAGCAAAGGTGGCCGTAGGTTTAGGCTGCGCTATCACCAAGAACTGTCGACTACTAAGCCCCCAAGCTAAAGGCTTTACAACCACACCCCCACCGAAGCGGGGGCGCAGCCAATCTCTCTCAAAACACCCGTTAGTGCTTTTTCTTCTTCGGCGGCATCAGATCGGTGATCGTGCCTTCGAACATTTCCGCCGCGAAATTGACCGTTTCCGACAGGGTCGGGTGCGGGTGGATTGTATGGCCTAGATCCACCGCATCCGCGCCCATTTCGATCGCGAGCGCAACTTCCGCGATCAGGTCGCCGGCATTGGTCCCTACGATAGACGCGCCGATCACCCGGTCATCTTCGGGATCGAAAATCACCTTTGTGATCCCCTCACTGCGGCCATTAGCGAGCGATTTGCCCGAGGCCGCCCAAGGGAAAACGCCCTTCGCGATCTTCATGCCGCGATCCTTCGCAACCGTTTCGGTCACGCCGCACCAAGCCACTTCCGGGTCCGTATAAGCCACCGACGGGATGATCCGCGCATCGAAATGCCGGTTTTCGCCCGCCGCTGCTTCCGCAGCGACCTTGCCTTCATGCACCGCTTTATGCGCCAGCATCGGCTGGCCCACCAGATCGCCAATGGCGAAGATATGCGGCACACCGGTGCGCTGCTGGCTGTCCACGGCGATGAAACCGCGCTCATTCACCGCGACGCCCGCCTTTTCGGCATCGATCAGCTTGCCATTGGGTTTACGGCCCACAGCCACCAGCACCTTATCGAAGGTGTCGGTAAAGCTCTCACCTTTCTCATTCTCAAAGGTCACTTTCAGCCCCTTTTTCAGAGCCTCCATGGCAGTCACTTTGGTCTTCAGCCAGATATTTTCATACCGGCCTTCGACCCGCTTATGCAGCGGCTTGACGATATCCTTATCGGCGCCGGGCATCAGCTGATCCATCAGCTCGACGACCGAAATCTTCGAACCAAGTGCATCATAGACGCAAGCCATTTCCAGGCCGATGATACCGCCACCCAAGATAAGCATCCGTTTCGGGATATCAGCCAGCTCTAGCGCGCCGGTGCTGTCGATGACCCGAGGATCGTCATGGGGCAGGAAGGGAAGCGCCACAGGCTCGGACCCGGCGGCGATGATGCATTGATCAAAGCTCACATTGGTCACGCCATCCTCGCCCGCCACAGCGATCATATTCGGGCCGGTGAACTTGCCGGTGCCACGCACGACCTTCACCTTGCGGCCCTTCGCCAGGCCCGAAAGCCCGCCTGTGAGCTGACCAACCACCGAATTCTTGAATTTGCGCAGCTCGTCCAGGTCGATCTCGGGTTTTGCGAAAGTGACCCCGTGAGACCCCATTTCTTCGGCCTCAGTGATGACTTTCGCCACATGCAACAGCGCCTTAGACGGGATACAGCCCACATTAAGGCACACCCCACCAAGGGTCGGGTTGCGCTCGATCAGCACAACCTTCTTGCCCAAATCCGCCGCCCGGAAGGCCGCTGTGTAGCCGCCAGGGCCAGAGCCAAGGACAACCACTTCCGCATGCACATCACCCGGCCCACTCGCCGAGCCAGTGGCCGCTACAGCCGAAGGCGCCGCAGGTGCCGACGCAGTGGTCGGGGCCTCGACGGCCTCGGCCGCTGCCCCTTCCGCCTCAAGCTGCAAGATCACCGAGCCTTCGGAAACCTTATCACCAACCGCGACGGAAATCGCTGTCACCTTACCCGATGCCGGGCTTGGCACTTCCATGGTCGCCTTATCGGATTCCAGCTCAACAAGCGGATCTTCAGCGGCAACCATATCGCCAACAGCAACCAATACAGTCACCACAGGCACATCGGTGAAGTCACCGATATCAGGTACTTTAACGTCCATAATCGGTACTCCTTACCACATCAGCTTGCGCATATCGCCGAGCAGGGTTTTCAGCGTCACGCAGAACCGCGCCGCCAAAGCCCCATCCACAGCGCGGTGATCATAGCTCAGCGACAAGGGCTGCATGAGGCGCGGCACAAAGCTTTCGCTCGCCTTGTCCCAAACCGGCGCCATTTTCGAGCGGGTCAGGCCCAAAATCGCCACTTCCGGTGCATTCACGATCGGGGTGAAGCTTGTGCCGCCAATCCCACCAAGCGAAGAAATAGTGAAAGTCGCCCCCGACATATCGCCGCCTTTCAGCTCGCCTTTGCGCGCTTTGCCAGACAGCTCACCAAGCTCTTTGGAGATCTCCACCAAGCCCTTGCGATCCGCATCTTTGATCACAGGAACAACCAGGCCATTGGGCGTATCCGCCGCGAAACCGATATTATAGAAGTTCTTCTTGATCAGTTTATCGCCATCGGGATGGACCGAGGAATTCAGCTCCCAATGCTCTTTGAGCGCCGAGACCGAGGCCTTGATCACGAAAGACAGCAGCGTGACACGATAGCCCTCTTCCTTGGCCATAGTGTCCATCTCTTTGCGGTACTTATCAAGCTCGGTGATATCGGCTTCGTCATTATGGGTGACAGCCGGGACATTGAGCCAGGACCGATGCAGCGCCGGGCCAGAGATCTTTTTGATCCGGCTCATCTCCACATCTTCGATGGGGCCGAATTTCGAGAAATCCACAACCGGGATCGGCGGGATGCCCATTCCACCCTGAGCGCCGCCTTTGGCCGGCGCCGCTGCCGGGGCTGTAGTGGCTTTGAGATATTTCACCACATCTTCGCGGATGATACGGCCTTTGCGGCCTGTTCCGTTTACCTGCGCCAAATCGATGCCCAGCTGACGGGCAAAAGCGCGGATCGAGGGCGAGGCATGCGCTTTGCCAAAGCCTGCATCCACCACCGCTGCCGGAGCAGAAGTCGCAGCCGCAGGAGCCGCCGCAGCAGGTGCGGCGGGGCTTGGCGCTGCCGCGGCTGCCGGAGCCGGGGCCGAAGCGCCTGCCGCAGCTTCGACAGTCAGGATCAGCGAGCCCTCACTCACGCTATCGCCCACGCTGACGGCGATGGATTTCACCACACCATCGGCCGAGCTGGGCACTTCCATAGTGGCCTTATCCGATTCCAGCTCTACCAGCGGATCTTCTTTCGCGACACTGTCCCCGACAGAAACGAGAATATTGATCACCGGAACATCGGTGAAATCGCCAATATCGGGAACAGTGACCTGAACCTCGCCACCCGCGCCCGAAGGCGCCGCAGGCGCTGACGCGGCGGCTGGGGCCTCGACGGCCCCGGCGGCCGCCCCGCCCTCTTCTTCCAAGATCAGGATCAGCGAGCCTTCGCTCACGCTATCCCCCTCGGCCACTTTCAGTTCTTTCACCACACCCGCGGCCGGGCTCGGAACTTCCATAGTGGCCTTGTCGCTTTCCAGTTCCACCAACGGATCTTCGGCAGCGACCGTATCGCCAACGCTCACCAAAATATTGATCACCGGGACATCGGTGAAATCGCCAATATCAGGGACAGTTACTTCACGTGCCATAATAGTCTTCTCCTCGTCCCGCTCGTCAAACCAAACGCGGGTTCGGCTTTTCGCCGTCGATGTCGTATTTGCTCAGAGCCTTTGTCAGCTCCGTTTTGGTCACATTGCCGGCCTTATAGAGGTCGACCATCGCGGCAGCGGCGATATGGTTTGCATCCACTTCGAAGAAGCGGCGCAGATTCACCCGGCTATCGGAGCGGCCAAAGCCATCCGTGCCAAGCGCGGTGAAGCTGCGGCCTTCAGGGATGAAGCCACGGATCTGCTCGCTATAGTTCTTCATATAGTCTGTGGCCGAAATGATCGGACCTTTGGACTTGGCCAGCTGTTCGGTCACGAAAGGCGTTTTCGGATCGGCCAGCGGGTTCAGACGGTTCCAGCGCTCTGCATCCTGACCATCGCGGGCCAGCTCATTGAGCGACGTCGCCGACCAGATCTCTGCCGATACGCCAAAATCTTCTTTCAGCATTTCCGCCGCTTTGATCGCTTGCACCAAGATCGTGCCCGAGCCCATCAGCGTCACATGCTTTTTGCCCGGACGTTTCACTTCGGTCAGACGATAAAGACCTTTGATGATGTCCTCTTCCACACCCATGGGCATATCCGGGTGGGAATAGTTTTCATTCATCAGCGTGAGATAGAAGAACACATCCTCTTGCTCCACATACATCCGGCGCAAACCGTGATGCACCAAAACCGCCACTTCGAAAGAGAAGGTCGGATCATAGGTGATGCAGTTCGGGATCGTGCCCGCCAAGATATGGCTATGGCCGTCTTCGTGTTGCAGGCCCTCGCCATTCAGCGTGGTCCGCCCAGCCGTGCCGCCCAGCATAAAGCCGCGCGCCCGACTATCGCCCGCCGCCCAAGCCAAATCGCCGATCCGCTGGAAGCCGAACATGGAGTAATAGATGTAGAACGGCACCATCGGCACGCCATGGACGCTATAAGACGTCGCCGCCGCGATCCAATCTGCCATTGCCCCGGCTTCGTTGATGCCTTCTTGCAGAACCTGACCGGTCTTGGATTCCTTATAATACATCATCTGATCGGCATCTTCGGGGGTATAGTTCTGCCCCAGCGGGTTATAAATGCCCACCGAGCGGAACAGACCCTCCATGCCGAAGGTCCGGCTTTCATCCGGCACAATCGGTACAACTTGCTTGCCGATCTTTTTGTCGCGCAACAGCGTGGTCAAAATCCGCACGAAAGCCATCGTGGTGGAAATTTCCCGGTCGCCCGTGCCTTTCAGCTGGCCTTCAAAAGCAGTGAGATTAGGGATCTCTAGCTTCGGCGTGTCGCGCCAATGGCGTTTGGGGAATTCTCCGCCAAGCGCTTTGCGGCGATCAGCCAGATAGGCTTTCTGCGCGTTATTGAGGCTGACGAAAGGCGCTTTCGGCAGATCTTCGTCGCTGACCGGAATATCGAAACGATCGCGCATGGCGCGCAGCTGATCCTCGGCCATTTTCTTTTGCTGGTGGGTGGTGTTCTGGCCTTCGCCAGCAGAGCCCATGCCAAAGCCTTTGACGGTTTTGACCAGCAAACAGGTCGGCTGACCCTTCACCTCGGTGGCGCGCTTAAAGGTGGTATAGACCTTCTGCACATCATGGCCGCCGCGACGCAAATTCCAGATTTGATCATCGGTCCAGTCTTCGACCAGCGCCGCAGTTTCCGGGTATTTGCCGAAGAAATGCTTGCGGATATAAGCGCCGTCTTTGGATTTGAAGGTTTGATAGTCGCCATCAACCGTCTCATCCATCAGCTGACGCAAACGGCCAGTGACATCCGCATCCAGCAGCTCATCCCAGCCACGGCCCCAAAGCAGCTTGAACACTTCCCAGCCAGCGCCACGGAAGGCCCCTTCAAGCTCTTGCACGATTTTCGAGTTACCGCGTACCGGACCGTCGAGACGCTGCAAGTTACAGTTGATCACGAAGATCAGGTTATCGAGCCCTTCGCGCGCTGCCAGGCTGATCGCGCCCAGAGATTCCGGCTCATCCATCTCGCCATCGCCGAGGAAACACCACACTTTGCGATCCGCCATATCGATATGGCCGCGATTATGCATGTATTTCATGAAACGCGCTTGGTAGATCGCGCAGAGCGGGCCGAGACCCATGGAAACCGTGGGGAACTGCCAATAATCCGGCATCAACCAGGGATGCGGATAAGAGGATAGGCCCGAGCCATCCACTTCGGAGCGGAAGCTTTCCAGCTGCTCTTCGGTGATCCGGCCTTCCATAAAGCTGCGCGCGTAAATGCCGGGGATCACATGGCCTTGGAAAAAGACCAGATCGCCGCCATGCATCGCGCTGCGAGAACGCCAGAAATGGTTCAGACCCACATCATAAAGCGCCGCCGAAGACGCGAAAGAGGCGATATGGCCGCCATATTCGCTGCTCTCTTTGTTGCGGCGCACAACCGTTGCCATGGCGTTCCAACGATTGATCGTGCGGATCCGCCATTCCATTTCCAAATCGCCTGGGAAGGGCTCTTGGTCATCGGCAGGAATTGTATTCTGATAGGGCGTTGTCGCCGAAAAGGGCAGCATCGCCCCGGCGGCACGCGCCTGCTGAACCGCCTTATCTAAAAGAAAATGGGCTCGGTCTGGGCCGTCCCGTTCGATCACATCTGCAATGGCTTCCTGCCACTCATGTGATTCTACTGGATCCAAATCGGGTTGGTCTTTCATGGCATCTCTTCCCGTCGTTCAAACGCACCAAGAGAGAGGCCATTGCTGGCGTGACTCCCCCCTTAGCACTTTCCCCCCAGAACGCTCCGAATAGCTCGCGCCACCAGACCGGCTGGGAATTCCCATCGCCGCGTTGTTTTTTTCTTGCGCCTAGGCACCGGTTTGGGTTAGAAACCTGCCAGCAAGATTATTACCCCACGACTACTAAATACGTCCTATTTTTAGCCCTCTTACGAGGCTTTGTGTCAGCACGTATTACCTACATTATCGAAACACTCAACGGCACCCCGTTGGGTGCATATCCGCGTTTACTCTACCGCATGCCCCTCTGGCATATTAGCCCCAGACCCATAGTGTTTGTCCCGCGACATTTTCCCTATTCCGGGATTAAAACTATTTGTCGGGTCGCAGCAGCGATAATGCTCCGCCAGATCCGGCTTGGCCTTATAAAGATGTCCGACATTATGTTCGGCCGGATATTCCGCCCCGCGCGCATCGAGCAACTCTAGCATCGCGGCTTTCAAAGCCTTCGGATCGCAGCCTGTCTTGACGATATAATCCTGGTGCAAAACATGGCAGAAGAAATGGCCGTAATAGAGCTTGTGACTGATCTGGTCATCCAATTCCGGCGGCAGGACTTCTAACCAGTCGCGATCATTGCGCCGCAAAGCGATATCAAGCGCGAGGATATCTTCCACCTCGCCCGCATGAATATGGCCATAGCGTATCGCCGCCCCGGCCGCTGCAAAGCGGTTCAGCCCGGCAAGCTTTGCTTCGCGCGGCTCACAGGTGAAATAAGCGCCGCTATTCTCGGTAAAGAAACCGGATAACAGCTCTTTCGCCTCGTCAATTCCACCATCGCGCATCTTTAGGATCAGGTGATGCTCATAGCGGTCGCGGAAATCACGCAGGCGGGCGGGCAAATGCTGGGGCCAGAGGCGCGCTGCAAGCTGCATGAATTTATCGGTGAAACCGCGGGTCAGGCGGAATTTATTCAGCCGAGCATCCACCGCGCCTTTGATTGCAAAGAATGTCGGCAAGCGATCCGTGCCCAGAAGATCGATCATCACCACTGTGTCTTTGCCGTATTTCGCAGAGACATCGAAACAATCGCGATGCATATATTCGCCGCTAACCGGCAGGGTTTCGAATTTGCTCAGGATATGGCGGCGCAGCTCGGTCAGCTCGGCCGGATCATTCGTGCCGATATAGAAAACCTGCTCGGCGTCATTTTTCGGGTATGTATCGAGCCGCACCGCAAAGACCGCCAGCTTCCCGGCGCAACCCGCCGCCTCGTAAAGCCGCCGCTTATCCGCATTGAACCGCGCAGGGGAATTCGCATCCACATCGCGCACCCGTGTCACATAATCCGTGTCTGAGGCTTTGCGATTTGTGGCATCCACATCGCTGGGGGCAAATTCACCATTTTCCAAATTGGTTAGGATTTCTTCGGGCGTGTCGCCTAGCGCGATCCCCAGATGATTGACCAACTGCAATTCACCGGCTTCGGTCACTTGGGCATAAAGCGCCAGCTCCGTATAGCTTGGGCCGCGCTCGATCAGCGCTCCGCCGGAATTATTGCACACGCCACCCATGATCGAAGCGCCGATGCAGCTTGACCCGATCTCGGAATGCGGTTTGCGTCCTAGCGGGGTCAACAGCTTCTCCAACGCAAACAGCGTTGCGCCGGGGAAGCTGATGACTTGCTGGCCCTCCTCAAGGACCCGGATACCATCCATGCGGTTGGTATTAATGAGCACCACCTCGCGGTCATAACGCCCTTTCGGCGTCGACCCTTCGGTGAGCCCGGTATTCGCGGCCTGCATAATGACGATCTTATCCGCCGCAACGCAAGCCTGGAGCACCTGCCACATCTCCACCAAACGGCCCGGCCGCACCACGGCCAGCGCCTCACCCTCGCCCGAGCGAAAGCCCTTGCGGAAACGCTCGGTCTGCTTTTCGCCGGTCAGCACATGGGCCCGCCCGACAATTTCCGTTAGCTTCGCGATCAGGCTTTGGTCGGACATTGGATGCTCTCCTTAATAGGCCACGGAGGGCAGCCAAGTGGCCAAGGCCGGGATCAAGAAGACCAGAGCCAGCCCCAAAAGCTGCAACAGCACAAAGGGAATGATGCCTTTATAAATGTCTGTCAGCTTGATTTCGGGCGGGCAGACACCTTTGAGATAGAACAGCGCAAAACCCACCGGTGGCGTTAGGAACGAGGTTTGCAGCGTCACCGCCACCAGGATCACGAACCAAACCAGCGCCGGCTCATCCATCGAGCCAAAGCCCGGCACCGCCAGATCCAGCCCCGCCACGACCGGCCCCATCAGCGGCAACACGATCAAGGTGATTTCGATCCAGTCTAGTACAAACCCCAGCAGGAAGACGATAAAGAGGATGAACAAAACCGTGGCTTGCGGACCAAAGCCCGTGCCGGAAATCACCTCTTCGATCAGCATATCGCCGCCCAGCTCGCGCAGCACATAGGAAAACACCGTCGCGCCCAAGAAGATCGCAAAGATATACGCCGTGGTGTTAAAGGTCGAACGGCAGACATTCCAAAGCTTGGCCCATGTGAGTTTGCGATAGCCAATCGCCAGCAGGGTCGCGCCGATGGCCCCAACACCCGAAGCCTCGGTCGGCGTGGTCAGACCGGCAAAGATCGATCCCAGCACCGCAAGGATCAGCGCCAAAGTCGGCAGCACCGCGATCAGCACATCCTTGACCGCCGCCCAATCCGGGGCGCGCGCGCCTTCGGGAACCGGAGCGACTTCGGGCTTCACCAGGCCCGCGACAAAGATATAGGTCAGATAAAGCACCCCGATAATCACACCCGGGAAGACCGCCGCCATAAACAGATCCCCAACCGACAGAGCCATTTGGTCGGCCATAATAACCAGCATGATCGATGGCGGGATCAGAATGCCCAGCGTCCCCGAGGCAGACACAACCCCAGCCGCCAAGGATTTCGAATAGCGTTGCTGCATCATCGAGGGCAGCGACAGCACGCCCAGCAGCACTACCGAAGCGCCGATAATCCCGGTCGAGGCAGCCAGGATAATACCGATCATCGTGACCGTAATAGCCAGCCCGCCGCGCACCGTGCCAAAGAGCTTTTGCATAGAGGTCATCAAACGCTCGGCCACGCCGCTTTCATCCAGCATCAGCCCCATAAAGATGAACATGGGCAGCGCCACCAAAACCGCATTGGACATGGTCGCATAGACCCGGTTCACCGTCGCGCCCAGGGTCAGATAGTCAAGACCGGTCAGCGATGGCTCCAAGCCGGTCCACAGCATATATTCCCAGTCAAACAGGTAAGCGATACCGCAAAACAGAACGCCAACCCCCGCCAGGGTCCAGGCCACCGGAAATCCGGTAAAGAGCAAAGCGATAAAGGTCAGGAACATCGCGATGACCAGCTTTTCCTCGGTATATTCCACCAAGAAAGTCAGCCCATAAGCCACGACCGCAAACCCCAATAGAGCCCAAAGGATCAGGCGAAGATCCTTGCCTTCGCGCTCTTTCGGACCGCCATGGATCAGCGCATGCCCGTCATGGATCAGCCTTGCCAGCGCGGCTAAGCCCAAAAGCACAAAACTGATAGGGATGATCGCCTTAAACGCCCAACGGAACGGCAAACCGGTTGGGCTGCTAGAGCGTTCATCCACCCGGAAGCTTTCATAGAAATAGTCATAGCCCTGATCCACCATCAGATAGATAAAGGGCACCACCAAAGCCAAAATGCCGATTACCTCGATGATCCGCTGCGCCCGGCGGCTTAGCTGCATATGCAACAGATCCACACGCACATGGCTGTCGGTGACCATGGCATAGGAAATCCCCATCATGGTGACGAGGCCGTAGAAATGCCACTGGATCTCATCCAGCTTGGGGTAGTTTTGGTTGAACAGATAACGCAACAAAACCTGCGCCACGATCGCCAGAATCAAAAGCGCATTGGCCCACATGACCACATGGCCGATGCCTTTGATCCACGCCTCGATCCCGCGCGCTATGGGCTGATCATCGATGTCGGGATGCTCCAGCAGCCCTTCATAGGTGGCGATTGGATCGTCGATTTGGTCCTGGCGTGTCGGGTCCATCCCCAATGCTCCCCCATTTGGCGCTGGCAGCTGACATTATATAATGTCAGGCGAAAAACCGCGCTCCCCCGCTGTGCAGGGCGTAAAAACAAAGACGGCGCAGGTTGCCCCACGCCGTCCGAACCCAATTATTGACGCGGCAAGAACGCGTTGGTTTTCCAAAGCTCATAGCCCTCGCGGAACTCGGTCAAGTCGCCATAGACCTTGGCAAAGAATTCGTCATTTGCCACTTCTTCGGCTGCCACTTCTGCCCATGTGCTTTCAAACACGGTCAGCATGGCCTCGTTCCACTGCTTGATCTCGACCCCATGCTCGTCAACATTGGCCTTCAAAGCGTCATGCTGGATCGCTTCGCCTTCGGCAAAACTATCGGCCATCGAGGCCTTACACGCGGTTTCCGTGATCGCTTTGTGCTGATCGCTCATGCCGTTCCAGACATCTTTGTTGATCAACAGCTCAAACACTGTCGCCTGCTGGTGCCAACCAGGGAAATAGTTGTATTTCACCAGCTTATAGAAGCCCAAGCGGCTGTCGATCGCCGGCATGGAGAATTCGGTCGCGTCAATTGCGCCTTTTTCCAAGGCCGGGAAGATTTCACCGGCGGGCAGCAATGAGGTCGCAACGCCAAGCTTCTGCATGACCTTACCGCCCAGACCGAAGAAGCGCATTTTCAGCCCTTCAAGATCGTCGGGGGTGTTGATTTCCTCATTGAACCAGCCAGAAGTTTCCGGGGCGATAATCGCGCAAGGCAGAACTTTGACGTTAAATCCGGCCTGGTCATACATTTCCTGATACAGGCTCATGCCATTGCCGTAATAGAGCCAGGCCATATATTCGCCCGCTTCCGGACCGAAAGGCACAGCCGAAAACAGCGGCGCGGCAGGGATTTTACCCGCCCAATAGCCCGCAGTGGTATAGCCCGAATTGATTTTACCCGAGGAAACAGCATCCAGGATCTCAAAAGGCGGAACCAGCTTGCCTGGCTCATAGACACGCATTTTCAGGCTACCGCCAGACATCAGGTCCAGCTGCTCAGCCACGCGCGGGATCGGCGATCCTAGACCGGGCAGGTTAGTGCCAAAGGCAATCGGGGTTTTCAGCAAAACGCGATCGGCGGCCTGAGCGACCGGGGCGGCAAGCAGCGACGCCGCCATAGCGATGCTGGTGAGAGTCTTCTTCATAAGTGTCCTCCAACGGAATTGCCCGGCGTCCTCGCACACCGGCTGAGCGCTTCTCCCGAAAGCGCCTCTGGCTGGTTCATAAAGTTTACCAATGCTTCTTGAGAAGCCTGCAATCGCCCCCTGTGACAGATTTTCACATGCTGGCACAAGAATGCCTGCGACGAAAATGTCGTTTCTGCACCCGCAAAATGAAATATCTCGTTTTAAATCATGAGATCTCGATAAGTTTCTTTGCCTTTGCAGCAAAGCCATTCGGAAAATCTGGGACAATGACCTCTTGCTTCGACAGGCGCAGTAACTTTACCACTCTGCGGATAACAAAGGAGCCTTCCCGCGCAGATGGACCAAATAGACAGCCTGTTTGACCCCGTAGATCACGATAGTGTCGCCGATGCTGTTGTTGCGCAGATAGAGGATATGTTGGTCGCAGGCATCTTGAAACAGGGAACGCGCCTGCCCTCGGAACGGGATTTGGCCGAGGCTTTGGATGTGTCCCGCCCCAAACTGCGCGAGGCTTTGAAACGGTTAGAGGATAACGGTCTGATCGAAGTGCGTCACGGGGAGGGCTCTTTTGTGGCGGAGCTCACCGGCCAGGCCATGTCCAATGCGTTGCTGCATCTCTATGCCCGCCATTCCGGCGCGTTTTTCGATTATTTGGAGTATCGCCGCGCTCAGGAAAGCTTTGCCGCCCGTCTCGCCGCTGAACGCGCCACGGATGCGGATTGCCAGATCATCCAAGCCCATATGGCAACGCTGCAAAAAACCTGGGAAGATGGCGATGATATAGCATCGCGCGAGGCGGATTTGGTGTTTCACGCGGCGGTGGTGGATGCCAGCCACAACTCCACTTTGGTGCATATGATGGGGTCGATTTATCTGCTGACGCGGCAGGGGATTTTCTATAATCGCGGCTTTCTGCGCAGTATTGACGGCACGGGTCGGGCCTTGCTGGATCAGCATTTAGAGATTGGCCAAGCGGTGCTAGACCGCCAACCCGAACGCGCTCAGAAAGCGGCCGAGGCGCATTTGGATTTTGTCGAAGCTTCTTTCCGCAAAGGGCTTCAGACCTCGCAACGGGAAATGATCGCGCGCAAAAGACTGGCTTTGGCGCAGCGGATTAGCGGGGCGAGTTAGCCATGGATCATGTTTTTGGCTATGGATCACTGGTCAATCATGACACGCATGATCACCGCCCTGTCCAAACCGCGAAACTGACCGGCTGGCGGCGCGAATGGTGTCTGACATCCCTGCGGGATGTGGCGTTTTTGTCGGTGCGCCGAGCGGAAGGCAGCGAAATTGAGGGGCTGCTTGCCCCGGTCGAGCCCACCGCTTG
The DNA here is from genome assembly GCA_049603835.1 of Mangrovicoccus sp. GTDB lineage: Bacteria > Pseudomonadota > Alphaproteobacteria > Rhodobacterales > Rhodobacteraceae > Mangrovicoccus. The sequence goes on from JBMYSZ010000033.1 coordinate 32,631, forward strand.
GGCCGAGCTAGACGCCCGCGAACGCGCTTATGACCGCCATGATGCAAGCCATCAGATCAGCGGTGCCCAAGGCAAAGTCGCAGTCTATCAAATCACCCCCACCCTGCGTGCAAGCGGTGAAGGGGGGATTTTGCTAAGCTATCTCGATGTGGTGGTGCAGGGCTATTTGGCGCATTTCGGCGAGGCCGGGGTGGACCGGTTTTTCGCCAGCACAGATCGCTGGGACCGCCCGATCCTGGATGACCGCGCCGCGCCGGTTTATCCACGCCATCGGCGGTTGAGCCCCACCGAAAAAGACTTAGTAGACCAGCACATAGCCGCGCTGGCCTTAAGCATCCGACCGCTTTAGCCCAGCTTGGGCGCGGCTTGCATCAAGGGCATAAAGGCCGCCATTTCCGGCCCGCGCGGCTGACCGGTCAGAGCCAAACGCAGCGGCATAAAGAGCTTCTTGCCCTTACGGCCCGTCTTTTCTTTGACCGCGCCGGTCCATGTGCCCCAGCTATCATCATCAAATGGCAGCGCAGGCAGCATGGCCAAAGCTTCTTCCACGAAAGCCCGGTCTTCGGCCTCCATATCGGGTACGGTTGCGCCTTCGGACATGACCTTCCACCAGCCGGCCAAATCGCCACGCGCTTCGATATTTTCGCGGGTCACATCCCAAAAGCGCGGGCCCAAATCGCCAGGCACGCCAAGCGCTGCGATTTCCTCGGCCACGGCCTCATAAGGCAGGCTCGCCAAATGCCGGGCGGTTAGCGGGATCAGATCCGCTTCGTCAAATTTCGTGGGCGCGGTGCCAAAGCTGCTCACCTCGAAACCGTCGATAATTTCCTGCATCGAGCTGCGCAGCTCCACCGGCTGCGACGAGCCAAGCCGCGCCATATGGCTGAGAATCGCCATGGGCTCGATCCCGCGCGCTTTCATATCCTTCAGCGCCAAAGACCCGATGCGCTTTGACAGCCCCTCACCCTGAGGCCCGGTCAATAGCGAGTGATGGGCAAATTCCGGCACAGTGCCGCCTAAAGCTTCGATCATCTGGATTTGGGTTGCGGTATTGGTCACATGGTCCGAGCCACGCACCACATGGGTCACGCCCATTTCCGTGTCATCCACCACCGATGCCAGTGTATAAAGATATTGCCCATCCGCGCGGATCAGCACTGGATCCGACACGCTAGACGCGTCAATCGAGATTTCGCCCAGAATGCCATCAACCCAAGAAATCCGCGCGTGATCCAGCTTGAACCGCCACACGCCATTGCCCCGCTCGGCCCGCAGAGCTTCACGCTCTTCCGCGCTGAGGGTCAAAGCGGCACGGTCATAGACCGGCGGCTTGCCCATATTCAGCTGCTTTTTGCGCTTTAGATCCAGCTCGACCGGAGTTTCAAAGGCCTCATAGAACCGCCCCATATCGCGCAGCTTGTCCGCCGCTTCGTTATAGAGGTCCAGCCGCTCCGATTGCCGCTCGATCCGGTCCCAAGTCAGGCCAAGCCATTCCAGATCGCGCTTGATCTGGTCCGCATATTCTTCTTTCGAGCGCTCTGGGTCTGTGTCGTCGATCCGCAGAATGAACTCCCCGCCCGCTTTGCGAGCGATGAGGAAATTCATCAATGCGGCGCGCAGATTGCCGATATGAAGATAGCCCGTAGGTGAAGGGGCGAAACGAGTAGTGGTCATTTTTAGGGACTCCGGTCCTGGGATCCTGAGCGCGCGGTCTTCCACAGAGTGACGCAATTGTCCATAAGCTAGGATCATGTGGACTCAAACCGCCCCCAGCTGTGATGCGATCGAACAGTTCGCCCGCCAGGCCCTGGATGCCTTGCCTGCCCCTTTCACGGAGGCGGCCCAGGCCGTGGCCCTACGCGTGATCGAAGAGGCCCCGGCCGAGGTGCTCCAAGATCTCAGCCTGTCTGACCCGCTAGAATTGACCGGTCTATATGACGGCATTCCGCTGACAGAGAAATCTTTGACGGAACAATCCTGGGCGCCGGATGTGATCTGGCTGTATCGCCGGGCCATATTGGAAGAATGGATCGACCGGGGGAATGTGCCGCTAGATCGGTTGGTCACCCATGTTTTGGTGCATGAGCTGGCGCATCATTTCGGCTGGTCGGATGCGGATATTGCCCGCATTGATGAATGGTGGAAATAGCCCAGCCGCTGCGGGCTGTGATCCGGCATTTACCATTCACACATCTTCGCGAGATCGCATACATGTTTATCGCCCCAGGGGGTCAGCGCGCTAGGTTAGACCTGTCATCACGAACAGGGAGCCTTCACCATGACCAAGCTGACCCGCCGCCAAGCTCTGGCCAGCACGGCAATTGCCGGTTTGACCCCATCCATCGCCTTTGCCGCGGCTGATATGCTGGGCGCTGCAACCCCCAGCTTTAGCCGCTTTAAGCTGGGTAATTTCGAAGTCACCACCTTGCTGGCAGGCAGTGCCACCCGCGAAGACCCCCAGGGCATTTTCGGCATGAATGTCTCGGCCGAGGAATTCGCCGAGGTCTCTGCCGCCAATTTCATTCCGACCGATGCGGCGCAGTTCTTTTTCACCCCGACCCTGATCAATACCGGCTCCGAGCTAATCCTCTTTGATACGGGCCTAAATGCGGCCGGAATCACCAAGGCGATTGAGGCGGCAGGCTATGGCGCTGACCAAGTTGATCATGTGGTGATCACCCATATGCATGGCGACCATATTGGCGGGCTGATGAACGAAGACGACCCGACTTTTGCCAATGCCGCCTATATCACCGGCGCGACCGAGGATAATCACTGGGCGCAAGCGGGCAGTGACGGCTATAACGCGAAAGTGGCGCCGCTGAAGGACAAATTCAGCTTTATCGATCCTGGCGCGTCCATTGTGTCTGGCATCACCTCGGTTGAGGCGCATGGCCATACGCCGGGTCATATGGGCTATATGGTTGAAAGCGACGGGCAGCAGCTGATGCTAATTGCCGATACGGCCAATCATTATGTCTGGTCTCTGGGCTATCCGGATTGGGAAGTGCGCTTTGATATGGATAAGCAAGCCGCCGCTGCGACCCGTCGCAAAGTGCTGGGCATGCTGGCGGCAGACCGGATTCCCATGATCGGCTATCACATGCCCTTCCCGGCGCTAGGCTTCGTGGCCCCGCGCGGCGAGGGCTATGAATATGTGCCGGCCAGCTATCAGATGATGCTGGGATAAGCAGCAATGGCGGGGCGCTCTGGGTGAGTGTGCCGCCGCTTTCGCGATATATGCAAACAGGGCGGTAGCCCCTTTTTGCATGCGCTTCGTTCACTCGGTCAAGCAAACCCGCACAGAGTAAACGGAGCGCGACATGCTACTTTTAAGGATATGTTTCCTTGCCTTGGCAGCCAGTATGCCCGCGCGGAAACGTTATTTGAATTCAGCGCCAAAGACGGGGCAGGCTCCAGTTAAGCAGATTTCGGCAGCCTCAATTTAGCGGCAGGCGACTATTCCGTGTCGCTGATTGAGGCAAGCTTTGCAGCGCTCAGCGCCTGGCGCGAAAATGTCGATTGCGACGCCCAGGGCAGCTGCTTTCGCGGCTGGTATACGCGCTACTATATATATGACAGCGCAGGCGCCAGTTTGCTGGTATATCTCAACCGCAACGGATCGCGCTATTTCGAAACACCCCAAGCCGCTCTGGCCTCGGCCCAAGCGGATGGGGCGCAAAGCTTCACCCTGCAAAACAGTGGGATAGTCTATATCGGCATGATCGATGGCGGCTATTCCGATAATCGCGGCGGAATTTCCATGGTCATCACCCCAACTGGCCTGCCCCTCCCTGCGAGTTTAGCGCTTTCGCTCGCCGGGGTCGCAGCGCTTGGAGCACTTCGTCGCAAAGCTCAG
>JBMYSZ010000034.1:0-22992 GCA_049603835.1 Mangrovicoccus sp.
GCGCTATGGCCGCTGGTCTTTGCTGGCAAGTTGGGTGCCGATCATTGGCGACCCGTTGACCGTTGTTGCGGGTGTCCTGCGTGAGCCGCCCTTGAGTTTTCTGTTGCTCGTGACGCTTGCCAAGGCCGGGCGATATCTGGTGCTCGCAGCTGTAACGCTGGCTTGGTTGCCCTGAACGAAAAACGCCGCCCCGGATGGAGCGGCGTTTTCGAAAATATCGGGCTGGGCTTAGAAGCCCAGGCCTTCGTATTTCTTTTTGAACTTCGAGACGCGGCCGCCTTGGTCCATCAGGCGCGAAGAGCCACCAGTCCAGGCCGGATGCGCGGAAGGATCAATATCCAATGCCAGCGTATCGCCTTCGGACCCATAGGTGGAGCGCATCTTGATGATGGTGCCATCGGTCATTTTGACGTCGATGAAGTGGTAATCGGGATGGATGTCTTTTTTCATCGCGTCTCTCCTTAGCCCTGAGCGCCAGCTTCGGTGGATTTCTTCGGCTTGTAATTGGTAACTTCGGCGATACGGGCCGATTTACCGCGACGCGAGCGCAGATAGTAAAGCTTCGCACGACGCACGCGACCACGGCGAACCACGGTGATGCTGTCGATATTGGTGGAGTGCAGCGGGAATACGCGCTCTACACCTTCGCCGAAGCTGATTTTGCGCACGGTGAACGACCCGGCAATGCCTTCGCCGTTTTTACGGCTGATGCAAACGCCTTCGTAATTCTGCACACGGGTACGGGTGCCTTCGGTCACTTTAAAGCCAACACGGATGGTGTCACCGGCTTTGAAATCGGGAATCTCTTTCCCGAGGGCGGCGATTTGCTCCGCCTCTAGCTGTGCGATCAAGTCCATCGCAAACTCCTATTGTCACGCGGGTAAATCCCGCTTGTTCGTGCCCTCAGAGCTCTTGGTCTCCGTCCGGGTCCTTACCATGCTTGGCACAGTAAGCCCGCCAGAGGTCAGGGCGGCGTTCTTGTGTTAGCCGTTCGGCCATGCTTTTGCGCCAGTCGGCGATGGCTCCGTGATGCCCCGACAGGAGAATGTCGGGAATAGCGAGGCCGTTCCACTGGCTGGGTCTTGTATACTGGGGATGTTCAAGCAAACCGTCCGAAAACGACTCTTCCTCGATCGAGGCCTGATTCCCAAGTACGCGGGGTATAAGGCGCACTGTCGCATCGATCAAGGCTTGAGCGGCAATCTCCCCGCCTGTGAGCACAAAATCTCCTAGGGAAATTTCCTCAACTTGATGCGCTTGCAAGACGCGCTCGTCGACACCCTCAAATCGACCGCAAAGCAGAGTGATGCCTTTGGCATGGGCGAGGCGGCGCGCAGTGGCTTGGTCAAATCGGCGGCCGCGCGGGCTAAGATAAATCACCGGCCAGTCCATGCGATCTTGTGGCGTGCCGGCGGAAGCTTCGCGCAGGGCTGCGCTGACCACATCCGGGCGCAGCACCATACCAGCCCCGCCACCCGCTGGGGTATCATCCACATTGCGGTGTTTGCCATCGCCGAATTCGCGCAAATTCAGGGTCTGCAGCTGCCAGAGCCCCTCTGACAGAGCTTTGCCAGTCAGGCTTTCGCCAAGCACGCCGGGAAAGGCCTGGGGAAACAGGGTGATGATTTTAGCGGTCCAAATATTGGCCAGCTCGGGCCTAAGATCCATCAAATCGCGCGGTTTCAGCGTCGCATGAATAGATTTGCGGCCATGGGATTTCGAAGGCGCGGTCATTTCTTTGGCTCGTCTAGCAGGCCTTCGGGCATATCCACGATGATCCGGCCTGCGGTCAGATCGACGGTCGGCACGGCTTCACGGGTGAAGGGCAAAAGCAGCCCGGATTTCAGACCAGGGCCATGGATATCCAGCAAGTCACCTGCGCCATGATCAAAGACGGCGCGAATTTTGCCCAGCTCTGCGCCGCCCGTATCAAACACGGCCAGGCCAATCAGATCGGCATGGTAGAATTCGTCATCGGGCAAAGAGGGGAGGCGGTTGCGCGGCGCATATAGCCTGGTGCCTTTCAGCCCGTCGGCCTGTTCTTTGTTGCTGATCCCGCCAAGCCGGGCGGATAGCCCATTTTTGATCTGGCCGGTGATCTTGATGCTATAGCTATGCTGGCCGTCTTCGGTGGTGAGCGGCGCATAATCGGCGATAGCCTCTGGTTCGGCGCAGAAGCTTTTCAAGCGCACTTCACCGCGTACTCCGAATGCACCGGCAATGGCGCCAACACAGACCCGCTCTGTCATCTTATTTGGCCTTTTGACAATAGAATGCCTGAGTATCAAAACTGCCGCCTGCCTTAGCGCAAGCCTTGATCGCACGCATCGACATATATTCACTGCCAAGATAGGCACCGGAGGCGAAAATCGCGGTCCAGATCATAAGTCTAAACAAGCTAAACCCCTATGGTCTGGCAGGATGTCAAGAAATCGGCGCCCGCAAAACCGTGCATCGGCCTAGGGCTAAGTGATTGCGCTATATCGAACTTGTCGCCTCTTTGAAGGTTGCGCGCAAGGCACAAGCGGCGAGAGGCGGGGGCAGAAGCGCCTGACTTTAAGGCAACAAACCCACCGCAACACCCCATTGGAGATGGGGCTGCGATGGGCCGTGCCAGTCAGTAGCGCGAAAGCGAAAGCTCTTACTCGGCTGCCGCTTCTTCGGTCTCGGCGGCGTCGCCTGCTTCAGCTTCTGCTGCTGCTTCAGCGGCTGCGCGGGCTTTTTCAGCTTTCTCTTCAGCGCGGTCCTGGGCTTTCTTGCCCGGAACGGCTTTCTTCGGGTTGTTGCGCTCTTTCTTTGCGACAACGCCTGCGGCTTCGAGCATGCGGCTGACGCGGTCAGTGGTTTGAGCGCCTTGGCCCAACCAGTACTGAACACGCTCCAGATCCATTTTTACGCGCTCTTCGCTGTCTTTCGGCAAAAGCGGGTTATAGGTGCCCAGCTTCTCGATGAAGCGGCCATCGCGCGGCATGCGGCTGTCAGCTGCAACGATGGAATAGAAGGGGCGCTTTTTGGAGCCGCCACGGGCGAGACGGATTTTCATAGCCATTTGTTATTCTCCTTTGAATGGCACGGGGGAGGGACGGCGGGGCCGTCTATTTCTGATGCTGCTGGTGATGCTGGATCACCTCAGCAATGATGAAATTCAGAAATTTCTTGGCGAATTCCGGGTCAAGATCGGCGCGGCGGGCCAGATCTTCGAGCCGGGCGATTTGTTTGGCTTCGCGGTCAGGATCAGAGGGCGGCAGATCATGGCTGGCCTTCAGCTTGCCGACAGCTTGGGTATGCTTAAAGCGCTCGCCCAGCGTATAGACCAAGATCGCATCCAGGCGGTCGATGCTTTCGCGATGTTCGTGCAGGATCTCCGCAGCGCGGGTGACAGCGTCATTGGTCATGGGCGAAGCTCCTCAGGCGAAGGGTGGCGATAGACGCAAGTGTCTTCGGACAGCGTGGCGGCACCGGGATCATATTTGGCCCCAAGCCGGGTAGCGAGCGCCTTTGACCGGTCATTGAGCTCATCGATATAGCTTACCGCCGTGTCCCATTTCAGGGTCTCATAGGCATAGGCGCGGCTGGCAAATGCGGCCTCATAGGCCAGGCCTTTGCCTTCGGCTTCGGGCCAAAGCAGCCAGCCGATTTCGCGTTCGGGCCAGCCATGGGGATACCAAGGGCCAACCATGCCAATGCAGCGATCATCGCCCTCGGTAAGGGTCATGGCAAAAGAGCCATAGCCGCGCATTTGCCAATGGGCCAGCTCAACGCAGAAGGCTTTCCAAGCCTCGGTTTCGCTTTTGGGGCCGTTTGTGTAGCGCGAACGCTGCGACATATAATAGGCGCGGTAGCCGGGATAGTCGCGGGCCTCTGCGGGGCGCAATGTCAATCGCTCGGTGGTCAGGGTGGTCAAAGCACTGCCTCCGGGCCGGGATGGCGATAGACGAAACAGGGCTTTCCTGGGGGATGGGCTGCGCTTTGATCTAGGACACAGCCCAAACGCTCGGCCAAAGCGGCAGAGCGTTTGTTTTCAAAGGCGATATAGCTGACAATCCTTGGCCAGCGCAGTTCAGTATAGATATAGCGGCGCGTGGCGAGGGAGGCCTCATACGCGATGCCTTGCCCTTCGGCGGCCGGATCCCAGATGGTCCAACCGGTTTCAGGCTCGGGCCAATCGCCGGGATTCCAGGGGCCAGCCGCGCCCAGGGTTTTGCCGCTCGCTGTGTCTGTGATCACAAACAGACCATAGCCGTGGATCTGCCAATGGCCCAAAATCGTCGCAAAAGCGCGCCAAGCCAGACCGGGCGTGGCTTCGCCGCGAATATATTCGCCGCGCGGGGAGAGGAAGAACTCCGTCCACAGCTCCAGATCGTCCGGCTCGGGGCGGCGCAGAGTCAGGCGCTCGGTTGTGATCACAGGCTGGGTCATTTTTTCTTGCCAAAGCCCGAAAGACCTGGCGGCAATTGCCCGCCACCCAGACCAGGTAAACCGCCGGGCATACCGCCACCGGCAAGACCGCCGGGCAGAGCACCGCCAGCGGCGCTCATTTGCTCTTGCGCCGCCGCGATTTCCGCCTGGCCCGGCATTTTGCCGCCGAACATGCCCGCCATTTGGCGCATCATGCCCTTTTTGCCCATTTTCCCCATCTTTTTCATGGCGTCAGCCATTTGCCGCTGCATTTTCAGCAGGCGGTTCAGCTCGGCCACTTCTAGACCCGCCCCGGCAGCGATCCGCTTTTTCCGGCTGGCTTGCAGCAGCTGCGGATTGGCGCGCTCTTTCTTGGTCATGGAATTGATCAGCGCAATCTGACGGCGCAGCACCCGATCATCGAGCCCCGCGGCTTCGATCTGCTTCGACATTTTCGCCATGCCGGGCAACATGCCCATGACGCTTTCCATGCCGCCCATTTTCATCATCTGCTCAAGCTGGTTCTTTAGGTCGTTCATGTTGAACTGACCCTTGGTGAAGCGCTTCATCATGCGCTCGGCCTGTTCGGCCTCCATCACCTCTTGGGCTTTCTCCACCAGGCTGACGATATCGCCCATGCCCAGGATCCGGCCCGCAACCCGCGAGGGGTGGAATTCTTCGAGCGCGTCCATCTTTTCGCCGAGACCGACGAATTTGATCGGCTTGCCGGTAACCGCGCGCATGGACAGAGCCGCACCGCCGCGCCCATCGCCATCCATCCGGGTCAGGACCACACCAGAAATGCCCACACGCTCATCGAAATTCTCGGCGGTGGTCACCGCATCCTGACCGGTCAGGCCATCAACCACCAGGAGGGTTTCGCGCGGGGAGGCCACATCGCGGACCTGCTCCACCTGGGTCATCAGCTCTTCGTCGATGGATAAGCGACCGGCCGTGTCGAGCATGAACACATCATAGCCACCCAAAGTCGCCTGTTGCTTGGCGCGTTTGGCAATGGCCACCGCATCTTGGCCCGGCACAATCGGCAGCGTATCCACACCGATTTGCTGACCCAAGATCGCCAGCTGCTCCATCGCGGCAGGGCGCTGCGTGTCGAGCGAGGCCATAAGCACGCGCTTGCCAGCCTTTTCGCTCAGCCGTTTGGCGAGCTTCGCGGTGGTGGTGGTTTTACCAGAGCCCTGCAAACCCACCATCAGGATCGGGGCAGGCGGGTTGTCGACCTTCAGCTCGCCTGGGTTCGGATTATCGCCCGCCAGCACATGAACCAGCTCGTCATGCACGATCTTGACCACCTGCTGACCGGGCGTGACCGATTTCGTCACCACCTGGCCCGTGGCCTTTTTCTGCACGGCTTTGACAAAGCTGCGCGCCACTTCCAGCGAAACGTCAGCCTCTAGCAGGGCGACGCGCACTTCGCGCAGAGCGGTTTTCACATCCTCTTCGCTCAGCGACCCGGCGCGGGTTAGTCGGTCGAAGACATTGCCGAGACGCTCTGACAGGCTTTCGAACATTCCAGGTCCTCCTACGACCGTTAACAGTGACCGATCCACCCTAGATGGGGGCCGGGGTGAGCTAGTAAACCCCAAAGACAAAGCGAAACGGCACCCGCGGGCGCATCGCGCTGGCGTGTGTCGATCCCAAAACAGTGGGACCGGAAGAGGGCTATTCTTCCGGAAGTCCGTGGCGGGTAATGGATCCTTGCAGAAAAGTCAACTCAGCTTCTCTGCGGTGGAGGATGTTCCCGGCCATTGCCGTGCTTATCTAGATAATGTGACTTCGAGGAACGGGCGAAACTGCGTGTCTATAGTGATAGCGGCGCTGTCCACCCTCGAAGCGGTTTTGCTGCTCTGACCTAAGGGGGGCGAGATGGCACAAAGCAATATCATTCTGCAAGACGACCCGGTCGATGACTGGCGCGGCGCAGTCAGCGCAGCCGAGATCAGAAATCTCATGGCGGCGCGGGAGCAAGACAAATACAATCGCAAACGTTTGGCACAAGAGCGCAAGCGTCTGAGTGACCGGGCCTTTCGCTATGAATTCATGACCCATCACTTCGACACCCAAGATGTGATCGAAATCGCCAGGCGGATCAAAATCGCGGCGAGCCATGGGGCTTATGAGGTGGAGATGATCCGGTTTCCAGCGGAGCTGTGCACCGATAAAGGTCGGGCGATCAATAATTCGCTGCCGGACTGGCCCGACACATTGCAAGGCGAGGCGCGGCAAATCTATGAGTTTTGGCGAAAGGATGCCAAACCTTTGGGGTTTGGCTTGTCGGCGATCATCCTAGATTACCCGGCTGGGCTTCTTGGTGATGTCGGAATGTTTCTAACCTGGTCGGACCCTTCTGGCCCTAAAGATTAGGAACCATTTCATCGGCTGGCGGAACGCGGGCTATGAAATGGCCTTTGACCTGTTGTGGCCATTCCTTGAAAGGAACGGCACCTGAGGCGCTATTGCTATGGGCTTCGGCATAGGCCGCGATACCTTCTGCATCGTCAAGACTGCCGTCGAAGCCCCCTAAAACATAGGTCATTTTGCCGGGGGCTGTGATCGCGACATTGCAGCCATGATCGCAGCCCATCAAACAATTCACCTGCCGTAAGGAGAGTTTTGATCGCCCAGCCACGACGGCTTGCAACACTGCAAAGAACGCTTCGCCTTTGGGAGGGAGGGCCTTATCTTCGCGTTCCAGGCCAATTCGGCAAGTGCTGCATACGGTGATTGTGCTGGGCATTGTACTCTTTCGGTGAGTGTCAGTTCTGATGCGAGATCAGAAATGCTCTTACGCTTTGCGATCTGCTTCGCAAAACAGATGATGCAGCAAATTGATCACGTCAATAGTGCGATCATCCGAGAGAGAGTAGTGAATTGCTTTGCCTTCACGGCGGGTTTTTACCAGACGATCCGCGCGCAAACGTGCCAAATGCTGGCTAACCGAGGACTGGCGCGCATTCAGTAGACGCTCTAGCTCGGTTACGGTTTTTTCGCCTTCGATCAAGTAGCACAAGATCATCAAACGACCTGAGTGGGACAAGGCTTTGAGGTATTCCGAGGCCTCTTCTGCTCTGTCGACAATGCTCCAAATTTTGGGAGTTTCCGTTTTGGAATGATGCTCTGGTGTAGTTTCAGACCCAAATACGTCCATCGTTACTCTTTCCTTAGTCAGCCGTTTTAACGCCCAATTAGCATAATTTGCATTGTGGATGTGTCAAAACGAAAGTTGGGTGTTTCAATGTTTCGCTCATGTGTTCCATAAAGCGAAATGAAGACCGATAATTTCGGTTTATGATTTAAGCGTATGCATGGCTGACATAGTCATCAATAAAAAAGTCAAAATGAATTGATCGCACCTTAGGTTAACATTGCAAAATAATTCATTTTCTCAAACTTTGTTCACATATTGAATATTTGCCCACGGTAAACTGTGGCATCTACATTTCCACCACTGGCAATTGCGATGACAGTTCTGCCTGGATTTATCTCGGGTCGGAACAAAGCTGCCGCTAGGCCAATTGCTCCACCCGGCTCTACAACAATCTTAAGGTGACGAAAGGCAAGCGCCATCGCCTTTAAGGCTTCTTCGTCGCTGACCACCAATGACAAGCCGCAATGTTTATGAATCAGGGGAAAGGTCAGTTCGCCGGGTTTTGGCGTCAATACAGCATCGCAAATGCTACCCGTTGTGGCCGGATTGACCTCTCTTTTGCCGGATAATTGCGACCGGCGCATATCATCGAAGCCCTCGGGCTCCACCGGGTAGACCCGCATACCGGGCGCTTTATCTGCCAGGGCCACTGCAACCCCTGCCGTCAATCCACCGCCGCCGCAACATACCATGACCGCGGCGTCGTCGCTGATTCCTTGGGCCTTGGCCTGTTCGGCGATTTCCAAACCACAAGTGCCCTGGCCTGCAATGACATCCGGATCATCAAAGGGCAGCACCAAATGCAGTCCACGATCCCGCGCCACTGCATCGCTAATCGCGTCCCGATCTTCGGTGGCGCGATCATAAAAGACGATTTCACCCCCCAAAGCGCGGGTGCCGTCTATTTTGGTTTTCGGGGCATCCGACGGCATCACGATGACTGCGCTTGTGCCAAATTCCCGCGCGACCCGCGCCACAGCCTGAGCATGATTGCCCGAAGAACGCGCAGTGATGCCTTTGGCCAAAATATCCGGCGACAAAAGCGAGATTGCCGACCGAGCGCCGCGATATTTGAAGGCGCCTGTGTGTTGCAGGCATTCGGCCTTTACCCAAACCGGGCGCCCCGCGATTTCGTCCAAAGCCGGGTTATTGAGCAGCGGGGTCACGCGAGCATGGCCCCGCAATCTTTCGGCGGCGGCTTCAATCGCGTCTGGGGTCATCAGGTCACTCCGGCAACTTGGTCAAAAACTCGGCAATAACGGCCTGCGCGTCAGGCTCATCCAAAAACGGCACATGGCCGCGATTGGGCACTTCGCGATAGATCATATCCGGGCGCCTTTTATGCATTTGCTCCGCAGTCTTCGCCGAAAGGATATCGGAGTTTTCGCCGCGAATAAGCCCAAGGGGAAGCCCTTCCATAGCGTCAAACAGCATCCACATATCCTGGATCGCATCCGTGGCGGACTGCTCCATGATCGATTTCCGCAACAGCGCATCATAGCGCAGATCCAACCCATCCGAGGCGGGGTAATAGATCCGCTCCGTATGCAGCCGCCAGCGCTCGGCAGGGACGCCGGGAAATTTTTCGGCGGTAGAGTTGACGAAGTTTTCAGTGGCTTCCTCGTAAGTCGCGGCCTTTGGGCGGTTGCCGAGGTAAGAGGCAATAAAGGCCAACCCCTCCGGTTCGATTTCCGGCCCGATATCATTCAGGCAGATCCCAGTGAGTCGTTGCTTTGACCCAGCGGCTAAGGCCATGGCAATCAACCCGCCGCGGGATGTGCCAAGAATCGCCGCTTTTTCTAGACCCAAATGATCGAGCAGAGCGATCGCATCGCGGCTTTCTCGGATCAGATTGTAATTCAGATAATCAGGGTCCCAGTCACTTTCACCGCGCCCGCGCGTATCGAGGCGCAGAATGCGGGCTTTATCCGCGAAATCACGGGCGACGAAATCGAAATCCGCCATATTTCGCGTCAGCCCGGCCAGGCAGAGCAGAACAGGCCCCTCGGTTTTGGTGTCACGATAGGCAAGGCGCAGGCCTTCGGGGTTTTCGAAATATTCGGTCTGCCCCACCTGCGCGGCCGCACTATGGCGCTTGCGCAAGAATTTGCGGGCGAATTTATGCAGCCCGTCCAGGTCTTCGGTGATCATGCCAGGTTTGGCGGGCAGGCGCTCTACCGGTGCATTAAAGCGGTTCACCCAAACCGTGCGGAACCCATAATGCGACGCACCCGCCACATCCCAACCATTGGACGAGATAAACAGAATTTCAGAGCGCGGGCATTCGAATTTCGAGGTTACCAGATCATAAACCTGGGCATTGGGCTTATAAATGCCCGCATCCTCAGCGCTTAGGATCATATCGACCATATCGCCGATGCCAGCTTTCGTGACCGCATCAGATAGCATTTCTGGCGCGCCATTGGACAAGATCGCCACCGGGATCTCTTCTTTTTTCAGCTTTGCCAAAAGTTTTTCTGCACCGGGATAAAGTTCTAGCTCGCGATAAAGCTCTAACAGCTTGTCGCGTAGGCCGGGTTTATCCAGCCCATTAGCCTCTAACGCCCAATCCAGCGCATCTTGGGTGACTTGCCAGAAATCCGCATGCACGCCCATTAGCGAGCGCAGCCATGTATATTCTAGCTGCTTAACCCGCCAATCCGTTGATAATTTTGGCCAAATTTTGGCTAGGCATTCTTCCCCCACGGCCGCAGATCGGGCTGCGGCGGCGATATCAAATAGGGTGCCATAAGCGTCAAAAACAACGCAAGGTGTCGTAGACATGGCTCAGCTCTCCTCCGACGGTCCCTCCGCGCTATGCGCTCTCCCCGCCGTGCTTTACCGAATTATTAATGTCGTAAACCGCCTCGGAAAAGAACTCATGTCAAATCGAAGGGCTGAGACACTAAATCTCGCCCTAAATTTGTTTTATGTTTTACAGATTTTCAGGTTGCGGCATGCCCAGAACATGGAACCCGCCATCCACATTGACGATTTCGCCAGTGGTGCAAGCGCCATAATCCGAAGCCAAATAGACCGCTGTGCCGCCAACCGCCTCTAGGGTCGCATTGGACCGCAAAGGGGCATTGGCTTCGGTCATGCGATAGGTTTTCCGCGCGCCGCCAATAGCTGCCCCGGCAAGAGTTTTCATCGGGCCTGGGCTGATCGCATTGACGCGGATTTTTTCATTGCCCAGATCATTGGCCAAATAGCGCACGGTGCTTTCTAACGCGGCTTTCGCAACACCCATGACATTATAGAAGGGCGTCACGCGGTTTGAGCCCTGATAGGTCAGGGTCAAGATCGTGCCGCCATCACTCATCAAGGGCGTAGCCCGGCGCGCCACATCGATCAGCGAATAGCAAGAGATCGACAGCGAATTTTGGAAATTATCGCGGCTGGTATTGATAAAGCGACCGCTAAGCTCCGCTTTGTCGGAAAAGGCAATGGCATGGACCAGGAAATCGAGCTTGCCCCATTCGGCTTCGAGCTTGCCAAAGCAGGCGTCTAAGCTTTCGTCATTGGTGACATCCACATCCACCAAAAGCGAGCTGCCCACGCTTTCCGCCAGAGGCTGCACCCGTTTGCCGAAAGCTTCGCCCTGATAGCTAAAAGCAAGCTCCGCGCCCTCAGCTGCCATGGCTTTGGCAATCCCCCAAGCGATCGAGCGCTCATTTGCGACCCCCATTACAAGGCCGCGTTTCCCGGTCAAGAGTTCTGCCATGGGACTTATCCGTGATACTTGCTGAAAATGGCTGTGGCATTGGTGCCGCCAAAGCCGAAACTATTGGAAAGCGCCGTGTCGATATCCACATCTTCGCGGGTCTCGGTGGCGATTTCACCCGGTTGGATGCCTGGATCCAGCTCTGTGATATTGGCGGAGCCTTGGATAAAGCGGCCTTCCATCATCAAAAGCGTATAGATCGCTTCCAGCGCTCCGGTGGCGCCTTGGCTATGGCCCGCAAGCGATTTCGACGAGGAAATCGGCGGCACATTGCCTTCGCCGAAAACTTCGCGGATCGCTTCGACTTCCACCACATCGCCCGCAGGGGTCGAAGTGCCATGGGCGTTGATATAGTCAACCTTGCGGTCGCCAATCGTGGCCAGGGCTTGTTTCATGGCGCGCATACCGCCTTCGCCCGAAGGCGCGACCATATCCGCCCCGTCCGAGGTTGCCCCAAAGCCGGTGACTTCGGCATAGATTTTCGCGCCGCGCGCTTTGGCATGTTCCAGCTCTTCGAGCACAACCATACCGCCGCCGCCCGAGATCACAAAACCATCGCGGGTTTTGTCGAAGGGGCGGGAGGCCTGTTCCGGTGTGTCGTTATATTTCGACGACATGGCGCCCATCGCGTCAAAGAGACAGCTCAGCGTCCAATCAACCTCTTCGCCGCCGCCAGCAAACATAACATCTTGCTTGCCGAATTGGATCTGCTCTGCGGCATTGCCGATGCAATGCAACGAAGTGGAGCAGGCCGAGGTGATCGAGTAGTTGAGGCCTTTGATCTTAAACGGCGTGGCCAGACAGGCCGAAACCGTCGAGCTCATGCAGCGGGTGACCATGAAAGGCCCCATCCGCTTGGGCGCGCCTTTTTCCCGGACCGCATCAAAAGCGGTCAAGAAATTCGAGGTAGAAGGCCCGCCAGAGCCCGCGATCAGGCCGGTGCGCTCATTCGAGACTTCGGCATCGGTCAGGCCGCTATCAGCAATCGCTTGTTGCATCGCCAAATAGGCATAGGCCGCAGTCGGCCCCATAAAGCGCAGCTGACGCTTATCCACGGCTTCGGTCAGATCGATATCCGGCACGCCAGCAATCTGACTGCGAAAGCCCAGCTCGGCATATTGCTCTTGGTATTTGATACCAGAACGGCCAAGGCGAAGACTTTCCGACACCTCTTGGGCGGTGATGCCCAAAGGCGAAATAACACCAATCCCGGTAATTACGACACGGCGCATAGGCGGGCTCCTTTCGGCTTTCCGTTAGGCTTAATCGGTGAAGAGACCAACGCGCATGCCTTGCGCGGAGAACACTTCTTGATCGTCAGCCAGGATACGACCATCGGCAATGCCGAGTTTCAGTTTGCGGTCGATCACACGGGTGAAGTCGATGATATATGTGATTTTCTTGGTTTCAGGCGTGATCATGCCGGTGAATTTCACCTCGCCGACCCCAAGCGCCCGACCACGACCCAACATGCCGCGCCAGCCAAGGTTAAAGCCAGTGAGCTGCCACAGACCATCCAGGCCCAAACAGCCCGGCATCACTGGATCCCCAATAAAATGGCACTCAAAGAACCACAAATCAGGTGTGATATCGAATTCCGCTAGGACATGACCTTTGCCATGCTCTCCTCCATCGGCGGAAATTTCGTTCACCCGGTCCACCATAAGCATGGGCGGCATCGGCAATTGTGGGTTCCCAGGACCAAAAAGTTCCCCTCGGGCGCATTTTAACAAGCCTTCCTTGTCAAATTGCGATGGAAAATCGGCCATTCAGCCTTGTCCTTCCTAGTATTTTTTCGTGTCCGCGGTGTCTAGCATCGCAATTCCGGCATTAGCAAGAGTGCTGGGATGGCTAATCTTGTGTGATGGTTTTTTGGGAATTCATTTGCATTCAACCCATCCCATCTATTACATGTCTTACCAAAGCTAGGAAACCACTTGTCATGAGCGACCAGCGAACTCAACGCGCGACCCAATGGTTAGAAAAAGGCGGATTGCGGCCAACGCGCCAGCGTCTGACCCTTGCGGCTTTGCTGGTGGGCGATGGCAAAAACCGGCATGTGAGCGCAGAGGGGCTTTATGCCTCTGCCTGTGATCGTGGGGAAAAGGTAGCATTAGCAACGGTTTACAATACTCTGCGCGCCTTTTGCGAAGCGGGTTTGATGCAGGAAGTGACCGTGGATGGGACGAAGTCCTATTTCGACACGCGCACGGATGAGCATCCGCATTTCTACTGGGAAAACCAGGCGTCTTTAACGGATGCTCCGGCGAATGATCTGAAAATCTCCGCCCTGCCAGAGCCACCGGAAGGCATGGAAATCTCTCGGGTCGAGGTGGTTATTCGCCTGCGTGAAAAGTCGAATTAAGGCGATTTTTCAAACTAGCACGCGGTGTCAGACCCATTGCCCGGGTTCCATCATGCCCAATTCGCTGAATTGTTTGGCACTCCAGGTCAGTTGAGTTGCCCCCGGCCAAACCAAATCTTGGAATGCCCGATCCGATCGCGCGGCATGCCACAAAGCCATCCGGTAAGAGGCCAAAACCGCCGTGGGGCTGTGATGCCAACGGCAATGGCGGCTATTTAAGTCCGGATCGGACCAGATGCCGTCTGGGCCTAGCTCTGCCCCGGATGTGGCGCGAATAATTAAAGAGCGGTCGATGCGGTCTGCGGCGGCGCGCCCGGTGGAGAGCCTTTCGCGCAGCCCACCAAATAGCGGGGTAGGGGTTGCGCTAGTCGCAGGCGAAGGATCGGCAAAGCTATAGCCCAGATGATCGACCCAAACGGTGTTTTGCGTCCCCCCTGAGAGTTGCGCCAAGTTTTGGGGAAAGACATCGACCACCACGCCGCCAATGGCGCGCCGCCGCTCATCCGCGGCAAAGCTGGTCAGATCGCCGATGGTTCGGCTGTCGCAATAGGGAAAATATAGAAATTCGCCATTCCAGCAGCCAAAGAGCCAGGCCCCCGCAACTCGGTCTGCCAAGGCAGAATAGGCAAGGGCAAAAGCGCCGGGTTTATGGGTATCATAGGGAGCAGTTAAGATTGGCAGATTGGTTTTCCCCCTTGGCCGCTCGCCCAAGACCACCAGCCGGGCAAAGCCGAGCTTTGCCAAATGGGCCAAGGTTTCGGTCAGGGCGAATTCGTCTTGGACCAAGACCATAGCCAGCGGCCCGCGCCGCGCCGGGCGGTCGAGATTTCGCAAGAGCTGAGCAAAGCTGCGATACTGCATGGGTTTCGCCCTAGAGAAACTTGGTTAATAGGGGCCTAGCCTGGGCTGGTCTTTGGCCTTTCCTGGTTTGTTCTTGGGTGGATTTTCACCAATCCCCGTTGAGCCGAGGGGCGAAACCGTGTATCGGCGCTGAATTCTCCGATATTGACTGCCCCTCAAAGGACTGGCGCGATGGCTGACCGTAAGAAGCTCTATATCAAAACCTATGGCTGCCAGATGAATGTCTATGACAGTGAGCGCATGGGCGAGGCTTTGGCGGGCCAGGGTTATGAGGCCACTGAGACCCCGGAAGAGGCAGATATGATTCTGCTCAATACTTGCCATATCCGCGAAAAGGCGGCCGAGAAGGTCTATTCCGAGCTGGGGCGGTTTAAGAACCTCAAGCTGGATAATCCGGATTTGGTGATGGGGGTAGCGGGCTGTGTCGCTCAGGCCGAAGGGACCGAGATCATCGCGCGCCAGCCTTTGGTGGATTTGGTGGTGGGGCCGCAAGCTTATCACCGTTTGCCAGAGCTCGAAGCCAAAGCGCGGGCGGGCAAAAAGGCGCTGGATACGGATTTCCCCGAAGAGGATAAATTCGACCATCTCGCGGCGCGTCCAAAGGCAAAGCGCGGGCCGACCGCCTTTTTGACCGTGCAAGAGGGCTGCGATAAATTCTGCGCCTTTTGCGTTGTGCCTTATACGCGGGGAGCAGAGGTCAGCCGACCTGTGGCGCGAATCCTGGGCGAGGCGCGGGATTTGGTGGAGCGCGGGGTGCGGGAAATCACCCTGCTGGGCCAGAATGTGAATGCCTATCACGGTGCGGGCGAGGGTGGCAGCTGGGGCTTGGCGCGGCTGATCTGGGAATTGGCCGAGATCGATGGGCTTGACCGGATCCGCTTTACCACCTCGCATCCCAATGACATGGATGAGGCTCTGATCGAGGCTCATGGGACCTGCGCCAAGCTGATGCCCTATTTGCATTTGCCGGTGCAGTCGGGCTCGGATCGGATTTTGAAAGCCATGAACCGCAAACATACAGCGGCGGATTATTTGGCGCTGATCGAGCGGCTGCGCGCGGCGCGGCCTGATTTGCTGCTCTCGGGGGATTTCATTGTGGGCTTCCCCGGCGAAACCGATCAGGATTTCGCGGATACGATGGATCTGGTGCGGGCAGTGGGCTATGGTCAGGCCTATTCCTTTAAGTATTCGCCACGCCCAGGCACCCCTGCGGCGGAAAAAGATGAAAAGATGATCCCAGCGGATCTGGCCAGCGAGCGGCTTTATCAGCTGCAAGAATTGCTAAAATCGCAGCAAACTGCAGCCCAAGAGGCGATGGTCGGCAAGCAGGCTTCGGTGCTGTTTGAGAAGCCCGGTCGGCAAGACGGGCAGCTGGTGGGTAAATCGGAATATCTGCAAGCGGTCCATGTGGAAGCGCCCGAAGCTTTGCTGGGCGATATCGCGCGGGTCGATATTGTCGAGGCCGCCCCCAATTCCCTGAAGGGCCGCTTAGTGTAGGATGGGCATTTTGCCCATCGCTGCGAAAACCCGACCAGAATGATGGGCATATTGCCCATCCTACTCTGAACTCAGTGCTGTCACGCCGTTTCGCCGTTTCTTTGTGCGGCGGATTATGGCAATTCGATGAAGAATTGCGCAGGGGCCTTGCCAAAATGCCCCGGCTTCGCGCAGGCTGTCTTAAAGATCTTCGCTAAAGGGAGAGCAGCTGATTGCCTGTTAGCGCCTTGCCACATAGCTCTGATGCTGTGGACGCCGTCGAAACCATTCTTGAGTATCCTGATAATCGATTGCTGGTCGATCTATGCGGTGAATATGACCGCAATCTTGCACAAATCGAGCATTCTTTATCGCTGCAGATTTTGCGACGTGGCAACCAGCTGGCTTTGATGGGCGAAGAGGCCTCTCGCCGTCGCGGTGCCGAAGTCCTGGATGGGCTTTATGAGCGGCTCGAAAAGGGCCAGGTGTTAGAGCCCGGCGATATCGACGGCGCTTTGCGCATGCGCATGACATTACCGCAGGGGCCTGAGCAAATGGAAATGTTTGGCGGCGGTGCGTTGGAAATCGAGACCCGTAAGAAAGTCATCCGTCCCCGCACCGATGCGCAAAAAGCCTATGTGCAATCGCTCTACAAAAACGAACTCGCCTTTGGGATCGGTCCTGCGGGCACTGGCAAAACCTATCTGGCTGTTGCGGTGGGCGTGTCGATGTTTGCCGCAGGTCATGTGGACCGGCTGATCCTAAGCCGCCCTGCGGTTGAGGCTGGCGAGCGTTTGGGCTTTCTACCAGGCAGCCAAGAGGAAAAAGTCGATCCCTATATGCAGCCGCTTTATGACGCGCTGAATGATTTCTTGGGCGCCAAAGATGTGGGCAAACTGCGCGAAGCGAAAAAGATCGAAATCGCCCCCTTAGCCTTTATGCGTGGGCGAACCTTGTCCAATGCCTTTGTTGTCCTCGATGAGGCGCAAAACGCCACGACGATGCAGATGAAAATGTTCCTGACCCGCCTGGGGGAGGGCTCGCGCATGGTCATCACCGGCGACCGCAGCCAGGTGGACCTGCCGCGCGGCGTGCAAAGCGGGCTCAAGGATGCCGAGAATTTGCTAAAAGGGGTGAAGGGGATTTCCTTTAATTACTTCACCGCTGCCGATGTCGTAAGGCACCCCCTGGTCGCCGCAATCATTCGCGCTTATGACGCTGCGGATGATGCAACTGGTTGAAACCTGTCTTGAAGACGACCGCTGGGACGCGCTTGGCCTAGAAGATCTGGCCGAGGCAGCGGCCTGCGCTGTGCTTGCTCATCTGGATCTGCCCGCGACGGGGTTTGTGATCAGCCTATTGGGCTGTGATGATGCGCGCATGGCCGAGCTGAACGGGTCTTTCCGCGATAAGCCGCGCCCCACCAATGTCCTGTCCTGGCCTAGCGAAGAACGCGCCGCGGAGCAGCCCGGCGATAGCCCAGAACCGCCATTGCCCGGCAGCCCAGACATGCCGCAGGAATTGGGCGATATCGCAATTGGCTATGAAATTTGTCAGGCCGAAGCCCAAGCCGCAAATTGCCCGGTAAAATCGCATCTCAGCCATTTGCTTGTGCACGGAGTGTTACATCTTTTGGGCTATGACCACATAGATGACCAAGACGCCACATTGATGATGGGGCTCGAAGTCGAAATACTTGCAAAAATGGGGATTTCAGACCCATATACTGACGTTGGGTGATAGCAGCCCGCAATATGGAAAGGAAATATGGGCGAAGCCGAAAGCGCGCCGGAACCATCACCGGAGCCTAGTCGAACGACCGGTTGGTCGTCGGATAGTTTAATCACTCGTTTGCTGCCCCTTTGGCAGAGAGAAAAAACCGCGCCAAGCGATGCCTCTATTGCGCCGCCCGCGCCGGTTGATACCCCCAAGCTTGGCCTTTCCAATCTTGCCCGTATGCGGGTGGATGATGTGGCCGTGCCAAAAGCCGAAATTGCCGCTGTCGATGTAGAGTGCAGCCGCGAAGACCTGATTTCCCTGTTCCGTTCTAGCGGCTTTACGCGTCTGCCGGTCTATGAAGGCACGCTCGATAATCCGCTGGGCATGGTGCATCTGAAAGATCTGGCGCTGAAATTCGGCTTTAACGGCCATAATGCCCAGTTCAATTTGCGCAGCCTGCTGCGGCCGATGCTTTACGCACCACCCTCCATGCCTATCGGGGTGCTGCTGCAAAAAATGCAGACCCAAGGCATGCATATGGCTTTGGTCATTGATGAATATGGCGGCACGGATGGCTTGGTTACTATCGAGGATCTGATCGAACAGGTGATCGGTGAGATCGAAGATGAACATGACGAGGCGGAAGTCCTGCCATGGCGCGAAGAGGCGCCGGGATGCTTCTTGGCCCTGGCGCGCGCGCCTTTGGAAGAATTCGAAACCGCAATCGGCCGTCGCTTGCGAAATGGATCCGATGATGACGAAATCGACACGCTTGGCGGGTTGGTCTTTGTCCTGACCCAGCGTGTGCCCGCTCGGGGCGAGGTGGTGCCGCATCCCGAAGCCGGCGTTGAATTCGAAGTGATGGAGGCGGATCCCCGCCGCATCAAACGCCTGCGCGTGCGTATAACCGATGCTGATGCCCTTGCAGAAGCTGGTGAGTAATTTGTGATCACAAAGGATCCTATGGCAGAGTTTCGCGTCTCGCACGGCTGTGGCATAGGCCCTGGGGTTACACTGAAAGGGCATCCTCATGACAGCGCGGCGCTTTGGGAGCTTACGCAAAATCCCGCAGCTGCGGCGCATTCTTGTCGCCTATCCCTGGAGTATGGCGGGGTTAGGCGCCCTTACGGGATTAGGTCAGCCGCCATTTAACCTCCCGCTATTGTCCTTGCTGGGGCTTTTTGGGCTGGTCTTTGCCTTCCACGCCCAAGCGCTTGCCCAAGGAAATTGGCGTCGCAGCTTTGCGCTATGTTGGTGGTTTGGCACCGGCTATTTCGCCCTGGTCCTGCATTGGATTGTCGAGCCCTTTTTCGTCGATCCGGTCCGCCATGGCTGGATGGCGCCTTTTGCTTTGATCCTGATGGTGGGCGGTCTGTCGCTATTTTGGGGCGTGGCGGGGGCTATGGCTCATTTGCTCCGCTCCAATGGGAAATCCCTGTCGCGGGTCACAGTCATCGCGGCTTTGCTAAGCGCTGAATTGCTGCGCGGATGGATCTTCACCGGCTTCCCTTGGGCGCCGCTCTATGGTGTGCTCCTGGAAACGCCCCTGGCCATCGCCATAAGTGCCGGGCCGTTTTGGGGCAGTCTCGCGGCGCTCTATCTGCTGTGGTTGGCGCGTTTCGGGCTGCGGCTCTTGGGATTTACACCGCGGTCGCGTTGGCGCTCCGTCAGTTTTGCAAAGTCTATGCTAGTCTTCTGCCTTGCCTTGGCTGTGCCTGTGGGGCTTGGCTATGTCCAGGCGCGAGATATCCGGGCCTATGACGCGAAATTAGCCGCGAGCGAGCAGGCGGGCGATGCCATGCGGCTGCGCATCATCCAACCCAATGAGGCCCAAGATCTGAAATGGGAGTCGGGCTACATAACTGAGTTTTGGCAACGCAAGTTGGCTTTGACGGCGGCGGGCTCTGATCCTCGACCGGATGTGATACTCTGGCCCGAAGTCTCGCTGCCCTATCTGCTGGGGTCCAATCCCGATGCGGATCTGATGATTGCAGAGGCCGCCCAAGGTGCCACTGTGCTTGCCGGGGCGCAGCGTTTCGAAGGGGCTGAGCTGCGCAATTCCCTGGCCCTAATCCCGGCCGATGGCTGGACCGAGGCGGTTTATGACAAGCATCACCTGGTGCCCTTTGGCGAATATATGCCTGGCGCGGCTTTGCTGGATCGGTTCGGGATCTTTGGCCTCGCTACGGATAGTTTGGGGGCGTTTTCACCAGGGGCGGGGGCGGAACGGCTCGATCTTGGTGAATTGGGGCGGGTGGCGCCGCTGATCTGTTATGAGGCGATATTTTGGCAATATGCCAATTACCGTGATTGGAAAGATGGCGATTGGATCTTGCAGGTGACCAATGACGCCTGGTTTGGCACTTTTGCTGGCCCGCAGCAGCATCTGCAACTGGCTCGCATGCGCGCCATGGAGCAGGGCGTGCCACTGCTGCGCTCGGCTAATACCGGGATTTCGGCGGTGATCGATGGCATGGGGCGTGTGGTTGCGCAAATCCCCATGGGGCAAGAGGGCTTTATCGACCTCGCCTTGCCGCCCGTGACCAAAGATGCGGGGCTCTATCCCATAAGGGCAGGGCTGGTCGATATCTTTGTTTTTAGTCCTATTGGTCTGCTCCTATTCGAGATTGCCAATAAATGCATCGCTTGGCGCCGCAGAAGGCGTGGCAAATAACCATTGCCTTACTATGTGGCATGAAACCCAATGGACTTTTCCCCGCCACAAGGTTAGCGGGGCTAATCACCACCACAACGGCTTCCTGACGTGGTGGATTAATCCCTAATGGAGCACTTCTCATGTCCCGCCAGAACTATATTTTCACCTCCGAGTCCGTGTCGGAAGGGCATCCCGATAAGCTATGTGATCGGATTTCCGATGCCGTGCTAGACGCATTGATCGCGGAGGAGCCCGAAGCGCGGGTCGCCTGTGAAACCTTTGCAACAACTGACCGCGTGGTCATCGGTGGCGAAATCGGTTTGTCCGATCAATCCAAGCTGAAAGACTATATGGGCAAAATCGAAGAGATCGCCCGCGACTGTATCAAAGACATTGGCTATGAGCAGGACAAGTTCCACTGGAACACTGTTGAAGTCACCAATCTGCTGCATGAGCAATCGGCGCATATTGCCCAAGGTGTCGATGCTGCTGCCGACAAAGACGAAGGCGCAGGCGACCAAGGCATCATGTTTGGCTATGCGGTGAATGAAACGCCCGAGCTGATGCCCGCTCCGATCAGCTATGCCCATGCGATCCTGCGCCGTCTGGCGGAAGTGCGTAAGAATGGCACAGAGCCCAAGCTTGGCCCGGATGCGAAATCTCAGCTGACCTTGCGCTATGAAAATGGCATGCCGGTTGAGGTGACATCTCTGGTGCTGTCGACCCAGCATATGGACCCGGATCTGAGCTCTGATGATGTGCGCGCGATTGTAGAGCCTTACATCAAAGAGCAGCTGCCTGATGGCTGGCTGACTGAGAAAACGGAATGGTGGGTGAACCCGACCGGTAAATTCGTGATCGGTGGCCCGGATGGGGATGCGGGTCTGACCGGTCGTAAGATCATCGTCGATACCTATGGCGGCGCGGCGCCTCATGGTGGCGGTGCGTTTTCCGGCAAAGACCCGACCAAGGTGGACCGTTCGGCGGCTTATGCGGCGCGCTATCTGGCCAAGAATATCGTGGCTGGTGGCCTGGCCCATCGCTGCACCGTGCAGCTGAGCTATGCGATTGGTGTGTCCAAGCCGCTGTCGATCTATGTGGATACGGACGGTACCGGCGAAGTGGATGAAGCGGCGATTGAGGCGGCGATCCCGAAGGTCATGGATCTGAGCCCGCGCGGCATCCGCACCCATTTGGAGATGAATAAGCCCATCTATCAGCGCACCGCCGCTTATGGCCATTTCGGCCGCGCGGCAGAGGCGGATGGCGGCTTCTCATGGGAGCGTACCGATCTGGCCGATGCGCTGAAAGCCGCTCTCTAAGGCTAAAGGGGCAGGGATCATGGCAGGCTATGAGCGGGTCATGATCCTCGGTGGCCCTGGATCTGGAAAATCGACTTTGGCCCGCAAATTTGGCGCGCGGGCCGGTTTGCCGGTCATATATCTTGACCGGCTTTTCTTTGGCCCGGATTGGCAAGAACGCCCGGCAGAAGAGTTCCGCCATGATCATGACCAGGCGATTGCAGCGCCGAAATGGGTGATAGACGGCAATTATAGCCATGTTTGGCTGTCGCGCAGCCATCGGGCTCAGCTGATCATCTTTATCGATTTGCCAACCGGGCTACGCATGTGGCGGATCTATTGGCGCATTTTGCGCAATTATGGCCGGGCGCGGGCGGAAATGCCTAAGGGCTGTGTCGAGAGATTTGACCCCGAGTTCTTGCGCTATGCCCGTGAATATGAGCAAAACGGCCGCCTGAAAGTGCTGCGCCTGATTGAGCTTTGTAAAGAAGAGGGGCGGCCGCGCTGTGTTATTTTGCGCTCGACCCAGGCAGTGGCTTGGTTTGAGCGAAATTATCTGCTTGGAGGCCCGAATGCCCAGTGATGTCCCGCCGAAGACCCGCCATGTGAACGGCGCGCCATTTCGGAATTTTTATGGGCGGCGTCGTGGCAAGGGGCTGAAGGATAGTCAGAAAACCTATCTGCGCGAGGATATGGCCGAGCTGGGATGGCCCGGTATCACTTGGGAAGAAAACCCGCAGCGACAGGCTTTGGATCTGGGAGCGCGGTTTGGTGAAAAACCGGTTTGGCTAGAGATTGGCTTTGGCGGCGGCGAGCATATGGTGCATCAGGCCGCGAGCAATCCAGATGTGGGGATCATCGGCTGCGAGCCCTATATCAACGGTGTGGCCATGCTGCTGGGCAAGGTGCGCCGGGCAGGGGTGCGCAATCTGGCGGTGCATCCGGGCGATGTGCGCGATTTGTTCGATGTGTTGCCGGATGCGTCAATTGACCGGGCCTTTTTGCTTTATCCTGATCCTTGGCCGAAAAAGCGCCATCATCGGAGGCGCTTTGTAACCCCGGAATTTCTGGACCCGCTGGCGCAGGCATTGAAGCCCGGAGCGATTTTTCGGATTGCCACGGATATTCCCGATTATGTGCGCCAGAGCTTAGAGCAGCTATTGCCGCGACCGGAATTTGAGTGGTTGGCTAAGGGGCCGCAGGACTGGCGCGAGCCCTGGGGCGATTGGTATTCCACGCGCTATGAGCAAAAGGCGCTGGGCGAAGGTCGGGTGCCGCATTATCTGACCTTCCGGCGGATTTAAGCCAAGGGCCGCGCGGGCT
>JBMYSZ010000035.1:0-20357 GCA_049603835.1 Mangrovicoccus sp.
GGAAACAATCATCAAGGTAGAGGCGGGCAAATGGGCGATTTCGGCCAGCCAAGCATCGCGCGCTTTCATATATCCGGACATATGCGCACGATCGGTGACAAAGGCGTTTAACCGCACTATATTTTTTGCGGACATATCTGCATCGGCCAAAATTTGCGCAATATTTTCGAAACAGATCATTGCTTGGTCAAAAACTGCATCTGGAATTGATCCATCCCGCGCCAAACCGAGCTGACCAGAAGTTGCGACCCAACGCGCGCCGGGGGGAACTTCCACCCCATGAGCATAGCGCGCGAAGGGAGGAGCGATAGTATTCGGGATCAAACTGCGCATTTGGTGGCCTTGGACAAGGGGAGCTTTCCTTAATCTCTGACGTCAAAACCCAACTTGGCCCAGTTTTTTCCATAGTTGGTGTTGATTTTTTAGGCGGTCACTTGATTATTGCCCGGAATCCGATCAATTTCGCCGGTGTTTCGCGGTTTTGGGCTTCCCGCTTTGAGGGCTCATCGCGATGCTGCAGGCAAAATGACCCAAAACTGTCCAACAGGAGACCCCGGCATGACAAAGCGGAGTTTGGTAACAGCAACTTTCGGACTGCTCGCAGCATCCATGGCCCAAGCAACGGAGTCCGTTTCTTTCGGAACCAACTGGTTGGCCCAGGCCGAACATGGCGGGTTTTACCAGTCTGTAGCGGATGGGACCTATGAAGCTTGCGGCTTGGATGTGACCATTGTGCCCGGCGGGCCCCAGGTCAATAACCGCGCGCTGATGCTGGCCGGGAAGATTGACTACCATATGGGCGGTGACATGCTTCAGGCCTTCAACGCCGTGAAAGAGGGCATCCCAGTTGTCTCGGTTGCCGCGATTTTCCAAAAACACCCGCAAGTGATCATTGCCCATCCGGGCGAGGCCGATAGCTGGGAAGAGCTGAAGGATCTGACTTTGCTGATCGGTGATAATGGCTATGCCAGCTATTACCAGTGGATGATCGCGGAATGGGGCTTCACCGCTGAGCAGCGCGTGCCCTATACATTTAACCCCGCGCCCTTCCTGGCGGATAGTAAAATGGGTATGCAAGGTTACCTTAGCTCCGAGCCGTATCTTGTTGAAAAAGAAGGCGGCTTTACCCCGAATGTTTTCCTGATCGCGGATGCGGGCTATTCGACTTATGCCACTACCGTTGAAACCATGGCGGACACAATCGCGTCTAAGCCCGAGCAGGTGAAATGCTTTGTCGAGGGCTCGATCAAGGGGTGGTATAATTACCTTTACGGCGACAATTCCGCGGCCAATGCGATGATCATTGCCGATAACCCTGATATGACCGAAGACAAAATCGCCTATGCAATTTCTAAAATGCTGAGCGAGGGCATCGTGGATAGCGGCGATGCGCTTGAATTGGGGATTGGCGCGATCACTACCGATAAGGTGGAGGACTTCTACAACAAGATGGTCAAAGCGGGGGTGATCGAAGACGGCATCGATTGGCAGGCCGCTTTGGATGTCACTTTTGCCAATTCCGGCGTCGGCATGGATCTGAAACCTGCCAATTAAGCGATAGGCCGCCGGATTTGTCCCCGGCGGCTACAATCTTTACGGAACCGCTATGACGATTTTGCCGCCACTTGGGCAGCGTAAGCCGCTGCTCTCTTTGGATAATGTGAACAAGACCTTCGCAGGCTCGGTAGTTGCCTTGGATGGGATGTCGCTTTCGGTCGGGCAGGGGGATTTCATTTCCCTGCTTGGCCCATCCGGTTGCGGCAAATCCACGGCTTTGCGGCTGATTGCTGATCTGATGACCCCCACCTCGGGGCGCATCGCTTGGAGCGGCGCGCATGGTCAGGGCGATTTAGGCGTGGTGTTCCAAGAGCCGACTTTGATGCCCTGGGCCACCGTGGCGCAAAATGTCTATCTGCCGTTTCGGCTGCGTGGCAAATCCTATGCACAGGTAAAAGACGTTATTCTAGAGTCACTTAGCCTGGTTGGGCTGGAGAAGTTTCAAAACGCCTATCCTCGTGAATTATCGGGCGGCATGAAAATGCGCGTCTCGATTGCGCGGGCCATGGTGACCCATCCGCGCTTAATCTTAATGGATGAACCCTTCGCTGCGCTGGATGAAATCACCCGGTTCAAGCTGAATAATGATCTGCTTGCCCTGAAAGAACGGGTCGGCTGCACCGTGATTTTCGTGACTCATTCGGTATTTGAATCTGTGTTTCTGTCGGACCGGATCATTGTCATGGCGGCTCGTCCGGGGCGGGTGATTGAAGAGGTTCAAGTGAATGAACCCTATCCGCGGAGCGAAGATTTCCGCACCTCCAATGAATATGCGGCCCATTGCCGGGCGGCGTCGGATGCGCTGCATCGGGCGATTGAAATGGGTAAATCCGGGGAAGCCGCATGAGCGCTGTTAGCACTGAAACTGGTTCAATGACCCAAAGCCCCCCCAGCCTGGACCGCGAAGAATCTCAGCGCATTCGCGCGAAACGCATTGAAACCATTGCGAAATATATGTTACCTTTGGTGGTGCTTTTGGCGTCGCTCTGGCTTTGGGATCGGATCGTCACTTGGAATGAAATCCCGCATTATATTCTGCCGGGGCCGGACCGTGTTTGGGATAGCCTGACAAATGATTGGCCAATTCTGTATGATGCCGCAAAACTCACTGCGCGCACCACATTGATGGCCTTGGTTTTGGCGGTGATTGGCGGTGCGGGGCTGGCGATTATTTTCAATCAATCGAAGATGATCGAGATGTCCTTTTACCCGTTTGCGGTGATCTTGCAGGTGACCCCGGTCGTGTCGATCGCGCCTTTGATCTTTATCTACGTGGATAGCAAGATTGCGGGCATGCTGCTTTGCGCCTGGATTGTGGCGTTCTTTCCGGTGCTTAGCTCGACGACCCTGGGGCTGAACTCGGTCGATCATAATCTGCGCGACCTGTTTCGGATCTATGGCGCCACCCGCTGGCAAAGGCTTTGGGTGTTAGAGCTGCCCTCTGCCTTGCCCTATTTCCTGGGTGGTCTGAAAATCGCCGGCGGTCTGAGTTTGATCGGCGCGGTGGTGGCGGAACTGGTGGCCGGTACTGGGGGCGTGGGCGCGGGGCTCGCCGCGCGGATCCAAGAGGCGGGCTATCGTTTGAATATTGCGCGGATGTTTGCCGCGCTGTCGATGATTGCAGCGATGGGGGTGGTGCTCTTTGCCGCTTTGTCTCTGCTAAGCCATATGCTTTTGCATAAATGGCATGAAAGCGCAGTGAGCCGAGAAAGATGACACCCTTCCGCACCCTTCCCAAAGGTCCGATCACCCTGAAAAACCTAACAGTTCCAGCCTGTTTGGTGGGGATGCCCGGTTATTTCTATAATCTCGATTTGTCGATCAAAAACGGCAAAATGACCGAAGAACCGACAAAGACGGTCATTGATATGAAACGGGCTATGGTGATGCCCGCTTTCATCGATATGCATACGCATCTGGATAAAGGCCATATCTGGCCGCGCAAGCCGAACCCGAATGGTACTTTTGATGGCGCGCTAAATGCGGTGGCAGAGGATCGCAGCGCGAATTGGAACGCCGATGATGTGCAGCGGCGGATGGATTTTTCCCTGCGCTGTGCCTATGCCCACGGAACCAAGGCGATCCGAACCCATCTCGACAGCATTATTCCGCAAGCGGAAATTTCCTGGCCTGTCTTCCGCGAGATGCGGCAAGAATGGAAAGGCCGGATCGAGCTGCAAGCCGTTTGTTTGGTGGCGGTGCATCATACCGAACCGGACGCGCCATTCCGTGCTACGGCGGATTTGGTGGCAGAAAGCGGCGGTGTCTTGGGTCTGGTGACCCAACCCGTCCAAGATCTGCCAGATCGCTTGCGCAGTTTTCTGCGTATGGCCGAACGGCGGAATTTGCCGGTCGATTTCCATGTGGATGAAACGCTTAGCCCCTCTTGGGAAACTCTGCGGGATATCGCTCAGGCGGTGATTGATACAGGCTTCGAGGCGCCGGTGGTGGTGGGGCATTGTTGTTCGCTCTCCACCCAGAATGTGGACCGCGCCATGGATACGCTTGATCTTGTGGCAAAGGCCGGGATCAATGTGGTGAGCCTGCCCATGTGCAATCTCTATCTGCAAGACCGCAGGCTGGATCAAACCACTCCGCGCCGCCGTGGGGTAACCCTGGTGCATGAGATGCGCGCGCGGGGAATTCCCGTGTCCTTCGCCTCTGATAATACCCGCGATCCGTTCTATGCCTATGGCGATATGGATATGGTCGAAGTGATGCGCGAAGCGACCCGGGTTGCACATTTAGATCACAACGCAACCGACTGGATGCACAGCTTTTTCTCGTATCCGGCTTTGGCCTGTGGGTTTGATTTGCCGGAATTTGGGCCCGGTGCGCCTGCGGATCTGGTGATCTGCAATGCCCGTAATTGGACCGAGCTTTTCAGCCGGCCACAAGCCGATCGCATCGTGATGCGTAAAGGTAAGGTTATTGATCGAACCTTGCCAGATTATTCCGAACTAGACGACCTGATGGAGCCCGCATGACCCCTAATATCGCCGCCGCGAAAGCCGCCTTATCTCATCTAGAGATTGAGCAAAACGAAGCGGCGATCCGCAGCGCCAGCCGGGATTTTTTCTGGTATTCACCCGTACTTAAGGCCCGTCTCGATCATGTTGTTGCTGATTTTGTTGTCGCTCCGAAGTCTGAGGCCGAGCTTATTGAAGTGCTCAAAACCTGCTATGCCCATGACTGCCCTGTGACGGTGCGAGGGGCTGGGACCGGCAATTACGGCCAAGCCATGCCTTTGGCTGGGGGATGCGTGGTTCATCTGAAGCATCTAAGCGATGTGAAAGAGGTCCTACCAGGCCGTGTCATTGTAGAGCCTGGATGTCTTCTCAAAGACTTAGACGACGCTTGCAAAGTGCAATCAAGCCAAGAGCTGCGCATGTTCAGCTCCACCTGGGCGACGGCAACTATTGGTGGCTTTATCGCTGGCGGCTCTGGCGGTGTGGGGTCCTGCACCTGGGGCAGCCTGCGGGATTTGGGCAATATCATTCGGCTTCGGGTTGTCACGATGGAATCCGAGCCGCGAATTCTAGAATTTCGCGGCGAAGAACTGGCGCGGGTCAGCCATGCTTATGGGACGAATGGCATCATCACCGAACTCGAAATGCCCTTGGCGCCAGCCTATGATTGGGTGGATGTATTTGTCACCACCGAAGATTTCCGAAGTGCGGCGGAATTCGCCAATGATTTGGGAAATGCAGATGGGATTTTGATTAAGCTCGCCTCTGTCTTTGAAGCGCCGATCGCCAAAAGCTATTTCCAACGGGTCGCGCCGCATGTGAGCGAAAGCGACAACTTGCTGGGCTTGATGATCGCGCCGCATGCCATGGACGCTTTTCTGACATTTCTCGGGCGGCGCTCTGACGCCAAAATGATTTACCGTTCAGACGAATCCGAATGGCCGCGCCATCCCGGTCCAATGTTCGAATATGGCTGGAATCACACGACGTTACGCGCTTTGAAGGTCGATCCTAGCATCACATATCTACAAGTTCGCTATGCCTTCCCGGACCATATCGACAAGGTCGAAGCAATCCGCGAAAAATTCCCTGGTGAAGTGATGCAACATCTTGAAGTCATTCGGGAAAGTGGGAAGTGCATTTTTGCTGGCCTCACCATGGTGAAATTCACCAGCGAGGAGCGTCTGCAGGAAATCATTGATATCCATGAAGAAATGGGCTGCATGATCTTCAACCCGCATCGCTACACTTTGGAAGAAGGTGGGCGTCAGACCGTGGATGATCGGCAGCTGAAATTTAAGCGCGAGGCTGACCCCAAAGGTTTGCTCAATCCCGGCAAAATGATCGCTTGGGATGTGCCGGACTGGTCCTATGACGGGATTTACTCTTACGCCAAAATCCAAAAGCCTCAGGCTGCGGAATGAGCAAGGCGCTGGTTCTTTTTGCCCATCCTTGCCCCGAAAGCTTCAGCGCATCTTTGCATAAACAGGTGGTTGGAAGCCTAGAAAAGCGAGGATGGGAGGTCGATGATTGCGACTTAAATGCGGAAGGTTTCAACCCGGTTCTGAGTGAGGCAGAGCGGCGCGGCTATCACGAAATCGGGGAAAATATCGCGCCTGTTCAAGACTATGTGGCCCGATTGCAAAGTGCAACTACTCTAGTAATGGTCTTTCCGGTGTGGAATTTTGGCTATCCGGCAATTCTGAAAGGCTTTCTTGATCGGGTCTTTTTACCTGGCGTGTCCTTCCGGCTGGAAAATGGGCGTGTGCGTCCCAATTTGACCCATATTGACCAACTGGTCGCTGTGACGACTTATGGCGGGACGCGCTGGCGGGCCTTCATGGCGGGTGACCCGCCGCGCAAATGCGTGACCCGGGCTGTGTGGCATGTGACGCGCCCTAAGACGATGAAATACCTCGCGCTTTATGATATGAATCGCGCGAGCGAGAATAAACGTGGTCAGTTCCTCCAGAGGGTGGGCCGAGAGATGGAGGCCCTCTGATGAAAGCTTTGGTGGTTTATTGCCATCCAATCCCCGGAAGCTTTAATTCTGCAATTTACGACCTAACCTTGCGAAAATTACAAGAGGCCGGTGCTGAGGTGAAAACCAGCGATCTTTATGGGCAAAATTTCCAACCAGTGCTAAGTGCTGCGGAGCTGGAAACCTATCTTGATTGCCCAGAAAACGAAGCGCCGGTCGCGGAAGAAGTCGCCAAGGTGCGGTGGTGTGATACGCTAATTTTTATCTATCCAACTTGGTGGTACGGCCATCCAGCGATGTTAAAAGGCTGGTTGGATCGGGTTTTATTGCCCGATGTGGCGTTTTTGATGCCGGATGCGGAAAACCAAACCATTCGCCCGGGTTTGCAGCATATCACTCGGTTGGGGGTGCTGACCACGTGCGGTGCCAGTTGGTGGCTGACGCGCTTTATCGGTTTTCCTGGCAAGCGGACATTGCTGCGCGGTATTGGTCTGCTTTGCGCTAAACCGTTGAAAACCGTGTTCGCTGCGCATTTTCTGATGGATAGCTCCACGCCGCAAAGTCGCGCGAAACATTTGCGTGTGGTGGAAAGACGGTTAGAACGCTTCCTCGGCAAAAATCCGACCCCGGTTGCAAAGCACAAGCAAGGAGCCACCGCATGATCCCCGTATTAGATTGGCAGCAGGCCAAGTCTGACCCTGACGCTTTTGCTGCGGAATTGGGGCAGGCGGCGCGTGGGGCTGGGTTTTTTTTGGTGAAAAACCACGACATCCCAGCCGAGCTGATCGCGCAACTTTGGGCACAGTTGGACGCGTTTTTCGCCTTGCCGATTTCAGCGAAAGAGCCGCTTTCCTTGTTGAAATCCGGGAATAATCGCGGTTGGTCGGCTTTGGGGGATGAAAACCTAGACGACACTACCGATGATATGGACCAGAAAGAGGCTTTCAATATCGGGCTTGATCTGCCTGCGGATCACCCTCGGATGACCAATGGTGAACCGTTTCGGGGCGCCAATATTTGGCCGGATTTGCCAGAATTTCGGTCGGTGACATTGGCCTATTTCGACGCTGTCTTGGATTTAGGGCGCCGGTTGCATTCTGCAATCGCCCGCGATTTGGGGCTAAAGCCTGATTATTTCGACGAAAGCTTCACGGCGCCTCTCGCGACTTTGCGCCTGCTGCATTATCCGCCGGCGCGCGCCGATGGTCCGAAAATTGGCGCAGGTGCCCATACGGATTATGGATCGATCACCCTTTTACTGACGGATGGTGAGCCGGGTCTGCAAGTCACTCCGCGCGGGGGCGAATGGATTGATGTCCCGCAAATCCCAGGTGCTTTGGTCGTCAATATCGCGGATTGCCTGATGCGTTGGACCAATGACATCTATGTATCCACTCCGCATCGGGTTTTGGCGCCGAAAGCCACGCGTCGTTCGGTGGCGTTTTTCCTAGACCCTAATCCCGAAGCTGTCATCGCCGCTTTGCCCGGCACTGGCGAGGCGAAATATCCGCCAGTGACAGGCGCCGATTATTTACGGCAACGGCTAGAGGCGACCTATTCCGCCATGGGGGCCGCATGACCCGGCGCTTTCTATGGTCCGAGTTTCGCACAACGGAATTCACCGATCTCGACCCGATGAAGACCATCGCCATTTTGCCCACAGCGGCGATTGAGCAGCATGGGCCGCATTTGCCCACTGGCACGGATATGATGATCGCCCAAGGCATGTTGGACCGGCTGATGCAGTACTGCCCCGACGACCTGGATATTCGCATTCTGCCGATCCAAGCCGTGGGAAAATCCAACGAACATTTGCATGCGCCCGGCACTTTGACCCTAACGGCAGAGACGGCTCTGCGTGCTTGGGTCGAGATTGGGCAATCCGTGGCGCGGGCGGGTATTCGGAAATTGGTGATTGTGAATTCCCATGGGGGCAATCTGGATCTGGTAAGCATCCTATCCCGCGAATTGCGCGTGCGCGAAAAAATGCTGGCCGTCAAATGCCAATGGGGCAGTTTTGGCCAACCCCAAGGCATGTATAGCGATCACGAGCGGGCTTATGGCATCCATGGCGGCGATGTGGAAACCTCGCTTATGCTGGCTTTCCAACCTCATACAGTGGATATGAACCGCGCGGAAAATTTCCGCTCCACGGCTGAAACATCTGCGATTTCGCCTATTGGGCCTGTGTCCTATGGGTGGATTTCCTCGGATCTGAACCCAGCGGGAACGGTTGGCGACGCTTCTGTGGCCACAGCCGAAAAGGGCAGGGCCACGGCGGATCACCAGGTGCAGGGCTTTATCGAGTTATTGCGCAAAACCCGCGATAGCGCCCTGCCAAGCTGATCTAGGAGAGAGCCTAGCCATTTGGTAGCAGGCTCTCATCCAAAATCCCCGGGCGCAGCATGAACCGGATTTCATCGGTCTTAAACCCAAGCGCCATAGGGCGTTTGATCCCGCGCAGCACGCCCACATCATAGAGCTCTTGCACCGGGCCATCAAATTCGATGCTGTTTTCCATATCGCCGGTTTTCAGATTGATCACAGCAATCATGCAGCGGGCAGAGATGCCTTGTTCCTGCAAGCGTTCTTCCAGCTCGAGTCCTTCGAAAACGCCGCCTCGGCGCGGTTTCGATACGCCGATAATCGCATAATCATCGATAAAGGCCATGCCCCTAGCAAAACCCGGCAAAAAGGCGATTTCTTCGAATTTCCCAGTGGCCAGGTCGAGCTTGCCAAACAGACCGCGGCCTGACTGGATCATATAAAGCGTGCCGTTATGCAAACGCGGCGAATGGGGCATGGAAAAACCCGAGCCCACGATTTCTTTGCTCGCCACATCCAGCACAACGCCACCATCGCGACGATGTTCACGCCAAGCCCCTTGGGTATTGGTGGTGGAGACACAAGTCACATAGGCGGGACGGTCGCCATCCATCGCCATACCATTTAGATGACACCGATCCTCGGCGGCGATACGGTCAATGAAGGGCGGGGTCCAGACCGGTTTGAAACTGCTATTGCCGTCTAAAGTGGCAAGACAGTTAAAACGTGTTACCACAAATAAAGGCGGGCGACCGTCGGTAAAAGGGTGTATGTCATGCACATCGATATCGCCGGTGCTGCGCCCTTCGAGTGGCGCATAAACGGCGTCGTAATCTTTGTGCTTATCACCGGGCATTAGGAAGTTTTGGAACCGCCAAAGCTGATAAAGCGACGAGATCCAAAAGCCTGATCCATCGGGTATAGCCCCAAACCCCATGCATCGGGGAAAGCTGCGTTCGAATAAGGAGGGTCGCCCAGTGCTTTGGTCGATCCCAATTAAGAAAATCTTGCCCGCCTGATAGGTGGTAAAGGCAAGGCTGGATCCAGTTCCCGCAAGCCAGGGCGCAAATAAGCGCGACATACGCATTCTGAAATCCGGGGCTTTAGGGGTCTCTTTCTTGTCGTCAATTACTTGCGAATCCATCTTAACTCTTCCTTTTTCGTCACATTAACCAATGTCAATGTCTCTATTCCTGACCTGAGCTACTGAGACGCTGGGCAGCACCAAAATAGATTAAGATATGGTTGACATGAATCGTAGTTAACGGCAATAGATTAGACAAATTGGATTCAAAATATTGTGCGCAAGCGCCGGGGGACAGACGTTATGGGCAATTACGGCGGGCTTATCGTTACCTTCAACGACGATGAGTATTATGACACCGATTTCGGCGCTGTTGCCACAGGAATTGGCGATTTCAATAATGATGGCTTCGAAGATTTCCTAGTCACCGCCTCGAATTTGCCCATTAGCACCGAAGTAACTGACTATTACGGCAGCACCTACTCCATTTACGGTAATGGATTGGCTTATGTGGTCTTTGGATCCGCCGACGCGGAGCGGGTTGTCGATGTTGCGGATCTAGACGGGACGAACGGATTTAAGCTTGACGGTTTCTTTGGTGAAGACCCCGCCAATGGTTGGCGCTCGGATTGGGAGCGTCTGGGCCTATCTGCGGCTGGATTGGGGGATGTAAATGGCGATGGCTATGATGATTTCGCAATAATCGCCAATAACCAACATACAGCCTATGACTATTACGGGTATTACAACGCGACGCCGGTCAATCACGTCTTTATTGTCTTTGGCAATAATAATGCCCATGCGCCAGAAGAACATATTGGCCAGCTTGGCTTAGGCGGGGCGCTTGCCTTGACCGGATTTACCGGTTGGGTGACGGATGTTGAGGCGGCTGGCGATCTGAATGGCGATGGCTATTATGATGTGCTGATCACCCAGCGCGACCATGATACTATTTACAATAACGACACTGCCCTTGCTGACACATCCTATTACGACAATGCGCCGAATTTGGGCTATGCGCTGTTTGGGTCGCCCTATGCCAATTACTATGATCAGGTCGATATCAATGATCTAAGCAGTGGTGATGGCTTTGCTATCGTTGGCGCCTATTATTACCAGGGCATGCATTACCAGTATGATCGCTATAATGAATATGATGCTGGTGGCGGCTATTACACTTATGAGACCTTTACCCAAGGCCGTATCGTTGATCTGATCGCTGTTGGCGATGTGAATGGCGACGGGTTTGACGATCTGTTGGTGCGCCAAGCCGGGGCCGCGCGGCATATGACGGTGGCACCCACATTGGCCAGCGATGGCTATGGCGGATATTATCTGCAAAATGGGTATTATTACGACATAACGCGCTACGCCAATACCACTTTGGGGCTGCTCTTTGGAGATGCTGATGGCGGGGCATCCGGCGGCGTGGTTCAGTCGGATCTATATGCCTATTATTCGAATTTGGTGCGTTTAGGCTGGCTTTATCAGTCCAGTGGCCATTACGACACTGGCTCGTTTACGGGCTATGGGTATAGCGACGAATATAGCGTCTATGATATCTTGCAGCCGCGTTTCCATATCGAAGGCGTCGGTGATTTCAATGGCGACGGCTATGACGATATCGCCCTGACATTGCCTGACTATTCTTATGGGGACGAGTCTGGGATCCTTGTGATCACTGGCGGCCCTGATGGGATTGATGAGACCGGCTTGGACGGCTTGCCAACGGTGTTCAACCAAAACACCGTTCCTGGAGGGATCTTCAATATCGAGGATTCCAGCGAAATCGATGCTGGTAATGCGTGGGGTGTTCGCGAAACCAATGATGCTTTGGCAGCTGCGGGCGATGTTAATGGCGATGGCTATGACGATATCCTGATCGGCGGCGAAATCGAATTTGGCCAAGTTGGATATGACTATGACCGTTATGCGGCGGTCTGGCTGGTCTTTGGCAGCGATACGCCGGTTGATTTGGATCTGGCCGATGACGAAGACGGGCTCGATGGCAATGGCTATCTGTTCTACGGCTTCGGTGGTGATCGGGCGCTATGGACCGATTTCAACACAGTCCTGACTGACTGGCTCAATCCAGTTGGGGATGTGAACGGCGATGGCTATGATGATTTTATCATTGGCACGCCTGAGGTCTTCGGGGATGGGGCCGCTTTCTTGGTCCATGGCGGCGCGGCCTTAGAGGCTGCTGACAATGCCGACGGCGTTGATGACAATATCATCAATGTCTTCACCCTGCTGGTAGATGTTGATACCGGGCTGATGCCCAATATTCTATCCTTCTATAATGATAATGGCGAATGGTGGGTCGAAGGAAATGGGTCCCCATCCACAATCGCCACTTATGGGATAGAGCGCTTTGGCGATGTCTCTCAGTCTTGGACCGTATATTATGAGGTTGGCGGCTATTCCGATGACTGGAATGGTCCGGCCTCAGCCGATGATTTTGCAGGCGGCATCTTCCCAAGCGGGTCGGTGACCTATGCGCCTGGCGAAACCTATGCGGAAATCCTATTGGAGTTTGAGCCTGATTTCATCGCGGAACAGGACGAAGATTTCTATATTGAAATTACAGATGTTGATCTGCCGGATGGTCTGTCGCTCGATTTCTTCGATCCCTTGGTTTATGGCACAATCGGCAGCGATGATGGCCCGCTGAATATCGGTGTCTATGATGCCTGGGCCACCGAAGGCGATGGTTGGATCCGGTTCCAGCTAAACCGCGGCACCGCGTATAACAACACCACGGTCTATTTCCAAGTCACGGGCTATGGCTATTATAACAGTGTCGATGCTTATGATCTTTATGGCGGGCTGCCCATTACTGGCAGCGTCACCTTCGCGGGTTACGACTATTACGCTTATGCCTATGTGAATTTGGTCGATGACCTGATTTACGAAGGCACAGAATATATGCTGTTCGAGATCTCCAATGTGGTGACCGATGACCCAGTGGGATATGCGCTTGATGGCGATGGCACGGCGCTTGGCACTGTCGATGACAATGACCCTTATTATTACACGCCGCTCGTCGCGCTTTACACTGAAGGGCAAGATTCCTTTGAGGCCGATGAGCAATCTGTGTTCACCGTGTATCGCAGCGGCGACACGATAGGCGCGATTAGCTTTGACTATGAAATCTATGGCTATGATGGGATGGATAGCGCGGATGTGCAGGGAAGCCTGCCCATCTTCGGCACGGCGGTTATCCTGGATGGGGAAACAGAAGTTCAGATTATCGTTGATATCATCGATGATGATATCGTCGAAGGATATTCATTGTCCGAAGAGACACTGAACTTGATCATATCTAATGCGCAATATGTTGATAGTTCCGACTATGTGCAGATCAATGATGCATGGGCCATAAATAATGTGATCGATGATGACGGTCCGATGCGCATCCGAACCAATTATGCGTGGGGTACTGAGGGCGAGTCTATCTATCTGACCCTGTCCCGGTCCGGCGGCTATTTCGATATGCCGGTGACAGTCGAATATCAAATTGTCCCCGCTAGTTATGGGGGCAGCGCCTCTGACGCGGATATTTTGGGTGGTCTGCCGCAAATCGCCACTGTGGATTTCCTAGCAGGCGAGAACGAGGTTCAAATCCTGCTGCCCATTATTGACGATAATGAAGTTGAATCCACCGAATATTTGGAATGGCAAATCCTAAGCGCCACGGCCAGCGGCGATGTGGAATTCGATCTGGGCTATTCCTATTACGGTGACTATGGCTATAGCCGAAGCCAGATCGAGATCTTCGATAATGAACCGGGTGATCGGATCTCTGTTTCTAATGCTTGGGCGTCAGAGGGCGATGGGTTCTTACAATTTTGGATCAATCGCAACAATGGCTTTGGGTATACGACTGTCTATTTCGACGTCACGCCGCATCCATATTACGACGCGGCAGACGGCGCTGATTTCACTTATGGATTGCCCTATTCGGGGAGTGTGACCTTAGGTACTTATTATTATTCCACGAGTGTTAATCTCGCCTTGGTGGATGATAATCTTTACGAGGGCTCAGAATATGTCCTGTTTGAAATCACCAGCGTCGTCACCAACAATCCCGATGGTGCATATGTCATAGACGGCGATGCTCGGGGCGAAATCTCCGATAACGATTATGAGTCTTATATCTACGCTCATGGCTATGACATCCAGGAGTCGGACGGGCAGGCGGTATTTACCATTGAGCGCTCTGGGGGCAGCGCGGGCAGCATCTCTGTCGAATATGAGATCCTTGGTTATAACGGAATGGATGATGCCGATATCATCGGCACATTCCCCATTACCGGCACGGCCATCATCGCCGATGGAGAAACCGAAGTCGATGTAATCGTCGGAATTATCGACGACGCGATCGAAGAGGGCGGCTTCTATTCTTGGGATCAAGAATATCTGCAAATCCAGCTGCAGAATGCGTATTACACCGACACTTTAGACAATGTGTCGATTTATGGCAGCTATGCTCAGGTCTATGTGGAGGACGATGACGCGCCGGTTCGGATCGCCACCAGCTATGGCTATGCCACCGAGGGCGATGACCTTGCGCTTGTGCTTAATCGGTCGGGCAATACCGATGTAGATGTCACTGTGACGTTCCAGGTGATTGCTTACCCCTGGAGCAACTCCGCCGATGAAAATGACATCCTAGGAACACTACCGCAAAGCTTTACCGTCGATATCCTCGCTGGGGAAACTCAGGCGACGGTTTATTTGCCAACGATTGATGACAATGAAATCGAAGGCGTTGAATATCTGCAATGGGAAATCATTTCGGCCAGCAGCCCAGCTGCGGGTGTCGAGATCGATATTTCCAGCTATTATTCCTATTACGGCGACCGGAATTCCTATTCTAGCCTGCGCATTAATGACGATGATCAGGCGGTCTATATCCGTGGCGAATTCGCCTACGGCTATTATTATATTACCGAAGGCGACGGCAATTTCACCTTCACCGTTTTCCGCAGCGGTGACACTGATGTTGATGCGACCGTCGATTACCTGATCTCTGGCGCGAGCGGGCTGGATAGCAGCGATATCACCGGCAATCTGCCCATGGCGGGGTCGGTTTATTTCGCACCGGGCGAAACACAGATGGATATCCAAATTCCGCTGGTGGATGACCAGGTCATCGAAGGCACGGAATATTTCTATCTGGATTTCACTTCGGCGACGTCCACCGATCCGGATGCGATCTTTGACCTGCAAAGCTACACGACCTATGGCTATCTCTACGACAATGATTTCGCAGTCGAAATTCAGGTTGTAGCTCAGGATATTTACGAATCCGAGGGAAGCATCCTCTTCGATATTTATCGCTCTGGCGAAACCAATGTAGATGCGACCGTCAATTTCATCATTGAGGCGGCTCCCTTCAATTCCCCGGATGCAGCGGATTTCTCTGAAACCTTCCCGAAAATTGGCAGCGTCACATTTGCGGCCGGAGAGACCCAGAAATCTGTGTCGCTGGCGGTCATTGATGACGATCTGGTTGAAAATGACGAGGTGGTGGAATTCAACATTACCTCTGCCACCTCCACGGATCCGTCAGCGGTCTTTAGCTATTCCAGCCTGACCTATGTCTATATCTATAATGACGACGAGCCGGTGGAATTCATGGTTTCGGGCAGTTCCGAGGCCGAGGGCAGTGGCAATCCGCTGACATTCACCGTCACCCGCTACGGCAATACGGATGTTGCCGCCGTGGTGAGTTATGGTTTCCAAGGCTGGCCGACAGATCCGGTCACTGGCGATGATCTAGTCAATGGCTTCCCAACTGGGGGGCAGCTGAATTTTGCTGCGGGCGAGACCACAAAAACCTTTAGCTTCGACATTGCCGATGACGCCGACAGCGAGGGTGATGAGCAGCTGGGCTTGCGCATCCTCTCTATCGATGCCGGGGGCGCATCGACCACTGGGACAGGTAGCATCGGTTACGCCACGATCGAGAATGATGATTTCTATGTGCAAATCAGCATCGATGGTGCCGAGGGCTATGAGGATGATGGCCCGATCACCATCACTTTCCGCCGCTCTGGCAATACCACGCCAGCGGTTGATGTGGATTATCGGATCTATTCCGGGGCCTATGCCAGCGCGGCAAGCAATGATGATATTGTCGAAACCCTCCCGCTGACCGGCACAGTCAGTTTTGCGGCGGGCGCGACCACCGCGACCATTACCATCGACCCCGTGGCCGATAGCTTGGTCGAGGCGGATGAATATCTGGAAATCGTGACCACTGATGCGCGTACTTCGGACGGCTCGGTCGCGATCCGCCAGACCAGCCCGTCTTATGTGGCGATCCTCAATGACGATCTCAATGTCGAAGTGTCGGTCGTGGGTGCTGCTGGCAATGAAGATGATGGGCCCATAAGCGCCACCATCTATCGCACCGGTCGCACGGATGAGGTGGTGACTGTCTATTACGAAATCACCGCTTTTGATGTGGAGCCCGAAGATCTGGCCGAAGCGCTGCCGATTATGGCCAGTGTGACTTTCCAGCCGGGCGAGACCTCGAAAACCGTTGATATCACGCCGATTGCC
Source organism: Mangrovicoccus sp. (assembly GCA_049603835.1). Taxonomy (GTDB): domain Bacteria; phylum Pseudomonadota; class Alphaproteobacteria; order Rhodobacterales; family Rhodobacteraceae; genus Mangrovicoccus. The sequence continues at coordinate 16,430 of JBMYSZ010000035.1, forward strand.
GATACCGATATCGAAAGCGACGAATATGTCGTCGTCAGCCTCACAGATGTGGAGCTGCCGCAAGACTCTGACGCGCAAGTGTTGTTCCAGACCTTCCCGGCATATGTCCAAATCATCAATGATGATCTGCCGGTCACCTTCACTGCGCGATCCACATCGACCACCGAGGGCGATGAACTGGTCTATCGGATCTACCGCACTGGCCAGACCGATATCGCGGCAAGTGTCGATTGGACCTTGGCCACTTATGACACTGAAACCGGTGATTTCGTCGATGGCCTGCCGCAGACCGGATCGCTGGATTTCGCAGCTGGCGAAACATTCAAACTGATCAGCTTTGCGACGGTGGATGACGAGATTGTCGAAGGCACCGAAAGCGCGCTTCTGACCCTGTCCAATCCCCAAGCGGCGTATGGTTGGCCGGTTGTGGTGGGGAACTACCCTGCCTGGGGCAGCATCAATGACAATGATTTCGACATAATTATTCGCGTATCCTCGGCCTCGGCTTACGAAGATAGCGGCCCGCTGGGCTTTGTCTTTACCCGTTCGGGCGAGGTGAATGCCAATGTGACCGTCGATTACGAGCTGTCCGACTATATCTTTAGCACAACCACGACGAGCGCCGATCTGGTCGGTGGGCTGCCACAAATCGGATCGGTCCATTTTGCGGCTTTTGAAACCACCAAGATCGTCTATTTCGATATTGTAGCCGATGATATCGTCGAGCCGACCGAAACGGTCGAAATGATCCTGACCGGGGCCAGCACCACATCAAGCCATAATATCGATCTGCAATATTATAGCTCCTTCGGTTACATCTATAATGATGACTATAATATCGATCTGCACCCATGGACCAATAGCGCCTATGAGGGCGATGATCTTGTCTTCCATATCTATCGCTATGGCCATACGGCCGATGCAGTTACGGTCGATTACACCATCGATTTCGGTATTTCCGGAACGCCGGCCAGTGCGTCGGATCTAAGCGGTGGGCTTCCAAATAGTGGCCAGGTGACCTTTGCCGCTGGCGAAACCGTCAAAACCATCATTTTGGGCACGGTCGAAGACAGCCTAATCGAGGCCGATGAATCCGTCACCTTGACCATCGACTCTGCCTATAGCGCCTCGGCGAAACCTATTACCGGTATTGGGTTGAGTTCCACCAGCTATATCTGGAATGACGATTTCGCGGTGCGCTTCTCGGTCTATGGACAGTCAGCTTACGAAGACACCGGGGTCCTGATCTATACGGTCTATCGCAGTGGCAATACCGCCGTGGCGGCCAGTATCGGTTATAGTTTCGATGGCGGCTTAGGCGCAGGCTATGCCACCAGCGATGATGTGGAAGGCGGCCTACCGCAATCGGGCATTTTGGAATTCGCCGCGGGAGAGACCAGCAAATTCATCACCGTTGTGCCCAATTTCGACACAGACATCGAAACCTCCGAGGCGATTGCCCTATCGCTCATGGATCCGGTTGTTCCTGATGGCGTTGAGGTGGTCGTGCCCAGCAGCCCCGCCTTGGCCTATATCTATAATGATGACTATCCGGCCTCGGTCAGCATCTTGGGCGGCGGGAGCATCACCGAAGGGGATATTGGCACCACCAATGTGACCTTCACCATCACCCGCACCGGCGATCTGAGCGATTACGCCCAAGTGTCCTATTCCCTGGGCGGCACGGTCGATAGCCAAGATGTAACGGGCAATGTTCCAGGCACTGGCAGCGTCTATTTCAATCCGGGCGAAAACAGCAAAACCCTGATCATCGGCGTTAATGGCGATCAGTTCATCGAGCCGAATGAAACCCTGACCGTGACGCTCACCGGCGTGTCTTCCTCCAATGAGAGCGATTACCAGATCGGCACAGGCTTTGCCTCGCTGCGGATCACGAATGATGATGGCCGTCCGCCGGTCATTCCACCGGGTGTCGAAGCCGATGTGTTTGGCGACCCGCATATCGTGACCTTGGATGGTCTGACCTATAGCTTTATGGCCGTGGGCGAATATATCCTGGTCGAAAGCAATCCGGGCGAGCGCGATCCATTCCAGGTTCAAGTGCGGTTTGAACCTGCGCCGGGCTCTAGCCTGGTCTCCATCACCACCCGCATGGCGGTTGAGGTCGATGGGCATGTGGTGGAAATCGATGCTTTGACCGGTGAATTGCTGATCGATGGCGCGGTCACTCTGATCGATCCGGAAATCGGCGCGATGGATATCACCGGCGATGACATTCCGGATGTCTTCTTGGTTCTGGATGAAGAAACCGGGAAAGAGACCTATTTCATCGTGCTCAATGACACGAATGAACAGCTGATGGTCGGTCTGTTTGACGGCTATATGAATGTCTGTGTCTTCTTGGCAGAAGATCGGGCAGGGGCTGTGCGTGGCTTGATGGGCAATGCCGATGGCAGCACCGCCAATGACCTGGCTCTGCGCAACGGGACGGAAATCGCTCAGCCGCCAGAATTCGATGCGCTTTACGGCGATTACGCCAATAGCTGGCATGTGGATGGCACAGGCGTCACGGATGACGGGAAGGCGTCGCTCTTTACCTATGCTGAGGGCGAAGACACGGATGATTTCGATGATCCGGATTTCCCTGCAGGGACGATTGATCTGGATGATGTGCCGGCCGATCTCTTGGCCCGCGCCGAGGCGGCAGCGGATGCGGCTGGCCTGACTGATCCGATCCTGCGCGAAGCGGCGGTGCTGGATTTCATCTTCACCGGCGATGACAGCTTTATCCAAGGCGCAACCGGCCTGGCCGCAACGCCGGTCGAAGAAACCGAGCCCGCAGCCAGCGAAAGCGCGGAAACCGTGTCCAATGTCTCGGCGGTCAGCACTGACTTTGCCGAAGGCGATAGCGGCAGCAAAGTGGCGCAGTTCCAATTCTATCGCACGGGCCCGACCGATACGGCGGTGGCGATTGACTATGAGATCACCGGGGTGTCCGCCGATGATCTGGCGGGCGGTACGGCTCTGACCGGCACGATTGTTCTGAATGCGGGCGAGATTTCGGCGCTGTTGGATGTCACTGTTCTGGGCGATTTGATCACTGAACCCGATGAGGCTCTGATCATTTCCATCACCGGCGTGGATAACGGCATTGTCGGCGGTGCAACGGCGCAAGTGACCATCCTAACCGATGATTTCGCCCCCGAAGCGGTGGATGATGCCCTGTCGGTGGATAGCGATGGCACGCTAGAGGCGAACCTCTTCTCGCCATTGCCAAGCCAAGCCGATAGCGATGCGGATAGTGACACGCTAGAGCTGGTGGCGCTGGATGGCGTTGACCTTGCGGCGGGGTCGGGCAGCAAGTCGCTGCAATTCGGCATGGTCACGGTCTTTAGCGATGGCCGCGTGACCTATGTTCCCGATGCCCGCGCGGCGGCTTTGTTGCCAGGCACTGTGGGGCTAGAGAGCTTTGCCTACACTATTGCGGATGGCAATGGCGGCTTTGACACGGCAATGGTCAGCCTGAGTGTGATTGCCCAAGGCGGCTCAATCGTCATCAATGGCACGGATGATGATGATACGCTAAACGGCACGCCGGGTGATGATGAAATCAACGGCCTGAATGGCAATGACGAGATCAATGCAGGCGATGGCGATGACCTGGTAGATGCCGGTGGCGGCTCTGACAGTGTCGAAGGCGGCGATGGCAATGACAGCATCCTTGGAGGCGGTGGCTTTGACACGCTCAATGGTGGCGATGACAATGACACGCTCGACGGCGGTAACCGCGATGATTGCCTCGATGGCGGCGAAGGCGATGACAGTCTCTTGGGCGGCAATGGCAATGATAAAATCATTGGCGGCGGTGGCCAGGACACAATAGACGGCGGCGATCAGAATGACACGATCACCGGCGATGCGGGTGATGATCAAATCCAAGGCGGCAATGGCGCAGACGACATTGATG
>JBMYSZ010000036.1:0-17925 GCA_049603835.1 Mangrovicoccus sp.
GGGTTTGCACATTGCCACGGAACTGCACAACATTCAGATCGGGCCGACGATGCAGCAGCTGCGCCCGCCGCCGCAGCGAGGAAGAGCCGACACGCGCGCCATGGGGCAGATCCGCAATACGATCCGTCCGCCAATCCCAGAATTCACGGTTTTGGGCGGGATGAATATTGACCGGGTGGATATCGGCCATTTGCTGAACCGCTATAAATCTGCGACATCCTTTACCCATGTGGCGAAAATCGTCACCCGCTATATGCGCGACCGCGCTGTTTATGGCCGTCATACCCGGCTGGTCATGGGCGCGGCTTTGGTGGGGCGGCTTCTCGTCTCTGCCCTCGATCTAGGCGTGGATCTGATCCGGTCGACCGAGGTCAAAAGTCTCGACAGCACTCAGGATGCTGTGTCCGGCCTCGTGCTGCAATCCGGGGAAACCCGACGTTCCGTTGCGGTGAGTGGCGGGGTGATCCTGGCCACGGGCGGTTTTGGCCGGTCACAGAGCCGCCGCGCGGAATATCTGCCCGAAGCTTTGCAAGCCGACAGCCCCTCTGCCCCGGGCCATACGGGCAGGCTGCATGATCTGGCCGAAGATCTGGGTGCGGTTTACGGCCAAGGCAATGATCAAAACGCCTTTTGGGCGCCCTGCTCCACCAAGATGCGCGCTGATGGCAGCAAAGCCGTCTTTCCGCATTTTGTGCTGGACCGCTCAAAACCGGGCACTGTCTGCGTCGATCAGAAAGGCCGTCGTTTCGTCAATGAAAGCCGCTCTTACCATACTTTTGGCAAAGAGATGCTCAATGGCGGCGCCGATACGGCCACGGCTTGGATCATCACCGATGCCAAAGCGATTGCGAAATATGGGCTGGGCATGGTTCATCCTGGCGGCGATGATCTGAAACCGCATCTTGCCGAGGGCTATTTGATCGAGGCCTATTCCGTAGCCGAGCTGGCGCAGAAAACCGGCACGGACCAAGCCGCGCTGCAAGCCAGCCTCGACGATATCACAAATGCCGCCGCCAAGGGCGAAGATACCAGCTTTGGCCGAGGCACCACGCCTTACCAACAGCATAATGGCGATGCGACATTGGCGGGCAATCCGACGCTCGGTCCGGTCAGCACCCCGCCCTATTATGCGATCAAACTGCAGCCCGCCGATATTGGCACAGCGAAAGGCTTTGCCGCTGACTGCTCCGCGCGTCTACTGCGCGCCGATGGCTCGGTGATCGAGGGGCTTTATGCGGTGGGCAATGATCTTCATTCCATCATGGGCGGGACCTATCCCGGACCGGGGATTACCTTGGGTCCTGGGATTGTCTTTGGCTCTCTTGCCGGTCGCCATGCCAGCGCCCGCGCCACTCAAAAGAAAGGGCAAAGCGTTGCAGCTTAGCGGTGAAACCATCCTCTTCCCGATCATCGGCGATCCCATCGCCCAGGTGCGTTCGCCGCGTTTCCTGACCGAAATCCTGGCCGCGCGCGGGGTGAATGCCATTGTGCCGCCCTGTCATCTGCATCCCGAGGATGTGCCAGCGGCCATGGCCTCTTTCCGCAAGATCCAGAATATAGGCGGCGTGGTGGTAACCATCCCCCATAAAATCGCCAGCCTCGACTTCTGCGATATCGTCAGTGAACGGGCCCAATTCGTCGGATCTGTGAATGTGATCCATAAAAACGAAGCCGGGCAATTCATCGGCGATAATGTGGATGGCATTGGCTATCTCGATGGGATCAAAGCGCTTGGTTTTGACGTTAAAGGCAAGCGCGCCTTACTGGTCGGCGCGGGAGGCGCAGGCAGTGCGGTCGCATTCGAAATTCTTGATAGAGGTGCGTCTCATCTGTCGATTGCCGATCTGGACGAGACCCGCAGATCGCGCATTATTGCCGCACTTGAAGAGCGCTTCCCAGGAAAACTTGGCGTTGGATCGGATGACCCCACGGGAATGGACCTAATCGCAAATGTTACCCCTTGCGGAATGCGGCCAGGTGATCCATTCCCCGCGGACCCGAAAAAAATGCATGCAGGTCAATTCATTGCGGATGCAATCACAAAACCGGAAGTGTCCCCAATGGTCGAAGCTGCGCGCGCTTTGGGCTGCGCAACTATGACCGGCGCAGGGATGTTCAACGCGGAAGCCGAACGGCTTGTGGATTTTTTGTTGGGTCAGGGGCTTCCCTCTGATCCGGCAAAGGAAGCGGCAGCCTAGGCTGTCATAAGCACCTTTCCAAAGGGAGGAAGATATGAAGACAACTATTCTTAAGCTAGCTCTACTGGCCTCTGTTGCTGCAGGCGCTGTTTGGGCCGATGATGATTACCCGAAAAAAGAAATCCAAGGGATCATTCAATGGGGTGCTGGCGGCTCGACTGATACAGTGATGCGCGCGGTCACTCCACATGCGGCCGAAGCTCTGGGTGGCACTATTGTCATGCAGAACAAAACCGGCGGCGTTGGCGCGATTGCTCTGCGTCATGTGCAACAGCAGAAAGCCGATGGCTATACCCTGCTGATGGGCGCTGAGAACCCGCAAATGTATAAAGTGCTGGGCCTGGGCACGGATGACTACACGGATATGGTGCCGATCAATGTGCTGGCACGCGGCATTCCGATGTTCGTTGCCAATAACGACGCACCGTATAACACAATGGCCGAATTCGTGGAATTCGCCAAAGCCAATCCGGGCGAAGTTCGTGTAGGCTCGACCGGTCCTGGTGGTCTGACCTCCATCGTTCTAGCGATGCTGACCAGCCAAGTTGATCTGGACCTCACCCGTATTCCTTATGATGGCGATGGCCCGGCTTTGACCGCTCTGCAAGGTGGCGCAATCGATGTGATGCCTGCGGTTCTGGGTGCGGCGATTGAAGGCGTGAAAGCCGGTCGCATGAAGGTTATCGGCCTGGTTGATGTGGTGCCGAATGATCTGCTGCCAGGCGTTGCGCCGATCACCGAAGAACTGCCGGGCTTTGCTGATTACCTGCCTTGGGGTCCGTTCTTTGGCGTTTTCGTCAAGAAAGGCACGCCAGAGCCGATCGTTGCTGAACTGCAAGCCGCTTATGCGGAAGGCGCAAAGCATCCTGACTTCGTCAAGCTGATGGGCGATCGTGGTTTCTCCATCATGGCGATTTCTGGCGATGAAGCCATGGATTTCCTGGAAAGCTATCGCTCCACCTCGTCCTGGCTGGTGCATGATGCGGGCTTCTCTAAGAAGTCGCCGGAAGAATTCGGTATCCCGCGTCCGTAATTACGGCCAAACGCAGGAGGCCCCGGCTCAAGGCCGGGGCGGTTGCACCACATGTCCCGGCCACCGCGCCGGGACCTCTATGACAGGCTTTGCGGTAAGCTTGGCCTAGGGAGTACCCCCCATGAAACCGGATTTCCGTGGTGACGCAGATCACCATGACGGCACGTCTGATGCCACCCCCGGCGGTTATGAGAGCGAGCGCCGCCCCGGCGAGCTTGCTTTCGCCGCTTTTCTCGTGATCGCTAGTTTGATCTTACTTGGCAATGCATACGGCATTGCGGGGTTTGAGGCCCTCTCCTCCCCCGGCGCCGTGCCCATGGCCACCACCGCAACAATGGTAATCACTTCGGCCATGGTGCTGATTGCGACCTTTCGCAAAGCGCCTGTGACCAGCGAAAGCCTGACCAAAGACATCCTGCCGCCGCTCGTCATCATCTTGCTGCTCGCCCTTGTGGCCTTTGGCATTTTGCTAGAGCCTCTGGGCTTTGTCCCCACCGCCGCGATTTTCCTGACCGGCTCGATGAAACTACTGGCGCGCCGCAGCTGGGGGTACACATTGCTCGTCTCTCTGGGCAGCCTGGTAGCGATTTGGCTGATCTTCCGCATCGTATTCACCGTGCTTTTGCCCAGCGGCATCCTGCCCGAAGCTGAAATGATCCAAGCCATGCGTGATCTTATTGCCGGAGGGGCTGAATAATGGAAACACTCCTGGCTTTCCTAACGGTTTTCACCCAACCGCAGCTTTTGCTGCTGGTGGGGCTTGGCACTTTTGCTGGCGTCTATGTGGGCGCGATCCCTGGCCTGTCGGTCACCATGGCCGTGTCGATCCTGATCTCTTTCACCTTCGCCTGGGATGTTTATCCAGCGATCTCGCTGATGATCGGGATTTATATGGGCGGGGTCTATGGCGGCTCGCGTACAGCGATTTTGCTCAATATCCCCGGCGCACCCTCGGCCATCGCCACTGCGCTTGATGGCTATCCCATGGCCAAACGCGGCGAGGCGGGCACGGCGATTGGCGTCACCACGGTCATGTCCTTCTTTGGCGGGCTGGTAGGCATTGCCGTTTTGGCCCTGGCCGCGCCGGTCGTGTCGGATTTCGCCCTGACCTTCCAGCCGCGCGATTACATGCTGCTGGCGATTTTGGGCATTTTGCTGGTGGGCTCGCTATCCTCAGGGTCGCTGGTTAAAGGCATCTTTGCCGGCGCTTTGGGGATTGGCATCGGCTCTGTCGGTCTTGACACCCTGACCTTCACGGATCGCTTCACCTTTGGCGTGCCGCTGCTGCAATCTGGCATCAGCTTTATCGCGGTGATGATCGGTATGTTCGGCATTTCCGAGGCGCTCTTGCAGCTCCACCATGTGGATACCGCCGCGGTGAAGCAAAAGATCGACCGCATCGTGCCCAGCTGGGAAACCGTGCGTAAGCATCTGCCGCTCAGCTTGCAAACCTCGGCAATTGGTGTGTTCATCGGGGCTCTGCCCGGCACAGGTGGCGATATCGCCGCTCTTATGGCCTATGACCATGCCAAGCGCGTCACCCGTGAGCCAGAGCGCGAATTCGGCGATGGCGCGATTGAGGGGCTTGTAGCGCCCGAAACCGCGAATAACGCCGCTGTCGGGGGCGCTTTCGTGCCGATGATGACCCTAGGTATTCCCGGCGATGCGGTCACCGCGATCATGATCGGCGCGCTATTTATCCATGGACTCAATCCGGGTCCGATGCTGATGATCAATCAACCAGATATGTTCTGGTTTATCGTCGGCACGCTGGTCACTGCGAACTTCTTCATGCTGCTCTTTGGCCTGACGGGGATTAAGATCTTTACCAAGATCGTCGAGATTCCCCGCGCCTTCCTGATCCCGCTGATCATGCTGCTGTCGGTTGTCGGCGCTTATGCGGTCAATAACTCGATCACCGATGTGTATTGGATGCTGGGCTTTGGGATCTTTGGCTATTTCATGCGCCATTACGGCTATCCGCTGGGGCCGGTGATCTTGGGCGTGATCCTGTCGCGGCTGCTTGATGACAACTGGCGCCGGGCGATCATTTCCGAACGCGAGGATCTGGGCCGCTTCTTTGAAGGCATCCTGACCAGCCCGCTCTCGCTGGTCCTGCTCACTGCGGTGGTACTGATCTTTGTCAGCCAAACCCCGCTCTGGCGCGATCCGCGGACATGGTTTCAGAGCAAAAGCAAAGCTTAGTAATAGCGCTAGTCTTTAAGGATCCCGCCGGGCCTCCCCCATCACGGAGGCCCGGCTTTTTTGTGCCGTGATGAAGCGTTTCGCAATCAAAGCGTGCCGCCTTTGACCTGGCAGATCTACGAGGGTTTTCGCGCAACGCTCTAAGCTTTTTGGCGGTCCTGAAAAACCAATAGGGCCAAGGCGATAAGCGTCACCCCAACGCCCCAATAGATCTGCGCCGGTTCACTACGCCCATGCAGCACCAGCCCTTGGACCAAGACCAGGCTGGGCAGCAGATAGGTATAGGCCATGACCTTACCTGGCGAGATCCGCGCAATCGCCGTTTGCAGCAGGAAAAAGGTGATGGCTGTGGTGACCACGCCGAGATAGAGCGCCACAAACCAGACCATGGGCCGAAGCAAGCTAAAATCAGTCAGCAGCGTTTGTGGCATGGCATAAGCGGCCGTGACCACAAGCGATCCAAGGCTCGTCCCCAAAGCCGCCTCAAGCGATGACGCCCCGGGGGCCAAACGACGGGTCAAGGCTGGCACCGCCGCATGGGCCATCACCCCCATCAAAAACAGCTTTTCGCCAGGGCCAAGACGCAGCGCCAAGAGCTGTTGCAGATCGGCGCGAAAGATCACCCAAAGCGCACCGAACCCGCCAAGCAATGTGGCCGCAAGCATCGCACTCCCCGGCCGCAGCCCCAAAAGCACAAAGCCAAAGCCCGCCGCGATCAGCGGGGTCAGGGTAAAGAGCGCCGATGTGGCCAGGGGCGTGGTCAGGCTCAGCGCCTCAAACATGGTGATGAAATAGGCCGCGAACAGACCGCCAATCAGTAACCAAGCCCAAGCCCGTCGCATCACCCCCATCAGCGACACGCGGTTCAGCATGGCGACACAGGCCAAAACAGTGCTCGCAATGGTAAACCGCAAAAGCGTCAGAACACCGGGATCAATTTCGCCAGCGATCATCCCCCCGAAGGTAAAAGAAAAGGAGATCAGGACCGAAAAGCCCAGCATTGCCAAATGGCCAATCATCGGCCGCGATAATGTCATGACGCGGGCTTTCGAGCGGGGCGGATCATTTGCGGTCTCGGGGATCTTTGGGGACTTGGGAGGGATCTGGATCAGTAGAGGATTAAAGGAACTCGACCGGTTTGGACCACATCAGCAGCACCACGCAACCCTCTTTGCTGATCACACTATGCTGGCTGCCGGGGGCATTGATCACCAGCTCTCCTGCGGTATATGTCCCCGCCTCATCCGATTGCTCGCCTTCGAGCACCAAAATCATCTCTACATCCGGGTGCATATGCAGTGGCACTGACGCGCCCGATGCATAGCGCAGCACAGCAATTCCCGGCGCCCCTTGGCGTAGCCAAGCGATTTCGATCCCGGCGCGAAAAGGTTCGAATTGCAAATCCCGCCAACCGCCTTCCAAAAGCTTGGTCACTAATGCGGCCTCAGTCATGAAGCGCCTCTAAAATACTGTCCGTTGGGCAAGCCCAGCCGATAATCGCGCCTTGGGCGGTGATCATCTCGATGGCGGCTGCTTTGAATTGCGGGAAATAGCTTTCGGTGGCGTCCGTGGCCAAAAGACAGTCATAGCCCCGGTCATTAGCCTCACGCATGCTGGTTTGAACGCAGACCTCGGTGGTCACGCCGGCAAAGACCAGCTGGCGCAAGCCGCGCTCTTGCAGCAGAGTTTCGAAATCGGTTCGGCAGAACGCGCCTTTGCCCGGTTTATCCAACACAAGCTCGCCCGGCAGTGGCGCGAGCTCTGGAATGATATCGGCGCCGGGTTCACCCGCGATAAGGATCCGCCCCATCGGGCCGGGATCGCCGATCCGCTGGCTTGGATCACCGCGATTGCGTTTGCTGTCGGGTAGATCCGAAAGATCCGGGCGATGGCATTCGCGCGTATGGATCACCGGCAAACCCGCTTTGCGAAACCCATCGATCAGCCGCGCCACCACAGGCACTATCGCCCCCAGCCGCGACACATCATTGCCCAGGCTTTCGCCAAAACCGCCGGGCTCGACGAAATCGCGCTGCATATCGATCACCACCAGGCCCAGACTGTCCCGGTCACAGGTAAAGGGGAAAGGCTCTGCCGCGATCTGCATCATGCGCCCCCCGCCATATAAGAGCCGATCTCCGCCATGGAGGTCGCACCGATTTCGGACATAAAGCTAAGCCGCCCATCGCTCATCACGGTGATACGGTCGGCCAGTTCGAAGATTTCGTCCAGATCCTCGCAGATCAGCAAAACTGCCACGCCACGATTGCGCGCCGCCATCAGCCGGTCCCGGATCGCCGCCACCGCCTTGAAATCCAGCCCAAAGCAAGGATTGGCCACGATCAGCAAATCCACATCGCCGCTCAGTTCTCGCGCCAGCACGGCGCGCTGCACATTGCCGCCCGACAGGGTCGAAATGGGGCTATGGGGCGAAGAGGTCTTGATCTCAAACGCTGCGATCTGATCGCGGGCAAAAGCATTGATCCCTGCCCGATCCAACCAGCGCCGCGGACCCTCCGGCCCCATATCAAAGCCGCGCAGCGCCAGATTTTCCGCCACGCTCATCCGCGGGGCGGAGGCATTTTTCAGCGGCTCTTCTGGCAAATAGCGGACTTTCAGCGCATGAGCTTCGGCCCGGCTGGCGCCATAAGGCTGATCCTTGATGCGAATTTCACCGCCGGTCAAAGCCCGCTGCCCGGTCAGCATCTCCATCAACTCGGTTTGGCCATTGCCGGAAATCCCCGCGACGCCGACGATTTCGCCCGCATGCACCACCAAATCCTCGATCATGATCTGATTGGGGCCCGACAAAGACGGGGCCTGAGCATTTTTCAGCCGCAAAATCGGCGCGCCCTTGGTCCCGGTCCGGTCCGGCAAATTGCGGCTTTGCTTGTCGCCCATCATCATTTCGGCCAGGACTTCATCGCTTAGATCCGCAACGCTGCCCGTGCCGCTCATCTTGCCCCGGCGCAGCACAGTCACATCATCGGCAAAGCGGCGGACTTCGCGGAATTTATGGGTGATCAACAGCACGGTGATCCGCCCCTCTTGGCAAAGCGCGCGAATATGGGCCAAGACCTCATCTGCCTCGGCCGGTGTGAGAACAGAGGTAGGTTCGTCCAAAATCAGAAAACGGCTGCCAAGATAAAGCTGTTTGACGATTTCCAGCTTTTGCTTTTCCCCGGCTGACAGACGGCTCACCGGGCGATCCAAAGGCGGCTGAAAGGGCAGATCTTTGATAAAGGCCTCTAGCGCGGCGCGTTCGGCTTTCCAATTGATCACCGAGGGCGCATCGGCGCGGCTGATCACCAGATTTTCCGCGCCAGTCAGCGAGGGCACCAAGGTGAAATGCTGATAAACCATGCCGAGGCCTAGGCGCTGCGCATCCACCGGATCCGCAACCCGAACCTCTTTGTCATCGACCAAAACCCCGCCTTCGGTGGCATGGTAAAACCCCATGATGCATTTAACCAAAGTGGATTTACCCGCGCCATTTTCCCCCAAAAGCGCGTGGATCGTGCCGGGGGTGATCTTGATAGACACATGATCAAGGGCCGTGAAACCGCCAAAGCGCATGGTCATTCCGACAGTTTCCAGCCCGCTTGCTTGCATCAGACCAAACCCGCGATCAGCTTTTCGCTATCCGATACCGCGCCAAAGACACCGCCCTGCATGGTGACCATTTTGATGGCGGCCTCGTGATTGCCTTTGTCCGTGGCGCCGCAGCAATCCTCGAGCACTACACATTCAAAGCCGCGATCATTGGCCTCGCGCATCGTGGTAGAGACGCAAACATCCGTGGTGATGCCACAGATCACCAGGTTTTCGATCCCACGCATGCGCAGCACCATTTCCAAATCCGTGGCGCAGAAACTGCCTTTGCCGGGTTTGTCGATGATGGTTTCGCCTTCAATCGGATAGAGCTCTTCGATGATGTCCCAGCCCGGCTCGCCGCGCACCAGAATTTTGCCGCAAGGTCCCGGATCACCGATGCCGGCCCCGATCTGCTGCGAGCGCCAACGCTTATTGGCGGGCAAATCCGATAGATCCGGGCGATGGCCTTCGCGGGTATGCAAGATGTGATAACCTTTGTCGCGCATGGCTTTGAGCACGGCTTTGATCGGTTCAATCGGAGCGCGGGTCAGCGACAGATCATAGCCCATCGCATCCACATAGCCGCCCTTGCCGCAAAAATCCGTCTGCATATCGATGATGATCAGCGCGGTATTTTCCGGCCGCAAATCGCCATTATAGGGCCATTTATAGGGGGTGCTGTCGATGGTGCTCATTCTGCGGCCTCTTTGCTGGATAGGCCAAAGGACCGGCTGGGGGCTGGGAAACCGCAGCTTGTGCCATCGGTGACTTTCACCTCGTCTTCCCAAGGCAAGCGATACTGCCCCGCCGCCAGATCGGTCATATAGCTATAGGGGCAATCCTGCGCCCCGCCTTTGACCGCCACATAGCCGCGATGGCCGAATTGATAGATATTGTTTTCCACACCCCAATTGGCGCGGGCTTCGCGGATCAGGTCTGGGCGTAGCTCGGCGGTGATGATCTCATCAGCGCGCCCCGAGCGTCCATGGGCGATAATCGAGCCATCGAAATTGCAGATCATCCCCTCGCCCATACTGTCAAAAGTACCGTCACTGCCGCACATACAGACATTCGCCGTGGCCATCAGATTGCAAAATGCATTCGACTGATTGGTAAAGCGCCAAGCATCGCGCACCGGGGCCGTATAGCCTGCGGTGCGGATCATGATCTCTGCCCCTTTATACGCGCATTCGCGGGCCATTTCCGGGAACATGCCATCATGACAGATGATCAACGCGATCTTTGAGCCATTGGGCCCATCGCAAACCGGAATGCCTTGATCCCCTGGCTCCCAAGGCTCCACCGGCACCCAAGGATGCATTTTGCGGTAATAAAGCTGGATCTCGCCCGCATCATCGATAATCAGCCCCGAATTATAGGGCATGCCGCCGGGATTGAGCTCCATTATGGAAAAACAGCCCCAGATTTTGTGATCGATACAGGCTTGTTTGAAGGCCGCCACTTCGGGACCATCTAGGCTGCACATGATCTCGGGATTGATATCCATAGACAGGCCATGCAGCGCATATTCCGGGAAAACGACCAAATCCATCGTATCCATATTGCGCCGCGCCTTGCCGACCATGTCGACGATTTTTTGGGTTTGCTGCGCCAGATCTTCCGGGGTTTCGACCACGGGCAATTGTAATTGCACCAGGCCGATCACGACCCCATGTTCAGACTTATTCAAACCGCCCAAGCCGTTCATGCCTGTCTCCTATTTGGTGATCGACAATTCGCCCGGCGCGCTCTCCAGCGCTTTGCCCGGTGTCGATGTGAGGATCAAAAGCGCCAGCGTCAGCACATATGGCGCCGCGAAGAAAAGATAATAGCCCGAGGTAAAGCCAACCGTTTGCAGCGCCGGTCCCAGCGCTCCGGCCGCCCCAAAGAGCAGCGCCGCGAAAAGGCACATAACCGGGTTCCAGCGAGCAAAGATCACCAAGGCAACGGCCATCAGCCCCTGCCCCGATGACAGGCCTTCATTCCAGCTGCCGGGATAGTAAAGCGACAGATAAGCCCCCGCCACACCGGCAAAGGCACCGCCCGCCGCAGTGGACCAAAGCCGGACTTTGTCAGGCGAAATCCCAATGGCGCGCGCCGCGTCAGAGCTATCGCCCACAACCCGGATGCATAGGCCAATCGCCGTATTGCGAAACATCCAAGCCAGGGCAAAGGCCAGCAGCACGCCGAGCAGGAATAAAGCATTGACCTCTAGCGCCGCTTTCACTTGCGGGATATCCGACCACCAGCCAAAGGGGATCGACGGCAAATCCGGCGCGACTGGTTGGATATAGGGTTTGCCGAAAAAGAAGGCGAGCCCCAGCCCCAGCAGCATCAGGGCAATGCCCATAGCAATGTCATTGACGCCTTTGAACCGGCAGATCCAGCCATGGAACAAGCCAAATAGCGCGCCTGCAATCGCCGCTGCGCCGACCCCGATCCAGGCAGAGCCGCTTTCATAAGCCAGCGCATAGCCGGTCATGGCGCCGAAAACCAAAATGCCTTCTAGGCCCAGATTGATCCGGCCAGAGCGCTCGGTCAGGCATTCCCCAAGAGAGACAAAGAGAAACGGGGTAGAGACCCGGATCGCGCCGCCCAGCATCGCAATGGGAACCGCCCAAAAGCCTAGATCTTCGGTCATGGGGTTGTCCTCCACAGATCGGGGCGGAAGAGTTTAAGACGCCCATAAAGGGTTTCGCTCAGCAGAAGCGAGACAAAGACAATCCCCTGCATCACCAAAATCGTGGCATCGGGCAGATCCATCCGCCGCTGAACCAGACCGGAAGAGGCCTCAAACCCCGCCAGCAGCACCGCAACCGGGATGATCGCCAGCGGGTTATGGCGCGCCAAAAACGCCACCAGAATACCGCTATAGCCATAGCCCACCACAAGCGAAGCATTGGCCGCTCCGTGAATTGCTGTGACTTCGAAATAGCCCGCAAGCCCCGCCATGGCCCCACCCGCTGCGGTGAAGCCAACCACGAGCTTGCCCACTGGCAGGGATTGGACCTGCGCGGCACGAATATTGTCGCCTGCTACCCGCGCGGCAAAGCCGATAGTGGTACGGTCCAGAAGCACCCAGCAGATGATGCAGCAAATGACACCCACCCCCAGCCCCCAATGGACATCGATCCCGATAGGCATATCGCCAATCCGCAGGCTATCGGGCAAAGGCGCGGTAGAGGGTTTGTTCAAACTGGCCGGGTCGCGGAAAATGCCTTCGACCAGATGGTTCATCAATGCAATCGCGATATAGGCCATCAGCAGCGACGCAATGGTTTCATTCACCCCGCGCCGGATCCTAAGATAGCCTATAGCACCGATCCAAGCGCCGCCCACGGCCATTGCTGCCAGAGCCATTAAAACAAGGCCGATCCCACCCGGGAAAGCAGAGCACCACACCCCCATCACCGCCGCAGCGAGACCGCCCAAGGCAATCGCGCCTTCGCCGCCGATCACCACCAGGCCAAGCCGCGCCGGCAATGCCACGCAGAGCCCCGCGAAAAGCAGTGGCACCACCCGCGACAGGGTATTTTGCCAGGAAAAGGGCGTGCCAAAGCCAGCCTTATAAACCAGGGCAAAGAAATCGATGGGCGACTTCCCCAAGCTGAGCAAAAAGAGCGAAAAAATCGCAAGCCCAACCAGCAAAGCGCCCAAGGGGATAACAACAGCCTCTAGGCGCGGCACCCAGATGGCCAGCGCTGCAGAAGGACTGGAAACAGAGGCTGTTGTGTCGGACATATGCGTCGCGCCGGATTAGCTGGTGGAGCCGATCACGCCTTCGACCAGATAATCCATGCTTTCCAGCGCAATATCATCTTCGGCAAAGGCCTGGCCTTCGGTGGCGATAACGGCGCCGGTATTATCCTTCAACGGGCCTTTGATCACCGCATAGCCGCCTTTCATGATCTCGGCTTTGGTCGCCTCAAATTGTGCCCGCGACGCATCGCTGACTGCCGGCCCCAGCGGGCTCATTTTCACAAAGCCATCAGCCAGCCCGCCGCGCACGAAATTGTCGATCACGCCGCCATCCAGAACGGTTTGCACCATGCCCGTATAGACACCGGCCCAGTTCCATTCCGCACCGGTCAGATATTTCTCTGGTGCCAGCGGTGATTGGTTCGCGTGATAGCCACAGATATATGCGCCGCGCGACGCCGCAGTTTCCATCACCACTTTCGGCCCATCCACATGGCAGGTGATCACGTCACAGCCCTGATCCGCCAACGCATTCGTGGCCTCAGCCTCTTTCACCGCCAGCGACCATTCACCCGTGAAGATCACCTGACATGTGATTTCCGGATCCACCTGACGCGCGCCCAAAAGGAAGGAGTTGATATTCAGCAGAACCTGCGGGATCGGTTTCGCCGCCACAAAGCCGATCTTCTTCGACTTGGTCGCATGCCCCGCGGTGATCCCATTCAGGAACTGCCCCATCCCGATATAGCCGAAATAGCTGCCCACATTCATCGGATGCTTATCCGCCGACCAAAGCCCCGCCGCATGCTGGAACCGCACATCTTCGTATTTCGGCGCAACCTCTAGGATATGCGGGTCGAAATAGCCAAAGGAGGTCGGAAAGAGCAGCTTGGCCCCGTCAAACTGGATCATCGACTCCATGGTGTTTTGCACATCGACGGTTTCGGGAACATTCTCTTCCTCGATCACCGTGACGCCCTCCATGGCCTTCACCGCCATCGCGCCTTCCGCGTGGGCTTGGTTATAGCCGAAATCATCCTTGGGCCCCACATAGATAAAGCCCACAGTCAGGCTATCAGCCGCCAAGCTTGCCTTGGGCAAAATTGTGGTCGCCGCCAAAGCAGCGGACGAGCTTAGCAATGTGCGGCGGTTAAGACGAAACGTCATGACAAGACCCCTGTTTTCTGGCGCAACCCCTCGTTGCGCAGATGCATTTGTTAGCAAGAACGGTAGGGGCTTCGGAGCGGTCTGACTTCTGCTCATTTTCTTCCAGAGTGGTGAAAAATTTGCACCACTCTCGGGTGGGGCATATGGGCGGAAATCCCTGCCTTGATTTTTCGGGCCTCTTTCGGGACAATTAACCATGGGGAAGTTGGTTTGAGGATTTTGATCATGGCCGCATTTTGGAATGTCATCGTCGGTCATGCCTTCACGCTATTTGGCACTGGCGGCGGGCTGCTGCTGCTCGGGGCCTATCTGTATTTCAACCGCAATGACGCCAGCGCTTCGGGCGGTTCGAACCGGGTGGAGGCGCGCGGCGGAGGCGAGGCTGTCGGCGGCAATAAGATCATTAATCGCAATACCGGCCTTGGCCCGGCGCATCTGGCGCTGATCCTGGGGGCGATTGTGCTGATCGTGGGGCTGATGGGCCTGTTTAGCGGTGGCGGGCATGTGGCGATTTCGGGCAGCGGCCCGGCGATTATCGGCAATGGGAATGAGGTGAACCAATGAGACTGTTTCTAACACTCCCCCTTCTGACTCTGGCCCTCCTGCTTCTGGCCAGCGCCAGCCCTGCCCCGGCGGATACGGCGATTTCCGGCACCGGCTCGGCGATTGTGGGGGATCACAACAAAATCGGCATTTCCCTGGCCGAACATGAGGAACGGCTCGAAATACGCACCGCAGAGCTCACCGCCGAAATCCAACGCCTGAAAGAGCAGGCCAAGGGCCTGACCGATATGGGGCTTTTTGCCAGTAATGAGGCAACCCGGCTGCGGGGCGAGATTGATCTGCGCCAGCGGGAATTGGCGGCGACGCAAAGCAAGCTGCAAGATGTGGAGGCGTCTTACCAAGAGCTGCAAGTCACCGTCACGGATCTGCGCGCGCAGTTAGAGGCCCTGCGCCAGCGCGGCAGCTTGCCTGATGATCTGCTAAGCCGCGCCAAAGCCGCGCTTTATGATGGCGATTTAGAGCTTGCGCAGCAGATCGTGGACAGCGCCCTAGACGATCCCAGTTTTGAAGAAATGCTGCGCGAAAGGGCGGAGCTATATTACATCTCCGGCAATATCGCCCGCGAGCGCATCGATTACCAAACCGCCATGGCCCATCATATCCGCGCAGCACAATTGGCGCCAAGTGAGATGGACTATGTGAATATGGCTGGGGTAAGCGCGGGCGACGCGGGAAATTATACAGAGGCAGAGGTCTATGCCCGCCGCACCCTAGAAATGGCCGAAGCCGCGCCAGAGGATCAAGCGCGCCTGGCCGCGGCGCTGAATAATTACGCCTATAGTCTCAACGCCCAGGGAAAATATGCCCAGGCCGCGCCGCTTTATGAAAAAGCGCTGCAAATAAGCCACGAAAACCTCGGCGAGATGCATCCAGACACGGCCCAAAGCTATAATAACCTCGCCGCGAACCTCAGCGCCCAGGGAAAATATGACGAGGCCGCGCCGCTTTATGAAAAAGCGCTGCAGATCCGCCGCGACAGCCTGGGAGAGGCGCATCCGAACACGGCCCAAAGCTATAATAACCTCGCCTATAACCTCAACGCTCAGGGAAAATATGCCCAGGCCGCGCCGCTTTATGAAAAAGCGCTGAAGATCTGGCGCGACAGCTTGGGGGATGGTCATCCCACAACTCAAACCGGTGCCCGGAATACAGCGTGGAATTTATATCAGTTGGGCGAGGCCGCAGCTGCGGATGCAGTCCTGCGCGATGTGATTGGCCCGGATGATGCATGGCGAGTCACCACCGCCCCCGCCGCCGCCTTCGCCGCTTACAAGGCCGGGGATTTCGCCCGGGCGGAGCCGCTTTGGCAAGATGCGCTGCGCCTAGGTGAGCTGCATCAAAGGCCCCCGGCGGATATCGCCCTTTGGCAGCAAAATTTGGCCAAGCTTTATTACAAACAGGGCCGGTATGATGCGGCGGATAAGCTTTATGCCCAGGCTTTTCCGGTGTTTCTAACGGCTTATGCGGAGGATCCTGAGCGGCTTCCACATCTCGCCGCCAATTACGCCCGCAATCTGCGCGACGCCCCGCCCAGCGACGACCGCGCCGCGCGCCTGGCAGAGCTGCAAGCGCAATTCGGCGAAACCGTCGGCACCAACGATTACAAGGACTGAGCGCCCTACCCCCGCCGTGCAGCTGCGTTTTTTGCGTGCCGCGAGTATTGGTCGTATAGTGGCCCCATGATCCAAAACAGTTTGACGATGCCTCGCCCGATCCTGTGGTCCTTTCGACGCTGCCCCTATGCCATGCGGGCGCGGATGGCCGTGCTGGGCGCGGGGCTGGAGGTGGAACTGCGCGAAATCAAATTGAAAGACAAACCGCAGGAATTTCTCGCGGCCTCCCCCTCTGGCACAGTGCCCAATCTGCAAGCTGGGGATCTCGTCTTAGATGAAAGCCTCGACATCATGCTTTGGGCGCTTGGGCAAAGTGATCCGCAGGGGCTTTTGGACATGCCAGAAAGCGGTAAGACCCTCATTGCCCAAAACGATGGTCCCTTCAAAGCCGCGCTTGATCATACAAAATACGCGACGCGCTATCCTGATCTGGATCCACGCGCCGAACGGGAAAAAGCGTCTGAATTCATAAAGGGCCTTAATACGCGGCTGAAGGCGCATTCTTTTCTGACGGAGGACAGGCCGAGCCTTGCGGACATTGCGATCTTTCCCTTTGTGAGGCAGTTCGCCAATATCGACCGGGACTGGTTTGACGCGCAGCCTTGGCCCAGAGTGATCCTTTGGTTGGACGGCTTTCTTCAAAGCGACGACTTTCAAAAAGCCATGACGAAAATCCCGGTCTGGGAGGACAGCACGCCCCCCTATCTTTTTGGCGATTGCATATTTGACAAAACACAGGCCAGTGTGGGGCTAACCGCTCGCAAGCGGTAACCCGCTCAGTCGCCCAACTTGTCCGGGCCCGGCGCAGGCTTCTGCTTAACCAGTTTGCCAAGGCGTTCCTCAAACCGCGCTTCGTCGTCGTCAGCCTCTAGCCGGCGAGCGGCTTTTTTGAATTTATGGGTCCGTTGCAAAAACCCATTGATCGCGTAGCTAGAGCCGCAACCACGCGCGTTACGCGGCTTCGGGGAAAAATTTAACCACGAAGTTGATCTCGTTGGCAACTCCCGGCGCGCAATTCTCGAATTGGCCCTTACGGATCGTATGGAAGGTCTCGATCCCGGCGAGGACCGCCTTGGCTCCGGCCATTGTCTGGAACCCGCGCATCGGGCGCAATCGTTGCTTCAGCGCGGCATGGTCGCTCTCGATCTTGTTGTTCAGGGACTTGCGATCGACCTGCCGGATCGCATCCTCTGGCCCGAGCCGGGCGTTGATCTCGCCGATCACCTTGGCATAGCTGTGAGCCTTGTCCCTCAATATAGTCAACGGGTGATAGAGACGAAGGGCTTCTTGGGCCTGTCGTATAAAAGCCCTTGCGGCCTTGGCATTTCGCTTTGCCGTCAGCCGAAAATCGATCAGCTGGCCGAACTGGTCGACTGCACGCCACACCCTCTCGGGACATCGCTGCGCGATACCCTGCCGAGCAATGAATAGCACCATCGGCCCCCCACACGGATCTATGTTTCATCCACATGCCATTGTAGCCCGCGCCAGGAGCGATGGGCTTGCGGATCTCTGGGCCAAACTTCCTGACCCACCGGTGTATCGTCGAGGCATCGACCGTCACCCCGCGTTCGGCCAGCAAGTTACGGATGTCGCGGCATGACAGCGGGTAGCGGCAGTACCAGCGCACCGCCAAGAGGATGATCTCACGCGGGAACCGATGACGTCTGAACGGGTTCTTGAGCTGCGCCATCGGCTCCTCCATCATAATGAACACACGAAGCCTGCAGCGACAGGCTCATTAATGCAACGGACCCCCTAGGATCGACTGACATGACGCCACCACAGTCTTTCTACGACTGACCTGAGACCTTAAACCTCCTCCACTTTTGAGTAGGATCCGTCCCAAGCA
>JBMYSZ010000037.1:0-14145 GCA_049603835.1 Mangrovicoccus sp.
AGGCCCGCGGCTCTAAGGGCAGAGCCGCCAGTATGTCTTATTCAGCAGGAACGCCTGCTGTGCGCGCCGCTCCGAAATGCTGCCGGTTGAGATAGACTACCAAAGCGATCATCCCAAATTGCAGACCCAAAGCCAAAGCGGTCAGCCCCCAATAGGCAATTCCGAATTTCGCGATCAAACCAGCGCCGACCAGGCCTTTATTGATCCAGAAATGCAGCATCACCGATAGGGCAACCCCGGGGCAAACCAGCGCATAAGCCCCTGGTGACAGGCCCTCACGCAGAAATTGTTGCACATAGTTCGTTTTCGACAGCAGAGCGAGACCAAGCAGACCGAATAGCAGCTGCACCGACAAAAGTTGCGATGTCAGCATCAGCGTATCTGCTTTCGCCCCATGCGCCTCAAAGACCACATGCAACCCATGGGCTTGGCGGATCATCATGATCCCAAGCACCGTCAAAATCGGAACAATGACCAGCACAGTC
This sequence comes from Mangrovicoccus sp., assembly GCA_049603835.1. Classification (GTDB taxonomy): domain Bacteria; phylum Pseudomonadota; class Alphaproteobacteria; order Rhodobacterales; family Rhodobacteraceae; genus Mangrovicoccus. The sequence continues at coordinate 486 of JBMYSZ010000037.1, forward strand.
GGCGCTTGCTCAGCGATCAGCCCATGGCGCAGCATGGAAATCACCCCAGCGATCAAAGCAATACCTGCCAAGATCACAGCCCCCGCCGCAAAAAAGGTTGATCCGATCAGACCCGCCGCAACGGTCAGCGGCGTATGGCTCATGGCTGCCGGGGCCGCAAAGCCAACCGCCACCATTGATAATGCGAAAGCTGGCAGCATTTGCGCAAAGGACGCATTGGCCGCTTCTTCAAAACTATCGGGCTCCGTCAAAACACGGCTCAGGAATTGCCCAATCATCCGCAGCGCCAGATAACCAGTCGCGCCGAAAGCGATCAATGCCAGCGGGAAGAGATATTCCACAATCCCCCAAAGCCCAGGCACAAAGACCAGGCCAAGGATAAACCCCGCATTGATCGACATGGCAAAGGCCAAAGGCATCGCCAAACGTTGGGTATTAGCGTTAGAGGCCAAAAGTTTGTCAAAACCTTCCGTCTGAGCAAACCGATTATAAGCGGCAATATTCGCCACGAGCATCCAGATATTCAGCGCCGCAAATACCGCAATCCCCAGCAAAGCCACTGGAATCGCATAGCTCACCCAGCCCCCTGCCGACCAAGCGGCCGCGATATCTTCGAAAACCGGCACGGGTTGGCCCGGATGCGGCACCCAAAACATCAGATACATGAAAAATGTCACCGCCAGGCCCCCGGCCCCAAGCGAGGCAAGGAAGTAGAGCGGCGAATAGCGGCCCGTATTCGGGCGAAGTGCGATAGACATGGCGACTCTCCTTCATATTCGTCGCCCTTAATTTATCGCCCCCTGTCTCGTCTGACTGTGACTATGTCACCGCTTTGACAAATTCCGTCACGATGACCTGATCTTTTCGCGGACCTTGGACTTTCCAGCAGCTCTGCCAAGCCTGCCCCTGCACAGAATAAGAGCCGCGATAAATATCATCGCCGCAATAATGCACTTGCTCCGTGCTTGGCTCTTGGGGATCAAATTCATGGAAAAGTCGGCCATCTTCGAACAAGACCCGGACCAAGCCGTGCGGCCCGAAGCGCCACAGATAGCAGCGCTCCGCCTCGAAACTATGCCCGCCCGGCATATTCAAACGCCCGCGTTCTCGGCAAATCAGCCCATCATCATCTGGGGTGAACTCGGCTTGGCCCGCCATATGCGCCATATGCCCCGCCCGCCGGTCATCGATCTGCCGCGCGATCTGCCAAATGCCACGCAAAAACTCTGGCGAAAATGGCGTAATCTTAGGTCTCATGGCACTGCCAGACTTGCCGCCAGGCGCCAATACGCATAAACGAGCCTCGTTTTCCAAAGAAAGGCCCGCCCGTGATCCCTAGATATTCTCGCCCCGATATGGTCGCCATTTGGTCCCCTCAGACCAAGTTCCGCATCTGGTACGAGATAGAGGCCCATGCCTGCGATGCGCAAGCCGCTCTGGGCGTGATCCCCAAGGAAAATGCTGAAGCTGCCTGGAAGGCCCGCGATGTGGAATTCGATGTGGACCGCATCGATGAGATCGAGCGCGAGACCAAGCATGACGTCATCGCCTTCCTCACCCATCTGGCGGAAATCATCGGTCAGGACCAGGCCCGCTTTGTGCATCAGGGCATGACCAGCTCTGACGTTCTGGACACGACCTTCAATATCCAGCTGGTGCGCGCCGCAGATATCCTACTGGCAGATATGGATGGGCTGCTAGAGGCGCTCAAGCGTCGTGCTTTCGAACACAAAGACACAATCCGCATCGGTCGCAGCCATGGCATCCATGCCGAGCCGACTACTATGGGCCTGACCTTTGCGCGCTTTTACGCCGAGATGGAGCGCAACCGCCGCCGTCTTGAAGTCGCCCGCGAAGAAATCGCCACTGGCGCAATCAGCGGTGCCGTTGGGACTTTTGCCAATATCGACCCAAGCGTCGAGGCCCATGTTTGCGAGCAGCTAGGCCTGAAACCCGAGCCGATTTCCACTCAGGTCATCCCGCGCGATCGCCATGCAGCCTTCTTTGCCGCTCTTGGCGTGGTTGGCTCTAGCATCGAAAATATCGCCACAGAGATTCGCCATATGCAGCGCACCGAGGTGCTTGAGGCAGAAGAATTCTTCTCCAAAGGCCAAAAAGGCAGCTCCGCAATGCCGCATAAGCGCAATCCGGTTCTGACTGAAAACCTCACCGGTTTGGCCCGGCTGGTGCGGATGGCCGTTGTGCCCGCCATGGAAAATGTCGCCCTCTGGCATGAGCGTGATATTTCCCACAGCTCGGTTGAACGAAATATCGGCCCCGACACCACTGTGACCCTGGATTTCGCCCTGGCGCGTTTGACCATGGTGATCGACAAGCTGGTGGTCTACCCAGACAATATGTTGGCCAATATGAATAAATTCCGCGGCCTGATCCATTCGCAGCGGGTGCTTTTGGCGCTGACCCAAGCCGGTGTCAGCCGTGAGGACGCTTATAAGCTGGTGCAGCGTAATGCCATGAAGGTTTGGGAAGAAGGCAAGGATTTCCAAACAGAGCTGCTGGCAGATGCCGAGGTTACCGCGGCTCTGAGCCCCGAAGAAATCGCCGAAAAATTCGACATCGGCTATCACACCAAGCATGTGAATACGATTTTTGATCGGGTCTTCGGCGGCGCAGCATAAGATTTCATGGACAGATCCCTTTGGATTGCTACCTTCACAAGGACAATCCAAAGGAGAAAGACCATGAAGATCGCTCTGACTGCCCTCTCCCTGATCTTGGCCCCTGCCTTGGCCATGGCGGAATGCCAATGGGGAAGCCATTCAAAAGATACCGCAAGTTCATGCCAGCAAGGCTCTAGCTGGGATACTGCCAGCCAGCGTTGCGTGCCAAGCACAACTTCTTAAGTATCCTTAACCAAACTTTGTCAGCCAGCCCCTAACCGGCTGGTTGATTACAATTTTCACTAACTCATACGGCATTCGGTTTAGATCTGCTAATTGGTCGTTAAGCACTCTCCTACATTTTGATTGTCATGTCAGAATGCGGAGCTTCATAAAGTGAGCCAACTTCCTTCCTTAGCCAGTACCGGAGCGCCGGCATTGCCAGCGACCAAACCACCGCAACTTACCAAACGCCGTAAAGCCGCGATAATCGTTCGGATTTTGCTCAATTCCGGCGTGGAATTGGACTTAACCGATTTGCCAGAGGCGATGCAGATCGACCTGACCCATGAAATGGGATCGCTGCGCCAAATTGATCGCGCGACCCTCGAATCAGTGGTCGAAGAATTCATTGGCGATCTGGAAAATGTTGGCGCGACCTTCCCTGGCGGCTTGGTCGGCGCGCTGAATGCGCTGGACGGCAAAATTAGTCCCGCCACTGCAAACCGCATCCGCAAACAGGCCGGCGTTCCGCAATATGCCGATCCTTGGGGCTATTTGGCCGGGGTGGATACGAGCAAGCTACTTGAACTTATTGAACAAGAAAGCAACGAAATCGCTGCGGTGGTCATGTCGAAACTGCCCGTTGGCAAAGCGGCGGAGCTTTTGGGGCTCCTGCCCGGCGACAAAGCCCGGCGCATCACTTATGCGGTCTCCATGACCGGCACGATCGACCCCAAAACCGTCGATACGATTGGCAGCGCCTTGGTTGGGCAGCTGGATGGGCAGCCCTCTAGCGCATTTTCGGATGGGCCTGTGGCGCGGGTTGGGGCGATTTTGAACTCCTCCCCGGCGGCCACCCGTGAAGATGTGCTGGGCGGCCTGGAAGAGGATGACAAGGAATTCGCAGACGAGGTGCGCAAGGCGATTTTCACCTTTTCCAATATCGCGGATCGCATCGATGTGCGCGACATCCCCAAAGTCACCCGCGCCGTGGATCAGGGAATTTTGGTCACCGCCTTGGCTGGCGCCACTGGCAATGACGCGAAATCGGTTGATTTCATCCTTAACAACATGTCCCAGCGTATGGCTCAGCAATTGCGCGATGAAATGCAAGATGCGGGCAAAATCAAAGCCAAAGATGCGGAAGAGGCCATGGGCACTGTTGTGGCCGCCATTCGCGAAATGGAGGCTGCGGGCGAGTTGATCTTGCTCAGCGATGAAGACGACGAGGAATAGGCCTTTCCACCAATCACCGTGCTGCAAAATCCCCTGATGCGCGAAACTTCGCTTGGGGGGCGTTGCTGACCAAGAGGGACGGCGGTATCACGCGGCTCAATCCTTGATGTGATCCGCGAAAGTGTGCCGCCTCCTTATGGCCCGACGTTCCAAACCCATTTGGCAAACCCGTGCCGAAGCCCTGGCAATCCTGATTTTGCTCAAGGCGCCACTTGTTTTGCCTTTCGCCCTGCGCCGCTGTGCAGTGGCCTGGCTGATGCGCAATTTGGTGTCGCCATTGGCGGGCTATTCTGACCGGATTCGCGCGAATTTAGATTATGTCTGCCCCGATCTGCCCGAAGCCGAAAAGCGGCGCCTCATCCGCGAGGTTCCCGGCAATGTGGGGCGGATGCTGATCGAATTGGCATCAGGCGATAAGTTCCTCGATCTCTTGCGGGACGAGCCCATCACCGGGCCGGGCGTCGCTGCGCTGGAACAGGCCAAAGCCGAAGGCCGCCCGATCATCGTGGTCAGTGGGCATTTCGGCAATTTCGATGCGATCCGTGGCGCGCTTGCCCTACGCGGCTATAAAATCGGCGCGCTCTATCGTCCGCTGGATGACCCGCGCTTAGAGACGGCCTTTCACACCATGCTGACCCATATTGCCGATCCGGTTTTTCCGCGGGGGCGCAGCGGGTTGGGGCAGATGCTGCGATTTTTGAAAAAGGGCAATACGATTGCCCTGCTCTTGGACCAATATGTGCATGAGGCCGCGCCGCTAAGCTTTTTCGGCAAACCCGCGCCGACCTCGCTTTCAGCCGCAGAAATGGCCCTGAAATATAAGGCGCTGCTGATCCCGGTCTATGGCATTCGTCGCGCCGATGGCAGTTTCGAGCTGCGAATCGAAAGCGAGATCCCCCATAGCAGCGCGCCGGTTATGACTCAGGCGCTCAATGATGATCTCGAACGGATGATCCGCGCCCATATGGATCAGTGGCTTTGGATCCACCGCCGCTGGAAGCCCGAGCGTCAGGCCAAGCGCCGCAAGCGGTCCTAATCCAATAACGCGGCGGCCAGGATCTTTAAGTTTGAGCTATCCTGCACCAGAACAGCGATTTCCTCATCCCCGGTCACCTGGGCGGTCACTTTGGCCGCTTTGCCGCCGCTCCACACCCCCAATCGCTGCCATTGGGTGACGATATTGGTGTAGGAAATCGTCTTGCCCCGGTTTTCACCGCGCTTAATGGCGACGCTCGCCTCGGGAATGAAGCGCACCAAAAACACGTCAGAGCTGCCCAGACCAGTTGTCTGCGGCTCGATATCGATTGCAATTACATCGCCCTGGCGCGTCACGGTCAGCGCGGCCAAAATCGGCTTTTCCAGATGCTCATCAATCAAACGTGCCACCTGCATCGGCTTGGTGCCAACAACCGGATCCTGCCCGCCGACAATCATTTGCGGCGTATAGATCGACCGCCGCTTCCCCACTTGCGCATAGCGTTTCTGCCGCTCGGTAAATTGGGCGGACCCGAAACTATCCGCCCAGCCGATATAATCCCAATAATCCACATGCAAAGACAGCGGCAGCACATCGGCCATTTTGCTAAGTTCCGCCAGCATCGCATCCGCCGGCGGGCATAGCGAACATCCCTGCGAGGTGAATAATTCCACCACCACCAATGATTTCGACTCTGCCCGCACTGGCCCAGCCAAGGCCATTATCGCTAGCAAAAAGGCGCCGAGAAGTTTTCGCATATCGTTCTGCCGATTAGTCCAGATCTGCCTAATGGTGTAGGCCAGACTTCCATAACAGGCCAATCACCCTTTTGCGAAGCTAGCAGCAGGAATTTGCGAGCGGGTAAAAATTGGGCACCGCATTTTGCATATCTGAGTACACAAAAAAGAATGAAACTCTTGCTCCCCGTCGGAGTTAACCCCTGTGAATGCAGAAACTCCACGCAGAAAGGGAGATCAAAATGCCCATCACCGTAGGTGCCGATAGTCTAGGCAGTCGCAAAACGCTCACAGTCGGCGCATCTTCATTGGCCTATTACTCGATCGCGGCGGCGCAAGAGGCGGGGCTTGGCGATTTTTCCAATCTGCCCGCTGCGCTGAAAGTCGTTTTGGAAAATCTTCTGCGTTATGAGGATGAGGGCCGCACAGTTTCGGTTGAGGATATCAAGGCCTTCGCGGAATGGGGTAAAAAAGGCGGGAAAAATCCGCGTGAAATCGCCTATCGCCCGGCCCGTGTTTTGATGCAGGATTTCACCGGCGTTCCGGCCGTGGTCGATCTGGCTGCAATGCGCGATGGGATCGTGGCACTTGGCGGCGATGCAGAGATGATTAACCCGCTCAACCCGGTGGATCTGGTGATCGACCACTCGGTGATGATCGACGAATTCGGCAATCCCCGCGCCTTCCAGCTCAATGTGGACCGCGAATATGAACGCAATATGGAGCGCTACACATTCCTCAAATGGGGGCAGAAGGCGTTTAATAACTTCCGCGTTGTGCCGCCAGGCACTGGGATTTGCCACCAGGTAAACCTGGAATATCTCGCCCAGACTGTTTGGACCGACAAAGACCAAAACGGCGAAGACGTGGCCTATCCCGATACGCTTGTGGGCACGGATAGTCACACGACCATGGTGAATGGCGCTGCTGTTTTGGGCTGGGGTGTTGGCGGGATTGAGGCCGAAGCCGCGATGCTGGGCCAGCCGATCTCTATGCTGATCCCCGAAGTTGTTGGCTTCAAGCTGACCGGCGAAATGGTCGAAGGCACCACCGGGACGGATCTGGTGCTTAAGGTTGTTGAGATGCTCCGCGCCAAAGGCGTGGTTAGCAAATTCGTGGAATTCTATGGTCCGGGCCTGGATAATCTGCCTCTGGCGCAGCGCGCGACCATCGCCAATATGGCCCCGGAATATGGCGCGACTTGCGGTTTCTTCCCAATCGATGACGAGACCTTGCGTTATATGCGGGTTTCGGGCCGCGATGAGGATCGTATCGCCTTGGTGGAGGCCTATGCGAAGGAAAACGGGTTCTGGCGCGGGCCGGACTACGATCCGATTTACACGGATACGCTAGAGCTTGATATGGGCTCCATCGTGCCGGCGATTTCAGGCCCAAAACGACCGCAGGATTACACGCCGCTGACCGAGGCATCCCGCTCTTTCCTCGATGTGGTTGCGGAATATCGCGGTGTGGATCTGAGCGGCCCGGCCGAGGATATGGCCGCCGAAGGCCCCGCCCCCGCTGTCACGACGGATCCGCGCAAATCTCAGCCCGTGAAAGGCGCTGATTTCGAGCTGCGCGATGGCTCGGTGGTGATTGCCTCGATCACCTCCTGCACCAATACCTCGAACCCATATGTCATGATCGGTGCCGGGCTTGTGGCGAAGAAAGCCCATGAGCTGGGGTTGACCCGCAAGCATTGGGTCAAAACCTCGCTGGCGCCGGGCTCTCAGGTGGTGTCCGATTATCTGCAGGCGGCAGGTCTGCAAGAGCATCTGGACGCGATCGGCTTTAACCTGGTGGGCTATGGCTGCACCACCTGTATCGGCAATTCCGGCCCGATCCAGGAAGAGCTATCGAATGCGATTGCCGAGGGCGATTTGATCGCGACCTCCGTGCTGTCGGGCAACCGCAATTTTGAAGGCCGGATCAGCCCCGATGTGCGCGCCAATTACCTAGCCTCGCCGCCGCTTGTGGTGGTCTATGCGCTGGCAGGCGATATGAATATCGACCTCACCCGCGACCCGATTGGCCAGGATAAAGATGGCAAGGATGTGTTCCTGAAAGATATCTGGCCGTCTGAGGCAGAGATCGCAGCGCTGGTCGAAAAAACCGTGACGCGGGAAAGCTTTCAGTCGAAATATGCCGATGTGTTTAAGGGCGATGAGAAATGGCAAGCGGTGGAGACAACCGATGCCAAGACATATGATTGGCCCGAAGCCTCCACCTATGTGCAAAACCCGCCCTATTTCCAAGGCATGACCATGCAGACCAAGAAGATCGAGAATATCGACGGGGCGAAGGTTTTGGCGATTTTGGGCGATATGGTGACGACCGACCATATCTCGCCTGCTGGTTCGTTTAAGGAGACAACGCCCGCCGGGAAATATCTGACAGATCACGGGGTGGGTCCGCGCGATTTTAACAGCTATGGTTCGCGGCGCGGCAATCACGAGGTGATGATGCGCGGGACTTTCGCCAATATCCGGATCAAGAATGAGATGCTGGAGGGCGTCGAAGGCGGCTATACGAAAGGCCCCGATGGCTCGCAAATGGCGATCTTTGATGCGGCTATGGCCTATGAGGCCGAGGGCACGCCTTTGGTGATCTTTGGCGGCGAGCAATATGGCGCGGGCTCTTCGCGCGACTGGGCGGCTAAGGGCACGAATTTGCTGGGGGTGAAGGCGGTGATCGCAGAGAGCTTTGAGCGCATCCACCGCTCTAATCTGGTGGGGATGGGGGTGATCCCGTTTGAGTTCACCGGCGGCGATACCCGCAAGAGCCTGGGGCTGAAAGGCGATGAGACGGTCTCGATCAAGGGTTTGGATGCGGTGAAGCCGCTGGCCGAGCTGCCCTGTGAAATCAAAATGGGCGACGGCTCGGTGAAAGAGATCACCCTGAAATGCCGGATCGATACGGCGGTAGAGATCGACTATATCGAAAATGGCGGCGTGCTACATTACGTGCTGCGCAATCTGGCGAAAGCCGCATAACCTAAGGAAGATGGGCAAATTGCCCATCCTACTCTTGCGCTCAGTGTAGGGTGGGCAATTTGCCCACCGCTTTCTCCTGGCTCAAGCCAGCCCGTGTTTGGCAAATGGCAGCTCGCGCACGCGTTGACCCGTTGCGCGATAAACCGCATTCGCCACAGCAGGCCCAATCGGCGGTAAGCCCGGCTCGCCGATCCCGGTTGGAGCCTCGCTTGAGGCCATGATATGCACCTCAACTTCCGGCATATCCGTGATCCGCAGCGGCTGATAATCCGGGTAATTCCACTGATCCACCTCGCCATCGGTCAGGGTGATCTCTTCGCGCAGCACAGTGCCCAGCCCCATTCCCAGCCCGCCTTGGATCTGCGCACGGATATTATCCGGATTGATCGGCACGCCGCAATCGACAGCCGCCGTCACCTTCTCCACCTTCACTGTTCCGTCTTCGCGCAGGGAGATCTCGGCCACTTGCGCCACATAGCTGTCAAAGCTTTTCTGCACCGCAACTCCGCGATAGCGCCCCTCTGGCAGCGCCTCGCCCCAGCCCGCTTTCTCTGCCGCCAAACGCAGCACCGCTGCTTCGCGCGGAGCCTCGCCCAGATGCGCTAAGCGGAACTCCACCGGATCTTGCCCCGCAGCATCTGCCAGCTCATCCATCATGGTTTCAGCCACATAGCCAGCGAAACTATGCCCCACCGAGCGCCACCACAGCACCGGCAGCGCGGTTTCAGGATGATGCGCCTCAATCGACACATCGGCCACCGCATAGCGATCCATCAGGCCCTCGATCGTCATATGATCAACGCCCTCATGCACCACATAGGGTTCAAAAGCCGTGCCGATAAAGATCGATTTGCTCACCACGCGCTGCTCCCAGCCGGCGATTTTGCCATCTGCCCCCACTGCTGCACGCACCCGATGCACCGCAAGCGGCCGGTAATAGCCGCCAAGGATATCATCCTCCCGGCTATAGGTCAGCTTGATGGGCCGGGCCGCGCCATGTTTATCGAACCAAGCCTTACCGAGCATCGCGGTTTCCGCCGCTAAATGCCCATCAAGCGTTGCCCGGCGCCCGAAAGAGCCACCAGCCCAAGTGGTCACGATTTGGATTTTCTCCATCGGCAGGCCAAGTACCGCCGCAACTGTGCCGTGATCCACGGTTTGGAATTGCGATCCATAGGTCAGCTTTGCGCTTTGGCCGTCATATTCGATCGTGGCATTGAGCGGCTCAAGCGGCGCATGGGCCAGGAAAGGGAAGACATAATCAGCCTCAATCACCGTTTCCGCGCCTGCCAAAGCCCCGGCTGCATCACCGCGCGCCAGGCCCGGCTTACCCGGCTGATCCAGCAAAGCACGGTAATCGGCAATCATCTGATCCGTGCCCCGGGTTTCCGCCTGGGAAAAGTCCCATTCGATCAGAAGCTCTTCACGAGCTTGCATCGCTGTCCAGGTATCTTCGGCCAGCACAACAACGCCCTGGGGAATTGTGATCACATCCACAACCCCAGCCATAGCCCGCGCCGCCGCGTCATCGACAGAGGCAACCATGCCGCCAAATTTCGGCGACCGCGCCGTCACCGCATAAAGAATGCCTTCGGGCTTATAATCCAGACCAAAGAGCCCAACCGAGCCCTGTGTCTTCTTAGGCAGCTCGATGCGCGGCATGTCTTTGCCGATATAAACCCACTGCTCTGGCGTTTTCAAAACCACCTGCTCGGGCACAGGCTGGGCCGCCGCCTTCGCCGCCATCTCGCCAAAGCTTGCCTGCCGGTCATCATCGCCGGTGATCATCCCGGCTTTGATAGTGATCTGCTCCGGCGCCATTCCCCATTCGCTGGCCGCTGCCGCGATCAGCATCTGTCGCGCAATCGCCCCGGCCTGGCGGTATTGATCATAGGAATTGGCCATCGCGGTCGAGCCGCCCGTGCCCTGCACACCAAAGGCCAGGTTCTTATAGAGCTCGGGATTGGATGGCGCGAAATCGACGGCCATTTGTTCGATCGCGGCATCCAACTCATCAGCCACCAAAGTCGCCAAACCGGTCGCGGTGCCCTGCCCCTTATCAAGATGCTTCGACAGCACCAGAACCGTGTTATCGGGCTTAATATGCACAAAGGGAATTGCATAACCGCCAGCCTCTTCGGCAACGGCTTCACGCAGCGGCACAGTGCCGATCATCAGCCCGCCCAAAGCACCAGCCGAAAGCTTTAGGAACGTCCGGCGAGTTGGCTTTGCCAAGGGCTCCATCCGTTTCATCAAATGCAGCATCTTACGCCTCCATGATCTCAGCGGCCCGATGGATCGCTTTGCGGATCCGGGCGTAAGTTGCGCAGCGGCACAGATTGCCCTCCATGGCGCTATCGATATCTGCATCGCTTGGCTTCGGCGTATCGCTTAGCAAAGCACTGGCCGACATGATTTGCCCCGACTGGCAATAGCCGCATTGCGGCACTTGCAGCTCAACCCAAGCCGCTTGCACAGCCTTGGCCGCTTTGCTTTCAATGCCTTCGATTGTGGTGATTTTAGCGCCTTCCAGATCGCCCACCGCAGCCTGGCAGGACCGCATAGCCACCCCATCGATATGCACCGTGCAGGCCCCGCAAGACGCCACGCCGCAGCCGAATTTGGTGCCGGTCATTTCCAGCTTGTCGCGCAATACCCAAAGCAGAGGCATGCCGGGATCGGCCTCCACCTGCATATCGTTTCCATTGATATTCAGAGTGAACATTACTGGGCCACCTCCCTTTTTTCGCTGGGCGGGTCGCGCTCCGCCTGGCAAGTTATAAGGCCTAACTTAGAGCTGTTTCCTGGGACCACCTAACAAATAGCCTATTTGCGCCGCAGCAATTCGATCACAAAAATGAGAGCAAAGCCCCCTCGACAGGCAATCCGCTTTGCCCCACATCTTAAGCCATGAACATATCTCGCCCCCAATTTTCGGCAAAAATCCCAGTCTCGGGTGACCCGATCACCGCCTTGCTGGCCGATCATGGGCCTGGCTGCCTTTTGGTAATTGCGGGGGTGGAAGGCGCTTCCTACCGGCCGCAAGGCGCGGTAATGGCGGTGATGGCCGATGGGCAGCGGGTCGGGTCGCTCTCTTCGGGCTGTATCGAGGCGGATCTCGTGCACCAAGCCCAAGCCGCACTGCAAGAGGGCCGCGCCCGCAAGCTGCGCTATGGGCGGGGCTCGCCCTTTATCGATCTGACCCTGCCCTGCGGGGGCGGGCTCGATATCTGGGTCTTGCCAAATCCTGACCGGCAAATCCTCGCCGCGTTAGAGGCCGAACGCCGCACCCGCCGATCCATCAGCCTGATGATCACCAGCCAAGATGGCCGCCTTCGCCTCACCACCGGCCCGACGGAGCGGTTCGAGGATGAGCTACGCATCGAATTTGCCCCAGAGCTGCGGTTTTTGGTCTTCGGTAAAGGGCCAGAAGCCAGCAGCTTTGCCGCCATGGCGCAGGCTGCGGGCTATGACTGCCGCCTCTATAGCCCTGATGCCGAAACCCTAGAGACAGCCGCCGCGCATCATGTGATCACAGAGATTCTGACCCGCCCGCATCTGCCCGCCTCGGCCCAGATCGATGTCTGGACAGCCGTCACATTGTTTTTCCATGATCATGACTGGGAACCCCCAATCCTTGCCGAAGCTTTGGACCAGCCCGCGCTTTATATCGGCGCCCAGGGCAGTTTGAACGCGCGCAATCTGCGCGAAGCGGCTCTGTTGGACTTAGGGATCGGTGCCGAGCATATCGAGCGGCTGCAAAATCCTTTTGGCCTGATCCCTTCGGTGCGGGATCCGCGCAGCCTGGCCGTGTCAGTGCTGGCTGATGTGCTGAATACCGCGCAGCAAAGATGAAGATCCTTGCGGCTCTTTTAGCTGCTGGGGCCTCGCGCCGGTTTGGAGCCGAAGATAAACTAACCGCGCCTTTGAAAGCCCGCCCGCTCGCCGCCTATTCGGCTGATCTGCTGACACGTCTTGAGGGGGCAGACAAACTTGTGATCACAAATGAGCCAGGGTATGCGGCGCTGTTTTCCGGCTTGCCGCTCGCGCCGCCCTTGGGGGCAGATCAATCCGGAAGCCTGCGCGCCGCGGTGGCAGAGGCCCGGGCGCGGAACGCCGACAAGCTTTTGATCCTGCTCGCGGATATGCCCTTTGTGCCGCTCTCTTTGGTGGAAAAATTATTGGCATCACCGATCCGCGCCTGCGCTTTTGACGGCCAGCGGCGGAGCCCGCCAGCGATCTTTCCCCGCGCGGATTTTCCCCAATTGGCCCAAAGCAGCGGCGACCAAGGTGCCCGGGCTCTGCTTCGCCAACTGCCAGAGGCGGGCTTATTGCGAACGACGCCCCAGAGCCTAATCGATATCGATACCCCAGCCGATCTGAGCGCTGCCGAAGCGTTAAAGCCGTAGCTTAACCACCGCCGTTTCCGGATCGCCCGTATTGGGCGTGCCCATAGGTTCGATCAGCAAAACATGCGCCTCTTGCCGGGCGACGGGGCGATGCTCGACCCCGGCCGGGACGACGAACATCTCCCCCTCGCGCAGGGTCACCACTTGGTCGCGCATCTCGATATCAATCTCGCCCTTAAGCACCAGAAAGAAATCGTCAGTTTCCGGGTGGCAATGCCAGGTGAAGGTGCCCTGCAGCTTGGCCACCATCAGATCATTGCCGTTATATTGCCCGACAATGCGCGGCGACCAGGGTTCGTCAAAAGCGGCGAGCTTTTCCGCCAAATTGATCGGTTCCACATTGCCCATAACCAGCCCTCCCCGCTTTGTAAAAAGCTGCGGGATTCGCTGTAAAATAGCAAGCCCGGTAAAGGCTCTAGCCCTCTACCGGCTGAGGCCGCCGGCGATTGTTGGCATGTCGAGCGCG
>JBMYSZ010000038.1:0-13020 GCA_049603835.1 Mangrovicoccus sp.
GTCACGGATGGGGCGCGGGTTTGCGCGGATATCCGCGATGGTCGCTTGATCCAGGTTCAGCCGCCCGAAGTGACAGCAAAACGCATTACCGGCGCGGGTGACACATTCATGGCCGCGCATTTGGCCGCTGAACTGAACGGCCAAGACCCCGAAACCGCTTTGGCCCAGGCTGCCCAAGCCGCGGCCTCTTTTGTCGCCGGAGAAGATCTATGATCCCCCTGCCCCTCGCCTATTCCGCCGAAGTCACTCAGGCCATTGCAGAAAAACGGCCTGTGGTGGCGCTAGAAAGCACCATCATCACCCATGGCATGCCCTATCCCGAAAATGTGGAAACCGCCCGCAAGGTCGAGGATTGCGTTCGGGAAAATGGAGCCATACCCGCCACAATCGCGGTTTTGGACGGGGTGTTGCATATCGGGCTAGAGCCTGCGGAATTGACCCAATTAGCCGAAGCGGAAGAGGTCGCAAAACTGTCGCGAGCGGATTTGGCCGTGTGTTTGGCCCAGAAATCCACCGGCGCCACAACTGTTGCAGCCACAATGATTGCCGCCCATGCAGCTGGGATCAGCGTTTTTGCCACGGGCGGGATTGGCGGTGTGCATATGGGGGCCGAAGACAGCTTTGACATCTCCGCCGATTTGCAAGAACTGGCGCAAACACCGGTGACCGTGGTCTGTGCCGGGGCAAAGGCGATATTGGATCTGCCGAAAACTTTAGAAGTCTTTGAAACTTTGGGCGTGCCGGTGATCGCCTTTGGCCAAGACGCCCTGCCCGCTTTTTGGTCGCGTGAGAGCGGTTTGCCCGCACCGCTGCGCCTTGATAGCGTCGAGGATATCGCCCAAGCCGCCGCCTATCGTGCCGCTCTGGGCCTGCCCGGCGGGCAGCTGATCGCCAATCCCGTTCCTGAAGCGGATGAGATTAGCCGCGAAATTATGGATCCGCTGATTGCCCAGGCTCAAAATGACGCGGATGATCGCGGTATAACCGGCAAGGCGGTCACGCCCTTTCTGCTCGACCGGCTCTTTACCTTGACCGACGGCCAGAGCTTGACGACCAATATTGCCTTGGTTTTGAACAATGCAAAGCTTGCAGCGCAAATAGCTTATGCGCGAAGCAATTTGCCAACTTGACGGCAGCCCATCCCTGCCTCTTCTATCGGGCCTATTGTCCGGCCACTGTCGGATACTTACCTGCGCCTTATTAACTCTTATGGCTGACACACACCCTTATGCGCGACCCATTCCACGATGAACATCTTCTCGAAAGGCGCAAACCAGGCCTTTTCGCAAATCTCCGCGCCAGTTTTTTAACCGGCCTTGTGGTGATCGCGCCGATTGGTCTGACGATCTATCTGGTCTGGACCGTTGTGGGCTGGGTCGATGCGTTTGTCCTGCCATTAGTGCCGGGCCGCTTCAATCCCGAGCAATACGGCATCAATCTGCGCGGTGCCGGAGTGGTGTTCTTTTTGGTCTTCACTGTCCTGGTGGGCTATGTGGCCAAGGGCATTATTGGGCGGTCGATGATTACCGCCGCCGAAGGGCTTGTGGATCAAATGCCGGTGGTCCGCTCGATCTATGCAGGTCTAAAGCAGATCACTGAAACTGTTTTTGCTCAGCAAGATACCAGTTTCGACCGCGCCTGTTTGATTGAATATCCGCGTAAAGGCATCTGGGCAATTGGCTTTATCTCGACCGAGGCCAAGGGCGAAGTGAACCGGCGCGGCGGCGGTGATGATACTTTGCTTAGCGTTTTTGTCCCCACCACGCCGAACCCGACCTCTGGCTTTTTGCTGTTTTTCCCAAAATCCGATGTGATCGAGCTGGATATGGCGGTCGAAGACGCGGCTAAATTGGTGATCTCGGCCGGGCTGGTCTATCCAAATGAGAAAGTCCCACCGCAGGACCCGGAAAATTTGGTGCATGTATCGGATAAAACCGCCCGACAAGGCCGTCGCTAAACGGTGTTTTCAGCGCTTTTAATCGGGTTTAGTTCTGGCTTTTCGCTGATTTTGGCCATTGGTGCCCAAAATGCCTTTGTCCTACGCCAGGGCTTGTTGCAGCGGCATGTCCTACCCTTGGTTCTGCTATGTGCCTGCTCGGATGCAATTTTGATCTTGATCGGTGTG
Source organism: Mangrovicoccus sp. (assembly GCA_049603835.1). Taxonomy (GTDB): domain Bacteria; phylum Pseudomonadota; class Alphaproteobacteria; order Rhodobacterales; family Rhodobacteraceae; genus Mangrovicoccus. The sequence continues at coordinate 2,126 of JBMYSZ010000038.1, forward strand.
TCAGGCTTTGGCGCCATCATGCAAAAAGCGCCCTGGTTTCCGGCGGCAATGGCCTATGGCGGCGCCGCCTTTCTGTTTGTTTACGGGGCCTTGCGGGTCAAAGCTGCAGTAAAAGGGAAATCCGGGCTGACCGCTCAGGGATTTGCGGATGATCTGCGCAGCACCCTTTTAACCGGGGCGGCCTTCACCTGGCTCAACCCGCATGTCTATTTGGACACGATGGGGCTATTAGGGGCGATTTCCACCCAATTTATCGGCCCAGAGCGCTGGTTGTTTGCCCTAGGCGCGACTTTGGCCTCTTTTACGTTTTTCTTCAGCTTGGGATTTGGCGCCGCGCGCTTGGCGCCGATTATGGCCAGTCCCGGCGCTTGGCGCATTCTCGATCTGACAATTGCGGCGGTGATGATCACCCTCGCAACCGGGCTGCTCATCGCGCAATATTAGCCGATCTTATCTCTTTGAAGCTCAGGCTTTTTTCGAAGGACTCTAGGAAAACATTTCGACCAAATCAACAGAGCTGTCTTCGCCGATAATATCCCGATGGGCCTCAAAGAACTTGCAGGCCGCGTTATAGCCTGCCCGGCGCAGCTGTTCCAAAATTAAGGGCGACGGGACAAGTTTGGTGGCGACGGATAACTCATTCATCAAGGCATCATCAGAGATCATATGCACATTGACCTTTTTCATGGTCCCGCGCTGGATCAGCCCGTCATCAATCAAACGCCGCACGAAAGAGATTGCCCGCAGTTCCCGCAGCAACGAGGAATTGAAGCTGATCTCATTCACCCGATTGGCGATTTCCTGCGGTGTGGTCGGCAGGTCATCGCGCTCTAACGGATTGATATTTATGATGACGATGTCATTAGGAAGTGCCGGGGCAAACATCGGATAGAGCGCCGGATTACCGGTAAAGCCGCCATCATAGAAAAATTCATTGCGTTCGGTTTTGGTGTCAAAAATCTCGACCGCTTGAAACACAGTGGGCAAGCAAGCCGAGGCAAGGATGACATCCGTGGTCACCTCTTCTTGGTGAAAAACCCGAATTTTTCCATCGCGGACCCGTGTGGTGCAGACGAAAAACTCTGGTCCGTTATCCTGGCGGCAAACATCGTCAAAGGCAAAACCCTCCACGATCCGCTCCAAAGGATTGCGATAGGCCGGACCATACATATAGGGCGACACAAATTGCTGCGCCGCTTCGGCCATCATATAGCCCGGCGACATCTCGATTGCGCGCGACATGACCCCGACCATAGGAAACAAGGTCGAAAGCCATTCCGAAATGCGCAAATCATTCACCGCCCCGATTTGGCGCCAAAGTTCGTCTAGATTGTCTTTGGCCTTTTGCCGGGGATTGGCCCCATGTGTGCAAGACAGGCCAGCTTTCAAGGCCGCGCCATTCAAAGCCCCCGCCGAGGTCCCGGAGATAGACCCAATCTCGATGTCATCATCTTCCAGGATCCGGGTTAAAGCCCCCCAGGTAAAGGCCCCATGCGCGCCGCCGCCCTGTAAGGCTAGGTTGATCGATTTCTTAGTCATGGAGCCTCTCATAGTGAAAAAGGCCGGAAAACCGACCCTTAGAACGCGAACTTAAAGTGCAGTCCAGCCGCCATCAACGCTAATCGTCGTGCCAGTAATCTGCACCGCAGCATCTGAACACAGGAACAAAACAGTCCCGCCCAGCTGCTCGGTTGTGGCGAATTCTTTCGATGGCTGACGCTGAAGCAGGACATTTTTGACCACTTCATCACGCGACATATTATATTCTTTCATCGTGTCTGGAATCTGCTTTTCCACCAGCGGCGTCAGAACATAGCCCGGACAAATGGCATTCGCGGTGATCGGCTCTTGCGCGGTTTCCAGCGCCACCACTTTGGTCATGCCCACAACCCCGTGTTTCGCGGCCACATAAGCGGATTTGAACGGTGACGCGGTCAAACCATGGGCAGAGGCGATATTCACCACCCGGCCCCAGCCCGCTTCGCGCATCTTCGGCAGCGCAGCGGCGGTTGTGTGAAAGGCCGAATTCATGTTGATCGCGATGATTGCATTCCATTTATCGGTCGGGAATTTATCGATCGGCTCCACATGCTGGATACCGGCATTATTGACCAGGATATCGCATTGCCCGGCCTTCTCGATCAAGGCCCGGCATTGATCGCCATCGGACATATCCGCTTGGATATAACGCGCCTCAACCCCATGTTCGGAGGCAATTTTTTCCGCCAGCGCGTGGTCCTCATCATTATCGGTGAATGAGTTCAGAACCACATTGACGCCTGCCTTGGCAAGTTCTTCGGCGACGCCGAGGCCGATCCCGGAATTCGATCCGGTGATAACAGCGGTTTTTCCAATATAGGACATGACTACCTCCAGTATTTCGCTAATGCAGAATAGCTCTTACTGAGGCGTTGACCAGTGGGAAGCAGCCACCTTGGCCAAATCTTCATGGAACGGACATCATGTCTCGTCGGCCAGATCCCGCCCATTTTGCCGATACAGCAAAAAAAGACGCCCACAGAGTGGGCGTCAAGTATTGAGGCAGGTTTCATACAGGCAAGAAACCTATCGAGCAGTGACTCCTATATAAGCGCTCTCTCGCCCGCATCCAACCCAAAAGTTTGAAAATCCATCGAACTCTGGTAATCAGAGGGTTAACAAAAACAGCGCGGTCAGAGGCAGAGTATGGGCTTTTTTCGGGATTTAGGTGGGGTTTCCGCCGGGATTTTACTTGGACTCTTTGCGTCCTCTGGGGCCCTGGCAGAGCCAAAACATGGCATAGCTATGTATGGAGACCCTGTTTTGCCACCGGATTTTGTGTCTTTGCCCTATGCAAACCCCGATGCTCCTAAGGGGGGTAAAATCGTCTTTGGCGAGACCGGAGGCTTTGACTCGCTAAATCCACATATTCTTAAGGGTCGTGCCCCTTGGGGCGTGCGCGCACATGTTTTTGAGACCTTGCTTGATTATAATCGCGACGAAGCTTTCACCCTTTACGGGGTTTTGGCCGAAACAATCGACACCGGACCGAATCGGGAATGGGTCGAATTTACCTTACGGCCCGAGGCGCGATTCTCTGATGGCAGCCCGGTCACGGTCGAAGATGTGATCTGGTCCTATGAAACTTTGGGGACCCAAGGCCATCCGCGCTTCTTGGGGTCGTGGAAAAAAGTTGATCGGATTTACCAAACTGGCCCCCATTCGCTGCGCATCACCTTTAAAGAAGCGGATCGCGAATTAGCGCTGATTATGGGGCTGCGGCCGATTTTCAAGAAAGCTCAGTGGGAGGGCGTGGATTTCACCGAAAGTTCGCTGACCCCGCCCATTGGCAGCTCGCCTTATGTAATCGATAAGGTGGATCCCGGCCGGTCCATCACCTTTCGCCGGAATCCGGAGTATTGGGGCAAGGATTTGGGCTTCAATAAGGGGCGCCATAATCTCGACGAGATCCGTTATGATTACTTCGCTGATGGCGGCGTGATTTTTGAGGCCTTCAAAGCGGGTGAAGTGACCTCTTATCGCGAACCCAATGCCGCGCGGTGGGCGGATATCTATGATTTTCCAAGGGTAAAAAACGGCGAGGTGGTGAAATCCGAAATCACCCATAGCCGCCCCACCGGCATTAACGGCCTAGTGATGAATACGCGGCGGCCGATTTTTGCGGATTGGCGGGTGCGCGATGCGATGCTGCATGCCTTCAATTATGAATTCATCGCCCAAACTCAAACCGGCGGCGATAATCCTCGAATCAGCTCCTATTTCGCCAATTCGGATTTGGGGATGCAGCCTGGCCCCGCGACGGGCAAAACCCGTGCTTTGCTAGAGCCCTTCGCTGATGCTCTGCTACCAGGCGCGCTCGATGGCTATGAGCTGCCCGAAGGCGATGGCACGGAGCGTAACCGCCGCAATATCCGCAAAGCGCTGAGCCTGTTGGAAGAGGCCGGCTGGACTCCAATTGACGGTGTGATGACCAATGCCAAAGGCGAGCCCATGCGCTTTGAAATCTTGCTGCGTCAAGGATCTTCCGAGCAGCAAGCTATCGTGAACATCTTCACCCAAGCTCTTGAAAGACTTGGGATTGATGCGCGGGTGACCAGCATTGATAGCGCGCAATACAATGAGCGAACTCAGGTCTATGACTTCGATATGACCTTCTATCGCCGCGCTCTGTCCCTATCGCCGGGCAATGAGCAAAAGCTCTATTGGGGCGCTGATGGGGTCACTCAGCCAGGCACTCGAAATTGGATGGGCATGGATAGCCCCGCTGCCGAAGCGATGATCACCGAAATGCTCACGGCCGAAAGCCATGATGACTTTGTGGCGGCGGTCAGGGCTTTGGACCGTGTGTTGACTTCGGGCCGCTATGTTATCCCTTTGTGGTATTCCAACATTTCTCGCATTGCCCATGATCGGCAGCTGAGTTACCCGAAGGCAACTCCAATCTATGGGGATTGGGTTGGGTTTCAACCGGATGTTTGGTGGTATCAGGAGTAACTCTGAGCCGCTGAGCGGAAACAGCGAAGGGGATAGCTGTGACATTCCGTGAAGGGTTTTCTGAGGCATTGGGAACCGGCTTGCTGCTGGTTTCCGTCGTCGGTTCGGGCATCATGGCGCAAAGCCTGACCCAGGATATTGCCGTGGCACTTTTGGCCAATGCCATTGCCACCGGCTGCGCGCTCTATTTCCTTATCACCATTTTGGGCCCGATTTCCGGGGCGCATTTTAATCCCGCGGTGACTTTGGCCTTTACCCTCAGGGGGGAGATTACCGCAAAAACTGCCGTGAAATATGTGGTGCTGCAAACCATTGGCGGCATTTTGGGCGTCTGGCTGTGTCATGTGATGTTTGGCTTGGATGTGTTTCAAGCCTCTCAAACGGATCGCACAGGCTTTGCCCAATGGGTGGCGGAAATCACCGCGACTTTCGGACTTTTATTCGTCATTTTCGGGGGGTTACGGTCCAAACCTGAAGCAGTGCCAACCTTGGTCGCGCTTTATATCACCGGCGCTTACTGGTTCACCGCATCCACCAGTTTCGCCAATCCTGCGGTCACAATCGCCCGGACCTTTAGCGATACTTTCGCCGGGATTAATCCGCTACATGCGCCAATGTTTATCGTGATGCAGTTGATCGGAGTTGCCCTGGCCTATTTTGTCCTGCCCCGGCTATTGGATGACGACGCCTAAATTTTTGCGGGTCCAGCATGTCTTGCTGGGCTTGCGCCCCGATCTTTTCGGCCTTAGCCCATCGCTATGCAGTCGATAATTGATCTTAGCCCGCCGCCGCCTTGCCCCGAGCCGTTCAACTTAACGGCACATGTCCTAGCCAAGGCGGAAAACGACCCCGATAAAATTGCGCTGGCCATTCTGGGGCTGAGCGGTGCTGAGCGTTGGAGTTACGGAAAGCTCAATCGCACTGTTCTGGGGCTTGCGGGCGCGCTTGCAGAGATGAATTTGCCAAGCGGTGCCCGGATCTTGATGCGCCTGGGCAATTCTGTGGAATTTCCCCTGGCATTCTTAGCGGCAATCGCGGCAGGCTATGTGCCAATACCGACCTCATCGCAACTAACCACCCGCGAAATCAATAAGATATCGGAGGAAGTTCAACCTTCTCTTATCTTCGCAGGTGAGGGAATTGCCCTGCCCGACCCACTGCCTTGCCCAAGCCTGTCAGAGGCAGAGCTGCATGAAATGGGCACTCATGCGCCAATTTCGCCCGTTATGGGGCCTGCGGATCGCCCGGCCTATATCATCTTCACTTCAGGAACATCAGGCCAAGCTCGCGGTGTGATACATGCGCATCGAGCGGTTTGGGCACGGCAAATGATGATGCAAGGCTGGTATGGCCTGACGCCGCAAGACCGCCTGCTGCATGCGGGCGCGTTCAACTGGACTTTTACCCTAGGCACAGGCTTGCTTGACCCATGGACCATGGGCGCGACCGCTTTGATCCCCGCCGATGGAACAACGCCAGATCAGTTGCCGTTATTGCTAAAACGCCATGACGCTAGCATTTTTGCCGCCGCCCCAGGAGTTTACAGGCAAATGTTAAAGCGCCCCTTGCCCGCGCTTCCTAAAATTCGTCATGGCCTGGCGGCAGGTGAAAAACTTGCTCCAACTATCCGAGAAACTTGGGAAAAAGCCACAGGAACACGCATACACGAGGCTTTCGGCATGTCTGAATGTTCCACCTTTATATCCGGCTCGCCTAAACATCCCTCGCCGGATGGTAGCCTAGGATTTGCCCAACCCGGTCGAAAACTTGCCATTTTGAATGAGGCTGGAGAAATCACCCCCCAAGGCGACCCAGGCGTCATCGCGGTTGATGCTAAAGATCCGGGTTTGATGCTTGGATATCTAAATGCCCCACAGGACACGGAGGCGCGCTACAGCCCTGATAAAAATTGGTTTTTGACCGGTGATATGGGTGAAATGAGCAGCGATGGCGCGATCTCATATCTTGGGCGTGATGATGATATGCTGAATGCTGGCGGGTTTCGCGTTTCGCCGCTGGAGATCGAAACAGCGCTTCTCATCCATCCCGAGATTGACGAAGCCGCAGCAGTTGAGCTGCGGGTACGCAAAGATGCCTCGATCATTGCGTTATTTTACACAAGTGACATGCCCCTAAGTGAAGAAAACCTAGCGGAATTCGCTTCAAATCAGCTCGCTCGCTATAAAACACCCCGGCTCTTCTTGCATAAAGCGTCACTTCCGCGTAGCGCCAACGGCAAATTGCAACGCAAAACTTTGCGCGCAGAATATGAGGCCCAGAATGATCCCGTTTGATATTATTTCCGACCCGATTTGTCCGTGGTGCTTTATTGGAAAAACAACCCTAGATCGCGCGCTGGAATTAACGCCAGACCATCCCTTTGAAATTGAATGGCATCCTTTTCAATTAAATCCGGATATGCCGCCCGAAGGCATGCCGCGACGCGCCTATTTGGAACAGAAATTCGGCGGGAAAGACAATGCCTTAAAGGTCTATGGTGAAATTGACGCCAAAGCCCGTGAAGAAGGGCTAGAGCTTAATTTCGAAGCCATCGAAAAAACGCCCAATACGCTAAATGCGCATCGATTGATTTTCTGGGCAGGTATTGAAAAATGCCAAAACCAGGTGGTTCAATCGATTTTCGAGGCCTATTTTTTAGAGGGCCGTGATATTTCCGATTTGGAAGTCCTCGCAGATATCGCCGATAGCGCGGGTATTGATGCAGCTTTGGTTTTGCGACTTCTGAAAACCGATGAGGATTTGGCCGAGGTCCGTTTGCGCGATAAAACCTTTCGGGATATGGGCGTGACTTCGGTTCCGACCTATTTGATCGCCCGCGAACATGCGGTGCCAGGTGTGCAAGCGACCGAGCTTTGGACCAAAGTCATCGAAGAGGCAAAAGCCGTCGCCTAAGCGGTGTCACATTGCTGTGGCTTGGCAGTCGGCGAATTTGGCCGTAGGAGGAAGGTCAGTGTTCCTTCCCTAAGGCGTCCTTATGTCCCCGATTACCAAATCTCTCCCACGCGCGGAATTTATTTCGCTCATGGCAATGCTGATGGCAACGATCGCATTTTCCTTGGATGCGATGTTGCCCTCTATGCCCTATATGATCGAAGATCTCAGCCCGCCAACGCCTGAAAGCATTCAGCTGGTTTTGACGGTTTTTGTTCTGGGTATGGGCCTTGGGACCTTCATTGTCGGCCCGGTTTCTGATGCGGTGGGGCGTAGGCCGGTTATCGTTTATGGCGCGGTGATCTATTGCGTCAGTGCCTTTTTTGCCGCGATTTCAACGAGTTTTGAGGCGATCTTAATAGCGCGTCTGATCCAAGGCCTAGGTGCCGCTGGTCCGCGTGTGGTGGCTTTGGCCGTGGTGCGGGATCTTTATAAAGGCCGCGAGATGGCGCAAATCACCTCGCTCATCATCATGGTCTTCACTCTCGTGCCGGTGTTCGCCCCAACTTTGGGCGCTGCGATTTCAATCACACTTTCCTGGCGTGCAGTTTTTGCCGCCTGCGCGCTTTTCTCCATCATCTCAATCGCGTGGTATTTGCTTCGTCAGCCCGAAACCTTGCCGCCAGAGGCACGCCGCCCGCTACGGGTCAAAGCACTTCTTAGTGCCACCAAAGAGATCGCGCTTCATACCCATGTGCGCAGAGCTACGATCGTTTTAGCCCTGTGTTTTGGCAATCTTTTCATTGTCTTATCCGCCTCTCAGATGGTGTTCGATCAGTCGCTGGGCCTTGGAGATACATTCCATCTATGGTTCGGCATGATCGCAGTTTTCGCCGTGGGCGGTCCGATCCTGAACTCAAAGATCGTGTTACATATGGGCATGCGGCGCGTTGTTTTAGGTGCGCTTCTCGGGCTTCTGGTTCTGACCGGTCTATATCTTGTCGCGCTAGAAACCGGCTTCATTCCGCCGAATGTGATTTGGGCCTATGTGCTTTGGCAAATCGTGGTGTTTTTCTCGGCCGGCATGCTTATGGGCAATCTTAACGCCGTTGCCTTGACCCCGATGGGCCATATTGCCGGTATGGCGGCAACGATTGTCAGCGCTGTGGCTACTGTTGGGTCAATGGCCATCGCAATGCCTTTGGCGGCGCGGTTCGACGGCACGCAAATCCCTATTGTCGAAGGGATTTTTGGCTGCACCGTCATCGCCTTCCTCCTCGCCACACGGCTAGAGGATGACCAAGTCGTCGGCGAGGCCAAAGCCTAGGCGCTGGTTTTCGCCTTTCCCGTCTTCGCCTTAGCCGCCAATTCACGGGCTATGGCGAAGGCGCCTTTGATCTTATCGCTGTCTTTCACCCAATCGCGGCGCACGATGATCTTATTGTCTTTGACCTTGGCCAGGCCATTTTCGCTTTGGACAAACTCCACCAGCCCAGCAGGCGAGCTAAATTTGTCATTGTGAAATTGAATCGTTGCGCCTTTCGGCCCGCCATCAAGTTTCGCAATCCCGGCTTTCTTACACTCCGCCTTGATCCGCACAACCAAGAGCAAAGTATTGACCTCTTTGGGTAATTTCCCAAACCGGTCGATCAATTCGGCGGCGAAACCTTCAAGCTCCACCTTGCTGGTAAGTCCAGACAAACGACGATAAAGCCCCAGTCGAACATCCAAATCGGGCACATAATCTTCGGGGATGAGAACAGGAACGCCAAGATTGATCTGAGGCGCCCAATGGCCATCCTCGTCAGTTAGCCCCTCCATTTCGCCGGATTTGATCTTTGCAACCGCCTCTTCCAGCATGGTTTGGTAAAGCTCATAGCCCACATCGCGCATCTGACCGGATTGCTCTTCGCCGATCAAATTCCCCGCGCCGCGAATATCAAGATCTTGACTTGCAAGGGTAAAACCAGCGCCCAGACTATCTAGGCTGCCCAACACCCGCAGACGTTTTTCCGCCGTGGCCGTTAGTTTCATCCGTGGTTTCGTGGTCAGATAGGCATAAGCACGGGTTTTCGACCGGCCAACGCGCCCACGGATCTGGTAAAGTTGGCTCAGGCCAAACATATCGGCGCGATGCACGACCATGGTATTGGCCGTCGGAATATCGAGGCCGGATTCCACAATAGTCGTCGCTAAAAGCACGTCGAATTTGCCATCGTAAAAGGCATTCATCCGTTCATCCAGCTCGCCTGCCGCCATTTGCCCATGCGCCACCACATAGCTGACCTCAGGAACATGTTCGCGTAAAAACTCTTCGATTTCAGGCAGATCACTGATGCGCGGCACCACATAGAAGCTTTGCCCACCACGGTAATGTTCGCGCAACAAGGCCTCGCGCACCATCACCGGGTCAAACTCGCTCACATATGTGCGGATCGCCAGACGGTCGATGGGCGGTGTGCCGATAATCGACAAATCACGCACGCCAGACAGGCTCATTTGCAAAGTCCGCGGAATTGGCGTTGCCGTTAAGGTCAGCACATGAATATCTGAACGGAGCTGTTTCAACCGCTCTTTATGGGTGACACCAAAGCGCTGCTCTTCATCGATGATCAGAAGGCCAAGATTTTGAAATTTCACCGTTTTGGCCAAAACCGCATGAGTCCCGACGACGATATCCACGGTCCCACGCGATAGGCCCTCGCGGGTTTTGCTGGCTTCTTTTGCTGTAACAAAGCGCGATAAGGGTTTGACTTCTAAAGGAAACCCTCTGAACCGTTCCGCGAAACTTTTCGCATGTTGCCGCGCCAAAAGAGTTGTCGGCGCGATCATCGCCACCTGAACACCAGAGGCTGCCGCTACGAAAGCCGCGCGCATGGCCACCTCGGTTTTACCAAACCCCACATCACCGCAAATCAGCCGGTCCATGGGTTGGCCAAGCATCATATCGTTGAGCGTATCCTCGATGGCGCGCAGCTGATCATCCGTCTCTTGATACGGGAAGCGCGCGCAAAATGCGTCCCACATACCTGGCGGCGGTTCCATCATCGGAGCTTTGCGCAAGGCACGTTCGGCCGCGACACGGATCAATTTATCCGCGATTTCCTTGATCCGCTCTTTGAGCCGGGCTTTCTTGGCCTGCCAGGCACCGCCGCCAAGTTTATCAAGCAGCCCATCTTCATGACCGAAACGGCTGAGCAGCTCTATATTTTCAACCGGAAGATAAAGCCGCGCGCCTTCCGCATATTCCAAATGCAGCATTTCATGAGCGGCGCCTGCGGCTTTGATGACCTCAAGCCCTTGATATCGCCCAACTCCATGATCCACATGTACAACCAAATCGCCTGGGCTCAGCGATTGCGCCTCGGTCAGGAAATTTTCGGCACGGCGCTTTTTCTTTGGGGCGCGGATCAAACGGTCGCCAAGCACATCTTGCTCGGAAATCACCGTTAGGGTTTTGGTCTCAAACCCATGCTCCAACGGCCAAACCGCTAGATAAACCCCACCTT
>JBMYSZ010000039.1:0-10631 GCA_049603835.1 Mangrovicoccus sp.
CGCGCAATCCCGTTCTAACCAGGCAAAACGAACTTCATCGGGTAGGTCGGAAAGCGAAACCAGCTCACACTCTCCACCGTTCCCGTAGCCGATTGTGGTCGGGATGCCATGGCGATGCAGCCATTGCGTCGCGGACGTTCTGTGTCTCGGAACGTCACCAAGTCCGCAAAGGTCTGCGACGCGGACAAAACTGATGAGGAATTGCGAGTTACTTGGCATTCACCGCCTCAGGCGTTATCATCTTTATATGGCCTACCGTATCTGGTTACGGTTGACAATACTATAATATGGTAAACCCTGCTCTGGAGACTGGCAACGTGAGTTCCGACCGCATCGACATTTCGAGCCAATTACGTGATTTGCAGCGGACCAAGAAAATTACGGTTGCGGAGATGGCTCAGACCGCAGGCGTGTCCAAGAGTACGATGGAAAAGTACCTTGCGGGGCCTAGCTCGCCTGGCGCTGTTCCAATCGCTAAACTCTGCGCTGAGTATGGCCTGAGTGCCGATTGGATGATTACCGGTCGCAAACCGGCAATCTTCCGAATGTCGAGCAGCGCTTTCTTCACCCAGCTTGTTGGTCTGATGGACCTTCTAAAGCGTTGCGAAGAACTTGGTCAGCAGTTCAGCTCATTGTCGCTTGGTTCGAAAGAATGGACCAGTTTCGTCACGAACACCGCGACCGAACAAGCATTTGAAGCAGCGGTGCAGCTGGAACGAAACTTCGAATGTGAAGTTGCAAAGCTCTACACCCATGGCGAGGCAACGGGAGGCCCAATGCCGATTTACCCAGGTGATGAGAAGCCAAGTAAGCAATCTAAAGCCTAGCGATATTTGGTGTGCGGTGTGCGCTATAGACCGCACACCTTCGAAATGCGCCCATTGAAAACTAACACTTTTTTCCGCTACCGCTGAGCAGAAACCGTCCAAAATCATCAATTCGGCTCAAACCAACGGAAATCACCCCTCTGTAACCCATTGAAAAACAAGAACCGAAAATTGGCGGCGGTTCAAATCATCTGAAATCCGTCACGGAATGTTTTGGCAACTGCCGGGTGGTCGCCTTTTGCGGCTTCGTTCACCTTGGAGCATAGGTCGAGAAGGACGAAGAGCAGTCTTTCGCGGTACGCCCGACAACAGGCAGAGATGCGCACATTGCTGCCGGTCGACATATGGCGGCTTCGAATCGCGCTAAGTTATGATTTAGTGGCTACCGTTTGCCCGCTCAATCTTTCTGCCCATCAAGAAACGAAATTCGCTGGCATTTAACAAGGAAAGCAGCGTTCACCGAACGCTTAAGGCATGTAGCGTCCTACTGATTGTTTCCTGTGGGGCTTTGTTTATCTGATTGCTTTCCAAAATAAAATCCAAGCATTAATGTGACAATGGGCAGTATGGCAGTAACTATGATTTGCAAAAGCATCTCTGATTGCCGAAACCAAGCATCAAGGAGCAACTGACACGCAGCATCTTCAGAACAATTAGGCACGCTAAATGCGATATACACAACAACTGTAAGAATGGACAAGCCGTAAGTCGATATAATTGCGAGAGCAATCCAAGTCCTGTCGCTCGCTTCTCGTTTGGAATTATCTACGGCAGCTTGTGCTGCTGCCCTTTCCACGTCATCTTTGGCAACGTTTACCTCCCGTTCTGCAGCGTCAAGAGCGGCATCAAGGGACGAACTAATCATTCCTTAATTCCTTTAGGGTCGAATGAACCTTTCATATCTTTCGCAAGACTTCCTGATATTCTGGCTAGCTTGCCAAGTTCTTCTTCAAATTTCTCTGAAAGCTCCTGATTTTCAATATTGGAACTCAAGTCTCTTGCCCCCTTAGCGGAATTGATAAGTTTCAGTGCCAGGTGAACGACAAGAGCGGCTCCCGATACAGCGGATGCCACTTTTGTTAATCGAGCTATATCGCCCGATATTTGGGCAAGGCGCTCAGCCAAATTAGCTAACTGCAGCTTTGTTTTTTCGTCGTCAACCTTGTCAGAAATGCGCGACATTTCACGCGCAATCTCTAGCACCGCATTTGCGCTTGAGACTACATGAAGAGCCGTTTCGCCAATACCTTGGTAAAGATTGCTATCTCTTTGACTGCCCTTAGTTTTCATGATTGTTTCCATCGATACCAAACTGGTGATTGGCCAATCCTTCAGGCCACCCCCGCACCATCTATCGAAGAAATAAGCGTTTAAGAGAGGTTTGTCGAGGTGATCCTGGTTTTTCGATCAGTTTGCCGCCACTTAACCAAGTCTGTACATTTAGGTTGCTAGTGTCAGTAGTGATTTGCCTCACTGCGAAGGCTTCCTCTTAGTAACGCAACAAAATTCGCAATGTTGTCAGTCGTTTGGCATCGCAGTGCGCTAGATGAGTCCTCGTACTGGAGAAGTTAACCTTATTAATTTACCATCTTTCGCGTGATTTGTTGAAACGCACGTCTGGCTATCCAAGTGCACTGGTCCGCCCAGTGAAGTTGAATTGCGGTCGTTCGCTGCATCTGCACGTACGACCGGTACGGGGCTCCGAGCAGACATTGGATGAGTAACTCGCGGACGTCGTATATGGACCGATCCTACAAGTTGCTAGCTGATAGCCGATCTTTCGAGAGCTGCGCTTCTCAGTCAAACGCGCGACGACGGGGAATGATAAATCCTCCACCACAATTCCGAAAAACAATACGTCTCTTCGAAAACAACATCCACTAAGCACCTCTCGACGATCAAACTCAGCTTTCACCAGTCAAAACTCACGCCCCAAAGAGAAGCCGGGTCAGGCCCGGCTTAACTGCACTCTAGAGGCAGCGGTTGGCATAGAAATCGAAGCCCACCGCCCCGCTGCGCGCCTTAGGCGTCAGCCGTTAGGCCCGCCACATCCGCAGCTTCGCCGATGGCTTTGGTGGCAACCGAGCGGTCGATGCGGCGGATCATGCCACACAGCGCTTTGCCGGCGCCGAGCTCCCAGATCTCGCTCACGCCTTCGCCCGCCATATAGGCCACCGACTCGCGCCAGCGGACCGAGCCTGTTACCTGCTCCACCAGCTGGCGGCGGATCACTTCCGGGTCGCTCGTGGCCGTGGCAGTGACATTTGCCACCAGGGGCACGGAAGGCGCTTTGATCTCCACCCCGGCGAGTTTCTCGGCCATCACATCCGCTGCGGGCTGCATCAGCGCGCAATGGAATGGTGCGCTGACCGGCAGCATCACGGCGCGTTTGGCACCCTTCTCTTTCGCTAGACCCACGGCGCGTTCCACCGCCGCTTTGTGGCCCGAGACCACAACCTGGCCTGGGTCATTATCATTGGCCGCCTGGCAGATCTCGCCCTCGGCCGCCGCCGCCGCAACCTCAGAGGCCGCCGCGAAATCCAGGCCGAGCAGAGCCGCCATAGCGCCCTGCCCCACCGGAACCGCCGATTGCATCGCCTCACCGCGCGCGCGCAGCAGCACAGCCGCATCCGCAACGCTCAGCGCGCCCGCCGCCGCCAAGGCCGAATATTCGCCCAGGCTATGACCCGCCACGAAACTGCCGCCCGAGATTTCCAACCCCTCGGCCTCCAGCGCGCGCACAACCGCCATGGAACACGCCATCAGCGCCGGCTGCGCATTGGCGGTCAGGGTCAGGGTTTCGGCCTCGCCTTCCCAAATCAGCGCCGACAGCTTTTCCCCCAAAGCTGCGTCCACCTCGTCGAAAATGGCACGCGCGGCGGGGTAAGCTTCGGCCAGGCTGCGCCCCATGCCGATGGTCTGGGCCCCTTGGCCGGGGAAAACATAGGCGCGGGTCATGGGCGGCTCCTTATTTATTCATATGCTTTTGCTAGATCCTTTGCGCCATCTATCTAAGCGCGGGGTCTGGTTCAATAGACGGGTTCACCAGCCTGGCGCAATCAGGCCCGCCTGTGAAAGGCTGCTCTCCCAGGGATCATGTGCGCAACCGCCGCCAAGAGATCCGAGAAACAGCGTTCCGCGCGAATATGCACATAGGCAATGCGCTCACGCGGTCTAGGGGATGCTGCGGAAACATATTAGATAAGACGTAGTTTCTTATCAAAGCGAGTCCCTCCATGTCCTCACCCGCCGCCACCGCCGCGCTTGGCAATAGCGCGCAAAGCTACGGAACAGTCACCAAAGCCCTTCACTGGCTGACCGCCTTGCTGATTATCTCTGCCTTCCCGCTTGGGATGATTGCCCATGAGCTGCCCTATGGCACTTCTGAGCAGCTGGCCTTTAAAGCGACCCTGTTTTCGCTGCATAAAACCGTGGGGGTTCTAAGCTTCTTCGTCGCTTTGGCACGGATTGCCTGGGCGCTGACCCAGCCTAAGCCGGGGCTCTTGCATCCCGACCGCAAGCTAGAGGCCTTTGCCGCCGAGCTGGTGCATTGGATGCTTTACGGCGCGATGCTGCTGGTGCCGCTGACCGGCTGGATCCATCACGCGGCCACTACGGGCTTTGCGCCGATTTGGTGGCCTTTCGGGCAAAACCTGTTCTTTGTGCCGAAATCCGAAGCGGTGGCAGGGCTGTTTGGCGGGGCGCATGATATTTTCACCAAGCTGCTCTTGGCCTCTGTGGCTCTGCATGTGGCAGGTGCGCTAAAGCATCATGTGATCGACCGAGATGCGACGCTGAAACGGATGCTGATGAAGCCGGTTGCCGCTGAGGTGCCCGCGCAAACCCATAGCCGTACACCGTTTTTCGCCGCAGTGGCGATTTGGGCCGCGGCCATGGGGCTGGCGGTATTGGCGTCGCTTTTCGGCGGCGAGCATGATCACGACGAAGCGGAGGGTGGCGCAGATGGCAGCCATGAAACCGCTGTGCTCGATGCGCCCGCCTCGGAATGGCAAGTGATCGAAGGCAGCCTGGCCATTTCAGTTCTGCAAATGGGCAGCGCGGTTGAGGGCCAGTTTGCCGACTGGACCGCGGCGATTTCCTTTGACCCGGCCGCAACTGATGGCGCGTATGGGGATGTGACAGTGGAGATTGCAATCGGCAGCCTGACCCTGGGCAGCGTGACCTCGCAAGCCATGGGGGCGGAGTTCTTTGACGCTGGCACATATCCGACCGCGACTTACACAGCCCAGATCCTAGCGGGCGATAATGGCGGCTATGTGGCTGATGGGATGCTGAAGCTGAAGGGCGTCGAGGCGCCGGTCAGCTTCCCCTTTAGCTTAGAGCTAGAAGGCGATCTGGCGAAAATGAGCGGTCAGGCCCAGCTGGATCGGCGCGAATTTAGCGTGGGCACGACATCTTATAAGGATGAGAGCAGTGTCGGCTTCCCGGTCCAGGTCATCATAGACCTCACAGCTCAGCGGCAGAACTGACGCTGCCACCAGAGTAGGATGGGCAATTTGCCCATCCTTAGAAGAGGCGTTGGGCAAAGCTGGGCAAATTGCCCAGCCTACATTGGTGTCGCCATTATCACCAATTGCCAAAACCGTATGAGAAATGTTGTAACCTCCGCGACGATCCACAGCCGCAGAGAGCACGCCCATGCCCCGCCTTTTCCATTGCCCGGCGCCCGCCCGATTTGCCCTAGCTGCGCTGCTCGCCTGCCTCACCCTCATCA
This sequence comes from Mangrovicoccus sp., assembly GCA_049603835.1. Lineage (GTDB taxonomy): Bacteria > Pseudomonadota > Alphaproteobacteria > Rhodobacterales > Rhodobacteraceae > Mangrovicoccus. Next base: position 5,563 of record JBMYSZ010000039.1, read on the forward strand.
GCGCCCAGCCAGCCCAGGCGGAATCGTCGCTGCAAGACCTCTTTGACGCCCGCATCCGCAAAAATATCGATGGGGCGCTTGCAGTGATCGGCATTGCGGCGGTGCCCGCGGAAACCGCCTCGACCTTGGTGCTCAATACCGGCAACAATCCCGACCGCACCTATGATTTCCAAAGCGCTCAGCTGGGCGGCGGATTTCGCCTCAGCGATGATATCCCGATCTATATGGAAGGCTATCTCGGCTGGAACCGCTATGATCCCGTGCTTCTTTTCAGCGATACCGGCACCACCTCGCGGCTGCCCTTCCGTTGGAGCTCTTTCGCGGCCACAGGCGGGATTGGCTATGAATTCGACCTGACCCCTTATCTGATCCTGCGGCCGCAACTGCATGTCACCTTGGGACGGGTGCAAACCGATATTTCCGTGGGCACGCAATTTGTTGGCAATAAGCTAGGGATCGATACTCAGGCGCTGAAAAATGGCGGGGTGACGGCAGGCGGGCTTGGGGGGTCGGTCGCGCTGGCTTTTAACCGCCGCTGGGACAATGATTGGGAGGCCGACGCAATTTTGCGCCATACCCAAATCATGCTGGAACCCATCGCCGGCAACAAAGACCTGGCCGGCCATGCGGAGGCGATCACCACCACGCTTTGGACCCGCCTGCGCCAACCCACGGGTCAAGAGCTGTGGAACCGTCCCATTCGCTGGGTCTATGAGCTATCCGGCTCGCTCTTGCCTGGTGATCAGGGCGAAGTGCTGGCCACGGATTGGCTGGCGCAAATCGGAGCGGGGGTAGAGGTGGATTTCGCCGAAACTTGGGTGCCTTGGATCACCACCACCCGGCTTGTGGCGCGTTATACCCGTGGTGAAACGCTCGAAGGTTTCTCTGTCGGACTGGCCGCCAGCTTCTAAGCGGCCAGTTTCCAAGCCGATCCTGCCTTTGCCCCGCAATAAAGACGCAATTAACCAAGCTCGGTCTATCCAGCCCCAATTCGCCGCCCCGCCGCCCTCCGATGGGCTAGAGGGCAGCGGGATCAACTCCATAGCGCAGAGACTTTGCCACAGCTCTGCCGTCAAACCCGCAATCGGCTGGAAGTTTCCGGCCAGGCGCGCCATGCTGCGCCGACTATCGTGATCTTAGAAGGAGCCTGCGCTCATGCTTCGCTTTTGTTTGGTTTTTCTGGCCTTGGGCTTGCTCACTGCTTGCGAAGGCGGGTCTTCGGGTGGGGGCGGATTTTCCAGCGGCGGCGGATCAGGCGGCTCGGCTAATCTAGGATCCTCAGAGGCCGCAGCAATCATGGGAGAGGCCAATTGCCTGGCCTCAGTGTCAGCCCAAACCGGCCGATCGGGCACGCGGATCTTGTCGAAATCCGGCAATAGCTATGTGATCGCGGCCCCAGGGGAGCGCCGGGCCTATGTCTGCACCACGGACAGCCAGGGCAATGCGGTAGATATCTATCGCCAAGTCGCCGCTTAAAGATGGGCTACGGCCCAAAAGTGGCACCGACAATTTGTCAGAAATTGCCTATATTTCTCAATCGGTTTGCCCGCGAGTGACCGACTTCCGTTAAGGCAATCTTCATAATTTCACGGCTATTTTTCCGGCCTAGAACGTCGCGGGGGCTGCGTTCGATGCTTGGCTGTGTCGCCAAGCCTGCGTCAGTGTGAAGGAGCCCCCAGATGGCCAGCTTTATCTTCAAACGTGTCCCGCCCCTTTGGGATTGGCAGCCAGAAACCCTAGATCGCGCGGTGGAAGAACGGGTGATCTTTGCCCATCGCTTAACCGGACGTGGCGCGTTTTTTGTGACGCTTGATCGCTGCGATTTGGAAAAACGAGCAGGCTATTTCACCATTGTGCGCGACCCCAGGCATCGCTTTCGCGGGCGGCGCACCTATACCCATCTGCGCTATATTCTGGGCATTGCCTTTGCCCATATTGATTTCGCGCTCAGCACCGGATTGCTGACCCAAGCCGATATCCAAAACCCGGCCAAAAGCGGCTCGATCGCCTAAGATCGCGCGGCAGCTGCTGTAACTTATTGGCAATCCGGGGAAATCTCATGAGCCGTCTGGTATCGCATCAAACCTTGCGCCGCATGGCCTATTTCGCAGCGGTGGCCGAAGCTGGATCCCTGCGCGGGGCCGCGCGCAATTTGGATCTGTCGGTGCCGGTTCTGTCCACCGCTTTGGTCGAACTGGAAGAGGAGCTGGGGCTTAGCTTGGCCACGCGCTCAACCCGGCGCTTTGAGCTGACTGAAGAAGGCCGCCAAGTGCGCGATCATGCCCAAGCCATGCTGGCCGAAGTTGACGCAGCGCGTCATTTGTCCCAGAGTTTTCAGGTTTTGTCGGGCCGGTTGCGCCTGGCACTGCCCTCAGAGCTGGTCTTGCTTTGGGCGCCCCATTTAATGCGGCGCATGCGCCAATCGCATCCCAAGGTTGAGGTCATTTTAACTTTGTCCCAATTCGGGCCTCAATCTTTGTCGCAGTCTTTGCCCCAATCTTACCCCAGCCATGCAGACCCCATGCGTATCGCGGCACCTCATCACCCGCGTGACATTATAATACAGCCTTTGAGCGCGCCGCCCCCGCCCTCGGGCTTTGTTCAGGTGCAAAGCCTGACCCTGCCCCGCGCCTGCCTGTTCGCCAGCAAAGCGCAACTTCAGTTTCGCGATCGCCATTTCAAAGCGCCAATGGATCTGCTGAGCCTGGAGCCGGGGCAGACGATTTTACAGGGCCAAGACCGCACGACCGGCCAAGATTGCCGGTTGGAATTTTCGGGCAATCTGACGCCGCCCTGCCAAGCCAGCCTGATCGATTGGTTGCGCCAGGGGCTTGGCGCCGCGCTATTGCCCTATCAAGACTCCCAGGCGGATCTGCATTCCATCGCCGCCATGATCGATTTCGGCCAAGCGGATTATGGCATTTGGCAGCGAAATCGCCATTTGCCCGCCGAGGCAGCGGCTTTCCTAGAGCTCTGCTTGACGGATGGAGGATGCCGCGATGACCCTCGCCCCGACAGCACCGGCTTGCCGCGCGATGCGTAACGCGTATCGGTGACGGCACCCGCGCCGCTGTAAGGGAGGATTGCCAGCCATGGCAAAAGCGCGGCGGGCAAGCAGCGGCGCGGTTGGATTTCCGCATGATCCGCTGCATTCGCCGATTGCAGCGGCGGCGCAAAGCAGTATAGGCAAGCCCGATGACCGACAGTGCTGAATTCGAAATCCAACTTGTATGCCCGCCCGGCATGCAAGAAACTTTGCGCGGCGAAGCCCGCGAGCTGGGTCTGCCCAAATCCCGCTCGACCCCGGTGGGGGTGACGATGATGGGCGGCTGGGAAGATGTCTGGCGCGCTAATCTGGAACTGCGCGGCGCCAGCCGAGTGCTGATCCGCATCGCTGAATTCCGCGTGCCGCATTTGGCGCAGCTGGATAAACGCGCTCGGAAAATGGATTGGGGCGCTTGGCTGAAACCCGGCGAGCCGGTCAAGGTCGAAGCCGTGTGCAAACGCTCTAAGATCTATCATGAACGCGCCGCAGTGGAGCGGATCGAAAACGCCCTGCGCGAAGAATTCGGCGCGCCGATTGACCCAAAGGCCGTGGTGCGGGTGATGGCGCGGATCGATGATGATCTTTGCACGCTTAGCCTGGATACATCCGGCGCGCCGCTGCATCAGCGCGGCCATAAAGAAGCGGTGGGCAAAGCGCCCTTGCGCGAAAGCTTAGCCGCGATGTTCTTGCGCCAGGCGGGCTATACTGGGGCGGAGCCGGTGGTTGACCCGATGTGCGGCTCGGGCACGATCCCGATTGAAGCGGCCGAAATCGCTCTGGGCCTGCTGCCAGGTCGCTCGCGCCGCTTTGCCTTTGAAAATATGGCTAGTTTTGACCGCCCCGCCTGGGAATCCCTGCGCAACCGTCCCGCGCAGCCGAAACCGGATCTGCGCTTTTACGGCTATGATCGCGATGATGGCGCGGTGTTACGGTCGCGCGAGAATGCGCAGCGGGCCGAAGTGACGGCTGTGACACAATTTTCCCGCCAAGCCATCAGCGCCTTAGAGCCCCCGAAAGGGCCCAAAGGTCTGGTCCTAGTCAACCCGCCCTATGGGGCGCGGATCGGCGATAAGAAAGAGCTCTTTGCGCTTTACGGGGCCTTGGGGAAAACCCTGCTGAACGGATTTGCTGGTTGGCGCGTGGGGATCATCACCTCAGAGCCGGGCCTGGCCAAAACCACGGGCCTGCCTCTTTTGGCGCCAGGGCCGATCACCCCCCATGGCGGGCTAAAGATCCGTCTTTACCGGACCGATCCCCTGCCCGGCTAACCCATATGGCGTTGACGGCGACGCGCCTTTAAGCTCAAGGCGCATCCCTCACCTAGATACGCGCTAATAGCTGCTTTGCTGAAATATCCTTATGGTCGGAATTTGGCGATTTCAGTTTCCGCTAATTGCAGCATGGCTTGGCGATTGGACCAGCCAAGCGCCGCGCGATCGAGTAAGCGCCGCACCTCGGTTCGCGCCAATTCCTCGCGGCCAGCGCAACCGCCCTGCCCCATAGCCGCCGATACAGTGGCAGAAATCTGTTGGCTGATATCCAGCATGAACGCCTCCCTTTCATAGCTTACGCCTAGGTCAGGATAGACTAGTCCGCGCCGAATTTTCCACAAGCTATACCAAATCATCAAAACTCGCGGAATCGCTCAGCTGCTAAGCACGCTAAACTGACTGAGTTAAAGCATGCATATTAGATGCATCAGATCCAAAAACCAAAATGTCACACTTGCCCATTTCCCCATACATCGCCCCAAGCGCATCCGTTACCGCAAGCATTACAAAAGACGAAAATCGCCAAATATCCGATTTCCAATAGAAATTTTCCGTTTGTAAAATTTTTCAACTGTTTTGACAGCTATTACGAAAATATTTTGACAGAAAATCGATGCCACAACAGTAGCTTATTCTATTGCGCGTCAAACGTGTTAACCTCGCCTTGGGATGAGGATACCGCAGCGCCAACAAGGCGCGCCAAGAACGGGACGAGGGAGAGAGATATGCTTGAGAAGAGCGATGGGATTTAT
>JBMYSZ010000040.1:0-9628 GCA_049603835.1 Mangrovicoccus sp.
CCGTGCTGATCAACGGCGCGCCAGAGCCAGAATTTACGCCCCGATATCACCACGACAACCTCGTCGAGGTGCCAGATATCGCCGGGGCGGGGCTGACGACGGCGTAAGTTCCGTGCGATCTGCGGCCCAAACTTGCGGACCCAACGCCGGATGGTCTCATAGGAAACGTCGATGCCTCGTTCCAGCAGCATCTCTTCCACTTCGCGAAAGCTCAAGTTGAAACGAACGTACAACCAGACCGCATGAGCGATGATTTGCGGCGGAAAACGGTGGCGTTTGTCGCTGATGAACTGTTTCTGCATCGTTCCGAGCTATGCCCAGAAATTGCTATGAGCAACCACGCCATTTTTAACGTGACAACACCGGGCGATATACGGCGCGCAACCAAGGCTGCTTCGTGGCCCAGAGATTCGCTCAAAGGCCCCGTCGATTCGGACAAATTGGGCAAAGACAGTTCGAGACGTCCAATATCCGCGGATATGAAATATGCCTGGACTTCTTGCGCCTGCAATTTAAGCCCTTAAAATTAAAAATTTTTTGGATTCCACCGGATATGAACATGGCCTTTCTACTCGGTTTCTCAACGAAAACATGAGTATCTTGCTTCACTCCTGCTTTTCTGACCATAATGCACTCAAATAGCATGACTAAGCTTTCCAACTTGGTGCGTTAACATGCTAGACTAGCAATAGATCGGCATAACCAAAAAGCCGACATCATCGAGGCAGACACATACAGGAGATCAGGCCGGTTTCGGTCGGCACAGGCAAAAACAAGACCCTTGAACCCAGAGAGGACCGCATGGCGGCAACCACACAGTCCTCTGATTGAACAGTAATCCTGCGCGGCAACGCAAAATCTCCGCTCGGTCTAGTTGGAGAATAGACGTGCTGTGCCTCACGTGCAAGCATATCCGCTCGCGCGAACGGAGAAAATCATGCGTGACATGGCGCTTGATCCATCAAAGGGCTTTGTGGCTCTACCTTTGGATCTCTTCGACGTAGATCTATCCCCTGGTGCCTTTCGCACCCTTGTGGAGTTTTGTCGTATGGCGAATGCAGATGGCTATTGCTGGCCTTCTCTTGCCCAACTCTCAGAACGGCTTGGTCGATCTCGCCCGGCTATTTCTGGCTATATCGCCGAATTGCGCGAGGCCGAGCTTCTAAGCACCCAAACACAGCGCACGGCCAATGGGTTTAACTATCGCTTGCGCTATTGCCTTCCTTTCTGGGCCCGCTGGAAGTCACGCTTTGCCAAATCGGCCGTGAAAAAAGTTGAACGCGGTGTTCAGCCAGCCGAATGCATAGACTCTAAAAACCAAACTAATAAAAACCAAGTCTTACGGGGCTCATTATCCATTTCCCAAAAATTGGTCAAAGAATGGTCAGCTCTCGCTGGATCCTCAAACTATCCAATGTTCGATAGATCCCCCGAGCCGCCCCTTATCGCGAAAACCAAGGCCGCCCTTGCTGAAAAACCGTCGCCGACCTTGTCGCTAGAAGAACTCGCCGCAGTTTTGACGGCGAAAGGCATAGATGACCCGAAGGTGACCAGCGAAGAACTTTACCCTATTTGCAAGGATCACAGCCTATCCGATATTCACGATGCTCTAGATAAAACTTGGAAACCCTATTGGCGCCGGCCCCCAAGCCCAGATCAATTCAAAGCCATGCTTGCGCCCTATTCATCCGCAAAAGCTGTGACTCAATTGCTGCAAAGCTATCTCAGACGCGCTGAACGGGCGGGTTTCACATTGAGTTCACCTGCTTTTTCCGGCGAATTAATTCCGAGCCCTGCAGCTAGAAGCGGCGATATCCGGGGATATGAAATCAGTGGCATACGGTAATTTCGAACAGTTCATCCGCAATCTTTCCCGTGTCATGGGCAGTGTGAATACGCGGCTGCAACGGGATCTGACCATGCGGGAGCGGGTCAGCCGGCGATTTTCTTTGGCGGAGGTGGCGGAGCTCTTGGCCGTGGACTCCACCCATTTGACCAAGATGGGCCAAGAAGACCCGGCCTTTCCACAAGGACAACGTTCGGGCCGAGAGCGGACGTTTTCCCCGGCAGAGATCATGACGATCCGCGCGATTTTTGCCTCTCGTCCCGGCGCGAAGAAACCTTATTTGCATTGGCGCAAACCAGGCGATCCGCTGCGGGTCGTCACATTTGGCGCGCAAAAGGGCGGCACCGGCAAAAGCCTGACCGCCGCGCATTTCGCGCAATATGCCAATCTTTACTATGGTTTGCGGGTGGGGGTTATTGATGCGGACCCCCAGGCGACGGCGAGCCTTTATTTCGCCGATGATCAGCTTGGCCTATTTTCCCCAAACACAGCCACTATGGCGCGGTTCATGGGGATCGATAACCCGACGGATCTGAGCATGACAGAGCATTCCGCCGCCGAGCTCAACGATATCTGGGCCGATACGCCTTGGCCTGGCATTCGCCTAATCCCCGGCGGGCCGGATATCCAGAATGGCGATATCAGCCTTTTCTTTCTAAGCCGCGAAGGCCGCCCGATTTACCGCGTGCTCAAAGATGCCTTGGATCGCTGGGATAGCGGCTTTGGTCCGCAAACCCATGCCGCGGATCTGCGGGATGGATCTGGGGCCTTTTTGCCAGACCGGCTGGATGAGGCCTTAACCGAGACGCTCGATCTCATCGTGATTGATCAGCAGCCTAGCCTGACCCTGGTGCAGCTCAACGGGCTGATCGCGGCTGATAGCGTGGTGATCCCGCAAACCATGAAGGGTTTTGATCTGGCGACGCTCGCAACTTATGTGACTTCGATCTCTGAATATCTTGAATTCGTTATGGGTTTTGAAAGCGATTTAGAGATTGGCCCAGGCGAGCATGTGGTTTTGCCAACAATCGTGCAAGAGCAGAATGACAGAGATACCGGGCAGATCCTGGATCTTTGGCGCCGGGCGCCTCGGGATATTTTGCAGGTATGGTATTCGCGCTCAGATGCAATCGCCAATGCCGCCGAAGAGTATAAGAGCATCTATGAATATATGCCGCCTCGCGCGCGCCGGGTCTCCGCACGGGCCTTTATGCAAAACGCAAATGCTGTGAATGATGCTCTTATCCAGCGTGTGTGGCCAGATCTTCCGCCACGCGGATTTGCAGATGCATTTATCGAGGAACATTGGAGCTAACCCCATGCCGAAGAAACGGAAACTCGATGCAACTTTGCCGGCGGATTTGCCGGAAGAGACACCAAATACTGTTGGCGGATTGGGCGGCTTTTGGGGCGGCTCCACCACCAATATGCTGCAATCGCGGCTGAAAGAAGTGCAGGCCTCGGTTGGGGCGTCGATCCTCAACGGCGTGACCGCGATAGAAATCGATCCCAGCCAAATCGATGATGAGGTCGGCACGGATCGCTTAGGCGGTTGGCAAGAGGATGAAGCCTTCCAAATCCTGGCCAAGGATATTGAGCGGCGCGGCCAGCGTCAGCCTATCCGAGTGCGCCCGGCGGATCCATCCTGGGCCCCTGCCCCCGAAGCGCCTTTCGGCAAAAATGCGCGCTTTATCCTGCAATCCGGGCGTCGCCGTTTGGCCGCTGCGACAGAGCTTGGGCTTCAGGTATGGGCTGTCATATCCACGGATATGGGGGATCAGAAACTCGCCGATCTTGAAGAACGCTTTTTAGAAAATACCATGCGCTCCGACCTGTCGGGCTTTGAGCAATTGCTGTCTATTGGCCTGATCGCTCAGTCCCATAAGGATCTAAGCCAAGCAGAAATCGCTCAGCGTCTTGGGGTTCCGCCGGGGGATGTTTCGCTTGGGCTATCCTGCGTAGAGCTGCATGATGAGATCACTCAATCGGTGGATGTGGCCTCTGCGCCGAAGCGCCAATATCGAGAGCTCATCCCCAAACTGCGCGGGCCAGAGGGCAAGCGCGGGCGCGGCTCCAAATCCAAAACGCCTAAGTCGGAACCTGCATTGAAACGCGAAGCCGGAGATCTGACGCTCACAGTGTCACCCACAAAGAACGGGCTTTCGCTCACGGTTACAGGGCGTGAATTTGGTTTTCTAGATATGGAAAAAATGGCCAATGTCATCGCGGCGGCGGTTAAGGGCATTGAAACTAAGGAATAAACTCCGGAGCTTTTGGTGACTCTGCTTTAGACGGACACACCGAAAGCTCATCTCAATTAAGCTATCTTGACCTTACGCCCGGTTCACCGCAAATCTGCGGGTATTATGGCGAGTTGGGTAAAAAAGTTTTCACTTAGAGGCGCGCGGGAAAATCCCGATATTATCGCGCAGGCTGTTTCCATTGATCTAGAGGTGAACCCAAAAACCGCGCAGATTTTCAAAGCCGCGGCTGTGTGGGATCAGGGGCGCCCTGCCCTTAGCTCGGGCAAATTTGAGCCCTGGCTTGATCAGCTTCAGACCGAGCTGGGCTCCACCAAATTTCTGCTTGGTCACAATATCCTGCGCCATGATCTGCCGCATCTTTTAGCGGCCCGCCCAAAGCTGGCTGAGCTTGCAGAGGCGGTGATTGATACGCTCTGGCTAAACCCCCTCGCCTTCCCGGAAAACCCATATCATCATTTGGTCAAACACCATCACGACGGGCGGTTGCAGGCCGGCCATGTGAATGATCCGGCGAAAGACGCGGCGCTGGTTTTTGATGTGCTGCGAAACCAGCTCGCCGAATTTGAGACCATGGCGCAAAAGGCACCGGATCAGCTGCTGGCCTATCACTATCTGACCACCCGAGATGCTGGGTCAGCGGGATTTGACGCGGTGTTTCAGCAAGTGCGCCGCCTCCCTGCCCCGTCTCGCAAAGCGGCGGAAGCAAGCCTGCGCAAATCCCTTACCGATCAGGTCTGCAACCAGCGGCTAGAAGAGGCATTCGTAGATCTGGGATCGGTCGCGCGGGCTTGGCCCATGGCCTATGCCCTGGCCTGGATTTCGGTCTCGGGCGGGAATTCCGTTATGCCGCCCTGGGTGCGTCGGCAATTCCCCATATCCGCGGATATCGTGCGGCAGCTTCGTGATCAAGATTGCGGTCACCCCAACTGCGCCTGGTGCCGAGATAAAAACGACCCCGACGCCGCTTTGAAACGCTGGTTCGGTTTCGACAGTTTCCGCCCCACCCCCGCCGATGCCCAAGGCCGCCCGCTGCAACAAGCTATCGTCGCGGGCTCCATGGGCGGCGACAGCGTTCTAGGGATCCTGCCCACTGGTACGGGAAAATCCGTCTGCTACCAGGTCCCTGCCCTATCGAAATTTGAAAAGACCGGCGCGCTCAGCGTTGTCGTCTCGCCCCTAGTGGCCCTGATGGCCGATCAGGTCCTGGGGCTTGAGCAATCGGGCATATCCTCGGCGGTCACGATCAATGGCATGCTCTCCATGCCCGAACGGCAAGAGGCGCTCGACCGGGTGCGTCTGGGCGATGCGGCGATCCTTCTCATCGCGCCCGAGCAATTGCGCAGCAGCTCGGTTCGCACAGTTCTGGCGCAGCGCGAAATCGGCCTTTGGGTGCTGGACGAAGCCCATTGCGTTTCCAAATGGGGCCATGATTTCCGCCCCGATTACCGCTATATCGGGCGCTTTATCCGCGAATTCAGCGGTGCGCAGCCCCATGCCCCGATCCTCTGCCTGACCGCAACGGCTAAGCCCGAAGTGGTGACCGACATCATCAGCCATTTCCAACAGCGGCTGAAAACCCAACTCACCTTGCTGGATGGCGGCTCGGCCCGGACCAATCTGGAATTCGAGGTGCGCGAAACAAATGCCGCCACCAAAATGGCCGATATCCTAGAGGTGATCTCGACCAAACTTCCCGGCTCCGACCAGTCCGGCGCGATCGTCTATTGCGCCACTCGTTCGGCAACGGAAACAGTCGCCGCCTTTTTGCAGACCCAGGGCCTCGCGGCAGCGCATTACCATGCCGGGCTAACCCCCGAGGCCAAGCGCGAGGTGCAAGCCGCGTTTCAATCAGGGCAATTGCGGGTGATCGCCGCGACCAATGCCTTTGGTATGGGTATCGACAAGCCCGATATTCGCCTGGTTGTGCATGGGGATATCCCCGGATCTCTTGAAAACTATCTGCAAGAAGCGGGCCGCGCCGGGCGGGATCGCGCCCCTGCGGAATGCGTCTTGCTCTATACAGATGATGACGTAGAGCGCCAGTTTTCCCTTTCAGCCCGGTCGCGTTTGGCGCGCCATGAAATCGGCGCCTTGCTCAAAGCTCTGCGGCGGCTTGATGGGCGGATGCAGCAAAATGGCAAAGTGGTGGCCACATCCGGCGAAATTGTTCGAGCAGAGCAAGACTTCGAATTCGAACGCGAAAGCGCCACAGATGACACGCGGGTGAAAACAGCGATCAGTTGGCTAGAGGAATCCCATCTGCTCAGCCGCGAGGAAAATCGCGTTCAAGTTTTCCCAGCCTCCCTCAATATTGGATCAATAGACGAGGCGAAGGCCAAGCTTGATAGCGCCGGGATCACCGGAACTTACCGCAAGGCCCTGAGAGCGATCTTGCGCCATATCATAGTCAGCGATCCAGATCAGGGCGTTAGCACCGATGAACTGACCGGGCTAAGCGGATTGAGTCCGCAGAAATTGTCAAGGGCCATGTCTGATTTGGAATCGCTTGATCTTTTGCGCAATGACATGATCGTCACCGCTTTCGTGCATCTGGGCGTCAAGGATGCGTCCCAGCGGCGGCTTGAGAAACGATCCGCGCTAGAGCGGGATTTGATCGATATCCTGCGCGAGGTCGCGCCCGACGCGGATCAAGGCGGGGAATGGCCGTTGAACCTTTCCGCCACCGTGCAGACCCTGCGCGATAAGGGCCATGAAGAGCTATTGCCCGATATGATCGAGCGGCTCTTGCGGGGGCTGTCGCGGGATGGGCGCGATCAAGATGGCGGCAAAGGAAGCCTGCGTTTGCGCAAGCCTTCGCGCAATGCCTTGATGATCACCTTGCAGCGCAGTTGGAGCAATACCGGCATATCCGCGGATAAGCGCCGCCGCGCCGCAGCAACTTTGCTGGGGCATTTGCTGGGCAAGCTCGACAAAGGCAGTCGCGGCAAGGATCTGAAGGTTGAAACAACCATGGGCGCGCTCAAAGCGGCTTTGGCGCAGGATCTGCTCTTGGCCCAAGAGGCGCGCGACATGGAAAAGCTGATGCAACGCGCGCTGCTTTGGCTACATGAGCAAGAGATCGTGACCCTTGGCAAAGGGCTTAGCATTTTCCGCTCGGCCATGACCGTGCATCTTAACCCCAAGGGCGGGCAATTCACGAAGGAAGATTTCGCGCCGCTCAACGAGCATTACGAAGAGCAGACGCTTCAGACCCATGTGATGGCCGCTTATGCCAAGGAGGGGCTAGGGGCCATGTCGCGCGCTAATAAGCTGGCCACGGATTATTTCGAGCTGGCGCAGCCGGATTTCCTGAAACTTTGGATGCCCGGGCGGCCCTCGGCGCTGCGGCGTCAGACCACCGAAGCCTCTTATGAAAAAATCGTCGGCCAGCTGCGTAACCCGGTGCAAGAACGCATCGTTAGCGATGATCGCGAGCAGACCAATATGCTTGTCTTGGCGGGGCCAGGCTCGGGGAAAACGCGGGTCTTGGTGCATCGCATCGCTTATCTGGCGCGGGTCCGGCGCGAAAATCCGCGTGGGATTTTGGTGCTCAGCTATAACCGCCATGCGGCTGCGGAAATCCGGGTTCGGCTGCGCCATCTGATTGGCGATGATGCGCGGCGGGTTACCGTATCCACCTGTCATGCCCTGGCCATGCGGCTCGTGGGGGCAAGCTTCACCGGCCTGTCAGAAGACGCACGGGATTTCGATGAGGTCGTGTTAGAGGCAGCGCGGCTTTTGCGCGGAGAGGGGCTAAGCCGGGCTGAGGCCGAGGCGCAAAGAGAAGCGCTTATCCAAGGATATCGCTGGATCTTGGTGGATGAGTATCAAGATATCGGGCCGGCGGAGTATGAGTTGATTGCCGCCGTGGCCGGACGCACTCAAGAAGACCCAGATCTTCGCCTAAGCCTCTTTGCGGTGGGTGATGATGACCAAAATATCTACGCATTTTCCGGGGCGTCGATCGAGTTCATTCGCAAATTCGAGGCGGATTATAAGGCCCGCTCAGAGTTTCTGGTCGAAAATTACCGCTCCACTCGGCATATCGTCGAGGCCTCAAATGCGGTGATTGCGGGTGCGGCGGAGCGCATGAAAGCCGCCCATGATATCCGCCTGGATGCGGCTCGTGGCATAGAGGCAGCTGGCGGAGCCTTGGCCCAATATGACCCTGTGGGGCAGGGCCGAGTGCAATTGCTGCGCGTGCAATCCGGCGGCCCGGCTCAGGCAGCAGCAGCCCTGCAAGAGCTTTTGCGCCTATCCACTCTCGACCGGGATTGGAGCTGGTCACGCACGGCGATTATCGCCCGGAATTGGGCGTTGCTAGAACCCGCGCGCGCCATAGCCGAACATCTGGGTCTGCCGGTTGAGATGGCCAATGAAACCATGCCCAGCATCTGGCGATTGCGCGATATGCAGCATTTCATTGCCGCAATCCGGGCCACTGGGGCGAGCATGCTCAATGTGGCCGAGCTTTTGGATTTGCTCAATAAACAGCCGCCCAATCGCTGGCGGGATCGGATCGCTATAGGCATTGCCGCCCTGGCTGATGAAGTGGCCACAAAACCGATGCCAGTGCCAGATCTGATCGAATGGCTGGCCGAATGGGCTCGCGATGCTCGCGGTGCACAAGAGGGGCTGCTTCTGTCTACGGCGCATCGCTCTAAGGGGTTGGAATTCGATCATGTGGTGATCCTTGATGGCGGCTGGGATCAGCTTTCCAAAGGTGAAGATGCGGACGCTCCCCGGCGGCTTTTCTATGTGGCCATGACCCGCGCCCGGCGCTCACTCACTGTGATGACCCAAGGCAGTCATCGCTTCGTTGTCCCAGGGGCAGAAGCCGTCTTGGCCCGCTCCGTTAAGGCCCATGTCCCAGAGGGCGCGGTGTCCGATCATAGCTATGTTTTGCCGCAAATGAATTTGGTCGATCTAAGTTTCGCTGGCCGCCTCGGAGATCGAAACGCGTCACTCACCGCGATCGCAAATGCTCAGACCGGCGACCCGGTGGAGCTCCGTTTGACTGACCAGCGATGGGAAATCTTCGACAGCCAGGGGCGTCTTTTGGGGCGGATGTCCCGCAATTTCCAACCCCCTCAGGGCAAGCAATTCCTACGCGGCCAAGTTGGCGCGATTATCGGATGGCGCGCGACTGACTCGGAGGAGAGCTTTCAAAAGAACCTCCGCCGTGACGATTGGGAAACGGTTTTGCCTGAACTAGTGTTTGGGCGGCAGGCGGTGTGATAGGGCAGGGGTCATAGCCCTGCGGCTTTTGTCAGGTTCACGCGGAACCGGTCTCGACGGCGTTGATAGCGGCGGGTCATCTCTGCTGAAGCATGGCCGAGATGTTTTTGCACATAGCGTTCATCGACTTCCGCAGAACTGGCGAGGCCTGCGCGCAAGCTGTGACCAGAGAACAGCGCCAGGCGTTCTTTCTCGGGCAGCTCCGCGCGAATGCCAGCGTCTAGGACCGTGCGTTTGATCAGTCGGGCCACATGCTTGTCGCCCAGCCGTGCCTCTAATG
>JBMYSZ010000041.1:0-8409 GCA_049603835.1 Mangrovicoccus sp.
TCGCCGTATGGCTGGATAAAGTATTCTTCACAAAGCGGCGGGCGGTGGACACCGAAAAAGAGGGAAGTCTGACAATGTTTAAACACGCCGTCTACTTCATCGCCGCCAGCCTATTGGCTAACGAATTTGGGCTAACGGGCTTGTTGGTACTTTTGGGCGTATATGTAGCTTACATGCTATGGATGCTGCTAGCGCCGCAAAGCATGGCCCTCTTCGCCGTATGGCTGGATAAAGTATTCTTCACAAAGCGGCGGACAGTGGACACGGAAAAAAAGGGGCTCTAAGCCCCTCTCTCCTCCCCGCCTGGTCATTCACCGAAAATCTGCTTCCCCGCCCAGTAGGCCCCCAGAAGCCCCACCGCCTGCGGCGCTGATTGCGCTATAATCCTCTGCGCCGTCCCCGAATTTGGCACCACACGCGTAGTCAGATAGGCCAGCGTTTCCATTGTGCGGTAAAACTGGTCACCCTCTTTCGTCTTTTTGGTGATCCGCCCGCCACGATTAACGCCGCGCTGCATCGCCGTCATAAATGACCGAAGGTTCAAGCCGCCGCCCGCGTCGGTGGTGGCTGTCGATCCTCTAACTGCGGTCAGGATCTGCCAGCGATAGCGCGCCTCCTCCAGCGCATCCGCCGTCTCTCGCCCGATCTGCCTATCTAGCACGTCATCTAGCACCTGCTGCACGTCGCGCAGGGACGCGATGCGCTGCACTTGACCTTGCCGCATCGCCGCCACGATTTCATTCCCAAGGCGCGTCCGGTATTGCCGCGCATGATCTGACAGCATTGTAGCGTTAGCCTGATCGCCCGCTAGCACCCGCTCTGTGCCGGGCGCATCGCGGAAAATACGCGTCACATAGCGGCCCACCGTTGCCGCGTCATCGGCGCTAGCATCCTCTGCGATATCGGCCAGCCGGGCCAAATCCGAGCGCTGGAAAACAAAATCGCCCGCCTCCTTGGCTGCATGCTCGAATGTCTCGCCTAGCTCAACCTCTAGCCGGTTGAGGTTTTGCGATGTTAGGCGCGTTGCGCTGGTCTCGCCCAACTCACGCATCACCACCTGGACCGCCACATCATCCGCATTGGCGCGGATCTCATTAATCGACCGCCCGGCACCCATGACCCGATCCGCCGCCACATTGGACCGCCCCAGCTCCTCATATTCGCGCCAAGCGTCGGCGCGGCCCAGCTCAGGCGTCCCGGCCCGCGCGCGCAGCGCTGCTGCATCCGCCGGGGTGTATATTTTGCCCGCCCCAAAATCCGCCGCCAATTCGTCCAACTCCTCGGGCTGCAAAAAACCGGCAAGCGCGCGCTCACTGCTCGCATAACTTGGGTCCAGATTTTCGGCCGCTCCGATAGATCGCGGGCCATGCATAGATTGCGGGCCATGCGCCGCCGCCACATCCTGCACCGTCCCCCGAAATTTGCCGACCAGATCGCCGCCGATAGCGCCCAATTTTGCCGCCCCTGCCACCGCGCCACCTGCGGCGGCACCTATGGCCGCATTGCGCGCCCCCGCCTCTAGCGGGGCCTCTGGTGATCTCAGAGCGCCTAGTGCAAAATCCACAGCCGCGCCGCGCCCAATCGATCCCAGCACCGACGCGCCGCCTGTTGCCGCCGCTAAACCAATATCAGGCGTCAATGCGCCCGCCGTGCTGGCCACCGGATGCACGGCGCGCAATCCGCCCTGCTCTGCCCGCAGCCGCTCCAATTCCTCCGGCGCATCTGGCACCCCGATCATTGTACCAGCGCCCGCCGCGAGCTGCTGGACGCTGTTTTTCAGACCGGCATAAGCGGCACGGGCGGGGCCGAGCTGGTCCGCGCGCTCGATCTGGTCCGCCTCCGCCTCACTGACAGGCACCCAACGCCGCCCCGGCGCGCGCATATATGTTTGACCGGTCTCTGGATCATGCGCAAACTCGGTCATTGGCCGATCCTCCCCGGCACTAGGCCCGGCGGCAGGTCGCCCCGATCTGGAACGGCAATGCCATGCGAGCGGCTGGTAATGGCTAGCATTTCCTCCGCGCGGCCAATTAGGCCGGCCAATCGGCCATATTGCGCATCACTCAAATTTGCGACGCCAAAGGGATTGCCCGCCAGATCCAGAAACAATTCTTGCTCCGCCTCTTGCATCGCACCCGCCGCAAACATTTTTTGCAACAGGGGCAATGCGGTCGTCTGAAACCGCGTGGCCAGCTCTGCGGCTGTCTGCCGATCACCGGCCCGGCTCGCAGCGGTCGTGTTTTGGGCGTAATCCAGCACATCAACCAGCGTCTCGATACCATTTTCAAGGCCCAGCACTTCGGCCCGCGCCTCTGGTGCCATCTGCGCCCAAGCGCGCCCGCGCATCGCCACATCACCGGCCACGATATCACCGCCCGCGCCGCCCATAGCCGCGCGGGTGTTTTCGCCATGAGCGGCGGCAAATCCGGCGCGGACCTCTGGAATTGCGACCAATTGCGGATCTACGCCCTGCTCGATCATCAGGCGCGTTATCCCCTGCTCTCGCACCCGCTCAAAATCCAATTGCGCGGCCTTGCGGTCTGCAATCATCCGATCCAGCGACACCCGCGCCCAAGCAGGCCCGCTAGCCACATGCTGGCGCGCCATCGCCGCCGCTCGATCCGCCTCGCCCTCAAAGCCCTGGCGCGTGTCGCTCGCCACATCCCGCCCCGATAGCAAACCGCCATCGAAAAGCGCACCCGTCACGCTATTAGGGTCACTGCGGTCAGTACCGTCTAGTACCCGCTGATTATATTTGCCCGCCACGCTGGCGGCGTAATTGTCCAAGTGCGGCTTTAGGACAGAGCCCACGCCCGCCCCCAAAATGCCCATTAATGCGAGTGGCGCGACCATGATTAGCCCCCTATGTCAGCCCGAACGAAAACCCGCTGCTGCTGTTTTTCGTTGTGGATTTGGTTTTACTTAGGATCGACGGCGAACCGATCACCTGCGCTAGCGTGGCGAGCCGGTCTAGCCCTGCTGTCTGCGCATCGCGCCCCTGTGTATATATGCTGTCCGCTAGCTGCCCCTGCGCCAGCGCGCCCGATACCGCCGAGCTACGCGCGCTCGAATAGATATCGCCCAGCCCCTCTGCATAGGCGTCGGCAATCTGCCCCGCAGCCATACCCTGCGCCACGCCCTGCCGACCGCTGCCCGCCGCGCCCGCCAATACCGCGCCGCTTTCAATCGCCGGGTTAATCTCTTGCGAAAAAAGATTGCCTAACCCGGTTTTCAGGCTATTGGCCTGCGCCTGGACCGTCCCCTCAATATCTGTCAGCCCAGACAAATTGCTCACTGTCTGCGCCAATGGGGCGGAAGTTTGCGCGGCCAATGACTGCGCGGCGCTGGTCGCGCCCGCCGTGTTAAATTGGCTCAATGTGCCATTATACAACTGCGATAGCGCATATTTTTGCTGCGGAAGCACGTAATCCGTTGATACACTGCCACTTTTGCCGCTGCCGGAAGATCCACCTACAGACATGTCACACCCTTCATTTTCAGAAATCTAGGCCAGCCGCGCCGCCCGCCCCATCGCCATTGTGTCACGCCGCGCCGCGCCATATCGCGCAGCATCGCGCTATAGAGCCACTCAAAATCCTCATCGCTCCACCGCCCGCCAATATGGCCAACCTCTATGCAATCGCCCATTTGCACCCATGATGCGCTCATATTTTCCGTGGCCGCAAATCCGGCCTGCCCGGTCTCTAGCCACCCTATGATATCAAGCAGGCTGTAAGGGCTATTGCCGCGCTCTAACGCGGTCACGATTTGCTCACTCCACATTTTGCGCAGCCTCCAATGCCGCCAGCCGATCCGCTAGCCGCGCCGTCGCCTGCGCGATTTTGCGCAGCTCTGCGGCCAATGCGGCGTCACTGATACGCCCCGGCGGTGTGTAAATCCCATCTTGGCCCGGCTTTGTTACCATTGCCCCGCCCCTTCCCAATCGATTGCGATTTTACTGAGCCGCCAATGGCCCGCGCCGTTTGAGGACACCTCAACGCCCACATAACGACCGCTGGTCAGGACATGCACAACCCTGTCGCGGCCAATCACGAAATGTACCGCCCGTGTGAGCGATACAGGCCCGCCCTGAAACTCCGCTGTTGATACCCTAAATTGCAGCACCGTCCCGGCATCGCCCAACACCACCGGCTCTAATGCCCGCACCTGCGCCCGCGCGCCGCCGGTCAAATCCACCGGGCTGCGCGATAGGGTCGCGCTCACCGCGTCATCTGCGCCGCCCTCCAGGACACTCACACCCGCCGCAGATCCCACCAGCGCCACCTGACCGGGACGCGGGCCAAATGATCCGCCCCAGCCGCCAACCGCCTCAGCCCAGGATGTCACCGCATCCGACCACGCGCCACCGCTAGACTGTGACAGCGGCTCTGCGACCGTCACGCAGGCAAACCCGCCCGCGCGATAGCCGATATGCCCGGTACGATCCTCTAGCACTAGGGACCGATCTAGCGCGCCGCTGCCGCTGTCATAGGCCACCACAACCGAGCGTATTTGCGGCGCAGAAAACACCAGCGCATCACCCGCCCGCGTTGCGCGAAAATCATCAAGCGCCCGGCCATCAATGAGGCTCTGCGGTGCCTGACCGGCGCATTCCAAGATATCGCCATCGCTGGCCACAAAAACATGCGTCCCGCCCGATGACACAGCAAGCGCGCCAGTATTGGCCAGCCCGGCCCCGGTATGCACCGACCGCATTGACCAAATATAAGTGCCACCGACAAATGACGCGCCGTGAATTTCAGTCTCGGAATAGATTAGTAACTCATCGCCTAGCGGGGAGGCATCCAGCACCACGCCGCCCAGATCGCGCACATCCGCCAGATTTTCCGCCGCTGGCCCCCATGCGGCGGGCATTGTGCCAGGCTCTGCGCTATCACTGATACGCACCACGCCCGGCCCCTCTGAAATCATGCCCACGGCAAACAAAAATGTTTTATGCGCCCGGATCGCCAGGCATCGCCCGGATGCGGGCCAATCTGGCAGGGCCGCGCAGGCCGTCAGGGTATCGCCCGCCCAATAGACCGGGTCACGGTCACTCACATTGATGACCGGCGCACCGTGCAATGTGGTGGCGGTCCATACTGCCGATGCGCCGGGCGCGGTCCAGTCCGCGGGGCTTATATCAAATTCGTGATCTCCGTTATGTGCAAAAATGCCAGCATCACAGGCATAGACCAGATAGGCCAGTCCGCCGAATGTGGCCTGCACCATCACACGCGGCGCTTTACCGGCAGTGTCAATCACCAGCAAATCACCCGCACTGCGTTGCATGCGGCCAGATCTGGCAAAGACATTATTCGCCGCGCTCCACCGCTCCGGCGACGCGTCTACCGCGTCATCATCAGGCGCAACGCCGATCATATCCAGAGGCGCGCGCATTAATCCGCCCGCTGGCCTATTGCGATATAGCAGATCTGCGGCGTGAGTACCGTGCCGGTGGCCGAGTATCCGCGCCAGCGAAAATACGTCGCGTATCGCTCCACTAGCGACACCTCGCGCGGATTGCCGCCCACCGGCTCTATTGCCGTGGCCACCACAACAGGCGCTGATAAAAACGCCCGCGCATAATAAGTATTGCTGGTTTGATCGCCGCTATTTGACGCCACGCCAAAACATATTTGCAGCTCGCCTAGGGTCGCGTAACTATCACCTGTTTGGATATCTAGCGCAAAGCTCGCCTGTAGCGCGGCTTTGATTAGCCGAATGTGATCATCGCCTTCATGCTGCTCGTCACTCGCTAGCGGCCATAATGCATTCAGATCGGCTATGCGCCCGCCTGCCTCAATCGCCATTATCTACCCCCATATAATCAGCCACGGGCGTCGATCCCGACCACAACCGCTGTTTATACCAAAGCTGCATGCCCGCCCGCGCCTGCGCGTGAAACTCCGCTGCGCGCGGCGCGTCATTGATCAAATCGCATAAATGCCCAAGACCGGCCTGAAACAGGATCGAAGGCGCGCCCGCCACCACATCATCAATGCTCAATGTCGCGTCCCGCATGGCCAGCCGAATAGTATCCAACGCCAGCCCCTGCACCGTGTCCAAATCGCCGTCCAGATCCGCGCGATGCATCCACCGCGCCCAATCAGATCGGATTTGCTCTAATGTCATGGTCATTTCGGGGCCACCTTTTCCAAGCGCGCCACGATAGCCGATAAGCGGCGCGTCTCTGCGCCGATCTGCACCGTCATCAGCTCAAACCGTTTTTCAGCCTCCGCCAGCCGCGCGGCGATGATTTCGCGGCGCTGGATCTCCACAATTAAATCCGCCTCCACATTGGCTAGACGCGCCTCTGTGCCGCCGCCCCACCAAATAAAACCGGCCACCGCGACACCCAACGCGCCCGCCACTGCTACAAATTTATCAAATTGCATCTCGCACCCCGAAACGCTGGCCTAGCCAGCCTCTTACTTGCCGATCCTCGCCCTCGGTCAGATTGCGCGTAAAGGCGAGCACCGCCCCTATGCTGCCTTGCCAGGATCGCGGCCCGCCGTAGTTTTTGGCCCCCACCGACGCGATTAGCCAATCAACCGATGCCGTAAATCGCACGATCGATACCGGCAGGGGCAATATGCGATAATCTGCGCGCAGCTCGCCATTGACGCGCAGTTCAAACGGCACCGCAAACGCGTTTGCCAATAGGTTAGAGGTGCCGCCGCCACCTACTAGAATGTAATCGGCGCCGCCGTCATGATCCGCCGCCACCGTCGTATTATCGGCAAATGTGGCCTGCTGGCCGTCGCGATACTGCATCACGCAATAAACCTCACGCACCGCAGTTTCGCCCGCCAGCTCTAGCCCCTGCCTGGTCAGTGTATGCGGCCAGGCCAGGGACGGGCGGCCCGCATAGTCATGATCCGCCGCCACATATTGCGGCCCGCCACCATCCGGCAGGGCCTGCAAGCCCTGGCCACCAGTCACCAAGTTTTCCAGCGCAGTGACATTGCCGCCACCATCAAGCGCGGCCTTGTTTGCCCGCGCCTCATACCAGCCCACCAAGCCCCGGATCCCGTTAGGCTGTCGCCAGCGCGGCGGGGATATGATCTGCCCCCGCCGCGCCGCGCGCTGGTTGCGGTTTGGTGTTTTCAGCTCCACCATTACCGCCGCCTGTAGTCGCGCAACTCACCACCCGGCGCGGTCATCGCTTTCTTGACCGCTTCGGCTTTCTCTGTAGCGTCCTTAGACGCCAAAGCAGGATTTTTTGCCACCAGGCGCGCCCAATCCTCTTTTGGTACGGATACACCCTCATTAAACGGGGTTTTGGTGGTCCGCGCAGATCCTCGCGATACATAGGGACATGCCAGCGCCATTATTGCAGCTCCATTTCGCTGGATATGTCGATATCCGGGATAACCCGCACCGCCAGCGGATCAAACACGCGCAGCATCGATTGCACCGACATCAATCGCTTATCAGATAGGCCGGTTTTTGCCAGCGGCGCGGTTTGATACCGCTGCAAATAGGCAATTTCGATGGGTGCCGGATCGAACACAAACACACTTGCGACCGCTTTAGCGTCGCTGCTTTGGTATGTCCGCTGGATGCGGTTAGGCACAAATTCCAGCGCAACATTGAAATCCGTCAAGAACACATTAACCGCGCCTTGCGCCTGCGCCGCGCCTTTTTCGCCTTTGTCGCGGGTAAGGGTCGCAATATTGGCGCTGCTGCTGAACATATATTCGCTAATTTTGCGAACCAGGTTCGGCACGGTCATCAGGTACCCGGGCATATGCCCATCCTCATAGGCCGCTTGCGCCACATCGCGCACCGCTTTTTCGGTGATGATCTCGCCCGTGCCAGGCGTCCAGGGGCTATAGATCTGCGAGGCAAATACCCCGCCAGAGCCGCCGCTACCAATATCATAGGATGTACCCATAGCGGCCAGCCCCGCCGGAATGCCGGGCGTCTCTGTTTCGGGGTCGCCATCTTGGGAGCCCTGAATACCCAAAAGCCCGGCCTCATTATCGCGCCGCAACTCTTTTTGCCGCCGCGACACCTGATAGGCCAGCTCATTTCCGCGCCCAATGGTCTTGCTGGCCTGCGCCGTATCCGTGACACGAACCTCTTTCGTTTTGATGCCTACGTGATTGCCGATACGCTGGCCTTTGCGGCTGTCGTCCTGGTCGCTGTCAGAGCCTTCTACCACCCATGTATCACCGTCAGGCTCTGCCAGCGCATCAGTGGTCCAGCTCGCATAGGTGTTTGTGACTTTTCCCTCTCCTACCAAATTTGTGAATGGCAGAGGCACGTTTGACGCGTCCCAAATTTTATCCATCACATCTTCTCGGATAAGCCCGTCTGAATTCAGGTCTGCTGCTGTCAAGGGCATGTTTTTAGTGTCCTTTTAAGATCGCCGCCACCGCGTCCAGCTCTGCGCCGCGCGCG
>JBMYSZ010000042.1:0-8344 GCA_049603835.1 Mangrovicoccus sp.
ACCCTCTGGAAATACTTCCTGGTTGCGCGGCAACTTTATCTCAACGCGCGCAAAGTTACAGCGAACTACAGTGCTAACCGCGCTATGCGGTCGTACGAGGCGGACCAGAAAGCCCGAGCGAAGCGCGGCGATGATCCACTCCCAAGCCTTTCGGCACGAACCTTGACGCGGCACCTCACGAAGGTGGACCCCATGGAGATGAACGCCGCACGCCATGGTGGCGATTTCGCGGTCGCGCTTCTTCGGTCGAGTACCGCGCAGGACAGGCCTCAGAAGATTGGAGAACGCGTCGAGATCGATGGGCATGAAGTCGATGTCCATACGATCGCAGATAGTATCGGGCTGCTCAGTGAGATGGCGCCCGAGTATCGCAACGCGGCGAAGACGATCCGGATCAGGATGATCAAGGCCATAGACTGCGCCACGGACACGGTGCTGGGTCTTTCGTTTGGTCTCAACGAGACCTCGGCGAACGCCAAACGATGCGTCGACATGGTCACGCGTGACAAGTGGGCTTGGTCACAGGCGGCTGGGTGCAAACATCCGTGGCGCCATGCCTGCGTTCCAACCGCAATGGTCTCGGACACGGGCAGCGCGTTCATCAGTGACGTCACGATCGCAGCACTTCTGGACACCAACATCGCGCCCTTCTGGCCCGTACCAATGCATCCACATACCCATGGGAAGGTCGAGCGGCACAACAGGACGGAGGATACCAACCTTTTCAGACACTTGTACGGTCAGGTGGTGCCTTCGCGCGGCTGGCCGAAAAAATCAACTGGCGAAGAGCTTGCGAGCTTGGTCATCAGCGATTTTATGCGGGTGATGATCCGGTGGGTCTGTGATGTCTATCATCAAACGCCAAAGGACAGTCTCGACGGCAGGAGTCCCGATCAGGCCTGGGATTTTCACCTGGCGCGCACATCGATGGTCGCGCCCTTGCCGGACCAACAGCGGCGGCGAGCCTTGGGCGACCGGGTACGGAGATATGTTGAGGCTGACGGTATCACGGTGCTCGGCATCCCCTATCACTCTGAAAGACTCTTTCACCTGGGTCTGAAGGAGCGAGGAAGGGAAGTGGAAGTTGCCACCGATCCGCACGATGTCGGTTGCATATCAGCGAAAGTCGCGGGTCAGTGGATCGATGTTGAGGCGTCGGATCCGCGTTTTCATGGCGTTACTCGCGACGAGTGGTGTCTGGCGCGCCAACGCCTGCGCCCGCCAACCGATACGCACGGGTCGGTGGCATCGGACGACGCCTTGGGTGCCATCGACGATATCCGCAAGATTTCCGCAAATTCGGCGAAGTTTTCAGGTTTGCGAGATGCAGACATTGGTGGGTTCGAACTTGAGCGCCTAAAGGAGGAAGCGACGACCGGGATCCGTGTCCGCGCGAATTTTCTCGAAGGGCCGTTGCAGAGCCAAGCGCTGCCGGGAACACCACTTGGGTCAGAATCCTCCGGTAGCGGCGAGGCTCCAGCACCGTCCAGCGGGTGGTGGCACAGGACTGATGACGGAGATCCGTCATGAGTGTCGACGCCCTGATCAAGAAGCTGGAAGAGCATTTTTTCGAACGTGAATCCGCCGATCTCGTTGAACAGCGCCTGCGCACCTGCCTCCGCGATGGCGGTGCCTACACGGACGGAGAGCGACCGCGCGAGGGGTTCTGCTTTGTGGCGATGGGCCCCAGCCGAGCCGGCAAATCCCGCGCGATATACCGGGCGTTTCAAAAGATTGGCCCATGGCAAACCTCTTCTGGCAAGCCTGGACGCGTGTTCGAGGTGGCGGTGCCATCGCCCGTGACCTCGGGCAGTTTGGCTCTCGGTATCATCGCAGCAACGAATTACGAGACCCGGGGCCTTGCGCGAAAAACGGTTCCGGAGGTCTGGCGGTTCACGCACAACCTGCTTTATCGCATGGGCGTCGACATCCTGATGCTCGAAGAAGCGCAGAACCTCGCCTTTGCTACTGGTACCCAACCGGCTGCGGTCGGCGCTGCGCTCAAAGCCCGGCTTCAGCATCCAGAATGGCCGATCTCGCTCATTCTTTCCGGTGACGAGCGGATCGACACCATTCTACGCGCCGATCCCCATATCCGCAATCGGACAAGGGTCGTGCGCTTCCACCCTTTGGCGGAGACCGGGGACCTTGCACTGCTGTCCGACAAGCTAGCGACTTACCTGCAGATGGCAGGGCTTGAGGCCAGCCCCTGCATTCAAACCCGGGAGTTTGCGGAACGGCTCATGGTCGCGAGCAATCAGCTTTTTGCTTTTGCGTGCGAACACATGGTGAAGGCGATCGCTATCGCATTACGGGCAGAGCAACCGAGCGTCACAGCGGGTGACTTCGCCGAAGTGGTGCGCGAACGCACGGGTTGCCGGGACGACGAAAACGTATTCCTTGCGGAACGGTTTCACGCCCTTCAGCCGGACCCGCCGGAAGACCCCGGCCCGAGGCGGTGGCGGAGGTGACGGCCCATGCCCTTTGACCCGTTTTCGCCAGTCCCGCGACCGCTTCCGGTCCCTGTCGAGCCCTTTCCCGAAGAAACCGCCGCATCGCTGGCCTCACGCGCGGCCCTGATCTATGAACGCGACGACGCGACCACCTTCCTGAAGGACTTTGGCCTGCGGTTTGACGCGGTCGGGCTGGGGGACCCGGACGTGGTGCGGGACCTCGCCATCCGGTTGGGCACCGATCCCGAGGGCCTGGTCAACGCCACGCCGAACATCCGCACCCGGGGCAGCCCTTCCTTCCGAGGTCATATCCTGGTGGCCTATCCCGCGATCCCACTCAGCCCGCGTATTTGCCCGGTCTGCCTCGCCGAAGATCGAGAGAACGTCGACACACAGGAATACTTGCGCACGCAGTGGACTATGCCTGCGGTCGGAGCCTGCCCGAAGCACGGAGTGCTTCTGGAACCACTGCCGCGTCCGCCCAGCTATCGCGGAGCCAAGGACCTGCATTTCTGTCTGAGCCTCTGGCCGGAGCGCCGCCTGCCAGCCCCCCGGCCTGTGAAGACATACGGGATAGATCTCGCAGTTTCCGACTTCCTTGCTACGGGCAAAGATCGCGTTGGGTCATGGTCATTGGAGGAGGTTCTCGCAACCGCCCCACTGCTGGGCTGCTTTGTCGAGATCGGACCCGTCTGGCCAAACAAAATCGAAGCTCAGGACCTGCAAGAGTGCACCGAAATCGGCTTTTCCTTGCTGCGCGATGGTCCGGACGCCCTAATGGAGGCGGTTGAGAGGCGCGTTGTCCAAAGGCTCGCTGAAGGTCTGCGGTCATTGGCGGACGTGGTCGGGTGTTTGCAGGGAACTCTTCGACACTTTCAAAAAGAACCGACCTTCCGACCTTTTCTGCACGCGATCTGCACGGCCGCCGTTCGTCGCTTGCGAACCTACAGGACACAGTCTTTCCTGAACCGAGTGATACCCCCATTCGAAGACGCAACCGTCGAAACGCTGGCAGACCGGCATGGGATCCCAAAGGCGTCGGTCCGTTTCGCGCTCAAGGCCGACCGGGTCCCACGGCAGGGTGAGGCGTCAGCGTTCGGGAAAAGCTACCCGGCATATGATCGGATTGCGGCGGATGCTGCGATCGCGAAGCTGCAAGCCACCGTGACGCACAAGGCGGCAATGCGATTTCTGGGAATGAACAGACCTACCTTCGAGGAGGTCTGGAAGGCCGGTATCATCCAGCATAATCCGCAATGGCCTTCGCGCAAAGGGTCTTTGTGGCGCCATGAGGTCGAGGCTTTGCGGGACGCGCTCCATGCGGCCGCGCCGCCAGCAACGACCCAGCCCGAGCCTGGCTGGGTGTCGCTCTTCGACTTCTCGCGCCGGACCCGTCTCGGTAAGGTCATGACCGCGCGGTTGTTGCTGGACGGCGCGCTCGCGCCGGCCTGCAGATGTCCCGACGGCCATGGCTGGACGGCGATCCGGGTTCTCGAAAGCCACATCCCGAAACGCAGACGCCCTCTGATTCCCCCCGAAAGGCGGAATGGCCTGCTGAACATGCAGGCTGTCTCGCAGAGATATGGGCTGCGCTTTGTCACGATTTCCCGTTTGGTCAAGATGGGGGAATTGCCTCGCGCGGCGGCCTACAAATCCGATGGTCGCCGCAAGGACGGGTACCCGCAGGACGCGATCGACAGTTTTTTCGCCCGATACCGCACTCTGCGCGACCTCGCGAAGGACCATGATTGCAGCTTTCAGATGATGGAGCCGCTCCTTGACCGGCTGGGCCTTCGCCCGCTGATCGATGAGCCCGGCCATACCAAGCTCTATGCCATCGCCGACCTACCGCCAGCGGAGCGCATGGCTGCCGAGGTCAAAACCGCGACGGCCCGCAACGCCCGGTTCAAGAAAGCGAAACCTGCGTTGAGCGCGAAAGAGCAAGCCTTCGGGCTCAACTACACTCCGTCGGGGTCGCGTCCGGGACAACAGTATGTGTCACGACAAGGCGGTTCACGCCGGCGCTTGCCCGTTAATCACATCCAGTTCTATCATTGCGCTTGGCCGAAACCGCTGAAGCCTTGCGACAGTTCGGTCGCGGCCAGCCACCAGACCACTTTCCCCTACAAACGCATCCCGCCACGCGAGGCCTCAACCGCATTCGACTGCGTGAGGCAGTCAGGCAAGGCTTGCGTGCAGAATGGCAGAGCTGTGTCCCAAAAAGGAAAGATGTAGTGGCAAACATCACAAGCGGGAGATTTACTGGTCGGAGTGAGAGGATTCGAACCTCCGGCCCCTGCCTCCCGAAGACAGTGCTCTACCAGGCTGAGCTACACTCCGACCGAGTAGAGCGGAACTAAAGCTTTCAGCGCCCTAGTGCAAGCCCCAACTTACCCGGTTTTGCGATTACGGCGCAGAAGTCGAACAAAGCTGCCAGTGCGAGGCATAACCCCCGCTGCATAGCGGCTTTTGGTATCCAGCACCGGCGTTTCCGATGTGTCGCTCTTTTCTTCACGCAGCACGATATAGACACCGCTACCGATAATAACCGACGCGCCCAGCACCGTTGACCAGGTCAAACTCTCCTCAAAGAAAATCCAGCCAAATAGAACCGCCCAGATGATCTGCGAATATTGCATCGGCGCGACGATAATCGCATCCGCCGCACGATAGGCTGCAATTTGCAGCAAAGTGGCCGCAAATGCCAAAGCCGCCATAAGGAACACGCCGCCCAAATGAACGGCTTCCATCGGCTCGTAAACAAAGGGCAGTATCGCGCCCATAACCAGGAAATTCGCCACCATAGGATAGAGCATCAGCACTGCGTTACGCTCTTCTCGACCGACTTTGCGCACAATAACCGAAGCTAATGCGCCGCAAACAGCCCCTAGCAAGGCCATCGCATGGCCAAAATTCAACTGGGTAGAACCAGGCTGCACCACGATGAGCACGCCCAAAAGCCCAATCACAACCGCACATCCCCGGCGCCAGCCCACGGTTTCACCGAGGATCGGGATCGCCATCAATGTGATCACCAAAGGTGAGGCAAACAAAATCGCATAGGTTTGCGCCAAAGGCAGCGTGGCAAAGGCATAAAAGACGCTGATAGTTGTCACCACCTGCGCCGCCGTCCGCAGAAATGTCCAAAATGGGAAACGCGGGAGCAGATTGCCATCGGTCCGATCACGCAACAGCATAATCGACACGATCGGAAACCCAAACAGCACCGAGAAGAAAACAACCTGAAACGGGGAAAACGCGCCGCCGAGAAATTTTACCACCGTGTCATGGGTGGAAAATGTCGCAAAGGCCAATAAGGAAAACAGCGCCCCTTGCGCGTTGGAACTCGTCATTACGGACATATAGACCCCATGCAGATTTGATGCGCTAGGCCAGAACGATGGGCCGCCCTGGCGTCATGCCCCCGAAACAGGGGCCGCGCGTTTGACTGGTTATTTCCCCAGTAGCTTGTTCAAATCAATAAAGGGTCAAGCCCCCTGCCCGATAAACTAGCTCGGACAAGGGGATTATCTCATAATGGCAGAATTATTGCGCGTCTTACCGCAGCAATAAGGAGTTAGGCGAGGCTTGCATCCAAAGCAGCCAAAATCGCATCGCCCATGCCGCTGGTGGAGACAGGGGTCACACCTTCTTCACCCAGCAGATCTGCGGTGCGCACACCATCGGCCAGTACTTTTTCAACCGCGGCTTCAAGGCGATCCGCCTCCACGCCTTGATCAAAGCTATAGCGCAGCGCCATGGAGAAGCTGAGGATACAAGCGATCGGGTTAGCCTTGCCCTGGCCAGCGATATCCGGGGCCGAGCCATGCACCGGCTCATACATCGCCTTTGGACGACCATTTTCCATGGGCGCGCCAAGCGAAGCAGAGGGCAGCATACCGAGCGAGCCAGTCAGCATCGCGGCCGCGTCAGACAGCAAATCGCCAAACAGGTTATCGGTCACGATCACATCGAACTGTTTGGGCCAGCGGCAAAGCTGCATCGCGCCCGCATCCGCATACATATGGCTCAGTTCGACCTCAGGATATTCCGTATCGCCGATTTTCTGCACGACTTCGCGCCACAGAATGCCGGATTCCATCACATTGGCCTTCTCCATCGAGCAGACCTTATTGCCCCGGCGTTTCGCCAGCTCAAAAGCCGACCGCGCCACGCGCTCGATCTCGCTTTCAGTGTAACGCTGGGTGTTGATGCCCACGCGCTCATTGCCTTCGGTCACGATACCGCGCGGCTCGCCGAAATAGATACCCGAGGTCAGCTCGCGCACGATCATGATATCGAGACCCGCCACCACATCGCGCTTGAGCGAGCTGAAATCGGCCAGCGCGTCAAAACACTGAGCCGGGCGAAGATTGGAGTATAGGTCCATTTCCTTGCGCAGGCGCAGCAGACCGCGTTCGGGCTTTACGCTGAAATCCAGATCATCATATTTCGGACCCCCAACAGCGCCCAGCAGAACCGCATCAACCGCTTGCGCTTTCTCCATGGTTTCATCCGAGAGAGGCACGCCATGCACATCATAGGCCGCGCCGCCGACCAGATCTTCGGAGACATCGATAGTCAGGCCGCGATTATCGCCAAACCAGGAAATGATCCGGCGGACTTCTGCCATGACCTCCGGGCCAATACCGTCACCTGGTAGGATAAGAAGCGAGGGGTTCGACATGGGGATAGTCCTCCGATTTTGCTTTTGCCAGGGCGCCTAGCGCGTGGCATCCGGAGGGTCAAGGCGCACAGGCCGCGCGGCCTTATTTGGCAGGGCAATATCAACCCAAACCATGTGATGCCGGCTCGCTGCGTCATCCCCGCTTTGCGGTGGGTGCAATTCTGGCCAATCGATACCAGCGGCAAGGATCGTCAAGTCAGCCGAGGGCAGGACATAATCCACCCGCATCGCGCCCGGCTCCACCACGCCGCGCCAATCCACCGTAGCCAAGGGATGATCCAGGGCTCTCCCGCCCTCAGAGGTCGGGGCCGGGTCGGTCAGGCGGGGATCCGCCAAAAGTGCTGCCATCACCGAGCGCAGGCCCTCCCCCAGTGTCGCATCGAGATTGCTATTGCCCATCAAGACAAAGGGCACGCGCGCCGGTGTATCGAGGCGGCCGTCAAGATAGCTCTGCCAGAATTGCGTTTCATCTGCGCTACGGCGTCCATTCCGGTCTTCGGGCCCGTCAAATACCGGCGGGCTCGCGTGATAGGCCCACAGGTAAAGCCGCCCACCATCAGGCAGCGCCACCGGGATATCCCAATGGCCCACGGTCGAAAGTCTCTGCTTCTCTAGGGCGGCGGTACTGAAGATGCCCTCAGGGACGCGCGCTTGCGGGAAATCTCGCCATAAAAGCGCGGAGAAATCCCGAAAATCCGCATGCACAAAGGGCAAGCGCGATAGGATCGCCATTCCATTTTGGCCATTGAAACGGCCATAGCTGATCGCGTCTTCCGGCTCGCCCAGTCGCCCATCTCCATCCAGATCCAGGCCAGAGGGTCGCCCAGTATTAGGCCTTTGTGCAAAAAGATGCGGGTAAGGCTTGGCCAGCCGGTCATTCAGGGCGCGCAGAGCGGCCAGCTCATAATCATAGTCGAACCGGGTGAGCAGGATGATATCCGGGGCAATCCGGTCCAAGGTTTCAATAACATATGCCACATCTGCAGCCTTGCCCCGCTCAATATCGCGCAGCAATAGTCCCGGCCCTTTGCGATCCAGGCCAGTATTCAAAGTGGCAATGCGCAAGCCCTCTGCCCCGGCAAGACCGGGCCAAAGCATCAGCAGGAAAAGAAAAAGCCGCCAAAGCATGATGCCCGGCAGCTTTCCAGCGAGATGGTTAACAAAGCTTTTAAGCGCCCCAGCCCAGCTAAGCTTCGGGGCAGGG
>JBMYSZ010000043.1:0-8309 GCA_049603835.1 Mangrovicoccus sp.
GCCGAACCGGCTGTCGTAGACGACCTAATCGATAACAGAATGAATAGGGCGTAAAGCACTCTACTAAGAACCAAGCGTCCGCGTTTCAGCGGGCGCTATTCGTCAAAAAACGATGAAGACCCCTATGCTGCATTTGCAATGCGGCATTGCAGCAATACGACTACTCACCGATTACGCCCCAGTCTATCTTAAGTGCCAGGGAGGGAACTCAGGTCCCTTTAGTAAACGGAGTTTCCTATGGCACTACTACTGACAATGACTCACTCGCCTTTCGCAGGCGTTTCCAAAGCATTCAGCGCATTTTTTGAGGGCATGATCTCTGTGATGGAGAACCATCCTCGAATGAAGAAAATCGAGCGCTTGCAAGCACTGTCCGACGAGCAATTGGCCGAAATCGGTCTGACACGCGAAACCATCGTGCGTCATGTGTTCCGCGACAGCACCCTTCTGTGATCCTATAGCGTTTCGCGGAAGCACTGTCTCACATATCTGCCGCCGCTCATATCGGGCCTAGGCGACAGACGAGGCAATTTTTACGCGAAACGCTCTAAGACCAACCTAAGCAAAGCCGAACGGGGCTAATCTGCGTCTTGAGCAGCTTTGACAAAATCTGCCATTTTCTGCGGATCCTTGTCCCCCGGCGCGGCCTCTACCCCCGAAGACACATCGACGATACGCGCCCCTGTTAGGGTGATCGCGTCCCGCAAATTCGCGGCGGTCAAGCCACCGGCGAGCATCCAAGGGCAAACCCAATCGCGCCCTTGCAGCAAACGCCAGTCGAAATTCAGGCCATTACCGCCTGGTAAATCCGTGGTTTTGGGCGGTTTCGCATCGACCAAAAGAAGATCTGCGACCGTCTCATATTCAGCGATCTTAGGCAGATCCGATGCGTCGGCGATGCCGATAGCCTTCATCACGGGCAGACCATAGCGCGCCTTAACCTCGGCCACACGCGCCGGGCTTTCGCCCCCATGGAGCTGCAAGAGATCAAGCGGCACCTTGCCGGTAATTTCATCCAGCAGCGCATCGCTCGCATTCACCGTCAATGCTGTTTTGGCCACTCCGGTCGGCAGGGCCATAGCAATGTCTTGTGCTAAATCCAGCGAAACATGGCGCGGCGATTTTTCGAAAAACACCAAACCAATATACCGCGCCCCTGCTTCGGCCGCGGCAAGGGCCTGATCCACACGGGTCAGGCCACAGATTTTCACTGAAACATCAGAGTGCGCAGCCATGCCAGCGCCCTCCTTTCCATCGGGCTGCCGCTTAGCGCGCGGCAGCACCCTCTTCCAAGATAACGAGGATCTCGTCCTTACCCTTGTTTTTCTCGGCTTTCAGACGCTGAATTTCAGCCTCTAGCTGAGCTTGATTGCGACGCCCACGGGTCGCAGCCGAGCGATGCTTGCTTTCGCGCAGCCATTCAAAGGCATAGCCCAGCAACAGGCCCAAAGCGACGCCGATCAGAACAACCTGATAAAGTGGCATCTCTTGGCTTTGGTTAAACCCAATGAAGACCGCCAGTTCCGAAGGGAACAAGGTGAGTACCACCATCTGATTATTTGCAAACCCAATGGTGACCAAACAAAAGGCGATCACAGCAATGATAAGATAAAAGATCACACGCATCATTCGTTCCTTTACTCGCCGTTGAGACGATCTCGCAGAAGCTTTCCTGTCTTAAAGAACGGAACGTGTTTTTCTTCAACCTCTACGGACTCACCAGTACGTGGGTTGCGTCCAATTCGCGCGTCACGCTGCTTGACCGAAAAGGCCCCGAAGCCGCGCAACTCGACACGATCCCCTCGGGCCATTGCCTCGATGATTTCCTCGAATATGGTGTTTACGATTTTCTCGACATCGCGCTGGTACAAGTGCGGATTTTCGTCGGCAATCTTTTGGACCAGTTCTGACCTGATCATCTACTTCCTCCTCGGCGACGCCTCCCAGTGCGTTGAAAGGTACTAGGAATCTTCGCCAACAGAAAAGAAGTTTTTCTGAATTTAGCGCTGCTTTTCCGCTTGATCTGCTTTCTCTGCCACCAAAGTCCCAACTTCGCGACATCGAAAGCCGGATATCGCGGACCATGCTGCGCCGCTAACGGGACTTGCTGCTTTGCGGCACTTAGGACGATTCGTTTTGCCGCCTGTGGATAAGCCAAGAGAAGTCGCAGTCGGAACGCTTGGCGACACCTTCCCTTTGGTTATCCTGGGGTCAGATACCGCCGGATTGTCGCCGTCCCTCCCCTTCTGATCCCATCGCAATCCATAAAAAAACGGCCCCCAAAGGAGGCCGCTTTCGTCATTCTCGAAGGGTCGTGAGACTTAGTTATCGGCTTTAAGAGCCGCACCAAGAATATCACCCAGAGATGCACCAGAATCGGAGGAGCCATACTGCTCGACCGCTTCTTTCTCTTCTGCAATCTCACGCGCTTTGATCGACAGACCCAGGCGACGCGACTTGCCGTCGATATTGGTGACACGAACGTCAACTTTATCGCCAGTCTGGAAGCGTTCCGGGCGCTGCTCGGCACGGTCACGGCTAAGGTCAGAGCGACGGATGAAGGATTTCATGCCTTCATACTCAACTTCGATCCCGCCATCTTCGATCGCAGTCACTTCAACAGTGATGATCGAGCCGCGCTTCACGCCATCGGTTGCGTCTTGGAACGGATCGCCGCCCAGAGCTTTCACCGAAAGCGAGATACGCTCTTTGTCGGTGTCCACTTCGGTCACAACCGCTTTGACCATATCGCCTTTGCGGTATTCGCCGATCACATCCTCGCCGCGACCTTCCCAGGTAAGGTCGGACAGGTGAACCATGCCGTCGATTTCGTCGTCGAGGCCGATGAACAGACCGAATTCGGTGATGTTCTTGACTTCGCCTTCGACCTCGGTGCCCACCGGATGCTTCTCTTCGAAGACTTCCCACGGGTTGCGCATGGTCTGCTTGAGGCCCAGGGAAACACGACGCTTGGAGCTGTCGATTTCCAAAACCATGACTTCCACTTCCTGAGAGGTGGACACGATTTTGCCCGGATGCACGTTCTTCTTGGTCCAGGACATCTCAGAGACATGGACCAGGCCTTCGACACCAGCTTCGAGCTCAACAAATGCACCGTAATCGGTGATGTTGGTCACGCGGCCAGTATGAACGGATTCCAGCGGATATTTGGATTCAACAGTGTTCCACGGATCATCCATGAGCTGTTTCATGCCCAAGGAGATGCGGTGGGTCTCTTTGTTGATCTTGATCACCTGAACATTCACGGTCTCGCCGATGGTCAGGATCTCAGACGGGTGATTCACACGGCGCCACGCCATGTCGGTGACGTGCAGCAGGCCGTCAACGCCGCCCAGATCAACGAAGGCACCATATTCAGTGATGTTCTTAACAACACCTTCAACAGCATCGCCCTCTGCCAGCTTGCCGATAACTTCAGCACGCTGCTCGGCGCGGGATTCTTCGAGGATCGCACGACGGGAAACAACGATATTGCCGCGGCGACGGTCCATTTTCAGAATTTGGAACGGTTGTTTCAAACCCATCAATGGTCCCGCATCACGCACCGGACGCACGTCAACTTGGGAGCCCGGCAAGAACGCAACAGCGCCGCCCAGATCCACAGTGAAGCCGCCTTTAACGCGTCCGAAGATCGCGCCTTCGACGCGGTTCTCATCGGCATAGGCTTTTTCGAGACGATCCCATGCTTCTTCGCGGCGGGCCATTTCGCGGCTGATAACAGCTTCGCCTTTGGCATTTTCCGCAGCGCGCAGGTAAACCTCAACTTCGTCACCCACAGAAATATCAGGTGCTTCGCCAGGGTTTGCGAATTCTTTCAGATCAACGCGGCCTTCCATTTTATAGCCAACGTCAATAATAGCTTGGCCCGCTTCGATAGCGAGAACGCGGCCTTTAACAACGGAGCCCTCATTAGGGGTTTCCAGTTCGAAGCTTTCTTGCAGGAGGGCTTCGAATTCCTCCATAGATGTTTGTGCAGCCATGGGGCTAATCAGTTTCCTTTATCGTGTCATTGACTGGCCAGGTGGTTGTCTCCACCGGTCTTTGATTTGTAAATTTGCCTGAGGCACCGCCCACATAAACAAAATGGGCCGGAGTTTTCCGACCCTGCTCATGTCTTTGCTCTAGCGGCGAATAGACCAAAGCGCCTTTATACGGATTCCCAGGCGATTGCAAGCTTTTGGCAGCGTAAATCACATGGGCGCTGGCAGCCGCCTCAGCGCTGCGCTGTAAATTCCGTAAACCCAGGACTTTACTGCTTCATTCATACTGTTAACTAAGCCTCACTACGCAATCACCTAACTGTGAGTATGTAACAATGAAAGCTTTGAAACTTGCTGCAGCCCTCGTCCTGGCCTGCTCCGCTTCTGCAAATGCGCTGACCTGGACCTGGTCAACCAATAGCGGCACTGAGGCCGGCACCATTACCACTGACGGGGATGCCCTGAATGGCGCGGCTGGCACCTATACCTTCACCGGCTTCACCTGGGATACATCCAGCCTGCTCGACACATCGCTGATCACCGGCTCTTTCATCGTCGATGATGGCGGCGCCCAAACCATGATCTGGGATGGCTCTTCTGCGACATCCTTCACCCGCAATAACGGCGCCAACATAAATGGCTCAATCTTCGCTGTCGCTGGTGCGAATATTGGCGAGTTTAGCAATATCAGGATCATTTTCGATACTGGCGTGACAGTGATCGGCGACTTTGATTACCAACCCTACAATATTTTCGCCGCAGCTGACATTGCGGTTTCGGCAGCAGCCCCCGGCGCGGCTGTACCGCTTCCAGCAGCTCTGCCTTTGGCGCTGGCCGGTTTCGGAGCGCTTGGCATGGCTTCGCGCCGCAAGGCCTAAGCAAATCCTAGCAAAAATCGATATTGCGCCGCTCTGGCGCAATATCCCCAGGCGGGTCAGCCGCGCCTTATAGCAGCGCCGAGGCCCCCAGCTTAGCAATCCCGGCCGCAATGGCCATTTCGATCGCTTCTTCAATCGTCAGCTCTGATGTATCTAGCTGCAAAGCACCTTCGGCCACGACCATCGGCGCCGTATCGCGGGCGGCATCGCGCTCATCGCGGGCCTTGAGATCATCAAGCACCGCCTCGACGGTCAAAGACGGGTCGTTTTTCACCAATTCAGCAAAGCGCCGCGCCGCTCGCACTTCATCTGTCGCGGTCACGTAAAGCTTCACCTCTGCATCAGGGCAAATCACCGTGCCGATATCGCGGCCATCCAGGACCGCCCCGCCCTCGCGCCGAGCGAAATCCTTTTGAAAGGCCAGCAAAGCCGCCCGCACTTCGGGCATCGCGGCCACTTGGCTTGCCTTTTGGCCCACTTCACCGCTGCGCAGATCCGGGGCTTTCAGATCCTCCACGGTCAAATCCTTGGCCGCGGCCACAGGATCTTCGCCTTGCATCGCCCGCCGCGCCGTCGCCCGATAGAGCAGACCGGTATCAAGATGGGCAAAGCCAAATTGCTCTGCCACTGCGCGGGCAATCGTGCCCTTCCCGGCCGCGGCCGGTCCATCGATAGCAACTGTGAATTTCATCGCGGTCTACTCTCATCTGCTAGGCCAAAAGACCCATTCAAGTGATTGGGTCCTTATAACCATCATATCCAGCGGCGGCGAAGCAGCTTTTGCCAGGCCTGTGCAATTTGCCGGGAAAATCTAGAAGCCTGGTTTATTGGTTCACACGAACCAGCTGCGCTCCGAGATCCGTCATCAGATCTTCGAAGATCGGGAAAGAAGTCAGGAAGGGGCTGGCATCATCCACCCGCACCTCTTTTTGCGCGCCCATGCCAAGGATGAGGAAGGACATGACAATCCGGTGGTCCAGATGCCCAAGCGCCAAACCGCCGCCCGGAACACCCTTGGGACCCATGCCATGCACAGTCATCGTGTCCTCGGTTTCCTCAACCGTGACGCCATTGGCTTGCAAGCCTTCGACCATCACCGTGATCCGATCGCTTTCCTTCACCCGCAGCTCTTTCACGCCCAGCATCCGGGTCGCGCCTTCGGCAAAGGAGGCCACCACTGACAGGATCGGATATTCATCGATCATCGACGCCGCGCGCTCTGGCGGAACATCAATGCCCTTCATCTCGGGCGAAAAGCGGGCGCGCAGATCGGCCACAGGCTCGCCGCCTTCTTCGCGCTCATTCTCATAGCTCAGATCAGCGCCCATCTCGCGCAGAGTGGTGAACAGGCCCGCGCGGGTTGGGTTTAACCCGATATTCGGCACCAGCACATCCGAGCCCTCGGTGATTAGAGCAGCGCAAACCGGGAAGGCAGCCGAGCTTGGATCGCGCGGCACGGTGATAGTCTGCGGCTTCAGTTCGGGCTGGCCTTGCAGCGTGATCACCCGGCCTTCTTTGGTGACTTCGGTGCTGATCTGGGCGCCAAAGCCTGCGAGCATCCGTTCCGAGTGATCGCGGGTCGCTTCGCGCTCGATCACCACAGTTTCGCCCGGCGCATTCAGACCCGCCAGCAGGACTGCGGATTTCACCTGCGCCGACGGCATCGGGGTCTCATAGCGCACCGGCAAGGGCTCTGCCGCGCCGATGATCGTCATGGGCAGCCGCCCGCCCTTGCGCCCATAGGACTGAGCCCCGAACAAAGAGATCGGATCCGTGATCCGCGCCATAGGCCGCGAGCGCAGCGACGCATCACCGGTGAAGGTCGCGCTGATCGGCGTGGTGGCCATTGTCCCCATGATCAGACGCACGCCCGTGCCGGAATTGCCGCAATCGATCACTTGCTCGGGCTCAGCAAAACCGCCAACGCCCACGCCCTGCACCGTCCAGTCGCCCGGCCCATGCTGCACCACCTCCGCGCCAAAGGCCTGCATAGCCTTGGCCGTGTCCAGCACATCTTGGCCTTCTAGCAATCCGGTGATCTGAGTTTCCCCAATGCTCAAAGCGCCAAGGATCAGCGAGCGATGCGAGATCGACTTATCGCCAGGCACATTAGCCGTACCGGTCAAAGCCCCACAAGGGCGCGAGGTCATGGGAAGAGCGGGACCGTGGCCAGACATGGGGGCTCCTTTGCGGCGCTAACATTGAGGTCGCAAGGCGTTTACTGGCCTGATCGCGCAGCGTCCACCGCGAATTTCCTAGACCCCCACCAAAGGCGCTTCTTGCCCCGGCAAATCTGCCTCCCCCAACCATTTGGCCGGATTTGTCTCGGCGATCTGCCGGAAATCCTCGTCCCCCAATTGCACCCGCAAACTGAAGGATACGGCCTGTTCGCTCAGATCCTCTTGCTCCGTCATATACCAATCCGAGCCAAACAAAATCCGCTCGCGTAATTTTGGATCGAGCATGAACACCTTCAACAGCGGAATAAATTTCTGAAAATGGAACAGCGTATAAGAAATATCCATCCAGATCTGCGGATGATCCCCACCGGTGATCAAATCGCGAATGATCTGCATGAAATTCTCATTCTCGCCAAGCTCCGCCTCAATCGAAGCATTCGGACTAAGATACTCCTCCCAATCAATCTGCCCGCCAAAATGCGCTAGATTGATCCGCAATTGCGGGAAACGCTCAAGCACAGGTAAAAAAGCCCGCGGATCGGTGCGCTAATCCCGCTCGGCTTTGGAAAGCCCCTTTTGGTAAAGCCCCCCGCGTGAGCAATGGCTTAGAACCGGGCGCCAGCTGCCATCGGGTTTTTGCGGCAAGGGATAGATATCCTCCAGCAAAACCGAATGATCAGGGTAATAGCCAAGCTTGGGATAGAGCTTGAGCCCTTTAAAGCCCTTGTTCTTCAGGCAATCCTGAGCGGTTTTGACAGAGGCCTCATCCTCTGGATGGCAGGTAGCAAAGGGCAGCAATTGATCGGGATATTTGGCAGCCAATTCAGCCAAGGCCTCATGCTGTGCTTCCACATTCTTTTCCGCATCGCCAAAGCCAATCGCGGCATTATCCATGGCCATGGGCAACACCACAAAGCGCGTGCCTTCGGGATATTGGGCGCGGATTGTGTCAAAGGATTTTTCTTGGCTCTCCTTTGCGCCAACCAGGCGAAAGCGGTCGAGCCGGGTCATTTGCTCGGAAAACTCATCGAAATTTGTGCGGCGCGCGCCCCAAGAGATCGCTTTCAAAAGCCAGCCTT
Source organism: Mangrovicoccus sp. (assembly GCA_049603835.1). GTDB lineage: Bacteria > Pseudomonadota > Alphaproteobacteria > Rhodobacterales > Rhodobacteraceae > Mangrovicoccus. The sequence continues at coordinate 8,139 of JBMYSZ010000043.1, forward strand.
AGCCGCGCAGCAGATGAGCCCCGGGAAAGGGAAAGCTTTTGGGTACGTGATCATGGGTGAAAAGGTGGATATGGCAATTGGTCATTTGAATATCGCGGAGCTGGCCGGGCAAGGAAATCTCCTTAAATGAAGCTTCCTCTAGGGTAACACCTAAATCGCGATATCTAAAAT
>JBMYSZ010000044.1:0-7366 GCA_049603835.1 Mangrovicoccus sp.
TTCCGCGCCCGCTGCCATATGCACCTAGGACCAGGGCAAAAAGGACCTGGTTGCAAAGCATCTGGCCGAGGCTCAAAGCCGCGCTACTTTGCCCGCAGCATGAAAAGGTAGACCTTATGACACCGCTCCGCTTCGCTTATCTGGCCTTAGCCCTTTGGGGGACGATCCATCCCATGTATTGGTTCGTCACCTATATGCAGGATACAGGTGCCGGTTTGGGCGGCATGATCGAGGCGTGGTATGTCAATGGCTCTACCACCGGGCTGACTTGGGATCTGACCATCGCGGCTTTGACCCTCACCCTATGGATTCTGGCGGAGGTTTGGATTCGCCGCAATTGGCTGGCTTTGATCGCGATCCCCGCCACATTTTGCATCGGTGTCAGCTGTGGCCTTCCGCTTTACCTCTATCTGCGTTGCGCCCCGATCCGCTGATCTGAGGCATTGATTGCATTGGCCCGCGCCTCTGCTATGAGGCGGGACGAAACGCAAAAGACGCAATTAGGAAACGGGGCGGGACATGGATCATTTCATCTATCGTGACGGCAATCTATGGGCCGAAGATGTGGCGCTGGATGAAATCGCGGCGAAGGTCGGCACGCCATTCTATTGCTATTCCGCCGCCACGCTTCTGCGCCATTTCAAACTGTTTGACGAGGCTTTGGACCCGCTACCGCATCTGGTCTGCTATGCGATGAAGGCCAATTCAAACCAAGCCGTGCTGCAGCTGCTGGGCCAAGCCGGGGCAGGGGTCGATGTGGTCTCCGGCGGCGAATATGCTCGCGCGATTGCCGCAGGTATCCCCGGCGAGCGGATCGTCTTTTCCGGTGTTGGCAAAACCCGCGAAGAAATGGCTGCCGCGCTGAAGGGCGGGATCCGCCAGTTCAATCTGGAAAGCGAACCAGAGATGGAGGCGCTTAGCGAAGTCGCCACCTCGCTTGGGGCCACCGCGCCCGTGGCCATTCGGATCAACCCCGATGTCGATGCAAAAACCCATGCAAAAATTGCCACCGGCAAATCGGAAAACAAATTCGGCATTCCGATTTCGCGGGCGCAAGAAGTCTATGCCATGGCAGCAAGCCTGCCGGGCCTGCAAGTAGTTGGGATTGATGTGCATATTGGCAGTCAGCTCACGGATCTGGAGCCCTTTGAACTGGCCTATACCAAGGTTGCCGATCTGACCACTGCGCTGCGGGCCGAAGGGCATGGGATCGCGCGGCTCGATCTGGGGGGCGGCCTGGGCATCCCTTATGCGCGCTCTAATGAGGCGCCGCCGCTGCCGTCGGAATATGGCGCGCTGATCAAACGGACCGTGGGCCATCTGGGATGTGAGGTGGAAATCGAGCCGGGCCGCTTGATCGCGGGCAATGCTGGGGTGCTTGTGTCCTCGGTGATCTATGTGAAATCCGGTGAAGGGCGCGATTTCCTGATCCTGGATGCGGCGATGAATGACCTGGTGCGCCCGGCCATGTATGACGCGCATCATGATATTGTGCCGCTGGTCGAACCGGCGCCGGGGGCCGAGCAGCAGCCTTTCGATATTGTTGGCCCTGTCTGCGAAAGCGGCGATACTTTCGCCAAAAACCGCCATCTGACCCAGCTTGCGCCAGGGGATAAAGTCGCCTTCCGCTCGGCAGGGGCCTATGGGGCGGTGATGGCGTCGGAATATAATTCGCGCCCGCTGATCCCCGAGGTTTTGGTCAAAGACAGTGATTGGGCGGTGATCCGCGAACGGCCTAGCTATGCGGAAATGATCGCGCGGGATAACGTGCCTGACTGGCTCTGCGACGGCGAAAGTGAGCCGGAAAGCGAGTAAACCCCACCGCTTTTCGGCGGAAGCTCGCCTGCCAAGCGGGCAGTTCACGCGGCTGTCATCGGCTTGGCCTGGTGTAAATCTTTGACCTGCGGAAGTTTCACGGTAACCTTTGGGGTATTGTATCCTTTGCGATACCTCTAACCGGGACCCCGTCTATGCCCCAAAGATCGCCAACGCCTCTCGATCCCGCGACCCGCAAAAGCCTGCGATGGCCGCTATTGGCGACGCGGCTTGGGTTGATTGCGGAAAATCTGACGCGGGCGGCATGGCCGGTCTGGAGCATTCTTTTGCTGGCTGTGGCTGCGCTTGGGTTTGAGCTGCACCAGCATTTCGCGCTTGAAGTGGTCTGGGTTGGCGGGGTTAGCCTAGTTTTGGCGGGGCTCGCCGCGTTTGCCTTTGCGGTGCGGAAATTCCACTGGCCCAGCCTGCCCGAAGCCGAAGCGCGGCTGGATGCGACATTGGGCGGGCGGCCCCTCGCATCGCTGCAGGACGCTCAGGCTATTGGCGCAGGGGATGCGGCCAGTCGCGCGGTTTGGGACGCGCATCAAGCGCGCATGCGGGATAAGCTGGCCGGGGCAAAACCTGTCGCGCCGCGCCTAAGTCTGGCGGAACGGGATATTTACGGGCTGCGCTATCTGGCTTTGCTGCTCTGCGCGATGGCGCTGTTATTTGGGACAGCGCTGCGGATTGATCGCCTCACTGGGGCGGATCCAAGCGCCAGAGCGGCTTTGGCGGCATCCTCTTGGGAAGGTTGGGTTGAGCCGCCAAATTATACAAACCGACCAAGCCTTTATCTCAATGATATTCCCTCTGGCCCGCTGCAATTGCCCGAAGGAAGCCGGGTGTCATTCCGGCTTTATGGTGATGCGGGGGCTTTGGCTGTCAGTCAAACCGTGACGGCGCCAGAAGCGGCAGAGGCGGGCGGCGAGGGCACGGGCCAAAATTCCGATCCAATCCAGAGCTTTACCATCGCACGGGCCGGTCGAATTGCGGTCACAGGGCCCCAGGGGGCAAGCTGGGATATCAGCCTGATGCCGGATGAAAGCCCCTCGGTGCGTCTGGAAGGTGATCTAAGCGCGGATGCGGCGGGCGAGTTGACCCAAGCCTTCATCGCTGCGGATGATTACGGGGTTGTGGCCGGTCGTGCCATTATCGCGCTGGATCTGGCGCAGGTGGATCGCCGCTATGGCCTTGCCGCGGAACCTGAGCCGCGCGAACCCTTGGTGCTGGATTTGCCCATGACCTTGACCGGCGACCGCAAGGATTTTGCCGAGCAACTGGTTGATAATCTGTCGGAACATCCCTGGGCCAATCTGCCGATTACGCTGAAATTGCAGGTCGAAGACGCGCTTGGTCAGCTGGGCGAAACAGAGATCGCGCAAGATTTTCTGCCGGGACGGCGATTCTTCATGCCTTTGGCCAAGGCCATCATCGAACAGCGCCGGGATCTGCTGTGGTCGCGGGAAAATGCGGATCGGGTGGCGATGGTGCTGCGCTCTGTCTCGCACCGGCCTGAGGGCTTTTTTGAAAGCGAAACCAATTATCTGCGACTACGCTTTACCATTCGCAGCCTGGAAGCGGCGGCGGAATATGGCCTGAGCGACGAAAAACAGGCCGAAATCGCCCAGGCCCTTTGGGATTTGGCGCTGAAAATCGAAGAGGGCAATCTGTCGGATGCCATGGCGCGGCTGCGTCGGGCGCAAGAACAGCTGGCCGAAGCCATGCGCAATGGCGCCTCTGACGAGGAAATCGCCGATCTGATGCAAGAGCTGCGCGAAGCGATGCAGGATTATATGCGCCAGCTGGCGGAGCAACAGCAAGGCGAGCAAAACCAGCAGCAATCAGCGGAAAACCAGAACAGCCAGGAAATGACCGGCGATCAGCTGCAAGAGATGCTGGACCGGCTGCAGCAGCTGATGGAAGAAGGCCGCATGGCCGAGGCGGAGCAATTGCTAAACCAGCTGCGACGCATGATGGAAAATATGCAAGTGGCCCAAGGCGGGCAAGGCGGGCAACAAAGCCCCGGTCAGCAAGCGATGGAAGGGTTGCAAGAAACTCTGCGCGAGCAACAAGGCCTCTCTGATGAAAGTTTCCAGTCGCTGCAGGATGAATTCAATAATCCCGGTCAACAGGGCCAGCAAGGCCAGCAAGGGCAACAGGGCCAACAAGGTCAGGGCGGTCAGCAAGGGCAGGGGCAGCAAGGCGGTCAGCAATTCGGCCAAAACCCCGGTGGTCAGGGTGGCCAGGGCGGTCAGAATGGTCAAGGTCAGCAGAACCCAGATGCCCAAGGCTTGGCAAATCGCCAACATGCTTTGCGCGAAACCCTACGTCAGCAACAGCAAGGGCTGAATGGTGGCGCTGCGGGCGAAGCTTTGGACCGGGCGGGCCGCGCCATGGAGCAAGCCGAAGATGCGCTGCGCAATGATGATTTGGCCGGCGCTTTGGATAGCCAGGCCGATGCCATGGACGCTTTGCGCGAAGGCATGCAAGAGCTGGGCGAAGAAATGGCGCGCCAGCAAGGCCAGGGCGAAGGCGATGGCGGCGAAACTATGGGCCGCGCAGATCAAAATGCGACCCGCGACCCGCTGGGCCGGGCGCAGGGATCCGAGGGCAATTTGGGCACTTCCGAAGAGCTCTTGCAGGAAGAAACCGTAGAGCGGCGCGCGCAAGAGCTGTTTGACGAAATCCGCCGCCGTAGCTCGGAGCAAGATCGGCCAGAGATTGAGCTGGATTATCTCAAACGCCTGCTTGACCGCTTCTAAGCTTGCGCTGTCTTTCCAAGAGGAGGCGCTGCGCGCCACGTCATTTTCCCATCTCAGGCCTTCGGCCTAAGACGGGTCCCGCCGCTGGTTTCACCGTTATTGCTTGACTTCGCGGGCCTGGCGGGCTTGAACGCCGCGACTTTCCATTTGCCGAGGTTGCGCGCCCATGTCCGTTTATCGCTCTCACACTTGTGCTGCTTTGACTGCCGCTGATGTGGGCTCTACCGTTCGTTTGTCCGGTTGGGTTCATCGAGTGCGCGACCATGGCGGCGTTTTGTTCATCGATCTTCGCGATCACTTCGGGATTACCCAAGTGCTGGCGGATCCAGACAGCCCGGCTTTCGCCGAGGTGGAAAAGGTCCGCTCGGAATGGTGCATTCAGATCGATGGCGAGGTGAAGGCCCGCGCGCCGGAGCTGGTGAACCCAAAAATCCCCACTGGCGAGGTTGAGGTGTTTGTGCGCGGCCTGGAAGTGCTGGGCGAGGCGGAAGAGCTGCCGCTCATGGTGTTCGGCGATCAAGAATATCCCGAAGAGACCCGGCTGAAATACCGCTTCCTCGATCTGCGCCGGGAAAGCATGCAGGAAAATATGGTTCTGCGCTCGGATGTGGTGTCGTCGATCCGCCGCCGCATGTGGGATCAGGGCTTCCGCGAATATCAGACCCCGATCATCACCGCCAGCTCGCCAGAGGGCGCGCGCGACTTCCTGGTGCCATCGCGTCTGCATCCGGGCAAATTCTACGCCCTGCCGCAAGCACCGCAGCAGTTCAAGCAACTGCTCATGGTCTCGGGCTTCGACAAATATTTCCAGATCGCGCCCTGTTTCCGCGATGAAGATCCGCGCGCCGACCGCTCGCCCACCGATTTCTATCAGCTCGATATGGAGATGTCCTTTGTCGAGCAGCAGGATGTGTTTGACGCCATCCAGCCGGTGATTTCGGGCGTGTTCGAGGAATTCGGCAAAGGCCGCAAGGTCGATACGGACTGGCCGCAGATTGCCTATCGCGACGCCATGGCCTGGTACGGCACCGACAAACCCGACCTGCGCTGCCCGATCAAGATGCAGGATGTGTCGGAGCATTTCCGCGGCTCCGGTTTCGCCATTTTCGCCAAATTGCTAGAGCAAGACGGCACCGAAATCCGCGCCATCCCGGCCCCGAAAGGCGGCTCGCGCAAATTCTGCGACCGGATGAATGCCTTTGCCCAGAAAGAGGGCCTGCCGGGCATGGGCTATATCTTCTGGCGCGCCAAGGGCGACGAGATGGAAGCCGCCGGCCCGCTCGCGAAAAATATCGGCCCCGAGCGCACCGAGGCGATCCGCCAGCAGCTGGACCTGGGCGTGGGCGATGCGGCCTTCTTCCTGGGCGGCAAGCCCGAAAGCTTCGTCAAAGTGGCGGGTAAGGCGCGGACTGTTATCGGCGAAGAGCTGGAGCTGACCGAAAAGGACCGCTTCGCCTTTGCCTGGATCGTCGATTTCCCGATCTACGAAAAGGACGAGGAAAGCGGCAAGATCGACTTTGAGCACAACCCCTTCTCCATGCCTCAGGGCGGGATGGCGGCGCTGGAGGGCGATCCGCTTGACGCGCTCGGCTATCAATATGACCTGGCCTGTAATGGGTATGAGCTGGTCTCGGGCGCGATCCGGAACCACCGTCCGGAGATCATGTTCAAGGCCTTTGAGATCGCCGGTTATGGGCGCGACGAGGTTGAGGCGCGGTTCGGCGGGATGGTCAATGCCTTCCGCTTCGGCGCGCCGCCGCATGGAGGCTGCGCGGCCGGGATCGACCGGATCGTGATGCTGCTGGCCGATCAGGACAATATCCGCGAAGTCATCCTCTTCCCGATGAACCAGCGGGCCGAAGACCTGATGATGGGCGCGCCGTCCCTGCCCACCAATGAGCAGCTGCGCGAGTTGTCGCTGCGGGTGCTGGATCTGGACTGAGCGCGGATGCGCGACAGCCGCGGCTTTCGGAGCTGCGGCTAGAGCGTTTCGAGGAAAGCCAAAGACACTGAAAATCACGTTTCGCGTTGGGGCAAAGCGACAGGCCGCGAATATGTGGGTCACTGATTTCTCGAAACGCTTCAGTCGTATTTCGGCAGAAGGTCTTCGGGAACAGGCTCGGTCGGTTTGTTTTCCGCGAGTTTGACCCAGTCGTAGACATCCATCCCCGCCTCTACCCAAGGCGGGTCCCGATCCGCAGGCCAGGGCGTGCCGGTTTTCATCGGCATTTGGCCGGGGGCGCAGAGATAGGCTTGGCGGAGTTGGTCTTCGGATCTTCCTAAAAACTCCCGCGTTTCGTTTTCAACCAACAGATCCCAATTCGGCGGCGGGCTGACCCAGCAATCGGGAACGAAGAGCCCCTCTGGCTCTGTGGGCAGCAATGTCGCCGCATCGCCAATCAGCGACCATAGGCGGGATTGATCCAAGTTTTTCCCATCCCGTAAATCAGCAAACTGGGCGGGGGCTGAGTCAATACGCAACCCCCGCCCAGTTTGCTGATTTTATCTCCGCCTCTGAGAGGTTGGCCCCCTTCATCTCCGCCTCTGAGAGGTTGGCCCCCTTCATCTTCGCCCTTGAGAGCTTGGCCCCCTGCATCTCCACCCCTCGGAGGTTGGCCCCCTGCATCTCCGCCCCTCGGAGGTCGGCCCCCTGCATCTCCGCCCTTGAGAGGTTGGCCCCCTGCATCTCCACCCCTCGGAGGTTGGCCCCCTGCATCTCCGCCCCTCGGAGGTCGGCCCCCTGCATCTCCGCCCTTGAGAGGTTGGCCCCCTGCATCTCCACCCCTCGG
>JBMYSZ010000045.1:0-7277 GCA_049603835.1 Mangrovicoccus sp.
AGACACCGGCGCTTGACGAAAAGGTGCCGGTATCTTATTGGGATGGGGCAGGGTGGGAAAGCCCGCCTCTTACTCTTCGCGAATGAACAAACTGCGCTGTTCTTTGACGATCAGCTCCAGGAAATCCACTACGGCCTTTACCCGCCGCGCCACGCGCAGATTTTCATGCCAGACAATCCAATAGCTGCGATGGATAGCCGTTTGCGGGAAAAGCGGGATCAAATCCGCATCGGGGACTGCCATGAAATCATGCAAGATCCCGATGCCAGCCCCAGCCTTAACCGCTGCGAATTGGCCAATCGCGGTGGAGACCTCGATGTCAGATTGCCAATTCTCCAGCAGCTCTCCGGTATAATTCAGCTCGGGCGTATAGATCAGATCCTCCACATAACCGACAAGTGGATGATTATTCAGCTCGCTCAAATTTTCGGGTCGCGGCGCGTGGTCCAAATAACTGCGCGCTGCATAAAGGCCCAAGGTGAAATCCGTCAGTTTGCGCACCCGCAGCCGGCCTTTCTCCGGACGACCAACCATGATGGCCACATCGGCCTCGCGCTGCGACAGAGAGAAGTTTCGCGGCACCGGCACCAGTTGAATATTTAAGTCAGGATAAACCTCGCGGAACCGATCAAGCTTTGTCGCGAGATAAGCACTGCCAAACCCATCCGGCGCACCAATGCGGATCGTTCCGGCGATACTATCCTCTTGGCCCGCGATTCTTGATAGGCCGGAAAGAAGGCTGGCTTCGATGGTTTCGGCTGTCTCAAAGAGAATCTGGCCATCGGCGGTCAGACTACAGCCCCGGGTGGTCCGATCCAAAAGTCGCGCATTTGCCGCCTCTTCGAGGGTCGCAATATGCCGGCTCAGCAGGGCTTGGCTGACCCCCAAGCGTCTGGCAGCGCTCAGCATTTGGCCTTCGCGCGCTACAGCCAAGAAATAGCGCAGATCATCCCAGTTCATTATGTATATTTCCGTATAGCGGATTGTCAGTTCTGGCTGTTTATATGCAATAATGAATGATGGATAAACCCCTCAACACGAGGAGGTCCCCATGATTGAGATTGGTCATTTCATCAATAACGCACGCGTCGCTGGCACATCCGGCCGCAGCCAGCCTGTTTTCAACCCGGCAACCGGCGAAAGCGATAAAGCTGTTGCGCTGGCCTCTGTCGCGGAAGTCGAAGCAGCCATCGCCGCGGCAAAAGCCGCTTGGCCTGCATGGGCGAAGACCCCGCCGCTGCGCCGTGCGCGGATCTTGGACAAATTCAAAACCATCCTCTGGGAGCGCGGCGATCAGCTGGCCGAAGCGATCTCGCTGGAGCACGGCAAAACCCATGACGATGCTCTGGGCGAAGTCACCCGTGGCCTGGAAGTTGTGGAATTCGCTGTTGGCGCACCGCATATCCTGAAAGGCGAGTTCACCGAGCAGGTTGGCACCGGCGTTGACGCGCATACGGTTCGCCAAGCTCTGGGCGTTGTGGCGGGCATCACGCCGTTCAACTTCCCGGCCATGGTGCCTATGTGGATGTTCCCGGTGGCTTTGGCTTGCGGCAATTGCTTCATCCTGAAACCGTCCGAGCGTGATCCCTCTGCATCGCTGCTTTTGGCCGAGTGGCTGGCCGAAGCGGGTCTGCCTGAAGGCGTCTTTGGCGTGGTCCAGGGCGATAAAGAAGCGGTGGATGTGCTGCTAAAGCATGAAGATGTGAAAGCGATCAGCTTTGTGGGTTCGACCCCGATTGCGAAATATATCTATGAAACCGGCACAGCCGCGGGCAAGCGCGTTCAGGCTTTGGGTGGCGCGAAAAACCATATGGTTGTGATGCCGGATGCGGATCTGGACATGGCGGCGAATGCTCTGATGGGCGCGGCTTATGGCTCGGCTGGCGAGCGCTGCATGGCGATTTCGGTGGCTGTTCCGGTCACGGATGCGGTTGCGGATGCGCTGGTTGAAAAGCTGGTTCCCAAAATCGAAGCCCTGAAAACCGGTCCGGCAGCGGATCGTAGCTCTGAAATGGGCCCGGTCGTGACCAAAGCATCGCAGGATAAAATCCTGGGCTTGATCACCAAAGGCGAAGAAGAAGGCGCGAAAGTTGTCGTCGATGGCCGCGAGTTCACACCGCCGCAGGGCTATGAAGATGGCTATTTCGTCGGGCCGACCCTGATCGATAATGTCACCCCAGATATGACCATCTGGAAAGAAGAGATCTTTGGCCCGGTTCTGTCGGTTGTCCGCCGTGAGACCTATAAAGACGCGGTAGATCTGATCCACAGCCATGAATATGCAAATGGCGTTGCAGTCTTTACCCGTGACGGCGATGTGGCGCGGGGCTTTGCCCAGGATATCGAAGTTGGCATGGTTGGCATTAATGTGCCGATCCCAGTGCCGATGGCATTCCACAGCTTTGGCGGTTGGAAATCCTCGCTCTTTGGCGACCACCACATGCATGGCATGGAAGGCGTGCGGTTCTACACACGGATGAAAGCGATCACCACGCGCTGGCCGTCCGGCGTGCGCACGGATCCTGAATTCGTCATGCCGACACTTGGCTAAGCTTTAAATCCTCCTTCGGTCTCACAATTCCTCCCTCAGATGAGCCGAACACTTGGGCGCCTTACCGGGCGCCCATTTTTTATGTGGTTTTTTTGGGGGGCTCGTGGGTCAATTGTCTGATCTGGATTGCACCGCCTTGCAGTTTATTACCATAATTATGCTTAGACAGTCTATGCATTTGGATAGGGTGGATTCACATCCGAAGTGCAAATTCTGTATCAAAACAGAATGTTGCACGGAGGAAGACAAATGGGACGCTGCTACCCTCACCTGAGTCTGGATGAACGCCGGAGGATTGCCAAATGGCGTGAAGCCAAAATACCGGTTCCTGAGATTGCGGATCGGCTGGGCCGCGCACCATCGACGATCTACCGCGAGCTGAAGCGTAATCACTACGACGACAAGGAATTGCCGGAGCTCAACGGCTACTACGCGCTGAGCCCCCAAGCCATGTACGAGAAGCGCCGTGCCATCCATCGCAAGATGATCGTGCATCCTGACCTCAAGGCCGCCATCGAAGACAGGCTCAAGGCGGGCTGGTCCCCCGAACAGATCGCAGGCCGGATGCGCCTGGAGCGCCATCCGATCCGCGTGAGCCACGAGACGATCTATCGCTTCGCCTATTCCAAGGATGGCCGCGAAGAGCAGTTTTACCGCCACCTCCCCGAACATCGCAGACGACGCAGGCCACGTGGCTATCGCAGGCACAACCGGACGCACATCTTCGACGCTCAAAGCTTGTCACATAGGCCTGACCGCATCTCAGAGCGCACGGAGTTCGGCCATTGGGAATGCGATCTGATGATGTTCCGCAAGGAATACGGGAAGGTCAACGTCACGTCTCTGGTGGAGCGCGTCAGCCGCTACGCCGTCGTCATGCGCAATGAGGATCGCCGGTCCAGGCTCGTCATGGAAGCGCTGATCCAGGGGCTCGCTCCCCTGCCCGCCGACGCGCGCCAATCCATCACCTTCGACCGCGGCACCGAGTTCTCAGCTTGGCGGCACCTCAAGGCGGGCATCGGCGCGGATGCATGGTTCTGCGATCCGCAAGCGCCGTATCAGAAAGGCACTGTCGAAAACACGAACAACCGGCTGCGGAAATATCTGCCCAGATCGACCGAACCGACGGCGCTGACAAATCGATATCTGAGGTCGATTTGCCACCGCCTCAATTCCACGCCGCGCAAATGCCTCGGCTATCGGACACCGGCCGAGGTCTTCGAAACCAAGCTGATGGAAATTCAGAACCGATTGGAATAAAACAGGATATCAGAAACTGCACTTCGGCGTGAGTTCACATAGGAGCGCGCTAATTTGAAGTGCGACTCCTATTAGAAAACAATGAGTTATCTAATAGGAGAACAGCGCATGGGAGCCGTTTACACGCAACTATCACTGCAAGAACGCCGCAAGATCGAGAACTGGTGGCACGCAAAGGTGCCCGTCCGAGAGATGGCGCGCATCCTCAAACGTCACAAATCGACGATCCATCGCGAGATTAAACGGAATTTCTGGTCCGATGATGCCTTCCCGAAGAAGTATGCAGGCTACTTCGGTCACGCGGCACAATTACAAACGAACAAACGCCGCACAGTACAGCGCAAACTGATCCGCCATCCAGACCTGTGCCAGACCGTGATCGCGCGGATCAAGCAAGGTTGGAGGCCTGAGCAGATCGGCAATCGCATGATCTTTGAGGGCGCAAAACTGCGCGTCTGCCAGGAAACGATCTATCGCTATATCTACTCCAAGGAAGGCATGGAACAAGAACTTTGGTGGTACCTGCCCGAGCACCGCAAAGCGCGTCGCCCGCGTCGGGCCAGAAAGCGCCAGAAGCCCAAGTTTGATCGTGATGTCAGCATCCTGTTCCGCCCAGATGATGTGGCGCACCGCCGCCAGTTTGGGCATCGGGAAGCTGATCTTGTCTTGTTCAAACAACGCTTTGGGCAATCGAACGTCACATCATTGGTCGAGCGTGTCAGCCGGTTCACCGTGCTTCTGAAGAACCCGAATAAGCGCACCAAACCGGTGATGGGCAAGATCATGAAAGCCGTGCGCGACCTGCCTCACATCGTCCGGCGATCAATCACCTTTGACCGCGGCACCGAGTTCGTCAGCTGGCCTCACCTGCAGGCTGAGATCGGGACGCAAACCTGGTTCTGCGACCCGTCTTCACCCTGGCAAAAAGGCACCGTCGAAAACACCAATCGCCGCGCTCGAAGGTGGCTTCCAAGGAAGCGCGACATCACGGCCGCCACAGATCATGAATTGAAAATGATCTGTGACCGCCTCAACGCGACACCCAGAAAATGCCTCGGATGGAAGACGACCGCCGAGGTCTTCCGCGAAAAGATGATGGAAGAAATGGGCCGATCCCCTTACCCTCAAAAGCCATAGGAGTCGCGGTTCAGGTATCGCTCACAATTATTAGTATCCCTCAGATCGAAAACCTTGGTTACCTAAGCGAACGCCTGGGCCACACACCGCGCGCCCAGACTGAATTGCCGAAAGCCGCGCCTTAGCCGTCCAACCCGGTCAATGCCGCGGCGAATTCTTCTGGGTCAAAGGCATCCAGATCGTCAATTTGCTCGCCCACGCCAATGGCATGGATCGGCAATCCAAACCGATCCGCTAAGGCCACCAGCACGCCGCCCTTGGCCGTGCCATCCAGTTTCGTCATCACCAGCCCCGACACATCCGCCAGCTTTTGGAAAACTTCCACTTGGCTCACCGCGTTCTGGCCCGTGGTCGCATCCAAGACCAACAGCGTATTATGCGGCGCGCTTGGGTCTTTCTTACGGATCACCCGCACGATTTTGGCCAATTCTTCCATCAAATCCGCGCGGTTTTGCAAACGCCCGGCAGTATCGATCATCAGCAAATCAGCGCCGTCAGCTTCGGCTTTGCCCATGGCTTCAAAAGCGAGCGAAGCCGGATCCGATCCTTCTGGCGCGGTCAAAACCGGCACATTGGCGCGTTTGCCCCAGACTTGCAGTTGCTCAACAGCGGCGGCGCGGAATGTATCCCCGGCTGCGATCACCACAGTTTTGCCAGAGGCGCGGAATTGGCTGGCCAGTTTGCCGATGGTCGTGGTTTTGCCAGACCCATTGACACCAACAACCAACACCACCTGAGGCGTCTGCCGGGTCAAAGGCATAGGCCGCGCCACGGGCTCCATGATGCGTGCGATTTCTTGCGCCATCAGCTCTTTGAGCTCGCGAGTGGACATACGACGGCCCATCCGGCCTTCGGCCATATTCGCGACGATCCGACCTGCCGTTTCGACCCCCATATCCGCGGTGATCAACAGATCTTCGATCTGCTCCAGCATATCATCATCAAGCGCGCGGCGCATTTCGCCGGTCTGATCGCTACGCCCCAAAATCCGCGAAAACAGCCCACCTTTGGCCTGTGGCGTCTCTTCAAGCGGTTCGGATTGGATCGGCTCCAGGGGCAAAGTCTTGCTGGGGCTTTGATCCACTGGCGCCGGCTGTGGAGCAGGTTCTGGTACCGGCGCTGGCGCAGGGTCTGATACGGTTTGCGATGTGGGGGCTTCGGTGATTTCACCTTCTTCCTCGACAATCGCCTCTAACCCATCCTCAATCTTGGAGGAGGATTTGAACATCCGCTCTTTGAGCTTTTTGAAAAAGGCCATGCGCCGCCCCATAAAGTCCTAAAGACCCGCCACATTCAGCGGATCTTTGTGAAAAAAATCAGCCCAGAGCCCGGTGGCCAATATCGCGCCGGTAGAAACCGCCAGGCCAGTCAATTGCTTCGGCTAGTTTATAGGCCCGGTCGCGGGCTTCGGCCAAACTGGCGCCGCGTGCGGTCGCATTCAAGACCCGCCCGCCATTTGCGGTGACTTTCCCGTCGATTTCACGGGTGCCCGCATGGAACACCATATGGCTGCTATCCTCGGTGAGTTGATCCAAACCTCCGATGACATCGCCTTTGTCATAGCTGCCAGGATAGCCCTGAGCCGCCAAAACCACAGTCATCGCGTGATCCTCGGCCCAAATTGGGGCCACTGCATCCAGCCGTCCTTCGCAGGCGGCTTGCATCAGATCCAAAGCCTGACCGCCGAGGCGCAGCATCAAGGCCTGGCATTCGGGATCGCCAAAGCGCACATTATATTCCACCAGACGCGCGATACCGTCTTTGATCATCAGACCCACATAGAGCACCCCGCGATATGGCATGCCGCGCCGATCCATCTCGGCCAGGGTTGGATGCACGATCCGCTCCATCACCTGAGCTTCCATTTCGGGTGTCATAATCGGCGCAGGGCTATAAGCGCCCATGCCGCCAGTATTGGGGCCGGTATCGCCCTCGCCCACGCGTTTATGATCCTGAGCCGTTCCCACTGCCTGGGCCTGAAGCCCATCGCATAGCACGAAATAACTGGCCTCTTCGCCTTCCATGAATTCTTCGATCACAACCTGAGCTCCGGCCGCCCCGTGCAACCCGCCGAACATATCATCGATTGCCGCCAAAGCCGTGGCTTCATCCATGGCCACGACAACGCCTTTGCCCGCGGCCAGCCCATCGGCTTTAACCACAATCGGTGCGCCTTGGGTACGGATATAGTCTTTGGCTGGCTCTGCCGCATCAAACCGCGCCCAAGCGGCTGTCGGCACCTGAGCGGCGTCGCAAATTTCTTTGGTAAAGCCTTTCGAGGCCTCTAGCTGTGCCGCCGCCGCAGATGGACCAAAGCATTTGATCCCAG
>JBMYSZ010000046.1:0-7092 GCA_049603835.1 Mangrovicoccus sp.
TCGCCCCGAGGCGTCTGCGCAATTACGCCCGATGCGCGCCCTCGGCCAAACCGGCAACGAATTCCAAAATCTCGGCCACTGGCTTACCTTCGGCAACCTGAGCCACAATCGCGCTGCCCACAACCGCGCCATCGGCGATGCCTGCGATATCTGCCGCCATATCCGGGGTGCGAATGCCGAACCCCACGATCACTGGCAAATCGGTCGAGGCCTTGATCCGCGCCACTTCCGGCGCCACATCTTCGGGGCTGGCCGCTGCCGCGCCGGTCGTCCCGGTCACCGACACATAATAGACAAAACCGCTGGTATTCTGCAAAACCTTCGGAAGACGCGCATCATCCGTGGTCGGCGTTGCCAGGCGAATGAAATTCAGACCCGCTGCCTGGGCCGGAATGCACAATTCTTCGTCTTCTTCCGGCGGCAGATCCACGATGATCAGCCCATCAATCCCCGCCGCTTTCGCATCTTCCAAGAATTTCGCCACACCACGGCTATAGATCGGATTGTAATAGCCCATCAGCACAATCGGCGTGGTTTGATCGTTTTCCCGGAACCGGCGCGCGACCTCTAGGGTCTTTTCCAAAGTCTGCCCCGCTTCCAAAGCGCGCTGACCCGCCAGCTGGATCGTCGCCCCATCGGCCATGGGGTCGGTGAAAGGCAAACCAAGTTCAATAATATCCACACCCGCGCCAGGCAGGCCTTTGACCAGCTCTAGGGAAGTGTCGAAATCGGGATCCCCGGCCATGACATAAGCCACAAAAGCCTTGCGCCCCTCAGCACGCAATTTCGCGAATTGATCATCGATACGGGTCATGGTCGTCCTCTCCTGCTGGCTTTTGCCTGTGCCGGAGCGGGCGCGGAAATGCAAGGCCAAGCCCTGCCCCAAGGTGCAAAACTCATATCTTTGCCGTCTGCGCGGCATGCGCGACAGCTTGCAGCGCTGCCCTCACATCCTCCGCCTTGGTTCGATGATTGGTGACCGCCGCCCGCAGCCATATTTGACCGTCCAGCGCCACGGTGGAAAACACCGCCTGCCCCGAGAGCTGTAGCGCCTCAGAGATCTGCTGGTTCAACTGCGACTGCGCCGCCGGCGCAAGCCGGGCATCCGCGGTAAAGACGCAAATATTGGACCGAACCGGCCGCGCCAAAGCCATGGGCGCCCGCGCCGCCACCTCTTGTCCCATCAGCGCCGCCAACCGGCAGTTCTCCGAAATCGCCGCGCCCAGGCGCTCAGGCCCATAGGCTTTCAACGCAGCCCAAATCTTCAGCGCCATGGGGCCGCGCGACAGATCAAACCCCAGATCTGCAGGCCAATTCCCTGCCGCTGCAAGCCCTTGAGAGGCTGGGGCCAGATAGCTTTCCCGCCCCGCAAAACAGCGCCGCAGCAGCGCCTCATCTTGCAGCAATAAAAGCCCCGCCGCATAAGGCACGGAAATCCATTTATGGAAATCGCAGGCCAGGCTATCGGCGCGCTCGATGCCAGCACTCAAATCCCGCCAAGGCGCATCGGCCAGCCGGGTCCAAGCGCCGAAAGCGCCATCCACATGGAACCATAGGCTTTCCTGCCGGGCGAAATCCGCCATAGCGCTCAGATCGTCAAAGCCGCCGGTTTGCACCCGCCCCGCTGTCCCGCCGAGGAAAAAGGGCAGCGCCCCATCGGCGCGGTCTTGGGCAATCATCTGGGCCAAAACGGTCAAATCCGGACCAGTATCCGTTTCTGTCTCCGTTTCCGGCACCAGTCGCAGCGCGTCGCGCCCAAGCCCCAACAGCTCAAAAGCCTGAGCCAAGCAGCCATGGCTGGACGCCCCGGCATAGCCGCGAAGGGGTGCCCCGCCCTGCCCTTTGGCGCGTATCTCATCGCCCAAAGCCCGTAATCGCGCCGCCGCCACAGCATAAAGCGTGGCCTGGGATGTGCCCGTGACCAAAAGCCCGCCTGCCTCTGGACCAAAGCCGAAAATATCGCGGCACCAGTTCATAAGCTGCGCTTCGATCTCGATCTGTGCATGATCCCAGCCGCCGCAATTGGCGTTGATCGTGGCGGCGGTCATCTCGGCCATGAGCCCGGCCAAATGCCCAGCCCCCATGACCCAACCGAAAAAGCGCGGATGGGTATTGCCCAACCCATGGGGCAGCACATGGCGCGCCAGATCTTCGGCCAGCGCCGCATCGCCTCGCCCCAAATCCGAAAGCGCCAGCGCGGCACGGTCGTCCGGGGTCATGGGTGTCCAAGCATGATCCGCCGCCTGGGTCATGCGGTCTAGGCAAGCATCAAGCAGCGCATGGGCGGCGCGCCGCGCTTCGCCCCAATCTTGGGGGTCAAGATGGCTTGGATTTGGCGGATCCTGATCTGTCACGCAAAACGCCCCTGTGCCGCATTAAGAGTGGCGCAGAGATAAGGGGCGGCTCTCTCCGGTCAAGCCCCTAATGAGCTTGCGCTGACCGGGAGGCAGACAGACACCGAAAAGAGCCACCCGGACGGGCCAGACTCTCCCTCACTGGCCCGCCCATTCTCGTTGGCCTAGGCCAGCGCGATATTGCTTTGCCGCACCACATTGCGGGCTTTGTCCAAGGCTTCGCGGGCCCGATCAATGGCCGGGTCGCGACCCCGGCGCTCTAGCTGCGCGACTTCCACCGACAAAACGATATTGCCAGGCAAAGCCTGCATCAGCGCAGTGAAGTCAAAATCCCCATCGCCGGGCATTTGCCGCGCCCCTCGCGCCACCGCGATCAGCGCCTCATGAGATGTGTCAAACACCCCAGGCGCATCGCAAAGCTGAGCATAATTGATCCATTCCTCAGGCAGATCTGCGATTTGCTCAAACGGGCTGTCGGAGCGTTGCACATGCAGTGCATCGATCAAAATTGCCGCCGCTGGATGCGCCACGGCCTCTATCTGCGCCCGCGCTGCGGCCAAATTCGGAATATCCGTCCAGGGCATGAATTCCAGATCAGCACTCATGCCATGAGCCGCGGCCAGCTCGCAAAAGGCGCCATAGCTTTGGGTCATGCGTGCGGGCTCTGGATCATAGCCAGCGGTCAGAATATTTTTCGCTCCCAAAGCCGCGCCACGCTCTAGGAAGGGCAGCGTCGCTTGCGGATCAAAATCGGGCGTGATGCGAATGATTTCGATATCCGCCACGGTCACGCCTGTGTCTTCGACAACCGCTCGGGTGTCTCGCAGCAGCGCATCATCGGTCAGCAAAGGATAAGGCCCATCCGTTCCCGATGGCAAAAGCCGCAGCCCCACATGGTCAAATCCCGCCTCGGCCGCGACCCTCACCGCATCAGGCGGTGAGAGTTCAGCGACTGTCAGGAAAGCCAGGGAATAACGATATCCCATGGCTCAGCTCACTTCAGCGGAGAGAAAGGCAGCGGCACGGCCAGAGTGGATTTCATATCCGCTGTCAGCCAATCCGGGCCACCTTTGGGCGGCCAAACGCCTTCTGCGACGGTTTTGCCACGGATTTCGGCCCGGTGATTGGCGCTTTCATAAGGCCAAATCTGGGTGAAGCGGGTCGGACCATCCAAGGAATACATGGCGATGCTCAGGGGCGAATATTCAGTCCGCGCCGGAACCGCTTCGCGCCATTTTTCGATAGTGGGCGCCATGCCGTTGAGTTTCGGGCGATAGGTGCGGATTTCATAGACTTTGCCAAATTCGCCTGTGGTCACCGGCAGGGTGAAGTCCAGCGGCAAATAAGTGTCAGCGGTCCAATCGCGCAGATGCTCCATGCAGCCGAAAGGATTATCGGACAAATGGGTGCGCTCGCGCTCTGCGATCAGGTCTTCGGCAGCCTCGAACTGACGCAGCAAGATCACGTCATTCAGCGTGCCAATATCCGGCGCCCAAGCGCCCAGCAGATTGCCTTTGGCTTCTGGCGCATTCAGCCAGTCTTGCAGCGCAGGAGCGGCTTTCGCGGCGGCGAAAAGCTCGGTCTTCAGGGTGATAAGTTCAAACAGCGGCATGGATATCTCCGTCAGATGTCGTTTGAGAAACAGTGTCTTGGCCAAGCCGCCCCGCAGCTGTGAGCGCGGCGATATAGCCAAAAGTCATAGCCGGGCCGAGGGTGATCCCCCCGCTTGGATATTGCCCGGCGAAAATAGAGCTCAGATCATTGCCCGCCGCGAAAAGCCCAGGGATGGGCGCGCCGGTTTGATCGGTGACCCGCGCGAATTCATCGCTTTGCAGGCCAGCAAAAGTCCCCAGACTACCAGGTACGATTTTGACCGCATGGAAGGGGCCTTTGGTGAGCGCGCCCAGGGATGGGTTGGGCCCATGCTCCGCATCGCCTTGGATCCGGTTATAGCGCGAGCCGCCGCGCTGGAAATCGGGATCCTCCCCCGCTTCGGCCAAAGCATTAAAGCGGTTGATTGTGGCCTCTAGCGTCGCCGCATCTAGCCCGCATTTCGCCGCCAGCTCGGCAATGGTCCGGCCGGTTTTCAGATAGCCGCAACGCTGAAAGCTGCCCAGCGGGAATGGCCCAGGTTTTGCCCAACCCAGCCCCCAGCGGCGCTGCGCCTTGTGATCAGCGATCAGCCAGCATTCGGGCGCTTCGCCTTCGGGGGTCTGCGCGAAAAGATGGCGCATAAAGGCGTGATAGCTCTCTGCCTCATTGACGAAGCGTTCGCCTTTGCCGCGCACTGCGATGATGCCTGGCTTGGCCCGGTCGATCAGATGCGGGAAATGGTGATGCCCGCCCTTGCCATCCGGCACCAGCGATACCGGCGCCCATGCCCCGGCATCGGCCAGATCCTCGGCGACTTGCCCGCCCACAGATTGCCCCAGCCGCAGCCCATCACCGCTATTGTCGCGCGGCGCGGCAGAGAAATGCGCCGGGCCTGCCTCGGAGCCGAAAAGCCGCTTTTGGGTTTCGCGATCATGGGGAAAGCCGCCCGTGGCCAAGACCACCCCGGCGGTCGCGGTCAGCTCGGCCCCGTCTTGCAACGTCACTGCGGCAACTCGACCGTCCTCATAGCGCAGACCGGATACCGGGGCATCGGTGAACAGCTCCACCCCCAGATCCAAAGCCGAGCGCATCAGACGCGCCACCAGCGCATTGCCATTGACCAATTGCAGGGACCGCCCATGCAGCGCCAGATCCCGTCCATGGCGCGCCAAACGCCCCGCCACATAAAAGGCCGACCCAATTTTGCGGGTGGCATTGAAGAAGTGCATCAGATCCGCCCCCGAAGCGATGCCCATCCCGGCCAGCGAGATCACCTCTAGCGGCGGGCGCAGCTTTGCGATCCACGGCCCCAAAGCCCGACCGTCAAACGGCGCCGCACAGACCGAGCGCCCACCCCCTGCCGCGCCAACCGTATCGGTGAAGTCAGGCACCATATTGCCATCGATCCAATCAACCGCCGTTTGGTCACGGAAAAAGCGTACCATTTCTGGGCCGTAATCCAGATATTGCGCCACGCGCGGATCGCCTACGCGATTGCCCATAATGCCGCGCAAATAGGCCATGGGTTCGGAGACCGGCTCGTCGATGCCTGCCTCGACCGCCAAAGGATTGCGCGGCACCCATAGCCAGCCGCCCGACCAGGCCGAGGTTCCGCCCAGCACCGGGGCCTTTTCCAAAACCGCAACGCGCAGCCCCGCATGGGCGCCGGTCACCGCAGCGGCCAGCCCCCCCGCGCCAGAGCCAACGACAATAAGGTCATAGACCGCGCCAGGCTGAGGCCGGGCATTGATATCTTTAGGATCGCTCATGCCTCTTTCCGCGCCACACTTTCATTATACCACCGAGAAAAGCTGGGACCGGCGAGGCTCGCCTCCCCCAGATCTTTCGCCGCTTGCTGCAAATCCGGCAGAAAATCTTGTAGAAGTTCCGGGGTTGCCCGTGCTGCAGGCCCCGCAATAGACACCGTGCCAATGGGCGTTCCGGTTTCGGGATGGCGGATCAGCACCGCAATCGCCGCCATGCCCAGCATGAAACTATTGGCATTCAGCGCATAACCCTGCTCGCGCGCTTGGGCGAGGATCTTCATCAAGGCCGCAACAGAGCCAGGCGCTGACACGCCAGAGCCACCATCCTTGTCCAAGCCCTGGGCCATGACAGCGGCAATTGCCTCATCATCGCTCATGCCCGAGAGCCAAGCTTGCCCCCCCGAAGCCGATGCGAGATGCACGATCTGCCCATGTTCCGCATCCGGGTCATAGCGCAGCCCGGATGTCGCCCCTTGGGATACCCCGACCCAAACCAGCTTTTCCCCATCGCTCAGAGCCATCCGCACCAATTCTTTTGTGGACTGGGCCAGCCGGTCGAGAATCGGTTGGCTTAGGTCAGGAATGCCAGTGCGCGCCAGAAAGCTAAGCCCCGCCGTCGCCAATTTCAGGGTCAGACAGTAATCACCATGATCGCGGGTCTGCCGCGCATAGCCCAGTGTTTCCAGCTCTTTTAGCAAGCGATGCACGCCGGAAGGCGGCAAATCCAGGGCTTTGGCGATATCGCTGACCGAAGCGCCCCGCGGCTCTTCGGAAAGGAATTGGATGACCGACAATCCTTTTTCTAATGCGCTGCTCATTAAGCCCCCCTTGGTCTGCCTATCCGAGCTTACAGAAAGAGAATCAAAATAGGAAGCAAATTAAAAACTGGAATGACATTTCATTTTTTGGCATGTTGGTTTCAACAATGATTCGACACAGCGAGGAGGAGCGCATGGGCGATATCACCCTGGATCAGGTCAGCTCGGCCTATGACGTCGCCGTTATTGGCTCTGGCGTTGCGGGTTTGGCCTCGGCGGTCTTTGCCGCTTTGGATGGGGCAAAGGTTCTGCTGATCGAGCGCACCGAATATGTCGGCGGCACTTCGGCTTTGTCTGGCGGCACGGTTTGGGCGCCTTTGACCAGCACCGGTATGAGCGTCAATAGCGAGGACAGCCGGGAAAACGTGTCGGCGTTTCTAGATAGTGTCGTGGGCAATTATGGCGACAAAGCCATGCGCGAGGCGTTTCTTGATGCCGCGCCCGAAGCGATTGCCACGCTAGAGACGAAAACTCAGGTCGCCTTCCGCCCCTATCCCAAACATCCCGATTATGAATGGGATGGACATCCGCACCCCACCCTGCGCGGCCGCGCAATCGAAC
>JBMYSZ010000047.1:0-6178 GCA_049603835.1 Mangrovicoccus sp.
TGGGCGTCGGAACAAGACCCATTCCCGCCTCAGAAATTCACCGTAACGCCCGGCAATTTCAGCGCCTTCACCAAATCCCGCACTTCCTGGCGCGCCGCAATATTGGACATATTCAACGTCCCGCCGCCCACATCGCGTAGATCCAACAGGGTCAGGCCGCGTGGGAAAAGCTCGCGGAAAATCACCCGCTCGGCAAAGCCTGGCGCCACGCGAAAGCCAATCCGCTTAGACAGATCCGCCAGAGCCTCGCCCACTTTCTTCTTATTATGCATCTGCTGGCGCCCCATCCGATTACGGATCACAATCCAATCAATCGGCTTCAGCCCCGCATTGGCCCGCAACTGCCGCGCATTCCACACCATCTCCGCATAAACAGAGGGGCCGGTAATTTTACCCGTGGTCGGGTCATGGCGCGCCAGCAAGTCGAAATCGATGAAACTGTCATTGAGCGGCGTCACCAGAGTATCGGCCAGGGAATGCGCCACTTGGCTCAGCCGCGTATGGGAACCCGGACAATCGATCAGCAGAAAATCATGCTTATCATCCAGCATCGTAATTGCCGCATCCAATCGCAGGTCAAAAACATTTTGCCCCTCAGGCACCTGGGATGGATCAATTTCCGGCAAAGGCAAATATTCCGGGATCGGCAAAGTGATATTTTCCCGCCCACAAAATGCCTGCCGATTTTCCACAAACCGCCCAAAAGAGCGCTGCCGCAAATCCAGATCCAGCACCCCAACCTTATGGCCCATCCGCACCAAGGCGGTCGCCAAATGCATGGATGTGGTCGACTTCCCGGAGCCGCCTTTTTCATTTCCGACTACGACAATATACGCCACCGCAGACCCCTCATCTCAAACACAATTCCCGGAGATGGGCGTGTCAGCCAACACTATATGTTGAGGCGCAAGTCGATAAAAGAGCCGATCGCATCCCAAAGCCACCGCTTTGAGCTATTGCCAAAGCCTTGCGCGTTTTACTTGATATATCAAGCATCCCCAATCGCGTTGAAAACTATGATTTCAGGCGGTGAGAGATGCGCCTAGCTTTGCGGCAAAGGCTTTAGAAAACTATCTCGCCCCCGCCTTGCACCGAATATACGGACATACTGAGGATGGAAAATATTGGGTCTGCTCCGCTACAGGGATGTCCGGAACAGACCCAGAACCTTAACTTTAGCCTACTGAAATATATTTGGCTTTGCCATAATGACTAAGCCTATCTAGGCCAAAGAGACTTAAATTTGTCTGAAGCATTTTGGAAAAATTTCGCGACCCTGTCGCAGGCGCTTTGACGCTGCAGGGAAGAGACAGCTGCAAATCAGCCCGCCCTCCTCTCTGGGCCAGAGCCCGCAAATTTGCTATGAGCCCTCAACCATCGGCGCGTATCGCCCGTTTTGATTGACCAGGCACCGGCAAAGAGGCCCAAAATGAAAGCCAGAATAGAACTCGAACTTAGCCCCGTTGAAGCTCGTGAATTGATGGGTTTGCCGGATGTGCGCAAATTGCAAGAAGCCTGGCTGGAAAAAATGTCCTCCAAAATGGAAGCGGATCTGGAAAATCTGACCCCGGATGCGATTTTGCAAAACTGGATGAAAGCGGCCAGCGGCAATGCGGAATGGATGTCGGCCTTTATGAATATGCCGAATTTCATGTCCTCGGGCAGCAAATCGGATTAGCTCCGCCGAAAGCCGCATTTGCGCAAGGCGGCCCCCACCGCCTGACACAATTTTCATTTCTGATGGCTCGCTTTGGGCCTTAGGCTGCTGCGCCGCCCCCTAGCCGGAACCGTCGCCGGAGCAATAATGCATAAGCCGATGCGCCCAATATCAGCCCCGAAGGCAGCGGGACGGTAGAAGGTGCGAGGAAGACATTGGCCGCAAAGGCGCTTTCGTCTAGCCCAGTATCGCGCGCCAAGAGGCTGACCATAGAGACATCCTCTAACCAGCCCTCAAGCGAGCTTTGCAGCGCATCATCGGCGAATGTCGGCACCAGCTGGAACAGATTGCGGAATTGCAGCGCCCAAAGCGCTTTGCCCGTCTCGCCCAGGTAGTCGCCCGTGTCGCGCTCTTCTGTGAACAGCCCAACCAGCAGATCAATGCCGAAACTATCCAAGCCGGTATAAGCGTCCAGGACGTAGTCGGGCAGCAAGTCATCAATGCCGATGCTCATGTCAAAGCCCAAAGCCGCCCGCAGCTCCATATAATCGGGCAGACCATGATCGCGCCCGCGATTGATATTCGTGGCCAGCAGATCGATCAGGAAATTCGCGCCAAAGCCCGGCACTTGCGAATTGCGCAACGCATCGACAACGACCCCGTCGATTGCCTCGCCCGGCTGGACAGTCATCCCAAACAGGATCTCCGCATTACTGGCACCGCCAAAACAATCATCCGCAAAGAAGCAATCGGCAAGATTGACCTCGCGCGCCGCCTGCCCCGGCAAGGCCAGCATGATCGTATCGGGAACCTGCGTATGGCCCAGCCGCCCCGCCGCTGTGGTGAATTCATTGATCGCATTTTCCACCCCGGCCAAAACCGTCGGATCCGGGATCAAGCTATTAAGATCCTCGGTCCCTAAAAACAGCGGCAACATTTCGTCATAGAAAATCTTGTGCTGTATATTGGCGATCAAAAGCTCGGCCGCATCAAATATTTCCTGATCCGTGCAGCTTGGGCATCCCGCTTTGATCTCATCCGCTAAACGGTTATGTTCGCGCAGGAAAAGTTCATGGATAGCCTCTAGCGGCGCATTTTCATCAGCGCGCACATCGCCAGCGATCCGGCGGCCCTGGGCATTGACCGGCAGCCCTCCATCCGGCCCGACCAGCAATTTGCCATCCACGAAACTACGCAGCGCATTTTCACGATCTTGGTTGCTGCCGTAAACAGTGGAGCCATCAAAGGCCACAGTCACGTCATTTTGCTGCTGGCGCGGGCTGATGGTGCCGCCGGTCGCCGTGGCGCGATCTTGTGGAATAATGGTTTGCCCAGAGGAGGTCACAAAAGGGTCGGAGGGATCCACGCTCATCGGGATCGGCTCTGCTGGATTGGTCGGCGACCGCGCGATTTCATGGCTGGCGATGAACTGCATCATTGCCACAAAGAGATTGCTGAGCGGCTGGTCGTCTTCGCGCTTATTCTGCGGTTCGCTAAGGATATTCGACAGGGTCCGCGCTGCCGGACGTTGCGTGTCGTCATGGATCTCGCCCAGCCCATCCGGGTAATCCGCCTCTGGCACCACACGGGACAGCTCCGTCAATGTCACCGCCGCCGGTTTGGTGATTTGCGGCAAATTCCCGGCACTTATCGCGCCGAATAAGGCATCTGGAAGCGACGCCGCCTGAGCGCTTCCTAGAAATAATGTCAAGGCTGAGACGCTCGCCAAATGGGCGATAATGGCTTTCCCCATAATATTCACTCCCTATGCCCCGATCCGTTATAGTCGGCGGTGGCAGTTTTGATCACTTTGCCCCAGCATCACAGAAAGTTGATAATTGGTAAATTAGAATATTACAGGATATCCTGCCGGTTTTCCGGGCTTGCCGCCTGCGAATTTCTTGCCTCCCCGCTTTGAAAAATGCCCAACTGCTCTGGACCTTCGCGGCTGAAGCGGCTGTTATCTGCGGGAAATCGCCATATCCAAGGAATGCTCATGCCCCAAGATCTCGCCCGTCACGCAGAGAAAATGGCCAAGAAAAAGGCTAGCCGCGATAAGATCATGGCCACCAAAACCGAAGAGCGCGGTTTGGTGATTGTGCATACGGGCAAGGGCAAGGGCAAAAGCTCGGCTGCTTTTGGGATGATCTTTCGCTGCATCGCCCATGGCTTTCCCTGCGCCGTGGTGCAATTCATCAAAGGCGGGATGGAAACCGGCGAGCGTACGCTGATCACCGAACATTTCTCCCATCTGTGCCAGTTCCACACTATGGGCGAGGGCTTTACCTGGGAAACTCAGGATCGGGCGCGGGATATGGAAATGGCGCAAGCCGCTTGGGCCAAAGCGCAAGAGCTGATCTTAGACGAAAACATCCGCATGGTTTTGCTCGACGAAATCAATATTGCCCTACGCTATGATTATCTGGATGTAGAGGCCGTTGTCGCCTGGCTGGCGGAAAACAAACCGCCCATGACCCATGTGGTGCTGACCGGGCGTAATGCCAAGGAGCCGCTGATCGAGGCGGCGGATCTGGTAACCGAAATGGAGCTTTTGAAACACCCCTTCCGCTCTGGCGTGAAGGCGCAGGCGGGGGTGGAGTTTTAGGGCTCCAATTGCATAGCGAGGTCGGTGATGTTTGATCCAAGGCTCCACGGTGCCAGCCCGGACCATCGGAAGGTCTATGGCTTTTACGAGCGGCTCTATACGGTGATCGATCTGGTTGCCGCGCTGAGCTTTGTGATTGGCAGTGTCATGTTCTTTTCTGAGGCCTGGATGCGGCCCGGCACATGGCTTTTCCTGATCGGCTCCATCTGTTTTGCAATCCGGCCCGCAGTTCGGTTTTTGCGTGAATTCCATTTGGCAAAGCTTCCATTGCCGAGTGATGAGCCCCAGAGCTAGGCGGTAAATTTGCGGAAATTGATGATCCAAGGCGCCGGCTCTAATGTTGGCAAGTCGATGCTTGTGGCGGGTATGGCGCGGGCCTATCGGCGGCGGGGGCTGCGGGTGCGGCCGTTTAAGCCGCAGAATATGTCGAATAATGCCGCCGTGACGGTGGATGGCGGTGAAATTGGCCGGGCGCAAGCGCTGCAAGCCCTGGCCTGCGGGGTCGAACCCCATACGGATATGAACCCGGTACTGCTTAAGCCCGAAACGGAGACCGGCGCGCAAGTGGTGGTTCAGGGTAAGCGCATCGCCTCGGTGCGGGCGCGCGATTATGCCAAGCTCAAGCCGCAGCTCATGGCGCCCGTGCTCGAAAGTTTTGAGCGGCTCAGGGCCGAGGCTGATTTGGCGCTGGTCGAAGGTGCGGGCAGCCCGGCAGAGGTCAATCTGCGCGCGGGCGATATCGCCAATATGGGCTTTGCACGGGCCGCAGATTGCCCGGTGATCTTGGTGGGCGATATTGATCGCGGCGGGGTGATTGCTCAGCTTGTGGGCAGCCAAGCGGTGCTTGCCCCCGATGATGCGGCGATGATCCGGGGCTTTGCCATTAATAAATTCCGCGGCGATCCAAGCCTTTTTGACGCGGGCCTCGATGTGATCACAAAGCGCACGGGCTGGCCTTCGCTGGGGGTGCTTCCTTGGTTTGACCAAGCCCATCGCCTGCCCGCCGAAGATGCGCTGGATCTTGGCGGCACGGTCTCGGGCGATGGCCTGCATATCGCCTGCCTCACTCTCTCGCGCATCGCCAATTTCGATGATCTCGACCCGCTAGGCGCCGAGCCGGATGTCCGGCTGTCCATGATCCGCGCGGGCGAGCCCCTGCCCGGCGATACGGATCTGGCGATCATTCCTGGCAGCAAATCCACCCGGGGCGATCTGGAATTTCTGCGCGCCCAGGGCTGGGATATTGACCTTCAGGCCCATTACCGGCGGGGCGGACGGATCTTGGGGATTTGCGGTGGCTATCAGATGCTTGGCCGGATGGTGCATGACCCAGACGGGCTAGAGGGCGCGCCAGGCAGCACGCCGGGCCTTGGCTTTCTTGATGTGGAAACACGCATGAGTCCCGATAAGCATCTGACCCGTGTGAGCGCGCAACATGCCGCTTCGGGTGAACCGCTTAGCGGCTATGAGATCCATCTAGGCGAGACAACCGGCCCAGACCGCGCCCGTCCCTTCGCCCATGTGGCAGGCCAGGCCGAAGGCGCGCGCAGCCCCGATGGGCGGGTGGAGGGCACCTATTTGCATGGGGCCTTCACCTCTGACGGTTTTCGCGCCGCTTACCTCAAAGGCTTGGGCCTGGCACCTTCGGGCGTGAATTACGCAGCGGGAGTTGAGGCAGCCCTAGAGGCTCTGGCCGATCACCTAGAGCAGCATATGGATTTGGACCAAGCGCTGCGCCTCGCTCAGTAGCCGCCAAAGAAAACGCCCGCCATGGCGCGAACCAGGCGGGCGTCAGAACTTGGGAACTGGCGGAGACACCCCCGCCTTTGCCCCTTACTCGATGATGGACGCAACCACGCCGGCGCCGACGGTGCGGCCGCCTTCGCGGATCGCGAAGCGCAGTTTTTCTTCCATCG
>JBMYSZ010000048.1:0-4293 GCA_049603835.1 Mangrovicoccus sp.
TTGAACCGGCTGAAACAATATGTGGCTGAAGAAGATCACGCGAAGGCCGAGGCTATAGCATTACGGCTCATGCCGTATTGTCGCCGCACCCTTGCGCCTGAGCCGGTGGCAGAGGCGAAAGAGGCGATGCAGCGCGCGCAGTTGGTGATTGTGCCTTTCGACGGCGGCGCGGGATCTAGTGAATGATATTGTCATCAGAGAGCGCGAGCATCAAACAGCGGCGCGCCTTGCTGAAAAGCGCTTTAATGTCCAGGTGTGGCACCGCCGGGCGGGCAAGTCGTTTTTTAATATTTGCCGGATGATTGCGCGCGCTTTGATCAGTGGCGTGGATGATTGGCAGGCGGGATATCTCGCACCGACGCGAACTCAGGCGTCACAGATTGCGAGCCCTTATTTCCTGCGCTTTTGCGAGGGGTTCGGCGCGGAGTACAACAAGAGCGAAATGTGCCTGCGCATCCCGTCGGTGGGGCTTATCCGGCTATATTCCGGCGAAAATTATGAGCGCATGCGCGGCCTTTATTTTGATGATGTGGTGATAGATGAGGCCGCGCAGGTCCCTAGCACGGCGCTATCGGAGGTGATCAGCCCGGCGGTAGCGGATCGGTTGGGCGGAATAACGATAGCCGGGACGCCCAAGGGACGGCGAAATATGCTTTATGAGCAGCTCCAATATGCGCAGACGTCGGGTGATCCTGATTGGTCGGCATCGGTGCTGGGGTGGCAGGATACCGGCGCGCTTGATCCTAAAGAAGTGGAGCGCATGCGGCGCAGCATGCGCGAAGAAGAATTCGCACAAGAGCTAGAATGCTCTTTCGACGGCTCTTTGCGCGGGGCCTATTACGGTAAGGATATGGACGCGGCGCACGCATCCGGGCGCGTGACTGTGGTCAAATATAAAATAGGCCTGCCGGTCTATTGCGCGCTCGATCTTGGCTGGTCGGATGCAATGGTGGCCATATTTTTTCAGCGGGTCGGCACTGAGACGCATATTTTGGCCTGCGAGACATATCATGAAACTTCTATACCGGACATGGTGATGGCGTGGCGCAAATTGCCCTGGCCGGTGGATCTGGTGATTTTGCCGCATGATGCGCGGGTAAGGGAGCTGGGGACTGGCAAGAGCCGCCAGCAGACTTTCCGGGAAGCGGGCTTGAAAACCGCGATTTGTCCTAGTCGCTCGGTTCATGAGGGCATCGAGGCGGTACGGCAACTATTGCCGCATTGCTGGTTTGACGCGGAACGCACGGTGCTTCTGCGCGACGCGCTGAGCGCTTACCGATCCAAATATGATGAGGTTTTGCGGGTCAGTTCCGTGACACCAATACATGATTGGTCGAGCCATTACGCCGATGCGATGCGTTATTTGGCCGTAGGCTATCCGGCGCGGACCGGGCAGGCAAATGGATGGGGCAATAGGCCCAAATTTCAGGGGACGATATGACAGATGCAGACAAGCGCGCGGAGCTGGCGCGCATTATTGAGGCAGAGCTAGCCGACGCGGTAGGGCGCGGTGGTGATAGCGTGGCGGCGGCGCGACTGGCCGCAAAAGCGCTTTTTGAGACGCAAAAGCGCGGCGATGAGGTCGAGGGCCGATCACAGGCGCATTCGGCGGATGTACGTGACATGGTCACCGCCACGCTTGCGATGATTACGCCCATGCTTTCGACGGATGCCGGGGTCCAGTTTGAGCCGGACGGGGCGGAGGACGAACAAGCGGCCAGCGCGGAAAATCAGGTCTGTGACCGCGTGATCATGGAGGAAAACGCGGGATTTATTGAGATCCAAGAGGCCGTGCAGGATGCCCTAATCTATCGCAATGGCTGCATTGGCGTCGCCATTGAGACCGAGACCGTTACGCGCCCGGTGGATCTGCCAGAGGATGCAGAGACAGCGGAATTGCTGGTGGGGATGTGGCGCAGCAATGGCGCGACCTATCGCGATGGCCAGCTGACTGAGACCGTGTCGCGCCTAGCGGTGCGGGCGGTGCCGATTGAGACGGTCGCGCATGACCGCGCCGCTAGTGATGTGCAGTCAGCGCGTTTTTTCTCGGTGCAGCTTGATTTGAGCCGGTCGGATTTGATCAAGCGCGGCATCCCGCGCGCGGAGGTGGAGGGCCTGACTGCCAATTGGACAGATCGAGTGCAATCTCTGCGCCTGGATGACGATTTCGGCGCGCGGGCAGATCGAGACGGGCAGATTATCATTTGCGAGGATGCCTATGTGCATGCGGATCTAGACGGTGACGGCATAGAAGAACGCTATCGCGCGCTTTATGCGTCCGGTCAGGTGCTGGATTATGAGCCGGTTGATCTGGTGCCTTATGCCATGGGCGCGCCATTGCTGCGCGCGCATAGGCTGACGGGCTATAGCCTGGCCGATCATCTAGCAGAGGTGCAGGCCCAGAAAACCAGCCTGTTGCGCCAGTTGATCGACAATGTGGCGATCATTAATAACGGGCGTTACGCCTATGATCCGTCGATGGTGTCCGAGGAAGATTTGATGAAGGCTATCGCGGGCGGCGGGATACGCTGCGAGAATGTTGACGCGATTAAGCCTTTATTCGTGGCTGATGTGTCTAGCGGGATCCTGGCGGGTCTGAGCTATGCGGATAAGCGCCGCTCTGAGGGCGGCGGCGCGTCGCTGGATCTGTTGAGCGCAGACGCGCAGCTTGTGGGTCAAACCGCGCATGGGATCGAGCGGCAATATGGGTCGCGGGAAGCGCTGGCGTCGATGATGGCGCGCAATCTGGCCGAAACGCTCATTCGGCAAACATATGAGCTGACCCATGAATATTTGCGGCGGTGGGCTCCGCGATCCTACACCGCAGAGATTGCAGGCCAGGTGGTCGCGGTTGATCCGACGCAATGGCCAGCGCGTGAGCGGGTCAATGTGCGTGTAGGTCTATCGCCGGGCGAGCGCGCTCATTTGCAATCGGTGCTGTCAGGCCATGTGCAAATGCAGTCGCAGGCAATGGCTGCGGGTCTGGGCGGCGTGTTGGCTAATGAGGTTACCCTTTATCGCACGACAATTGACCTATTGCGCGCGGCGGGGATCGACAATCCAGAGCGGCTCTTGATCGATCCAGAGAGCGAGGCGGCGCAGCAGGCGCAGCAGCAACAGCAAGAGGCGCAGCAGGCGGCGCAGCAGGCGGCGCAACAGCTAGAGCAGCAAAAGTTGGATCTAGAGCGGGCGCGGGATGCGGGCAAGCTGCGGCTAGGATTTTATGAGGCGGAGCTGAAGGTGGCTTTAGAAGAGGCCAAATTGGCCGGGCAGGCAGAGCTAGAGATGCAACAGGCGAGGATGAACGCAAATGAGCGAGCAGCGAGCGCGCGCGCTTAGTGAGGCTATGCCGCATTTGGAGGCGATATTAGCGGATGCGGAAAAGGCCGCATTCGTTCGATTTTTAAACGGCAAGGGGGCCGCAGAAGATGACTGTAACGAGCAGCGCGAGCGCATCAGACATTTCAGAGAATTTGTCAGACTGGCAGACAACGCCAGCCGATAACGGCGGCGGCGCAGATCTAGAGCTAGAGCCGGACGCGGCGGAGCTGGAAGCCATCGCGGCGATCTTGGCGGGCGAGGATACCGCAGAGGATACCGCGCCAGATGCCGCCGCAGAGGATGCCGGGCCAGATGGCGGCGCAGAGGCGGAAAATCCGGGCGCAGAGGCGCAACCGGAAAAAACCGCAGGGGAAGCGCCTAAAACATTGACAGAGGCCGCAGAGCGGCTGCAAATGGACCCAGAAGCGCTGTATGCGCTGACTGTGACCACCGGAGACGGTGAGGAGCTGACCATAGGCCAGCTAAAAGACCAAGCCGCAGAGCGCGGCGTGTGGATGCGTGAGAACGCAGAGCGAGAGCAGCAGCTAACAGAGCGTGAGAGCGCTAACCGTAAAGAGGGTGCATTATGGGCGGCTATAGGCCGTGACATGGTGCAAAATCTCGGACCGGAACGGATCGAGCAGCTACGCGGGCATTTGGCTCAGCGCGATCAGGTCGAGCGGCAAAAGCTGTTTGATGTGATGCCAGAGCTAAAAGACCCCGCCGCGCTGCAAGCGTTTCAGGGCGAAACGGTGGCACTGTTCGAGGAATACGGGCTGAGCGGCGATGAAGTCGCCATATCAGATCACCGGCTAATCCTGATGCTCCGAGATTTTCAGCAGCTGCGCGGGCGCATGGCGAAACTGGCAAACCTGGCGCAGCAAAAAAAGACAAAACAGCCGCCCAAACCACCGCGCGGCAAGGCCGGGCCAGCGCCACGCAAGGCAAAAAGCGCGCGCGGCGCAGAGCTGG
>JBMYSZ010000049.1:0-3865 GCA_049603835.1 Mangrovicoccus sp.
CCCTTTACATTTGCGCTCGATCCGCTTCCGGCGATTGCCTTTCTGGTCGGCGTGGCCAAAGGGGGTACGGTTGGCGGAGCCATTCCAGCGATTTTGATCAACACACCGGGAACACCGGATTCCGCAGCAACCGCGCTCGACGGGCACCCGCTTGCGCTCCAGGGAAAACCGCTCAAGGCCACAAAAATGGCGCTCTTCTCCTCCGTCACAGGGGATACCTTCAGCGACATTGTGCTGATCACCGTCTCGGCCCCATTGGCGATCCTCGCACTGAGAATGGGACCTGTCGAGGTGTTCGCACTGATGGTGTTCGCCTTTGCGGTCATTTCAGGTCTAGTTGGCAAATCCCTGATCAAAGGGGCGATTGCGGCGACGCTCGGGCTCTTGGTGTCCACTATCGGCGCTGATCCCGAAAACTATTCGCCGCGTCTGATTTTTGGCAATTACGCGCTATACGATGGACTGCCTCTGGCTTCGGTAGCACTCGGCATGTTGGCAATATCCGAAATCGTGGCCCGGCTGGCACGGAACAAGGGCATCAATGACGCAGCCATCAAGCTGTCGAGTGATGGAGACCCCGCGGACAACCGTGTCAGCTGGGCCGAATACTGGGCATGTCGCTACACATTGCTGCGGGGGGCCGTCGTCGGCACGCTCTTGGGTGCCACGCCCGGGATCGGCAGCACCGCCGCCGCGTTCATGTCCTATTCCTCGGCCAAGGCCGCCTCCAAGGACCCCGACAGTTTTGGCAAAGGCAATATTCACGGCATCGCTGCCACGGAATCGGCAAACTCGGCGGTGGTCGGGTCCAACCTGATCCCGCTTCTGACCCTTGGAATTCCCGGCAGCGTGAGTGCGGCATTGATCATCAGCGCCTTCATGATCCACGGTATTCAGCCCGGACCGCTGTTGTTTCAGAACCAGGGGCGCCTGATCTATGGGCTGTTCGGGGCCATGATCATGGCCAATTTCCTGAACTTGTGGATTGGGCAATTGGGACTAAGGCTTTGGGTCAAGGTCGTCTCCGCGCCCCAATCTTTCATCTATGTTTCAGCCATTCTCTTGTGCATCGTTGGCGTGTCCATCTCGGAAGGCGGTTTATTCAGCGTTGTTATCATGCTGATATTCGCAGCGCTTGGATACATCATGACCCGTTACGGATTTTCCATCGTCATCTTTATCATCGCATTTTTTCTTGGCCCCCGCTTCGAGATTTCGATTGCGCAGAGCACCGCGCTTATGAGCGGAGACTGGTTCAGGATCGTTGAGTATCCGATCGCCATTGTGCTTTTGGGCCTTGCTGGCCTGACGCTCTTCTATTTTCTGCGCAGTTTGCGCGCGGCTAATCCCAATATCAGTACGGAGTCCAAGATATGACAACTGCCGGAGCACAATTACGCAAGCTCATTGAAGCCCCAGAGATTACGGTTTTGCCCGGCGTTCATGACACTCTAAGCGCCCTTGTTGCCCAAAGCTGCGGTGCGAAAGCCATCGCGGCGGGTGGATACGCGGCGACGGCATCCCTGCTTGGGCGCCCAGACAGCTCGCAATTGTCGCTGACCGAGCTGGGCGACTACTACGCCCGGATGGTGGACCGGATCGGAGTCCCGATCCTTGCTGATGGCGACACCGGCTTTGGCAATGTCACAAATGTTGCCCGAACTGTGAGGGTGTTGGAACGATCTGGCGTGGGTGGCTTCTTTATAGAGGATCAGCTCTTTCCCAAACGCTGCGGCCATATGGCGGGCAAAGCCATTATTAGCATCGAGGAGATGGCGGGTAAGTTGAAAGCGGCGCTGGACGCGCGCCAGGGCGATACCATGATTATGGCGCGCACGGATGCCATCGCCACCGACGGGCTCCAAGAGGCACTGGACCGCATGGCGCTCTACCACGAGATCGGCGTAGACATTCTTTTCATAGAAGCCCCGACCGATCTCGACCAGCTTCGTCGGATCCCCGAGGAACTCACAGGCCATTGCATGGTTAACTTGATCGATGGCGGTGCCACTCCGCTGCTGTCGGCCGCAGAGTTTCAGGACATGGGCTACGCCGCCTGCGCCATGCCCGTCGCAGCCACCCATACCGTCGTAAAGGCGCTGCAGGCGTTCTACCGCGATCTCTTGAAGAACGGCGATCTGCGTGATGCGATGCACCACGGCATTGGTTTTCAGGCCTACACTGACCTCGTGGGGCTACCTCAGCAACGGGTCATGGAGCAAGCCTATTTGGACGAGGCACGTGCGCTCACAGAAGGGATGGGCAGATGACCGATCCAGCGCCTTTCGAAGACGGCGCGGCTTCGCCGCTTTCCGGACTGAGGGTGCTGGACCTAACGCGCCTTGCCGCGGGAAACATGCTGACGCATATGCTCGCTGACTTCGGCGCAGATGTGATCAAGGTCGAGCGTCCAGGCGTGGGCGATGACCTGCGGAGGTTTGGAAAGCACGAGAGCTGGTGGAAGGAATACAGCCGTTCGAAACGGTCGCTGTCGCTGAATCCTCGCTCTGAAGAAGGGCGAGAGGTTCTACTGAAACTGGTCAAGACCGCCGATGTCTTCGTCGAGAACTTCGTTCCCGGAACGCTTGAGAAATGGGGCATAGGGCCGGATAAACTGATGCAAAGGAACCCAGATTTGGTGATCGTTCGCGTGTCTGGTTGGGGGCAAACGGGGCCGTACGCGCACAAACCCGGGTTCGGTAGCCTTATTGAGGGCATGTCCGGTTTTGCAGCAATGACTGGTTTCGCGGATCGTGAGCCGCTGCTACCACCCTTGGCGCTCGCGGATATGATTGCGGGGCTGGCAGGCTATGGCGCGGTGCTTGCTGCACTGCGGGCACGCGATCAAGGTCTGGCGCGGGGACAAGTTGTAGATCTATCTCTCTTCGAGCCATTGTTTAGCATCCTAGGGCCTATGGCGACTGCTCATGAGATCGACGGTTCTGTCCCAAAGCGTTGCGGCAATTGGGGCGACGTGGCTGCGCCGCGCAATGTCTATGAATGCGCGGATGGCGGCTATGTCACGATGTCGGCCACAATGCAGTCGATGTGGGAGAAGCTCGCTAACGCTATCGAGCGCCCCGACTTGGTCACAGATCCGCGTTTCCTGACCAACCCCGATCGGGTGCAAAACCGCGTAGAGCTCGAGGCCATCGTTGGTGCGTTTTTCGCCCAAAGGACAGTGGCAGAGAACCTGATTTATTTTGAAGAGCGCGGGATCACAGTCGGGCCGATCTGCGACATCGCCGATCTGATGGCACATCCTTATATCCAAGGTCGCGAGGTCGTAAGAACTTATGCTGACCCAGACCACGGCGCCCTTCCTATGCATGCACCTTTTCCCCGGCTTTCCAAGACGCCTGCAACTGTGCGCACGCCGGCGCCCTTACAGGGACAAAACAGTGACGAGGTTCTTGCCGAGATCGGTCTCACCTCGGATCAAATTGCAACACTAAGAGACAAAGGGATCGTTTAATGTGGCGCTCACTTCTCTTTGTACCAATTCTCAAAAACCGGTTGATCGAAGGCGCTGCTATGCGCGGCGCTGATGCCATCGTACTAGATCTGGAGGCTGCTGTACCGCAGGATCGAAAAGAAGAAGCACGCGCTGTTTTGTCGGGCACAGTTTCTGACCTTAAAACCGCCAAAGCTGACATTGCTGTGCGGGTTAATCCACTCCATTTGGGGGGCGTAGACGAAATCGTCGTGGCTATAGACGCCGGTGCTGATCTGATCGTGTTGCCTCAAGCCACAAACACCGCAGCCAAACAGGCTGCAGAGAATTATGCCAGCCAGCCCTTTGAGGGCAAGACGGGAACCGCCTGGGAAGGGGCCATCCAGGACGCCGCCACGGCCATGCCTGAAC
>JBMYSZ010000050.1:0-3122 GCA_049603835.1 Mangrovicoccus sp.
TGGCGGCGTTCTACGTCGGCCCAAGCGGTGTCGCGGCGGTGGCATGCTTCTTGGACTTCGCCCGCTGAGTGCTGGGCGGCTCGGGCGACGACGGCCTCGGCCTGCTGGGCGATCTTGAGCGCCTGGGCGGCTTGGTTAGCCTGTTGGCGTTTGGCACTGCCAATCCCCAGGAAGCCAAGACCTAATTTACGCCCGCTGGGGCTAAGCGCGGCATAGGTTGCTTCAGCCTCCACCACGTCCTGACGCTTGGCTGCAAGGCTGGCTTGGTCCGCAGCGGCCTGTTCCTGCTTGGTGATGGCGATCAGCTCCAGCTCAGCGGCTTTGGTCTGGGCTGCCTTTTCGGCCTCCAAGGCGTCAACGAGGTGGCGGTATTCCGCAACGGCTTCACAAAGCTGTTTGATCTGATGCAGCTTGGCGGCCTCCGGATCAGGCTTGGCCCCTGGCGCTGACTCAGGCGCGTCTCTGGCTATGACGTCCATGTCCACCTCATCATTCGCGGCGCGGGATTTGGTCTCGGGGCCGCGATGGGTTTGCGGTTTCCGCTCGATGCCCTGAGCCTCCAGGGTCTCGTGCGATATCCGCGCTGTAAATCCTGCCATCGCTAAATGGTCGTTGGCAACATCGCTCCACAACTTTCGGACGATTTCTGTGGAGCCTTTCTCCGACATACCAATAACCCGCTTGCCAGTCTCGATGTCGCGGTCCCGGATCACCAGATGCACATGCGGGTTATGGCGGTCTTTGCCGCTGCCGTGAATGGCGGCATACCAAGGGGCTCTGCCCTTGGTCAGTCTCTCGGCAAAGGACCGAACCAGCTTCGACTTCGCAAGAGCGTTTAGCTCTCTGGGGAGCGCGATGATGAACTTGTCGCAGACACGCGCGTTCTTACGATCAGCGTCTTCCTGGGTGTTGATCCAGCGTTCTGCCGCATAGCGATCATGCGGCATGCGCGCGCAAATCAGCGACGGCTTGGCCGACGTGCGTGTGATGTAGCGGATATGCGCCCCTGCCGTTCCCGGCTCGTGGGTCGTTCGGCCAACGGCACTGTGTTGCAGGCTATAGATGGCCACAAGGAACCTCCAAAAGCACCTGAGCACGAGACCTGTGCGACCGGGTTTGCCTCGCAAACCCATAAGTGCGCTCTAAACAGGTGACGCCACAGATATAGCATCTCCCGGTGCCTGCGCGATACACACTCTTAAGTGCGTATTAAGCGACTCTTTCCGCCTTTTGATGAAATTGCCATTGTGCGTCTTTCGCGCCTCGCCTAACGTTTGCATACCATCATTCCGATACCACCGGGAGCCCCAGTGACGATGTTTGACAAGGTCAAGAAAACCCTCGGCGACCATGCCGAAAAACTGAAGGAACAACGCGAGCGTGACCGCGAGGAAGCTAAGGCCAAACAGGCCACCGATGCCGAAGCCAAGCGCCTGACTGCCGAACGTAAGGCCCGCGAAGCGGAAGAGGCTTTCGAAGCGCAGCGCGCTGCCGACATCGCCGAAGCCCTGACCCGCAACATCTCCACAGGCGGCGCGGGTGTGCCTTATCAGGTGGTTGATGTGGTCTATGCCTTCGATCAGGCCATGTCACAGCACCAAAAAGGCCAGGGTGTAAAGCCCGGTGATGCCTTTGCCGGTGTGAAGGAAAAGCTCTGGCTGCAATGCCAGTACCTGAAGGGCGATGCGGTGCTGTTTACCCGCTTCGGGTTGGAGACGGATACCGCGTTTTCGAAAATCTCCGGGGCAGGCATGGCGAATGCCGTGATCGGTCTCATTGGGATGGCGTCCCGCACGCCTGTCTCTGGCGTGAAAACCCACGAAGAAGAAAAAGTCGTCACCGCCTGGGGCTATGGCACTGTGGTGAAGCTCTTGCCCCACGACAAGCCACCAACCCCGGATGACTATGCCATCATGGATGCCACGGGTTAAGCCTCGTGGGGTTCATCACCCTATTACTCCGGGGCATACACGGGCTCGCAATGTTTTGTACTGAGCTGACAATGCGGGTGTGCATCGGCCTGCTAAAGGGCGGGGCGGAGCAAGTGGCCCGTCGTCAAAGTAACCAGAACCGCGCGCGCCAACACCCTGGGTCGAACGCCCGCCGTCCCGGCGGGCGCGATGACGAGATGCTGTGATGTTGGCAAATGCCTGGTGCGGGTTATGGGACGTGACGGAAGTCTATCGCTGGTTCTTCGGCTTCGCGTTCTTCTGCGCGGGTGCGTTTGTTTATCTGTTCCGGCGGCAAGGAGGGCGAGGACTAGCCCTGGTCATTCTTGGTTGCCTGATCGCGATCCTGCCGGTGCCGATAACCTTCCTGGCGCACGATACCTTCGGGATCACACTGCCAAGCTGTTCGCCCCCCGATGGATGACGCAGACCGCAAGCAACTGCGCGAAGAGATGGCAGCCGCCATGGATATCGCCCTTTATGGGCGGTTCAGCGGCGCGGAGGCCGCCCGCATCATCGGCGTCAGCCACGCCACCCTCGACCGCGCCCGCTCGCGCGGCGAAATCGCCTACATTAACAAAGGCAAGCGGCTGGTGGAGTATTTTGGGTTTCAGATTATGGACTATTTTATTGACCGGATTGAGCGGGAGGAAAGGCACGATCAGAAAACCCTCCAGCCAGAAATCTCCGTGCTGAACTCGCAAAGTATTGAAGCGAATGCGGCGCTTGTTGCGGCGAAGCAAAAGCTAATTCAGAGATAGTGCAAACTTTTTTTGCTTATATCTGCTTCAAACCTTTCGCTATCTTGAAAATCATCTTTCGAACCAAAAATGTGAAAATAGCCGAGATTACAAGAGTTATGAAAATTCCTAAACGTTGTGCAATTTCTCCTGCTACATAGCCTAATGCTATCCAAAACAATACCCACGAGCCCATACCGATAAATGTCAGTAAAATAAACTTGAGTGTACGAACTCTAGCGCGCCCAAAGGAATAGGAACAAATTGATCGAAGTACGGGAACCCATCTCCAAATAATTTGTCTAAACGGCCCTTTATTCATCACATCAATTCTAATATCATTTAGAGCTGAAAGATAAATGAACAGAAAATATTTAAATATGCATATCGATGAAGCAACACCTAAAAAGCTTTCAAGAAAAGATAAATTAAT
>JBMYSZ010000051.1:0-825 GCA_049603835.1 Mangrovicoccus sp.
TCCGGTGTGGCGAGCTTGATGCCCATGGCGCCTGCCACCTCGTAG
The DNA here is from genome assembly GCA_049603835.1 of Mangrovicoccus sp. Classification (GTDB taxonomy): domain Bacteria; phylum Pseudomonadota; class Alphaproteobacteria; order Rhodobacterales; family Rhodobacteraceae; genus Mangrovicoccus. Next base: position 46 of record JBMYSZ010000051.1, read on the forward strand.
CCCATACAGCTATAGCCATATTCCATGTGATAGCCGCCCTGCGAGGGCTGCCAGAGCAGCTTTAGGGCTCCGGGCATGGTACCCGCGGCACACATGGCCACCGCCGTTTCATCCGTGGCGCGCTGAACCGCCCCGATCACCTGCGCGTCGGTCGGTTTGGCCGCCTGATCTTCGGGGCGGGCGCAATGGGCGTCGACGGCGTCGAGCCAGTCTTCGCGCATCCGGGCGTCAAATGCATCGGCCTTGTAGTCTCCCAATGCGTCGCTCAGCGCCAGCAGCGCCACACGCGCGTCGCCCACCAGGCTTTCGGCGCCATGTTTGGCCGCGTCATAGCCATGCACATTCACCGAGACCAGCCGGGCCGACTGGCCGAACATCGTGCGCGATCCGGTGGTGAAATCCTGCAGCCTCGTGCCGACGCCGATGACCACATCGGCGCTCTCCGAGATGGTGTTCGACGCGGCCGAGCCATCGACCCCGGAGGCTCCGAAATTCATCGGATGGCTTTGCGGCAAGGCCGATTTGCCGGCCTGGGTTTCCGCCACGGGAATGCCGTGCCGGGTCGCGAATTCCGCCAGCGTGTCTTCGGCCTGCGAATAGATCACGCCGCCGCCCGCGATGATCACCGGGTTTTGCGCCTCTTTGATGATCGCGGCCACCCGCGCGACCTCGTCGTCGTCCACGCCGGGGCGGCGGATATGCCAGACGCGCGGCTCAAAAAATGCAACCGGGTAGTCGTAGGCTTCGGCCTGGGTGTCCTGGCAAAAGGCCAATGTCGCG
>JBMYSZ010000052.1:0-743 GCA_049603835.1 Mangrovicoccus sp.
TGTCCTGCGTCTATTTCCCGCCTGACTTGAATAAATCCACCATTATTTTCGGTTGTGACATTTCCGGTAAGCTTTATTACAGCGCGGTCATCGACATTCACACGTTCGGCTGTGCCGCTTGATCTACCCCCCATGACCGTGTCTGAAAAATAGACCCAATTTCCCGATGTAGATAAATCTTCAGCTATCACTGCACCGCCCCAACACAAAGATGCCAAAGCGAACATTAACAACAGTCGTTTCGCAACCATGTGCTATCCTAATGTGCATCCATTCCTAGTGTATTACGGATACTCACTAAAATTGGATCACCGCCTAAATATAGGCGACTAAAACCATATATTAGTTTGTGATAGTGGTGAGCCGTACAGGATTCGAACCTGTGACCCACTGATTAAAAGTTAACTACTAACAGCTGCCAATATCAGCTTGATAAACTCTGATACTTTGTCTTTTTCGATCCATCTGGCAACGACCACGAGGTCATTATCTGGATCAACATAAATAATTTGAGTTCCTACACCCATTGCGCAGTATGCGTTCGTTGGTGCCCCTGGAAACATCCCTCCTTCGGGAGCATTCAGCCACCATAAGTAACCATAGTATGGTGCTAAAGCACATGGCGTAAGGCATTGGTCAATCCATTCCTCAGGAATGATCTCCGCGTCAGCCCATTGGCCCTTGTTCAACATGAGTTGACCTATGCGAGCATGGTCCATGCTATTTATCCAGAGACCACCGCC
>JBMYSZ010000053.1:0-737 GCA_049603835.1 Mangrovicoccus sp.
CGCACCAGGTTTTAACAGAGTTTGTCCCGCCTCGCTTAGATCAGAGGCGTTGAAAAAATTCATACTGGGGCTGCCAATAAATTCCGCAACAAACATATTTCGTGGATTTTCATATAGATCAATGGGCGCCCCAATTTGTTCAATGTTTCCGCCGCGCAAGACAACAATTTTGTCAGCCAGAGTCATCGCCTCGACCTGATCATGGGTGACATAGATCATTGTCGTGCACAACCGTTCGTGCAGGCGCGCGATTTCAATCCGCGTTTGAACGCGCAGTGCCGCATCCAAGTTTGATAGGGGTTCATCGAACAAAAACACCTCGGGTCCACGGACAATGGCACGTCCGATGGCAACGCGTTGCCGTTGTCCGCCCGACAGCGCCTTGGGACGGCGATCCAGATAATCCTCAAGCTTTAGGATTTTCGCGGCTTCCAACACCTTTTCGCGCACAACACCCTTGGGCACACCATTCATCTTTAGGCCAAACCCCATGTTTTCTGCGACCGTCATATGTGGATAAAGCGCATAGCTTTGGAACACCATCGCAACCCCACGATCCGCAGGATCCGCCGTGGTGACATCACGATCACCGATTGTGATTGTGCCTGCGCTGGTTTGCTCTAATCCTGCAATCATCCGCAACAGGGTGGATTTACCGCATCCAGAGGGGCCAACGAAAACACACAGTTCCCCATCTTTGATATCAAGATCAACGCCGTGAATAACCTGTGTTTCGC
>JBMYSZ010000054.1:0-736 GCA_049603835.1 Mangrovicoccus sp.
ACCCCCCTATTCGACGCAACCAGCAAGAGGATCACAGCTGTGAGTTCCACTTGACGGATGGATGCAGGTTCCACCTTGGCCGGGATCAAAAGCTGTGAAAACAGATCCAATCGGCTGCGTTCAACGGGATATGTGATCAGGGTTTGATCGCGGAAATCCTCGGCCTCGATAAAGGCTTTTTCCGCCAATGGATTTTGCGCCGATGCCACGAAAACAGGCGCATATTCAAACAGATGCGAAAATGTGATGCCGGGTAGGTTTTCAGGGTCTGATGACACGACCAAATCTACATCCTCTTTTTCCAAGGCTGGCAGGGCGTCAAATGCCAACCCTGGTCTGATGTCCACATCCACATCGGGCCAAGATTTACGAAATCTTTCAAGCACAGGAAACAGCCATTCAAAACAGGCGTGGCATTCAATCGCGATATGAAGGCGCCCTGATTTTCCACTGCGCAATCCTTCGAATTCGGCCTGAATGGCATCGACCTCGGGCAGAATTTTATCGGCCAACCGCAACAGACGCATACCAGCCGCCGTCAGGCGCAACGGTTTGGATTTGCGCACAAATAATTCGATCCCTGTTTGCTCTTCTAGGTTTTTGATCTGATGGCTCAGCGCGCTTTGCGTGATATTCAAAATATCCGCTGCATTCGATACGCCCCCATTTTCATGAATGGCTTTGACCGTGCGCAGATGGCGGAATTCGATATGCATTTTCATACGAAACTCATAAC
>JBMYSZ010000055.1:0-728 GCA_049603835.1 Mangrovicoccus sp.
GACGCGAAGGTTAAGAAGTTTCCCCTGGTTGCCTCGGTTGGAATGAGCTCGTCCAAGCTCAGATTAGACACCGCCCGTCTCAGCCTCTGGTTCTCTTTCTCAATCTCTCTCAGCCGAGCAAGTTGTGACTGCTGCATCCCGCCATAAAGTTTACGCCATCGATAAAACGTTTGCTGCGTCACGCCGATCTGACGCACCGCCTCGACAAGTGTCACACCTTGTCCCTGCAGCACTTCAACCTGTCGAAGCTTAGATACAATATCTTTCGGCTTCTCTCGTTTTGCAGCCATCGCTGATCCTCCAATCTATGGGACAAAGCTATCCCAGTTGGTGGACCACTTTCAGGGGGCTGCTCCAGAGTCACAGGTTCAATCCCTGTCATACCCACCATTTTCTCAACTGGACGAGCGCTGAGCAGAGCCCGTATCCTGTGTTTGCGTTGGGCTGATTCTCTACGACTCGTTGATAAGAACTAGGATAAGATCAAGGATCTGATCGCTGTTGCGTTCGAGCATCATCATGTGTCCGTTTCCGGTGATGTCATGGTCGGGTAAGTATACAAAGCGGCTGATCATCCCCTGTTCCGTCAGGAAATCGCCGATAGCGGAGTCCGTAGCGGGGGGATGATCGGGGTCGCTGTCGCCGGTGACAATCAGAACCTGGGTCCCGGCCAGTGCATTTGGGGTCAACATTCGCAATTGCTGACCTTCGAAATTGACACGCTCCAG
>JBMYSZ010000056.1:0-700 GCA_049603835.1 Mangrovicoccus sp.
TGATCCTTGATGTACCATTGGCGGAAGTTAGCCCTGGCTTTTTAACCAGAGACCGAGTCGTTTTGGATCGTGAGGAATTGGAGGCCCTCAAATCTTCGATGCGCAGCCATGGTCAGCGTATGCCAGCTGAGATTACCAAGTTAGAACCAGAGACGATCGATAAATTGGGGACGGTTTATCGTTATGGTTTGATTTCAGGCTGGCGCCGTTTGACTGCCTTAAACGAGCTTTACGCAGAAACAGGAGAAGCGCGCTTTTCCAAGATTCGCGCTTTGCTGCGCCCCAAGCGTGAAGCTGCTGAAAGCTATGTGGCTATGGTCGAAGAAAATGAAATTCGGGTAGGCCTAAGTTATTTTGAGCGTGCTCGACTTATTTCTGAGATCACATCCCAAGGGGTTTTCCCGGACCAAAATACGGCATTGCGAAAACTGTTTGCGAGTGCGTCGCGCGCAAAACGATCTAAGATTGGCAGCTTCGTAGAATTGGCGGATCAACTTGGAGATTTGCTACATTTTCCAAGCGAGATATCTGAACGCTTGGGACTCGCCTTAGTTGCCAGATTGCGCCAAGAAGGGGGCTGCGAGGCGCTCCGAGCAGGGTTAAAACAGGCGCAACCGGAAAATAGTGCGGCGGAAATAGCGCTCTTGGAAAAGCTCTTACAGATGAGCGCAACCAAACCCGCAAATAAGCCGCGGATTGA
>JBMYSZ010000057.1:0-667 GCA_049603835.1 Mangrovicoccus sp.
TTGTTTAATGCCACCACCAAGGGAGCGCCATTCAACGTCATCCAGTGACCCACCAACATATCCCGCCAAGACAGAGGGGATATCATTTGCGGGTTGTGGTAGTTGGATCGATTGTTTTCCAACCATAGCCATGGTTTTGGTAAATGCATCGTCGTTCATGGTGACGGGGGATTGATCCTCCATCACTTGTCCGCCGACTGCGTCAAAGCTTTCGAGTGTTGCGCGGCATTCATCGCACATACTGATGTGCGTCGCGATGGCGAGTGAAAAGGCCTCGGGCAGGGTGCCCGCCGAATAGGCCATCAAAAGTGCGTCATCAATATGATGTGTAATCGGTTGCGGTGTCATTATCAGCTCATTGCGTGTCTCAGCTTCTCCAACGCCAATCTAATGCGCGATTTGATTGTGCCAAGGGGAAGCCCGGTTTCATCTGCAAGTTCTCGGTGGCTTAGGTCGCCAAAATAGGCACGTTCAACCAACTTGCGCTGCTTTTCTGGGAGTTCGGCAAGTGCGCGACCCAGTCTGTCTGTTTCCTGTTGTAGTGCGATCACATCCGCCTGATCAGGTTCGTGATCTGGACCCCAAGGGAGTTCGTCCGGCTCTGGGCGGGAAGCTTTCCGAAGGGCGTCAATTTTCTTATTTCGTGCAATCGTAAAGATCCAGGTGG
>JBMYSZ010000058.1:0-644 GCA_049603835.1 Mangrovicoccus sp.
CGCAACGGAACGTAAGGTTGCGACAAAATTCACCTCATTTAGACATGGTAAGCGGGATCATAGCACCCTATAGTCGGGTTTATGATTACAGAGTTTGGACATTTCGCACTTATCCTTGCCTTTATGGTGGCGCTGCTTCAATCCAGCCTGCCACTGATCGGCGCGTCCCTTAATCGACATGGGCTTATGGCCTTTGCCATGCCTGCAGCAACGGCACAATTTGTTCTAGTGCTTGCTGCTTTTGGGGCATTAACGCATGCCTTTATGACATCGGATTTTTCCGTACAATTGGTTGTTCTGAATTCGCATTCGTTGAAACCTATGATTTATAAAATCAGCGGTGTTTGGGGCAATCACGAGGGATCTTTGCTACTTTGGATTCTGATCCTTGCCCTCTTTGGGGCCTGTGCCGCATGGTTTGGACAAAACCTGACACCCACATTCCGCGCCCGTGTGATCGCGGTACAGGGGATGATAGGCGCGTCGTTTTTGGCATTTTGTATCTTTACCTCAAACCCGTTCCTACGAGTGGCACCTGTGCCCTTGGACGGTCAGGACTTGAATCCCTTGTTGCAGGACCCGGGTTTGGCGTTTCACCCTCCATTTTTATATTTGGGGTATGTGGGCCTTTCTATGGCGTTTTC
>JBMYSZ010000059.1:0-552 GCA_049603835.1 Mangrovicoccus sp.
GAGACCGGCGAGGTTCTGCACGATCTGCCCTCTGGTGAAGACCCGGAACAATTTGTCCTGCACCCGGACAATCGCCACCTCTACATCGCCAATGAGGACGATGCGATCACCACGGTGGTCGACACGCAGAGCCGGACGGTGGTGGCTCAGATCGATGTAGGGATCGAACCGGAAGGCATGGCCGTTTCGCCCGATGGCAAGATCGCCATCACCACCTCGGAAACCACCAATATGGCCCATTGGATCGACACGGAAAGCCAGGACCTCTTTGCCAATACACTGGTGGATTCCCGCCCGCGCCACGCGGAATTCGTCAAGGACGGCACCGAGCTTTGGGTCAGCGCCGAGATTGGCGGCACGATTTCGGTGTTTGACGTGGCCACGCAAACCGAAAAAGCCAAGATCAGTTTTGACGTGGCCAATGTGCATCCCGATCGCGTCCAGCCGGTGGGGTTTGAATTGACCAACGGCGAGACCCACGCCTTTGTGGCGCTTGGGCCGTCGAACCACGTGGCGGTGGTCAACGCCGAAACCTACGAGGTCGAAGATTAC
>JBMYSZ010000060.1:0-535 GCA_049603835.1 Mangrovicoccus sp.
TTGGCAGGCATGGTGCCCGCCCGGGCCGAGGCACTGAGGATCGACCCCGACAAGGTCGGCAAGGCCGTGGCACAATATGGCAACGCCGATCTCGCCGTGGCGGTGGTGTTTTCGCCGGTCGCTTCGGAAAAAGTGCCGCATGTGGAGCAGCTTTATTCGGCGGGCGCCGTGTGCCTTGCGCTGTTGAACGCAGCACTTGCGGCCGGTTGGGGGGCCAATTGGCTGTCTGGTTGGGCCAGCCACGACGCGCTTTTCGTGCAAGAGGGGCTGGGGCTGTCCGAAGAGGAGAGCATCGCGGGCTTCATCCATATCGGGACCGAGCGTATGGCCCCACCCGAACGCCCGCGCCCGGATCTGGATGCCAAAGTCAGCTGGGTATCGGCATGATTTTCGCGGATTTCTTCAAAGCGCTGGGCCAGATCTGGGATCGCCGTTTCCGCCGGGTGCTGCTTTTGGGTGTTGGGCTGACCATCGGGCTTTTGGCCGTGATCACCGTGGCGCTGGTCTTTGTCGCGGGGCTGTTCCTGCCCGACGT
>JBMYSZ010000061.1:0-527 GCA_049603835.1 Mangrovicoccus sp.
TGGGCGGCCCGCCCGACAGCTATCGCGTGACAGCCGATGAACTGCGCCAGTTCATCGAACGCTACGAGCGGCTGGAAGCGGAGAAAAAGGACATTTCCGACCAGCAGAAGGAAGTCATGGCAGAGGCCAAGGGGCGCGGCTATGACACCAAGGTGATGCGCAAGGTGATCGCGCTCAGGAAGCGCGAACCCGATGACATCGCCGAGGAAGAGGCGGTGCTGGAGATGTACAAGGAAGCGCTGGGGATGGCCTGAAAGGCCGTCTGAGGTTTTGAACCGAGATGGGTGAGGTTTGCGCCTTGTGAACCGGGGCGCAACGTCCTGTGGACCCCCCGATTTTTCGCATCGAACCTGGTTTGCCCCCGGTCTTCCAGGGGCCGAACGCGCGACGGGGAGAATGGCCCCCGGGATGGCAGTTTCTTGAGTCAGCTGTCTGGGAAAAGCTCGGTGTGCCCCATTCTGTGTCGTATCGTCCAGATCGAACTTCTGGTTTCGGGTGCTCTGGAATATTTTGCATGAACAAGCGGC
>JBMYSZ010000062.1:0-512 GCA_049603835.1 Mangrovicoccus sp.
GGACAGATCGTCTTTTTTCCTTCCGTGTCAGCCGTCCACAATCCCTGCGTTTCAGATCAGGTGAATTTGTGATGATCGGCCTGTTGAAGGATGATGGAAAACCGCTTTTGCGCGCCTATTCAATCGCCTCACCCGCGTGGGATGACGAATTAGAATTCTATTCGATCAAGGTCCAAGATGGCCCTTTGACCAGCCGTTTGCAGCATATCAAATCAGGCGATCAGATCATTTTGCGCCCCAAACCTGTGGGCACATTGGTGCATGATGCGCTGCTGCCCGGGAAACGTTTGTGGTTTTTCGCCACGGGTACGGGAATTGCGCCCTTCGCCTCACTTATTCGTGAACCACAAACCTATGAAGATTTTGATCAGATCATCCTGACACATACCTGCCGCGAAGTTGCGGAATTGGAATATGGTCGCCAACTGGTGGATCAAGTCAAAAACGATGAATTGATGGCCGAGTTGGTGGGTGCAGAAAACCTGCAAAAGTTGGTTTATTATCCAACCACA
>JBMYSZ010000063.1:0-506 GCA_049603835.1 Mangrovicoccus sp.
GAATGTCGCTGATTTGCCGTAGGCTTGTGCAACATTGTGGATCACGTATTTGTATTTCTGCAGCTCGTCCGCTTGTTTTGTTAGGCTGTCAAAGATCAGGCCCAATTCGTGCTGACAGGACGCCACTTCGTGGTGGTGCTTGTCAACTTTCATGCCCAAACGCTTCATTGTTGATAGCATTTCTGAACGGATGTCTTGGCCATCGTCCACCGGGTTTACAGGGAAATAGCCGCCTTTGACCCCTGGACGGTGGCCAGTGTTGCCCATTTCATATTCTGTGTCTGTATTCCAAGCCGCGTCAATTGCGTCAACTTCGAATGAAACTTTGTTCATTGAGTTTTGGAAGCGTACATCATCGAATAGGAAGAATTCAGCTTCTGGGCCCATGAATGCTGCGTCACCAATGCCTGACGATTTCAGGTAGGCCTCTGCTTTTTGCGCTGTGCCGCGTGGGTCACGCTCGTATGCTTCGCCTGTGTCTGGTTCAACAACTGAACAATGCACAC
>JBMYSZ010000064.1:0-500 GCA_049603835.1 Mangrovicoccus sp.
CCGCCTGCGGGAAGGCGAAACCCTGGGTGTGGTCGGCGAGAGCGGATCGGGCAAATCCACCCTGGCCCGTGCCCTTTTGCGGCTGGACCGCAGCCGGGGCGCCATAAATTTCGCCGGGCAACCGATCCAGAACGCCTCATGGGCGGACATGCGGCCCTTGCGCGCCGATATGCAGATCGTGTTTCAAGACCCGTTTGGCAGCCTGTCGCCGCGTTTGTCCATCGCGCAGATCGTCGGCGAAGGATTGCAAGTGCATGAACCCGCGCTGGATTGGGAGGCGCGGCGCGCCCGGGTCGCCGAGGCCCTCGGCGAAGTGGGATTGGACCCGGCGGCCATGGACCGCTACCCCCATGAGTTTTCCGGCGGGCAGCGGCAGCGGGTGGCGGTGGCGCGGGCATTGGCCCTGAAGCCCCGGCTGATCGTGCTGGACGAACCCACCAGCGCGCTGGATATGTCGGTGCAGGCGCAGATCGTGGACTTATTGCGAGACCTGCAAAAGC